>CAVSHI010000003.1:0-1291877 GCA_963727845.1 Ignavibacteriota bacterium
CACGCCTCGGCTATACATGGTGCGAGATGTCCTGGAACCTGGAGGACAATGACATGATTAACCGCTTCGATACGGCAGTCGGAGGAAAGTTGTACAAAAAGTACCGGATCTACGAGAAGACCCTCCGGCCGGCGTAGAAAACCCTTTGTGTTCTTCGTGCCCTTTGTGGTTATGATTCTTGTGGCGAAGCACATTCCTCATCCATATCCGTCGCGGACACATTCCCATGAAAAATAACATTCTACCGCTGTCAGCTTTACTTCTCCTGTTAATCTCCCTATCGTCGCCCGGCCAGAGCATGCTGCCAGGTTCCGTGCGTAACGGAGGAGAAACCATCAGTTCCAGCGGCCTACCGTTGATTCCTTCGCCCCGTAAGGTTATCATGCGGGCTGGCCATTTTGCTTTCTCACCGAAAGTGAAAATTTTCCTGTCGGATCCAAAGGATGAGGAAGATAAATTTTCGGCAGCCGAGCTATCCGACGAAATCCGGATGTCCCTCGACTTTTCTCCCGCATTGGCGAAAACTCCCAAGGGAAAGAACATCATCGTTGGAAGATTCCAGACCAATAAAGTCATTCCGAAACATCTCAAGGCATTCGGGATCACGGTGCCCGACAGTCTGGGAAATGAGGGATATATCCTGCAGGTTGCTTCGGGAGAGATTCTCGTCGCCGCCAATACCGGAGCCGGCGTCTTCTACGGTGTGCAAACATTGAAGCAATTGATCCGTTCAAATGCAACGGTCAACTCCCTCCCCTGCCTGACCATTATCGACTGGCCGGCGCTGCGCTACAGGGGGTGGATGAATGATATCAGCCGCGGGCCCATTCCCACGGTCGATTTCTTGAAGAACGTTATCAGAAAGATGGCGGAAGTGAAACAAAATTACTTCACGCTCTACACCGAGCACGTCTTCAAGCTGAAGAAGTATCCCGACATCGCGCCCGCCGATGGCATCACCGTCGAAGAAATTGGCGAGCTCCAGGAATTCGCACATAAGTATCACATCGAGCTGGTCGGCAACAAGCAATCCTTCGGACACATGGAACACACACTGAAAATTCCGTTTTATCGGAAAATGGATGAGAACGGCTGGGTTGTCGCACCTTCCGAGGAAGAAACGTACCGCTTCCTGGAAGACAACTATGCCGAGATCGCGCCTGCATATACTAGCAAGCTGTTCAACATCAACTGTGACGAGGCCTACGGTATCGGCGAGGGGAAAAGCAAGGCAATGGTCGATAGCATGGGCCTCAATGGAGTGTACGCGTACCACATCAACCGGATAGACAAAATGTTGAAACAATACGGCAAGCGAATCATGATGTGGGGAGACATTGCCGTGAACAATCAGAAGATCATTGGTAAACTGCCGAAAGACCTCATCGTGCTCTCTTGGGGGTATGACGCCGCAGAGAGCTTCGACAATGCGATTACGCCGTTTACCAAGCTGGGGTTCGATTTCATGGTGGCGCCCGGTGTAAGCTGCTGGGGTGAAGTCTGGCCCAACATGAGCAACGCCGCTATTAACATCTCCAATTATGTCCGCGACGGGGCAAAACTGGGCGCAATGGGCATGATGAACACGGCATGGGATGACAACGGCGAGAATTTCTTTAACTACAACTGGCACGGATTGCTTTGGGGAGCTGAATGTTCCTGGAGCCCCGCGCTTCCGCTGGCGGGCGCCGAGGCAAACGCTGATCGGGAAGCCAGGCTGGCGAGATTCGACCGCTCCTTCAACGCGGTCTTCCATGGAGCCGCCGATATCCCTGTGGCGCAGACATTGTTCCGCTTCGATTCCCTGCGAACGTATCGCGTTGATGGGATCGTTCAGGACGGCGCAGTGTGGTCGGATATGCTTGACATCCGCCCTGAGAACACCGACAGCAACGCGTTTCGGGCGAACCAGAATATCATCAGGGATGCCTCGTCTCTGCTTGACGACCTCGTAACTCTAAAGAAGTCGGTTAAGAAAAACGCAGAGACACTTGATTTTGCAATGTTTGCGGCGAAGCGGGTCGCTTTCACGGGAAGAAAAAATCTCGCCCGGATTCAACTGGCTAAGGCGATGAATTCGACAAACCCCCGCGACATTGAGGAAGTGAGAAACACTTTTGGCACACTACTCGAGGAGATCCATCAGTTGAAAAACGAATATGTCGGTCTGTGGCAGAGAGAGAACCGGGGCTGGTGGCTGGACCGCATTCTGGACAAGTACGATGGCTTCGCAAAGCGAGTGCTCGACCTTGAAAACATCGTTTTCATCAATCCTTCCGACAAAGTTGTGGATGGGAAAAGGTCGATTGAATTGCACACCATTTTCCATGACAAACCTGTCTATTATACTATTGATGGCTCCGAGCCGACGATCCGCTCGAATAAGTACGCAGCCCCGTTCCAACTCTCAAGCACATCTCTCATCCGGGCGCGGGTCATCGACAACAAGAAACCAATGAAACTGGAAGAATTATTCGTCATGGTTCACAAGGGCGTCGGAAAACTTCGCAAGCTCAATTCGAAATACAGTCGCTACAGCGTCGCCTATGCCGCCGGGGGCGACAATGGACTTCTTGATGGATTAAGGGGGTCGGACAATTTTACCGACGGACGGTGGCAGGGATTTCAGGGACAAGACCTGGACATTGAGCTTGATTTGTCGGTGCCGACCGACATCCGGCGGATCACGATGGCCTTCTTCCAACAGAGCCATTCCTGGGTCTTGATGCCGGAGCGGGTTCAGGTCTGGACATCCGAGAACGGTGAAAACTACTCGCTTGCGAAAGAAGTCCTCAACACGATCGATCCCCGGGAAGAGGGAACGATCATCCACGACTTTGTGGCTGAATTCAAGGATGTCAAGACACGATATCTGAAAATCGTGGCCAAGAATCCGGGGAAATTACCCGAGTGGCACCGCTCAAGGGGCAGCGATTCATTCATCTTTTCGGATGAAATAGTGGTGGAGTGATTGTGAGATGGCAGTATCGAACCGGCAGCCGTTTCCATCAGGCTTCGGGTTCTTCGTGCCTTCGTGGTTAGAAGCGTTAACGCAAATGCGAGGTTCGCCAAGTTGAGGTCCGTGGCAAAACGCTTTGCGGTCTCTGCGTGTCCTTTGCGCTTTCTGCGTTAAAAGCTTTAACGCCGAGCACGCAAAGAGAAAATTTGCGAAGGACGCAGAGAGAAGAACAGGTCCTTGCTACAGACCCGCTCGCTTCGAATGCAGGTAGTAAACGGAGTCTTTTGAGATCAGGGCGTCGAAGATCTCTTCGTTATGTGAAATCACCAGAATGGCCTTTCCCTCTTGCTGTTGTTCTCTCAACATTGTGATCACCTTGGTCGCACTCTCGAAATCGAGCCCGTTCAGTGGCTCATCGAGGATCAGGATTTCCGTGTTCAAGGAAAGGCCGCGCAGCAAATTGAGCCGCTGCTTCTGTCCACCGCTCAAATCACTCACCCGTCTGTGGAGAAAATCACTGCCCATCTCACGATCGAACAGTTCGCCCAGTATTTGACGCACGTCATCCGGAGTAACGCGCTTCCGTGAAGGAAGACCCTCGAACGTTTCAGCAACGGTGGACCGGGAGTTGAGAGCCTCGTCGGCATGCTGGAACACCATCGTCATTTTCTTCCCCCATATGTGTCTCTGCCAATACTGCGGCCCGGTGCTCTCAGTCAACCGAACATCTTCCAGTGTGAGCCGCAGCCTGTCGGCGGGAATCAAACCCATCATTACTTTCACGAGTGTGGTTTTCCCGGTGCCGCTCGGCGCCTTCAAGTATGTCATTGTGCCCGGAAAGACTTCCATCGGCGATTCTTCAGTGCCGGATCGATCCTTTGATATGATTAATTTCTGGCCGAATACCTCGGCCCCGCTCTCAACCCGGCACAGGGGCCCACGCCCGTGCATGGATGCCGCCTTCACCGGATGCTCGCTCTGTTGTTGGAGCCATCCTAAGTAAACCTCCGGCTGAAAGTCTTTCAGGATGAGTTTCTCATTTTGCAGTCTGAGTTCTTTGAAAGAAACATGGTCCAACAATCGTCCGTGCTTTCGCGTGATCTCACCGACCATCGAATAATCATGCGTGATCAACAACGTTGTAAACTTATGTCGTTGGAACCGGCGGAACAGCAATGAAAGGAAGATGTCACGGAAATAATTGTCCAGGCTTCCCGTAGGCTCGTCAAAGATGAAGAGACTCCGGGAATTCAATCGCCCATGCTGTGCCATGATGTCAATTTTCTTGAGAGCCATCGCAAGAAATATGCGCTGTTTTTCCCCTCCGCTGGGCCGGTACGGTTTGGGGAAAACATCGAGAAGATCCTCAGCGTTTTTCCATTCTCCTTTCTGACCGGCGGTCGGGTCGGATCGCCACAATTCCTTCAGAAGGCCGGTGTCATCGGAATTGCCCGATAGGTCGCCTTCTCTCAACTGGACTCCCAGCGGGAGCAACGGGTTCAGATGGGAAGACGGTTCCTGAAACACAAAAAAGCCGTGCTCTTTGATCTCCAACGTTTCGCGTTTCCTCAAATACGGCTCGTACAACTCGCCGTTGATCGCGACGCTGAATTCCTCGGGGTCAAGAAGTCCGTAGATGGCACGCGCGATGAGTGTTTTCCCGATCCCCGACTCACCGAACAACACTGAAATCCGGCCCGCGGGAAGGGCAAATCCCCTCACATCGACAAGCTGCCGCTCTGCGGACGCTATGCGTATGTCAAAGTCCGGATTCTTCATGTGCAGCTCAGAGATTGTACCTCCTGACCAGCCCGTTCGAAATTTTGTAGACCGAGAGCAGTGTAAACACTATGAGAAACGTGATGCTGAGCCCCTGGAGGTGTTCAAACAGGAGCGCCCGAGCGTCTGTAAGGTCGAAGAACGCCCTTCCCACGGATAGAATATCCTGTTTGCTGTCGAGCTTTGAAAGCAGGCTTCCCAGCGTGGCCGGGAAGTTGCTGAGACTGACTTCCGTGGAGAGGCCGACCGAGACGATGAAATCGATCGTGCACTGCAGGAAGATCGCAGTACCGAAAATAGAAATCATCTTGTGGAGAAGATGGGCACGGCTGTTCTTCCAGAGAATTTCCCGGTTGATGATGCGGTGCTCTTTGATTCCGCAGCAAAGCATCGCCTGGAAAAAATCCAGCTTGCTGAAGTGTGCAATCCTCTCTCGGACGAGGTCAACCACTTCAAGAAATACGAAGAGGCTGATCGTGAATGCCATCCAGGAAAGCTGTGCGAACTGACTTTGCAGAACTTCGTGCTCGATAAGGAGCGTCAGTATCACATACCCCAGGAGAATTCCGACGATTTGCGGGATCGAACGGATAATGTTAAGTACAAACGTAACACCGAGGTACCACGCTCTGCTGCGGCTCTCGAAAAAGTGCAAACAGACGCCGACGATCCACCCCATCCCCAGGGAGAGAACCACAACGAGAACGCCGGCAACCAGCGTATTGGCAAATGCCGTTTGTATCAGCCTGAAGGCGGGCTGATTCAGGAAGAGGGCATCCCACCCGGCGAGGCACGCAAGTCCCATTAACCAGACGCCAAGCCACTGCAAATGTTTCTGCCTGAACAATGAGCTCGATAAGAATCCGGAATTGGTCATGGAAAACGATTATACCCTGTTCTCGTATTTTTTTGACTCGATGTTGAACCAAATATCCACCACGACCTCGGTGCCTTTAATGATCAGAAAGATGCCGACGATAATGCACATTGCCACATCGTACTGCCGGTAGAGAATGCTCTGCAACAACTCGTATCCAAGGTGGCCCTGGATGTTTAATGCCATCTCGATGATGATAAGGCCCGTGATAAGAAACGAGGCCTGTTCCTTCAGTGAGAGAAGGTTCTGATAACGGGCATTCACAAAAATATGGCTGAACACATGCGACGGGAACATTCTCCTGGGACGGAGCAGAGCCCTGTACGAAAGTCCATCGCGGGTCCCCCATGCGTACGAGGAGCTCAGGTTTTTCACGATTGCGGCCTGCACGTAGCCTTTCCGGCTTTCGGTCACGAGAAGCGTGAAGAACTTGTTCGCGGAATTAATGAGAATTCCGTTCGAGATGACACCGAGGACGATCATGAAAGCATAGGAATCGGCATCAAATGTCGACCTCACCGAGTACCCGATGACGTACGCGGGCGCGAACAGCACGGCATAGGAGATTCCTTTGAGCACGGCTTCTCCGGTCAACCACGCAACCCGCAGCCAGAATGAAACGCCTCTTCTCCCCCGCTCCGGGCCAGTGAAACAGCGATATATCTCGACAATGGCAGACGACCGGTGTTGCTTCATCTTCACGAATCGATAGATCGCAAGGCTCTGTGCGGCATGATAACTCAGGATTACAACGATGAGATAGAGAAGAATGAACTGAATATACATTCCGCCGAGCTTCAGGAGCTTTGCCGACGAGATTCCGCGTTCTTCCTGTCCGGTCTTGTATTCCTGACCGACAAATTGTTCCTGGCGAAGCCGGTCGATCGCCCGTAGTATCGAATCAGCTTCGCCCGCTCTCCCGGGATGGAAAACGTTGAATGATTCTCTCAGAAGAGAGCGATCCAGGGGATCGCCGTAATCGAGGAAATTGAGATGTACGTACGGTGCGATTGCTTTCGAGCGGGCGGCTTCCTGTGATGCCTGCCGGCTTTGCATGACCATCGCAAACACAAGAAAAGCGACAGTCACGAAGACTACGCTCAGCATATGCTCGACGAGCTTCGCTTTCATTTCCTACTTTTGCCGGATTTTGATGCTGCCCGGCGCTTTCGTCACTTCCAGATTGGTGCCGAGTACTAAGTTTTCAATGTCCATTGCCAGGTAGGCTGAACTTTGCTGAAATTCCTCCACATCCGAAGCGCCTTGCAACGTACAGGAAATTGTCTTCCCGGAAGTTTCGACCATCCACCGGGGAGGTTGCCTCCGTTGGTTCGTTTCATCGTTGAAATGGTCAAAAAGCCTCGCGAGCAAGTCGTTCACCCGGTCGATCTTCGAACGGATCTGTTCTATGACGGCATCAGAAACGGGAAGAGATTTCGACGAGACCGGAGCCCGCACTCTCCAATCCCTTCCCTCCACGATGGACCTGAAATCAATCCAGCCATAGACTGGGGAACTTCCCGGCAACTTGCAATATGTGTTATCCCCGTAACGGAATACTCTGAAAAGAGTCACGCCGGCGTGGAGCATCCACGATGGAGAATTAACGGGAACCAGACGAACGATATGATTCGTAAGAACCTCGACGGAGTCGAGAAGGACGGTTGTATTGCGGAAGATCTTTTCGAAACCGAGCGGACCCGAGCTGGAAAGCTTCCCGTCGTTGTCCTTCCGGAGATAGAACATCTCTCCCTCAACCTCAACTTTCATACAACGGATGAAACCGTCTCCCAGGAGGTCGTCAGCATTCAGAATCTTCATCGGAATGGCGCCTGTGAGCAATCGCCGTTCCTGCCCTGTTGCGCCCTGTTGATACTTGTTGTACGGCAGGAGGCGCTCTGCCTTTTCGACGATGAGGAAGTCGGACTTGTTCTGAGCCGGTAACCGCGGCGCGAATGCAAAAATAAGGAGAACGAGCGAGCCGCGGAACACGCAGGCGAGCGCTTCCCTCCTCACTTCGTCTCCCGCTCTCTCCATTTCTTGACGGTTGAGAGTTGGGACGCCACGCCATAGAGGTCGATGCTCGATTCATCAAACTGCCTGCTGAAGTATGCAAGCGACGGCAGCGAGAACATCCATACGCCCAGGCACATCCGTTGTTCCAGCTCATCGATACGGCGGGCATATTCCTGCTTGTCGCCGATCTGCCGGGTGGACATGAACCCGTACGTATATTTCAGCAGTTGCCTGATGTCGTCGCCCTCGGCGGTGTTCCGGGAATCCAGACGGAACAAGTTTTTGTCAGCCTGGAATGAGCTGTCCGAAACACTTACTGCGCCTTTCTCGTCCTGTTCCGTCGCCAGATTGATCTTGTACGTCTCGAGATCCGGATCCCGAAGGAAGATATTGTACAGATCGAACAGAAAATTGCTCCTGTAACCGGTCACGGCCACGAGAACTGCGTCGTAATCGCCCTTTTTGATATCCTCATTCGATACCGCAAGAACCTTAATTTTCCCGTTCGTCACGGCCGGGTCGTTCAGCACTTCAATCAGATCGGCGTATTCCTCGCGGAACCCGTAGTTCATACAAGCCTTGATGCGAACCGTGTCGGGAAGCACGGAAAAATTGGCCGGCGCAGTGTCCGCAACCGGTTCAGCGATTTTTTCCTCCACGTAGTAGGAAGATGAAGGGAATACGCTCTTATTGATGTAGTCGTAGTAATTATCTTTGTTTCCTTTGTAATCCGTGATGTGGCGCGCCTGCTCTGAATTTACCTTGAAGAATCTTTCCACGAGAGTCCTGCTATTGACAAGATGCCGGAGCTCTTTTCGCTGTTCACGCGTCAATCGCTGCACGTTGCAGAAGAGCGCGAAGAACGTGTTGCTGATATTCGACTTATAGAAGTACTTGCTCGTGTCTCCGAGAATGGACGAGAGACTTCCGAATGGAGTTTCCAGGAGGACATTGATCCTGCCGTTATGGAGCTCCGTCGAATACGTACTGTTGTCGATGAAGGGAGCGAGAATGATGTTCGAAATTTGCGCTACGCCGTCCGGGTTCTTGCAGTAGTTGGCCACCTCTTCTTTCGGGGGCAAAGTCATATAGGAGGCCGTGCCGACCCTGTAGTTCAGAGCATTCAACTCCGACTTGTCGGGGATGATCTTGAAGGAAAGAACTTCCTTGATATCGGACTCTTTCCAGATTCTGTCCCCGCGGAAGAGGAATCGGATCTGATTCGTGCTGTCGGGGCCTTCGAATCCCATCGAAGGAAGCGCTTGAGAAACGAGTATGAAATCGGGTGACAGCGATCCAAGGCTTTGGATTCTCTTCAGCGTGAAATTGAGGTCGGCAGCCGAAAAGAGATGGTCGGCCGCTTTCGCCACCGTGTACTTCTCGTCTTTTTCCGTTATTTGCCAGCTGTCGTGCCACCGTTTGGCGCCTTTGAGCCGCACCGTAACCACATTATTCTGGTCGACGCCGACAAGCTCGCCCAATCCATCTTCATACACGACACCGCTCGGGCCTGCAACGAGGTTGAACAGCCCGTCGAACTGCACCTCGTCAAGTTTGTCCGCGAGCGCATTCGTGCTGGGGAGATGCGGGTCGATGGCCGGCTTCTGGTGCGCGATGTAGGGAATGACGATTTGGTTCGAAAGGTTTGGGCGTGTCAGGAAGTAATACAAAGCCGCACCGCCGAGGACGACGACCGCCGCAATGATAATGATATATTTTCTTTGCATGAGAATCTTCCGTTAGTTTTTTCGGATGATGGGGACTTGAGCCATTGCGCTCACCTCAAAGACTTTGAATCCATCGTATTTGAATCGCACTTCCAGGATGTTCTTCCCGTTCTTTTCCATCTGGACCGGCGTGATCAGCGTTTCATAGTTGTTCTCCGCCGTGGGGGATGTGATACGGAACCGTCCTTCGTTCTTGATCGGCTTTTTGTCGATCGTAATGGATTCGTACCATTGCTCTTTTTCCGAATTCTCGGTGACCTCCTGGGGCAGTTTCAGGTTTACGTCGAACACGGGAAATTCCGCTTCCGAGGGGATCTGGAGCTGGATCCGGAACATGTACTCGTTCGTTCCGTCTTTCTCGCTGGTGACCGGCAGCGCAAAGAGTTTTCGATATTCTTTCGGCTTGACAATCGCCTTCGGTAGTTCGACGTTGCATTCCGCAATCAGCCCTTTGACCTGTTTGTCCGTACCGCGATAGAACCTGCCGTGCTCGACAACGGCGCGCGCTTTCTCTACTCCGCGCTCGCCCATGTTCCGAATCAATCCATCATAAATAGCTTTGATGGAACCCTCGGGAAACTGATAATACTTGATGTGGTCGAGGTAATTCTCGAGCTCCTTTCTCTTCGCGACCAGGTCGGCCGGACCGGCTGAGCTGAACGTCAGCTGGTATACCGGATGAAATGCCGGGTCGTTGTAGAGTTGCGCGACGCTGTCGATGGCCATTGTGTGCGATTTAAGAAATGCTTCAATCCGATCCACGGTCGCAGTCTTGATTCCGTTGAAGATGTCGCTTTCGAATCTCTTGACCAGCGCGCTTCGTTGGAGAGGAATTTCCGGGGCTTTCGACGTTGCCCTGGACTCATATAGCCCGCGGAGGCGCGTCTCGGCGGAGGACCATGCCTTTGCATTGATCTCGCTCGCGACCGACCCGGCAGCCTCGTACATTGTCAGAAGATCCTCCGCGTGGATTCTGGCCGCAAGTATTTCGTCGGAGAGAAGATTCACAAAACCATAGCCGCCGTACGGGCGGAACATACTTGCCTGCGGTTCCGGGATGGCATTTTTCGCGTCGCGCGCCCCGGCCGCAAGGTCCGCGTAGAAAGACTCAGTCGGAGAACCGATGTGCGAGTCAAAAAAGGACTGCAGGTTCCCGAATTTCATTTCAGCGGGCGATATGGAATCGACCTCGACATTATATCTCGCGATGAACTGGAAGATTGTCTGCACATCGTCCGGAGCCGGCCGGCCGCATGCCTGGTACATCGGGCTCACGCTGGCAAGCGAGAACGGAGTGGTTATTGCGACCGCGTCGGACTTGCCCCGGAGGATTTTATCGATGTACGGAGTTACTTCGGACAGGCGGCCGAGAAATACCTGGGATGCCTTCGCGATGACTCCCGAGGGGAACCTGTTCCGCTGGTTGACGATGCCTGTGAAGTACGGAATCGATCCGATGAATTGCTCCAGGCTGCCCCGCGTCTCTTTTTCTTTTTTGAACATGTTCAGAATGGTCACGTAATCATCCTGGAACGTCCATTCATTGTCGACCTTTTTTCTCAGTGCCGTGTACTTTTCGTACGCCGTGTCCTTTGAGGCCGCGATATCTTCCGGGAACAATCCTTCCAGGCGCTGCAGCTCATCCTTCATCGTCTTCAGCTTCGAGTTCCTGACGCCGACAGACGTTCAGTTCGTGCTCGATATTGAGATGGTCAATGTCATAACCGGCGTCGATGGATTTATACGTCGACCTGTCCACGATAGTGGCCGCCAGTGTTTTCTGGTAATCAACGTACTTGTTTTCGAACGTATAGCGCCATTGGGGAACGTATCTGTATTTCAACGGCAGACGAACGTCATACCTTACCGTATCGATGATCCATGTAAAGATCGGAGATTGTTTGCCCATCGCGTAGACCATCGTGCTTTCGTTCGACGCCGTTTCATCCCGAATGGGAACGACCCATTCCTTTCCTTTCTCGAAGTTCGCAGATAGGTAGGAGTAGAGCGTATCCTTTGCACGCGCTACGAGAATGAGATAGAAGTTATTTTGCGGCGGCGCGGGGAACTTGAGAATATATTTCTTCCCCTGCGAGAGGGTAAAATCCTCTTTCCCCTGCTTCAATTCGATGTACCCTCGTTCAACGGCGGAGACTGCGGGATCCGGCTCCAGTTCCTTGTATCCCGCGCAGCCTGCCAGTGCAACGAGCAGTACCACGCACACAACATATAGTTTCATTCAGGCCCCTAATTTTATGTAAAGTGACAGCGTTTAATATAAAGAATTTAGAGCGGAGGTTCAAATTGGCCGGAAGGTTTCAAGGACAGGAGTGTTGCCGCCAAAATTTGCTCGATTCACATGATTACCACGATAGATCCAATCATGGTATTCCTCGAATCCCAAAAATCATGGTTCAGATGTCCCCCCCCCCCACTCATTTGATCATCAACATTTTCCTGACTTGTGTGAAGCTCTTCGTCGGGTCGCTTGTGCTTGTGGCCTCTCCGCCAGAGGCGGATACGCCTGTGGCGTAGATGCGGTAGAAGTAAATACCGCTGGGCATGGTGCCTGAATTCCATTCAACAGATCTGTATCCGGCATCCTCTATCCCGTCCACCAGCGTATTCACTTCCTGCCCCAGAACGTTGTACACCCGGAGTATCACTCTGCTGCTCACGGGTAACTCGTATCCGATGGCTGTCGTGGGGTTAAAAGGATTCGGATAATTCTGAGCCAGGGCGAACTCGCCGGGGAGTTGTGCATGCCCGGCCCCGACTCCCGTTGCCCCAGCGACGGTGATCGTCCCCTTCATGCCAAGTCCCACATGATTGGTACAGACGTAGTAGAATGTCCCGCTTTCCGTGAGGATCAGTTGCCCGCCGCCAAATGGAACATTAAACCCGCCGTTGGACGTGACACCGCTCGCGTCCCATGTCGCCTGGCTGACTTCCAGTGCGTTGTGCATCGACGAGAGAATAAATTGTATGGTATCTCCGGCGGTGATTGTGATATTGGCAGGAGAGAAAGCAAACCCGGCGGCTGTGACCGTATGGGTAACGGCTAAGGCCGGGATTGATATGATGAAGACCAAGCAAAAACAAACAATACCATGTTTCATATTGGACCCCTTTATGTGAAATGATAGTACAATAATGAACAGATCGAATTAGAAGATTGTTCCATTCGCCTTGACTTTTGCCGTCTGTTTTTGTAACGTGGGGCATCATCATGCGTATCAAGAGAAAGGATATCAACATGAGATCTATCCAATACATCTTCTTATTGATCGTATCATTCGCAATTCCCTTGTTATCGCAATCAAATGATTCCTACCTCGGGGGAAGAAAAAAAGCAGATGCGTTCGTGAACGAACACTTCTCTAAGAGCAAGCAGCCTCCCTTCTCCTTCAGTTACGACGGAAAGCCTTCGTCATCATTTATTGCTCAATGGAATTTTAGTGTGGAAACAAAGAAAATAGATGAAACAAGAACCATCCATGTTTGCACCTACACCGACCCCAAGACAGGTCTTGTGGTTATTTCTTCGTGCACAATCTTCAGTGATTATCCGGCGGTGGAATGGGTTATCCAAATGAAAAATTCCTCGAAGGCAAACACGCCCATTCTTGAAGCCATCAAGGCGATTGAAACCGATTTCGCGTACGGGAAAAAGGGGATCTACGAACTGCATCGCGCCCGGGGAAGTAATGCAGAACGGACAGATTTTGCGCCGATTGACGAACCATTAGACTCCAACGCTGAAATTACTTTCGGACCTGACCGTGGACGTTCTTCCGATGAGATGGCATTGCCGTTCTTCAATATTGAGACTCCGGGTGAAGGGCTGATGGTGGGAATCGGATGGTCGGGCGAATGGAAAGCCACCGTTGCCAGAAACGCAGCCGATCTCATACATTTGTCTATCGGCCTGGAAAAAACTCATCTGACATTGTACCCCGATGAGGAAATTCGGACTCCAAGCATCCTCTTGCTGTATTGGCAGGGCGACGATAGAATGATCGGGCATAATCTTCTGCGGCGCTTCATTTTGGAGTATCACACACCGCAAAAAGACGGCAAACCGGTCACCTTACCTTTCGCAACCGGAGTGGGTTTCGGGGGACCGCGCCCGTGCAACGAGTACACGTGTGCCACCGAAAGCTACGCTATAGCAATGATCAATCGGCTCGAGCAATTTGACATTGAATCGGAGGTCTGCTGGATCGATGCAGGCTGGTACGAAGGAGGAGACCCATCATGGTGGGCAGGAGTGGGGAACTGGGTTGTCAACAAGAAGAATTTCCCGAACGGACTTCGTCCCGTTTCGGATGCCGCGAGAAAGACGGGCAAGAAATTTCTTTTGTGGTTTGAGCCTGAAAGAGTATTCCAGGGCACACGGTTCGACCGTGAACATCCGGAATGGATAATGAGGTTGCCGCAACGACAGAGCGGATTGTTTAATCTCGGGAATCCGCAGGCGCGCCGCTGGCTGACCGATTACATCTCCGCCTTTTTGGAAAAGGAAGGCATCGACCTGTACCGGCAGGATTTTAATTTCGACCCCCTGCCGTTCTGGCAAGCGAACGATTCATCCGACCGGATCGGGATGACTGAAATTAAATACGTCGAAGGTTTGTACGCGTACTGGGATGAGCTTCTCGCCCGGCATCCGGGTTTGGTCATCGACAATTGTGCCAGCGGGGGGCGGAGAATCGACCTTGAAACAATATCCCGCAGCGCGCCGCTCTGGCGAACAGATTACCAATACTACGAACCGATCGGTTACCAGTGCCACACGTACGGCATTAATTTCTATTTGCCGTGCAGCGGTACGGGAAACATCGACCCTGAAACATACAAGTTCCGCAGCTCAATAAGCAGCGCCCTGGTCGTGGGCTGGGATGTCAATCAATCCACCTTCCCGCTGCCGCAGGCGAGAAAATCCGTCGAAGAATTCAAGCGGCTTCGACCCTATTTTTACGGGGATTACTACCCTCTCACTCCGTATGACATATCTGACGACGCCTGGATGGCGTATCAGTTCGACCGCCCCGAAAACAATGACGGGATTATTCTGGCATTCAGGAGAAGTTCGAACAGCGCGCCGACCGTGAATATCAAACTCCACGGCTTGAATCCTCATGCGCGATATGAAATCAGCTACGAAGATTATGGCATAACCATGACAGAAACAGGCAAAGAGCTGGGCGACGGTTTTGGCATCAAGATACCCCAAACGCCGGGATCATTGCTTATCGACTATCATAAGGTGGACAATTAATTTGTTTGCCGCATGCCGATTCCCTTGACTTTCTGCGTTCCGACCCGTAAATTATCGGAGCAATCATAGTGGTCGGAGTTGTGGACCGGAGGGGATTCCCCGGTGTTCACTGATCCAGACCTGAGAACGTTTCCTACTGGTTGTCTCCTCACTCAAACGCTCCCATCTCTCCTGTCAGCGAACAGCTCAACGGGATATCCTGGGATCCTCAGAACGGTTTACCCGTAGGTCCGGTCGCTGACCGGATTCCCTGGAAGTGCGATTGCCCCGATACATCGGGGGCACTCTACAGCAAACGCGCTGGGAGGGAGCTCCGCCATCAAGATTGGTGGACAAGTCCGCTCCCGATCAACCCGCGTAGAGTCCATTCACCCGAACGGACTTCCCAGGTGTAACCTTCCGAAGGTTCGCGTGGAAATGACTCAGAGGTAACCTTCGGAAGGTTCTCTGCGGCGAACCGGCTGGAGGTGGGTGTTGGAACATGATATTTGCAAAATCTGTAAACACTAAATCACCAAAACAACTCACTCTCTTCCTGGAGGGATATATGAAACACCGTTTTCTGCTACAAATTTTTGCGGTCGTTCTGGTGGTGACAATGCTGTACGTAACTCCGGCGATCACCCAATGGTCCGCCGACCCGACGGTCAACACCGCCATCTCCGCGACGACAGGCTACCAACAGTCTCCCACCGTCGTTTCAGATGGCTCGGGAGGAGCGATCATTGCATGGACCAACGGTCACATCTATGCCCAACACGTGAATGCTTCCGGTCTTGTACAGTGGGGGACCTATGGCGCTGCCATCTGCACGGCGACAGGCTTTCAGACAGCTCCCACTATCGTTTCAGACGGCTCGAACGGGGCTATTATCACGTGGATGGACTATCGCAACGGCAGTGACTATGATATCTATGCTCAACGCGTGAATGCTTCCGGCGCTATCCAGTGGACACCTGACGGTGTTGCTATCTGCACGGCGACAGGAGATCAGGATAGTCCCACTATCGCTTCAGACGACTCTGGCGGCGCCATCATTACATGGTACGACTATCGCAACACCACTGACTATAACATCTTTGCCCAGCGCGTGATTATTTCAGGCACTGTGCAGTGGGATTCAAATGGCGTTGCCATCTGCACGGCGGCAGGCGCTCAATATACGCCCACGATCATTTCAGACGGCTCGCGCGGCGCCATCATTGCATGGAGTGACGATCGAAGCGCCAACTATGACATCTATGCCCGGCACGTAAGTGCCAACGGCGTTGCACAGTGGGCACCCAACGGTGTTCCTATCTGCACGGCGACAGGCGATCAGTACTATCCCACTCTCGTTTCAGACGGGTCCGGCGGCGCCATCATCACATGGGAGGACGGTCGCGGCACCGACTGGGACATCTATGCTCAACGCGTGAATGCTTCCGGCGCTGCGCAATGGACGCCGGACGGTGTTGCCATCTGCACGGCGACAGACGTTCAGTACTATCCCACTCTCGTTTCAGACGGGTCCGGCGGCGCCATCATTACATGGTGGGACTATCGCAGCGGCAGCAGCTATAATGTCTATGCCCAGCGCGTGAATAGCGACAGCACTGTTGCGTGGGCGGCCAACGGCGTTGCCATCTGCACGGAGACAGGCGATCATTCCTCGCCAAATGCGTCTACTCTCGCTATCGCATCAGACGGCTCGAGCGGGGCCATCATTACGTGGCAGGACTATCGCAATGGCAGTGACTATGACATCTATGCCCAACTCGCAAATGCTTCCGGCGCTGTGCAGTACCCGGATAGCGGTGTGGCCATCAGCACGGCGACAGGAGACCAAACGGTTCCCACTCTCGTTTCAGACGGCTCGGGCGGGGCCATCATTACATGGCAGGATGCTCGCAGCAGCAGCGGTTACTATGCCATCTATGCCCAACATCTGGGCTCAGACGGCGCGCTTCCGATACAATTGGCATCGATGACTGCCACAACGCTGACAACGGGCCTGCAATTACAGTGGACAACAGTTAGCGAAACCAACAGTCTGGGCTTTTACGTCGAGCGCAAGGCTCAGAGCTCCGGCGCGTACGCAACTGTCAGCAATCTGATCCCTGGCGCCGGGACATCGTTGCAGCAGCACCACTACCAATGGACGGACACGAAAGTGACAAACGGGAATTACAACTATCGTCTGAGACTTGTGGATTTGAATGGTGCTACTGCTTACTCGAATGCCATCGCTGTCACGGTGAGCGGCGTGCTGGGAGTTGGCGCTACAAAGCCTTTACCGACAGAGTTTGCACTTCACCAAAATTACCCCAATCCCTTTAACCCGTCGACTGTTATCAACTACGACTTGCCAAAAGCAGTATACGTCCGGTTGGTGGTGTATGACATGCTGGGAAGAGAAGTCGCGACACTTGTAAACGGAACGCAAGAGGCGGGTTACAAATCGGTGCAATTGGATGCTTCGAACATGCCGAGCGGCTTATATATCTACCGGTTGAATGCAGGGACATATGCGTCCGTCCGGAAGATGTTGATGTTGAAGTGACCCAGTCAGTTTAGAAGAATTGGAGTGATGGAGAAATGGAGATGGTGAGAAAACAAGATGATGAGATAATGAGATACGCGGACACATTTTTTAATTTTTAATTTTGACTTGAATCAGTTCTCGCGCAAGCCGGCTCGATCCGATGAGCCGGCTTGTTTGTTTCCATGCTTCTGAGCGACTTAGATGAATCGGTTTTTTTGTGTGACCCGAATGAACCCGCAACTTCTTCCTACCAGACCGGCAGGTCAATCATAATGGAGGCGAATCCCCCCCGGACACGTGTAAAACAATCAGACGGACCACTCGATGAACGCCCAGATAGTTTCACTTACCCGGTGGTGCCGGCGGCCAAACATTGTTTGCAGCATCCACATCGGGAAGGCGCTCTTCGGGATCGAGCACGACGGAGGTGATGGAGCTTGTGGATGAGTACTGGAACGTCCATTCACCCGACCGTTCCCAGATTTCAACCGGAAAACGGAGAGTCTGCGTTCGACCGTTCGCCTCGGCAATGCGTATGGTCACGGGCATGACCATCTGATCGTTGTTCGTAATTGTGATAAGCGCACCTTTCGCGGTATCGCCATCGATGTACTTGACTCCCCTCACCGCCTGGTCCAGCTTCCAGTTTTCGATAAACCATCCTCTCCAGAACCAATTGAGGTTCTCCCCCGCTGCATTGTTCATTGCCCGGAAGAAATCGAACGGCGCCGGATGCTTGTATGCCCAGTGTTGTATGTAGTTCTTAAATGCATAATCGAAACGGTCTTTGCCAAGGACGTCCTCACGGAGGAGAACGAGTCCGAGAGCGGCTTTGTAGTACTCAAGCGGATGGACAAAATTCCCGGGAATCGCGTCGGCGTACGATACGATGGGCCGGGAGTCCGGGCTGAGCAGGGTCGGAACGATCCCGCGCGAGGGGTTTCCGCCTTTCGGCGCATATTCATTGTCACGTTTGGGAGCAAACTCTCCCTTGTTGAATTCCTCGGTTGCGTAAATATCGATGAACGTATTGAATCCTTCATCCATCCATGCATGAACGCGCTCGTTCGAACCGACGATCATAGGAAACCACTCGTGTCCGATTTCATGGTTCGCAATCATCCAAAGGGACTTCCCGGTTGCTTTCCAATGTCCGAAGATGACGCCGGGATACTCCATGCCTCCCACCGGTCCTCCGACTGCGGTGGCTTCCGGGTAAGGATAAGGATACCAAGTGCGGGAAAAAATTTCCACGCTCTGCTTGATGTACTGCGCGCACCTCTTCCATGCAGAATCCGTCGCGCTCTCCTCGGGATACACGGCCATCGCCAGCGCCTTTTTGTTCGCCGGCAGATTGATCCGTGCGGCATCCCACAAAAATGCTCTGGATGATGCCCAGACAACATCACGCGATTTCTCCATCCGGAAATGCCACATTCTTACAGCTTTCCCCGGAGGAGCTGCGTGAGCTTTCAAAACGTCATTAAGATTCCTGATGACAAGTGTAGAATCACTTGCTCGAGCCTTTGCAAGACGGTTCTTTTCGGTAACCGTCAACACCTCATCCGGGTTCAGCAACTTTCCCGATCCGACGACAATCTGATCGGCGGGAACCGTAACCCGATAATCGAAATCGCCATACTCAAGATAAAACTCGCCTGCCCCGAGGAACGGCAGCACGTTCCAACCGGTGATATCGTCATAGACTTCCATCCGAGGGTACCACTGCGCAATGTCGTAGATGGTTCCGTTCTTCGTTTCCATCATGCCCGTTCGACCCGCACCCTGCGGAGGAATCGGGAACGAATAGGCGATCGTCAGCGTCAGTTTGTCGCCGCGGGGCTTCAGCGCGACCGGAAGGCGGACTTGCATGCGCGTGTCATCGATGACGTAAACACCGCTCGTTTTCTTCCCGTGCTGCTGCACATCGACACGATGAATTGCGAAGCCGCCGGTGAAGCGGGGAGGCGTCGAAGAGCCGCGGGCGCTGCGCGACGTTGCCTCAAAATTATTCTGGTCGAGAGCAAGCCATACATACGCCAACGAATCCGGACTGTTATTCGTGTACGTAATGCTGACCATAGCGGTAATAACTTTGGTCGACTCGTCCAAAGCGGCGTCAATCGAGTAGTCGGCACGGTTCTGCCAGAACGCAGGACCCGGCATGCCGTTGCTGCTGCGGTACCCACTTTTCGATTCAGAGTCAAACATCGGGTCGAATGCTTTATGTGGATCGTATCCCGTCTGAGCGCACGCGAGCGCTCCGAGAAGCCAAAAAGCAAGAATACTGCTTACTGTAGTAGAGGAATTCATATGATGCATTTTATTCGAACGGAGTAAGTTAAGACATTTCATGTTTTAGTCAACCTTGAATTTGTCACAAGCAGTGCCTGCTATGCGTTTTGCTTCTTCCTTGGACTGTGCACCCCGAATGCGTTCCTTAATTCCCGATCAATATTCCGTGATGAGTTCAGATTGGCGCACCTGACGGAGTTGTGCAACTTGTTGTTTGTTAAACAGTTCTTCGTCCAGTATCATCTTTTGATTACTTCCCTAAGATCATCTTCAGTCCAATGAGTACAAGGAAGGTGCCGAAGATTTTCCCAAGGATATCATTTGATATTCCGGTCGCAAAGCGAGCGCCAAGCAGGCTACCCACTATGAATCCAGACGCAATAAGAAGCGCGGCATTCAGATTGACAAAGCCATGCTGATAGTATGTCCACGCCGCAAGAATGCCAATGGGTGGAACCAGGAGTGCAAGCGTTGTTCCTTGTGCCTGCTGTTGTGTGAATCCAAAAAGAACAACAAGCGCCGGGACAATCACGATGCCACCTCCTATTCCTACAAGTCCGCTGAGAATGCCAGCTGCCAAGCCTAAGAGCAGATATGAAAGAATATTTCCCATAGCATGGTGTCCTTTTTTTTCGCGTGTAAGTATTCTTCTGTTAACAAGCAGGAGAATTGCAATAAAATAAGAATAATTTAGAGAAAATCCAGGAGAGTTTCAAGAATACTCGAAGTGAAGCCGGCGGCGGAATTACTAACTTCCCAAAGTATTGGCTGTATCTATCTGGCTTTACATCCGAACTCCCTAAAAAGCAATTCACACTTTTGCACATCTTTGACCCCGCCCATGCAGCGCACGTCCAGCTCTGGCGGTATTGTCACAGCCTTTTGCCGAAATTTGTTGTCGACGCACAATGTATCTTGCTTCCGAATGCACAGCCACAGGCAGTGCTCAATGAAATCAGGAGGCAGTTAGGTGGAGGCTAATCAGATAATTCTTAATGAGTAAAGCAAAGGGGAAGTCGGGCTGAAGAAGAAGCAATTATTCTTTTCAGGGGGAAAAATGCAGGTCGCCCTGACGTGCAGTTATGCCGGCATTGTAGCAATCGCGCGTTTTAACCGCTCCGCGACTTCAACGGCGACAGTCTCAATATCCGGATGGTCAACCAATTTTGTCATCGACATCGGGTCGAAGGCGGCAACGACGGATTTATCACCTTTTTCATACACGATAACATTACAGGGAAGGAGAAGACCGATATTCTCATCCACCTGCAATACTTTGTATGCGAACGGCGGATTGCAGGCGCCAAGAATAATGTACCTCTTGAAATCCACATCCAGTTTCTTCTTCAGCGTTTCCTTCACATCAATAGATGTCAGAACGCCGAAACCTTCTTTCTTCAACTCCTCGGTTATTCTCTCAACTGCCTTTTCGTAGGGCAGGCTCACAGTCCTGGAAATTCCATATTGCATTGTCATTTCCCCCGGCCCTCATCTGACTTGTCCTCATTCTTCTTCATTGATGGTACGGCTATCCATCCCATTAATGCACCGTACGCTGTGCTCAACCAGGGATTGCCGGTGATCGGGCAAGCGCCGGATGAACAACCTACGAAATGATAATACGCAAAGCCTCCGCCCGCGCCCAGGAAAATGGCAAGGGCTCTCTTTATCCAGGGAGGCACTGCCTCCAACTTCAGGAATCTCATTTTAATCCAGTCCACATGCTCCGCCGCAGCATCCGCCGTTCTCACATGCGGGCGCCGATGAGATTTCGCCGGAAGATCGCCCACTCATTGAGATACTTGGGATAGACATGAGTCTCTTATGTTTTTCCGACCCGCACGCCGGGCAACGGACGTCCTCAACAATTTCATGGGATTTGTGGAAGATATCATAGTCCGTTCCGCATTCGGCGCATTCATAATCATAAATCGGCATATATATATTCCTTCAGATTGTTTTCACTTGAATATAAAGATTATTGAGCTCCCGGACAAAGGTCTCGATCTCGGTATCCGAGAATCCCTTCTTTCTTGATGCGCTTGCGAGTGTTCCCCAGATCGGTTCACCGCAGGCGATGCAAGTAATCCCCTTGTCCATCAGGTAACGCACGGATGCGGGAAAGACGCGAACGAGATCCTCAATGGGAATGTCCATGTTGATGACGTCCACGTCCGACATCGTGCTCACGCCGGCTCGATTTTGTACGAGTGCGTGATTTTAACGGCCGGCTGAAGCATGGCCGAGACCGCACAGTACTTTGTGGTCGAGAGCGAGATTGCGTGTTCCACATCTGCCGCATCTATTGCCTCTCCCTGGAAAACGTATTCTATATGAATATCAGTGAAGACCTGGGGATGCTCGTCACGCACGTTCCCGGTGAGACGCACTTCCATTGTCTTGACCGGTGAATGTTTTTTCTTCAAAATCGGAATAACATCCATCGCAGTGCACCCGCCGAGAGCCATGAGCAGCAGTTCCTTTGGACTCGATCCGGCGTTGCTCCCACCGAATGTCGGTGATCCGTCCATGACAACCCAATGGCCCGAGTCAGCCTTGGCCATAAGTGTGGTTCCCTGAACTTGCTTCACAAGCGCCTGTTTGCCCGCCATGGTTGCCTGTCCCTTCAGCGCGACACTGTGACGGGAACATCCTGAACGTGTTTTTCAAGAAGCTCCTTCAGCATCTTTTTCGGGGCTGCGCCAACCATTCCGTCAACCGCCTTGCCCTTGTTGAAAATTGCGAGCGTGGGGATGCTCATGATGCCGTACGTTGAAGCAGTTTCCGGATTTTCATCGGTGTTCAATTTGACCACTTTCAAACGCCCGGCATACTCTTGCGCGAGCTCCTCGACAACAGGTCCGACCATTTTGCAGGGGCCGCACCACGGGGCCCAGAAATCAACGAGGACGGGATGAGAGGATTCAAGAACCTCCTTCGTGAAATTACCATCGGTACCGATAACGACGTGCTTGTTCATTTATTCGGCTCCTTTTGTCTGGGGTTCACTGTGCTGGGTGGAGATCCGGCACGCTCCGTACATGGGGCAATACCCTGCGAATCCAGTGACCAGAAATATAAGGGCAACGGCTCCTAGGATGATTGCCGTAGATCCTGAAACAGCGCCCGACACATAAAGAACAACTGCGAGAACTGCGAGCACAATTCTGATGATTCTGTCGAATATTCCAACATTTTTCTTCATAAATTTCCTTCCTTTTCCAACATGAAACAGATGAATTAAGTCTTCATCCTATGAGATGCAGCAAGTTGAAAAAGGATTCGGAATCCGCGACGCAAAATGGATTGTTCTGTTTTCTATCCCTTCAATGCTATTTCTACAGCGTGCTTTGCATGAATAGTCGTCGTATCAAATATCGGCACACCGACATCCTTTTGTTTCACCAAGAGCGGGATTTCAGTGCATCCCAGTATAATGCCTTGAGCTCCTCGGCTAACGAGATTATCAATAATGCGGATGTATTCTGTCCTCGACGATTCTTTGGTTTGTCCCAGGCACAGTTCATCATAAATGACACTATGGACAATTGCCCTTTCATCGTCCGCTGGAATCAAGACCTTCAGGCCGAATTTCTCCGACAATCGTCCTCTGTAAAAATCCTGCTCCATTGTGAATTTTGTGCCCAACAGGCCAACGGTGTGCAAGTTCTGTAGTTGGATTTGCTCCGCAGTTGCGTCTGCTATATGGAGAAGGGGTACCCGGATGCTGTGCTGAACATCATTGGCCATTTTGTGCATCGTATTTGTGCAGATCACGACCAAATCTGCTCCGGCTCTTTCAAGCATCTGTGCGGCGTGTATCATAATCTTTGTTAGCTCATCCCACCTACCTTGATGTTGAAGCCGTTCAACCTCTTCGAAGTCCACAGAGTAGAGGATATTTTTTGCAGAATGGAGTCCCCCGAGCTTCTGTTTCGTCGTCTCATTGATAATTCTGTAGTATTCGAGCGACGATTCCCAGCTCATGCCACCGATCAAACCTATGGTTTTCATCATGGTTTATGTTGTCCTACCGATTGCGTATACGTCTGTCGAAGAACCATTTGAAAAGACAGCTATTCAGCGTAGAGTAAATGCACCGCGCGCCCGCGCGTAGCAGTCACCCGAACAGACAAGTTCTGCCTCGGCAAGCAGGATTCTGCCTCGTTTGCCTTTCCTCCGGGCGTTGACCGTTATATTCTCGCCGGGGGGAACTTCACGAAGGTATCGAACCTCAAGCCTGCAGGTCACAGGAGCATCTTCACGCTGTCCTCGAAGGCTCTGAATCATAGCGGCATCGAGTATGGTTGCAACAATGCCTCCATGGACAACGCCTTCATAGCTTTGAAAATGTGGAGGGATCGAAACGTCACAGCTACAGCCGTCCGGAGCTTCTCTGAATTCCAAGCGAAGGCCGTGTTCATTCGCCGGCCCGCAAGCAAAGCACGTCGAGTGGAATACCACGTTATCATCATTTATCATATTGTTTGCTCCTAATGTCATGGCAGCAAAACCGCCATGGCGACAACGGAAGTCCACCCACTATCTTCATCACCCTCCGCAACTTGCGTGACCTTCAGTGCTCACCGTGATGCTGATGAATGCGGCGTGGATCACTGTCCAGCGAATCTGCTGCCACCGCTCCAATGACTTCCTCAATTGTGTGGAGTTCAGTCAGAACGGGAAAGAGATTCGACCGGCGAAGATGTTCCACGGCCCCTTGCCCCATTCCGCGGACGATCACCGCTTGGCAATCCAGAACGGGCGACACCATGGTTTGATGACGCTGATTGGCTGCTTCACCTTCATGATGTCCATGCTCACCTTCTGCATGTCCGAATGAGTGGTGACCGGCTTTTTGACGCCGCTCCCGTTTGGTTACTTGTCCATTAGTAAAGTTGAGCACCTCGTAAAAACGAGCGCGCCCAAAGTGCGAACTTACCGTTACGCCATCGTCTGTGGCGATTGCAATTGCGGCATTCTTGAAATCCATTTCCATACTCCTTGTTATTGGTTTTGCCAATTGTCATGACTCATTTGAGGATTTTTCGCTGCGGTTCATCCCTGTTCAGTAGGGGCTGGCAGCAGCGCCTGCATTCTACACGTTGTCCTTCACCGACATCTCTCGACTGCCGGCGCCTGCAGCGAGGGCATTGCAAACGCCGACCCCGGCCGAACATAAATGCACCGCCAGATATTTCTATCCGATATCCAAAAACAAGCGCTTTTGCAACTTTCGATCTCCCCGACTCAACGATTCTCCCAAATGTCGCGCGTGAAACGCCCATTTTCTTTGACGCATCTTCTTGTGAATGACACATCAAGTCTGCAAGCCGCAGGGCTTCGAATTCATCCATCGATAAAATGACGACTTCTCTCTGGGTGGAATGGCCTTCTTCGCCGGCAGGGAGAAAAGAGTGGGCCGGAGGCGCAAAGGCGAGTCTTCGTAATCGTTTAGGTCGAGCCAAAAGCAATTCCTGGTTGCAGATAATGATCCATTATGAGCATATGCTCACAATGAATATACTACTTTGGTCTGCAAAAGTCAACTAGCTGGAGGATTCCCGATGCAGCAGCCCGTAATGAGATATCCCGGCATCCCGTGGATAAGTCAGCAATACTCAATCTTGCAAAAGAACTCCGGCGGCAGGCCAGTCTTCAACCGACAAATTCTTGTGCATGATTATTTCTTCCTCCATATTTTGAAAAATAGCGAGTCCACATACTTGCGAAGGTACGAACGGACGATGTCGCTTTCGCATTCAGCGTCGAAATTCTTACACGTCGCATTGATGATTTCTAATGCTTCCTTTTGCCCCGAAACAGCCCGTAGTCTTTCTTCAAGTCCCGAACAATGCGTGTGGATGAGTTCATTCTGAACCTCACTCGGAATGGAAGAAAAATCCTTGTCTTCGATTATTTCATCATTTATCGACATCGCTATTCCCGAATCACATTGATATGTAGACTACCGATTTTACGGCAATGCGCTGTTCCACGAGAACTTCGGCTTCCACGGAATACGATTCCAACTCTAATCCGGCAATCGGAGCTGCTCACATGTATTTTCATTTAAATTTGCTTTTAGTGCTTGTCTATGATGTGGATCGATCTTGCATGTAGTATGATGCAAGCATCTCAAAAACGATTTTTGTTTTTGAGCTCTTTTTAAAGACGGCACATACGTAAACGGCTATTTTGTCCCGAGAACTAATCGCTCGAGCTTTGTGAGTTTCTTTTTCGAAATTGAAGGAACCGGGTATGCCCGGTACAGGTAGGCGGTGGTTTTCATACTCTCCAAATACGCGGAGCAATCGGTGCACTTCTCAACGTGTTTCCTGATGTCCCTGCATTCCGCGGAATTGAGATCCTGGTCCAAATTTTCACAAATCTGATGCAATATCCGATTGCAGTCGGCAGTTTTCTTTTTCATGCGCTCATGTATTCGTTGAGTTGTTCCCGAAGAAAAACCCTGGCTCTGCGGAGCCGGGATTTCACTGCAGGAATGGAAATGTTCATTATTTGGGCCGTTTCCACTGCCGATTGTCCCTCAACATCGGAGAGCAGAAAAACCATCCGGTAATCGACAGGAAGCTTCTGAATCGCATCATCGAGCACGTGGCGCAGCTCCCTTGTCATAATTTCATCCAAAGGCGTGTGCTTCCACGAGGGCGCAGGCACTCGGTTTTTGGAAAGTGTGGCTTCGTCCATTCGTGGATGCACTGATGTTAATTCATCGATGCTGACACTGGACTCTTCAAGCATGCTCCGGCGTCGTTTCATGAGGCAATTATTGGCGACGATGCTGTACAACCACGTGCTGAATTTGGATTTCCCGTCGAACTGTTTCAGCTTGCGGTAAACGTTGATAAACGTGTCTTGCGATGTCTCGTCGGCCTTCTCCTTATCGCGGCAGACTTTGAATGAGAATCCATACACCATCTGCCCGTAAAGACTGACAATCTCAGAAAACGCCTGACGATCTCCGTTCTTCGCCCTTGCCAGGAGGTCAGAATTGATGTCCGGCATGCGGCCGGATGTATGCTGTATGAAATTAGATGCGGCAACCATGAGAAGGATGCATGAATGGAAGATGGGACATTGGGTAACTCAACGATAAACTCATTTTTCATCAAGTTTAGAATACGTTCAATCTACCTTCGGTAGTGTCTCAGCTTCGAACGAGAAAAATCCACACGAGACCTCACCTCTAATCCTCTCCTAACAGGAGAGGATGGAATGGCCCTGCACTCATGTTGCGGATGCTGCAACGCCCTCTCCTTTGAGGAGAGGGCTACGGGTGAGGTCTGATGAACTTGGATCTCCCGATAATTTTCGATATGAGACACTACCCAACCTTCGCCACACTTGCTATGTCTTTCACAGCCTCAATTGCCTTGTCGATGTGTTCTTCGGTGTTGAAAGGACCAATGCTCATACGGACTGTACCGTGGATTGTATCGGTTCCCAAACCGGCGTGCGCTTTGGGTGCACATTGTAAACCTGTTCGACAGGCAATATTGTGATCCACATCGAGCATCGTGCCGACATCACCGGCCCCAAGGTTCTTTATGTTGAAGCTTATCACGGGGTTATGATTTTCGGTGCTTTCGGCGCAGTACGTGATGACATTTTCTATGCTTTGCAATCCCTTGCGTAGCTTATCCCATAGGAGCATTTCTCTGGTATGGAGGCGGTCCATTCCGTTCTCAAGCAGCCACTTCACACCGGCATTCAGTCCCGCTACCCCGACGAGGTTCAAGGTACCGCACTCAAGACGGTACGGGAATTCATCGAGATGCGTCAGCTGAGCCGAGCGGACACCGGTGCCGCCAAAACGGGTATGTTTCACAGGTACGTTATCCATCACATAGGATCCGCCGATACCAGTCGGACCGAGAAGGCATTTGTGGCCGGTAAAGACGACAACATCAATTCCCATAGATTGCATATCGATAGGAACGGTTCCGGCGCTTTGAGTGGTGTCGACAATGAACAACACTCCGGCATCTTTGCAGATCCTGCCGACCTCCGAAAGCGGCTGAATGGTCCCGATGACATTTGAACAATGGTTCACGATGACCATCCTGGTGTTTTTGCGGATTGCTTTCCTGATGTCATCCGGGTCGATGTATCCGTGCTTGTCGAACTTGATGTGTGTGACTTCGATGACTCCACTCACCCCAAGATGATGGAGCGGGCGAAGCACCGAATTATGCTCCAGCATTGTCGTTATAACATGGTCACCTTTTTCTGCCAGCCCCTGGATGATCATGTTTAGCGAATCGCTCGCATTGTAGCTGAACGTCAGCCTGTTGGGATCGTTGCCTCCATGAAAAAGGTCTGTCAACAGTTTTCGAGTACTCATCACGATCTCTTCCGCTTCAAGAGCGGCATCAAATCCCGACCTGCCCGGATTGACTCCGTGGGCGCGGTAAAAACTGTTCATGAAGTCATAGACGACGTCGGGTTTGGGAAACGTCGTCGCGGAATTATCGAGATAGATCAAAGCACTCATGGCAGTATCCTGTTTGTGACAATGTCTGTTTTGGTTTCGCCTGATTATTCCAGTATTAGCGCATCGGCGACTAGTTCAGCAAGTGTTTTCACTTGCACACCAAGCTTGAACTTCGCATTGATTTGGGAGAGCTGGTCCACGCAGTTGTGACAAGGTGTAACAACGATGGAAGCTCCCGTCTTGCGAATCTGATCCGCTTTGATTTCAGCATTTCTCATCCGCCGCTCGTTGTATTCGCTCATGGCGAGCTGCCCCCCGCCGCCGCCACAGCAGTAATTGTCCACTCCGTGCGGTTCCATTTCAACAAAATTTTGCGCCAATCGTCTCACAACGCACCGTTGCTCCTCGACGATGCCGCCTTCTCTCACAAGGTTGCAGGGGTCGTGGAGGGTTATGGTCTCGTGATACTTTTTGTGATCGAGCTGTATGCGACCGTCCCGGATGTACTCTGCCAGAAGCTCCACGGAAGTGAGAACTTCGAACGAAAACGGCTTCCGGAGATAATTAGGCGCTTCCCACCGAAACGCCCTTGAGCCGTGGCCGCATTCTGCAAGCACACACCGCTGTGACTGCACGGTCACCATCTCTTCGTAGAGCCTGCGTGCGATGGTTGTTGCCTCTTCATGATTGCAGCTGAAGTAAGCGTAATTTGTAACATCGTACATCACGGTCGAGAGCGTCCAACTTTCCTTCGCTGCATAAAATATTTTCGCCATGGCTGAGATCGACAGCGGAAAAAACTTCGGCTCCCGCGGATTCAACGTATACAGTATTTCCCTGCCCTTCTGATTGAGCGGTATTGAGGCCCGGGGGTCATTCACTTCTTCTCTCAGCTCCTCTTCCAGCCAGGACACCGTGTCGGTAAACTCTTCGGTCGGAATCGCCATGTTGTTGCCCGTCCGAAGAGCGGCGTTCACGGTCGACTGGAGCGTAGCCGGAACACATCCCATGTCCGAGAGCATCTCCCTCCCGACTTTTACAAGATACGTGATGTCGACACCGACGGAGCAATGCATTGTGCATCTTCCGCACAATGTGCAGGCGCCAAAAAACTGGTCAACCATCTCATGAACGAGATCGTCATCAAGCTCCCGGGCATTCGTGAGATGCGGCAACAACTTGCCGTTGAATGTACAATAGCGGCGGTAGAGAGAGGAAATCAGATCGACCTTCCTGCCTGGAATGAAACGTTCATCGTTTGTCGTCAGATAATACATGCAGCTTTCCGCGCACAAGCCGCAGTGGACGCAACTATTCACGTATGTTGCGATCCTGCCATCCGCCGGCTCCGTGATGACCTTAAGTGCCTCGCATTTGTCTCTTGAAATTGTGTTCATAACGCCTTACCCACGACCTTTTCCCGGCCATACACCGCGCCAGCCATAGAAGTGGCCAATTTGATATCTCGCGGCGAAGAAATACAGGGCGTGTTTCAGCTTGCCGACTGGCAGGTACAGGAGTAGGACACCGGCACAAAAGAAGTAGAGCGACGAAGGCGATTCTCCCATCAGCATACCGACAGCGGATAGCTGGAAAATCGTGACGAGGAAATTTGAAACGTAATCATCCGGACTGGAAAAAGACCTGAGCTTCCGGGTCGTGAGTCTCTTCAGGAATATTCCAATCCCACTCACGATCGAGAGCGTAAGAACACCGGCCAAAGCCCATCGAACGGAAATATCCGGATCGAAATTAGAAAGAAACAAAAAGAAAAGTATGGCAGAGACGAACGTCCCGAGGTGATACAGAAGTCCTGCCACGTACGTCGGGAGATGCAGAAATGCAGACTCCTTTTTGGCAGGATTCATCGCTCCCGTGAATGAATATGCAATCGCCGATTTGAGATTTCCCGAACGGCGGGAATAATCCTTCGGCAGCCCTAATCGGACAAGCATCACGAAATGGTACGACAGGCTTACCAGGCAGACGAGAAACGCGACAAGGGCAAAGTACCGGGACCAGTCCATAACGGTTCAGCCGGACTAAACGCAGCCGTCTGGTTTAGGCAGTCCTGCAACGCGGCAAGCGCCGCGCGCGGGCCCCAGTGGAAACAGCTGGTAAATTTCCTTCAGCCTCACGCCCGTTGTTTGACAGACCGACCGGATCATCGGCGCCATTCCTTTTTCTTCCCAGTTCTGGCGGATGAATTTGACGATTGCCCAGTGTTTGTCGGTCATTTCTAGGATTCCATCGTACTTCGCGATCAACGTCGCCACCTCTTCGTTCCAACACTGGGGGTCCGTCAGGAAACCATCTCCATCCACTTCAAATATTCTTCCGTCAACTTCTATAGTCGGCATCTTTCCGTTTTCCATGATCTAGCGTGTTTTGCTCAGTCCGTTGTCTAAATCTGCAATGATATCCTCAGCATCTTCTATCCCGACGGACAAGCGGATTAAATCGTCGGTAATGCCGGCTGCAAGCTTGTCCTCGCTCGACAATTTTGAGTGCGTCATTGACGCGGGGTGTTGAATGAGCGTTTCAACTCCGCCGAGCGAAACAGCGAGAAGGGCCAAATGAAGGTTGTCCATCAGGGTTTTCGCAGCGGCAAATCCGCCCTTCAGTCCAAAACTGATCAAGGAGCCGGGGCCTTTCATTTGTCGCTTGCCCAGGTCATATTGGGGATGTGATGTAAGACCCGGATATTTTATCCATGCCACTTTGGGATGGCGTTCAAGGAATAAGGCTACGGACTGTGCATTTTGCTGCGCTCTGTCAATTCGAATGCTCAACGTTTTCAAGCCGCGCAGAATCATGTACGCTTGGTGCGGGTCTACATTACAGCCGAGGTTGATCATCATGCTCCGGAGTTGGCCGTAAAGATTCTTATCCTTTGTGACGATAACGCCGGCAACGATATCAGCGTGGCCGTTTATGAATTTGGTCATTGAATGAAAAACTATATCGGCCCCTAAATCCAATGGATTCTGCAAATACGGACTGCAAAAAGTATTATCCACTGCCAGCAAGATACCCTTTGCGTGAGCAATTTCTGCACAAGCCGCGATGTCAGTGATGGCCATAGTGGGATTCGCCGGAGTTTCTATGTAGAGGATCCTGGTGTTAGGCCGAATGGCTTTCTTGACGGCATTGATGTCGGCAGTATTAATATACGTCGATTGAAAACCGAACCTGACGAATTGTTTTTCCATCACATTGCGTGCAGGTCCGTACATCGCATCGGTACTTACGATATGGTCGCCGCTGCTCAGCAACGTCAAATAGATGGTTGTGGCCGCCGCCATTCCGGAGCTCACGGCGATTGCTCCATAACCGTTCTCGAGCACTGCCAGCTGTTGTTCGAGCGCCTTAATCGTCGGGTTACCAATGCGCGTGTATATATACCCATCGCTTTCGCCGGCGAAACATTTCGCGCCGTCATCGGCGCTTTCGAACGCGAACGTGGAGGTTTGATAAATCGGAACGGTAGCGCTCCCGAATTGATCTTCAATTTCGCCTGCGTGTATTAACTTCGTGTTGAAGCCAGATTTTTTGATGTCCATATTTTTGATTCGATTGTGAAAATCAGATGATGGTCTTCTTCGTTATTTTAGGAACTAGTTGGCCGATCGACAAAGACAATCGCTCATTCCCGTCAAAGTGGGCTAATCTTGTATCCGGCCTTCTGGACTGTCGTAATGATATTTTGCCCGTCGATCTTTTCACCCTCGACAGTCAGGACCTTGTCGGGGTTTTTTGTGTCAACTTCCCATTTTTCTATCGCCGGGTTGGAATTGAGAAATGGTGTGACCTTCGCTACGCAGCCATTGCAACTTATGTTGGTTTTGAATTTGAGTATTTTCATACGGTTAACCGACCTCTCTTTCTGAGCTGATGATGATTTTTGCCGAAGAAGCCTTTCAAACGCTTAACCGGTAGAAATCGATATTCTGTAGAGATATTCTTTCGAACGAGGGAAAACCCGATTGATGCACCAGGCGTGCGACAGTTTCAGGTCTGATGCGTTCCTCCAGTGGTGGACCGTGATCTTCTACCCTGTATGGCCACTCAACAATTGCCACCCGTTGACGTGCTGCGCGTCTTGCTTCCTTCAGCGCCTTGAGTGGACTATCCGTTTCATGGAGGACAAGTCCAAGGAAAACCATGTCAAACGATCCGTCGGGAAATGGAAGCTCTTCTGCCAACGCTTGATGAAATTGGCCTGTGCCCACATGGCGGCGCGCAACATCAAGCATGTCCTGGTTCGCATCTATTCCCACAACTGCGACACCCGCGTTCGCAAAGGCTTCCGCAAACACGCCCGTTCCGGTTCCTACATCCAGGATGCTCTCCGCGGTGATCCCCTCCAGCGTCAGTTGAACAACGCGGTCGACCTCAAGGAGTACAACCCTCTCGGGGGCGCGAAGTCTGTCGGGTTCACCGTGGAAACGGCGTTCATGCATACGTTTGTTCCCTAACCCTTGCCTTTGCTATCCACGTTTTCTCGTTCGACGTCCGGTTATCGTTCAGCATCCACCCTGTATTTTTTTCTGTTTCTTCACTTCCTTCGGTCCTTTGTTCTTGCCATCCGCGATCATCTTGATGAGGTCCAATCGGGCTTGCCGGCGAAATCGCGATACATCTGCATCCCAGCGTGAACCGGTTTGAATAAACTGAGATGGATTCAGAATGACGCTATTGAATTCGTCGAAACCGCCGCGCAGAATCACGACGTTTTCATATCCGAGCTCACCCATGAGCAAAGCCGCGGGGCGTTCATCATTTTCATTGTTGCCAAGAATGACTTTCTTCACATTGCGCCGTCCAAGAACTGAAACCAAATCCTTGCTGAAAAGATCGCGGAGCTGAACATTGACCGAGCCGGGCAGCGGACATTGAGTAAAGGCGTCGGCAGGCCTTGCATCGACCACCTGCATTTTCGTATCATGATCGACGATACGGAACGCAAGCTCGTCAGCGTCCATCAACTTTACGGGATGCGCCGATCCGTAGCCCGGGCCGGAAACCAAATCGATCAGATGCGTTTTTCTATCGGGAAGGATGAGAAGAACAATCCCCAAAACCAAGACAGCAACACCAGCAAGAATATGTTTCCTGTGATTGAAACTGAGGGACGGAGCTTGAGACTTGTTCACACGTTTTTCAAGGATCGTGGTCACGGCAAAGGCTCCCAATGCGATGGCGATCAGCAAAAATGCAAAGGTTCCCTGTGCGATATTCAGCGAATCGTACACCTTGATGGGGCCAAGAGAGGTTGATTCGTAAAAGTGTTCGTAGAATGGAAAGAGCTCTCCAAAGAACAACACGCCGAGCAATCCTCCGCCGACAAAAAACATCGCGTCGATTTTACCGATTGCCGCCGCACAAAGACTCGTGCCGGGACAATATCCCCCTACCACGAATCCAAATCCCATGATTATGCCGCCGACGATGGCCGGAATAAGCCAGGTGGGGTTGACAAAGATGGCGTCGGTATCAAGCAGTCCGAAATACCCCAGCAGCAGCACGCCGCTCATAGCGGTGACCGCGGCGGTGAAGAACACGCGGAGGACTGTGAAATCATATCCGTAGAATACGCCGGCGAGCCGACGGGATGAAGAAAATCCCGCCTGTTCGAGAACGGCTCCAAAACCGATGCCCAGCAGAAGGGCAACAACCAAATTGAGCTGGTCGGATATCGGGTCGGGTACGAATGGTCCCATGTTGTTACCGTAGTCCTTTCCCGGGTAGCCAAAGCTTGCGGAAGAAGAAGGCCACAGCGTACCCGCTCCCGAAAATCGCCAGCATGGTAACAAAACCCGCCGTCGAGAGAACCGCCATCCCGCTCAGTGCAGCCCCGCTGGTACAGCCCCGCGCGAATTGTGCACCGATGCCGAACAATGCACCACCGAACACGGCAAATAACCACCTCATCTTTGTCCTGACACGAGGGCCTGCTTCCGTTACAAACTTTAGCCGGTCCGAAGCCAGGCCAGACACAAACGCACCAATAAGGACTCCCACCACTTCGAATACCAGCCAGGACTTCAGGGGATTATCTTTTCCCGGGCCGACATAGGTGCTGTAAAAAGGTGATTTCTCTGCATGAGCAGGGGCGACTTCGCCAACCGTCGCCACGACAACGCTTTTGATAGCGCCACTCGCACCCAGTCCGCGTCCGGTGATAAATATTGTCGCGAGCAAAACCAGGCCGAGGAAAAATCCGGCCAGGTAGGGGTTCATATATTTCGTAGTCATGATATTCCTTTACACGGTTATGGACGGTTTCCCGATTTCATCCGTCGATTTCTCAGGGGCACCCTCGTCCGGCATTTCTTCGTACCCGACGATCATTGCTTTGAGATTAGAAGTAATAGTGCGTCCGGTCGTCATCAGATATATGTGAGCGACGAAGAACGAAGCAAGCAAAAATGCTCCTATCGTATGAACGATGGCAATGGATTCCAGGTTGCCGATATTCAGGCCGGTTACTTCATACCGTTGCGGATAGCGATAGAACATATACAGAAGGCCGGAAACAACCATAACCGGAATAACCAGAATTTTGAGTCCGGCATACACAAGTTTTTGCAACGGGTTTAGTTTACTGAGAACTGTTTTCTTCGTCGGATGTTGTGCATTGCGGAATATTCCAAAGACGTAGTACTCCGCTTGTGCACGAAGATTTTTCGCTGTCGGCAGATACTGCCTCCATTCTCCGGTAGAAAAGTGCCAAAAGATGGCAAATGCAATCAGCACAATAAAGCTGATGGCGGCAGCGTTATGATACCGCACCGCCTGTTCGAAGCCGAAGAAATGGATCGAGCCATGGATTTCAAATCCCGTCACGCCCAGAAAAATAATCAAGCCGGCCTGGGTCCAGTGCCAGAATCGTTCGAATCTCCGGTAGATGTATTCTTGCTTCATGTTAGCTCTTCCGTTTTCGTTTGAGGCTGACAATGACCCGCAAGCTCCCATGGAGCAGGACGCCAGCGAAGGTGAGCGCCAGGATGCCGCCGCCAAAGTACTCGGTCCACGGTTTATAATCCCTTCCCGGCATATAAAACCCTCCGAGCCGCGCCAGACGACCATCGTTGCGTGTATGGCATTCGCCGCATTGAACCGACATGTTCTTGGGAGAGACCATGTGGTTGACAGGCCAGTACATCTCGGACTCGACAAATCCATACTTGCCGCTGTACGGCAGATTGATCTGTTTCATCCCCTCTTCCGCGGCCCGCTGCCAGTTGAATTCTTTCCAATAGCCGCCATCACCCGGTTTTGTTGAAACCGTTTTGGGTTGGATGAGGTATTTGTTCTCAGTGTCGTAAATCTGACGTGCGCGATGAATCTTTACCGGATAGATTTTTGCATCGGGGTCATCGTAGCTTCCGTACAGCTCATTGATCTTGACAGGTTTCGACGGGTCGAACGTATCTCCAATTAAGTAGTGCGACGCGGTTCCGTTGAACCAAAGGTAGTCAGGCTTGAGCTGTTTGCCCCATACAAAGGAGCCCTTGATCGACATGTACACGTCAGTTCCGGCGGAGTCCTTTTCCTCAAACGGTTGACCATCCTTCAAACGTCCGGCGGTCGACCAATCCCAGTAAAGCTTGGTTGGATTTGCTTTGGCGTAGATGGGAATGTGACACGTCTGGCACGCAACTTTAATGGTATGTTTGTTAAGGATATCATCTTGGTGGGGCATCCCGGTGTGACATTGTTCGCACTCCACCCGGTTGCGGTTCATCGAAGAAACCGAATACATCTTTCCCAGCATCTGGTGTTTTTTCGCGGTGTGACAATCCACGCATTGCATGTCCGGACCGTCCGATGCCATGTGAACATCGAGATCGCGGGTGGGATCGAAAAGAGCCTGGTCAAGATCGCCGTGTTTTACGTTGTTCCCGCCGCCGCCAAAAAAATGACAAGTCCCGCAGTTCGTGCGCTGTGGCCTTCCAACGTGTTGGGCCACGTAGCTGAGATTCACCGAAGAATCGGGCATCCCCGCTCCGCCCACCGCCTTGGTGTACGTTGCGCTATTATCGTGACAGGCCAGACAGTCGACGTTCAGGGAATCGCGGAAGTTGAAGCTGGCATCAGAGTAACCGTATCCAATATGACACTTGTTGCAGCTTTGTTCGTTGCCGGAGATGCCGATGCAGAAGTTGTTCAACACGTTTCTCTTGCCGATCGTGCGTATTCCCTTCCCTTCGACGTACTCAGTCCGCTCCCAATTCCAGTGGGTCGATTGCATCACCTCGGTGTGCCGGCCGTTATGACACGAGATGCAAGCAGCCGTCACGTCCTGCGGCCTGGAAAATTTCTTTTTGAGTTGTGGGAATAAGGAATGGTCGACGGATGGTTTGTTTCTCAAACTGTACTGCTCCTTCAACCGTGTCAACGGTGTGTTCTGAAAGTCGCTTCTGTGAAGCGCCGTCAGGATCGTTCCAACAAGCACACCGACTATCAGAACAGAAGGAATAATCTTTTTCATGTGTTATCTCACTCGTCCTTCGGAGATGGGGACTGAGGTGTGGTTGTGAAGGATCAAGGATTTGATCTTCTCACAATCGGATGACAGTTTGTAAACCTGGCAGGTCCGGCAATCGCGCTCGGCGCACGCATTCTCCCTGTGCTTGTACGTCCAGCATCCAGCCGCCGGTGAGGTGTAAGCTGGACACGTCAATCTCTGATGCAAGGGACACTTGACGTAGTCCCAACAGGGAATCATGGATTGAAGTCGACGAATTCCTTCGATGGAGATTTTATATTCGGTGATTGCATCCCGGATGCATTTCAAACGTTCAACGTCCGATTGTGTGTATCGGCGCTGATGGCCCTCGTTTTTTTCTGTCAGGATCAGACCTCTGCGTTCATAGAGACGCAACGTCTCTTCTGAAACTCCAAGCATCTTGCTCACTGTTCCAATATTGAAAGCCGGGATACTCTTATCAACGCTCGCCATAGCTGCATTTTTAAATACAACTATTGTGCCATCCAAAACCTTTTATTTCTTGCCAAATTCACAGGACTGAAAGTGGTCGATTCTTAGATCTGATAATTTGAAAACCGGCGGCAATCAATGCCGGAAGTTGCCAAATCAGTTTTCCCCGGGACACCTGAAATTCCACCGGAGTGACAGCAACGGTTATCTACACTGGCTTTATGGAAAATGTCCTCGCTCTTACTGAATGGACAGGGCTTCGTCAATTCAAGATTAGAAGGACGCGAAAGGATTCCTTCCTAAACATATTCTGTCCGATTTTCATTTAGATTATAATATCATCATTAATACTATGCTAAGCGGCCGCGATTTTTGTGACAGTAGTTGTTAAATCTTATTCTCGCTTACCAACACAATCCCCTTCTGTCGGATGAGTTCGCGCACTTCCTGCAGGAAGCATTGAATGTCCTCTTGTTCTGTAGAAGTGACATCGAACGTCATAAACGATGGCGTCTTCTGCATCGCACCCTTCACCGTCGGCACCTCAAGCCGTAGATTGATGAAATCGTATAGTCGATCTTTCACCAATTCTTCCAATTGGACGAGGAACCGTTTTTCGCCGAATTCTCCGGCGACTTCAAAACGCACACGCGTGGTCAGTGTGGCAACCGCATCTTCGGCGGCAGCACGGGCTTTGACGGCATCGAGTTTCACTTTCTTCTCTTTCGCCTCCTGACGAACCACCTTGAAAATCTTATGTTCGCGCTCCAGCTTCCAGATGCTGTCGCGCTCGGGAAAGCTGATTGCCTGTACCGGACACACCGTGCCGCACGTACTGCAACCCACCATGCAACTGAGTGCGCTGGCCACAACAGCTTTGTTCTCCTGCATATCGTAAACGCCGCGCCCGCAAGTGGCAAAACACAACGTGCATCCGATACATGTTTCTTCATCAACACTGGGGAACCACGGAATGTCTTTGCGCTGTATGCCGTGCCACATTTCACTTTTAGCCATTGCCATCTCTTGAAAATTTTATTTTGCTTGATTTTCTATCATCCCGGCATATTTTCTATACTCGCGCAAGAGCGCTTCTTTGTATTTGTCTTCGGTGCCCGTTGAAATGTAATTGCCGAATTCCCCATCCATCGAAGCAACTCCGACTTGATCTGTTCTTCATCCTCAACGCCGGTAACATAAACACTCTGAAGCGCAGCCTCCAGTCGAGAAATACCCGCCTCAAAATCACCCACTTTTATTATGGTTGCTATCGGTCGCCCACAGCATGATCCGGACATATATTCTTCTCCTCATTCAATATGGCGATTTTTATCATTCGATAGCATCATCTCCATGGACGATGACGCTGTATCATTCACTGTCGCCATCTTCATGTATCGAGCCACAAGAAGAGCCTCGCTGATTTCAGCCGGTGTAACTCCTTTTTGAAGCGCCATTTTGGTCCACATTTCCGTACAGGTAGCGGAGCCAAGCGCAGCTGCAACGCTGATTCCAGCGAGCAATTTATATTTCAACGGTACTGCCTGATATTTCGGCGATTCAAAAAGCAATGCACGCTGATCAAATTGATTCTGCGCAAACTCCGGTGCAATTTCTTTGAGCAATTCCATTGGAGTTGGTGATGCTTGTTTCATTGTCCTATCCTCTTTTCTTCTTTATGATGAACACAATTCGTAGATACCGCCAAGAATAATCACAAAACCCGCAACCCGTTTGATCCAGGGAATGGCACTTGACCGATTCGTCCAATCGAGATATGACTGCACGCGAGAAGCAAGTCCGCCTGCCGCAACAATAACCCCGCAATGCCCGAGTCCGAACGCGAGAAGCAATGTCCCCGCTGCAAGGACGTTGGTTGTCGATAGTTGGAAGACAACACCCAATACGGGCGCCATGAATGCAAATGTGCACGGACCAAGTGCGATTCCGAAAATTAAACCAAGGCTGAAGGCCGAGAGAAGAACAGACTTTGCTCCGAATGGCTGCAGCCTCACTCCGGTTTCAGGTAGGCGAAAGATCTCCATCAGGTACAGGCCAACAATAAAGAAGACGATTGCGACCACATATTTTCCATACGCACCGACATCTCCCATGATTCTGCCAAGCGCTGCTGTGATGACCCCGATAATGGCGATTGTCGACAAAATACCGACAGCGAATATGAATCCAAGAAGGATACCCCGCGATGTCTTTTTCTCGCTCTTTGATGTCAAGAAACCGATAATCAGCGGAATACTGGAAAGATGACACGGACTTAAAAGAATGCTCATCATTCCCCATGCGAACGAAGCGAGGAGAGCAAGGGCAAAGCTACCGTGCAGAGCCTCTGTCAGCGTTGTCAAAAGCGATTCCACCGGTTATCCCTTCACAGCGGATTTTTGTTTGAGACCTTTCGACTGCAGGAAGGCATCGATCTCTTTTTCAGGGAAGAATCCTTCGTGGCGCATAAGTTCTTTCCCGTTTGAATCGAGAAACACTTGTGTCGGAATCAGACGGATGTTATAGTCCTGCGCGTAATGCGCTTGCTCTTCTCTCCATACATCGTAAAAAACAACGTTGAGTTGACTCCCGTATTTTTCTTCAACGGATTTCATCACAGGTTGCATGGCTTTACACGGAATACATTTGACAGAACCAAGCTCAACGAACGTTACTAAGGGTTTGGCAATGATGGCGCTTGTATCCTTCGTCATGGGAGTTGGCTTGGTTTTTTTTGCCGATTTCTTTGATTGTGCAATAGCGAATGAGCCAAACATAACGCTAATGAGAAGCATTAAAACAATGTGTTTCTTCATTATTGTGTTCCCTTCATCCATGCGAGAAGTTGATCCTCTTTCGGAATAGAGCCGGCACTTTTTACTACACCATCGATGACTAATCCGGGTGTCATCATGATCCCGTATTTCATGATCTCCTGAAGATCGGTCACTTTCTCAATTTCGACATCTAGCTGATGCTTTGCCACTATCTGTCGTATTCGATCTTCGAGCGTTTTGCATTTTGCACAACCCGAACCAAGTACTCGTATTTTCATCGTTCACTCCAATATTTAATGGACAGTATTACAGACATTATTCACTGACAAACGTCCTGCGCCCTTACGGTTCCTTCTTCAACCTTGGCGAAATATTTCTTTCGAAACAATAGTGCGACATTCACCAAACTGATCAGCACCGGCACCTCAACCAGCGGACCAATAACTGCGGCAAAGGCTTCTCCGGAATTTATTCCGAACACCGCGATTGCAACTGCAATGGCCAATTCAAAGTTATTGCTTGCTGCAGTAAACGAAAGCGTTGCAGTCTTGGAATAATCGGCGCCGACTTTCCTTCCCATGTAGAATGAAACAAAGAACATTATCACAAAATAGATGACCAGCGGGACTGCAATGCGGAGGACATCAAGCGGTATCGTTACGATATACTCACCCTTAAGAGAAAACATTACCACAATTGTAAAGAGGAGCGCAATCAATGTAATTGGAGAAATCTTGGGAATGAATTTCGTTTGATACCAGTCTTTGCTTTTCAGTTTCAGGAAGACAAAACGTGTTATTATTCCGGCAAGAAATGGAATACCGAGATAGATAAAAACGCTCTGGGCAATCTGTCCGATGGTTATATTAACGGCGAAGGTTTTCAGGCCAAGCCATGATGGAAATACTGTAAGAAACACATAGGCGTATAGTGAGAAGAAAAGCACTTGAAAAATTGAATTGAATGCAACTAAACCTGCCGCATATTCCGTATCGCCCTTGGCGAGCTCGTTCCAAACAATAACCATGGCAATGCATCTTGCTAAACCAATCAGAATCAATCCCGCCATGTATTCGGGATATCCCTGGAGAAAGACTATCGCAAGGAAGAACATAAGTATTGGTCCGACAATCCAATTTTGAACGAGTGAAAGAGAGAGGACCCGAACATTGCGGAACACATCTCCAAGTTCCTCGTACTTGACTTTTGCAAGCGGCGGATACATCATTAAGATTAACCCAATTGCAATCGGAATATTTGTCGTGCCGCTCTGAAATAGATTCCAAAAGGTAACTATGGGCGGGAAGAGATATCCAGAGAACACACCGACAAACATTGCCAGAAATATCCAGAGGGTTAAATACCTGTCAAGGAATGAAAGTCTTTTTGTAATCATCCTCGTTATTCCTACACCTTAGGCAAAGATGAAATTGAACAGATAACCAACTATGACTATTCCCATCGCGACAACTCCGATGAATACCGCGATCAATTGCATCTTTAAAACCTTCTTTAGAATTATTGTTTCCGGCAAGGATAAACCGATCACGCTCATCATAAATGCCAGCACCGTTCCAAGGGACGCGCCTTTTTCCAGCAGTGCCTGGACAATGGGAATGATCCCCGCTGCATTTGAATACAGCGGAATGCCTATTAATACTGAAAGCGGGACTGACCACCATGCCGATTTGCCCATGATCGAAGCCATGAAATTCTCCGGCACGTAGCCGTGAATACCGGCTCCGACTCCTATGCCAACGAGAAGGTATGGCCACACTTTTCCGACAATGTCCCTTACTGCCCCGTACCCTGATCGCATGCGATCCCGGAATGATGGAATCGCCTCCTGCGGTACATCGGCATTGCTGCGGATTTGATAGACCCAATCTTCCACGAAGTGTTCGACTCTTAGTCTTCCAATGACGTATCCGGCAGTGATGGCAATGGATAACCCGGTGCCGACGTAGAGTAATGCTGTTTTCCAGCCGAATAATCCGAACAACAGAACAACAGCTATCTCATTGATCATCGGTGCAGCGATAAGAAATGAGAAGGTGACTCCGAGCGGCACGCCTGATTCGACGAATCCGATGAAAAGCGGGACTGCTGAGCACGAACAAAACGGGGTCACAATGCCGAGAATGCTCGCCAATACATTGCCGGCAAAGAGTGATCTTCCCCCAAGCAGCTTACGCGTCCGCTCAGGAGAAAAGTACGAACGCACTATGCCGACTACGAATACTACAAGCGTCAACAGAAGCATCACCTTCGGTACCTCAAAAACAAAGAACCGGATGGCTTCCGTCAGCCGCTCACCCTGAAGCAATCTTGTCAGAGAAATGAGGGAGTCGGCGAGGGGTTGCAGAGAGGCGTAGAGCGCAATCCAAAGCGGCAGGAAGATAGCCGCCGCGCCGACTGGATATCTTTCAATGACCTTCCCCATTATGCGGCCGAAAATGCGAGAAGAATCTCCTTCAGCTTCTCTACCGAAGGAATTGACCCGGACATAGCGACTTTTTCATTAATCACTAATCCGGGAGTATGCATAATACCGTACGAAGCAATCTTCTGCATGTCTTCAACTTTCTCAACAACTGCATCTATACCCAGTTCTTGCAGTGCCGCTATCGTTCGCTTTTCGAGCGTCTTACAATTTATGCATCCCGATCCAAGTACTTTGATTGTCATCGCATTGCTCCTTTCTGAGTCGAAATGAACTCCAATATTCTCGATTTGATTGCATCCCGGACTACTCGTGTTTTCCCTAACTTCTCTTCGTACGAACCCTGGAATGAAGAGGGATCGTCAAAGTTCCACTGAAGTCGTTGGGTAACACCGGGGAACACTGGACAGCGCTCTCCACTGGCTTTGTCGCATACCGTTATGACGTATTGATATCTTTTACCTTGTTTCACAAAGTCAAATACGTCCTTTGTTCGGTTTTTTGAAATGTCAATTCCAAGCTCTCGCATTGCGTCAACGACAATGGGATTCAGTGTGCCGGGTTCAATCCCTGCGCTTTCCACTTCGAAAAGCTCATCACCATGCCGGCTGAGAAAAGCCTCGGCCATTTGACTACGCGCGCTGTTATGCACGCAAACGAAGAGCACCCGTTGCCTTACTTTCATAGTTTTCATTTAGATTGCATTGTTTTGGGAATTCCGCTTGGATTAATAACGTTGAAGGTCGTGCATTGCCCATTCTTAATGGACTGCCTTAACCTTCGAATATCCTCCCGGAAGATCGGATAGGTACTAAAAGTATTCTTCAGGCCCTTCAGCAACTTAACATGTGCTTTTTGCTTGTCTCCCGTGAATGAGTACAGGATCCACAATCCCTGTCTACGGTCTGTCACGAGGTTGGCGTTCTTCAAAGCAGTGAGGTGCCGGGAAACCTTTGTTTGCGTAAAACCCAAAGTGCGTTCGATATCGCAAACACAAATTTCATCTGCACTGATAATAAGATTTAAAATCCTCAACCGAGATTCATCGGATACGGCTTTGAGGATACGAATAAGCTGATCCACAATACTGTCCTTTCGGTTAAATTATGCTTAACGCATGCCGCGCGTGAAGTTCGGCATCGGATGAATCCATCCAACGTTAATCGAATTCCTCAATGAATTGTACATCCGTACATGCGCATAAACAAATATAGTAAACCCATCGCAATAAGTCAAGTCGATAAGAATCGGGCTGCAAGCATGGAAGTGCTCCGGGTGGCTTTTTTGCAGTAAGGGTGAACTCGCGGAAATTCAACATAGGGATCGGGCTTCGAATCAGAGTAATCGTAAGCAAAGTGGCGACCGGCTAAAGAGAAAAATTGAAACCATTTACGCATGCCGACTGTTGATTGAGTATTTACCAACATCCGTCCGACTTTCTTTTATCGCATAATTTCAGTAACATAAACAGGTGCAATGTTTAAATTGCTTGTAGCTAAACTGAATTGCCGCCTTAGCAATTGCACCCGCACTGGCCGGCGGATAGAATAGGATATATTAGGAATTTGTTTCCAATGACAGCTTTGCCGTCACCAATGTCTCGAATACATTCACCCGGTTCTTCCAGCGATGAGATGAGCCAGGCCCAACAGAAATTCAGAGAGGAATTCCCCGAATACGAGCACACGAGGACCCTCGATGAATTGCGGGCAAGAGAGTATGGCCGCCTGGATATAAAAGACCAGGTCTATCTGGACTACACCGGCGGCGGTCTGTATTCCGACCGTCAGCTGGAAGAGCACATGACTTTACTGAGGACAGGTATCTTTGGCAACCCTCATTCAACAAATCCCTCATCGCGCGCGTCAACACAATTGGCCGAGCAGGCACGAAGCTATGTTCTGGAATACTTCAACGCTTCGCCGGCTGAGTATGTCGTCGTCTTCACGAAAAATGCAAGCGGTGCGCTTAAGCTCATCGGTGAATCATACCCGTTCGAAAAGGATTCGCGCTATTTGCTGACATTCGATAACCACAATGCAGTAAACGGTATCCGTGAGTTCGCAAGGTCAAGAGGAGCCGTCATCACGTATATTCCGGTTGTAGCCCCGGAGTTACGAATTGATGGTGATCAGCTTCTGAAGAATCTGGAAATGCCGAAGCGTGATCGGAACAATCTTTTCGTTTTTCCGGCGCAGTCTAATTTTTCCGGAGTCCAGCATTCGTTAGATTGGATAACCCGCGCGCAGGCAAACAGCTGGGATGTCATCCTTGATGCGGCGGCATTCGCGCCGACCAACCTACTGGATGTAAACCGATACCGTCCGGACTTCGTCCCGCTCTCCTTTTACAAGATGTTCGGATATCCCACGGGAATCGGCTGCCTGATTGCCAAGAAGACATCGCTAAAGAAATTGCGCCGGCCATGGTTTTCAGGTGGAACGATTGAAATGGCTTCGGTGCAGGGAGACAAACACTTTCTATCAGACGGCGCGGCCGCTTTTGAGGACGGAACGATTGACTACTTAAATTTACCGGCTGTTGAAATCGGCCTGAGACATCTCCAGAAAATCGGCATGGGGCTAATACACTCGAGAGTGACCACTCTGACCTCCTGGCTGCTCAAGTGCCTCGCATCGTTGTGTCATTCCAACGGCTCGCCGCTGGTCGAGATTTATGGACCCCGAGATATTGCTCAACGGGGAGCATCGGTTGCCATGAATTTTCTCGACCCAAGTGGGACCGTGTTCAATTTCCGTTTTGTTGAAGAAGAAGCCGCGAAATTCAATATTTCATTGCGCACCGGTTGCTTTTGCAACCCCGGGGCTGGTGAGATCGCTTTTGGCTTGACCAAAAAGGATATGGTCGATTGCTTTGGCAATGAGGAACGGGCTTCCTTCGAACAGTGCATCCTCGCCGTCAAGGGGAAAACGGCGGGCGCCGTCCGCGTGTCTCTGGGCATTGCAACAAATTTCGACGATGTCTATCGCTTCCTCCAATTTGTGCAGACATTCATCGACACATCGGCTGCACCAAAGTGACATTTGCACGATAGACATACACAAAATTGAATAACTGATGTTACGCAAAAGTGGGCTGCGGATGGAATGAGTCATCCGAACTCACCCTGTGGTCCCTCTCTAACGTTAGAGAGGGACGTTGGCCGCGGAAGGGCTTCCCCTTCTCTACTTGTAGAGAAGGGGGCAGGGGATGAGTTCCGAAAATCGCACCGTAAAAGTTTCTTCCCGCTTCATGCGTAACATCACTGAATAAGAATCGAACCGTCAGGACAAACCAATGGCAGATGATCCTCTAAGCGCTCAGAATTCCGCTGAAACGGAAGTACACCGGAAAATTGAAAAGAGTCTGGGTATTTCCATTGCGCTCAATGCCATTATTTTTGTCGTCGAACTTATCGGCGGAGTCCTGACCAACAGCCTTGCTCTTATCTCCGACTCGCTCCACAATTTTAGCGATTTTCTCGCGCTGATATTGAGCTATATCGCTTCCAGAGTTGTTCGATGGAAATCGAATTCCGAAAAGTCGTATGGATACATTCGTGTCGAAATCTTCGTGGCCTTCATCAACGCCATGGGGTTGGTATTGATCGGGTTGTACGTTATCTACGAAGGAATCCTGCGATTTGCGCACCCCGAACCTGTCGCCGGCGGCTGGATGCTCATCATTGCCGCCGTCGGTTTCGTTGTCAATACGGCAGCCACTCTCCTGTTAAAAACACACGCGCACCACGATCTCAACATGAAGAGCGCGTACCTGCATCTTCTCACCGACGCTGTCGAATCGCTTGCCGTGGTCGTGGTTGCCGGGATCATCGCATGGAAAGACTGGCGTATTCTCGATCCGGTTGTGTCGATCGCCATCGGACTGTTCATCATCAAGAGCGCCTGGAGTATCGTTTCCGAGACAGTGCACATTCTGACCGAAGGAACACCCCGGGGAATCGATTTGGATGAAGTTGCAGCCTACATCCAGGCGTTCCCCGGCATCGAGAATGTCCATCACCTGCATATCTGGGGTCTGTCTTCCAGGGTTCGGGCACTCAGCGCGCACATCGTTGTGCAGGATCAAATGATAAGTAAAGGATGCAAAATCAGGTCGGAACTGGAACAGGAGTTGGAATCTCGCTTCGGCATTAATCATCCCACGCTTCAGTTTGAGGCCTCAGTCTGCGAAGATCAGGGTGTCGTGGTGGATGTTCATCCATCACAACGGAAACAGTAACGCAGCAGCATCCTGAGTTTGCGACTTCCGGCAATCTTTTGGCACACCTCTAATCGATAACCCGCAGATGGACATGAGAAAAATCGCATTTATATTCTTCATGGTATGCTGTATTTCCATGAATCCGTCATGCAATTTTATTTCTCTTTCTCCCGAAGATGTTGTCGTGCATAATCCCTTTTCGTCTTTTGATTGTTGCCTCCGGGTCAAAGACTCAACAACAATCCGGATAGACCTAGTTTCCTCTCCCACGAACCCTCAGTATCAATGGGAAACCAGTATTGGCACGATTGAGGGTCAAGGAAATCAGGTGACGTACATCGCTGCCGATTCTGCGGGCACATCACGTGTACACCTGAGGGTTCTCTCCGGTAATTCCGTTGTCTACGAGAAATACTTTGCAATATTTGTGTACAAACAGGTTGTACTCCTGAAAGCAGATGATTTGAAGTACTTCATATCGGATATTCTCCCGCCTCAGTGGGATAGGTTTATCGGGTATATCAAATCCAAAAACATCGTTGCCGGCCTGGGTCTGATCGGATACTCACTGGTCGAGGGGAGTCCGTCCTATTCTGCAACGGTGGCTTCTTTGCAGCGCAGCGGCAATTTTGAGATCTGGAATCATGGCTACACGCATGAGCTCCAGGGACAGTTCGACGAATTTCAGAATACTACGTACGATTTTCAAATGAATCATCTGCTGTTAACTCAGAACCTGGCAAAAGAAAAACTGGATATTACCCTGCATGCTTTCGGAGCGCCTGGAGATTACATTGATTCCAACACGACAAAAGTCATCGACGCGGTCGACGATATTACTGTGTGGTTTAACGGCGATCCGCATTCAAAAAAAGTCGTATTGAGTGTAGGTGGATGTTATATCGAGTCGCCCATTTTCCACCCAAATTATCCGGATTTTGTGAGCGCCTACAGTCCGGATAGCGGACGCTATTTATTTCAATTCCATCCATACGAATGGGATGACAACGGGTTTGAGAATTTTCAAAGGATTATCGAATACCTCATGCAAGCAGGGGTGACTTTCGTTACCCCCACTCAGTATTACGAAAGCTTTTCTTCAAAAACCATTGTGAGAGCAACTGGCTGAGCCGGTGGAGTTCACTCTGACGGCGGATTCATTGATCTCATGTGATGTGTTGATCACCAGATGGACAGGAGCAAATATATGAGAAGATCAATAAGTACTATTTTCATGCTTTCCGTATTCTTGACTGTTGTCTCTGCACAATTCAGCAAGAATTCAAAGAGCATTAGCGGCACCATCACCTGGGATCAAACGTACTACGATCATGAGAACATAGGTACGATGCTGATTGCAACTCCATCGATGGAATATTTTGTCATGGATGATCTTGCTGTGACAGCCTCTCTGTCTCTTACGGCATTCGGTGATGATGGAGTATGGCTGGTCGACGATGGCAGTCTCGGACTGGGGGCGAAATACTGCTACGAGATAGATAAGGGAGCGCTCTATGCGGGTGGCTCTTTCGATTTTACCCGTCCAAAGGCTCCGCGGTCCATGTTAACAGAGGTCGGTTATCTATTTGGTTTGAGCAAGAGCGTGTTCCTTAATTTCGGATTGGAATACTCAATGGGCCTGGGTGATAACAGGCTGTCAACGATCACGCTGGGAATCGGGGTCGCGACATTCTTTTGATCTCTTTACCAAACACTTCGCATCCTGATGGCCTTTGTGCTTATGGGTTATGGGATGGTGTGGAGGGTGGGCTTTTGTATCAAAAAGAATGGCGTGAATCCTTTCGATAAAAATCAATTTCGGGCCCTCGCCAACGGGATACTCCGCTCCAAGACTACTCACCAACATTGTGAGAAATGTAACAGCTGTCACAAAGTGAAATAGAAAGGGTGATTTCTGAGATCCTCTATTCGTTGCGTCATCTCCTTGGTGCGCGCACGTTGCACCGGTTTAGTGATCAATGAATGAGGCGGATTCATTGAGATGCCATAAGGATAGCCAAGAAAAAGGAGAAAGTCAACTATTGATACGATGGGACGAAATAATATGCAGCGGATAAAAGCCGATATTAAGATTCGAGCCATCGCTCAAAAATGTTGACAATTGAGCGAAAAACCAGTAGATTTGCGGATAGTCAATGACAGAACAAATCACAAGGAATCACCATGAACCTAGATTCAGAATTAGTAGGAATAAGCAAGGTAATACACGCACTGCGGGATAGCGTCCTGCGGCTTTCAAAAAAATCCTCCCACGTGATCATTACGGGAGACCGCGGTGTGGGCAAAACCACCGTCGCGAGATTAATTCATGAGGCATCCGGCGCAAGAGGGGCTCTTGTTGTCATCAATTCCTCCGTTACGAGTGACCCTGGCCTACGAGGCATCTTTAGCAATATCACGCCAAACATTTCGACATTGCTCATACAGGGAATTGAGGACTTTTCATTCGTCCATCAAGCGGGGATGGAAAAGGCTTTTCTTCCGCTTCAAAAGAAGCCGTCTACACGCGTGATCATTACCACGCAATGCACACTCAACGAACTGGGCCGGGAGCAGAAACTCTTCGAGGATTTGCACGTTATCCTGAAATCTTTCGAGGTCATAACGGTGCCGCGTCTCAGCGATCGAACGGAAGATATTCCGCTCTTGGTCGAACATTTTATTAAGAATGCGTGCGACGCTCTTGGTACCCGTCTCAAGGTGATTGCCACAACAACTCTTGACACCATGATGAGAAAGGACTGGAGGGGCAATATTGCGGAGCTCAAATCCGTGACAGAAAAAGCCGTGTTCGCCTCGGATTCTGAAATAGTTGAACTTTCCGAACGGCTGGTAGACGAAGCAACCCAGGTGAGAGGCATCGTAGAAAGGATAAGTGAAAAAAAAGCTTTCCCATTTGATAAGTCACTTTCGAACCTTGAAAAGACCTTGATAGAGCGAACGATGGAAGTCGCCGGACACAATCAAAGCCGGGCAGCCGGACTCCTTAAGTTGTCCGAAGCAAATTTTCGCTATCGCCTGAGGAAGTTCAGTATTCTCTCGGCAAGAAAGAAGTAGGTAATTCAGCCGGCTCTTACGTTTTTCTCCCGGCAAAATCAGAAGCAGGAGGTCCCGCCTCAGTAGGGCTCTCGCTACAAGCGAGTGAGCGGGAATACAGGAGTGCAGACTAGATAGCTTTTTGGACCGGGCAGGTCAAGGCCGGCAGCGGTGGGGTTGCTGGAACTCCGAACTACTTGCGCATCATGGAAATGCTCCTTGCGATCTCATCTATGAGCATGCCGTCGCTATGGGTATACCTGGCAACCTCTAAGCGAGTGTGAAGTGCAAGTTTCTCCATGATGTTATGGACATGGCTTTTGACGGCGTAGGTTGCGATGTGAAGCCGATGGCCCATTTCCTTATTGCTTAAGCCATCACTGATCAGAGCAATAATTTCCCGTTCCCGTTTAGTCATTCGAATTGCTTTGTTGACATCCGGTTTCCCCACCTCCACTGCGTGTTCAACGATCTGCGAGAATAGAGATCCTCGCAAGATGCGAGGAAGAACCCTCCCTCCTTCCGCAACCGAGCGTATTGTGGCGAGCAAATCATCGCACGTAGCGTCCTTCAGGATAAACCCCGAGGCTCCGGCCTTAATGAATTGCCGGACATCCCCCTGGGCAGGCGCAAGATCCATAACGATCACTTTCGCTCGGGGAACTCTTTCTTGACGATTTCCACGACATGCAAACTGCTTTGACTCCGCAGTCCAAGATCCAGAAGAATAACATTGGGTTTCAACTTATGGATCTTGAGAACGCTGTTTTCCCCGTTACCGGATGCGGCAACGACTCTGATATCCCGCTGGCCTTTGAGCATCACCGCAATACCATCGCGCAGAAGGCGATTATCTTCAATAAGCAGCAATCGGATTTTATTCATCGAAGCACTCCTTCCCCCGCTCGGCCAATTCTTTCGCCGTGCAGGTAATGAGGATCGACACTATGTCGTTCCTTTTTGACCAGGGGATCCTCGGGGACATTTAAGTCAAGATCGCGCAACGTCTCCTCCGAAACAGTAGAACCGTGCGACGGATGAGAGACTGCGGTGATGGTATAAAGTGCAACGGTCGTTCCGCAGGGAGTTTTTTGCCGTCCGACAAATACCGCATCCGAATCTCGGTCGGAAAGATTCATCCTCTTAGGCATGCTGACGTTGTACCAACTGCCGATGATTGAAAAATGGAGTTCCGGCGTCGCTCGGCCCGGGTCTCCAACAATCTACCTGCAATTAAGATACCGCTAAATCGTAGTGTGAATCAATCCCCCAAAGGGATGAAAAAGGGATTACTCCGTTGGATGGAGAAATTATCCATTCATGAGGGAAATGGAATCGGCTATTTCCTTGAGGCGTTCCGAGGTATGGGCATACCCTGCAATTTGGACCCGCGTATGCATTGCGAGTTTTTCGAGGATGTTGTGGACGTGACTTTTGACCGTGTAGGTTGAGAGGTGAAGCTCCTGAGCAATCTCCTTGTTGGATAATCCGTTTGCAATCAAATCAATCACCTGCCGCTCACGCTTCGTCATGCGTACCGATTCAATAAGTTTCGACGTCTTTTTGCCGCTGACGGCATGTTCGACAATCTGCATGAACAGCGACCCGGTGAGATGCGATGGCAGGACCTTGTCGCCGTGGGCGACGGATCGGATGGTTTTGAGAAAATCGCCGACTGATGCATCCTTCAGGATGAATCCCGATACCCCTGCCCTGACAAAATCCAGGATATCCGCCTGTGTCGGGACCAGGTCCATGACGATGATTCCAACCTCCCCGGATTTGTCTTTAATCGCTCTTACTACACCTAAGCTGTTTTCGCTCCGTAAACCGAGATCAAGAAGCACAACATTGAGTTTGAGAGCACGTATCCGATGCAAAGCACGCTCACCCGTTCCCGACGCAGCGACCACCGTAACATCAGGCTGCTCCTTGAGCATAGCCGTGATGCCGTCGCGAAGAAGTCGATTATCCTCAATTAGCAGTAATCGGATCTTCTTCATTGAATGGATTTCCGTCCGTGGCGCATAGTCATGCAGTAACAATAGAAAAGATAAAAAATCTTATAAAGAAGTGCAACTCCGGGTGTAGACCAAAAGGACTAATCCCTTTTTCGTCCTTTTGGTCTATTGTCCAGGAAAACAGACTTTTGTATCTTTAATGCATCATGATGTCCTGTTCTTTAGCTTTCCCCGATAATTCATAATTATAGAATATCACATGGCGAAGGAGAGGGTGGATTGGAAGTGCCACCCTCTTTTGTATTTATGGCTCGAACGCAATAACGGTCGAGAGAAAGGAATGGAGTAGCATTCGCAGACGTTGCGTTGGAGTCATAGACCTCATCACAAAAGGACCGACCCGCGCATTGTGGGCCCGCGTTATGAATGCCAGCCTTGCAAGCATCATGCCGCAAGTCGTTGGGGTGTGGTGCGAAGAGGAAGGACATCACGTCACCTTCGTCAGCTATACCGGTTTTGAGAATCTCGTCGATGAGCTGCCCGAGAATGTTGATATAGTGTTTATCGGCGCATTCACAGAGGCCGCACAGACAGCTTACGCGTTGAGCAAACTGTTTCAATCCCGCGGGGCCGTCACTGTGCTGGGCGGCCCGCATGCACGCTGCTACCCGCAGGATTCAATCCGCTACTTCGACTACGTGGTTGGGTTCACGGACAAAAATGTGATCCGTGAGATTCTACAGGACTGCTCGCCGCACAGGCCAACGGGGATTCGCATCGAGGCACGGCAACAGCCCGCATTTCTTCCCGGCGTGCGCGAGCGCTGGAAATTTATTGAATCGACGCTGAGAAAAGCCCCCCTCATAAAAATCGTACCGATGCTCGGTAGTATCGGGTGCCCATACACATGCAGTTTTTGCATCGATTCGGTCGTGCCTTATCAGTTGCTGGATCTCGACGTCATGAAAGAGGACCTCTCGTTCCTGCTGCAGAAGTTCAAACGCCCGCTCGTGGGATGGCACGATCCAAACTTCGGCATTCGGTTCGACGACTGCATGAACGCAATTGAAGAAGCCGTGCCGCCCGATAGCATCGATTTCATCGCCGAGAGCAGTCTGGCGCTTCTCTCAGAACCTCATGTGAAACGACTGAGGCGAAACGGATTCAAAGGTCTGCTGCCTGGAATTGAGTCATGGTATGACATGGGAGGCAAATCCAGAACCGGAAGAATTACTGGGATGGATAAGGTCAGACAGGTTTCCGAACACATCAATATGGTGATGAAGATCATTCCCTATGTCCAGACAAATTTTGTTCTGGGACTTGACTCTGACCAGGGACCCGAACCCTTTGAACTTACAAAAAGATTCCTCGACCTGACTCCCGGTGCGTTTCCCGCTTACTCTCTGCTGTCAGCATTCGGGCAGGCGGCCCCGTTGAATCTCGAACTCCAGCGGGCCGGCCGCGTCATCCCCTTTCCATTTCATTTTCTGGACAACAACCGGGCGATGAATGTGAAGCCTCAGCACTATTCCTGGCCCGCATTCTACGATCACGTCATTGATCTTTCGAAGCATTCATTCTCCGTGAAGGCGATGGCAAAACGCCTAGGGGCAAATCGCGGGTTCATCCCGCGGTGGCTCAACCTCGTCCGCGCCGCTTCGTCCGAGGGACTCGGGAGAATTAAGTACTACAAGAATATCCGCCTCTTGCTTGATGCCGACCGGCAGTTCCGGAGTTATTTCGAACAAGACACAGTTGAGCTTCCGAAGTTATACGAGGATCAGGCAAGAAAGAATCTGGGACCGTTGTGGAATTGGCTGCCGGCGGGAGCGCTCTATCATGACCAGAACGCATATCTGCGATCAGTGGAGCTTGAAACACGAAGGGAGACACCCGCCGAATCCAAGCCCCCGCAGGAGGCAGATGAACGATTCATTGTCCGACAACCACTCTCTGTTTCCAGGTAATGAAATCCCCCGAAGTGGTTACCGCCCCTGGCAACGGAGGCTGAGTCAATTTCGGCGATTGCCGAAATCAAGCCCGTGTCATCGAAGGCAGGATGGGCGGCAGGACATCGCTGAGAACACCAAGGTTACTTCCTCGGTTGGAATAAAATCTCCGCTCTGAAGTACTCTTTCATCAATTGATTGCCGTTACGATGTGCCCTGCTCTTCCGGACTGCCGTTATTTTGACCATCATGAGTCATCTCATACTCCAACTCCGGGTCGATCTTCTGTTGTTCTATTTTCCTTTCCCTTTCCATCAGCTCCTCGTGATGGGCCTGGAGATACTCCAGCTCCTTCTTACCATACGATAGACGTGTGATAATGACAAACAGTACCGGAACAATGAGTATCGCAAGCGTCGAGGCTGCGAGCATGCCGCCAAGAACGGTAAATCCGATGGTATTTCGGGCTACTGCACCCGCCCCTGTCGCAAAGGCAAGCGGCAGAACGCCCAGGATAAAGGCCATTGATGTCATGATGATGGGGCGTAACCGCAGCTTGACAGCTTCCAACGTGGATTGGATGAGCTCATCTCCCCGGTCGACACGCACCTTTGCAAATTCCACGATCAGAATAGCATTCTTCGCGGAGAGCCCTATCAAGGTGATAAGCCCTATCTGTGCGTACACATTGTTGGTGAGCCGAGGCAGACACATCAGCATCAGGATCGCGCCAAACGCACTGATGGGCACGGGAAGCAATACGCTCAGTGGCACAGACCAACTTTCGTAGAGTGCGGCCAGAAAAAGAAACACGAACGTGATGGAGAAAATGAAGATATAGATTGTGACCGACCCGGCTTTGATTTCTTCATAGCTCAACCCGGAAAACTCGTATGTATATCCGTGGGGTAGAGCTTTTTCTGCCGTTGCTTTCAGTGCGTCTATTCCCTCCCCGGTGCTGTACCCCGGCGGCGTGGAGCCATCCACTTCCGCAGAGCGAAAAATATTAAAATGAGTTATCAGCGGCGGCGCTTCGGTTGCTTTATAGCTGACCAGTGTGCTGAAAGGCACCATCTCCCCCCGCTGGTTGCGCACGTAATACTTATTCAAGTCCGAAATGAATGCGCGATAGGTTGTATCCGCCTGCACAACAACATGGTACGTGCGGTCGTACAGAGTGAAGTTATTCACGAACAAACTTCCCATGTACGCTTGCATCGTTGTAAAGACATCCGCAATATTCACTCCCAGTTTTTCACATTTTTCACGATCCAGCGTAAGGTCATAGCTGGGCGTATGGGCACCGTAATAACTAAATGCGGTCGAGATTGCAGGATTCTTGTGCGCCTCGGCGACAAACTTCTTCACAACTGCTTCAAAAGCATGCACATCATCGCTCGTGCTGCCCTGCTCGATCTGCATGCTGAATCCTGCGGCCTGCCCGATGCCGCGGATCGGAGGAGGAGGAATGACGACGATATTGGCATTATTTATGCCGGCGGCGGCAATCCGTTTTCTCAGCACGCCCATAATGCCCGGTATTTGTTCCTCCGGCTTTGTCCGCATCTCCCAAGGTTTGAGCATGCAAAAGATGCTGCCGGAATTAGACGTGGTGCCGAAATTCAATATGTTCAGGCCGGATATGGCTGAATAGTGATTCACGCCGGGGGTGGAACCCACGATCTCCATGAGTTTCGTGATCACTGCAACGGATTGAGTGGTAGAAGTCCCCTCGGGCATTTGATAGGTAACGTACAAGCGGCCGTCATCTTCACCGGGAATAAAACCCGACGGCTTCTTCTCGAATAAAATAACCACAGCAACGAAAAGGCACACGAGTAAGATCACTACGTACCTCGACGCCTTGATCCCACGCCGTACGGTGTGGACATAGTCCTTCGTCATCGTTCCGAACCAACGATTGAACGGGTCGAAGATCTTGTCAATCCACCGTGAGTGCTTGCTTTCGTGCGGCCTGAGAAGAAGAGTGCACAGCGCCGGGGTTAACGATAATGCGATGAAAGCCGACAAGATGACCGATATCGCAATGGTGATGGCGAACTGCTGGTACAAGCGTCCCACGATGCCCGGGATGAATCCTACAGGAACGAAGACGGCTGCCAGGATAAGCGCAATGGCCACAACGGGCGCTGAAATATCCTTCATGGCCCGGTAGGTGGCCTCTTTCGCGGACAAGTGTTGCTCGTCGATATAATGCTGCACCGCTTCCACCACAATGATAGCATCGTCCACCACAATGCCGATGGCGAGAACGAATCCGAACATGGTGAGCGTGTTGATCGTAAACCCCAGCGGGATGAAAAAGCAGAAGGTGCCCAGGATCGAAACGGGGATGGCCAGAATTGGGATGAGCGTGGAACGCAAGTTCTGAAGGAATAGAAAGACCACGAGGGCAACGAGACCCAGCGCCTGCAATAATGTCTTCATGACTTCCTGCATGGAGACTTTTATGATCGTAATCGACTCAAAGGGCACCGCATAATCAACATCGGCCGGGAACGATTTTTTCAGCTGCTCCAACGTCGCATAGACATTATTTGCCGTTTCAAGGGCGTTGCTTCCCGGCGTCTGATAGATAAACAGGACCGAGGCCCGCTTCCCATCGACAAAAGCATTGCTGGAAAAGGTGAACTTACCCAGCTCCACCCTTGCCACATCTTTGAGATGTACAAGCTCACCCGAGGATGGAATGGTCTTGATCACGACATTTTCAAAGTCCGGAACTTTACTTAGCCGTCCATTGACGAGAATGCCCAATTCATACGTTTGTGTATTTTGTTCGGGTGGAGCGCCCGCCGAGCCGGCTGCCACCTGCACATTTTGTGCATTCAAAGCGGAAATGATATCCTGCGGAGTCAGGCTGTATGCCGCCATTTTTTCCGGATTCATCCACACACGCATGCTAAAGTTGTCCGTTCGCGTATTAACATCGCCAACACCCGGCACGCGCAGCAAGGCATCTTCTATGAATACATTGGAGTAGTTATCAAGAAATGTAATATTGTGGCTTCCCTTTGGCGAGAAGATGGCTACCTGCATAAGCATGCTTGGATTGCGCGCGCGCACTGTCAGGCCAAGGCGGCTCACAACGGAGGGCAACAAGGGGGTAGCGATGCCTACGCGGTTCTGCACATTTAAAGCGGCAATATGAACGTTGGTGCCTACATTAAAGGTGACACTAACGCTCATTGTCCCGGTGTTGGTATTGGTACTCTGCATATACTCCATGCCCGGGGTACCATTGACCTGTTCTTCAATAGGAGTGGCCACCGTTTGTTCCACCGTCTGGGCGTCCGCGCCGGTATACTGTCCGCTTATCGAGACGCCGGGCGGTGTTATGTTGGGATATTGATCGACGGCCAGGTTCGCTATGCAGATAATGCCCGATATCATCAACACGATAGATATGACGATAGCCGTAACCGGGCGTTTGATGAATGTATTAGCGATCATTCCTGGACAAGCTTATGGATCTCCCGGGATCTTTGCAGGTCGTACTCTAATTCCGGGTCAATGTTTTGTTGTTCCACTCTTTTCGCTTTTTCCATTAATTCTTCATGATGAGCCTGGAGATAGGCGAGCTTTTCCCGGCCATACGACAAACGTGTGATAATAACGAAAAGCACCGGCACGATGAAAATGGCAATACTCGTAGCTGCCAGCATGCCGCCGAGAACGGTAAACCCTATTGTTCTGCGCGCGATCGCTCCGGCTCCTGTTGCGAATACAAGCGGCAAGACACCGAGGATAAATGCCATGGATGTCATTACGATAGGCCGTAAACGCAGCCGTACCGCTTCCATGGTGGATTGGATAAGCTCTTCTCCCCGGTCGACGCGAACCTTTGCAAATTCCACGATAAGGATCGCGTTCTTGGCGGCAAGCCCGATGAGCGTGATGAGTCCTATTTGCGCATAGACATTGTTCGAAATGCTGGGTAGAGAGGTTAGCGTAAGGATGGCTCCAAAAGCCCCGATCGGTACCGCCAGCAAGACTGAGAAGGGAACCGACCAGCTTTCGTACAGCGCTGCGAGAAAAAGAAAAACGAAGGTGATCGAGAAGACGAAGATATAGATGGTCGTTGCCCCTTCTTTGATTTCCTCGTAGCTTAATCCCGAATACTCGTAATCGTACCCCTCCGGCAACACCTTTTTTGCCACATCTTTCAGGGCCTCCAGTGTTTGTGTGCTGCTGTATCCTGCGGGAGACCCTCCCTCAATTTCGGCAGACCGGAAAATATTAAAGTGCGATATCAGCGGTGCGGCTTCCGTCGGCTGGTAACTGATCAAGGTGCCGAGAGGGACCATTGCACCGGCCTGGTTACGCACGTAGTATTTGTCCACGTCCGATACCACTGTGCGGGACATCGTATCCGCCTGTATAACCACGTGAAAGGTCCGGTTGTATGTCGTGAAATCGTTGACATACATACTCCCCATGTACGCCTGGATCGTTGTGAAGACATCTGCAATATTCACGCCCAGCTTTTCACATTTGTCCCGATTGACGGTAAGATTGTAATTGGGGGTGTGGGCAGAATAAAAACTGTATGCATGAGAGATCGCCGGATTCTTATTTGCCTCATCGACGAATCTATTGACAACCTTTTCAAATGCATGAACATCGTCATTGGTATTGCGCTGCTCTATCTGAAAGCTGAAACCGACTACCGACCCAACGCCCGGAATTGGTGACGGCTGAATGACCTGGACATTGGCGTTGGTAACACCGGCATCGATTATGCGTTGTTGCATGACGCGGATGATGCCCGGCACTTGCTCGCGCGATCCGGAACGGTCATCCCATGGTTTGAGCTGGCAATAGATGGTACCGCAATTTGAGTTGGTTGCATTGGTCACGACATTCAAGCCGGACAACGCTGCGTAGTGTCCTACGCCCGGAGTGGATGCTATGACCGCCATCAGCTTGGTCATAACCGCGACGGATTGGGCAGTAGAAGATGCGGGAGGCAATTGAAACGTTATGTAGAGATTTCCATCGTCTTCGGAAGGGATAAACCCCGTTGACTTGTTCTGGAATAGGAGTAGCGTAGCAGCGCAAACCGAGACAAGCAGAATAATAACATACCTTGACGCCTTGATGCTACGCTTGACGCCATCGGAGTACGTATCCGTCAGTTTCTCAAACCAGTTATTGAAACCGCCGAAAAACCGGCTCGCCACTCGGGATGTCGTCTCTTTCGATGATGGCTTGAGAAGAAGACTACAGAGAGCCGGGGTCAAGGATAACGCAATAAAAGCCGAGAGCATCACCGAGATCGCGATGGTGATGGCGAACTGCTGGTACAAACGTCCTACGATGCCCGGTATGAATCCCACAGGAACGAAGACGGCCGCCAGGATGAGTGCAATGGCGACAACGGGCGCTGAGATATCTTTCATGGCCTGATAGGTGGCCTCTTTCGCCGACAGGTGGTGCTCGTCCATATAATGCTGCACCGCTTCTACCACAATAATGGCATCGTCCACCACAATGCCGATAGCGAGAACGAAGCCGAACATGGTAAGCGTGTTGATCGTAAACCCGAGCGGAATGAAAAAGCAGAAGGTGCCTAAGATCGATACCGGAATGGCAAGGACCGGGATAAGTGTGGTTCGCAGGTTTTGAAGGAACAAAAAGACGACGAGGGCGACAAGGCCCAGCGCTTGAAGGAGTGTGACAACAACCTCACTCATGGAAACCCTGACAACGGTCACAGATTCGAAGGGCACTCTGTAGTCAACATCCGTTGGAAAAGATTTTTTCAATTGGGCCAGTACGGCATAAACGCCGTTAGCCGTTCTAAGGGCATTGCTCCCCGGCGCCTGGTAAACAAGCAGACAGGATGCCCGTTTCCCATCGACGAATGAATTGCTCGAAAAAGTGAACTTGCCCAGCTCCACCCTTGCCACGTCTTTGAGATATACAAGTTCGCCGGAGGATGGGTTTGTTTTGACGATAACATTTTCAAAATCCGAAACCTTGCTCAAGCGTCCGTTGACAAGGATACCTAATTCGAATGTCTGCGTTTTTTGTTGAGGAGGCACGCCCGCCGAGCCTGCCGCTACCTGCACATTTTGTGCGTTCAACGCAGAAATGACATCCGTGGGAGTTAGGCTGTAGGATGCCATTTTCTCGGGATCCATCCAGATTCGCATGCTGAAATCATCCGTAAATCTGCTGATGCTGCCTACGCCGGGCACCCGGAGCAATGCATCCTGCACGAAGATGTTTGTATAGTTATCGAGGAACGTGATGTCGTGTGTCCCTGCCGGCGCATAGATGGCCACCATCATGAGCATACTTGGATTCAGCGCACGCACGGTAAGGCCCAGGCGGCTCACCGCGGCGGGTAATAAGGGCGTGGCAATGCTGACACGGTTTTGAACATCCAGCGTAGCGATATCAATGTCGGTTCCAACGCCAAACGTTACATTCATCGACATCAGACCGTTATTGGTATTATTGCTTTGCATATACTCCATGCCGGGAGTACCATTCACCTGCTGTTCGATGGGGGTGGCTACGGTTTGTTCAACGGTCAGCGCATCGGCCCCCGTAAATTGACCGTTGACCTGTACGACGGGCGGCGTGATTTGAGGATATTGCTCCACAGGCGAGTTAAAGATACAGATGACACCGGTGATCACCAATATGATCGAGATGACGATAGCCGTGACCGGCCTTTTGATAAAGGTATTAGCGATCATGGTTTTTTCTTAGCAAACGGAGAGGATTTCGTTGGAGGCCATGCAAGAATCTATTGCAAATCCTTTCTGCTGCCGGTCACTTTTCCCGTTTGTGCCGAAGAGCGGTCCCCCGAAGAAGCTATGGATGAGCCATTATGCAATGATTGTATTCCGTCGGCGACGATGTTGTCACCCTCTTTGATTCCATCTTTTATGATCACATTGGGCCCGATGATTGCTCCAAGGTGCACTTTCATTTGATAAGCAAATAAGCGGGGATCGCCTTTTGCCGCAGGGTGGTCTCCGGCCTTCTCGCCAGTATTCAACACGCTATCCTTCGCCACATAGACAAAATATTCACCCATCTCTTCCACGACCGCCTTATTTGGTATGACCAATTGAGGGAGTAACTCCTGATTGTGGACCCTTACGACACAGCTCATGCCCGCCCGTAGAGAAGATTTTGGATTAGGGAAAAGAAGCCTGACTCTGATGGAGCCCGTCTGGGGATTCACTGCCCGGTCGATGACAGAGAGTGTCCCTGTATAGGAATACAAAGCATTGTCAGGCATTATGAGCGTGAACAGGGAATCAACCGGCCGTACGCGGGGATTTTGAAGATTGTTAAAGAAGGACAACTGTTTTTCGTTGATCAAGAAATCGACTCCCATCGGGTCATCGGTCGATATGGTCATGAGGACTGTCTGGCCTACCGTTACCAGGTCTCCGAGTTTCACCTGGCTGAATCCTATAGTTCCGTCGAATGGAGCGGCAATGACGGAATACGCCAAATTCGTACTGGCGATTTTTAACGCCTCTAATGCCGATTGGTACGCATTTTGTGAATTCTCCAGTGCAATCATCGCATGGTCATAAAGCTGTTTCGCAACGGCTTTGTTGTTATTCAGATACTGATAGCGGTCGGCATCCTGTTGTGCCTGTTTCAAATTCCCCTCTGCGACTTTAACATTGGCGGCAGCCGTATTGTAGTTATCTTCGTAGATACGTCTGTCAATATCGTACAACTTCTGTCCCTTCTTTACGCGGCTGCCTTCCTTAAAAAATATCCCGGTAATGTAGCCCTGCACCTCGGGGAGCAGGTTTACCTGGCTCAGCGCTACTATTGTAGCCGTGTACCTGTCAAAATAGGTAACCGGTTGCGCCTTCACGGCAAACAGATTCACCGGTACGGGAGGAGAGGGCGGTGGCTGCCCCCGGTTGCACGAACAAAGAACCACGCAACCGATGAATGCAATGTTTAAGAACGCTCTATTCATAATACTGTCCGTTGAAGTGCATTAATAATGAGAAGGGATTTCACCCATCGCTTTTTCCAAATCTATCTTGCTCGACAGAAGCTGGAAGAGGGCGTCGACATAGCCTATTTCCGCGGTTATCAGATTTGATTCCGCCACAAGAAGATTCAGATAAGCGACCACTCCCTGGTTGTACTGGAGTGAGACGACGCGGTAGACGTTTTGTGCCCGCGATTTATTATCGCCCAGCAAGCGCAGGTTATACAGGTTGCTTTTATAGTTGGCCAACGCCGAGCTGTATTCCGTGTAAATCTGCGATTTCAAATTCAGCTCATCCCAATTCACAACCTCTTCCTGAAGTTCCGACCTCTGCAGGTTTTCCACACGCGAGAGACCCGTGAATATGGGGAAATTGAGAGACACTCCAAAATAAGAGTATGGGTAAGCGGTGGTAAAAAGGTTCGAGGATATTGGACTCTCGTATTCATAAAAATAATCGTAAAAAACGGAGACGGTAGGAAGAAATGAAAGTGCGCTGTACACGGTTTGTTGATGTTGCAGCTTTCTTACCGTCTGAAGCTGTTGATACTCTATCCGGTTCTCATACAGTAATTGCCTTGTGGTGTCGGAATATATCTCCTGCATCATTTGAGTCGTATCAAACGTCACGCTAAAGTTCCGTTCCGGAGGATAACCCATGAGCTGTTTCAAGGCGGCATATTCCGGCGCGACATTTTCAGTTTGCTGCTTCAGTTGTGCCTTTGAATTATTGAGCGTGATAACTGCCTGTTCAAGATCCGTTTCATCGACAATTCCACCCACATACTGGTTGTACGCGTCCATAATGTTTCTGCCGAGGCGTGCCGTATCTTCCCTCAGCACATCGATCTCCTCAAGCGTCAGCAAAAGGTTATAAAATGATTTACTGACCGATGAGACGACGTATATTTTCATACTGTCCGTGATTTGTTCGGCCTGCTTCGTGTACAACGGAGCGCTCGTCGCAGCGTAGAAAAGCTGCGGTTCAAATATTGTTTGCGAGGCGGATAACTCGGGTATGGCAGTGTTGGCAACGCCGGTGTGCGTCGGAATCGGCAGCCCTCCCGGCAAGGGATTAGGGGAAAGCGTCGTAGGTAATTGACTGTAATGGATCATGTTGCCGGAAACATTCACTTGTGGCAACCAGCCGGACAGGTTGATAGCATTGGTGGCCCTTGTGATCGCCGTGTTCACGAGGGACCGATTCAGACCGGGCTGGTGCTCCAACGCATAGTGAATGCATTGTTCGAGCGTGAAAACCTGGGTTGAATCAGATCTATAATCATTTTGGGCATAAGTACAGATTGGCATAGGTACCAAAATGGCGATGAAGAGAAGCAATCGTCGCAGTTTCTTAGTTCCTGTTTGTGATTTCAGAAGCAGGATTTGCATGCGTTTGTTGTACATAATATATGAACAAATTAGACAGAATCTGTTAAGAAATGGTTTAACCGCTTAGACATGATCTGCCATACTAATTCAGAGAACATATATTGAAAGGGGGGATGGCTGATGGTCGGCACGAATCGCTCCGACCAGAACCGTATCACGCAAGCCAAATCAGACGGCGGCACGACGACCCTTTTTTGCAAGCTGAATGTTGGATGCGAGCACCCTGGCTTTCTCCGTCAGAACCTCGTAGTGGCCTTCCGCGATTGCTTTCTTGTCGAGGAGTTCGCCTCCGATTCCAACCGCGACCGCCCCGGCTGCGATCCATTCTCCGGCGTTCTCTATCGTAACTCCGCCCGTGGGCATCAACCGGAGGTTGGGGAACGGTCCTGCAAGGTCCTTGAAATAGCCCGTACCCAGACCTCTTGCGGGGAAAACCTTGACGATATCAGCCCCCGCAACAGTCGCCGCAAAAATCTCCGTCGGTGTGTAGCATCCCGGAATACTCACCACGTCGTGCTCCCGACAAAGGCCGATGATGCGTGGGTCGAAAATCGGACTCACGACAAATTGCGCCCCCGCGTCGATCACCGCCCTGGTGGTATCAGGATCGGTAACCGTGCCGGCGCCAATGACGACCTCACTTGACCACTTTGAGCCCAGATCAGCAATGACCTCGACCGCTCCGGGAAGGGTCATGGTGATCTCGATGCAGTTGACGCCGCCCAAACGGATCGCATCGACCACTCGTGCCACCCGCTGACGGTCGTTCATTCGAATGACCGCCACAACGCCGGACTCCAACAGCCTCTTCAGTATGTCCTGTTTTTTCATTCCCATCGTCCTGTCACTATGTTACCGGTTAATTCTCGCGCTGCCGCCGCCCATGACGTGCTTTACTTCCTCCATCGTGACCATGCTCGTATCCCCGCGCGTGCTCTGTAGCAGCGCGCCGTGGGCAGCGCCCATATCCACGCATTCCTGCGATGTCAATCCTTTGAGCATGCCATAAATGAACCCGCTGCAGAACCCGTCGCCCCCGCCGACACGATCTTCGACCTCCAGGTTCTCGAACTTGCGGGATTGATAGAACGTCCCGTCATAGTACATCATCGCCGACCAGTTGTTCACCAGACCGGAAACCACTTCCCTCAGCGTTGTACCAACGGCACTAATGTTGGGATACGATTCGACAACGCTCCGGACCATGTTTTTATATCCTTCGACCGGCAGTTTTTTAAGATGATCATCGGTCCCTTCGACCCGAAAACCGAGTACCTTCTGAAAGTCCTCCTCATTTCCGATGAGAACATCGATACACGGAACCAGTTTCTTCGTCGCTTCGATCGCTTTCTTGCTCGACCACAATTTACTGCGGAAGTTTAGATCGTAGCTGACGATCGTGCCGGCCTCATGAGCCGCTCTCATCGCTTCGAGAGCCACCGCCGCGCACGAATCGCTGAGCGCCGTGAAAATCCCCCCGGTGTGAAACCAGCGGACTTTCCGCGCCGAGAAGATTCTCTTCCAGTCAATCTCACCCGGTTTCATATGGGAAACCGACGTATGGCCCCGGTCGTACATCGACACGCTCGGACGGACGCCAATGCCCACCTCGGTAAAATTCAAACCAATGCGATCTTCCCGGCCGCAGCCGTCGTACGGCACCCAGATTACTTCACTGAGGTCCATTCCGCTGCTCCTGGCATGATTGCGGATGAACCAGCCGAGCGGATTATCGACCAGACGTGACACCCATCCCGCCTTCATTCCATATCGTGCGAGTGCGTACGCAACGTTGTATTCACCGCCCCCCGCGAACGCCTCGAAGAAAGGCGTCAATTCGATCCGCTGGTGACCCGGCGGACTTAAACGAACCATGCATTCGCCGAGCGAAAGCAGGTCGAATTCCGCGTCAGCATTTGGTTTGATTGTTAAATTCATTGGTCATCCTTTCACCTTCCGGGTGGATCAAAAAATCGCCGTTGTCGTCTTTCTGGACGTTGAATTTTTCCGGCACCATTGTCTCCGTGTCGTCAAACAACGTAAAAGGCTTCCATCCCCTATTCTCGAAACCAAACATTGTTTTTCGGGCCGTCAGTCCTACAACATCGACCGCCAGCGCTTTACGCAGCGCCTCATCGATCCCACCAAGCATTTGATAAGGCTCAACAACGTTCACGCGATAATCTTTATCACGCGCTACATTTTCACGTACACGAGCTACTGCTGCGACATGTATTCCTGCTGCCGTGCTGCCGAAATCGACGGGGACCCGATCCGGCTGGTTGTGATTTAAGGCGGCGATAAGCCGTTCTCGACTATTCATAGGAACATTGTGTTGATATCTTAGGGACCCAGCAAATTAACATAATCTAGCGTGATTATCAATCCCCCCCCTCTCCCCACTCCGCCGTCTGAACCACGATGACCGAAGGTTACCTTCAACTTCGTCCTTGCTGCGCCGAAGGTAACCTTCTTCTGCGGCAGCTATGCGAGCCGCTGCCCGGCCGTCCTGTACTTGCCGAGGATGCACTCAATGTGGGTACGTCTGCGCTACCGATTCAATTTCTTCAAGATAAGGTTTGATCCTTTCCGGACCGAGATTTGTCTCAGTGTAGAGAATCGTTGTTGGAGTGAGTTCTCTCACGGATCTTGTAAGACCCACCGCAGTCACCGTGACCGGTGATTTTCCTTGAGGCGGCCCGACCTTTAGTTTCTTGTAGAAATTCTGTTTGTCACCTTCCCCCGAAAACACCACAAGTGCCGTCCGGAGAAATCCCCCTTCTATCTCGATCGGTAGGAGGTACAACGAAAAACTGCTAACATCCTCAAACAAATACTGCCAATCAGGATATCCGTTCTGAATCCCTAATATTCCCCGCATAAATTTTAGCTCGCTCACGAAAGGGGCAAAGACAGGAACGGTGAAAACACGCGGGGGGTTGAAATCCTTTGCGTGCAGCGTGTCGAGGATTTTCCTTGTGATTTGTTTGGCAATGTTCTGCTCTTCCGGTGTCCCGCGGTCATTGAGGATGGAAACATAATGCGTTCCATGCGCAACTTGAAGCTGATACGGTGTTACACAACTCCAGGGAGCGGAAGAATCTCCCGGGAGACATCGGTGGCGGGAAATTGACAAGATGCCGAACGCGGCCTCGGCATCTTTCATGCTATAATGATTAACAGTGAAGTGGTATCCTTGCCATTGGATTTCCTGCACAAGCATTTTGAGAAAGCCATACTCCATGTAGATGTCGGCTCCCCCGTCGATGTAACCCCACAGCGAATTGCCGTCAAAATATTCACTGCGGCTGATCGTTCCGCCGGGAATATCCGAAAGAGTAAGTTCCGGAATCGTATCCTGGGAATACGCCCGGGACACGGTTGTCACAGTCAATCCAACAACGAAGAAAAAAATGCGCAGGTTGTCCAGGTTGCTTTTCCGGTCTGGCACTATTTCAGCTCAACGAGATCTTGTTGAGTTCGATTTTGTCGAGCTTTGCCGTTCCGAGCTGCAGATCTTGGGCGAGCTCCATGAATTTTCTTCCTTTTGGATTATCCTCTTTCTGCACTTTTTCTTCAATCCGCTTTTTCAATATGATTTCATAACCTATCCTATCGACTGCGACAGGGTCGGTACCGATGAGGATGGTTTTATATTCCGTTATGAATTCCGGTTTCGCTTCCGGCCCTCCGTTGTAGCAGCCCCTGAGGCCGTCTGCGATATTTAGGACCACTTTATCGCGCAGCGGGGAAACGCGCAGACTTCAGCGCAGGTCTCCGCCCATAACTTTTTGTGGAGGCGTCCGGTATTTGAAATGCTGCCGAACGCGAGATTCTTCATACACAAGGTCACCGTTGGACCGGCATTTTTCAAAATCGGAATGTTGATTATTTTGTCGACCTGCTGTGTGACGATGGACGAAAAATAGGAATACTTTCCTTCGTTGATCATGTAGGGAAGCGTATCGGCGTCATACTTCTCCTCACAATCCGCCATGTAGTACCAGTCGCGATCGATCATCCGCTCACCGTACAGTTTCCCGTCGCCGTCGTAAAATGAGCCTTTCTCGTCTTTCCGTTCCGTTCCGAGTATCTTGATGCCGGGGAAGTTTTCCGGCGTGAAACCTGCCTCATGGAGCTCGAATTCCCGCCTGTCCCAGATGAGAATATTTTGTTTTGGGATTCCCGCTTCTTCAAGCTGATGAATGACGGCACGGGTAATTTCCAGACTCGTCGACAACAGGGGACCCGCGACAGGGTTGACTTTGAGACCGATTCGGTCGGTGGGTAACACGAACGTGCGCCATGCCTCCGGAAGATCGGCCGAGCCACTCAGCGTGAGCATCCCCTTCTTTACCATTTCACTTGCGACCTCGGGGTCGATGTTCTTCCCGACAACGCTGCGATCATGAACAATCTGCACAACCTTCCCGGGAAATTTTCCGGGCATTGATGACGGAATGCGCGGATGTTTCATCGCTTCGTTGATGTTGGTAGACGGTTTGTCATTTCCTGAAACCTGGGCCAGGAGTTTTTGGAGCGAACCGGGAACAAGCGCACTTCCGACCCCGGCTGCGGCCAGCGATGTGAAGAACCTGCGGCGGCTGAGCATGGATAGAATCCTGAATTGGTGAGAAAAACTGCCGATGCTTTGGCTCAAAGTACTTAATTCTTCCTAAATATCAAATTTGACATTCTCTCGCCAATGTGGTACCTTCGTGGCATAACTGCCGGGAGCTACTTGCCGTACTACTACCCGGCGACGGGATGTACTTGAAGTATGCAAGTCAACATCGACCAAAAGAAAACGACTACGCAATATGGCGTCATTACTCCATCAGTCGGTTGTAATAGCGCATAGCGTTATTACAGGAGTTATGCGTCACTGTTTTGCGAATACTCTACCGTGATGTAAACTTCTACGGTTATCTACTAAACAACTAACGAGGAAAGTTCAAATGAAAAAGAAACAAATCGAAGAGGGGGTCAGCGGTACAGTTGGAGCCGCTTCCGGAATAGGTGCGACAGTTGCGTCTACCATTGCGGGAGCTGCTACTGGCACATCGGGTGCGGCTGCGCTAACTTCTGGTCTCGCTACGGCTGGTTCAATCGTCGGCGGTGGAATGCTCGCAGGCGTCGCCGTGGCAGCAGTAGTTGGGGCTGGCGTTGGTTACGGTGCATATCGTGGTGTGAAGTTTCTCGGAAGAAAAAATGGCTGGTGGTAACATAAAACGTTTTTATCCTCATAAGTATGCTTTCAAAATATTATAGGAAGGAACAAGTCTATGGCCAACATTCCAATTGGACTATATAATAAGGAAATTGCGCAAGCGATTTATAGAAATGCTCGGCAACTTGTCGGCGCACTTGTCAAGTCGGGAAAGATCGCAGCAAAAAATGCAGACAAAGAATGGGCAAGACGTGTAGCCAAAGAATTGTTGAAGGTAGGAGCAAAAGTCCCTCGCACCATCAAGCGTCTTCTTTGACAACGGTTTGAAAAATACGATTACAATTCCTTTATCACGTTCGCAAAACAACGAACGCATAACAAGGCAAAAAACGACGTTGGTATGATCATGGAAAGAAAAGCCTCACTCAACGCTTCCGCTCACTTGAATGACAATTTTAATTCGCTCCAGCGTTGCGTTTTTTGCCGGAACGTTAGGCAGCATGCACGGCGGCAACAAATGACTATCAAGCCTCTAATCCTAGCATAGTGAGGGTCTGCAACTTATGGCTACCAACGATACGCCGATCGAGTGCACGCAGAAATGCTCAACGCGGTCACCAACGAAATTGCCGCGCCAATCACTGTCCTTGATGTTGGATGTGGGACCGGGCGGTTGTTGCGCAAAGCGCGAGCGCTCTACCGATCGGCGCAACTGCTTGGCATTGACCCGGCGGAGGGCATGGTCGAAATCGCGCGCAGCCAAATACCATCTGCCACGATTTACTTGGCCGCGGCAGAGTCACTGCCGCTTGCTGATTCCTCCGTCGATGCCGTGCTAAGCAGCATCTCATTTCATCATTGGAGTGACCAAGTTGCAGCACTCCGAGAGATAAGTCGCGTTCTTCGCTCGGGGGGCTGCTTGTGCTTGGCTGACATATCCATGCCAGTGTGGCTCGCGAAGCTCCTTCGACATTCCAGGGTACAAAGCCTCGCAGCGATGAGTCAAATCTTCAATGAAGCAGGCTTGCCGGTTAAGGTCCAGCATCGTACCTTCACGCGTCTTGTTTTGTTGACCCTTGGCGTCAAGGGACCGAGGGGAGTCTGAACATCATCGGGCAGATCGGACGCCAACATCTTGGGCCGCCGCGCACGACCGCCTAACAAACGTTGGCTTCACTCACCCCTTCAATTCACAATTCTGAAAGACATGACGGAAAACGACGGCACTCTGAAATCTATGCGATTGCCGCCGGCGGTATCAAGACGACGAATGAGTGTCTCGTCGAGACGGACGACGGAAGCCGTCCGAATTCTTCGACCAAATGTCATCGACGATTCGATTTCATTTCCTCCAGGATTATAAATCCGTATGATGCAGCCCCGTCCATCTTCCGCTTCTTTTATTGCACTTACGACAAGTTGACCGGATGAGAGCGAAAAAAACGATTCCACCGGTGGAGGCGGCGTATTGCTCTTTCTGCAGAGTGACAAAACCGGCAGGTGGAAGCGCTCGCTTTCGCGGTTGAGAAATTCCATGTTTTCGTGCTCTTTTGCAGAGTGCGGCAGCACGGCATAGCGAAAGGTATGCGTTCCGGGGCATTGAGCATCGGGAGTTTCATTGTGCCAGCCGGCTTTCCCGCCCGGTCTCGTAATGAGATCGTCTCCGGCCAGCAGACCGACGCACCGAAGGAGCGTCAGCGCGATGGTACCCTTCCCGTCCGGCTTCAACTCGTACTCCGGCATTCCATACGAAAAAATCGTCAAGGCTTTTCGCGAATTCTTCACCGTCACAAACCGCTGCATGGGTGCAACCTGTGCGGGGTGCTCAATGCGGAATTGTTTAAGGTCGAACTTCTTCTGCTTGCGCTGAACAATGCAGTATTGTGAATCCGCGTAGGCAGTGCCGGTCTTGATTCCTGAGGGAAAGAGAACCCGAAGACGATGGTCTTTTGCCGTATTCTCGATTGTCGTCTCACATTCAAGCACTCGCGAGTCTGCTGTAAGGCGAATTGTGGTGGTCAGGGCAAGAGCGATTGTTTTTTTTGATCTGGCTTTTCTATCCGCCGAGGCAGTAGCAGGCACACTCATCTTCTGCGTTATCCTGAGCGCCGCACGTTGAGGCCCCTTCTTCGACGATAACAATCTTTGCGGCGCGTTTATCGGAGCGAAGACACGTATCAATTTCGGGATAGGAGTAATTGTACTCGTCTCCGACATCTCCCGTATCTTCAAAAACATTCAACCCTCTGAAGATGTTCCCGTTGACCTTGTCGATAATGGTAACTGCTCCCTTGTTGCTCACCTCGACGCGGAGACTGTCATTTTCTAGCAAATTCCGGCCGGTTCTTAGTGCGGAAGGATAGACGGTGAATTCCTTTGTCTTTTCGACGCTCACGCGTTTGAATCCGAGAGGCGGAATTGAATCCAGTCCGACCAGAATCCGGAAACGATCCACCTTTGTTTGCTTTGGATAACCGTACTTCGAGTAGGCAATATCATAGTCTTCTCCCCGATGTATAATTTGATAGGGAACTTCCGTTCCGTCCGCGTCAATCAAACGGAATCCCGTTATCAGAGGCTTTGAAAGCATCTCCACCTTACGGTTTAGGCCGACGACGACGTTCCTGAGATGAAAATGTACGTCTGCCGACACGGTTTCGGAACGGCCGAACGGTGACGGATTGAAGAAATAGACTGACCGGTCGTCTCCGATGGCTTGTCCTTCGGACGGCACAAGATGATTTAGCGAAGTCTCGACCACGGATTTCCCGATTTCCTGTGCGGATTGAAATCGTGCCATCATTTCCCTGTGTACCGCATCGATGCTGCAACCGCAGATGCTGTCGTGGGGATGATTGTGAAGAAGGTTCTTCCATGCCTGCCGGAGAAGCGCCCCGTGAGATTTCATCTTTGAAGCGACAGCCAGAGCATGAAGCGGCTCGGCGTAACGTTCCAGCAAGAGTTCGGTATGCCAGTTCGCCTGCTTCAGATACATCCGGCTTGAGTACACTCCCCCCATCACCGCGAAAGCATACCGGTATCCAAACCGGAGTTCTCCCGCGATTTCCTTCAACCGGCCCGTTTCCTTTTTGAGACGGGTAAAATAGTCGGGAAGGTTCGAATGAAGGAAATTTCCCTTAAAGTTATCCCGCAGAAGGTCAATGGCATGGACGGCGTTGGGGTCGGGCCAATGGTGATCGCCGCCGTTCATGACGAGACGTTGCGAAGTGGTGGCGCGGGAATCGATTTCCTGTTTCAGCCCGGTAAATCGTTTCACAATTTCATTGTCCGTGAGGCCGGCAAAATAACTTCCGCTGTAGCCGTGCCTGGGTAGATGCGCCATGAGACATCGCGTGCCGTCGGGACTCGTCCAATGGTACTCGGAGGAATCCTGGCCCGGTTCGCCGCCGAAGCCCCGGTAAACAACCGCCGTGTCTATTCCGAAACCGCGGAGGATCGAGGGCATCATCGCAATATGGCCGAAAGAATCGGGTAGATACCCGACATTCATTCCTCCGCCGAATTCTTCCGCCACTCTCCTGCCCATAAGGAGATTTCTCACCAGCGACTCTGCGCTTACGAGGAATTCGTCCGGCAGCACAAACCACGGTCCGACAAAAAGGCGTTTTGCATGAATCAATTTCTTCAGCTCACTTTTCCGCTCCGGATTGATTTCCAGATAATCTTCGATGACAGAAGTTTGTCCGTCGAGCAGAAACGATTTGAATGAAGGCTCTTTTCGAAGAAGCTCGATAAGATCGTCCACCATGTTGACGAGCATTGCTCGAAACGCATCGAAGCTTCTGTACCACTCACGATCCCAATGCGTATGGGAGACAATATGGTATGTCGGTTTCACGATTCCCGGGGATAATTTCTGATGGTCTATTGATCCGTTATCGTCAAAGACTTGAAATCGAGAATCCTGGTTCTGTTCTTATAGGTAATCGTCAATTTTTCACTTCCAACATCCGCATTGAGATACGGACCTTCGAACAATTTGTACTTTGAGAGATCCACATAGTTTCCGTCGAGCACTCGTTTCTCCGGATAGGCAAATTCCATTGAATTCCCGTCGAGATTCACATAACGAACCGAAACGTTGCCCGGTTGTAAGACCGCCTGCGGAATATGCTTATTGAGGCTGTCACAGAAATTCTTGAATGACCCAATTTCCGATTTCGAGCGAACCTCAATGACATATCCGTTTTGGAGTTTGTGGCTTCGAAGGCGGAAACAATCATCCTCCGGTTTCCATTCATAATCCTGCAAAGGATACCATCCGATGTAAGCCTCGCCGGCCTTGCAGAGGATCCACCCAGAGGAGTCCACTACTCGTTCTTCCAGAGTTTTAGGAAAAAATCCGTCGATGTGATCCGTGATTGTACCTTCCGGAATGTCATAGAGAACTATGAGCGTGTTCTTCTGCTGGAAGGTTCGTTCGAACGGGGAACCGCCGATCCATTTATCGGGATTATTATAGCTGGTTTTCGACTGTGTGACATCGGCAATGCTTAACTTGACCTCTTCCGGAAAGAACATCCCAAGTTCTTTGGCCGACCAGTTTGGATGAAGGCCGAAGATTGTTGTGAATGGTTTTCCGCTTCTGAAATTCACTCCCCACGTTCGTTGTTGAATGGGCTGCAGAATCCCGCCTTGAATCGACCCCAGCGCGTAATCGTTCGTCATGTATGTGTACCGGTAAACAGGGGGATTCATTTCACCACCGTAGCGGATCACATTGCGCACTCTTTTCTTCTCCTTTTGAACGTACGGAGTGCTTCGGTCGGTGGCAATGTCAAAAATTATTTCCGGCAATCTGTACGATGAAACGGCGGCAACGAGGGCAAAGTCGCTCACCCTCGGTTCTCCTCCGCCGAAATACAAATACGCAAGAGGCGCTGCATTTGCGCCCGGCGGCTTGTAGGGAGGCGTCTGAGAAATCCGGCTCACAGCGCCCGTGTACTGACCGTCGAGATGGTCCTCTGCAAAATCGGCAAGCAAGTACTCGGCCATCATCGAGCCGCGGGTTTTCATCTCCGGTTCCTTCGCGAACTGTGCGAGAAGAAGCATCGGGCAGAGATACACCGGGAAATAATCGGGAGAATCGAATTCACCCTGGCCGATTGTTGTTGTGATTTTCATCCAATGGATAAGATATTCCTTCGCATCGGTGTAATTCTCTTCCGATGTCTTCCCGTTAAACCATTCCGATCCCGGCAGACCGGGCCACTCCTGCGATGCAAGCAGGAGCGTACTATAATAGAGGCACCAGTGGTTTTCCGTATCCCCGCGGTACGGCGCGTATGTTTTCCATGCACGACGGACAGTGTGATCCGTTTCGGCGGACATTTTCCCCTCTCCGTGAAGGTATGCACTCATAATACCGAACATCCAGAACATATCTCCGCGGGGATTTTTCAATAGATCCGTGACGATCGTGTCGGCGTGACCATAATTCTTGCCCAGAGCATAAAGGCACGCGGCCCAACCATAACTCTTCGGGGCCAATGAATCCGACATTGCGATGACGCGCTGCGTGCGTTTTTCAAATGCTTTGAGATACGGGTCACTTTCAGCCTGCTGTGAATAAACAGGCACTCTGAAGAACAAAACAACCAGGATAAACGGAATTACGATCTTCTTCATGGCTCAACAGGTTTGATGTTGACAGACCAGATTTGTGATCCCGCAAGACCGGCATACTTCCACGTGTTCCCGCCGTCTTCCGAGCGAAACATACCGCGACCCACCGTGCCGGCATAAATCCGATTCGTATTGGCCGGGTCGACGGCGATGCCGTGAATGTTGAGCGATGCCAATCCTTCCCGCGAGCGGCGCCACGTCTTTCCACCATCTTTCGATTTATATACTCCTGTTTCGAACCCGCCGGCATACATGACGAGCGGATTTCTCATATCAAAAATAATCGTATAAAAAGTTCTACTCTCGATACCATTTTCGCACTTGTCCCAGCTTTTACCGCCATCGCGAGAGAGAAAGATCCCGTCATCCTCGGTGCCCACGACAATTATCTTCGGATCGGTCGGGTGCTGCGCGATGCAGCGAATCCCTTTTACCGACAAGGCAGTTTTTGTCCATGTACTGGCGTTGTCGTCGCTCGAGAAGACTCCATCTTCCGTGGAACAGTAGAGCAGTTGTGGATTTGAATGGTCTATAATGAGTGAAGAAACGAACTTGCTGGTCAGTCCCGTACTGCACGCTTTCCAGCGAGCCCCGCCGTCTTCAGAACTGAATATCCCGTAGGGTGTCGAGCACAAAATCCTCTTCCAATTAACAGGGTCGATGACAATGGAGAGAACTTCCGTGATCTCCCAACCGGACGTAATTTTCCAGGAGTTTCCCCCATCCGTTGTCACATGGACGCCATTCCCGCCGGCCATGAAGAGTAGTTGTCTTTTGGAGCCCGGAGCGATCGCCACTGCGGATGAGCGGACATTATTCGATCCGGTGTGTTCCCACATGGTATCGTCCGACGGCTTTTGATAATACAGACCGGTGGGAGCGTTATTGCCGCCGACCACAAAGACCTTTGTGGAATGCACTGATGCATAAATCGTGGATTCCTGTGAAATCGCATCGGGGTTAAGTGGCAATAACATCCAAACAGCGAGATAGAATGGTAGTAAGCATAATCCTCGGCAGCGTCTCAGTTTGATTCGTGTTGTTCGGATAAAACCCCTCTCCATCTCTCCCCTACTAGGGGAGAGTGCCAAAACATCCTCCCCTATCAGGGGAGGATCATAGGAGGAGTTTCGGCCGGCACTCGAGAATGAAAATGATACAATACTTAATTCTCTCATCGATCACATGATTTCATTGATTTCGATCACGCGTTTGTTTTGAAGAGATTTCAACATTGCTTCGACCACCGCCACGGCGCGGAGGCCTTCGGTCCCCCCCGTTTCGGGCTGCCCGCCCGTGAGAATACAGTCGCCAAATTCACGCATCTCAAGAACATAACTTTCCGCTCCTTCGGTTTCAAAACTCTCTTCAGTGACATTGGAGATTCCATTTTTTTCAAACCGATCGAGTCTCAGAGAAAGAGAGTTGCATCGGAGTATTCCCTCCGTTCCATAAATCTGTACGTAGTAGACATCGGGAGTCACATACGATGAAGAGAGTGTAACCGGCGTTCCGTTTGAGAGCTGGAACAAAACACTGGCAGTGTCCAGCACTCCTCCGGTCATGATCATGGATGCGGCGAGACAACTGACACGATGAATCGGAGCGAGCAGATATTCGATCGTGTCAATGAAATGAATCCCCAGTTGTGTCATCGGGAGCAGCGGACATTTTCCCGAATCGGCTTTCCATTCGGGGAGTCCGGACTGTATTCCTGCCGGCCTTGACATATTCATTTCCGCTGCAACGATTTCCCCGATCCGGTTTTCCAGGAGAAGCCGCTTTGCCCGCCTGAACACGCGGCGGCGGCGGGTATTGTGCCCGACCATCAGGACAAGCCCCGATTTCTTCATCGCGGCGATCATCTCGCGGCCTTCGGAGACTGTCATCGACATCGGTTTTTCCACAAAAACGTGCTTCCCCGCTTCTGCCGCTTCCAACAATTCTTCAGCGTGAAGATGGTTGGGAGTGATGAGGGAAACTGCATCGATTTCGGGGTCATGCAGAATATCCTTGTAACTTTGAGACACGGGGACGCCATATTCTTCGGCTGCTTTCTCTGCCGCCCGCACATCGGTATCGTACAAAGAAATGAGCCGGAGATTTCCAGCCTCCGTTGCAGCGCGGAGCATCGTCTGGCCGTGGTTCTTTACTCCGAGCTGCGCGATCCGTACGGTTGAGCTGTTCATGATACGTGCATTTCGACAGAAATATCCTTATCGGGAAAATCTAATTCCAGGCTTCCCTGTTTCAGCGGAACGGTCGTGCCCTCGACAATTGCAAACTGCTTTGCCGGATCTCTCCGGATGGCAACGTGCACCCTGTGATCGTGAACCACTGCGTCGCCTTGGATTTCATTCATCCCGGCGATGAGCTTCGGCCGGATACGGAGTTTGTCGGCGGCGGGCCGGATGCCGACGACATGATGGACAAAGAATAAAATAATCTCTGCCCACGTCCACGGCAAAATCCCTACGGGAGGCAGAGGCGGAACGGGACGCTGGCCATAAAATTCCTGCCAGGCGCCCGCTTTGCCTCCCTGAACCGTTGACATCCAATCGAGAGCGCGTCTGACTTTTTCATTGTTGCCCGCTTCCTGGTACGCGCGCATAATGAACAGTGTTGCGATCGGCCATGCACCCGGGGAATCAGGCTCGGACGTGACGTGATATCGCCCATATCCTCCGATATCCCACCGCTGATTCCAAAGTTCTTCTATCGATTCCAGAGTCTTCCCGGCGACTGAACCGCCCGGATCGACCATTTCAAATATGATCGGATAAACGTTTGCGGAATCCGGCTCGCAGAACGACACCTTCTCTACGCTAAGAGGCATGCCGGGAGGCATGGTCTTGCGATCGAGCGGTTCCAGGGTCCGTTGGATTTCTCCCGTTGTAAGCCGGCGTTTGATAAATTTTCCCTCTTCGACGAGTGAATACCGCGGATGCTCAAGAAATGACCGTTTCATTTTCGAAGATGCCTGGAGCCACTTTTCTGCCAGTGCATCATCTTTCATGTAACTTGCCATCGATGATGCCAGCTCAAGACCGACAATATTCCAGAATTGGTAGGCAAGCTCGAAACCTTCCTTCACGCCGAACGAGGGATCCCGTTCCCAGTACTCCCTCTTGTTTTTCACGAGGCCGGATTCCGGGTCGAGGAATGGCTGCTGAATCGCATACCCAGCCACCTTCTTGATTTTTTCCCAATAGAGTTTCAGAATGGCATCACTGCCGCTCCAAACCCAGTTCATATAAAGGCCATAGATCAATTCACCGTTCTGATCCAGCTCGATGGTATCGGGCGTCCGGTGCCGGCTTGCGTCCGCTGTTCTTCCATCTTCATTCACGGACAAACTGAGGATGCGGTTAAGCATGGCCGTGGCAATCTCGAGCTGCCCCGTCATCGATGCGGCGGCGGCGATCATGCTCTGGTCGCGGACCCATTCCATGTTGTACTGCCAGATTCCCCCGTCAAGTTTCCCCGAGCGCGCAACGGCCGCACGGATCCCGGACCGGGATGTGAGAAAGAGATGGTTGAGACTTGCATCATCAAAGTCGAATTGCGAGCATTGTGACCAGTACTTCCTGGTCTCCTCCATCACTGCTGCCAATCCCCTGTCCTCGAATTCCTTCCGGGGATAATTGAGTGTGAGGATAAATGTGGAGGATTTTTTCCCTTTCGGATACAACTCTTCAAAATCAACGTCGATGAAACGATCGCCTGCCGAGGTGGCGTTTGTCGCAAAGAGCTCGAGAGTTTGGTATCCCATTGCCCGCAGTGTAAAATGTTCTCTGTCGACATGGTATTCATCAAAGAAGCCCAGATTGGGATAGAGCAAGAGTCTGCCGGTTACTTCATGGGGAATCGACCCGGTATTTTCAACCGTGACAGTCCTAAGAATCACAGCGTCATTGGATGGGCACATTAGCTCTTCGCGGATAACAATTGCTCCGACCGCCCAATCGATGACCACCGTCGGGATATTCCCGGGATATTCCCAATGGACCCGCGATGTCGCGAAAATCGGGGAATGGAGTTTCCCGTCGACAATTGCGCAGAAGGGTGAATGATGGAGTCCGCGTTCGGGATGATAAAGATACGTGGTATTTTTTCGCGCAAAATGTTCCGCCGACATCAGAAGCATCCCGCAATGGGTCCCGGCTTCATCGGACGGAGAGGTCTGAAGCGCCGCCATGATCAAACCGTTCCCGAGAAATAAATATTCCGCTCCGGCTTTGTTGGTATAATAATCCCTGGGGACACCCTCCTCCTTCTGCGGCGAGTCGGCAGGAGCAGCGCCGGCCGGAAGCGATGTGGCAATGGCTCCCGCCCCGAGTATTTTCAAAAATTCCCGTCGTTCAATCGTCACGGCTGAATTCCCGCATATAGTTTCTTACCGTTTCCACATTTTGTCGTGATTTTTCTACAAGCGGCGTGCAATGAGTCTCAATGGTCACGTGCCGGAGCGTCGTATCTTTCGAAACGGCGCGGAGCTGTTCGCGCCAGTTAACCACTCCTTCTCCGACCGGGACGCATTTCGCCAACGAATTCTCTCTCGTATCCTTCACATGAATATTGAATATGAGATCCCCAACTGCGCGATACCCTTCCGGAAAGGGTCGTTCGCCCGTACCGACGGCATTGGCGGGATCCCAATTCACACCGAGCGCCTTCGAACCAACACATTTGACAAACCTTGCCGTGGCCGAGCCCGTATCACACCAGAAACCCGGCTCATTTTCGATTGCGATCCGAACATTGTATGGTTCCGCAATATGGACTGCCCTGCTCATGTACTCCACGGCCTTGCCGAAATTTCCGGCCGGTTCATCCGGCTTACGAACAAATCCAAACACAATTATAAGCGGCGCTCCCAGTTCCTTCGCCAGTGAAATAGTCGCGGGGAGAACGGTGTCAAGCTCATGCTCAATTTCATACTCCTGGGAGGTGGAATGCTTGAAGATCCCGGGGGAAAGGGCTGTAATTTTCATTTCCCCGCCGCCCATGATTTCCAGAATCTCATCTATGTCAGACCGATCGACGTTCGGTATACGGCCGGTCCGGAGGCAGCGGAGCTCGAAGAGCGAAATACCCCAAGTCTTCGCATGGCCGACCGCCTCACCGAAATTCGCGGACACCTCATCGCTCACTATCCCGATCTCAAGAGGCGGCACCGGACGCTCCGCGTATTTCGGATTTCTTGCCGAAATAGACCATCATCACTCCTATCGATACCATAATAGTTATCATTGCGCCGAGAATCGTCAGCTGGTCGTGGGATATATTCGTCAGAAAGATCAGGCTCATGAGAAGCCCCATGGCAATAATTATGGTGCCGACAATTGGAAACGTGGATATCTGTTTCTTCCCGGCTCCAAAGACCTCCGTGGCAACATCGACCGGAGTGTCCAGCTTCTTGAAAAACTCTCTTACCGTTTTCTTGTCTTCCGCAGAGTCGGACGCGAACAGCGCGGCAAATCCATACAAGCTGATTCCGAGAACGGCACTGCTCAGAATGGCCAGCGGGAATGCCGCCGGAAGCCCCTTGTCGGTTATCGTCGATGTAAAGAGTATTCCGATTCCGACGGCAAGACCGAAAGCCAGCGCAGCAAGGGCCAGCTTGTTGGTCTTATAGAGCTCTCCCGTCAGACGGGAGGAGAGAAATATTCCAGCCGTGAGAGCGAATGATAAATAGACCTGCGGTCCGAGGTCCCATCCGAGGACAAACCGTGCCATTGATCCAATGACCAGCCCCCACGATGTTGCAGCAACCGCAGACCACTTCGGAGGATTGCGGAACAGCAACCCGAATGCCATCGGAACAATAACGGGAACATTGAACAGCGTAAAAAATGTCTGCATCTGGTTAAAAATGCCGAACTTGCTGTTGACAAAACTTACGGCAAAAACCGTGACGGCAATTCCGATGACGACGGAGAATCCCCTGCCAACCCGGAGGAGGTCTTTGTCGGTCATTCCGGGCCGGAACAGCCCCTGATATACATCGCGCGAAAGGACAGAAGACACCATATTATAGACGTTGCTCAAAGCGCTCATTGTCGATGCCAGCATGGCCGCAAGAAAAACTCCGATGAGACCATTGGGCAGGAGTTTTAGACAAATACCGACGAATACCAGGTCCTGCGGATTCTTGTTGATATATGGTTTGAAGAAATCCACTTGCGACAGGTCGGGCCAGATCACTCTGGCAACCAGTGGCGGAACTCCAAATACAAACGGCACGGTAAGAAAGAGAATCCCGGCCATTTTCCCGACACGTTTTGCGTCGCGCTCATCTTTAACGCTGTAGAAACGCTGCGCTGCGCCCTGGGCAGTGCCAATACACATGATAATAAAGATGGCAACAAGCCAGTGCCCCGTGTAATGGACGTTGTTGTATGTTTGATTGAGTGAAAGATCGGGCAAGGCTTTAATGAGGTTTCCCACGCCTCCCACCAAACCGAGCGCAGCGGGAAGAATGGTGAACGTAATGCTGAGAAGCAGAACTCCCTGCACGACGTCGGTAATCGATACGGCCCAAAGCCCTCCGAGAAAAGTGTAGAGGAGGATGACAACGCCGGTAACGACCGTGACGAGCGTCATGTCGAGTCCCATCACAGGTGCGAGCAGCTTGCAGGTGGCGGCGAGTTGAACGCCCGCCGTCAACGTGAAGTTGATTGCTATGACCCAGCTCAGAAATTGCTGCGTGTATACATTAAACCGAGTGTGAGTATATTCGACGGGGGAGATGGAGCGGGTGCGCCTCCATTTTGAAGCAGTAAGCTGCGAGCCGGTGAAATACGCGACCGACCAGATGCCAAAATAGAGAATCGCAAACCAGGTTGTTTTGTACGCAAATCCGGCGGCTCCGGTGAATGTCCATGCGCTGAAATTTGCCATGTAGAGCGTCATCCCGGAAACCCACCAGGGGATCATGCTGCCGCCGGCAAAATACTCCTTTCCGCCCTTGTTAAACCGCATGAAATACGTGCCGATCCCCAGCATGAATAGAAAGTACGCGCCGATGACCAGATAATCGTATATATTGACGGTATTCACGAGGCTCGCTTAATATATGCATGCCTGCGCTGTAAATCAACTTTGAGAAGGAAGTAGTTTCCTTCATAAGAATTTCTTATTTTCCATAAACTAACCGATGTATGAAAAACTGGATGGAACACGGGAGAATCAATGTTAGCTGAATTTGTAGCCCTTGCTCCGCAGAGCCACGTATTCCGAAATCCCGAATCCGCAATCCACAATTGTTTGTAGATGGGCCTATGATAAAAATTGACAAGACAATAACGCCCCGGAGTCTGCAACCCAAACTGAACAATTTGTTCGAAGTGTCAAGGTCCAAAATCCTCATGCTTGAGAGGACCCGGGATCCGGGAGCGGGTTCGCCCGTTTTTACGAGAGAAGGGAAATATGTTGCCCGGGGATGGACAGAATGGACGCAGGGTTTTGAATTCGGGTCGGCGCTTCTGCAATTTGATGCCACGGGCGACCCGGCCTTCCTTGAAATGGGCAAACAGAGTACTGTTCGGCACATGGCGAAACATGTCAGTCATGTCGGCGTTCACGATCATGGATTCAACATTGTCAGCACGTATGGCAACCTTCTCCGGATGATGAATGAGGGGAAAATACCGAAGAATCTCTGGGAACGGCGTTTCTATGAACTGGCCGTAAAGATCTCCGGAGCTATCCAGGCCCGGCGCTGGACGCATATCAAGGAAGGAGGCGGTTATATTTATTCCTTTAACGGGCCGCACTCGTTATTTGCAGACACAATACGTTCGCTGCGCGTTGTGGGGATGAGCCATCGGCTAGGCCATGTTTTGTTTGAAGAAAACGACCGTGAAGTCAATCTTCTTGGTCGCCTCATTGAACATGTTCGTGCGACCGCACGATATTCCATCTATTATGGTGAAGGAAGAGATGCATTCGATATCCGGGGACGGGTTGCCCACGAGAGCATTTTCAACGACGCCTCTTACCGTTGTCCTAATTCGCAGCAGGGATATTCACCGTTCACAACCTGGACGCGGGGCCTGGCGTGGATCATGTGCGGCCTTGCCGAGGAATTGGAGTTCCTCGAATCGCTCCCCGACGCTGAATTCCAACCCTTCGGCAGCAAAACTCAAATCTTGGAAATGATGCAAAGAGCCGCTCAAGCGACAAGCGATTTCTATCTCGAATCCACTCCCGCCGATGGAGTTCCCTATTGGGATACCGGCGCCCCGTTGTTGCAAAAACTCGGCGATTATTTGTCCCGGCCGGCCGATCCCTTCAACGACTATGAACCCGTCGACAGCTCGGCAGCAGTAATTGCCGCCCAGGGACTTCTCCGGTTGGGGCGCTATCTTAAAACCATGGGGGATGAAAAAGACGGAAGCAGATACTGGCAGGCCGGTCTCACCGTGGTCGATGCGTTGTTCCAGCCCCCATACTTGAATGAAAATGAAAACCACGAGGGTTTGATTCTTCACTCGGTTTACCACAGGCCGAATGGGTGGGATTATGTTCCCAAAGGCCGTAAGATACCATGCGGCGAATCGAGCATGTGGGGAGATTATCACTCAAGAGAAATTGCGCTCTATCTCCAACGGATCATAAGCAATCAACCGTACCCGGTGTTCTGGAGTGGCCTCGGCAGTAATAATTGAGTGAACTCATCCCTCTCCCTGCCCTCCCCCTTCTCTAACTTTAGAGAAGGGGGAGGGTTTGGGTGGGGGTTGAGTTCGAGTGAGTTCCGCGGTACGACGATGCAAGGTTCATAGGCAGATATTGCCTGATATCACTTATTGATTCTACCAAGGAAGCATAAGAAATGATAATCGCTGATATTAAAAAAATCGAAGGCCGCGTTTACCCTGCGAGACGGCGGACACAAAATGTTGTCGGCGGATCGTCTCCGATCCAAGCGAAAACTTTTTGTATCGGTTATGTTACTCTCGAACCGAATGGCGGTCAGGTGCCGTGGCATAACCAGGAGCAGGAGGAAGTGTACTTCATTTTGGATGGGACAGGAGAAATGGCGCTTGGCAACGAATGCCGGCCACTCACCTCCGGACAGGCGGTCTATATTCCGCCGACCGTGTACCATCAAATCACAAATGTCGCCATCAGTCCTCTCAGGATGATCTACTGCTACGGTCCGGCCGGCGATGTGGCCCATTGGCGCCAGGAACTGGAAGGGACATTGCCGAGAGCCGGAGTTGGCGCACCGCCCCTGCCGGCAGGGGCCTCGCCGCAGTACGTGAAAGGTCCCCAATAACGTAACCTCAAGAACCAGCGCAGGCTGAGAAAAGGCCATGAAAACATTTACTGTCGGTGTCATCATGAACGGCGTCACGGGGCGCATGGGCACCAATCAACATTTGATCCGGTCCATTTTAGCCATTCGCCGTCAAGGCGGAGTGAAAATTGGCGGAGACGCTGTCATCCTGCCGGACCCGATTCTTGTCGGGAGAGATGAAAACAAACTCAAAGCTCTCGCCGATGCGAACGCTGTCCCGAAGTTTTCAACCGACCTTGATACATGTCTTTCCGACCCGGCTTACCGAATTTATTTTGATTCTCAGACCACAAAACTTCGGGGCGGGAGCGTTCTCAAGGCAATCAAGGCGGGGAAAGATGTGTATTGTGAAAAGCCGGTCGCGGCAAGTCTTCCTGAGGCCGTTCTCTTGTGCAACGAAGCTGCAAGTGCACACGTAAAAAATGGGGTTGTCCAGGATAAGTTGTGGCTGCCCGGCATAATCAAATTGAAGCACCTGATCGACACGAAGTATTTCGGAAAAATACTCTCCGTCCGAGGTGAGTTTGGCTACTGGGTATTCGATGGAAGATCGCAATCCGCCCAGCGGCCTTCCTGGAATTACCGGAAAGAGGACGGCGGCGGAATTATCCTCGACATGTTTGCACACTGGAGGTATCTCATCGACAACCTTTTTGGAAACATAGCATCGGTTTCCTGTGTGCGCGCTACCCATATCCCCCGCCGTCTTGATGAACAGGAGCGGGAATATGCGTGCACTGCCGAAGATGCTGCATATGCGACATTCCGTTGCGATTCCGGCGTGGTATGCCAGATCAATTCTTCCTGGGCCTCCCGCGTTCGCAGGGATGGCTTGCTCACACTGCACGTGGATGGGACGGACGGCTCCGCTGCCGCCGATCTTCGCCGGTGTTATATTCAACCGCTTTCAAAAACCCCCCGGTGCAACTGGAACCCGGATGTCGACCAGCCGGTCGATTATCGCGGCGACTGGAATGAGTATCAACCATCGCAGGATTATGAGAACGCGTTCAAGGTCGAGTGGGAATTGTTTCTCCGGCATGTTGTAAAGGATGAGCCGTTTCGATGGACCTTTCTCGAAGGGGCGAAGGGAATCCAGTTAGCCGGAGTCGCCGAAGAGAGCGCGAAAGAGGGCCGCTGGATTGATGTGCCGTCGATTGAATAACGGGCAAATTCCGTATTTCATTTCACTGCTGACTACTTCACAACGAAAGATTCCGATATGGAAGAGATAAGAAATGCGCTGGTTACAGGAGCCCGACGCGGCATCGGCAAAGCGATTGCAATCGAGCTGGCGAAAAGCGGGTATAACGTTGTTCTGAATGCAAACACCACCAACAAGCCGGACACACCGGACGGCAACTCCCCCCTTCCGGGTTTGCCGGAGATTAAGCGGAAGATTGAAGCGCTCGGGCGAGAAGCCTGGATATGTCCGGCCGACATCGGAAAGGAGCTTGATCGCCGGGCATTGGTCGAATTTGCAGAGCACAATGCGGGGATCATCCATCTTCTTATAAATAACGCGGGAGTGGGTCCGGAGAAACGCGAGGATATCCTCTCGACGTCGGAAGAAAGTTTTGACCGCGTGCTCTCGATCAACCTGAGGGGAACGTTTTTCCTCACTCAAGCGATTGCAAAACAAATGGTGGAAAAAACAAAAGCGGGGTACCGCTTTCCATTCAAGATTGTTAATATTTCGTCGATATCCGGTTATGCATCGTCGCCATCCAGAGCTGAATACTGTATTTCGAAAGCCGGCATTTCAATGATAACGAAATTGTTCGCAGACCGTCTGGCAGAGTATGGCATCAACGTTTACGAGATCCGCCCCGGAATCATCGCGACCGATATGACCCGTGGCGTAAAGGATTCGTACGACAAGCTCATTGAACAGGGACTCACGCCCATCAAACGCTGGGGAACGCCCGAGGATGTCGCCAAAGCAGTTGGAGCCATCGCCTCGGGAGCGCTGGATTTTTCGACAGGGGAGGTTCTGAATATCGACGGCGGCTTCCACCTGCGAAGATTGTAGCGTCATGCTTTGTCGACAACCTGGATGAAACATTCGAGCAACGATGACCTCTAAGCAGCGTTTCCTTGCCGCTCTGAACGGTGAACTGCCGGACCGACTGCCGGTTACCACGCACCATCTGATGCCGTCCTTCCTGAAGCAGTATATGAACGGTATTTCCAACGATGAGTTTTTTGATTATTTCGGCCTCGATCCGATTCTGTGGGTCAACGCGCACAAACCTGATGAACGGCGGGGACAGTATTTCGACCCCGCGCATTTTCCTGGTTATCTCGAGCCCCGCCGCATCAACTCGGACACATGGCGGATTATTCCAGAGATCGTCGAGAGTCCGGATTACAGGATCATCCGGTACAAATTTATCACGCCGGAAAAGACGCTGACCATGCTCATTCAGAGCGATGAGCATATGACGTGGGTGAAAGAGCGTTTGATCAAGGAGAAATCCGATATCGATATCATTGAACGATACGCGACAAGACCCATATGCGACGTTGACGGGGTCAACCGGGAGGCGGAGAGATACGGCAGTCGCGGAATGATCCGCGGCGCTGTGAGCTCGTTCGAACGTCTACGGCCAGCCGGGTTGCTGGCAGGATGCCTCCGTTCTATTCGGGATTGAAAACCTCATCATGGCCACTTTCGAGGATCCCGGATGGGTTCATGCATTTCTCGGTATTCTCTTCGAGAGGAAAAAGATATTTCTCGAATCCTGTCGCGGGGCGAAGTTCGACCTTATCGAGCTTGGTGGCGGCGATGCCTCCTCAACCGTGATTTCTCCGGATATCTTCGACACGTTTGTCGCTCCTTACGATGCCCGGTTGACTCGAATATCGCAAGAAGCCGGGCAGAAGGTCGTCTATCATACCTGCGGCGGCATGATGCCGTTGCTGGAGCGAATCGCCGATTTGGGTATCGATGCCATGGAAACGTTCACGCCGCCGGCGATGGGCGGCGATGCGGATCTCAAAGAAGCCAAGCGCCGGATCGGGCATCGAGTGTGCATGATCGGCGGGTTCGATCAGTTCCACTGTTTTGTCCACTGCTCCCCGGAAGACGTTCGAAAAGCCGTCCGAAAATGTTTTCAGGATGCGGGCGATGGCGGTGGGTACATTCTTTCTCCGTCGGATCATTTCTTTGAAGCTGACATTGAGCTTCTGAAGGTTTTTGCCGACGAGGCCGCAAAATGTGTTTATTGACGTGCCGGATGAGGAAGCGTCATGAGAGTGCACGAGCACGGCCATATTTCCCCGCAATTTCGAAATTCGAATTGAAAGAGCATGATCTTCGGACGTGAATGAACTCAACCCCCACCCAACCCTCCCCCTTCTCTATCGATAGAGAAGGGGGAGGGACTGGAGAGGGATGAGTCCGGTTCTCGTAGGTTCACCGTCAATGGTTTTCAGTTCAACGCCTAACATCAGTCACCAAATAAATTACTTTCGAAGCAGTCACACGATCATAATTTATTGGAGAACTCACATGCAAGCACGTTCATCCGGGTTTATAAGAGGTCTTTCCGCGGTTTGTTTCCTTCTCACACACTTGTTGTTAGTCGGTGTGCATGGACAGGATCTCGAAAGGCAGGCGTTTAACGTCAAGAGCTTTGGGGCAACCGGCACGAAAGCGCAAAATGCTCAGATGCCGATTCAAAAGGCGGTCGACGTGTGCGCCGAATCAGGCGGCGGGACGGTTTATTTTCCGGCCGGAGAGTATTCCACCGGCACAATTCGCCTGCGAAGCAACATCCGATTGTTCCTGGATGCGGGAGCACGAATATATTCGATCAAAGACTCAAGTGCATTCGATAAGGACCCGTCGAAACAAGCGCTGATCTATGGAGAGAACCTGGAGAACATCACGATCGAAGGACGGGGCACTATCGACGGGCAGGCAGGTTACGAATGGCGGCCGGACGACATTGAAGATGATTTCATCCGTCCGAACAAGGAAATCATGCAGGCATCGGGCCAATCGATCATGCGCTCGTTTCCGAAAAGGAATCAGTATGGCAAACTCATTCTCCTCCTTCGGTGCAAAGATGTCCGCATATCCGGTGTGTCGCTTATTAACTCGCCGTCGTGGACTCTCAATCCCTACGGATGCGAGCGGATGGTCATCGACGGGGTCTACATCCATTCGAGTGTGCCCGAAGGTGTTTGGGCCGACGGGATTGATCCCGATGGTTGCAAGGATTTGCGGATTTCCAATTGCACGATCGAGACCGGGGATGACGCAATCGTTTTTTATTCGATGAACTGGTACGGACCGGCCCTTCCGTGTGAAAATATCACCGTGACCAACTGCCGGTTGACATCCGCGTCGAGTGCAATAAAATTTTGTGACGGGAATATGAATTGTGTCAGGAATGTGACAATCGATAACTGTGTCATCACCGGATCGAACCGGGGTATCGCATTCATGGATTTTGACGGAGGCTATGTCAGCGATGTGATTCTTTCGAATCTGACCATTGACTGCCGGCGGCATGACTGGTTCTGGTGGGGCGACGGCGATCCATTGCATTTCAATATCAAGAGAAGAAGTGAAGTGCACAAAAGCATCAAGCCCGGAACAGACGCACCCGCCGGCTCAATCCGGAATATCATGATAAAGAATGTCATCGCTCACGGCAAAGGCTCAAGCATCTGCAACGGTCATCCCGACAGCTGGCTTGAGAACATTTCCATCGACAATTTCAAATTGTTCATTTCATCCGATCCCCATGCTCCGTACGACAAAGCTGTTCATTGCCTGGTATTCAAACAGGTGAAAAATCTCCGGCTGAAGGATGTTGAAATCACATGGGAAAAACCGGAATCCCCCCGGTGGGAAAGCGCCCTCTATCTGGAAGACATCAAAGGATTGACGCTCGACGGTTTCAGCGGCAGGCAAGCACGGGCCGGAAGTTCAATACCGGCGGTGGTGATGAACCAGGTCCAGGACGCGACGATACGCAACTGCAAAGCCGTCGAAGGGACGGGCACATTCTTCCATATTGCCGGCAGCGAGACGAGGGATATCGTATTCTCTGGAAATGACTTCCGTCGCGCGCAAATCCCGTTTTCCACCGGCACAGAATTCAACGGCAAAGAGATCCTGGAACTGAACAATATCCATCAAATGAAATGAGAGAACACGCATCATCTTCGCCTTGCTCACGTTGAGCGCACGTTCCGGCGAAACCGTTAAAACGGTTCACCTCCCACTTTTTATGGTACATAACCCACGACTTAAGTCGTGGGTTACTGGCACAAGCTGGTCAGGACGCAGGCTGGACAAGGTTGATGAGGTTGCCGCACGTGTCCTCAAATAGCACTGCTGTAATTATGCCCATATCCTTCGGCTCGCCGCGGAAAATGACACCAAGTGTTTTTAGACAATTGTATTCATCACAAATATCGTTAGTAGTAAAGGCAATGGCCGGTATCCCGGCATCAAACAGAGCCTTTTGATACACTTGAGCTGGCGGAAAGCTCGCCTGTGCGAGCACTAACTCGACTCCTTCGATGCCATCGGGTGAAGTAACAGTGAGCCAACGAAATTGTCCCATTGGAATATCCGCCATCTTCTTAAAACCCAAAACGTTCGTGTAAAAACGAAGGGCAGCATCTTGATTATTAACCATTACAGAATTGAATTTGATCTGCATGAGTCCCTCTAGATAAGTTTCTCATCGAATTTACTGATCATTTAATCCCTTCCCTTTGAGAATTTGCCGCATACATTTTTCAACCCTTGACTCCCGGGTTTTGGATTGTTTGGGTTGAGAAAAGTAAAAGATGTATGCTCTTTGCCGTCCCGGCGTCAACGCATCAAAAGCAGTTTTCAAGGCAGGCATTTCATCCAATCTATTTTGAAATTCCTCGGGGATGATGAAGTCTGAAGTCCTTTTATAATTCACTTTCAAGCCGGTTTTTTCCACTTCAACGGCTTCACGAATATAGGCTTTTAGAATAGGCGACATCTTCACTATTTCCCGAATATGCGTAAACCGTACCTGGCGTGCCCCCTGCACATTCTCTGTTTGTTGGATTAGAATACCCCTGGCATCCTTTAACAAGGCGCCTTTGAAGAACAGAAGCGCACAGTATTCTTTAAATCCATGTATTAAAACGATGTTACTCTTCTGAAACGTGTAACAAGGACAACCCCACTTCAATTCTTCGGTCAGCCCACATTCAAGAATGAGCATTCTCAATTTCTCAAATTCTTCCTGCCACTTTTTGGCTTTATTCAAATACACATCGACCTTACGGTTCATTCTATTCATTCATTGATCCTTTGAAATAAAGTTTTGTTAGCTGCCACAAACTTCCGCCGTAAGCCGGTCAAGATTTTGTTCATTACTTGGCTTTGCTATACGAGCGATACTCTTTGCGATTTTGTCATTGTCAAATTCTTGAATCCAATGAACCGTTGAACCTTTTGCTGAAACCGTTATTGTGACAGTCAAATTGTGAAGCCGGTATTTCTCTGGCAGTCTTGAGTGCTTTCATACCTTTTCTCCTTAAACATTTTCTTGAGCGAATGGTCAGGCGGCTTCTCACTACCCTGGAATTTCGGCCTCGACGAGTTTCGCAAGTAAATCAAGTGACTCTTGCCACCCGAGATAACACGCCTCAAGAGGAATGGAGTCGGGCACGGCTTCCTGAACAACAGTTAGATCGGTACCAAAAGATACCTTCTTCAATAGTATCGTTGTTTGCATAACGCCGGGCATGTTCGGGTCATCGAACTCATCTGTGTGACGGATTCGCTCATTGGGCACAAGTTCAAGGAATTTGCCGCCAAATGAATGGCTGTGGCCTGTGGAGAAGTTCGAGAACGACATTTTGTATGTCCCGCCGACCTTGGCATCAATATGATGAACCCTGCCCGTAAACCCATTCGGTGGAAGCCATTTGCACATCGCGTCGGCGTCGATAAACGCCCGATAGACTCGTTCTGGTGTTGCGCGAAGAACGCGATGGAGCTTGATGGTTGCCATGATCGGAGACTTTCGATTGTGATGTATTGAGTGTTTGTGCTACTTAACGGATCGTAGCTTCCGCCTTCGTCAAAAGAATGACTTCGGCGGACGAGAAGCTGAGGCGGCGAAATCGTACCTGCTCGCCGGAGCTTTCTTTGCGTAGGCCAGGACGGTAATTGGAGCTTGTCCCGACACGCCTTTAGTCGGGATCAGCTCCACAGGCACGAAGTGCTCCTTCGGAGAGTCCCTTCGGGACTTGTCGAGTGTTTTGTGCGAGACCCGCCTTCTTTGTGGCGGGAGCGACTGGTTAGGTGGCACATTATGAAAATCAATGTACCCTTAGAAATATTTCGTAGAACATAAGGGCAAGTTGAAAGATACCGACAAGAAAAAGAATGATAGTGTAATTCTTCGTAATCTTTGCAGTATTTTCAGCCTTCTCGGCTAGAAGATAATCTAATTGTGCACGTGCATCTTCACGAGCAGCAGGATTAACAGAGTGTTGAATAAACTCTAAAACAGCTCGAGCGTTCGCGTTGGCAAGGAATTCCCTAAATTCGTTAATTGCATCGCCATTTTTAAAATCAGCGTATGCAAGTTCTTTCGCTGTCATATTTTCCTCTATGGTAAATTTATGTGCCGCCTAGCGGACTGCGGCTAAGCTGTGGTGGCGAACAGCTAAATTAATCGTAGTTCGCACGGGCGGCCCGCAACGTTTATTCCTAAAAACATTTTTTCTTTTCGCGCGGCGCAATCATGGACAGCTATTCCCATCAGCTTGAACCGCCGGTTAGGCTACAACGCCCAATTATTTGATCCTAAAGATTTTTCTCAAATCGCGCTTTATTTGTTTATGCACTGCGCACAATGGACATTTTTTGGTCCACTTCTTCTTCGATGGTTTATATTTGTTTACACTCGGTTCAAAACGGTGAGCAGCTAGACATTCTAATTTGGGAGTTTGTGCTTTTGATTTGGCTGGATAAATATCGATTCGCGTTAATTTTGGAATATCTTTTCTATTAAAATGTGAAGATGGGCGCGATCCACCGGACCCTGTTCTGCCTACGTAAAGGCACTTTTTCCCGTTCCAAATTACATATACGAGTTCGTTTTGATGCGAAAAGTTTTTATCAAACCAACTTTCAAATTCCCTTTTTTGTTCCTTCCAGCCCCTGCCAGTTATTTTCCTCGCTCTTTTGGGGCCAGCATTTCTTTTAAATTCAGTCTTTGCAAGGCCCTTCGCTAAGATGTTTGAGGTTAAATCCTGTAAATCTGTTATGGCTTTGCTAATCTTCTTTCGGGTGAGCTGAGGTTTAGGGCCTTTTTTTTTCAAGCCAAGTTTCGACCTTAAAGAATACGTTCTTTCAAAAAATAGCTGGTCTAATTTCTTTTCAAAAGCAGTTAAGTGAGCCATAGTAGGCCTTTGAGTTGTTGGGGGCGTTGTAACCTAACGGATGGCGGCTAAGCTGCCGCACTGAGAACTTTCATAATATACAAAACGAAATAAGTTCATTCTGAAAAGTTCATTATTAAGAGCCGAAACCTCTGCACGCCATGCTTAACGCAGTGCGCTCATCCGGTCAGCTTGAGCCGCTGGTTAGGCCGTTGTGTGTTCCCGAAACGCGGCAGCATGATCGACGGCCCATTGGTGAAAGGTTCGCGACGGCAAACCGACAACATCAGCCACAGTGGAGGTAACGAACGCCGGACGGCCGAGCGTCGCCTTCCATGCGGCAGGCAGCATATCCACAACAGGGGCCGGCCAAGTTCCCGCTGTCTCGCGCCGGAAATCTTCCGGCGACAGCTCCTCGAAATGGATCCGGCGCCCGATTGCATCACCGATAGTCCTTACCTGCTCGGCCTGACTCAGTGACTCCGGGCCTGTCAGAACGTAATCGCCTCCGACATGGCCGTCGTCATACAGGGCAAGAGCCGCCACAGACGCGATGTCGCGTTCATCGATCGGTGCCGTTTCGGCCATGCCGTAGGGCCACCGGACGACGTTACTGTTTCGAATCTGGGTCGCCCACCAGTGCAGTGTATTCGATGCGAACATTCCCGGCCGGATGATCGTTGATGCGAGGCCGGTGGCCGTGATCAAGCGCTCAATCTCGGCATGGAGGACAGCCATAGGATTCGGTTGCTGGAAGAACGGGTGCGGCGTTTGGTGTGGCGAGGAAATAAAGACGACGCGCTCGGCGTGAGTTGCGAGCCGAGCGACAACGGCTTGAGCAGTTGTTGGCGAAGCGGTCCACACGAGGAAAACCGTACTTACACCCTGCAAAGCAGCGTCGAGCGATTCGGGCACAGTCAGGTCTCCCGATGCGACCTCGACGGCCGATGGCAACCCTGCTTCGGCCGGTCGACGAGTGAGTGCACGCACCGGCACACCCGCGGCCAGCAACTGATCGACCACAAAACGTCCAATACGACCGCTGGCTCCGGTGACGAGGACTGGTTGAATGTTTTCCCTTTTCATGATGACTTATTTATTTCTCTCAACACAACGGCCTAACGGATCGCAACTAATCCCAAAGGGATCCCTCCGGGAGCTGCGGCGGCGAAAGGCTAGTTCCATGTAGAATATACGCGCGGCAGATGTTGCCATTTCCTTAAAAACATTTTTTCGCGCGGCGAAATTGCACCTGCTCGCCGGAGCTTTCTTTGCATAGACGAGGACGGCAATTGGAGCCTGTCCCGACACGCCTTTAGTCGGGATCAGCTCCGAAGGAGTCCCTTTGGGACTTGAGTGCCTGGTCAGCCAGCGCACGGTTTATAAGTGAATACGAAACCGATCGTTATTAATGAACTTTATCAACAAATGCGATACCTAACATTACGCTCATGCAAAGGACACCAACAAATAAAAACAGAAGACTCAATTTATTATCTTGAGAAACTTTACCGACTCTAAATAGAATATAACCGACAACAAAATTACCCAAGCCCCACAAAACGTTTACAGTCGGTGATGATAAACCTTTGCCGGGCGGATTAGAAAAAGGACTTGGAAAACTATCGCCGGAAATACCATGAATATAGTGGGGAACCATATTGGCCAAAAATGCACCTGCGAAAAAGCAAGCAAGATAGTGATACCATTTCATAAGACTCTCCTAATTATTGACTGCTTGGATTTAACGAAAGAATATAGAACACTCTTCGATGGATCGCAAATGCGATTTCTCTTCGTTCCCTATTTTCTTCTTCTTTGCGCAACAATCGAGGTTTACCCGCATCAGAGGCTATCCAAAAAGCCCCTTGTCTTGTCATGTTGAGCGAAGCGAAACACCACAAACAAAAGTAGTTGTCATTCTGAACGGAACGAAGTGGAGTGAAGAATCTCATCCTTGTAATGTCAGATCCTTCGCTCCGCTCAGGATGGGTATAATGCTCAAAAAGTGTTGCTCGGATGACTGTAATTTGTGTTCCTGTATTCGTTTACGGATACTAAGGTTAAAACGGTTCAATGATTGACCATTATTTATGAAAAAAACATTGTCCTCATTGCGGCTCAGTCCATGTTAAACGTAATGGAACACTGCGCCCACAGCGTCAACGATGGTTGTGTCATTCATGTCAACACTCCTTCGTCTGGCAAAACAAAACGAATAAACGCCTACGAAGCTTTGTGTGGTTCCAACGATGGCTGGTTGAAGGATACACGCTACGTCAACTTGCCAGACAAAGTGTACACAGTGTATCAACCATCCGTCGTATTATCGAGTACTGGCTGCAACAACCGCCGCCGGGACCACATCCATCCTTGGGTCAATCTGTTTACGCAATTGTTGATGGGACATTCATCAATCGTCGCAAAGGGATCCTTGCCGTCATGAACGCGACCAATCATACAATGCTCCATGGTGCGTACAATGTCTCGGAACAACCACAAGACTTGGGTGTACTGTTCCAGTGCCTTGCACAGCAGGGATTATCCCTAGAATATGCCACTATTGATGGCAATCCGGCGTTAAGCCAAGCATTACGTCGACAATGGCCCACAATCGTTTTACAGCGCTGCCTGGTTCATATCCAGCGTCAAGGCTTAAGTTGGTGTCGACGAATGCCCAAGCGCACGGACGCAAAACATCTACGCCAGATCTTCCTTGATGTAACAACGATCCATTCATCATTGGATCGAAAAAACTTTCTTAAGCGTGTAGATGCCTGGGAACATACCTACGGCGTCCATATCGCCGTAACTCCTGAGCACGGATACGTCTTTAGCGATCTAAAACGAGCCCGCAGCATGTTACTGGCAGCTCTTCCAAACATGTTTCATTACCTGAACAATCCACTCATCGCAAGTTCCACCAATGCCTTGGAAGGGTATTTCTCACGACTCAAACAACGCTATCGTCAGCATCGAGGTCTCGCACAGCGTCACCGTCCAGCATACTTTCAGTGGTATTTGTCATTATGCACACACTAAAAACAGCAACACAATTTGGACATTATACCCAGGATGACAATTCCTTTCCCTTACTTTTTGGACAGCCTCTTCGGGTACTCGATGGCGACTGCCTGAGAAGGCCGACTCTCATTCCCGGCCCTGTCAGCGCTCGTGATGCGGTAGTACCAGCGTCCCTTGAGCTTCAAGCCATTCAGATCCTCACCGTTGTCACGATAGCTTGCCGTACTGTGGTGCACGTACGTCAAGAAATTCTGTGGACCAATCTTGAAATCGGGAGAAACACTACGATATATCCTCACCCAGAAGACACCCGTACCTGATGACTTCCACGAAAGTGTCAGGCCCGCTCCTTTTACGTCGAGAGGTCTTGCCGGAGCTTTGGTATCGTCAATTTTGTAAACAACAGCCGAGAGAGGCATTTCGGGAGCCGATGCCGGATAGCGGGAAATGTTGTCGCCGTCCGATGCTTCGACATAGAACTCAAGTCCATCCCCTGAAATTTTCATTGGCGGGATCTGAATGGCGAAGATCGCCTTCACTCTTCTTTCCATCGGCGCCTGTTTCCACTCCCCCCCACCTGGACTTCTGTAAAATAGCTTTGCAGAAATCAAATCATACGAGCGGTTATCAAGGACCCGGGCCTTGATTGACATCCCCTGTCCGGCAGGGATCGACGTCGGCGGCGAGATGACAACGATAGTGGGAGGCACGGTATCGGCTTTGCCTGCACGGCAGCTGGCAGAGACGGATTGCGGACTCTTTTCCCCCGCAGAGGAAACCGCCGCAACGGAGTATGCACAACTGCAATCTGCGGTGTCGCTGAATGTATTCGAAGTATCGGGTAGGACCTTTTGATTGATCTTCCTTCCGTCTCGATAGACATTAAACCCCGCCGCGTCCTTGTCTTCATTTCTCCACGTGACAATTGCTCCTCTTTTGGTACCGCGTGCCACCACTCCGGACGGCGCCTTCACGACTTGTTCTTTTCGCAGCGCATTGACCTTCGTAACATAATTGAGCTGCACAAACCGGTTTTGCATACTCATGATGTTGCCAAGCGTGGAAATGTCGCTAACCCTGTGAGTGAAGTTATGAACCCAGGAGTCCATCGCGCCGGGCAAATCTTTCCATCGGTAGTCGCTGAATTCTCCATTCAACTCGATGTGATCTTTGGCTGCCGCAATTCTGCATCGCAACAAGCGGAGTCGCTCCCGCTTTGCAGGGGAACTCGTCCGCCCAATCCATGCATCGATAACGGCAAGCTGACTGTTCGCCTTTTCGTAATCGGTGGCCGGCTCTTGTGCAAGGTCGAATTTCATATAGAGAGCGTGGATACCGCTCGTCGGATTGATCGCACTTTTCACATCAATCCACTTTTGCCATCCGCCGGTGTTGCTCACAAGGCAGGAGCCAATCCCCGGTCCGTTGAGAGAATCGAGGAACACGCTGATATACCCTCCCTCCGTTGCCGATGCGACTCTTGCTTCAAACTTCACAGCGCCGGCGCCGAACTCCACGCCTTGGTATCCAACCCAATCACCTGCACTGATATAACCGATGCAGGTTCCTCCTTCCTCGTTGGCGGCTTTGGCAATGCCATTCTGCGCTGAATAATCGGAAGCGTTGTAGCTCCTGGCTTCTGACGAATCACCGCCATAGAATTTGAAACGGCTGATGTTGAACAAAAATTGCCCCTGATCCTTTGAGAATGGAGGTGTGGCCCGGCATTCCCCAAAATCGCAAGCAAACGGTTCATTTTGGTTTATGATGTCCGTAATATCGTCGGCTGCTTCAGGGCCATAGCAGAGCGAAGCGTAGTCATGGTAAACGTCTTTTGAGGAAGAATATTTGTTCCGGTCATCCCAGGGCGCTTTGCTGATATAACAGATTTTCGGGTCGATGGCATCGGTGAGACGCCACGTCAAACAATAGAGGCCTTTCATGTTGGACGCACGCTTCTGGTACGATGCAATCGTGCCGGAAAGATTAAGATTGTACGGATAATAGTACTCAGAGCTGTTGAAATCCCTTTCCAGCCAGGGACACCCCCAATACTCACGGTCACCATAAATCGCACCGCTTTCGCAACTGTCTGAATAATGCGCAATCGGCGCACAGATGACGTTGGCCGGCAGTGATTCAATGGATTTGGCTTCCAACCCCCATCCGGAAACCGCCACCCGGGTTCGTGGCATCCGCGATTTGACACCGTCATAAAAGCCCATGAAAATCCCGCGCCAGGTTTGATAGAACTCCGGATTCTTGCCGACGCTCTCTGATTGAAAACAGAGCAAGTAATCAAGGTCGGGGTAATCCGATGCGAGCTGATCGACACGCGCCGCGACGACTTCCGGGTCATCTGCTTTCGCTTTGTATTCCGGCGGAATGAGATTGATATCAAGCCCCAGCCCGACTTTCACTCCTCGTGAGTGAGCATATTCAATTACTTTCTGGAACAACGAAGCGCTTTTTCGGAAGACTTCCTCATTAGTAAGATTTTCGTTGTGAAGTGCGCAATCCGCGCCAAAGTCATAATCATCGAACAAGTCTGAAGCCCCAAAAAGGTACTTGTTGACGTCCCATCCGGGACATGCCCATTTGTGCCCTGTCCGGGCGGTGGGCATCCAGACGCGCGACATGAAACCTCTATACGTGAAATTGTGGTACATCTCATTGTGACCAAACTCGCCGTTGTAATTATGGATGTGAATGAAGTTGAGTCGCATTTTCGCCATCTGGTCGAGGATAAACTTCCAGTCTTCCCACGAGTACACTGTGGCCGATTGCGGGAAGTTCGTCCAGGGCAAGAAACCCCGGATCTTCATCGCCGGACATTTCTTTTCATTAACGTCAACCCACTCTAATTGCGACTTCTTATCCGGCAGAACATCCCCGCCCAGAAAAAATCCGACATGATAGTAATCTGCAAGCAAGCCATACACGCCATAGAGACAGCCAACGTCATCGCTTCCACCGATGATGATCGCCGGCCTGCCGTCTGCAATGATTTTCTTCAAAACATAGCCTTGCGGGCCGGGTTCGGTATCGGAAAGGATCAGACTGCCGGCGGAGATGAATTTTTTCACGATCTGATTATCGTGCGCTTGTCCGATCACAAACGACGGCAGGCGAATCTCCGTCGCGCCCCGGGTAATTCCCAGCAGCGTTCCGGAAATTTGGTAAAGATAGCGCTGCAATTCCTTTGCAGCGTATTCTTCCATGGGTGAAGCAGATTTTCCGATAATAATTTGGCCGACAGACTTGTGTGATGTTCCCGCACCTGATTGGAAACAAGACAAGAAGAGCAGGAGGCCGATTGTTATTCGTTTCATGTGTACCTCTTCGTGTGGATTGTTTGTATCATCGTTTTCTCCAGGAAACCTCGATCTCTTCCAGTGAGCGACCTTTCGTCTCGGGGATCATACGCCATATCAATCCCATCAAGACCAAACAAAAGAACCCATAAACGTAGAACGGGAATCCATGGTTGAATCGGGTCACGAGCCAGTCATTTTCGTCCATCATCGGGAAGGTTTGTGACACGACAAAATTTGCGGACCACAGACAAAGGGTTGCAAGCGACAGCGCCCGTCCACGAATCCTCGTCGGAAAAATTTCCGAGAGAAGAACCCATGTTACCGGCCCGACCGAAAGAGCGAAACATGCGGTATAGCTCAAGATGAATACCAATGCCCAGAACGACATTGCCTGCAACTGTGCAACAAGCCCCATTGCGAGAAGGGAAAAGCACATTCCCAATGAACCGATGATCATCAACGGCCGGCGTCCAAGGCGATCGACCGTCCAGATGGCAATAACGGTGAACGATAAATTGACAGCACCCACGACGATCGTCTGCATCAACGCCGTATTAACGTCGGAACCGAGCTTCTTGAAAATTTCAGGCGCATAGTACAAAAAGACGTTGATCCCCGTAACCTGCTGAAGTATCGCCAGCGAGACGCCGATGACGAGCGTCCGCCGCAAACCGGGTTCAAAGAGTTGTGAAAGCGCGCCACGGTCCCGGGCAAGACTTTCTTCAATCGCGCTGAGCTCTCTTTCAGCAAATGCGCTGTTTCCAACCCTGATCAAAATGCGACGGGCTTTCTCCACCTGCATTCTTCTGACAAGCCAGCGAGGACTTTCCGGAACAAAGATAAGTGACAGGAGAAAAATTGCCGAGGGGATGACGCCCGAGGCAAACATCCAGCGCCAGCCGGTCAAGACATCCCACGCCTCATCTCCCCGCAGTGCGATGAAGTAATTGACAAAATAGATGATCAACATGCCGGAGACAATGGCAAACTGGTTGACGGAAACCATGCGGCCACGGATGCGCGCCGGAGTAATCTCTGCGATGTACATCGGCGAGGCCATCGATGCAATGCCTACGCCAACGCCTCCGAGAACGCGGAACAAGACAAACACGAAAAACCTGTCGGCCAGGGCAGTCCCGACGGCGGAGAGAAGGAACAAGATTCCGGCCAGCATGAGCGCTTTCCTTCGCCCCAGCCGATCGCTGAATGCCCCCGCAAACGAAACACCGAGAATACAACCCAACAACGCGCACGCCGCGGCCCAACCTTTCATGGTCGGGTCAAGGCTGAAATGTGCTTGCAAGAACCCGATTGCTCCGGCAATCACTGCCGTATCGTAACCGAACAAGAAGCCCCCCAGCGCTGCGGCAAACGTGACGAGCAAGACGTAGGCGCCACCGCTTCCGTTATTTTGCACATTCGCGTTCTTCATGATGCCCTTACACGACGGTCAGAAAATTATCCGATGGAACGTAAGCACTGACATCAGCGGACCAGCTCAGCTTCAATCGCTTCCAATGTTTTTCCCTTCGTTTCCGGAAGGCGAAGCAGGACAAAGAGAAAGCCTGCAACGCAAATCGCGGCATAGATCCAGAAGGTTCCCGCCGGTCCGAGTCCTTCGTTAAGGAGCGGGAACGTGTAGGTCAGGACGAAACACGCGGTCCAGAGCGATGTCACGGACACCGACATGGCCGTGCCCCGGATGCGGTTGGGGAATATCTCCGATATGATAACCCAGGTGACAGGAGCGAGCGACATGCTGTAGCAGCCGATCGCGGCAAGCACAAGGAGAAGCATGGGCAACCCTTGCACACCGGCGTGGTAGAATAGCCCCAGGGCAAGATATAACACGGCCAGACCGGCGGCACCAAGAAGCATGAGCACCCGCCGTCCGCCTCTGTCCACAATCCCTAACGCAACGAACGTAAACACCAGATTGACGGAGCCTGTCCAGGCGATGTTCACCAGCGTATTTGAGATATCATAACCGGCGCTGGAGAAGATTTCTTCCGCATAATTGAAAATGACGTTGATGCCGCACCACTGCTGAAACACGGCCAGGACGATGCCCAACAGCAAAACAGATTTCATTTTCGGATCGAGCAATTCGCGGAGGTTCACCTTCCGCAGATCGTTGACCAGTGTTGCTTCAATTTCATTGAGCGCAGAGGACGAGTAGGCCTCCCCGCCGATGCGCGCAAGGATACCGCGGGCTTGTTCCCGTCTGCCGTTCTTCACAAGCCAGCGCGGACTTTCCGGATTAAAGAACATGCCGAAAAGAAAGACCATCGACGGCACTGCTGTAGCCGCAAACATCCAGCGCCACCCCACCCGACAATTCCAGGAATTGCGGAGCATTTCTTCGCTTATGCCGGGGGGAATATTTTCTGCAATCGCATAATTAATGAGCTGTGCCGCCAGTATCCCGATCACAATGGTCAACTGATTGATCGCCACCAGCTTCCCGCGCATATGTGCCGGGGCTATTTCTGCTATGTACATGGGTGAAAGACTGGAAGCCAATCCGATTGCAACCCCGCCGAGAATCCGCCACGCGACAAAAACAACGAACTCCTGCGAGAATCCGATTCCGATTGAAGTAGCTGCAAACAGAAACGCCGAAAAGAGCAAGAGACGTTTTCTTCCAAACCTGTCGCTTAACCAACCTGCAATTAAAGCTCCGAACAGACAACCAATGAGAGCACAGCTATTTGCCCATCCCTTTGTTGCAGCATCCGTCAGACCGAAAAATCGTTCAAAGAAAGGTTTGGCTCCTCCGATAACAACCCAATCGTATCCAAACAACAAACCGCCAAGAGCTGCGGTTACCGAGACCATCCAGATGTAGGTCTTGTTGAAACGCGCCGACGTAGAAAGTTTTGATTCTGCTAGGGATGATGTTGCCATGCGTGCAGATTATTTGTGATAACTCTGATGTAAACCGTGATTACTCCATCGCCACCGGTTCTTTCTAGTGTCATGTCCCTCAAATATTCTCAATAAGTTCCTGGATGATTATGTCACTCGTTACCCTCACCCCTATCCCCTCTCCCATTGGGAGAGGGGAATTGAAGGGGTGAGGGTCAACACCACAGAAATCAATCAATCTATTTCCCATACATGACATCAGCTCGCAGACATATTCTCATGTCACCCAAGCGCACTTTTACGTGGCCAACCTTTTCAGAAATTCCACCGCGCGTTGCGGATCAGGCGAGTAGAAATCAGCTCCGATCTTATTACAGAACTCCTGTGACAGCGCCGCGCCGCCAACCAGGATCACTTTCCCGGGATATTTATCCTTTATCCCCCTGACAATTGATTCCATGTTTGCCATCGTCGTCGTAAGGAGCGCCGACATACCGACAACACATTCAGGGTATTCCCGGATTGTTTCAAGAAACTTTTCCGTTCTAACATCAACGCCAAGATTAACGACCTGCCATCCTGCCCCTTCAACAGTCATGGCAACGATATTTTTCCCGATATCATGCAAATCGCCGGCGACAGTGCCAACGACAAAGATGCCTTTCCGTTTAATTTCACCCGATGCGAAAAACGGTTTCAAATGGTTCAGCGCCGTGGTCATGGCTTTCGCAGAGATCAGCATTTCCGGAACAAAGGCTTTGCCCTGCGAAAACTTCTCTCCGATGCGCGACATGCCGGGGATCAAAGCCTCGTTCAATATAATCTCAGGTTTGATTCCCTCTTCGAGAGCCTGTCTACAGAGTTCATCGGCCCCGTCTTCCCCCTTGAGCGCAGGCGGGAACGGGGATGCTTTGTTGATTTTGCCGACTTCGATGCAGTGTGATAATTTTTCAAGAGTGTCGCTCATTTTTTCCCAATGTTTATTATGTTATTCTGGTCAAGTTCTTGGTTGTTTGTACTTGGTTCCTTGTCATTGGCCATTGGATCCGGGTACTGACATTGAGCTTTTAGCCATTAGCTTTTGGCTGTTAGCCTCTGGCTTCTGTTTTCTGACTTCTTAGTTCCTGGTCATTCGTCATTGGTTCATGGTGCTGGCCGGGGGCTCTTGGCCTTTAGCTATTGGCCGTTAGATATCAATTAAAAATTCAAAACTTGACCGCTGATGATCGCTGATAAAAGATGATGAATATGATGAAGCTCGTCTTAGAATCTCAAGATCTCAGTCCTGCCACTACCTGTCTGTCTCCTATTCTCAACTACCTAACTATTCAACTACCGAACTACTCCATCATCCATTACTCCATTACTCCATTTTCTCATCATCTCAACTACTTAACTACCAAACTATTCAACTACCTAACCATTTAATACTTTCTGTAGTCTCTCACGGTCTCGATCATCGCAATCAGGTTTTCGATCGGCACGCGAGCCTGAATATTATGAATTGCATTAAAAACGAATCCACCGTCCGGTGCAAAAGTTTCAATTCGCGATTTGACTTCCGCCCTGACTTCACCCGGGGTGCCGAACGGCAGTGTTTTTTGAGTATCGACACTGCCGCCCCAGAATGTGAGATCTTTACCAAACTGCTCTTTCAGTCTCTTGGCATTCATGTCCGCCGCCGAACACTGAACCGGATTAAGAATGTCGAAACCGCTTTCGATGAAATCCGGTATCAGCTTGTACACCGATCCGCACGAATGAGTAAAAGTCCTCCAGCCGGTATGTTTATGAATCCATCCGTTAACCTCTTTATGGAACGGCTGATACAGATCGCGGTACACTTCGTTTGAAATAAATGGACCGCACTGGGTGCCGAAATCGGTCCCGGTAATAAAAACGACGGATACTTTTTCGCCGACGACAGAGTGAATTTTTTCAAGATTCCTAATTCCAATGTCGCATTGCTTTTCGAAAACAGAGTAGACGAAATCCCTCCTCGTAAGAGTGCTTACGTACCATTCCTCAATATCCCGAATGCCTTTGGGATGTTTTACCCATACGGCCGGAACAAGTGCAATATCGCCGAATGCTGTTCCGCCAAATGAACCGACAATCGCTTTATCGGTAGTTGCAGTGAGTCGGTCGGCTTCATTCTTATATCTTTCCAGATCCTCCTTCGATATTTCTTCGAATTCCTCAAGATTGTCTTCCACTCTCAGAGTTTCATCATCAATCGGCTCCTGGCGTACAATCGCATCAAAATAAAAACCGCCATCGGGCATTCTTCCGCTCGGAGGTGCAGACGTATCGCCTTCGGGATACATCAAGATATCGCCATTTCCATCCGGCTCGGTATTAAAATCCCCGGGCACAAGAACCGGAGTTCCATCGAACAACGTCCATTCTTTCCAGTTCTTATTCTCAAATCCGAACATGTTCTTCCTTCCCCACAAACCGATCACATCAATGCCAAGAGCGTCCATTAAATCCGGCGCAATCTCTCCAAGCATCTGGTACGGTTCGGTAACCTTGACCGGTGTGCCGGGTTCATCCAGACCGAGCGCCTGACGAAGGTTGTATACGGTACTAACCTGCATTCCGGTCACCGGCAAACTGCCGATATCGAAGGGGACCATATCCGCTTCTTTATGGCTTAACGCCGTCAGGACTCTTTCTCTTGATGTCATTCTTATCGCCCTGCCATGGTTGAAGTTATTCCAATATCACCAAAGGGTTTGATGATCACATTAATGGCTCATTGAACCAATTCTTTTCCAACGGGCATCCCGACCTTTGCCAAACTACTTTTCCCTCAGCGACAGATTCGGGGAAAGCCTCCTGAAGTTTTCTAAGCTATTCCTGTTTTGCATCGAGTGATTTTCCATCCATAGTGAGTTTCCTTCTTCTGAACCCTTTCCTGGCTCCGTTATTATTCCATTTGCGAAATCAACCACCAATAGTGAAAGGCTTCCAGTTGATTCAATTTCTTTAGTCTATTGAGTATTTCATAGGAACCCGATAGTTCAATCGCCAGCGACTTCTCATTCTGCGTTGGACTGTAACGCATCTTTTCAAATGAGAATTTGAAATTGTTATTCTTCACCACAGATGCTAAGAGTGCAATTTTCGCAGCTGCTACGCGCGCCTGATCGAGTTTGAACGGCACTCCTAATAAATGATTTTCGACTTGTTTTAAACCCGTCGCTATTTCTTTAATCTCGTCGTTCGATTTATAACCCTTGAGGAGATATTGAGAAACAAGAAAGGCCGTACTGATGGTATCTTGGAGCGATGCTTCTCTGCTATGTTTCGGGGTTCGATATTCACTTTCCTGCACTTGTGTCGCATCATAGCTTTCAATCAATGTTTTTGTGTCAGTGCAATAGTCGAAAAGTTCGCCGATGTCGAACAATTGCTTGACGATCTCCATTGATTTGCCGGCTTCGTAAGGAATTCCGATCGTATGCGGAGCAAAGACAGTCAATTTATCGCCGAGGATACCCTCGAGTGTCGGGACACGGACTTTTGCCGCTTCATCTGTCTCAAACAGTCTGTGAGCTATGAGCCTTTCTTCTAACTTTGGATACGTATGACTTCGTTCCAGCGTATCGAGCAAGAGATAGCTTTCTTGGCCATCGATTGCTGAAGTATAGAAGAACTTAAAGTGTCTTTTAGGAACATTGTTCTTCTTACGGATGTTTTCTTCTACACGAAAGAAACGAGTGTTTGCGATCAACTTCCCAAGCTCATCAAATGTGAAACCGCCAACGATATCAATATCCGTCGAGAGTCGTTTATGTTCCGGCAGAATCAGATGGAGAGCCGTGCCGCCTTTGAAAACGAATGTTTTCCCACTCTTAACGAGGCGGTGCAGTAATTCAAATGCAAAGATCTGTTTTTCGATAAGACCCGGATCGGCACCTTTGTTTGCAGAACGCTGGGCTTGAATCCAATCTTTTGTAAACGATTTAGCAACGATCACGGCTGTTCAATTCACATAATGATCGTGGATTTATATTCTGCACATAGATTCACGAGAAGAGTATTTATTTTCCGTCGTTCAGCATAACCAAACAACCTCCCCATGATGATTCGTTTGGAAAAGATAATAGTTTCAAAGATCCGCTTGTACTCAGCCCTGTCCATCAAAAATAATCGATCCTTTTCCAGAAAAAGATCTATAAGAATTTTTTCTATTGTAGCATAATGTCCTTCGATGGGTTCCTTTGTCACTAACGGACGGACAATGATTCTTCGATTCGTCGCTGCAACATATTTTTCAACTTCTGCCTGTTTCGGATTAGAGAATACAGTATGCTTCCGACTCTGCAAAAACTCAGTGATAGCACTGATAGCATCAGTCTCCGTATAGAGAATTGTCGTAAAATGACTCATCAAATGGTGTGCAAACGGCTGCAGCTGCTCGGTGCTCCAGAGAGAAAAAGGCAATTGCGGAAATTGTTTCCCGACCTGTTTGACAATCCCCTTTATGGATTCATATTGCGGTACAAAGGGTGTGTCAATTGTCGAGTACCATCCTCTACCAGCATCAAAGATGGCCCCTGTCTCGACCAACCGGTAGAGTGTCACGTACAGAGAAGATGCCGGGGTTTTCCTCTTTGCCAATTGAAGCTTTTTCCTTAATCCATCAACGCTTGCATATTTTGCAGAATTGATTGCTCGCAATAATATATCCTTGAAAGTCTTCGTAACAGCATTCTCCTGTATAACTAACTCACATTAAAATATATGTGGCATAATTATACAACAATTATGGCAATTTTACAACTCATCCTTTCAGATTCCGGCCGCCGCATCGGATGGCAATCAGCAAACACGCTGCACATCAATCCCCAGCAGCGCGCCGACTTTTCGGAGCTTGTCCACGACATGACCTATACCAATCGCGCAGTGATGCGCAGGGCCTGCCTTTGACCATTCGTTCATGAATTCCTTGACGCCCACGGAGAACCGGTATCGACTGTTCGTATTGCCGATTTGTAAAACCGGGCCCGGCACCGATTCGCCCTCCGCCGTCAATAATGATATTTTCCCGCCGACGCCTTGGACGACTGACAGCAACGTCACCGGACCGTTCTTGACGGCCATCTGAACTGAAAGTCCCTTGCCGGGTTTACCGTGGTACAGGGGCAGAGGCACGAGGCCGACGGGACCTTCGGCGATCGCGGAATGCGCAGGTCCATCGTGCCCGAAGTAAATTACTTCATCCTTGAAGTCCGCCAGATAGAACTCAGAAAAGGAGCCTCCCGCGCCCAGAAGGTCCATGATTTTCATTGCCTGCACATTCTTGACCTCGCACTCACCCGCCACAGGCACGCCGTGTCCGGTGAGCAACGTGTTCCCCGGGATCATCGACGTAACAATATCGCGATAGGGATTACTCTCCACACTCTCGTAGTAGTACGCCATCGCACCGAGGTTGTGCTTTTCCACCAATGCGTCGAGCGCGCACGAAGATTTCGCGGCACGGACGAGTTCCGAATGCTCGCATTCGCGTGATACTTTGAATTCATTTTTGAACTGCTCTATTTTGGTTTGCACCTGCGCATCGGTGACAGCTTCCCGGAGGGCATGCAACTCGCACATCTCCAGCATTTCAAAATGAGTGCCGAACACAGTCGACTGTTGTGTCATATCGCTGTAAACATCGAGCATCCCGCCGTAGTAATGACCCAGCACGCCGACCCGGTTTTCACGCATGCCACCGGCGACTTTCGCGGCTTCCACCCAATCGCGGATTTCCGACCAGGCTGCCTCGTCTTGAAGAAACCCGGTAACGAGGTGATACGCTATACCGGCACGGTTAAAAACGCAGGCAATCTCGGGCACGCAGCATGCCTGACAGTGCTCAAGCCATATACCGGTCATCGTGCCGCGGTCGCTGAGTCGATTGAATTCAGCGTAATCAAGCTGCGGTGTCGGCTGAAGGTTCAGCACCACAACCGGCGCCTTGGTTCTTTGCGCCACCGGCAGGACGGTTGAAGAAAGCGCATAGGTGGAAATGTAAAGGAAGATCAAATCAACCTCCTCGCGTCGGAACAAGGACGCCGCTGCGGCCGCCTTGGCGGTGCTGTCGACCATCCCGGCGTCGATGAGATCCACGCCAAAGCTCCGGAGCCGGGCTGCTATCCGGGACTGGTAGCCGGTCAGCCGGTCCAAGAGTCCGGGAAACTGCGGCCAATAGGTGTCCAATCCTATTCCAAACAAGCCGGCTCGAATTCCATTATGTGTTTTCATTCTCGTTCCCTTTACGGTCAATTGCGAAAATGTACAGAAGCTTTTGGAGAATGTCAAACGAAAAGTCCCGGAATGGATTTGCAATTTCGGGTTACAGGCACCGGTACCAGGCTTGCCTTCTTGACTAACTCTAACCTGTTTATTATCTTGGTACATCACTCGAGACAGCACCTGAGGCAGGGAATCCCTGCAATCGGTGTGGAATCAGCATGTTCTTTCAATTGTACGTCCTCCATCATGCGCCTGCCTCGCAACTAACCCACAATCATCGGATGCAAACACCATGTGCATGGCCATTCGGCAGGCAGCCAGAACACTACCGATTATGATATTGGCAATGTCAGACGTTACAATTATCCTCCGGCGTAATGGTTAAGCAGGTTTGTGTCCATCCTCTCCTCTCCCGCCGATGTGGGCTCTTCTTTGTTCTGCTCATTGCGGTTCTCACTTCTTCCAGGAGCCAGCTTCTTCCGATTCAGACATACACTACGAAGGACGGGCTTCTCTCAAACGTCGTTAATACATTTTGCCAGGATAGTCGCGGATTCCTATGGATTGGTACAGACTTAGGTATCAGTGTCTTCGACGGGTCGGTTTTTCGCAACTACACTGTTGCCGACGGGCTCACGTCCGGGATCATCAACGCATTTGAGGAAAACCGACACGTTCCGGATGCAATGTGGATCGGCACGGACGGAGGAGGCCTGATTCAATTTGTACAGGGGAAAATTATCCATTACCGGATCGGGACAACTGGGAGAACCAACGGGGTAAACTCGGTGACAGAGGACTCTCGGGGGAATGTCTGGTGCGGAACCGATGACGGGGTATTCATCGAGAGCAATGGTAAGATCACCGAATTCCATCCCGGGATGCATCTGGGATACACATCCAGGATCAAAGAAGGTCCGCCCGGCACCTATTGGATTTTTACCGGGAAAACTGTGTACCGGTATACAATCGCCGACGAGAAAATCATTCCGATGAAAAGGATGGGACACCTCCTGGGGAACCCCTCGCTTATTGATAATGATCCGGACGGAAACCTCTGGGTTTTAACAGGTGACAGTTCTATCGTCGAAATTCGCGGTGACAAGGCAGAATCAAGGTACCATTTTCTTGAAGGATTACCGTCAGGCCTTTTTGAAGACAACGACGGAAATCTCTGGGAGGCGACTCCCGGCGCTCTTTTCAAATTTCCCAAGTCGCATATCCCTTCGCAGAATTTTATCCGTTACACAACAGAGAACAGATTGCTCACTAATAATGTGCCTCCCGGGTTTCAGGACCGTGAGGGCAATCTGTGGTTCGGGAGTTTCGGGAAAGGAATGCAACGGCTCCCGGCACGCTACGGTTCGACAATCCCTGTCTCCGAACAGACAGGCAGAGGTGTGGCAGACGAACATCAGCACCTTTGGCTCCTGGTCGCACATGGAGTCTGGGAAATTTGGGCTGACGAAACGACCGTATGGCACAAGAGTTTCCACCCGGTCGCGGAGGCAATGGGCGAAAAGACAGCGCTCGACATTTCCTATTCCGCGTCCCGGCTGTTGTGGATACGATTTAACGATGGAAGTTTCATCTCATACAGAATTCAACCGGCTCCCGAAGAAGCATCGAGACTCAGCAAAGAACAACGGATTGATACTCGGGGCAAGCTGCCTTCTGCCGGATCGCTTGCCTTTCTGATCGATAGTCATCGATACCTTTGGTATTCCATCGATACCGGCGGTGTCGCGGTCGTGGATATCGCGAATAGAAACCTACGCGTGCGCATTTTTTCAGAGAGGGATGGAGTACCCGACAAAGGTGTGCGTGTCATCTCGGAAGATAGCCGCGGCAATATCTGGTTCGGCGGAAGGGAGCGGGGCATCTCGATGTTAAAACAATCAGAGATCTGGACAGGGAAGCCGACACAATTTTCTGCGGGCGATGGGGCTCCGGTCCAGGGTGTTCGGTCGATCTTTGAGGACAGCAGGAAAACCATCTGGGTCGGAACCCACTATGGCGGTCTCGCCGCGTTCCGTGGCGGAAAATTCATTGCTTATTCAATCCGAGACGGCATCCCGAGCGACATCATCTTCGCTCTCGCGGAAGGAAAGGACTCGACATTATGGCTGGGAACCCAGGCGGGCATGGCATATCATCACGGGGCGGATTCTCTTAGATTCTACCGCAGCACGGAATTCCCAGATGAACCTGTGTATTCGTGTGGTGTCATGGACAACGGAACAGTCTGGGCTTTAATGCGCAATTCACTGACCCTGCTCCCTGCTGTGGACAGTCCACGGCAGCTGCTGGCTCCGCGTGTGTACATTACAGGCATCGAAGTCAATGGGTCTCAAAGAGAGATTCAAGGAGAAATTTCTCTGCCATACGATAATAATTCGTGCCGGATCGAGTTTTCCGGTATCAGTCTCAGCGCCGGCCCGCTGCTTCGTTATCACTACAAGCTGGAAGGCGCCGAAAATGGATGGCATGCGCTCGCAAGCGGTCGTTCTGTCACGTACGCGTCGTTGGAACCCGGCTCGTACACTTTTCTCGTCCGTGCCGAGGGTCCTGGAGGATTGGAGAGTCCACAACCCGCCACAATTCACATGACGATCGTGCCTCCATTCTGGAGAACGTGGTGGTTTATTGCGCTGGCCATTGTTTTTTTCAACACGGTCGTTTATGGGATTATGCGCTACCGGCTGCTCCATGTCCTCAAGATCGAAAAGATGAGGGGCGGAATCGCAACCGATTTGCATGACGACATCGGATCGAGCCTCACGCAAATTGCGCTCCTGAGCGATGCCGCCGCGCGCGAAGCCAGGAGAGAGGAAACACACCGCGAAGCGGCAGGCAGCGGGCCCGGAAAAACTATTCCGATGCTGTCGGAGATCGGAGCTACGTCCCGTGAATTGATCAACGCAATGAACGATATCGTCTGGTCCGTCAATCCGAAAAATGACTCATTCGATGAGATAACCCTGCGCATGAAGGATCACACAGCCCGGGTGATGGAAGCTGCGGGGATTGATTTCCAGTTTGAAATGTCTTCCGACCTTTCACGGCTGGTTCTGCCGCTCGATTTCCGGCGGAACATCTACCTGCTCTTTAAAGAAGCTCTCAATAACGTTGCGAAGCATTCGGGCGCCCGGATTGTCCATGTCGTTTTTAGCGAAGACGGTGGGCGGCTGGTCATGACTGTACGGGACGACGGCGTGGGATTCGATCCGGTCGCTTCGAGCAAGGGAAACGGATTGACCAACATGCGGAAGCGGGCCGAGCTTCTCGGCGCCACGCTAGCATTCGATTCCCATCTGGCACAGGGGACGACAATCATTGTCCGTTGTCCTATACCCTGAATTGGGTATTGCATCCCGCGAAAAATCTGACTATCCTTAAATGGATTGATACCATGATCATCACTTCAGACAAAACCGATACCCGCCTTCGGATTTCCATCGTCGAGGATGACGATCGAATAATGGAATCTTTTAAGAACCTCGTCGGCGAAACCGACGGCATGGTTCTCGCGGGAGCATACGGCTCGTGCGAAGAGGCGATCCCAGACCTGGAGAAGAACCTCCCCGATGTGATGCTGATGGACATCGGGCTTCCGGGTATGACGGGAATCGAAGGAGTGAAAAAAATCAAGTCGCTGTACCCGTCGATCGACGTACTGATGATGACGGTCTACGACGATTATCAGAGAATCTTCGATTCCATCTGCGCGGGCGCGTCGGGCTATATGGTGAAAAACACGCCATCCCGCGAAATCATCAAGGGAATCCGGGAGATCAAGAACGGTGCGCCGATGAGTCCTTCGATCGCGCGCATGGTGCTCGACGCCCTTCGCGGTCACCCTCCGGCTCGCCGGCAGGAATCCAACCTCACGCCGAGAGAACTCGAAATTCTTACATCGCTTGTCGATGGTCTCAGTTACAAACTGATCGCCGACAAACTTTTCCTCAGCCCTCTGACGGTTCATTCCCACATCAAACACATCTACGAGAAGCTTCACGTCCATTCAAAGGCCGAGGCAGTTTCGAAGGCGCTGAAAGGCAGATTCATCTGACGCGAAGCGTCATCCTGACATCCCGAGCGGAGTCGAGGGATCTGGTCAGGATCTGAACGTAGGACCCCGCTGCCTACGTTTAGATGCCGATCCCCCCGTCTGAACCACGATTCGCTTGATTTTAGGATTGCCATGATTATCTCCTACTGAGGTATCAAATTCAAACCATCAATTATAGCAAGGATCGCCTCGAATATTTTTCATCCTGGTAATTCCTCAATCCTAAAAATCGAGGTTCAGACGGCCCTGTCGCCCACCCACCCAAAATACCCAGTTTTGGGTATTGCATCCCCCTCCTCATTTATTCATCTTGTAATATCATTCGAGACGGCACATGATGCAGGGAATCCCGCTCAGGCGGGCAAGCCCTGCGATCGGTGTGCAATGTACATGTTCTTTTAGGTGGAAGCACTCCATCAAGCGCCTGCCTCGCAATTCGCTCATCTAATCAGTGACTATTCACATGGAGAGACGTATGAAGTACAATCTCTTGTTGCAAATTCTAGTGGTCGGTCTGCTGACGACGGCGCTGTACGTAACACCAGCGCTCTCCCAGTGGTCAAGCGATCCCACCGTCAACACTCCCATCTGCACGGCGGCTGGCAATCAAGACGCTCCCACCATCGTTTCCGACGGCTCGGGCGGCGCCATCATTACATGGATGGACAATCGCAACGGCAATTTTGACATCTACGCCCAACGCGCGAATGCTTTTGGCTCCGTGTTGTGGCCGGATAGCGGTGTTGCCATCTGCATGGCGACGGGCGATCAAACATGGCCCGCAATCGTTTCCGACGGCTCGGGCGGCGCTATTATTACCTGGATGGACTCTCGCAGCGGCAACGTGGACATCTATGCTCAACGAATAAACGCCTCCGGCACCGTGCAGTGGGCGACCGATGGTGTTGCCATCTGCTCGGCGACAGGTGATCAAGAATCTCCCACTATCGTTTCCGACGGCTCGGGCGGCGCTATCATTACTTGGCAAGACGCGCGCAGCGGCAACAATGACATCTATGCTCAACGCGTGAATTCTTCCGGTGTTCCGCAGTGGACACCCGACGGGGTTGGCATCTCCACGGCAGCGAACGATCAGATGTACCCCACTATCGATACCGATGGCTCGGGCGGCGCCATCATTACGTGGCAAGACACCCGCAGCGGCAACTATGACATTTATGCTCAGAGAGTAAATACTTCCGGCGTTCCCCAGTGGACGGCTGACGGCGTTGCCATCTGCACGGCGACATCCAATCAACAATATCCCACAATCGTTTCCGACAGCTCGGGCGGGGCCATAATTACATGGGAAGATCCTCGCAGCGGTAACTTTGATATCTATGCTCAACGTGTGAATGCTTCCGGTGTTGTCCAGTGGACACCCGACGGTGATACCGTCTGCAGTGCGACCGGCGATCAACAATTTCCCACAATCATTACAGACGGCTCGGGCGGCGCCATCATTACATGGGAAGATGCTCGCAGTGGCAGTTATGACATCTATGCCCAACGCGTGAATGCTTCCGGTGCCGTCCAGTGGCCTGATAGCAGTGTGGCAATCTGCACGGCGACGGGTGATAAACAACGTCCCATTCTCGTTTCGGACGGCTCGGGCGGCGCCATCATCACATGGGATGACGCTCGCAGCGACATCGCCGACGTTTATGCTCAACACGTGAACGCTTCCGGCGTTGTGCAGTGGACACCCAACGGCGCTGCCATTTGCACGGCAACAGGTGACCAAGCCGGTCCCACTATCGCTTCAGACGACTCAGGCGGAGCCATCATTACGTGGTACGACAAACGCAGCGGCAACTATGACATCTACGCCCAGCATATAGCCGCAAACGGCACATTACCGATCCAACCCAACTATGCCATCTGCACTGCAACGGGTGATCAGATCTATCCCAATTCTGTTTCAGACGGCTCGGGCGGCGCTATTACTACATGGCAAGACGCCCGCAGCGGCGACATTGATATCTACGCCCAGCGTGTAAATGCTTCCGGTACCGTGCAATGGACGGCCAACGGTATTGCCATCAGCACAGCGACAGGCGATCAATCATATCCCACGATCGATTCAGACAGCTCGGGCGGCGCCATCATCGCATGGCAAGACGCCCGCAGCGGCGACATTGATATCTACGCCCAGCGCGTGAATAGTTCCGGCGTTGTGCAGTGGATAGCCAACGGCGTGGCCATCTGTACCGCAACAGGCATTCAACAACTTCCTACCGTCATCTCAGACGGCTCGGGCGGCGCCATCATTGTATGGGAAGACCTTCGCGCAACCAATTGGGGCATCTATGCTCAACGCGTGAATAGTTCCGGCGTTGTTCAGTGGACGGCCAACGGCGTTGCCATCGACACAGCGAATGACGGTTTTGCTCCCACGGTTGTTTCCGACGGGGCGGGCGGCGCCATCATTACGTGGTGGGATCTTCGCAACGGCATTCACTATGTCACTTATGCTCAACGCGTGAGCAGTTCCGGCGTTGTGCAGTGGACGGCCAACGGTGTTGCCATCTGTACCAGGACAGGCGAAGACTTGGTGCAGGAACCCCAGCTCTCTTCCGACGGGTCGGGCGGCGCCATCATCACGTGGCTCGACACTCGCAATGACAACGGAGACATCTATGCTCAACGCGTGGATGCGTCCGGCCTTGTGCTGTGGACAACCAACGGTGTTGCCATTTGCGCGGCAACCGGTGCACAAGGTGAGCAAGTTATTCTTCCAGACGGGTCGGGCGGCGCCATCATTGCCTGGGATGACTACCGGAGGAGCAATAAGGTGGACATCTATGCTCAACGCGTGAATGCTTCCGGCCTTGTGCAGTGGACGACCGACGGTGTTGCTATCGACACGGGTGGTGCAGCCGAACAATCCTATCCCACTATCGTTTCCGACGGGTCGGGCGGCGCCTTCATTACATGGGTCGACGGTCGCAACGACATCGGAGACATCTATGCGCAACGCGTGGACCCTTCCGGGCTTGTACAGTGGACAGTAGATGGTATTCCCGTTTGCACGGCAACAAACCTTCAGGCCGGCGTCACCGTTGTTTCCGACGGTTCAGGCGGCGCAATCATTACGTGGGAAGACAAACGCAGCGGCACTAACTTTGACATCTATGCCCAACATTTGGCTGGAGACGCCGCTCTGCCGATCCAGCTCGCGTCCTTGACTGCTACAACGCTCACAACCGGGGTGCAATTACAGTGGACGACGGTGAGTGAAACCAATAGTCTGGGCTTTTATGTCGAGCGCCGGGCACTGAACGCCGGGACCTTCGCCACGGTGAGCAATTTGGTCCCCGGGGCCGGGACAACTTTGCAACAACACCACTACCAATGGACGGACACAAAGGTAACGAACGGCAAATACAACTATCGTCTGAAACTCGTTGATTTGAACGGTAGTACGACATACTCGAACCCCATCACGGTCACGGTGAGCGGCGTACTGGGCGTTGGCGACAAAAGCCTCTTGCCGAAAACGTTTGCCCTGCATCAGAATTACCCCAATCCCTTCAACCCTACGACGGTCATCAATTATGAATTGCCAAAAGCGACGTACGTACGTCTCACGGTGTATGACATGTTGGGGAGAGAAGTTGCAACGCTCGTGAACGAGACTCAGGATGCAGGATATAAATCAGTGGAATTTTCTGCCAGCAATTTGCCGAGCGGCATCTATGTATACCGACTTACCGCTGGGACTTTTGTGGAAGTGAAGAAGATGTTGATGATCAAGTGATTCCATCATTTGATCAGAAGTTGAGTGAACCGCCGGCAGGCGGTGAACGAAATGCCACATTCTTTTTGCGGCATCCCGCCCGCCAGACCGACGATCATTCTTCTGCGGGAATGCTGATGAAGTAACACTCACCATCATAGAATTGTCACAAAAGCCGGCCCGCCTGTTGCGGACTGGCTTCTTTTGTTTTCATTCGTGTACAGTGTTGACTCGAAAGTCATACTGTCGGGGGTCAACATGTTGAACCCCGACGATCGATGACTGAATTTTCGATTTCTGTAATGGCTTTCCGAACCCCCTTGATCCCCCCTTTGAAAAAAGGGGGGACGACATGTCTCAGGTCGAACGGGGGGGGGGTTGAGTCGTGGCGTTATCGAACCTTCCCCGGCCCTGCTCCCCCGTCTGAACCACGATTCGTAGGATTAAAGGATGACAGGGATTCTGATTTCATCACGGTAATCAAGTAAATCGTGAGAATCCTGGTTCAGACGGCATATGCAAACTGTCCGGGATCAAAATTGCGTCCACTCACAAAAGACGTTCGTGGGCAATTTTGGAAAATACCCACTTTTGGGTATTGCATCCCCCACTCTAATTATTGATCTTGATGTATCATTCGAGACGGCACATGATGCAGGGAATCCCTGCGATCGGTGTGCAATGTACGTGTTCTTTCAAGTGGAAGCACCCCATCAAGCGCACGCCTCTCAACTGATCTTCGACGAAAATCCAGAAAAATAATCTTTTACAACATACTACAACATTCACAATTTCTTGAGGAGTGATTCACAATGAAGCCAGCCTTTACACTTTTCATTGTCACGGTTTTTTGCGTATTCTTTCTCTTCACGACCGATGCGGTCGCGCAGGTTCCGCAAAAAATGTCCTACCAAGGTTTCTTAACAACGTCATCCGGCAACCCGGTTCTGGATGGGACGTACAGTCTCACCTTTGCCATCTATGACTCCTTAACTCTCGGAAGTCAACTCTGGCAGGAGGTCCATCTTAGCGTGGCGGTTCAGAAAGGATCGTTCAGCGTAATTCTTGGCTCTGTCACTCCCTTGAATATTGCCTTCAATAAATCGTTGTTTGTACAAATTACCGCAAACGCGGGACCGAGCATCGGATCGTCCGTAACATTTTCGCCGCGCTCGGAACTGACGAGTTCCCCGTACGCATTCCACGGGATCGTTGCCGATTCTTCATTAACGGTTGCCAACGGATCGATTACCTCCAACAAGATCGCTTCCGGCGCAGTTGATAGCACAAAAATAAATGCCGGAACGGTCACGACATCCAACCTTCGGAATGCTTCTGTTACCTCGGCAAAGATCGATACGACAGGGTTACGCGTTACGACCATCATTACGCCGGGCAGCATTCTTAGTGCTATGATCTTGGACGGCTCGATCGACGCGGCGAAGCTGAGCTTTTCGCCCCTGGCAATCCCGGGATCCTATTCCGGGACAGTGGGCTCGGGCTCCCAGTTACTCTCAATCACAAATTCAAACGTTGCCCCGGGCCTTGGCGGTGCGATCTCCGGCACTTCTGCAGGGCGCGGAATTAGCGGGTTCAGTTCAGGAGGCGGTAGTGTATCGGGCGTGTATGGCACGTCTTCCGGTATCGGCGGCGTGGGCGTTTGGGGAGATGCGGAAAATACCGGCGGATTGGGCGTCATCGGAGGCGGAGCTTTGGGCGGAGTGTTTGGAACTTCGCCTTATTATGACGGCGTACAGGGATATACGGCCGTTGGAGGAGATACTGTGGCAGGCGTCTACGGACAGGCGTTCGGTACGGGCGGCGGCATAGGCGTGTGGGGAGAGTCGGATCAGGACAATCAATCGTTCGGAGTTTATGGAGTAAGCGCAAATGGGCTTGCAGTGTACGGAAACTCTGCAAATGGCGTAGGCGTGGCGGCGTTTTCGGGCGGCAGCAACGCCATTCAAGGACAAACCACTGGATTTGCTGACGCGGGTGTTTACGGCGTCTCCGACGGCTCTCAAGGTATGGGCGTTTACGGAGAGGCAGACTTCGGCAGTCAGGCCGCCGGTGTGTATGGCGTTAGTTCAAGCGCTACCGGTGTGCAGGGAGTTTCCACCGGGAGCGGTGATGGCGTTCTGGGAACCACCAATGGTGGATCCAGTGTCGGAGGCGTTTATGGCAGCTCTTCCGGTACGGCCGGTGTAGGCGTTTGGGGAGAGGCGGATAATGGCGCAGGCGCGTTGGGTGTCTATGGTTCCAGTACAAATGGTACCGGTGTGGATGGAAACAGCGGCACGGGTTATGGCGTTCAGGGGTCCACAGGTGGAACCGGTGTCGCGGGCGTTTATGGCACGTCCAGCAACTCCACCGGTATAGGCGTTTGGGGAGAGGCGGATAATGGCAGTTCGATAGGGACTTATGGATTAAGCTCATCGGGGACCGGTGTGGAAGGAATCAGCGGTACCGGTGATGGAGTTATGGGGACGACCATTGGTGGGAACGCCGTCGCAGGTGTTTATGGCAAATCGTCTGGCACTAACGGTTTAGGCGTTTGGGGAGAGGCCGACCACGGCAGTCAAGCCGCAGGCGTATACGGTGTAAGTTCGAGTGCTACCGGTGTGCAGGGAGTTTCAACGGGGTACGGCGACGGCGTTAGTGGATCCACCAATGGACTCTCTGGTGTCGCGGGTGTTTATGGTCACTCGACTGGCACAAGCGGCATCGGTATTTGGGGAGAGGCGGACAATGGCGCAGGCGCGCTGGGTGTCTATGGGGCAAGTACCAGCGGTAGGGGTGTTGTGGGAAATAGCGGTACGAGTAATGGTGTGGTTGGATCCACCAATGGAGGCACTGGTGTCGCGGGCGTTTTTGGATTTTCCAATGGACTGTTCGGCACTGGCGTTGTGGGAAGGGACGATGATCTTTATGGAACTGGCGTCTATGGAGGGACTAATGGCGGTCAAGGGTATGGCGTCGTTGGTGAATCAGATAGCGCCGGAGGTGAGGCCATCGTGGGTTTCAGTTCTAAAGGTCTGGCTGGGTACTTCTTCGGTAATGTTGAAGTCACTGGCACATTATCAAAAGGCGGGGGATCATTTAAGATAGATCACCCGCTCGATCCGGCGAATAAGTATCTCTACCACTCTTTCGTCGAAAGTCCGGACATGAAGAATGTGTATGACGGTATAGCCCTGCTCGACGGGAACGGCGAAGCGTCGGTGGAGTTGCCGTCCTATTTCCAGGCATTGAATAAAGAGTACCGGTACCAGCTTACGTGCGTGGGCGGTTACGCGCAGGTCTATATCGCTGAAGAAGTTAGCAATAATCATTTTAAGATATCCGGCGGCAAAGCCGGCATGAAGGTATCATGGCAGGTAACGGGCATCCGTCAGGATGCGTTTGCGAATGCCCATCGCATCGTTGCCGAGGTGGACAAAGAACCGGCGAATCGAGGGAAGTATCTGCATCCGAAGGAACACGGAATGGCAGAGAACTTTGCGATCAATTGGGATCGAAACCAGAAGATGGTTGCGCAACAGGGCAAGATCGACCAGGTTTCTCTTACCCAAAAGAACGACGGGACGAAAACGCTCGCTCAGGCAAAGATAGAACATCGCAAAATCGAACAAGTTTCTCTCACTCAAAAGAACTCGGGAGTGAAGACGCTCGCCGAGGCAAATATGCAGCATCGCAAAATCGATGTGAGGGCGGCGAAAAATATCCAGAAAAAACTTCTCACTCATCATGCGGGCAAAACAATGAATGAAGTTCAATCAGTGAAGCCGCAAGATGTCAATAAGAAGACGAAGTAAGTCGCTAACCCATACGTATAACATAAAAGGTGAAGCGATGAAAACAATGAAAATTGGGTTGATACTTTTTCTTCTTGTCAATATCGGGCACAGCCAATCGGTGAAGCTGCCGTTGCAGGTATTTGATCGTGGCGGCGGAAAACTCTCTGGAGGGTCACTGACACTATCCGCATCCATCGGTCAGACGGCTGTACAGGCAATGAGCGGGACGGGGTTTTCGCTCGAAAGCGGATATATCCCAGGCCTCCGGAGTTTGTCCGCTTCAGCGCTTCTTATGGTTCCGGTCGAAGCGAATTGGAATATGGTGTCCGTTCCACTCGTTGTGCCCGACTATCACAAGAGCGTCCTCTTTCCGGGGGCCAGCTCTTCGGCATTCGGCTATTCGAACGGCTACCGCATCGTCGATTCCCTGGCCAACGGCGCCGGATACTGGCTGAAATTTCCGGTTGGTGCATCCCTCCAGATGTCAGGTACAAGCTTACAAAGCGATACCATTTCTGTTCGTGCCAGGTGGAACATGATCGGGGCATTCTCATATCCCTTATTGACATCGGAAGTGGTCCCTGATTCACCGGTAACCATTACATCGTATTTTTTTGGCTTCTCAAATGTTTCAGGATATTTTCGGGCTGACACTTTGGAACCGGGGCATGCCTACTGGGTGAAAGTGAGCGGAGACGGTCAGCTTGCAACGAAGCCGGGATCGGTGGTCCAGCCCACTATGTCCTCTATTGCTTCAAGTAAATCGAATAATGCCGGGCCATCACATCAAGGAGTAGTTGGATCGTCAGAAAATGAACAATTCAGTAGTCTCACGATCACAGATGCCCAGGGAAGAGAACGAGCCATCTATTTCTCAAGCAAGGTGGATTCCGGCTCCGCCAAATTCGAGCTTCCCCCTCCGCCTCCCACGGGCATATTTGATGTCCGGTTCGAATCGCAACGTCTGATGGAAGCTGCCGATGAGACGAGCAGGAGGGAAATTTCAGTGTTGCTTTCATCCGCAAAATATCCGATCACAGTGCGATGGAACAACAAAGAGCACGTCGCGGCCTCACTGGTAGTCAACGATAAGGAAGTCGCAATGAACGCGGACGGAGTGCTGCAGGTATCAAATCCCAGTCAGATACACCTGAAGATGGAGCCGGTTGCGCATGTCGCATTGCCCCAAGGGTACGCGTTGTCTCAGAATTACCCCAACCCTTTCAACCCGACGACGACGATTCGATACGGGTTACCGCTCAGCGGCAGAGTGACGCTTAAGGTCTACAATGTCCTCGGACAGGTCGTGCAAACACTCGTGGACGGGATACAGGACGCCGGTTACAGATCGATCCAGTGGAATGCTTCCGGCGTCGCAAGCGGCATCTACTTCTACCGCCTTTACGCCGTGAGCACCACTGACCCGACAAAGAGCTTTACACAGGTCAAGAAGATGTTGATGATAAAATGACGAAGTCATTTTATCAGAAATCCCGCGTTCTTTCGCGGGATTGATGATGAAGTGACATTCTGCAAAATACAATTGTCAGAGAAGCCGGTCCGCTTGTCGCGGGCCGGCTTCTTTATTTTCATTCATTCAAATTGAGACTCTTGAATAATCAAAAGGCCTGTCATGCCCGAACGCTTCAATCGGGCATCTTAGATAGATTCCCGCTTAAAACGTGCGGGAATGACAAGGTGGGTGGTTCAACATGTCGAACCCCTACGATGGGATAAATGAAATGTGGTTTTTGTCGTGGCCTTTTCGAACCCCCCTTGATCCCCCCTTTGAAAAAAAGGGGGGACGACATGTCTCAGGCAGAACAGGGGGGTTATTCACCCGGCCGCAAGACGTAGATGGCCCACGGTGCTATCTTCGTCTCACTCACCCAGTTGTACGGTTCAGTATGGCTCGCCAATGGCCTGGAGATGTTCACCGGCACCAAGCCTGCACGCTTGTACGTCTCGTCGTAGTCTTGATCCATCCACACGATGTCCTCAACCGGACGGCTGTCATCCACGTCGAGCATCACAATGAATACCTTTTCTCCGCTCTTCGCAGTTCGGTTTTGAGGGAAGTCCTTCGTGGAGAATGATGCCCACTCATTGACATAGATCTCCGGCGAAGAAACCACGCTCACGATGCGTCCGTTCCGGTTGAGCAAACGCTTCAGCGACTGGAAGAGCATTACCTTCTTCTCCATCGTGGGGATATTGTCAAACGTGAAAGCAGAGAGCACCAGGTCACACGTATCTGCCGCGAACCCGCCGAGGTTGCCGTCCGGAACAAGACGATACTCGCCATCCGGGTCACGTTTCCGGGCCAATGTGAGCATGTGCTCAGCACTATCCACGCCGACGACATCAAAACCCAGTTTGCGCAAGAACCGTGTAGACCGTCCCGTCCCGCACCCGAAGTCGATGGCCTTCCTGCCCTTGACGTGATTGCTTATGATCTCGGGCAGATCCCGGAACGCCAGGTAGTACGTCCCGGGGAATTCGAGTCGGTCGTATGCTTCCGCGCGGACTTTGTCGTTGTAGACATTTGAGAAGTTTTGATTCATTATCCCATAGGCTGGTAGTAAAGAAGGACACTGCCGTTCCTGAATGTCTTTGTCCCGGTTAGTTGCAGGTTCAGTTTGTGCTTGATGCCTTTGAATAAAGGTGTGCCCACGCCCAGGACGACGGGATTCACCATGAGCTGATATTCATCGATCAGACCCTGTTGTGCGAACTGGGTAACGATACTGCCGCTACCCAGCAAGGTCATGTTCTTCCCGGACCGTCGCTTCATGTTCCGTATTTCTTCCCCGATATTGTCCTTTACCAATCTGGTATTGTTCCACCCGACCTTTGTCAGTGTTCTTGAAAAAACAATCTTGTCCGCGTTGTTCATTCGATCGGCGACGGCAGGGACGTTCTTGATTGCATCCGGTGTGGGCCAGTAACTTGCCATGAGCTCATACGTTACGCGTCCAAATAAAAGTGTGCTCCCGGAATCGAGCCTCTCGACAGCATATTCATCCGTTTCTGTGTCACGCATATGCCAACTGATGTCTCCGCTTGGCCCTTCGAAGTACCCATCAAGAGTTACGAAATTGAATACGGTTACCGTTCTCATATCTTCTCCTCAAGATTGAAGCAGTGCGGTTGCCCGAGTCTATGAAGCATAGAGTGATTGTATTCCATATCACTCATGGTCTCTATCCGGCGCCTCAACGGTGGATTCTCCTCGCATCCGAACAATGGCGCCGGTGATTCGAACGGACATCCACAGAATCAGGAGTATCAACGCGAAAAGCAGGAACCAAGATGGATAAATCTCAAAGAAGCAGAGAACGGTCAGGAGGATAGTTAAGAAGGCGGTATTGATCAGCTGCTGGGTCAATGCATACTTTCGTTTCGGATAGCGTGGAATCAACTTGATCCAAGTTGCGAATATAGAAACCAGAATCGAGACGCCTATTACCTCTAGCACGAAATAGAACATTGGTATCTCCTGAAAAAATTCATTTGATGATGCACCTTGAGCGTTGACTCGGCTGGGTGGAGATGCACTCCTGCATTGACGCATCGATGTGCATTCTCATTTCCGTTGGGATGCCGAACGAGGCGCGTTGAAATTGATGATATGTTTGCCAATTCCCAACCTTCAAATTTACTTCGAGAATCTACTGAGATTTCCCCGTATTGTCAACTCAAGGTAGGGCTCGTATGTATGGCTCGTATGAATGGCCGAAAAGACATTTTAATGATCGCTTAAGATCCCTGCTTTCTTGAGGCTCAGGTAGGGCAGCGCTATTGATGCAACATACAGGGGATTGTTGTGCTCGCCCGTATCGGGGTTGAACCATTCCCATGCCTGCGTCATCCCGTCCGGCCTCATGTTCTCTCTCAGAAACTTGACGTAATCTCCGGCCATTTCCGCCGCGGCTTTGGGATCGACGCTATGAATTGCCGAAACATACCAGCCCGTTGCGGTTCCCCAGTAACCCCCATTTTGGTACGTCCCGGTCTTTGCGAACGACTGTTCCCACCCGCCCTTGTTGAGCCGATCGGTGGTCAGGATTTGCCTTACGCATCCTTGTCTGACACCGGTCTTCTCGCGGTAAGCGCGAACGAGAGCGTTCGCCACTTTCCTGGCCACGGACGTGTCCACGGCGCCACTGTAAACGGCAAAGGCGCTCCCCCAGACATCGGGTTGGTTGCCGACGCCCGTCGCCGAGTGAAGCCATCCTTCGTCTCCGTTTTGCGATGGATGGAAAAATGTCCGTGAAATGGCGGCTTTGATGCGTGCTGAATCATCCTGATAGAACTTCGCCTTCGGCGCCTGGTCCGTAGCCTCGAATAGCTGTGCAAGCTGGACCGCCGCCACGTATTTAAGCACGGAAGGGAAAAGAAGCATTCCGCTCTTGAATTCAACGTCACAGAATCCCCAATCTTTGGCGTTATCAGTTTTTACATCGCCTGCGACAATTAGCCCGGTAGCCGCGTCGGTGGGGGCCACTCGGTATACCTTTTCACAAATATCTGAAACTGTTTCTTCACTAAATGAGGTCTTCACTGTCGACATGAAGAGCAGAGGGCACTCGGTCATTGCCCATTGTTCGTACACGGCGGTAATGAAAAAGAAGTTGTCATCCAGCGGTGGATACTTGCCCCAGGGATCTCCTCCTTGCTTGATGGCGCTATCGTAAAAACCCGGATAGAAGATGGGCATCCCGTCGAAGTTGATATGGTCGGGGACCGAGTAGGCTGGAACTATCACCCCCGGACGCACGTGCCAGTCCTCCGGCCCCTTCAGCGTTCCGGCAATAAAACGGATCCAGCCTTCCAGTTCTTTTGAGGAAATAAAATCCCCGCCGAGCATCATGACTGCGTCGCGGACCCAGAATGCCGGGTAGCCCATGTTCCCGCCCGGCACATGGACATCGTAGGGAGTGGTATTGCTCCATTTCCCCAAGGTCGCTCCCGCCGGCAGGAGCGCCGAGTTCGTGATTCGCCGGGCCTGTTCCTTGAGGAAATTTTCGTCGGCCTTGCTCAGCACCTGCCCCGATGCTTTCATGTGAAGTGCGCATATAACCGCGGTGAGGATGACAATTATTTTCATAACGACTCCATGGATGGATATTGTTTTCTTAAGGGCAATGAGGTTTTAGTGTCGTGTTCCCGAAACAGGTTGATTAAGTCTTTTGGCTCTTAACCCTCACCCCTATCCGAGGTTGTCTAAGAACCAACCTTCTTGTCTTTGCGAGCGGAGCGAAGCAATCTCGACCTTCAAATTTTCTCCCAATTATCAGATTGCTTCGGGACTTCGTCCCTCGCAAAGACGATTGCTCTGCTTTCAGGACAGCCCCGTAAGGATTGACATGACGATCCAAGGACGCATTAAAACCACTTGAGTAACAAAAAACTAGAGAGCTCAAAGTGTGAATCACGGTACCCATTTGAAACTCCGGCGCGGCCGCCCGTCACCGGCATTTCCCCCGCCACCATTCGCTCCACTCCTCCGCCGTCCGGTACGGTTGTCCCGTCAGCGTAGTCAGTTTGTCGAGTGCACGTGCTTTCTCGTCGGGCGTCCCTATCCAAAGGAGATTGACCAAAAAATATTCGGCAAGGTCCCGATTATGAGCACGGACAAACGCGTCCATTGTCGTATCGAGCGGAAGACGTATTGGATTCGGCGAATCATGTACCGAATCGGCTCCGGGGATGTTCATTATCACCAGATTCAGCATCTCGTTGTAGAACAACGAATCACCGGCACGGATTGTGAGCCAATTCTGCAAAGAATCTATGCTCGAAATGCCGTCAAAGGCGGCAATGAGTGAATCGAGGAGCACATCTCTCCTTGCCGCGGCAGCGGCTGAAGTATCCCTCAAGTGAGCGCGGACCGAATCAAGGAGACGGCCCGTCGTCATCCCGTTGTACAGGTTTGACCGCTTAAGCTGGAGGTAAAGCCGCGTTGTGTACAATCGACCATATCCCCGGCTATACTCGTTCCCCTCCTTTTCGCAGTTGCTCACCAGCTCCCGGAGCAACGTCAGAACGGTGCGCGAAGGCATAATTTCAAGAGGGCTGGGTCCCGGCGGAATGAGAGGGCAAGAGATGTCGTAATCAAAGATCTCACCGTGGCGTGCATTTTCGGTGATTCCCGCTTCATCCACTTCCGGTTTGCTGTGGGAAAAGAAGACTGCAACGCTGTCTCGCCCAAAGTCTACGTCGAGAAAGTGCGCGAGGAAATAATCGTATGCGCTGTCGATTCCATACTCCTTCCCGCCCCAATTGGCCTTGTTCTGCCTTCCCCGCAAGAGGTGTCCGGCGCCGTAGAATATCACGCCTTTGTAATCGGGATGGTCTGTCAGCGCCTTCCTGATTGCCCTCGAGCTGATCTGATCCCGCTCGTGGGCAAAATAGTTGAATTTGGTTCGCTGGAACTCCAGATACTTTTTCCTGATCTCAGCGGTATCCCTTGTTTGCCCCCGGTCAAACGGCTTGTACGGCGGTACACCCTCGGGACCGATGATCTTAAAATCATACGGGTAAGTAGAGTCTTTCACATTGAGTCGCGCAACGCGGTCGAGGATGCGGTTGAGGATGGAGGTGTATTCGACAACATCGACGGAAATACCGCCGATCAAGTGACCCCATTCGGTCTCCAGTTTCAGCATGCTCGCCAGCCACGGCGCCGGATCGCCGTTGCGAATAGAACGCAACTTAAGCGCAAGCTCTTCGCTGTCGGCTTCCAGAAAGAGCATCAGCTTATGGGGAACTTCGATCCGGCCGTTCGCAGAGGCAGCACCTGCCCCCGCTTTTTGCTCCGCTTCAAGCGTATCAACCCAACGGTTGAGCAACCCTGTCACCAGTCGCATAAACGCTCCATGTTCGTGGTATCCGTCGCCAATCATCACCACTTTCTTCCGGCAGAGATTGTCCATCAGAATCGCGTTGAGGGAATCCAACGGGTGCGTGGCGATGCCGCTGATTAAACTCTGAGTGTCGACCGGAGGCGCATACGCGGAAAAGCAGCTTATGGCGACAGGTTGAGGATCGACCGAAATTGTTCGTACGAGAGTCCCCGTTTTAGTATCAACAACGGAGACGCAGTCGCCGCGCTGGCATCCGACATAGACATACCTGCCATCGGCATCCATGGTGATTGCATTCGGCCCGGCTCCTACGCGGATTTTCTTTACGACCGATGAATTCGACAAATCGAGGACCGACAGCGTGGAACCGATGACGTCGGCAACATACGCTAACTTACCATCGGGCGAAATCACAATGCCGCGCGGATTTTTCACACCGGATATCTTCCCGATCATAGAATCCGTTGCTACGTCCACCCTATCAATCTCGCTCAGCGTAACATTGTCCACATAGAGATACCGCCGGTCGGGGGACATTGCACACTCAATTGGCCTCCCTCCAATTGGAATTCTCTTTTCAATAGATTGTGTCGCTGGATCGATGGTAAAGACAAACGGAGTGAATACCTGGCTTTGATAGATCTTCTCGCCGGCTTTCGGTTCGCAGAAAGGTCCGGTTCCTTCAGGCAGCTTCTTCACAATGCTGTCAGTGCGGGTATCCATGAACCAAAGCCCATCATCCGATGAATGGCTGATGAGGAGGTAGCGTGCGTTGGGCGTGAGCGTTAACTGGGACGGGTGCTCCCCGGCACTCACTCTCACAACGGTGTTTCCGGTTCGTAGATCAAACACCGTTACATCGTTCGACGAGAAGTTTGCCACGTAGCCGCGATCCTGAATCGGCAAAATGGCAACGGCGGCGGTTCCCTTCCCGGCTTTTATTCTGCCGATGACACGGTTGGCCGCCGGATCGATCACCGTGACATGGTCTTCCGAAAGGTGGCTGACAAATAGGAGCGGCCGTTTCTGCGCGGCAGCAGCTTCCTGTTGTCCGCTTGATTGTTCCGCTTGGGCACAGAGAGAACTGCCGCTAAACAGGACAGCGAGAATCAACGTTGGTAAAATCATTTTCACAATGCCTCTTATCACTTTTTGAGGTCATGTCATATCGAGCCCTCACCTTGCTTGCCGTTCAGCGCAGGCGATTTATTTCTTCTTTAACATCCTTGAAAATTTCAACGTCACACCCTGCCGGCTTTCACGCTTCACGAAGACCTCATAGTAGAGACCGGACGACACCTGGACAAAGAAATCATCTCCCGTGGTAACTGCGATTGAGCCCTCTTCAAACGGTCCGCCGGATCCCCGCGCAAGGCCGAAAATACCCTTGAGCCTCAGCCGTGATCGTGACGGACCCGAATTGCCGGTATTTATTATTCCGACTTTCCCGTTTAGAACGATCTTGGTTTGTCTCGGGGCCAATCTGACGCTGAAGACATCGTTGGAACCTCCGGTCTTGCTCTTCTTGGCCTCCATGGACTTGATGTGTGGCATATCAAACTCGCTTGGCTCGAGGGCAACGTTCGAAATGCGGATCTCGTCAATGATGCCGGGGAATTCCCGCACCGCCCAGCTGCCAACTGCGCGGCCCGCGGGCTCGGTCCCCATATAAAACTTTGGAGTATTTAAGTATTGGACTCCCCCACGAAATGCCGAACTGTCCCTTAACGCTCCATCCAGATACGTGAGCACAGCTGTAAGGGAGTCACCGCTGGCAACGATCGTTTTGTACACCACCGCGATATGATGGAATACGTGTGCCGTGGGGATAGGAATTTCTGCAGTGGTAAAGCTGGCGCTAGGATGTGAGCGATAGTTAAAATGTTCCTTACCGCCGCTCCAAAACCCGAGTCCATAGCCTCCCCCGTTAGGCATTCCGTAATTACATAACAACGTCGCCCCCCCTTCCCCAGGTGAATTCACGGAACCGAATTGAAGTGTGTCCAATAAGAACCATACCTCGATGGTGAATTGCCCCGCCAACTGCAATGACGGTGAGTTGGGAAGATCGACGTACGAGGTCAATCCATCGAAGTGGAGAGCAGATCCAAATTTACCCGCCACCCACCGGCAGTTATGAATCTGCCCGTCATTGTGGTACATAGAAGCGTCGTGAAGAATATTTCCGCTCCCTTCGTCGAAATGCCAAAGAGCAACGACCCTGGGGTCGACCCCTGACATTGGATGGTTGCTCGCAATGCGCGACATCGCATATCCCGTTTGCCACAACCCCGTCGAAGCTGACAAGGCGCTGTACCAGAACTGAAAAGTACCGTCTCGAAACACCAGCGAACCCGTCGATACTGCCTCATCATCCCATGAACCCGTTGAACCCGGCACGAACACCGGGTTGTTTGCATATTTGGTCCAGTGTATGCCATCAGCAGATGTTACTTCGCCGATCCTGGATGCACAACAGTACGATGTCAATGTTGCATCGTACAACATGTAAAACTTTCCACTCGCTTGGGCGACAGAAGGCTGGCCAACGCCAAGGGCATCCCACCCACCCGCGCTCGCTTTCAAAACAGGGTTATTCGCGTACTTTATCCACGTAAGCCCGTCCGTAGACGTGGCAAGGCCGATGCTCCCGGTGCTGCCATCCGACCCACCGTACCATAGAAAATACTTACTCCCGTCAAAGTACACATTCGGATAGGCTATCCCATTAGACTCCCACGTCCCACCTGCACCTTTCATTACGATCGGGTTGCCAGAGTACTTGGCCCAGGTCACACCGTCGACGGACGTTGCAACCCCAAACGTGTGCCCTCCGACACCATGCGCGAGGAAATACATTTTGTATCCCTCCTTGTCGCGAATGACGGATGGACCGCGCACGTCAGAATCGTAGGAACCCTCCGGATCGGGAGAAAGCGCCGGCCCGCCGGAATCAATGACCCAGTTCGCTCCGTTGGTCGAGCGCGCGTGGTAGATCGCAAAACTTGAGTTGTACGTTTCATTCTTGCCCGTGAACCACATATCGTAACGACCGTGCACACTGTCGTACAGCACGGAAGGTTCCAACGCCAGCAAGAACTCTCCCGTATCTCTCAGCACCGGGTTATGCGGAGATCGCTGCCAGACAATCTGACTGATGGAACTGTGGGAAAAAACGAAGAGAAGAATGATCATGCATCTTGCCGCAAACAATGAATCTTTCATACTCCCGCACCTTTCTCCAGGATAAGACACACTGCTTTTTTAATGGTAAGAAAGTGTCCTGCAAAAGTCAAACCACCGGTTCCATTCCGGAGATCAGAGTTGGAATGAGAAGTGGATTGGGTCACCTTCCGTGGATCGTGCTGCTAATACGCCGATGCAATCAGCATCAGAGCCAAAAAATATGAAGCGAACATGCCGGCAAGGTACTTCTTCGCACGAGAATTCGAGCCGCGGAATTCGTGCCAAACAAATACGCCCCAGGCAGCAGCAACCATCGGCGATGCTTGTCCGATCGCATACGAGATTGCCACGCCCACCAGACTGGCCGCGACAAAATTGAACACCATCCCGATACTCCAGATCATCCCGCCGAGCAAACCGAATGCGTGATACGATGCCGGAGCGCTCCGGTAACCCGAAAAGCCGATCGGCTCGCCTAAGAGCGGCTTCTTCATCAAGTACGTATTGAAAAAGAAACAGCAGATGAAGGCTCCCAGAGTGAAGAAGACCGCTACCGTGTACGGTGTGAGCGGGTGACTTGCAGTCATTGCGCGCGTGACAAAAGGTGCAAACAAACCCATAAGCACACCGGAAACAACGCAGATGATAACTCCTTTTCGCGAGAGCTTTTGGTTCTGCCCTTGCAGCTCGCGATACGCCTTGCCGATCAATACAACGGCAATCACCGCCATCACGACACCGGCGCCAAGGAACAAGGCATTTCCTTTCGGCTGGATCGCATAACTGAGGATGACTCCTTCGACGAGAGCAATACCGATGGAAATCGGAAAGGCAACGGCGAGTCCCGCAATGGCAATTCCCGCAATCAATAAAACGTTGGCGATGTTGAAGATGAAACCTCCAATTGCGGCATACAGAATATTCATCGTGTCGGCGGATTGCACGTTCATGAGAAAGGCGTTTTCACCTCCGGCCACCGACCCCATCGTGAAGGCCAGCGCAAGTGCGGTCAAGAAAATACCCAGCGCGAAATCCCAGTAATATAACTCGAAGCGGTAATTCTTCATAAACTTGAAGGCATTCGCAAACGAGCCCCAGCAGAAAGTGCTGAGGACGGTCATTACGAGTGCGGCAGCAAACGTGGTCGGTACGAACATGGAGACTCCTCTACATTCAATTCTTCAGTAATGCATCCACTTCGAAGCGCCTGGGCATCGAGGGCGCGGTGCCATGCCGGGTCACGGAAATTCCGGCGGCGGCGCATCCGAATCTGACAGCAGAGACAAGGTTGAGTCCTTCGGAAAGCCCGATGGCCAGCGCCCCGTTGAACGCATCGCCGGCTCCCGTCGTCTCGACCACCGGACCGGCGTTGAGGGCGGGAACGATGTCAGCAACATGAGCATTCTTTACGAACGCGCCTTTTTCCCCGAGAGTGATCACGACGTTCCGAACCCCGCGTGCAAGCAACACGTCGGCTGCGCGCTCTGCATCGCCGGCATCGGAAACGGCTATGCCGGTGAGTGCGGCCGCCTCGCTTTCATTCGGCGTGAGATAATCGCAGTGTTGATAAATGGAATTCGGGAGCGCGAAAGCCGGTGCAGGGTTCAAGATGGTCGGCACGCCGAGCCGGTGAGCGATTTCCAGCCCGTGCTCGACCACAGGGACGGGCAGCTCAAGCTGTGTCAGAAAAACTGATGATTCCGAGATGAGCGAAATCGCGCTGTCGACATCTTCAATGGTTAGCTGAAAACAAGCGCCCGGAACGACAATGATGCCGTTCTCGCCTTTGACATCATGCACGATAATTGCAGCAGCGCCCGTCGCATGTTCCGGGGTATCAAAGCAAAACCGGGAGTCGATATGCTCCTCTTTGTACGTTGTGCGCGCAAGATCGCCGAAAGGATCGTTACCGAGCTTGGTAATGAAACTCACCTTCCCACCAAGACGGGCTGCTGCAACCGCTTGATTCGAGCCCTTGCCGCCCGGTCCAAGCCGAAACTCCGACCCCATGATCGTTTGCCCCCATGCAGGCAGTTGAGACGTGCGGAATGCAAGGTCCGCAACGAAACTTCCCATGACGGTGACCCTCTTATCCGGCATCGATTATCCTTAGAGTTAATGCCGAAATAATAGCGATTTGATGGGAGATTGTCAACTCGGCAGGATGCACAGGTTTGAACTTCGCATTTCAAACTTGTATATTGCATCCATTACTTCCCTGATGTGATTCAGAATATGCCAGGAGGATTTATGATGCGAAAACAAACATGGTTGTTGGTGGCAGCATGTCTCTTTTCAATCACCTGTAAAGAGACTGACACGATCTATGAACCCGTCAATTCATTGACGGATCAGGCGGTGAAACCCGCCGTCATCTACACTTTTCCCGACGCAAACAGCATCGGTCCATACAGCGGTTTTTCTTCGACCATCACTGTTCGTTTCAATAAGCTTATGGATCTACCATCCCTCCAGCATGCCATCCACTTCATTTCCACAGTCGGCGATTTGCTGCCGGATACCAGCTCCATTTCAATTAATCAGGGAGATGTGGCTTCGATTACTCCAATTCGGTCGAACCTTAACTATCCGCTCCTGTGGAAAGTGGGGCGAAGTTATATTCTTCGTATCGACTCGACCGCCAAAGACATCAACGGCAACAACCTGAGTCCATCGTTCGAGATGCCTTTCACACCGGAGCCGTATTTTCGCGTAAAGACGTTCTCTCCCGTTTCAGGCGCGATAAACGTCAGCACGAATTCTCTCACGATGGCATTCAATGCATTGGTGGATACATCAACGTGGTCCCGGGTAATTATTTCCCCGCCGGTTGACGGATTGTGGCATTACGCATCCATCAGCGGAGGTCTTTATGATTCAAGCCAGATCATTTTCCAGAGCAGCCCCGGATTTGCCATCGGAACAACGTATACGATTTCAATCGGAAGCAAAGCTGTCGACAAGAATGGAGATCCACTGGCCGGTGGTTTTGTGACTTCATTCACTACTATTCCTTTCGCTGTGACCGGCACATCTCCCGCTAATGGAAGCATCAACTGGTCCACCTCATCACAGACAATTTCCGTATCTTTCAGTGATTCACTCGATACGTCAAAAGTTCAGACAGCATTTAGGATCAACCCGCCTATTGCAGGACAAATCTCAGAGTCATCAAACCTGCGAGTTTTGTATTTCGTCGCCTCGAACAACTTCCTGCCGGACACAATTTACACTGTAACAATCGACACCTCAATACGGTCGAGAGCGCAGGCAAGGATGCCTCAGCCGTACAGCTTTTCGTTCATGACAGGATCCGCATCCCCCTTTAGTGTGACTGGCACAAATCCTGGTAATGGCGATACGACCGTGCTTCCTGGAAATGTCGTTACCATCTATTTCAGCACCACTCTCGACTCTGCGAGCGTTCGGAATGCCATTAGCATTGCACCACCTGTAACCGGACTTATTTCATTCCCTCAACCCAACGCTCTCTCTTTTTCCCCACTCAGGCTCTCGCTCTCGACCCACTACACGGTCACTATTGCAAGCTCGATCGCCTCAACGAGCGGCATCTCTCTTGGATCGCCCTACACTTTCACCTTCGCGACAGTACCATTTGAAGTGACACAGTCCTATCCCAGCAACGGTTTAACGCAGGTTTCAACAGCACAATACATAGATATATATACGACCGATGCCATAGATACGAGCACTGTGCGTAGTGCATTTAGCATAACGCCTGCTGTCGGCGGAAGCTTTCCTGCTTGGAATGAATCTGACTTTTATTTCGTTCCTTCGACAACACTGCAGCCATACACAATATACACCGTGACAATTTCACCGGCGCTGCATTCGAAATCGGGAGTCCCGTTAGCCTTGCCTTATTCATTTACTTTTGCGACAGGGGACTGAGGCACAGCAGAAATTCCCGCCCGCCTCATATCACAACCTTCGGGTACAGCCAGGCGCTGAGAATCGACATGAGCAGCGCTACGACAGCGAGCACGCCAATATCGAAGCCCACTCCCTCGGTGCCGCCCGAAAGCATGAGCACGCGCAATCCATCCACCATGTAGCTTAACGGATTTACGTTCGCCGCGACCTGAAGCCAGCCGGGCATGATGGAGATCGGGTAAATGGCGTTGGAGGCGAAGAATAACGGCAGGGTGATAACCTGGCCTATGCCCATGAACCGCTCCCTGGTTTTCACAATTGAAGCGATGATCATGGAAAGGCCGGTAAAGAAGCTCGCGCCCAGCACGACAATGACGACCACACCAGCAATTGACCAGGCAGTGAGGTGCAATTGAATGTTGAGGATGAGGGCGAAAAGAAAAACGATCAGCGCCTGGCTCAACCCCCGGATCCCGGCAGAGATCATTTTACCCCAGACCAGGGCCAGGCGAGGCGTGGGCGTGACCAGCAGCTTCTGTAATATGCCCGTGTCGCGGTCCATGATGATATACAGACCATAGAAAATAGCCACAAAGACAACCGACTGCGTGAGAATCCCCGGCACGATGAACTGGAGGTAGGTCAATCCCGGTGTCGGTATTGCCCGCACTTTGCTGAGAGCCTCGCCGAAGATACCGAGCCACAAGAGAGGCTGTACCGCACGGGAGATAAGTTCCGTGGGATCATGGAGGAGTTTCCTCGTTTCCATCTCCGCGAGGACATACGATTTTTTGATCGTCTGCAACAGATAGTGAATCATGGCATTATTATTTGCTATCCTAGACGGCGTTCGTGTTGCCTGGCTCTCCGGATTTCACGAAAATTCCCGGTTTCCTGGAGCTTGTTGCCAGTGAAGAAGATAAACGCCTCCTCAGAGCGTGGCGTCGGGTTTTCCGCTCTTTGCTTTCAATTCTTCCGCCGTGCCTATGGCCGCAATTTTTCCCCTGTTCATAATGGCGACGCGATCGCTCACCTCGTCTGCCTCTTCCATGTTGTGCGTAGAGAAAAAGATCGTCGTGCCGAACCTGTCCCGCAACTCAAACAGGTGCCCCCATACGCTCTGTCGCGCGACGGGGTCGAGCCCGGTTGTCGGTTCATCGAGCAGCAGCACTCTGGGGCGGTGGAGCATGGCCTGCCCCACTTCCATTTTACGGACCATGCCGCCTGAGAACGTCCGCACGAGCGAATTCGCGTGATCTCCCAGCTCAAGGAACGAGAGCATATCCCGGATGCGCTCCTTACGTTCCGCCCGAGGAATATCGTAGAGTCTCGCCATGAGCATCAGATTCTCATAGGCCGTGAGCGTGCCGTCCACCGAGATCATCTGCGGCACATATCCGATCGTATCGCGCACCGCAGGAGCATGGCGCGTGATGTCGTGCCCGTCAATGATGGCCGTGCCGCCGGTGGGCGCGAAGAGTGTGATAAGCATCTTGATGGTCGTGGATTTCCCTGCGCCGTTCGGTCCAAGGAATGAGAAGATCTCCCCCACATCGACATTGAAGGATATGTCGTCAACTGCGGCAAATTCCTTGAACCGCTTCACAAGGTGCGCGACTTCAATAATATGAGATATGTTTTGTCGTTCCATTGGATCCGAAATGTGGATGGTCTCAAAGAATCGATTCGAATCTTATTATAATCAAAATACCGGAAAAAAGTAAATAAAACCGCTACCTCTGCGACCTCTGCGCATCTTTTCTCTGCGCACTTCGCGTTAAAGCTTTTAACCGCAGAGAGCGCAATGGTGATTCGGTTTGAATTTTTGTACATTAGGTAATGACGGCAGTTCGGGTTTCGACTCCGGCATGTGTCAAAGTGCTATCTTCAGTTTGAAGAAATTCGCCTTTATACAGATCATTTGACAATTCGGTCCGAGGAAATGTCCGTCAATTATATAAGAACTCAGTCCAGCAGGAACCTTATGCGCAACATTCATTGTCTTCGGTGTATCTGCCTCTTGTTTCTGTCGATCGCGCCGTTGTATGTGTCGGTGGCACAAGAGAAGGCATATTGGGCAATCATTCCCACATTCCACGACAGGCTGAATACATCCGGCGGTGAAAGTCCTTTGCGCCTTCAAAGCCAGCGATTCGTTTTGTATGTTTATCGGAATGCTGTTGCCGTCTACTCGGAGGCAGACTTTGTCAATACAAGCATGGGCATGCTCTCCCAGGAGCTTGCGCTTCCCTCGACCGGACACAAGGAGAATGGAGATGAACCTGGGGGGAGAATTTCCAATGGCATCCTGAGTGTTCGACTATGGGTGGAAGGAGAACGAGTTGAACCGGAACTCATCCACGTCGGCGATGAAGATTGGTACACCATCCAATCACGATTCACACCGGGTGAGGAACGCAAGGTGAAGGCGGTTTTCTGGGCACAGACATCGCTCACAAATATTGACGCCACTCCCGGGCTCGACACGGCTGCCATTACCGTCGGGAAACGTGGTTTCATCGTGGATCTTTCCCATGCGGCCGTGTGGAACAGTGTTATCGGATCTCTCGATGTTACCGTTGTGCTCAAAGGTGGAATGTCGTTCGAAAACGATTCATTCGTTGCCGAGCCAGGCACCTACGATCTTCAGGATTCAACTATTACATGGTCGCTGGCGGATACAGAGCCATCTCAAAGCGATAACATCGTCGTCTCGTACTCACCTTCCGGAAGCTGGAGTTCGACGCCAAACACGATGGCAAAGTTGTCAACCTACATTGTCAAGAAAGTGTACGACAATCTGCTGTACTTCGTGGACCGGAGATAACAAGAATGCATCCTTCAGAGTCACGTTCGTCGGAAAACGCCGGAATGCGCCCGACAAACATCCTGTCAGCACATACGACGGGGGCAGGCCGAGATAATGGATGCAATGAGTAAACTTTGAAACCGCAGCGACCATAAACACAACCATCCCTTACTTGTTTTTTACGCTTTTCTGAGTTAATTTATTGATAACCAAAGACCAGCCATGACATTAGTAAATCGAAAGGATACGAAAATGAAATCCTGGATCGGCATAGCGTGCAGTTTCGTCATCGGTGTCGTTACTACAACGGCAGTTGCGCAGCAACAAAATCCAACACCAAAACACTTAATGAGGGAAGATTCAGCGGCCGTGGACGCACTGGTGATGTATCCCGACACGATCCGTCTTCACATTTTCCAGGCCTGCGAGTACCCTGCTGCCATAGTCAGCATAGCAAGCCTGCAGAAAAAATCGAGCGACGATTTCACCAACCTCATCAGCCGCTATTCCAAAAATGAACAGGAGGATTTCTGGAATTTGAGCAGGTATCCGGGCTTGATATCAAGGCTGGCACAGGGAGGGAAAAAATCCGCAGACGAGATCAACACCATTCTTGTCGACTATCCGGCAGACATTCATGAAACCGCATTGAAGTACGGAACGGAGTACTATGACCAGATTCAAAAGATGGACGAGATCCAGTCGCAAACGGATGTTCAGTTCGATCAGGTCATCGCAGATTATCCTCCGGTAACACAGGAAGCATTGAACGACATTATCCAGTTCCCCGAGATAATAACACTTTTGAATGATCATCTTAGCCTTACAGTACGCGTCGGCGATCATTTCAGACGCAATCCGGAGGGAGTACTACACAGAGCCGATTCTCTCAATCTTGCGGAAACCAGGGAGAATGCCGAAAACGCGGAGGCATGGAAACAGCGTATTGAACAAAACCCGGATGAAGCGAACGATTTGCAAAATGCTGCCAATGATTACGCCACGGAAAATGGGTATACACAGGAAGAGGTTAACACCTCGCCAAATCCGGATGATGTGTCAAATTACACTTGTCACCCATATTCTTATTGGTTCGGTTATCCTACGTGGTATCCATACAGTTATTGGTATCCGTATCCTTTCTGGTTTGATTGTGGATTTTATCACGACAGATCGGGAAGGCTGGTGATGTTCGGGACTCCTTCATACTACTTTACCAATTGGTACTTCTACCATCCTGAACACTGGAATCGGTACCCCAACCTGTGCAACGCGTACATCGACCATTATTATGGAGCAGGGAGACCGGCCGGCGGCAACACCATCATTGTGCATGAATGGATGCGCGATAACAGAAATTACCTGCCCAAGGATTTCATAAGCAATGGCGCAAAGAGGACCGAGCTGATACGACAAGTGGGACAATTGAACATCGATGCTCGAAAACAAAACGGGGGTACGCCCGTAACTCCGGCAGTGCGGGATCAGTATTTTCGAAACAATGTATCCAAATATCCATCCCTGAACGCTGAACCAAGAACGATGAGAGGGCGGGTAGAGCAGCAGCGCACCGTGCCGGATGCCATACAACAGCCGGTAAAACAACCGCCCGTAAGAATTGCCCGGCTGGCACAACAACCCGCTACAAGTCCAAGACAGGCATCCGCGCCCGTGCCCGTAAGAGTTGCTGCTCCAGTGCAACCTGTTAAGAATACAAGACAGACTCCTCCTCCTGCATACAACTTTAACAACATAAATAAGGCGCAGGAGTATCACAGGAATGTTTGGCAGCAGACTCAACCGACGGTGCGGCCGCAACCTCAACCGGCTCCCCGTCCTCAAGCGCAACAACCCGTGAGGCAGGAACCGGTGAACCGGCAACCTCCGGGAAAAAGGAAATGAAGTTTTGCACTCTGCAGCCGCCGAAACCGTTGTCCGAAGGACTCCTTTGGAGAAACGGTTTTCAGGTATCTGATTTGGTCGTTGTGTTTGCCCACAGCTAAAGCCGTGGGTTGCATACGGTTTTTTGGGGCTTACCACGCGGAGAGCTTAAGCCACTGCCATAATACCTCCGCTTGTTAAACCTACGGCTCAAGCCATGGGTTGTGGTCTTCCCCCGCTCGTGAGGCCTTCGTGATCTTGGTCATGGATTAGAATCAGACTTTCTGCTCTCCGCCTATCGCTCTCCCGACCCGCCATCGACGAACGGGAAAAGAAAATCGCCTCTCCCAAAGTCGGTGCGCCTACCCACGACTTCAGTCGTGGGATATGAACTCGAAGATGCAGACCAGAAACCGCTTCAGCGGTTTCCAATTGCCACGGGAGCCTGGAGCGAAGGTTACCTTCAGCTTCGCCCTTGCCTGGGAGAAGGTAACCTTCTTCTCGGCGGACTCAACAGGGGAGTTTCGTTTTCTTCAGGTACCACCTCCCTGCTTACCCCCCCGAATGCGCTCTGCCCCGGCATAAGCTGCTCGAGTATCCGAATGCGAACCTGTCCGCCATCTTTTGGGCAGATCGGACTCTACGGTTTCCGGACTCTTAGATCGACGGGTTCAGGTTTTTGTGCACGACCTTCGCTCCGTCGAATCCGTTGAACTTAGTCGATGAAGCGATGCTGTAGGCACCGATATTCTCGGTACAGAGATAATCGCCCACCTCCAGATTTCCGGGGAGTTCGACCGAAAGCGAAATCTTGTCGAAACTGTCGCAGGTCGGCCCTACGACTGCGCAGATTTCGGGTGTGCCCTTCTTGAACGCGCGGAAGTTCGGGATCCAGTGATCGTACACGACACCGGAAAACGTGTGGTAGACGCCGTCGTTGATATGATAAAACGCCTTGCCGTCCCGTCGCGCCTTACCGATCACCTCCGAGACAAGCACCGCTGCCGTTGCCACGATGAAGCGCCCGGGCTCGGCGAGAATCTGGATATCCTCCGGGAAAAGACGTTTGAACTCGGAGTTTAGAAGCGCTCCGAGTTTCTCAAACTCCGGCACCTGCGGGTCGTACGGAACCGGAAATCCACCGCCGATGTCCACAAGATTCAGATTGTAGCCTTTCCTGCGGGCAGCGTTGAAAATCTCGGACGTAATGCCAAGCGCTTCCGTGTAGTTGTTGAAGTTCGTGCACTGACTACCGACATGAAAGCTGATGCCTTCGACGGTCACTCCCGCATCGAACGCCTCCTGGATCAGCTGCAGAGCTTCCGACGGCTCAGCGCCAAATTTCGAGCTCATCTCCACCTGCGAACCCGTATCGGGCACCTTCAGGCGAAGAACTAATCCCGCCGTATCGCAATTCTCCCTGATCTTCTTCACCTCGGCGCTGTTATCGTACGTGACCAAAGGCTTGTATTCCTTGATCTTGCGGAGTGTGGAAGGGTCTTTGATCGTGTTGGAGAATATAATTTTGTCCCAGACGTAGCGCTTTTTGTCTTCTTTTTCAAAGTGCTTGATATGCTGGTACACTTGCATGAATTCACGATACGATGCCACGTCGAAGCTTGACCCTTCGTTGAATAGCGTTTCGACGATCTGCTGATTGGAATTCGCCTTCACCGCATAGTAACATTGAACCCGCGGCAAGTGCTTTTTGAATGTCCGGTAATTCTCCCGTATCTTGTTGTGGTCAAGCACGAACAGCGGGGTGCCGTTCCGCTCCACCAACTCCAGAAGTTCTTCTGTCATGTTCTCTTCTTTCTATCCTCTGCTCTATGGTTCCGGGCGTTTGCAATCGCCCTTCAGTGATTACCGGGGAAGTTTTTTCATAGAAGCTCCGGAGCTCCGTGATTTCCTTGTTGTTCTTAAGATACGACTCGATCAACTTTTTCCGCAACTCTTCTCCCCGGTCGTACAGCCGCTTCAACTTCTTGGGTTTCGTTGTCCGCAGGACATAGGCCACCATGATCGGGAACGCGACAGTGACATCGACATACGCTGTTACCGACTCCTGAAGTTTGTCGGGGTCGATCTTCCCCCAGCTGACCGCCTCGCTCGGGGGCGCGCCGGAGAGTCCGCCGGTATCCGGACGGGCATCGGTGATGTTGACATCGTAATCCTGACCGGCCTCCGGGATCATCAATACCTCCTGGATTTGCGGCTCGGTTTGCAGCATGAAGTTCTTCGGACTTCCCCCGCCGATGAGGATAACTCCTGTTTTTCCCTTCTCATAATTCTTGGCGTTCAGAATGATCGCGGTCGAGTCGTTGACGTCGATGCTCGGATTGATCTTCAGCTTGAATTGATCGAGCAGGTCGGATGCCTCAGCAAGCAGCTCGAGTCCCGCGACGTTCATACCGATGGTCGAATCCCCTGGCGAGGATGTAAAGACCGGTATGCCATTTCGGTACGCAGCCGCTAATACGCTCACCTCGCCGAGATTATTCTTTCGCTCATGTTCATTGATAACTTTGCCGAGATGGTGGTAATATTCACGCGTTCCCATTTCCTTCTGGAACTCGGGCCGCAGCATAATCTTCCGGAGTCTGCGATCCGTCTCCATGAGAACGTCCTCGTAGTCGAACAGGATGTCATATATTCTGGTCACCCCTTTTTTGCGAAGGTCGGCGTCGTCGACGTTGTGGCTTCCGCGAAACATCGGGAGATTGAAGGCGTAGTGGAGGTCATGGTACATGTTCGCGCCGGTGGCCGTGAGCCAATCGACAAACCCGTGATTCATCAGCGGTATGATCGTCGATGCACCGAGTCCGGCCGGCGTGAGCGCTCCTGCGATACTCAGGCCGATGGTCACATTGTTCGGCGAGTATTTTTCGCGAATCAGCTGGCACGCAGCCCTCAGCCGGCCGCCATTATAGGCATCCATGTTGTCGATAATGACGTCAATCGGTGTGTCGCTCGTGATCGGTTTGGGGAGCACCCGTTTGCCGGAGAGATACTCTGACTTGCTGAAATGTTCGTGTTTTTTATGTTTCATGGTCATTCCTCTTTACTATTATAAGGGGCACTGCGGTGTTTGCTGCAGTCGGTGAAGTCAACAGGGAATTTAGATAATGAATTTACCAAACTTCCCGCGAATTGTCAACAATAAGAGATTTTAAGATCATGGGATGGTAAGATTATGAGATGTTGAGAATGGAAGTGGCCGGGTTTGTAGAAAAGGATTCCATGATTACCAGAATGGGAAATGATCGTGGTGATCCTTCGATCATCCGAATCGTGGTTCAGAGGTTTTGCCCTCCGCGACTGTGCCTCGTATCTCTAACAGGGTGTTGAAAAACACAAAAGGGAGTGTCTCTGCGATCCCGTTCCGAACGCCTTCGGAACTGGAGAAGCAGTCTGATTTTTTCCCTTAAAGAGTGAGATTGCTTCGTCGCTGCGCTCCTCGCAAAGACGGGAGGAATGCTTTTTCAGCAGCCTGCTAAACCGTTGTCCGAAGGACTCCTTTGGAGAAACGGTTCCCTTGTCGTTTGGTTGCCGTCCGCACCCACGGCTGAAGCCGTGGGTTACTTGAGGATCTTACTCAACTTGCTCGGCGTCACGCTTTTGGTGATTGATTCCAAATCAGACCTCCGGACACTTCCACCGTCGGCTGAGGTTTTCTCCTAATCGCCCTGCCAGCCCGTCATCGATGAAAAGGGAAGGCAAACAACATCGGGCGAAATCCGTGCGCCTACCCACGACTTCAGTCGTGGGACAGTAAGGAAGCCAGAACCTGGTAACCGCTTCAGCGGTTTCCAATTGCCACGGGAGCCTGGAGCGAAGGTTACCTTCAGCTTCGTCCTTGCTTCGGAGAAGGTAACCTTCTTCTCGGCGGACACGACAAGGGGGTTATGCCCTTCTTGATTCAACCGTAATCGAAACTCCCGGGCTAACCTAAAACCGACGATCTCGGTGTGTCCGGTTCCCTTGACTTTCTGCATTCCAACCAGTACATTATCGCAGCAATCATAGTGGTCGGAACTGTGGGCCGGCAGGAAATTCCCAAAGTTCACTGATCCAGACCTGAGAACGTTTCCTATTGGTTGTCTCCTTACCCAAACGCTCCCATCTCTCCCTCAGCGAACAGCCCAACGCAACATCGCCGGTTTCTCAGAACGCACTTATTGTAGATCCGGTCGATGACTGGATTCCCTGTAAGTGAGATTGCCCCGATGTATCGGTGGCACTCTACGGCAAACCCGCTGGGAGGGAGCTTCGCTCCCGACCAACCCGCGGTGTAACCTTCCGAAGATTCGCGTGGACATGGCGCAGATGTAACCTTCGGAAGGTTTTCTAGGTTCGAGAATGATTTTGGCAAAATATGGTAACACTAACTCACTACAATCAATCACTATCCTCATGGAGGGTATATGAGATGTAATCTTCTGCTACAAATTTTGGCGGTTGGTCTGCTGGTGACGGTGCTGTGTGCAACTCCCGCGCTCAGCCAGTGGTCCACCAACCCAAACATCAACACCGCCATTTGTACGGCGACGAATCCTCAAACTAACCCCACTATCGTTTCAGACGGCGCGGGCGGCGCCATCATTACGTGGAACGACCAACGCAGCGGCAACTATGACATCTACGCTCAACGCATAGATGCCTCCGGCGCTGTCCTTTGGACAGCTGGCGGTGTCCCAATCTGCACGACGACAGGTGATCAAGACGATCCAGCGCTCGTTTCAGACGGCTCGGGTGGCGCCATCATTACGTGGCAAGACTATCGCAATGGCAGTGACTATGACATCTATGCCCAGCGCGTGAACGCTTCGGGTGCCGTGCAGTGGGTGGCTAATGGTGTTGCCATCTGCACGGCGACAAACAATCAAGAGGCTCCCACTATCGTTTCAGACGGTTCGGGCGGCGCCATCGTTACGTGGCAAGATGCGCGCAGCGGCATCGATTTGAACATTGATGCTCAACGCATAGATGCCTCCGGCGCCGTCCTTTGGACGGCTAATGGTGTTGCCATCTGCACAGCAACAGGCGATCAAGTTTCTCCGAATCTCGTTTCAGACGGCTCGGGCGGTGCCATCATTACATGGCAAGACAATCGCAACGGTAATGACGACGTTTACGCCCAGCGCGTGAACGCTTCGGGTGCCGTGCAGTGGACGGCCAACGGTGTTGCCATCTGCACCGCGACAGGCAATCAGTATTCTCCCACCATCGTTTCAGACGGCTCGGGCGGTGCCATCATTACATGGACGGACTATCGAGGCGACGGTGATATCTACGCCCAGCAAGTGGATGCTTCCGGCAATCCACAGTGGACGGGCAACGGGGTTGTCATTTGCACGGCGACTGGCTTTCAAGAAGCTCCCACAATTGTCTCGGATGGCTTGGGCGGCGCCATCATTACATGGCAAGACTATCGCAACAGCACCGACTTTGACATCTATGCGCAACGCGTCAATACTTCCGGCGTAGTCCAGTGGACCGCCAACGGTGTTGCCATTTGCACTGCGACCGAATATCAAACTAACCCCACCATCGTTTCAGACGGCTCGGGCGGGGCTATCATTACGTGGATGGACGCCCGCGACGTCAACAATGACATCTATGCCCAGCGCGTGAATACTTCCGGCCTTGTGCAGTGGACGGCTAATGGTGTTGCCATCTGCACAGCAACAGGCAGCCAACAGTGGCCCACCCTGGTTTCAGACGGTTCAAGTGGCGCCATCATTACATGGACGGACTATCGAGGCGACGGTGATATCTACGCTCAAAAAGTAGATCGCTTTGGTTATTTGGGGGACGTAGCGCCCTGCATAGTCGAAGTGAAGGATGTCATGAATGATCAGGGCGGGAAAGTCACGGTGATGTGGAATCCGTCATACCTTGATGTTTATCCCAATACAGGCGTCATGGTGTACGCTGTTTACCGGGGGGTGAAACCGTCGGCAGCAAATCAATCGTTCGCCGTTCTTGACCCCGACAGGTATTCCAAATTGGAAAAGTCAGGTGGGGGAAAGGAAAAAGCATACCTTAGACTCCCCATGTCTCCGAGTAGTACGGAAACAATCTACTGGCAAAATGTCGGTTCCGTGAGCGCGGAAGAGCTTGAGGGGTATTCGTACAATGTCACGACGCTCTCCGACTCCGGATCGCAGGGAATTCCAATGTATTATTTCATGGTTCGTGCAGAAAGTTACAGCTCCTATGTTTATTGGAATTCTTCCCCCGACAGCGGGTACTCTGTCGATAACCTGCCGCCGATTACCCCGCAGAACGCTGCGATTCTCCCGATGGTGAACGGTTCCATCGACATCCATTGGAACCCCGACAAGGTCGATCCGGATGTCGGGCATTTCAGCGTCTATCGCTCGACATCGAGCGGTTTCCCGGTGAACGACGGTACCCGACTGCAAACCACTGTCGACACGACTGTCACAGACTCTTCAACCGAGGTTGGCCAGCAGTATTACTACCGGGTAACGGCAGTGGATATTCACGGCAACGAAAGCCAGCCCACAGCCGAGCTTCATACGGCGGCGCTGTCGGTCCAGCTTGCGTCGATGACTGCCACGACACTCGCAACCGGAGTGCAATTAGACTGGACAACCGTGAGCGAAACCAACAGTCTGGGCTTCTATGTCGAACGCCGTGTGCAGAACACCGGAGCATACGCAACCGTGAGCGACTTAATCCCCGGTGCAGGGACAACGTTGCAGCAACACCATTACCAATGGACGGATACGAAGGTAACGGACGGGAACTACAACTATCGACTGAGACTCGTCGACCTGAGCGGTACCAACACATACTCGAATGCCATCACGGTCACCGTGAGCGGTGTGACGGGAGTTAACGGGTCGTTGCCGACGGAGTTTGCACTTCAGCAAAACTATCCTAATCCGTTCAACCCGACAACGGTTATCAGTTATCAGTTGCCCGTTGCGAGTTACGTCACGCTAAAGGTGTACGACATGCTGGGACAGGAAGTGGCAACGCTCGTGAATGGAACCCTGGACGCAGGTTATAAATCTGCGCAGTTCAGCGCGACGAACTTGCCAAGTGGCATTTACACCTATAGATTGACAGCAGGGACGTACGTCGAAGTGAAAAAGATGCTGATGCTAAAATGACGGAGTCATTTTAGCAGAAGTCCCGCATTCTTTTGCGGGATTGATAGAAACGTGGAGAAGTCACTCTGGCAGAAATTTTGCCCCCTTTAACACTCACCCCTGTCCCCTCTCCCAATGGGAGAGGGAATCGAAGGGGTGAGGGTAGCAAGTCCCGATACGTTGGGACGGGACTGAGGCCGAAGTGATATTCTCCGCTCTACCGTCAAATCGAAAGCCGGTTCGTCTGTATGAACCGGCTTTCGTGCCTCTCCAGATGTCTGAACCATGATTTGTGGGATTTTGGGATTACCATGATTAAGATAATCGAGGTAATCCCGTGAATCGAGCGAATCGTGGTTCAGATGGCGAAGATGTGTCTGAACCATGATTCGTGGGATTAAAGGATTACCACGATTAAAACAATTGAGGCGATCATGTGAATCAAGCGAATCGTGGTTCAGACTCAGTGCGACTGTTTCGTCCGGATGAGCTTGCTCAGGTCGTAGCCCTGTTGCTTGATGCGTTGGAGAATTTCCTGAAACGCTTTTTCCTCCATCGTAGGCGTTCGGGAAAGAACCCAAAGATACTCCCGGTTGGGTTCACCGACAACGGCATAACTATAATCGGGAGCAAGGTCATTGATCCAGTAATCTCCCCAGACGAAGGGAAGAAACGAAAGAACTGCCGGTGCGAAACGGACTTTCAGCTTGGATATCGGCTCGTCATCGCTTGCCCGTTTTGCGCGCCCCTCCGCCACCGTGGTATCGCCATCTTCCTTTATGCAACGGTTCACAACTTTCATCCCGCCGTCATCGAGCAGCGAATACGTCGCAGTCACGTTCCCGGCGCAAGCGGTTTGAAACTTGTTGGGCAGCCGGGCGATCTCGTACCAGGTTCCGATGTACCGGGAAAGGTCAAGCGCCGGCACCACCCGCAGGCGATTTCCGGTCGTGTCTTCTCCTGAAGCGTAACCGATAGAGGGAAGTGCAATCAAGAAAAATATGATGATTCTCATAAGAAGCGTCCTTTGAAATAGAACACGATGTTGTTAATCTCGATGACTGCTCAGGATCTCGCCGAGCGCCGATGTCAGGGCGGGATAACGGAAAACATAACCGGCATCCATCATTTTCTTCGGGATAACGCGTTGTCCTGTCAACAGCATGTCGGCCATCTCGCCCATGAGTATTCGAAGAGCAAAAGCGGGCACGGGCGCCCAGGAAGGTCTGCGAAGAATCCCGCCAATTGTCCGGCTGAATTCTTTCATTGTCAACGGTTCCGGGGCGACAAAATTCACCGGGCCGGAAATCACAGACGACTGCAGCAGAAAAAGCATCCCTTCGACGACATCGTCCCGGTGAATCCACGGAAACCACTGCTTACCGTCTCCAAGATGTCCACCGATGAAAAGCTTGAACGGCAAAAGCATCCGCGCAAGCGCGCCTCCATCATCCGCAAGGACAACTCCGAGCCGCGGTGTAACTACCCGCACGCCAAACATCGTGGCGGCGAACGCTTCTTCTTCCCAGCGCCCGCAGATGCCCGCGAGAAAATCGGTTCCGGGGGGAAACGATTCCGGGACGTCTCCCGACGGTACACTTCCATAATACCCCACTGCCGAGGCGCTGATCAATAGTGCGGGCTTTTTCGAAGCTTGCTCAATCGATTTTACGAGAGCCCGGGTTGCGTCGATCCTGCTTCCCAGGATCACCTCTTTTTGCCTTTTCGTCCAGCGCTTGCCTGCGATGATCTCCCCTGTCAGGTTGACAATGGCGTCAGCGCCGTCAACCATCGTCCCCCAAGGACCGATTGTTTTGGCGTCCCATTTTTCAATCCGAAGGTTCGTCCTGCTTTGAACTTTGGATGGATTACGCGTGAGCAGTGTGATGCTGTGCCGCTCGTGGAGTAGTCTCTCGACGAGGGCATTTCCGATAAAACCTGTGCCACCCGCCATAATAATGGTCATTTCTTTTCCCTCATCAGGATGACTTAATCATTTTAATTGCGGTCCATGATCGATAGAGAAAAATAAAACAGTTCCGGACAAAAATCAAGAAAAGGGTCCAGCTGGCGGACAAGCCTGCTAACTGCCACGGCACGACCCGCGCGAGAAACCGTTGAAAGAGTTCTTCAGTGTTTGAGTTTGGGATCGCCTTACTGTCTGAACCATGATTTTGGGGATTATAGGATTACCATGATTAAAATAATCGAGGTAATCGTGCGAATCGTGGTTCAGACGTTTTTGCCCGGCGTGATCTGACCTGCCCGCCGTGACTATGTCTCTCATCTCTAAGCCGTTGAAATCCCTCTTCAGTGTATGGCTTTGGCATCGTTCTACCCACGACTTTAGTCGTGGGTGGGCGCGGACCCAGAACCTAGGAACCGCTTCAGCGGTTTCCAATTGCCACGGGAGCCTGGAGCGAAGGTTACCTTCAGCTTCGTCCTTGCTTCGTAGAAGGTAACCTTCTTCTCGGCGGACACAACAGGGGGGTTATGCCCTTCCTGATTCAACCGTAATCGAAACTCCCGGGCTAACCCAAAACCGACGATCTCCGTTTGCGAGAGCATTGACTTCTGGGGATTATTGGGATACCATGATTAGGATACCACCGGAATATATTCCATATTACATATGTGATTCTCTTCCTGCTGGTTTGAGATGACCGATGAACAATCCCTCCACCATCACCTCCTGAGTCACATCGACTATATTCCTATGAATTCACCCGATCACTTCGGAAAGAGAGGAATAATGATGCTTCGCTACAACACGCTATTTGAGGTCACTCCATGACTCATTTACCCCTTCGGTGGCAGTTTTACAAAGACAAGCCCGGGATGTGGCAGTGGCGGAAGTTTGAATCCAACAAAGTCGTCGCTGTCTCGTACGACGGATTCCACTCACGCCGGGATTGTGTCAACGATGCAAAGACGAGAGGTTACATTCTCGCGGAAACCAAGGAATTGATCTGTAAGAACGACGCGTGATGGACTACCATCGCTGTTCACCACTTTGAGTCTTATATCTCTTGGAGGTATAAAAAGCTTCAGCCTCTCTTAAGTGTGAGGGTGCGATGAGCGAAACGATGGAACTCCACTCTATCCACCGAATGAACTGGAAGAGGAGGGGGAGACCTGTTACTGTTTGTTCAGGAAAATGTCGCAGGTATTGAAGTCGATCTCCCATTTATAACCCGCAACATTTTCCCACGAGTACTTCTTGCTCATCGTATCCCACCAATTCTGGAAGCGCGTTGTAACCTCGCTCATATCGGCCACTATTCTCTCATAGAGGGAGCTTCCCCTCAGTTCGGATTCAGTAAGAGTACTAAGGGACCGGAATAATTCCGTCAGACCGTTCTTTCGTTCGAACAGCGCGCGTATCTCATCTCGTTCAACGGGTGTCACCTTCCCGACTATTTTTTTACTAGACACTCCGGAGGGAGTGATCCTGCCGACCGGCTTTGATTCATTTCGATTACCATTACTTTTCATCGTTGTACTCGCTCCTGTTGTTCTTGATAATTCCAATATTTCCTCCTGGACTTTGAGGATTTTGGTCAGGATTTCCATGATCGGTCGCTCACCGGATCCCCCTGCATCGAACATATGGACATGCGCCTCCGGCTCCGGTCTGGCCGGAGGGTTGCGTATCCCAGTGTTCGGAAGGTCGTTGGGCATGGAGAGAATTCCCTCCTTTGAGCCCTGAGAGACATTGGGACCATTATCCATTTGCTGCCGGACTTCAAGCGGGTCGAGGTATCCGATCGCGGGAATGGGCTTCATCGCAGAAAATGAAGGGAGATCACGCAGGAGTGAAAGCAGTCTCTCCGAGGAATTTCTCTCGTGATGCGAAGCAACACATTGCTGATGCGACGGAGTGTTGACCTCAAGTGTAAGTTTCTTGTTGAGGTAAATGCAACGTTTACAATGATAGGCGTCGCACGATGAACACAGCACCGCGTGGTCGAGGCGAAGGAGTCTCCTGGTTCGGTATACGTATGCCGTCGGACAAGCTCCCGACCGCTGATTCCGGATTATCGTACAGAAAACCTGGGCAGAGGTACAACCGTCCGTCGGGGCCGACGGTGAGATGTTCACAGCCCGCCTCACAGTTCTTCATGCTGTCGAGGATCATCCTGTCGGAAAGGAAGTTCAATTCGAAAATGTCTCCCCGGCGGTACCGATCGGCAACGCTCGGTACAATCGCTGTAAGTTGTTGACTATAGGTGTCCAACTCTTTGTCAGTGATTTTCTCCATGTCCGTGATACATACGTTCAATCTCTGGAAGGTGCCAAGAAGCGGACCGACAGTGCTCGCCAACCGGGGAATTCGTTTTTTATCAAGACGGACGATCACATTCCTTCCATTGAGACTGATATGGCTGTCCGTCCGGTCAAGCTCTCTGGATTCGATGACCACGACGCTGTCGGGGTACGCGTCGGCAAGATCGATGGGCACGATCTTCGCATGGCTCACGCTCTCTATGATGGAGCGATACGCTGCGGGCGGTTTCTTCCGTCCATACAGAAAATTGATGGTAAGCTCATTTGCTTTTGCATACTCGACCGCCCGCTGGAGGATTTCTTTTGGAATAGGCTCGGGATCGGACCCGCGGTGAGAATTGCCATAGTAACAAAAAGAAACAGAGGTCTTGTCGATTGGTACGACGAGGAATTTCATCATCAGTTGGAAGATTGTTTCTCAACGTTCAACGGCATTCGTTCCGCATCTGAAAGTTTGTTGAACCTTTCCCAATAGTACTTGTTGGCCCGAACTCTTGCTTTGTGCATTTTACAGATAAAAACCGCCCGTTGGAAAATCGTGTCGGAGTCTGCCTCGTCGTAGTTCAGTCCCTGGCACCATGCGCATCCTCGTGCCACTTCGCATGTAATACACTCGGGCGGGCTCTGGGTAACCCTGTCAAGTGTGATAAACGGCCGGAGTTTGTTCAGATCAACCCCTTCAAAGCAATTCCCGATACTTCTCGGTTTCTGTTTTGCCATGGAATACGGAGCGAATCGTATGCAGGGGTAAAAATTCCCGGCATGATCGACGCCGAGCATTCTGCCCGCCCCGCACCAATTCCGGTTATCGAGTACGCAATCCAGCGGCTGGCCGATGCTGTCCGAGAAGAAGGAGGCATTTGCAACGGAGAAGAGCCTGTTGGAAAGCACGTGGTCAGCGAGCATGACCAGTTGTTCCTCCAAAATGGCATCATCTCCCTCCTGCCATACATTCTCAAATACGACATTGATGTATACATTCTTTATCCCGAGATCCCAAAGGTGAAGAATGCTTTCGTAGATGTACGGCAGATCGTTGTGAGCCACCGTCACTTTTGATCCCGAGTCGGGGAACTGGGCAAGCCACAGCGGGACGTTGCGGACGACATCTGCATACGAACCTCTGCCGTCGGGATACACTCTCTGCATGTCGTGTTTGCGTTGGGTTCCGTCGATGGTGAGCCCGATGCTGATATGGGACTTGTTTTTCTCGATATACTTTTGCACTCGCGGGTCGCCATACAAAATCCCGTTCGTGGAGAAGCTGAATCGGTAGCTGTCGAACCAGGGATGCGCTTCCTCGTACATACGGCGCATGATGTAAGCGCTGACCTTATCGATAAGTTCGATTTCAAGGAAGGGTTCTCCACCGATGAAATCCCATATTACCGATTCCTCGGGAAAAATCTGCCGCTCGCGGATGAGATAGTCGACCGTGCGCCGGGCAATGTCGAAGCTCATTCTGTTCTTATGGTTCTTGCCATGAAGGTAGCAATATCGGCATCTGAGCTGACAGTCCTCGGTCACGATCAGCGTGACGTTCTTGGCCACCGCTTCGCCCCAGTTCCTCGGATTCTTGCCGAAAACGTAATCCGTCATGCGCAGCGCAACGTAACAAGAGCCGGACTATGGCTGGCCCAGAGAATGAGATAGGATACGAAGACCCTCAGCACAGTCAAAAGTCGGTGAACAGACAGCCGATGGAACACGAGCCCATACAGTCGGATGCACCGCATGCGCCTCGGCAGCCGCCCGAGCAATTATTACCGCATCCTGTACATGTACCCTTGCACCCGGTTTTACAACCACCCGTGCAGGTACTGGTGCACGAACCCGTGCAGTCGGACACGCCGCAAGCACCCAAGCATGTGCTCGTACAGGTACCACCGCACCCTGAACAACTACCCGAGCATCCGGTGCAACCGCCCGTGCAGGTGGCGGAACAACCGCCCGTGCAGGTCTTGGAGCAGCCGCCCGTGCAGGTGGTGGAACATCCGCCCGAGCAGGAAGATGCGCAATCAGCGCACGACGGACTCGTCGGACTGCTGTCCTTGTGACAGGAAACAAAACCAGAAAGGCCCAGCAATGCAATTGCCGGAATAACTTTGCTGAGAAATTGGCGGCGATCTAATTCGGAAAGATCCCCTCTTTCATCTGCAGACATATACGTACTCCCCTCTCTTTACGAAAGATACAAATACAATCTACAGGAAATCGACAGACAAATTTAAGTATTCAATGAATGAGAGTCAAGAAAATAATATTTTTTTTGCAGGATAGAAAAATAAATCTATTTCATACTACTCAGTCTGCAAAAAACAGTCGAAGGAAGCGCGAATGAGGCAGTCGCTGACAGGAAGATATGGAGCAGGCAAAAGAAGGATGTGCAATGCGAGCAAATTTCCGCCGGCGGGCAGCTCATGGCGACGCGCGAGCCTGTGAGCCGACCTTCCCTCCGTTTATTGAACAAGGGTAATCCGCCAAGCGCGGATCGGAGAGGTGATCGCCTGAACAGTAACTCGGGCTACTGCGCGTCGGAATTGTACACGGCGGGAATGAACCCCTTCTGCTTTCTCGTTTCCGCATACGGGTCGGCAAACATTCCTGCTTTCACAAGCTCGCGATTCGTAATCCCGAAAATGAAATGCCAGATCATGGTGAATCCCTCCTCATACGGGACGCCGTTCAGCACCGGAGTCGTGGTATTCAATTCCTTTTTTATGTCATCATAGTGCGCCTTCAACCACGACGTGATGATGCCCCGCCCGATCTTCTTCACTTGCCCGATCATCTCCCGGTCACGCTCGTCAAACACAGGAATGTTGAGACGATACGAGTTATTCGTTTGAGTGACGTACTCCATTCCGGAGAGCAGCGCGAGCCAGGATGACACTTCTCCTTCAGAAAGCGACGCGATCTCGGCGATCTCGCGGACAGTCCGAACACTGTCCCGCAACGCAAACAAAACCCCGCCAAGCTGGTTGGCAGCGGCTGTGAATTTGTCCTTCCTCTTCCCCGGCGTCGAGGACTTCAGTATCCCTGGAAGACCCGCGTCCGGTGTCGATTCATTCAGCGACCAGAGAAAGTCCGGAAACGCATGCCGCGGCAGCGAGTAGTGATCGCCGAACGAAGTCAGGCGCACGTCGTCATACTGGTCATTGTTGCTGCCCCAGTAAATTTTTTCACGACTCATTGCCGACCGTTCTTCGGCGTAAGGGACGTAGCGGCCATCCCGTCGTTTGGACTCCGTCAGCCGGTAACCCTCTTCAGCACAGATCGCAAGGCCGTCCCAGTCGAGCGAAAAACATCCTACCACAATGAATGCAACCGCCTTCAGATCCACTCCGGGAGCGCTGTACATCTGAAGAACATTCTCAATTTGTTGGCGTTCGGCGATGAAATCGGCGGCAAGCGACGGTGCGCAGCGTTCGGTGACTTCACGGACTTTCCGGACATCGGCCGCCGTGAAGAGTGTGAAGCCCAGAGAGCAGCGGTCGTGACTGCGCTTGATCAACTTGAGGTCCTCCAGAACAGCGCATGAAACGCCCGTGCCTTTCAGAACGGAATCCACATACCGGACCTCGCGCGGCCCGGATGACATTTCAAGAAGAAGTCGCTGCACTTCCGGGCACTCCATCGCCTTGTTGAAACCCGGTGAATGGCCGCTCGAGGTCGATCCGACAATGCTGTAATTCAGCAATCTCTCATGCTGTGCCGCCGCGTACACTGTGACGCAGAGAAGCATCACGACGAACCTGCCAAGAGCTTTTTTCATGAATCCCTCTCCTGAAACTTTGTTATATGACGATGTTTGTGGCGCAACGAATACCAGGGCTTGCTTAATGTGGCTTTCTGATGGTCCGGAGAATTTACTAAACGGACCGCTGATAGTCAAGCCGCTGATAGTTAAACTTCATCATATTGAATTCCGAAACGTGATTTCAGTGATGAAAATGATAAGATGGGAGGAAATGGAGTAATGGATGATGGAGTAGTTCGGTAGTTGAATAGTCAGGTAGTTGAGAATAGGAGACAGACAGGTAGTGGCGCTGCCGAGATGATGAGAAAGACGGGTAGTGGCAGGACTGAGATCTTGAGATTCTAAGACGAGCTTCATCATATTCATCATCTTTTATCAGCGATCATCAGCGGTCAAGTTTTGAATTTTTAATTGATATCTAACGGCCAATAGCTCAAGGCCATTTCACCAAATAGAGTTACCACAAAGGCACGAAGACACAAAAGGTTCCCCATGGGTCCCCCGCCGGCCACACTCCTTGGAAAAGCTAAACCCGGAGCGCGTGCGATCCGGGTTGCATCTCCCCTTGATTCGTCACGGAAAATTCTTACCGAACATCCAATTGCGAAGCAATCTGTTCAATCAACAGGAACAAGTAGTTCAGGTCAAGGGGTTTGCAGATAAATTCATACACACCGAGTCGCTTCGCTTCCACGTGCAGTTCCTGCGAATTGTTGCCGGTCACAACGATCACAGCTATGTTGTCGTAGACAGGATTCTTACGGATGTTCCGAACGAACTCGATGCCGTTCATTCCGGGTGACGAAAGATCTGTAATGATAATATCCGGCATCAGAACGGGCATCATTTCCAGAAATTCCCCCTTGTTCCCGGAATATCCCAAAGCGACGTATCCCGCTTTCGTGAATTCATTTGAGAGGATCTGACATAACATTTCCTCATCATCCAGCGTGGCAATCCAGATATTCGTGTTGGTGTCCATGCGGCCATAGAGAGCAGGGACAAATAGCGTGCCGGGCGCTTCTTGGGGATTTTCATCAGTAGAAGGAATACCGAACGGAAAATTCTACCGCTGGAGTGTAGATATTTCCGGTCAAGGCGAGAGGCTTGCCATTACGCATTAGCAGTTGAAGAATATGCGATGAAGTGGAACACGGGGAAGTTCTGAAAAGCAGAATCCAGAAGTCAGAAGCAAGAAGTCAGAAGACACAATAACGGAGATTGAACAGAATTCTAACCCTCACCCTCGCTCCCTCTCCCTCCGCCGCAGGCGGAGTGGGAGAGGGATGTCCCCGATCGAGTCGGGGACAAGGAGAGGGTTCCTGAGCAAGACCGGGAACAAACAGAGTATTCTACTGCTGCGTATCTCGCTTCCCCCACTCTTCTCGTGAGAGGGGTGTGATTGTTTCCAGTTTTTTCTCTGCCAGACCCGCATTGACGTCGGCCAGTTCTTTGGCAGCCCAGGCGTCGAAGTCCCTGGCAACATCATCCAGCTCCCTTGCCAGTGTACCGGTGCGGTCTACCTGCGCCTGGGTCGGTTTGCCCTCGTATCCCATCACGGAGCCGTAGAGGTCGGAGAGATATTCACGGAGGCGCTCCTCACCGGTAATCATACCGCCTTCTTTTGTTGCAACGATCTTTTTCCGAAACTCATCGGCACGCACGGATGCAGTCCGCAGACGTTGACCGAGCGGCTCGCCGGCCGCCACTTTCGATGCACGGTCGTCGAGGGCCGACCTGACACCGTTGATCCGATCCACAACGAGCGTCATGTCGCCAAGCATATTGTACAACTTCATGGAAAGGTCGAATTCGGCCTTGCGGTCTTCGAGCGTATATTTCGACCTCGGGTCGAGTCCGATTGTTAATTTTGTCGTGTAGACTTTCTTGTCCTTCGTCATCTTTACGGTGTACGTCCCGGGCAGGACGCGCGGGCCGACGCCGCCGCCGGCTGCCGTCGCGCCGGTCGGAACTTTCGGCGCCTTCAATCGCATCCCCCAAGTCATCCGGCTGAGTCCACGCCGCTTGCTGCCGGGAATCGTGCCCATCGACTTGCCGTTCTCATCGAAGACTTCAATCTTGAGATCGCCGAATATGTGGCGCTTTTTCTGATAATATGTAATCGTTGCGTCGTCGGTGGGATTAGGGGCAGAATACGAAGCATCGCCGTTCGACCACCCGCCCCCTGCCGGAATGCGCTGAATGGCAGGTTTCGCTTCGATGAATATTGCGTCCTGGGCGAGTGCCTCCGGTGTCAGCGCGCGGAGCGGCGTGATATCGTCAATGATCCAGATCCCCCGGCCGTGCGTGGCGATGATGAGGTCGTGGTCGCGCGGATGGATGGCCAGGTCGCAAACGGCAACGTTCGGAAGCTCACCGCCCTTGTATTGCGCCCATTGCTGTCCGCCGTCGAGAGAAACCCACAATCCCAGCTCGGTGCCGACAAACAAGAGGTCTTTATTGACGAGATCCTCTTTGACAACATGCGCGTAGCCGCGCACGGGATTCCCCTCGCTGAAAATCGAAGTCCAGGTCCGGCCAAAGTCTGTTGTCTTGTACGCATACGGTCGCATATCGCCGAACATATGCAGATCGAAAGTCGCATACGCTGTGCCGTCGCTGAAATGGCCGGGGTCAACGGACGATACCCAGGCATTCTTAGGCAAACCCTGGATGTTGCCGACAACATTCGTCCAGGTTTTACCGCCATCGCTCGTCACCTGCAGGTTGCCATCGTCCGTTCCTACCCAGATGATGTTCGGATTCCTGGGGGATTCGGCAATCGCGAAGATAGTCGTGTGCATTTCAGCCGAGGAATTATCCACGGTAACGCCTCCGGATTGTTCCTGCCTCTGCTTTTCGGGGTTGTTCGTCGTCAGGTCCGGTGAAATGCGCTCCCATGTCTGTCCCTGGTCGCGCGAGCGGAACAGGAATTGCGCCCCGATGTAAACGGTCCCATTCTGCGTCGGGCTCACGTGAATCGGTGTGTTCCAGTTGAATCGCAGTTTGCCTTCGTTGTATTGAGGCAGTGGCTTGATGCTTCGGATCTCATGCGTCTTCCGGTTGACCCTTCCGATCTCTCCCCCTTGCGATTCAGCGTAGATGTAATCCGGGTCGGACGGGTCGGCAAACATCCAGAAACCGTCGCCGCCAAACATGTTCTCCCACTGGCTGTTGGCAATGCCGCCAGGATACTGCGAGCAGCCGACCCAGGAGCTGTTGTCCTGGAGTCCGCCATAGACGTGATAGGGCATGTCCATGTCCACGCTGACGTGGTAGAACTGTGAAATGGGGAGATTGTCGGCTTTCCACCAATGGTTGCAAGCGTCGTAGGAATACCAGAGACCGCCGTCATCGCCCGTGATGACGTGGTCGGTATTGTCCGGGTCGACCCAGACATCGTGGAAGTCGCCATGAGCGCCGCCTGAAATATAGCTAAAACTCTTTCCGCCATCCGTGCTCATGATGAGCGGTCCATCGGTTTTATAGATCTTGTTCTCGTTCTTCGGGTCGACGATCAGGTTGGCGAAGTAGAACGGTCGCCAGAGCATACTCTGGCTCCGGTCGAGCGCCTGCCATGTCTGCCCGCCGTCATCGGAACGGTAGAGTCCGTTCTTGGGGGGCTCGGCTTCGACGAACGCGTACACGACATTAGGCTTCGACGGAGCGACGGCCACCGCGAGGCGTCCCCACGGCTTTGAAGGAAGCCCCTTCGCAGTTTTTTCGTCGAGGTCGCTCCACGTGGCCCCGCCGTCGGTTGTCTTGAAGAAGCCGCTTCCGCTGAAAGCGCCCGCGCTATCGCCGCCGGAACGGAACGTCCAGCCCTTCCTCCGGAAATCCCACATGCACGCGAAAAGTGTCTTCGGATGCTGGCGGTCCATTGAGATCATCGCGCACCCAGTGGAAGCGTTAGCGCCTTTGAGTATTTTCGTCCAGGATTTCCCACCGTCGGTCGTTTTGTACAATCCGCGTTCATCGCCGTCACTCCACAATTTTCCCGTGGCCGCGGCATACACGGTGTTCGGGTCGGTCGGGTCGACGAGTATCTTTGCGATCCGTTCGGATTCTTTCAAGCCCAGGTTCGTCCAGTTGTCGCCGCCGTCGGTCGATTTATAGATGCCGTCACCGATTGAGACGCTATTGCGGGCCCACGTTTCCCCCGTTCCCACCCAGATTACTTTGGGATTCGTCGGGTCAACAGTCACGGCGCCGATGGACAGCACCGGTTGTTTGTCGAAAACCGGCTTAAATGTCGTACCCCCGTTCACCGATTTCCAGACGCCGCCGCTTGCAGCCCCGACATAAACGGTGAGACGTTGACCTTCGTGAACAGCGTCAAGCGCCGCGACGCGACCGCTCATGGCAGCCGAACCGATGTTTCGCGCCCCCAGGCCCGAGATTGTCTCCGGGTCGATCTTCACGGGTGATTTCTTCTCCTGCGCCGACAAGCCGGAGGCTGCCGCAACGCAGAGGATGACTGCCAATAAGCATCGAGCAAATGCAACCTTCTTCATATTCAAACCCTTTTCTAGTTTGGACTTAGTGTTGAGTATTCGCCGGCCTTGTGGGCTTCGCGAAGTCGCTGTCGTCGATCGACACGTTGGCTTCGATCTTTTCGTAAGTGACATTGCTCCGGTCTTCACTACCCTTCACATTGGTTTCGACGGAGTGTGGCAGGTACCAGCCATCGACTTCCTTGTAGTCGCCCAGTGACATTTCATACTCATGTTCCTCCCCGCGGATCATGCGCTTGATCTCGATCTTGATCGGGACGTAGTAGTCTGTGTCCATGTAGTACGTCCAGGCGTCGCCGTTTGCAAGAGTCACTTCAAGCTTGAGTGCATCCGTGCCTTCCACCGGCTCCGTGCCCAGGTATTTGACCTTGTTCCCCTTTTGTTCGTAATTCACGATCGGGCCGTCGAAGTCGGCGTCTTCGAGGATCTGTTTCATCTCTTCTTCGCCGAGAGACTCGGGATCTTTCTTACCGCCCCAGGGTTCGATCTTCCAACCGGTTTTCCCGTCGTAGGCGTTGATGCCGGTCATTGCCTGCATCGTGAATTCCTCTCGCACCAGATTGGGCCGCTTATTCTCCTGTCGAACCTTCGCTTCAAAACCTCCCCCCCCGGTGAACTTTCCCGTCCGGACCAGCGTTTTTGTACTCCGGATCTTCTGAGCGCCTCCGACGGTCTTGACGTACTTATTTATGATTTCCTCGGCCGTTTGTGCCCTCAGGCATACGGCGAGAAGCAGAAAAGCGGCAACTTCCAGAAGAACTCTACGCATGATGATTTCCCTTCATCTTATTGGTTTGTGACCGACTCCCCATACTTTTTCACATCTCCGGGAGGATCCCACAACTCAGATATACGAAACAATTTCATATTGGATTCAAAGCACCTGACGGCAGATTTCTCAGGATCGAGTCCGAATCCGGGACTCGGAATCGCAGCGTGGAAGGTTGAATTTAGCAAATACGCCGGGCAATGTCAATTGGGAGCGATTCAAGTGGCATGAAGAACCCGGATTCCAGTCCACTCGCGAGCGAATGGTTGCTGAACGGCGGGATGGACGATGGAGGATGGATGGGGAGCAAGAGTAGTTCCCGCTATAAGCGATCCTTGCAGTTGACAATGCCCGAAAAGTTCATTAGATTCTCGAAGTAAATTTAGGGTGCAGAATTGGCAAACTTACCGATAATCGGTTCAGGAGTTTCAACAAGTAGTGGTTCGCATTCGAATAGTCTGCTCCTTTTCTTGGTATCTCCTCATGCCAGCCGGTGTTCTGTTGGAATATCGGGACCGCTGAAAAACGTCGCTATTCTATTTGTATTCATTTTCTTAACACCCTGCCTTGCCCAACAACTGACCCATTCAAGACCGGAAGAAACTCGCTTCCAGCAACTCAATTATGCTTGGGGTAATGCCAAATCATACTCTTCGGTCCCGTTCTTCAAATCTGTCATAGATTCAATCGACCAATTCTTGGCGATGTATCCCAATTCTGTTTACAAGACAGGGTTGCTTTACTGGAAATTCGATTTGACGACTGCCATATCCTCCGATATCTCCGCCATAGGAAAGCTAGCGGACACGGTTTTGAGTTACGACTCGCTATCATCGACAAAACTGTGGGTAGGAGAAATTCTTATAAAAAGAGACATCGACCTTGAGAGAGGAGCGAACCTGGTTCGTGAGAGTTTTCCTCTCCTCAATGTCGTCAATCATAGATATCGTGCTTTAACACTCATGGCACAGTATGATAAGGCACAAGGTAACTTTGCAATGGCCAAGGAAAACCTGCAAGCAGCGATTCATGTTGACTCTACGAGATACGAAGCCTGGTATGCATACCTTGCTCTCGCGCGGGCAAAAGAAGATCTTTCAGCCACCAATGTTATACAAACGGAAATAGAGCAGCTTGAGGAGAAAGATCTATTGGAATACAGCGAGGAATCGATGAAAAGTCCGAACCTTTTCAAAAACGATTCATCGTTTCAACTCACCGATATGAAAGGCAGAACACTGGCCCTTTCTTCATTTAGAAACTAGGTTCTTGTCGTCGACTTCTTTGCTTTTACGTGCGGCGCTTGTAGAGCGGAATTACCGGAACTCCAATCGTTAGGCCGCGAATTCCCGGAGGTCGTTTTCGTATACGCGGATGTCGGAGACAGTCCTGAGAACCCGATTGAATGGACGAAGAAGTATCTTCGAAAGCCTGAATTTCAGTTTCTAAAGTCTCAGAGATTGAAGTTTGCCGACGATCACCTCCAGGATGCATTGGGGATCACTGCGATTCCAAGGACATTGATAATTGACAAGAAGGGAGTCATTAGATTCGATTATGTGGGATACACCCAAAAATCAGGGGAAGTATTAGAAGCAGATATTCGGCAGTTGCTTCAAGAACGATAATTTATGTTCGAAATAGAACTGAGGAATGCCTCGGTAAAACAACTCCACGGGAAATGTCAACAGATGAAATCTCACTCACCACTTTTGCCACGGGCGATTGGTGTATGAGTGGATTCGCAAGAGTGCCGGTATTTTTGCCAGGCGTTTTGCGCAATGCAAACAAATCTCATTGTCACTCATGTCAAAACATAACGTTATGAAACGATTTCTATTGCTTCTCCTAGCACAACTCCTGGTTGCTTCTGGCTATAGCCAAACAAACACCTATTCCCGCCATTTGAAAGTGATTACTGTCTCAGGAAATGGCTATGAGCGAGGCTATCAACACGGGCAGCAACTAAAAAAAGAAATAGGCAAACTTATGCTGCTTTGGAAAAACGACCTTCAAAGCAGCGCGAAAATGCCTGCCGACAGCTTTCTGCATCAGTTCCTGACCAGTACCAATTTCATACCTGCTGTAAAAGAATTCACCCCAGACATTTTAGAAGAAGTCAGAGGAATAGCGGAAGGCGCTGGTCAAACTTTCAACGACATCTTTGCGTTTCAATTAACTGATGAATACTGGGTGTATGAAGATAAGTTGAGCAATGATACCATCAATCACCATTGCAGCGGGATTGGGATTCCTGCTCTGAATGGAAACCCCGCTTATGTAGCACAAAACATGGATCTTGACGCTTGGATGGATGGCTATCAGATAATTCTCCACATTGAACGTAATGGCGACACACCTGAACAGTACATTCTTACGTGTGCAGGGTCGGTTGCGTTTAACGGCATAAATGAGCATGGTATTGGTGTTTGTGTCAATACTGTGATGCAGTTAAGTGCGAGCGCTGATGGACTACCTGTATCATTTATGATAAGGGGATTGTTGGCGAGCAAAACGGGGAGTGAAGCATTACAATTTTTGAAAGCAACGAAACATGCTTCGGGGCAGAATTATATTCTAGGCGCTATGGACAGTGTATATGATTTTGAAGCCTCAGCACAGAAAGTTGTCAGGATAAGCCCGGATGCATCAGGAATTGTTTACCATACCAATCATCCTGTTGTAAATGATGATGTTAAGCCATGGTATCGGAAATATTACCAGGATTACTTAGCGGGGAGCACACAGAACAAGAACAGTGAAATTCGTCTTGCGAGCTTGAAGAAAAGATCCGCACAAACAAAAGACAAAAACGAAGAATTTATCAAGACAACCTTACAGTCAAAAGATGACCCCAATAATCCCGTGTGTCGGGCACATTTGCCCAATAAGCCCGGGTTTACGTTTGGATCGGTGATCCTCACTTTATCTGACAGACCTTCCATGAAGGTTACGGCAGGTCCGCCCGATGAATCAGAATATCAAACTTTTTATTTTCAGAAATGATAAAAGCGTTAGATCATTTGTGGCGGACGTCGACGGATACAGAACGCGCTAGCAACGACGCCCAGCATCAGGATGAATAGCGGGTTGGTGGGATTCTTTTTATATTGATTTTCAAGACAGTTGAGGCTGGACATAGCACTCACAATTGCATGATAGAGACCTATCGATGAAACGACTCAACTACACTCTTAGTTTCTTGTTGTCATTCGTTGCAATTGCCTTTTCTCAGGATCTGACAGTTGGGGATTATCAGGTTGGTCCCATCCAATTCGACAAACCGATAAAGGATATATTGTCCCTGCTACCTGTGCCTAAAAATGTCTCCATGAAGGTCGAGAATGGTGGAATATCAATGGGATCGGTGCGTATCACCGACACATCTTGGTATTATTCGTTTGACAGTCTTATGATCCAGACCAACAGGTTGGGGGCCGTTATCTACTTTGAATTCACAGCTAAAAATTTCACCACCGCAAGAGACATTAGAATTGGAGATCGAGTAGGGAAAGTTTGGCAAGTGTACGGGCCGAGTGGGTACTTTTTTCATTTGCATGGTGAGCCACATGCTGACCAGGGTGAGGATGACGTCATCGCTCTCAGGGAAAACGAGCATTCGTTGGTTGGAATTTCCTTTTATCTTTCTAGAGGACGAGTTGTGCGTATCGCCGTCGGCTGGGGCACTTGGGGAAACGCTAGTGACGCTCGCAATCAATATCATTGATGCAAATGAAATGCCCCATCCCTCCGCACACAATAGTTCTTTCAGCGAGGGCGGCGGTGCTGGGGATGTTATAGGTCACGCAGCCCACAAGTGAAATCTGTAACCTGACACATGGAGACCAATTCATGAAAGCTGTTATTTTCCTTCTCGCTATTGCATGTATCTCTTCTGCCGCTCTTTCACAAAACATGCTGGCATCAAATACTCTCGTCGGGAAATTCACCTCAATATCGGACTCCACGGACAGAGTTGCGGAACATTTCAATGAACTCGCTCAGATCTGGATGCGGGCTTACAATAACAACGATTCCACAACACTTACAGGATTGTACACTCCAGACGCCGAATACATTTCTTCTCATGTCCAGGGTCTTGTCGCATACGGACGTGATCGTGTTATTGCAAACTTTCAAAAGGGAATCAAGAGCGGCGGTCATATCGATTCCGTTTCTATTCTCTCGATTCAATTGTCCTGTGATCTTGCAACCCTTCTGTGTAAGTACGAGGCCACGAATAATGGACAGAAAGCCCTCGGACGAAACTTACTTGTCGTGAAGAAGGTCGGTGGCAAGTGGCTTATCACATTACACATGACCGTCGTATGAGATCGTGGGCTGCGATGCACAAAACATTCAAAAACACGAAGTTGGAATTGTCGCAGTCATGAGAAGCCTCACTCAATAGTTTTGCTCACTGACGATTAGAAAATGAATAGATTCGCAGAAGGGTTGCGTGGGTTTTGCGGGACGTTATGCGCCATGCGACATCAGGGATTAGACACAGAAGGAGAATGATTATGCCAACCAATTTGAGAATCATAAGAATGCGAGACTTCCTCAGGCTAGCCCCACAAGGAAGCCTGGATCTAGAGACCTCGAAGCAAGGCCTTTCGGAGGCGGCCTCTGTCAGTGGGAGATTCTCGGATTACGATCTTCTTATTGACACCCGTGGTGTCGAAAGCCACTTATCAGTTTTCGATATCTGGGATGTTGCAGCATATCTTGCTCGAATAATACACGCGGGCACGTCGAAATCATTTAGGGCAAAGATTTTAGTCCTGTGTCCGGTTGAACATTTCGACCATGCAGAATTCTTCTCGCTGTGTGCTCACAATCAGGGACTCAATGTGCGGGCGTTCACGACGTTTGAAGATATGTTTGAGTGGTTGAGCGAATCATCAACTTCAGGCTCGGAAAAATCTATGTGACATAACTAGCGGGTCGCACGGCGCATAACAGTGGTAACAACGACGCTGGAAATGTCAAGGCTCAGTAAAAGCTCGTTCAATGCTGTTGTTCACTGGGCGATTGGTGTATGAGGGGATGTGCAAGAATAATGTGTGTTGCGGCGAGACCTTAGCGGTCATTGCAAAGTGACACTAAAACAATAAACAAATTGACGGAACTCAAATACTATTGACCATGCAAGAAATTCAATCAATCAACATAATGGACAAATTTTCATTGTTTGAAAAACAGTGGACTCCTCATATCATTGGAGAATTGAATGGACAATTTGTAAAACTTTGCAAACTTAAAGACAACTTTGTATGGCATAGTCACGAAAATGAGGACGAGCTTTTTATGGTATTCAAAGGGACACTATTAATGGACTTCAGGGATGGAAGAACTGTTAAAGTTAAAGAAGGTGAAATTTTGATTGTTCCTAAAGGCGTAGAACATAGACCACATACTAATGGAGAAATAGTGTTTAACCTGCTTTTTGAACCGAAGGCAACATTACATACAGGAAATGTTGAAAGCGAAATGACTGTCAAAGAATTAGCGTGGATCTAAACTTGGCAAGAAACAACTTCACAAAACACGCCGCACCATCGACCCCCAGCATCAGATGAATGGCGGGTTGGTGGGATTCTATCCATATTGATTTTGAAGACGAGAGAGTTGAGTTTGTACACAGCAGGTGCGACTTAGGCCCAAGATTTCGCGCTGGTTTTATTGGAGAAGTTAGAGAAATACAAAAAGTCAAAGAGATGGGTGTCAAACCATGTCAATACTAGAATCACAATCCGAACAAACATTAGAATTTAAAATCGACCCGGCCATGCTTGCACAGGCATGCCAGGAGACGATTGAGAGCATGGGGCTTACAATCAAGGAAGTTTCGCGGGAAAGCGGCATCATCACCGCAAAGAAACCAATGCTCACATTCGATGCCCCGGTAAACCTCATGCTGAAAATTATCAAGACCGGGAACGGGGCTTGCGTACAGATAAAAGTTTCCGCCCACGACAGCATATTCGTCACCGGTGAGGCACAAAAGTTCCTTGCCAAATTTATCGGGTCGCTGTCCACACATCCTTCACTCAAAGGCAGCTCAATCGCCGGATGGTGATAGGATGGTTCTCGGGATCATGAATTGTCATCGTGGATTAATTTTAATATCTTGAAGCGGCACAACTGAAAGAACCCGGAAGATAAGCCGATCTAAAAAGAATACTCTGAAGGTACCAATCGCACATAACGAACTAAGCCAAAAATGAAAATCAGTGATTGGTGGTTTGATATTTACTCAGAGAATTATTGACAATGCTAAGATCTTGGAATTGGTTTTGACAACGATTGCCATAATCGTCGCTCTGTTTCTTTTTGGGCAAACTAAACAACAGGTAAAAGCCTCCAGAGATGCTATTGATACTTCCGCCTATTACAGCAGCAAAGCAATAGAGAGTGCCAATCGCTCTATTGATAGCGCTTCGACTTATAATCGCAACGCTCTTGCCTTGGCTGACAGCAGTATGAGAATTGACAATCGAGCATATGTTACGGTTGATGCGATTGTTATGGATACGCCGAGACCTAGAAACGATAAATGGCAGGTCGATATTTGGTTCATCAATTCTTGGAAAACTCCGGCCCAACACGTCAGAGGGTTAGCAAGATGTGATACAAGCCTTTGGATTTACGACAAAGAGATTCTTGCAATCAGACAAGCTATCCATCGAAGCTCATCTGACACGATAAGCGATATGCTGGTCGGGCCAAATCAAAGGGTCAAAATCAATCCAACATATCTTGGAGTGAATCCCAGATCTAACAACTGGCTGCAAATTCTCGATAGCGCAAAGGTTGCTGTCTTTGTCTATGGATATGCAGAATATGTCGATATTTTTAAGGACCGGCACTACCTCGAATTTTGCCAACGTTATTGGCCCAAGCGCCTTTTCGTCGCTTACAAAGAACACAACAACGAAAACTGATACGGTCCGACTCACATCCTGCCAGTTCATTAAATGCCTCTCGCTTTATTGTTCTTCTATCCGCGTTTCCTTAGCTTCCATTACGGTGCTTCTCGGAGCACTGCGGCAATTAGTCGAGCGGGGCTATCTGGTAACAGGTGGCCCACTTCCCGTTTGGAAGGTGGCCGGGCGAGGGTAGGAAGTGTCATCCATAGTTACCCACCCCGTCGACTTCGTCGACACCCCTCCAAGGAGGGGACTTCGTTTTCCCTGCAATCGAAACCGACCCGGTACCTGGGGAGAACCCAATTGCATCTTTCCCTTTCTTTTCCTACATTTTCCATCAACTATTCCTTAACGATTTATATCATTGAACAATGCGAGCACTTGTGCAATTTTATAACTCCTCCGTCGGGAAGAAGGTCATCGTCGCGCTTACGGGGTTCTTCCTCGTCTCGTATCTGGTGATTCATCTTTTCGGCAATCTTCTCCTTCTCCGGAATGATGGCGGGCAGGCGTTCGATACCTATGCAGAAATCCTTCCGCAAGTCCTCATCATCCGCATCATCGAGATTGCGCTGTTCCTGATCTTCCTTCTCCACATCTTCACCGGCGGGTATACATGGTTCCTCAACCGGATGGCGCGCGGCAACGCGTATGAGTTGCAGAAGAAAGGCGAAACGAGCGCGCTCACGTCCCGGACGATGTTCCTGAGCGGGAGTATTGTGTTCATTTTCCTCGTGATCCATATGCGGCAGTTCTGGTTCACGTCACGCTACGAGGCGGGGGAACATTTCTCAATGTTTGAAGTCGTACGCTCGACTTTTTCGGACCCGGTCTACGGCATCCTCTATCTTATCGGGATGTTTCTCCTTGGATTTCACCTCAAGCACGGTTTTCAGTCGGCATTCCAGACACTCGGTCTTCGGGACAAAACCTACGCGCCCTTCATCGAATGGATCGGCGTAATTGTCTGGCTGTTGATTCCTCTCGGCTTTGCTTCATTGCCGCTTTATTTTCTCCTGCATCCTTGAACGAATTGGAATTTCACAATGACGCTTAATTCTAAAATACCCGAGGGTCCCATCCAGCAGAAATGGGACAATCATCGTTTCAACATAAAACTCGTCAACGCCGCGAACAAGCGCAAGTACACGATCATCGTCGTCGGCACCGGTCTGGCGGGCGCTTCTGCCGCCGCCTCTCTCGCGGAACTGGGATACAATGTCATTTCCCTCTGCTACCATGAATCGCCGCGCCGGGCCCACAGCATCGCGGCCCAGGGCGGCATCAACGCGCCGAAAAATTACAAGAACGACGGCGACAGCGTCTGGCGATTGTTCTACGACACCGTGAAGGGCGGAGACTACCGCGCCAGGGAAGCAAACGTCTACCGCCTTGCCCAGGTGAGCGGTAACATTATCGACCAGTGCGTCGCGCAGGGAGTGCCGTTCGCGCGCGAATACGGAGGATTGCTGGATAATCGATCCTTCGGCGGAGCGCAGGTATCGCGGACATTCTACGCGCGCGGTCAAACCGGCCAACAGCTTCTCCTCGGCGCCTACAGCGCCCTCTCGCGGCAGATCAAGACCGGAAAAGTAACGTTCTACCCTCGCCGGGAGATGCTTGACCTCGTCCTTATCGAAGGCCAGGCACGGGGAATTGTTGCCCGCAACCTGGAGACGGGTGCGCTTGAATCGTACGTCGCCGATGCAGTGATCCTCGCCACCGGCGGTTACGGCAATACTTTCTACCTGGCGACAATGGCGAAATATTCCAATGCCACGGCAATCTGGAAAGCGCACAAAAAAGGCGCATTCTTCGGAAATCCGTGCTTCACGCAAATCCATCCGACATGCATCCCGCTGTCGAGCGATTACCAGTCGAAACTGACGCTCATGAGCGAAAGCCTCCGCAACGACGGACGCATCTGGGTCCCGAAGAAAGCAGGAGACAAGCGCAATCCCCGCGAAATCCCCGAAGAAGAACGGGATTACTACCTGGAAAGATTGTACCCTTCGTTCGGCAATCTTGCCCCGCGTGACATCGCCTCCCGCCGCGCGAAAGAAATGTGCGACAAAGGCCACGGTGTCGGCACGACCGGATTGGCGGTCTATCTTGATTTTGCCGACACGATCAAGCGCAACGGCAAACCCTGGGTCGAGGAAAAGTACGGCAATCTGTTCGATATGTACCATGAGATCACCAACGAAAACGGTTACGAGACGCCGATGCGGATCTATCCCGCGGTCCATTACACGATGGGCGGCCTGTGGGTCGATTACAATCTGATGAGCACCATCCCGGGACTCTATGTGCTCGGCGAAGCGAACTTCTCGGACCACGGGGCGAACCGCCTCGGCGCGAGCGCGCTCATGCAAGGACTCGCCGACGGCTATTTCATCATTCCCTACACCATCGGCGACTATCTCGCTTCGACAAAATTCCCGCCGGTGAAAACCGACGCCCCCGCGTTCAGGGAATCCGCAAAGGGCATCCAGGAGACAATCGACAGACTCCTTTCCATCAAGGGCAAGCAAACGGTGGACGATGTGCACAAACGGCTCGGAAGGATCATGTGGGAAAACTGCGGAATGGCTCGAAACGACGCAGACCTGAAAAAGGCCCTCGACCTCATCCCGCAGGTGCGGGAGGAGTTCTGGCGGGATGTCCGAGTTCCGGGAACCGCGAACAACTTCAACCCGGAGCTTGAAAAAGCGATGCGGGCCGCCGATTATTTTGACCTGGCGCAATTGATGGTCACCGACGCTCTCCATCGCGAGGAATCGTGCGGCGGACACCTGCGCGAAGAATACCAAACAGAAGACGGTGAAGCCAAACGGAACGATGAAAAATTCTCTTACGTTGCGGCCTGGGAGTACAAAGGCAAAGGGTGGGAATTGCATAAGGAACCGTTGACGTTCGAATACGCTAAACCGTCAACAAGAAGCTACAAGTGATTGAGGATTGGGGATTGAGGATTGGGGATTGACAGGGTAAGATTTTCCTTAACAATGAAGCGCGAAAACATTTTTTAATTTTGAATTTTTAATTTGAAAAGATTTATGAACCTGACACTGAAAATCTGGCGGCAGCACGACAGAACATCCAAAGGATCGTTTGGCGAATACAAAGCATCGAATATTTCGCCGGATATGTCATTCCTGGAAATGCTCGATGCAGTCAATCGTGAACTTGCACTCAAAGGCGAGGATATCATCGCCTTCGACCACGATTGCCGTGAAGGTATTTGCGGCAGCTGCGGTTTGTACATCAACGGACGCGCACACGGACCCCAGCGCGGCGTGACAACCTGCGAGCTTCGCATGCGGCATTTCAGCGACGGCGAGAGGATTATCGTCGAGCCCTGGCGCTCAAAAGCATTCCCGGTTATCAAGGACCTCGTCGTCGACCGGACCGCTTTCGAACGGATTATCCAGGCCGGAGGTTACGTATCGGTCGATACCGGCTGTGCTCCGGAAGCAAGCTCGATCCCGATCCCGAAGGCGAACGCGGAAGAAGCGATGGATGCGGCGGCGTGCATCGGGTGCGGCGCCTGTGTTGCGGCATGCAGGAATTCCTCTGCCATGCTGTTTGTCAGCGCAAAGGTTTCCCAGTTCGCATTGCTTCCGCAGGGCAACGCAGAGCGGAAGGTTCGCGTTCAACGGATGGTGGACCAGATGGACAAGGAAGGATTCGGCAACTGCTCGAATACGTACGCTTGCGAGGCGGAGTGTCCGAAAAAGATCTCCGTGTCGCACATCGCCCGATTGAACCGGGAATTCCTGCGGTCGAAGCTCACCTAGGGCGGCATCAACGAGCTGATAAGTTTCAAACCTATGAATTGAACGGGCAAGCCATTGAGGCTTGCCCGTTGCGTTTTCGGTGCGATCGTTAGTGGCTGTCCACAAAGCAAGAAAAAGGAATTGTCATCCTGAGCCCTTCGCTAGCGCTCAGGATAAACTCCGCGAAGGATCTGACATTACAAGGATGAGATTCTTCACTCCACTTCGTTGCGTTCAGAATGACAGCTACTTCTGTTTGTGGTGTTTCTCCCGTCGCATGAAAAACTGCGACGGGATCAACATGACAAGACAAAAGACTTTTTGGACAGCCTCCACAACTATTTCAATTATTCTTGGCGCCCTGTTTGATCCATTCTCTGATGATTTTTAGTGTGTCGGCGGGAAATGCCGTCTTACGCTTCATCGGCATCGGGTCGCCGAACGGCGGCGTTAGACTGATCTTCTTCACGATGAGGCTCGAATCCGGGTTGCCGGCGGCAATCGCGGGGCCGTGCTTTCCGCCCTTCAAAATGTCTGCGTAGTTATCCATATCGAATCCGCTTGGGTTCATTTGCTCTTCCGCATGACACAACATGCAGTATTTTTTGATGATCGGTGCAACATCCTTCTTGAACGAGACGATCATCGTCTTTGCCTTCTTACTGTGCTTTGGCTTCGTCGTATCCTTGTCCTGCCCGATGAGAATTCCGGAGCTAAGGACAATCAGGAGGGTAATCGCGAAATGCATATTCTTCATTCTTGATCTTTCTTGAAATTGAAACGACCCTTGAAAAAGTCCGTCATCCTCCAGTGCTCTTATTCGCGTCTACGACTGGATTCCCGCCTAAAACATGTCCCAAGGGGATCCCTTCGGGACGGGAATGACGTATTGGCTAAGGAAACAATTCTTCCGGAAAAAATCAAGTCGCCGGGACGCTGACATCCTAACTTTGCGGTTAAAAGCTTTAACGCAAAGGTCGCAAAGAGAAACTGAGCAGGGGTTATCTCATTTTTTCGATCGTGTTGATTTCCCGGAGCAGGTCATTCTTCGTGAAACGCGATTTGCTCATAACCCCGGTAACAAATCCTTCCATCTGTTCTCTCGTTTCCTGGTCGACATCCATCGACGTGAGAACGATGATGGGAATACTGCGCGTTCTGGATTCCTGCTTGAGCTGGTACGCAACGTTGAACCCCGAGATGTCGGGCATGATGAGGTCGAGAATGATCAAATCCGGTTCCTCCGATATCGCGAGCTGAATACCTTCCCTGCCATGGAGGGTCCTGACCACGTTGTAGCCCTCTGCTTCCAGGATGACTTCGATGAGCTCGGACGCAGTCTTGTCGTCGTCGATGATCAACACTTTCGGCACATGCGACGGCTTGCTGGTGTTGACGGGAATGCGCTTCAGCGCGTTGTGGAATTCCTCCCGATTCACCGGCTTCACGAAGTAATCAACCGCGCCCATGCTGAACCCCAGCTTCTTTTCATCCGTAATCGACACGATGATGATGGGAATGTTTTTGCAAATCGGATGCCGTTTGAGCTCCTTCAAAACCTGCCAGCCGTCCTTGACCGGCATAATCATATCGAGCGTGATGAGGGCCGGCTTGAGCTGTTTGGCTTTCTCCAACCCTTCCATGCCGTCCCTCGCCACTTCGGCCCGGTACCCGGCATCCTGGAGATACGTTTGAAGAAGCTGGCTCGCCTGCGGATTGTCTTCGATGATGAGCGCAATGGGTTTTTCACCGTTGGGCAAAACCGCCGGCTGGACGCTCGCGATCCGGAGCAGCTGCTCGGCGGAATCCACAACTTCGCCGGCCACCACCATCGGAATACGGAAGCGAAAAGTCGTTCCCACTCCCCACTCGCTCTCCACCCAAATCTGTCCACCGTGGATCTCGACCAGTCTTTTCGTGATGACCAGCCCGAGGCCTGTTCCCTCCTCCACGGCGGATGCGTTGGATGCCTGCTGAAAGGCGTTGAAGAGCTTGGGCAGTTCTTCGGGCTTGATGCCCATTCCTTCGTCGCGCACGCGCACTTCAATTTCGTTGTTGACCCGTCCGATGTCGATCCAGATGTTCCCGCCGATATTGCTGTACTTGATGGCATTCGAAACCAGATTGACGAGAATTTGCTTGAAGCGGGTCTGGTCGACAACGAGATGTTCGACATCCGGCGAGACATTCGCAACGAGTTTGATGTTCTTTTGCTGCAGAGCTGCCTGCAAGACACGCGATACACTTTCCGTGAAGTAGGATACCGGATACGCTTCAACATGCAGTTCCATTTTCCCCGCCTCGATCTTCGACAGGTCGAGAATGTCGTTGATGAGGTTCTGGAGATGTTTGCCGCTTACATTGATATTCTTCATGAAATCGCGCACCTTCTCACGCGGAAGCAGGTCCATGTCGGCCGTCAGAATCTCCGAAAAACCGACGATCGCATTCAATGGCGCCCTCAATTCATGACTGAATGTTGCAAGAAATCGCTTGAGCATTTCATTTGCATCATCGGCTTTCTTCTTCTCGTTTTCCAGCTCGATGTTCTTTACCGTCACCTCGTCCATTAACCGCTTCCGGCTCATGCCGATCGCAAGCTCGTTGGAGATAATGGAAAGCATGTTCATGTCTTCCTGGGCATATTTCTCCACTTTCTGTGAAAGCACTTCCAGCACACCCTGCAATTCGTTCTGGACGAGCAAAGGGATGGAGATCAAACTCTTCAGCTTCAACTGCTCGACTTCGGCCAGGAAATACGCCGCTATGGAGCTCCGGGCCAGCTCGTCGGTCACAATGACCCGTTTCGTCAACGCGGTCTGAACCGCGATCGTCGTCGATTGTTGATGGACGATTTGATGCTCGATCTCGGGATTTACCGAAACGTCGAGGAATGACGGGGCCATGAGATGTAAGAGGGACGAGCGCGGGTCGAATTGGTAGATGCACACGAACTTCGCGGGAATTTCCATAAATTGAGCGATCCGCTCGCCCGCATTCAGGCACAACTCGTCAAGATGCTGTGCCACATTGATCGCAAGGGAAACCTCCATCAGCATTTCTTTCTGCCGCTGCTGGCGTTTCTTCTCCGTAATATCCTGGAAAAGGACCGAGATGCCGCTCTCCGTCGGATACATCCGGACATCATACCACGCCTCAAAGCGCTCATCACGGTACGCCGTTTCGATGCTCTGAAATTCTTTCCGTTCCATCGCCAGGCGATACCGCTCGCCAAGCTCCGCGTTGCGCGCATTCGGAAAGATTTCGAATACATTTTTCCCCAGAACTTCTTCCCGCTTCAGCCTGGTTCCCTCCTCCGCGGCATGATTCCAATACGTGAACCGGTAATCCTTGTCGAGAGCGAAGAAGCCCCCGGAAATTGCCTCGAGTATTTCCTCGTATTTATTTAGGGCGTTCATTGAGAATTCCTAACGAATGTTGTGCAGATTTGCGATCCCTCTGATTTCGAAAAAACAATGATTGGGAGACTAGAAAGCCTGGACGGTTGAAGCATAACTAATTTTTCAATAAGATGCAAGAACTATCTTAAGAAAAACTTGAGATGAAGGGGCTAATAGCAAGGTTTTGGTCGAATGAGTTTTCCACAGTCGGTAGGTGGTAATAAGGGCTTGAATGTCCGAAAATCATTAGATTTCAACAACTTATCCACAAAGGAAGAGCTCCTCCAATCCCTCATTGTTCCCGATAATGGCTGAAATTCCGGAGAACCGGCTGGAATATGAGAAAGGTGGAATTTGCTTCGTAAAGTCCGATCCGCCCAAAAGACAGCGGACAGGTTCGCAATCGGGCCTTATCGAAAATTAACCAGGCTGGGGTTGTCCGGTTTCGAACCGGACTCTACATCTCCCTAATCCACGGCCTGGGAGGAATGGGGGAGCAAACACTTTCCGTTCACCTCGAAGGAACAGTTCGGGCACACATCGGGATTTTGTGAGTAATCACGAGCTCTGATCCTTTCGATCACCCGCCCCACTTCTTTATGGAAATCATCCAGTTCGCGCGAAGAAAAAGCATAGTGAATTGGTTTATCCGGGAGTCTCAGGAAAACCAATGAAGATGGAATTGACTCCTGACCGAATAATCTCTTGACGAGGAGGGCATAGAATGCCAATTGCGGTTTGTAGGACGCGGCCTTATCGCTTATCGTCGCCGCGGTCACTCTGTCGGTTTTGTAATCGACAATACACCAGCGCCCGCTGCCGTCCTTGTACAGTCTGTCGATGGTGCCGGTTAGAAAGTCGTCTCCAAAAACTGTGCTGATGGAAAATTCCGTTTTCACTTCCGCCGATGCAAGCAGCCTGGAACCAAACTCCGACTGTCTGAAGCTCCAGACGTTGTGAACGATGGCATCGACAATTTTCTCCCGTTGTGATTCTTCAATACCCCCTGTCGACCGGACCAATTGCCTGGTTCGTGCGCGCACATCATCCTCCGTCGTGTCCGGATGTACCAGGCCCTGCAGGACCGAATGAGTGAGCGAGCCTTCGAGTTCCCCGAGAATCCTGTCATTCGCTTCTTCATTTTCATCGAAGGGATAGGCATTGCCCGATTTTTCCGGCAGTCCAAGAACGTATTTGAGGTAGTATTTTGCCGGGCATTCGAGGAACGTTTTAATCTGTGTTGCCGAAAAGAATTCGCCCCTCGTCTGTCCTTGCAGAGGAGCGATGAGCAGTGTATCCATTTTTTCGTTTCGTCGTGAGAGCTGGGAACGAGCGCCCGGCGCCGGAATCTGATCCTTCGCCGTCACGATGTCGACCGGCAGAGCATGTTGATTCTCCCCTGGAACAAAGTTCGATCCGTCGCGCACGAGAAGACGTATCTTTGTTGCTGGGAGCGTCACCCGGCCGGGAACAATATTCGCGGCATCGAGCCCGAGTCCATCGAGAGTCCATTTCATATACGATGAATACCTGGAACCGGCAGTCAGTTGGCCCGAGATCACCAGCATATCGCGCGCCCGCGTACACGCCACGTAGAATATTCTTTTCTCTTCCGCCTCGGTCTTCAATCGGGATTGTCGTTTCAAATGAGTATACAGCGGCGGCTCGACGGTCTCATCCAGATTATCTTCAGCCCTGACCTTGAACGCCGCTCCGAGGGACGAATCCAAAAAGAGTTCTTTATCGTACTGAAATTTCTTGTGGGCGAACGGCACAAATACCACCGGGAATTCCAGTCCTTTCGCCGAATGAATCGTCATAATCCTCACCGCATTTTCGCCCTGGTCGACGCTCGCCTGGCCTTCCCGCTCCTCTTCCTCGACGAGTCTCTGAAGGCGTTCGACGAAATCGAAAAGGTTCGTGAGACCCCTTTGCTCAAACTCGCGTGCAAACCGGAGCAGCTTTTCGATGTTTGCTCTCCGCTGGTCGCCGAACGCAAGCCCCGCAACGGCTCCATGCCAGCCCGTCCGCCGAAGAATTCGGTATACGAGGTTCGGTATCGGGACACGATTTGCAAGATGGAGAGTCTCTTCGACTACCCCGACGGCGTAACGGAGTTGAGGAGTTGGATGACCGCTCCCGACGTACTGCCGGGTCTTTTCCCAGAAGCTCGCGGCTTTCTTCAACAAAGATATCTCAAACAACTCCGCATCGGAAATCGCGAAGAAAGGTGAGCGCAGTATGCCGGCGAGAGCGACATCGTCGCCCGTGTCCAGAAGGAACTTGAAGAAGTTAAAGAAATCGAGGATCTCCTGCGTCTGGTAGAAACCAATACCGCTCGAAATGACGTACGGCACGCCGCCGGACTCCATCGCGCGTTCCAGCCGGCCAACATGCGTCCGGCTGCGAAGCAAAATCGCAGCATCCCGGAATTCAAAGGGGCGCGGAATCTCCACTGCCTTCCCCAATCGGGTACCGGATTCGTAGACGATGTATTTGCTTGCCGCAAGGTGAAGAATGCGCCGCGCGATCAACTCGCACTCTTCCGCTATGGAATCCCTTCCGCCGCCGCCCATCTCCCCGGCATCCTCACCATCGTCATCGCGGTCCGGGACAAGAAGCAATTCAACGTTCCCTTCTCCGGGACATGCTCTGCCGTTAACCAACTCGCCATAACCTACCTCGAACGGAGACGCCCCGGCCGACATCGTGCGCGCGAAGACTCTATTGACAAAATCTACGACGTTCATCAACAGACGAAAACTCTCTGCCAGTATGATGTGACCGGCCCCCGCGTTGCCGCCCGCAAGCTTCAGATCGTTCTTCGTTCTCTCAAACACTTCCACCGCGGCGTGCCTGAATCCATAAATAGATTGTTTCGCATCGCCGACGATGAAGAGGTTGCCTGTTTTGAATTCGGAAAGCAGGAACCGCAAAATTTCATCCTGCAGGCGGTTCGTGTCCTGGTACTCGTCGACCATGATGTACTTGTAGCTTGCCGCAACCTTGATTCTGATTTCTTCCGAGCGTAACAGCTGCAGCGCTTTCAGTTGCAGGTCTTCAAAATCGAGTTTACCTTGCTCGAGTTTCTTTTGTTCGTAGACCGCAATCGCCTTCCGGTAGACGCTCAGCAATATGCGTGTCAGCCGGAGCAATGTTTTATGGGCCTCGACAGACCCGACATCGGTGCAGGCCTGCACGACATCGCTCAACGATGAATAGAGCTGAGAGAGACTTCCCTCATCCGAGACATAAGTATCGTGTTCCGTCCTGGAACCGATGAAGGTTTTCCTGAGAGTTCCTTCCTTCGTCAGTACCAACCCCGTGATATCTTTGAAGAGGGAGATTTTTTCTTGCGGTGAAAGACGATTGCTCCATTTGAGCACGAGGTCTTTCACATCCCGGGCACTTTTCCCCGTTGCGAGAGCGGTCAACCGTTGGACGCACTCCCGCCATGAGTTGTTTTCAAGCTGGAGTATAAGCCATGATTCGATTTCCCCCTTCCATCTCTCCGTTGTATTGTCGCCATCCACAGTGCCTTCAAGGAGGAGGCGTTCAATTTCTTCCCTCTTTCGGAAAAACGTCCCGAGATAGCTCTCGACGGCGATTTTTCCCAGCATCCGCAGCGCGTACCGTACATCTTCGCGCGAATGTGAATCCCCTTCGACCGTCAGAAGCGCTTCCAGAGTTTCCCGCAGTGATTCTCTGATCATGAGATCCTTGTCGAGGTCCTCAATAACCGTGAACGCGGCGTCGATTCCGTTTCGGCGGGGCTTCCACCGGATATTCCCGCAGAAGCCTGGCGCAGAATGAATGGATCGTGCCGATGTTCGCGGATGCAAGCTGGTCGCGGAGATGTTCGAGCCGGCGAAGCATTGCCGGCGCTTTGGCATCCGGACTTTTCCCGCCGGAAGAGGGATGGTTTTCGAGGTCCCGAATCTTCTCGCCGATCAGGCCGGAGATTCGTTTCCTAAGCTCGCTGGCAGCTTTTTCCGTAAATGTGATTGCGATAATCTCATTGATGCGCGTATCCGTCTGCAGCAGAATATCGACGAACCGCTGGACGAGCACCGTCGTTTTGCCCGAACCTGCGTTCGCGGTTACGGCGAGATGACGGTCGAATCTGACGGCGTCTTGTTGTGATGGGGTTAGAATGGACATGGAGACTTACGATCACCCTTTCATAACTGCGATCGGGATAAGTTTTGCGACCTTTCTTGCAATGCCCGCGCCGTGAACGACTTCGACAACCTGGTTGACGTCTTTGTAGGCATCCGGTTTTTCTTCCGTCAGGCCCGACCGGGATTGGCCTCTCACGAGAATCCCCTTTTCCTTTAATCCTTTCAACAATTGTTCAGAAGTTGTTTCCTTCCTCGCCTGTGTTCTGCTCATTGAACGCCCCGCGCCATGGCACGATGAGCCGAAGGTCTCCTTCATCGCTTGCTCGGTTCCGACCAGCACGTACGAGCACGTTCCCATGCTTCCCGGGATGAGGACGGGCTGGCCGACATCGCGCAGCTCTTCCGGAAGAGAAGGATGATTTTTTGGAAACGCTCGCGTTGCCCCTTTCCGGTGAACGAGCACGTGTTTATTCCCGCCGCCAAGGGCATGTTCCTCGTGCTTTGCAATATTATGGCAGATGTCGTACACCATTCTCAGATCTCCGCTGCCGAGTATCCTGTTGAATGCTTCCCGCGTCCAGTGTGTGATCATCTGCCGGTTGGCAAATGCGAAGTTCGCCGCCGCCGCCATCGCCGCCAGATACTCCCGTCCTTCTTTCGACCGGATTGGAACGCAGGCGAGCTGGCGGTCGATCACGGAGATACCGTATTTTTTCATGGCATCCTGCATCACATCAAGATAATCGGTGCAGACTTGATGGCCGAGTCCGCGCGAACCGCTGTGCACGAGAACGACAATCTGGTCAAGGTGAAGCCCGAATTTCGCGGCCGTTTCGGGGTCGAAGATTTCGTTGACAACCTGAATTTCCAAGAAATGATTCCCGGAACCGAGCGTACCGAGCTGGTTATGTCCCCGGTTTTTGGCCCGGGCACTTACAAGCGACGGATCCGCGTTCGGGATTTTTCCGTAGTCTTCGATATGGGCGATATCCGCTTCGTTGCCGTATCCGTTGTGCACGGCCCACTGAGCGCCGTCGGCCAGGACGTTGTCCAATTGGGATTTATTCACTTCAAGCAGGCCGGTACGGCCCGTACCACATGGAACGTCCCGGAACAGTTGATTGAGAAGCTGCTCGAGTTTCGGCCGCACATCCTTTTCCATGAACGGGGACGAGAGAAGGCGTACTCCGCAGTTAATGTCAAACCCGACACCTCCGGCCGAGACGACGCCCTTCTCCACGTCGGCAGCCGCCACACCGCCGATGCAAAAACCGTAACCCTGATGCGCATCGGGCATGGCGAGCGACCGGCCAACAAACCCGGGAAGCGTTGCCACATTCGCAACCTGCTCCATGGTCAGATCCTTCTCAATGTGCCCGATCATTTCATCATTGGCATAGATAAGTCCCTCGATGAGCATGCCATTCTTGTACGATGCAGGGATTACGTAACGGTAGTCATCCAGTTTTTTTAACATCGGATTGGTTCTAGGTTGACGGTTGACAGTTCGAAGTTGACGGTTGTCAGTTCCGTGACGGGTTTGCCTTCAGATATTTTATGAAACCGTTGATAAGCTTGGATACGAGTGTTGCCTTTCCATAGAGTACTTCAAATTCCTCAGTCGTAATATACCCGTTATCGAGTGCAACGTAAAGCTGACTTTTGACTTCCGATGCCGATCTTCGAGAGTATACCAGGAAGCGAACAAATTCGGCACTCGTGTGTGATTCAAATCCTTCCGCAATATTGGAAATCACTGATACACTGGCACGACAGATTTGGTCCTTCAGACCGAAATCAGTTTTGAATTTCCCTTTCCCCGTGACGCGATAAAGAAGCTTTGTGAGATCCCTTCCTTCTTTCCAACTTTCAATATCCTCAAAACGCATTATCTTCATAACAATCCTCCCTGTTGTAGTTTTTTGAAAACGAATTAAACCCACATCCCCCAACTATTCAACTGTCAACCAATTAACTGCCAACCAATTGACTGTCAACCAATTGACTGTCAACCACCTAACCGTCAACTAAATATCAAAAAATACTCTTACATACGCCCCGTTACTATCTTCCCGGACCATCACCTGATGGTAGGTCACAGCTTTCACGTCCAATTTTGTGCGGTGCATCGTGGCGGAAAACTGCTCCCCGCGAATAAGGGCCGTTAGGGATGTAGGTGACAGGGAGGATACGGAAAATTCCTTTGGGACAAAACCTTTGCCATCGAACAAGTACAGGATCTCCGAGAGCCATCGCACGAGAAGTTGTTCAGCGTCGTTTGCCCGCAGCTTTATGATCTTCGACTCTTGAACCTCCACCAGCGATAGGTCAAGAATGATGGACATCAGGCCCGTGGCCGCGTGCTCAAACGCTTCTTTCAGCGAAGCAGCAGATGCTTCAATGCCGACATCGGCGGGATGTTCGAGAATCTTGAAACCGGATACCATGCGAGGAAAAGATACTAATTAAGGTAGGGAAATACAATTGGGAGCTCGAGAAGCCCGTGAGCCAATCAGGATTCCCGCCATTCCCAGGCTCGGTGACACGCTGGTCAGCAATTAAACAAAACCGGCCAATTTCAGATCCTGACCAAAGGCATGTCAGGATGACGCTTTGCTCAGGAACCCTCTCCGTGTCACTTCCCCGAAGGGGTCCATCGGACGTGACATCCCTCTCCCACTGGTGGGAGAGGGATTATAGGGTGAGGGTTAAGCTGCGAATATGAAACCTGAATCACAATGACATCGCAAGAAGCAAATCAACCCAGACATTCCTTTCCATCCGACTCAGACGGAGTGGGAGAGGGACCGAGGGTGAGGGTTAAAATCCGGTTCAATACGTTCGAGCTTTGCCGGCTACCTTTTTGTACTCAATCCCAGATGCCGTTCGTACCACCGGCGGATGTTGCCGGGATCCTTGCACTTAAAAAAAATCCCCCGATACCTGTTACGCGTTTTGAACTCATGACAGATCTGAGATTGTGAGTATTATGCCGGATTTTTTCGAGTGGCTAGCAGACCATTATCCCCGAACTGGGATTTTATCAGTCAATTAGTATTGAGAAGTCCTTGGATCTTCAGGTCCCTTAATACCCTCACCCCTTCGATTCCCCTCTCCCAATGGGAGAGGGGAAAGAGGTGAGGGTCAAGAGCCGTAGGACTTGATCGATTTATTCCCGAGACAGGACACCAGATTCCGCCGAATCCTTCGCCTCTCCCGCTCTTCGCGCGGGAACGCCCAGGAGGCACTACGCGAGTACAAGTACGGCGGTTACATCCGATCCGCCCTCATCCAGAATGATCTCGAAGCCGAGCTTTCGGAACACCGATACCATTCTTGGATTATCGGAGTTTGTGTGTGCAATCACTTTCTTCATTCCCCATTCCCGGGCAATGTCCACGCAATAGCGCGTCAGCACGCTTCCCAGCCCTTTGTTTTGCCATGCGTCGGTGACCAGGATGGCGTACTCGACAGTCTGAAGATCCGCCTCGGCAATGAGCCGCCCGACGCCGAGGAGTTTTCGAATCCCCTTTTCCACAACCTCGGCGACGATGGCAATTTCACGTTCATAATCGATGAAACAGAAGTGCGACGCCACCTGGTGCGTCTTCCAATTGATGAATGCGCGGAAGCGCGTATAGAGCGATTCCTTCGAGCAGCTTTCCAGAAGCTCAAACCACATCGGTTCATCCTCCGGCTTTATGGGCCGGAAGATCAGCGGGGTGTCCGCGAGCGTAGTTTCACGCACGAACTCTTCAGGATAGGGTCGCAGCGCGAGGTGAGAGTATGGCTTGATGGGCCGGGAGATGACTTCCCGGTCGAGAACGATGCGCGCGTCAAGCGCAACGGCATCCGATGGATTGACAAGGAGTGGATTAACATCCAGCTCTCCGATCTCGGGATAATCCGCAACAAGGTATGAGAGGCGTATCAAGACTTCGATCAATTTTTCAACATTTGCCGGAGGCTTGCCCCGGTAGCCCTGGAGGAGCGGCCACACCTTGAGCGATTCGAGCATGCGCCGGCAGAGTCGTTCGTTCAACGGCGGAAAGCCGAGGACGCGGTCTCCGAAGAGCTCGGCGGCGACTCCTCCCGAGCCGACCATGAGAACGGTCCCGAAAATGGGATCCTTTTTCGTTCCCAGAATCGAGCTCAACAGCGTCACGAGGGCTCGCCATCTGTTGCACGGTGACGCCGTCGATATGAGCGTTGGGCATTCTCTCACGCGCGCTTGCGGTGATCCGCTTGAACGCGTCACGCACCCTGGATTCGTCCTGGAGGTCAAGCGCCACGCCCCCCACATCGGTCTTGTGGGTGATGTCGGGAGAGAGAATCTTAAGCACGACGGGGTAGCCGATTTCTTTCGCGATCTTCACTGCCTCTTCCGGTTTTGCCGCCTCGCGGGGATGGGTGCACGGAATGCCGTATGCTCCCAACAGCGTTTTCGAAGCGCTTTCCGAAAGAACCGGTCCCTGTTTGGCGGCGATCTGGTCAAACTGGAAGCGGATTTTTTTCCGGTCCAGTGGGAATTGAACCGGAATGTCCTTCGGAGTCTCATAAAGACTCTCAAGGTTGCGGGAATATTCCACCAGCGTCATGAAAGCACGAATGGCCTGTTCCGGAGTCGCGTACGTCGCGATACCAAATTCATTCAGGACTTGAACTCCCTCTCGCATGCTCTTCCCGCCCAACCATGCGGCAAGGATCGGCTTGGTTGTGGAGGCGGCAAGCTGGCCGACAGCCTTGGCCGTCGACGTTGGATTCGTCATAGCCTGAGGTGTGAGGATGACCAGGACAGCATCAACGCCGGAATCCTTCAGAAGGATCTCGACTGCTTTCGCGATGCGCTTGGACCGGGCGTCGCCCAGCACATCGACGGGATTTCTGTGCGACCAGGCCGGCGGGAGATTTTCGTTGAGGCCGGTCATGCTCTCGCCGGAGAGCGGGGCGAGAACTCCGTTCGCGGCGATGAGCGAATCCGTCGCCATAACGCCGGGACCGCCGGCATTCGTGACAATCCCGAGGCGCGGTCCGACAGGAATTTTCTTTCTTCCAATCAGGTCGGCGCAGTCGAAGATCTCGCCGATGTTCATAACCCGCGCCATCCCGACGCGCTTGAATGCCGCTTCGTATACTGCGTCCTCTGAAGCCATCGCTCCGGTGTGCGATGCCGCCGCCTCGGCCGACTCCGGGAATCTCCCTGCTTTGTATGCAATGATTGGCTTCGTGCGCGCAAAGGCCCGGGCAGCCGACATGAATTTTCGCGCGTCCGCGATCGATTCGATGTAGAGAATGATCGACTTCGTTTTTTCATCTTCGCCGAAGTAATCGATGAGATCCCCGAAATCGACGTTCGAGCGTATTTCCGATCGAGACGAAGTAGGAAAACCCAACCTTCTCCTCGAGCGCCCAGTCCAGAACTGAGGAACACAGCGCTCCGGACTGCGAGACGAACGCAATGCTGCCTTCTTTCGGCATGCTGGGCGCAAAGCTGACGTTGAGATTCTGCAACGGCGATACAAATCCCAGGCAATTCGGCCCAAGAATTCTCATGCCTTCGAATTTCTTCAGTTGTGCCCTGACCTGCTCCTCAAGAGCGAGACCTTCGGCGCCCGTCTCCCTGAAGCCGGATGAAATGATGATGACTCCGAGGATGCCCGCTTCTCCGCATTGACGGACAATTTCCGGAACCTGCGGGGCGGGAGCGCAGATGACGCCGAGATCCGGTTTCCTTGGCAGGCTCCTGATATCCGGATAGCATTGTATTCCGAGTACGGCTTCGAACGACGGGTTGACGGGATACACAACGCCCTGAAAGCCGCCGCCAACCAGATTGCTCAGTACTTTTCCGCCGACACTGAGAGGATTGGATGTTACACCGATGAGTGCGATACGCTGGGGTTTGAAAATGCGATCAAGTTCCTGAATGTTCATGCTCGTCTATGTTTTCAAAGTAACGGAGAAATAAATCTGACTCAGATATCTTGAACATGGTAGCGAAACAATTTATATCATGCCACCCGGAGACCCCATCCTAACCTTCCCCTAAGAGGGGAAGGGACGCGTTGGCAGATTGGAGGCCACAACATCCTCTCCTTTTAGGAGAGGATTATAGGTGAGGTCTGGCAAGGCATCCGGTTATGAAATTGACTTACTACCCACAACTTCGTAAAACCGATACCAAAATATGGAATTCCGCTGAAGGAATCAAAGCGGTTAAAAAAGCTTTAACGCAAAGGACGCAGAGAAAAAATCGCAAAGGTCGCAAAGTGAAATGGCAGTGGCCATTCTTGCGCTTCTGTGTCTTTGTGTCTTCGTGGTTAGATTTTCTTATCGTTGCCCTCGTTTCGGAGCGCGCCTGAGAGTCTCTCCACCTGTAGCGCGAACGCCTCAATCCTGGCTTCCACAATTTGCGGGAATGGATTTCCATCCGCTTCGATTGAAAGAAAAGGCAACGTATGGAATTTTCTCAGGTTATGAATATTTTCCACCGAATCAAGTCGTTTATTGCCCACAACTTTCGACTCGCGGCCAAGGATGGCTTCAATAACTCTCGTCGGCATGCAGGCAAACGGCCCGATGGAAATCATACCGTCAACATCCTTCACCATCTCATGGAAGAACGTCCCGATGACGACAATAGCTTCTCCCGTCATGGCAGGATTGATGAACCGGCTGCCGGTAGTAATGATCTTCTCCATATCGATCATTACGGGATCACAGAGTCCGCTGGACGCGAAAATAGACTTGACCTTTCGCTCAACGCGGTGATGCAGCAACGACCGCACGGACATCTCTGTCCATTCTCCCAGCGTGAACTTATGACCAGGCTCATTTATCACACAGTGGTCGACGTAGTAAAGCCATTCGAGAATTGATGACCTCCTGGTGACGATATCCCTTTTTGCCAGTCTCAAGATGACTTCCTGCGAGCAGAATTCATCCTTCCTCACATATATTTCTCCGGCCAGCAAGACCTTTTTTGCCTTCGACAAGGGATACTTGATTTCTATCCTGCCAAGCTCGCGTGAGACTTCCGTTAGAATTCCATATAACTTTCCTGCACCCTGCTCGAAGCATTCTCTTATTTTCCGCTTCTGCGCCGCGAATATCTCATCCGCTTTTCCCCGGTCGAGCGCCAGGACGAGCAACGCGTTCCGGATATCGTCCAGGGCATCGGCGACAACGAGGGACTTGAGGATTTTTATCTGGTCGGAGTTCCCCAGTCCCGCATAATTATTTTCGGCAGTCAACGTCAAGAGTGCGACATTTTCCACCCGTTGCTTCTCTATGAGTCTCTTCTGGAAGACATAGTATTGAGAAAACCTGCAATTCCCGTGAGCTGTCGGCATGAAATAGAGCAGCATTTCCTCCGGGGATTTTCTTTTCTTAATGGATTCAAGCAGCGAGGCGGTGGTAAGAATCAGCGGCAGGCATTCTTTGCATGACGTGTTCGCTCTCCCCAGCATGAGGGTACGAAAATCGGGAGCGGAGTCTGCTTCCGCATTGAATCCAATTCCACGGAAGGCCGCCGACGCGAGTTCGGTCGAAATCGTGCCCATCGAAGGGATCACCATCTTCACTCTCTTATCCCTCACTGAATATTCTCTTCCATCGCTGGCGACGAATTTATATTCACCGCCGGAGGATTTCAGCCCGGCGGGGCTGAACGACTTCTCCTCGCCGTCCTCTCTTTGCAATGACCGGTACCGCTGGATGATGTCGAGGAAGGCCTCAATGCGCGTATTGATCCCAGCATCGGCAGTGTGAGAATCCAGCTCGAGCGTCAAGGATGGTTTGGTTTTCATGATGTCCCGGAAGTACCCGACCAGGAATGAATCAGGGCCGCAGCTGAAATTCGTGATGTAGGTCCCGAAGAGCTGCGGATGCCGTTTCACAATCCGGGCAGCCTTGACGATCTCCTGCCCCGTCGCCCAATTCAGATTCTCAATGGATTCTTCCGAGCCGTACCGCAGGCAATCAAAGGGAATGACAACCACGCCCCTTGAAGCGAATTTTCTCGGAATGCCGAGGTTGGTCTCATCGGCAAAGGCGTTGTATGCCCTGCCAAAGACCACGACGCCTATCTTTGACCTATCCTTTTCAAGTTCTTCCAGGGCACGGTCTCCGAGTTCCTTCTTCTTCGAGGAGAACTGGCGCTGTTTTTCGGATGCGTACGCAAAGGCCGCCCTTGCTTTGTTAGCGTCTTCGCCGACTTCTTTCGCGATATTTACAAATTGGTCCTCAAGAGGATCCACCCCATTGGAAAAATCCAGCACGGGGGAGATCAGCTTCGGCTCGATTTCCCTGAAGGCGCTGCGAAGATAATACGGCTCACTCTGCGCCAGAATGCATGTGCACTGGTGACCTTTTCCTTCTGCGGTACTGCCCTCGACGTGAAGTTCATCCACCTGCGGAAGGAAGATGTAATCCGGTTTCTTCTTGAGAAGGTTCATGAACATGCCGTGCGCCACTTCTCCGGGGAAGCAGAATGAAGAGGCAGACATCCGTACGCCGTCGGGATCCGCGCTTTCACCCAGCACCACCCTCATACCCAGTTGCGAAAAGAAATTATAGTAGAGAGGGTGCATCATGTTGGTGTAGAAGGATTTGGAAAGGCCAATGGTCTTCCCTGTAATCTGCCCATTCCTCCGGAAGACCAATTCTTGCCTCTTCGCTACAACATCCAGAGGTCCGGGGTCGATGGAAAGATGGCGAAGCGTATTATAGTACTTGTTGCAGATTCCGCCGAACGGATAGCTTCTTCCGTTTATCCGGACAAGATTGATGGCACACCCGAGGTCGCATCTTTCGCTGGTTCCCGGACAGGCAAAACTCTCGCCGTACTCCACCTGCCTTCCAACAAGTTCTGAGAGAGAGAAGCTCGTTTTGACAATCGTCCCTTTTCCAATTTTGTCTTTTAGTTCCAGCGCGGCTCCGAATGCCCCGATCAAACCGGGGTCCGGAGGCACGACAATCTTTTTCCCGAGTAGCGTCGCCATCGCCAGGGGAACGGCCCGGTTGTAACAAACCCCACCCTGCATGAAAATTTTCTCCCCGATCTTTCGCGACCCTTTCACTCTGTTATTGTAATTCATGCAGATGGAATAGACCAGCCCTGCAACAATATTTTCTCTGCCGATTCCTTCATGGGATGCGTTCTTGATATCGCTGCTGATGAACGCGGCGCACTGGTCGTTGAAATTCGGCGGAGAGGCGGCTTGAAGTGCGAGGTCACCGATCTCGTGATAGTCAATGTCCAGACTTTCCTTCGACGCCTCCTCAAGAAAAGAACCCGTGCCCGCCGAACATGCTTCATTCATCGCGTAATCGCATGGCACACCGTTGACGAGGTACGTGTACTTGGCATCCTGGCCGCCGATCTCGATGATCGTGTCGACTTCTTTGTCGAAGAACGTCGCGCCGGTGGCATGTGCGATAATCTCGTTGACGATCCCATCCGTCAGTGCATGCAAACCCGCAATCTGTCTTCCCGAGCCCGTGACTCCCAGTCCGATGATGCTCACATCCATACCGTGAAGCTGCCGGTCGATCTCTCTGTAACATTCGCGCGACGCCCGAACGGGGTCGCCGTTCGTTCGCAGATACACGGATGCAACGGTCGCGTCATCTTTCGTCCTGAGTAGGACTGCTTTCGTTGTCGTGGAGCCAACGTCGAGGCCCAGGATGCATTCGTCCCCGGTCTCTGCCATCGCTTTTTTCTGCTCTTTGAATTCTACAAGACAGCCCGCATCGGCCAGTGCGGGCAATTGACCGAATGAGCTTTTCTTTTCATCGATGAAGATTTTCGCGCCGGGCTTCCGCCGGTTCTCAAGGGCATGGATTGCCGCACCGAGAGCTTCGAATATGTCCGCTTCCCGGGGAACGACAAGGTTCTCCACGCTTTCTTTGAGCTTATCCATGACGTACGTATTTTTCGTGACGCCTCCGACGACAAGGATATTCTTTTTCTGAAACGACTTCAGCAGCTCCAGAACTTTTTCCGCGATCATGTTTCCCAGACCGGCGCAAATGGTCCCGATGGGCACTCCTTTGTTGAGAGCATGCGTGCAATCGCTCTTGCAGAACACAGAGCATCTCCCCGAGACATAGTAAGGAGTTGAGCCCTGCGCCTGCCTGATTGCCTCTTCGACTCCGACATTCATTCTCCGGATTTGCTGCAGGAAAAACTCGCCGGTTCCGGAAGCGCATTTATTGCCGGTGTGAACGTTGACAATGTTCCTCCGGTCATCCAATTCATAGACAATGAAATTTTCGCCCCCGAGGCTGATCAAGGCATTGAATGGTTCTTTGCTGTCCCTCAGAATATGCTTGATGGCATGCTCGGCGGCTTCAACCTCCGTAATCACAGGCAGGTTGACAAGGTCTTTCAACTTCCTGCCGGTCAACGTCACGGATGAATAATCCTCAAGGTTCAATGACCGCAGAGTATCCTTCAAGACCTTGCGCGGGTCGCATTCGTGTTTTTGCACAATCGAGCGGACAATGGTTCTCTCCCCATCAAGCTCGACAACCTTGAGGGTTGATGCGCCAACGCATATTCCAAGCGATTTCAGATTTTCCGCCATCTTAGGTCGTTATAAAGGGAACTATCATGTGTTCCATTGTAACTAATTCCCAATTGGATTACCAACCCGGATAGTGCAGTCAGTTTGAGTCGTGCCGTCCACCGTCGACCCTTGAGTCGCCGTTTGAGACCTCACCCTACCCCTCTCCTGAGAGGAGAGGGAATTCGTGTGCCGGCAGAGAGCTCAAGAATGCAAAAATGGCATTACGTTCATTTGGGATGAAGATATTATTTCTTCGGGTAACCCACAGTCTGTGCGAGGATGATTTTTTGGTCAGCCCGAAGGTTCATCGCTTTTGAAAGAACGGGTCTGTCGATTGAACCGCGCACGACCGCAGCAAGTCCTTCCGATGCACAATAAAGGTAGACGTTTTGCGCCACGAAGCCGCAGTCTGCACCGGTATACAGACTCTGGTCATCCTGCGATGCACGTTTCGTCTTCGACAAATCGGCGACATAGACGAGATTCATGAAGGCGTCTTTCACATAAGCCTGGGTGCCGGTCTTCTCGCGGAGGTCATCCTTGAGAATCGGCTTGAGCACATGTGCCTTCGCATCGTACAGATAGAGACCATCTTCCATGGCGACGTAAATGTCGATTTCCTGCCAGTTCATCGCCGAGGGTGCGGTGCGATGGCCGTCGGGACGGTTGATCCCGAAAGCCGCCCAGAGTAAATTAGAGATTTGCTGTGTCGACAGCTTCTCCGATCCGAACGATCGCGTCGACCGGCGGAGCTTTAAAGCTTCCATCAGCGGTTTTCCGCCCGATGTATCCGGCTTCGGAAGTGCAATTGGTTTCAGGTCCTGCGCATTCAGTCCGAGCGAAAGAATCGTCATGAGCAGAATCTGGATGAGAAAACCCGAGTGTCGTTTCATTGTCTTTCTCCAATAAAGATCAGTTGGTTGGTTAGTTAGTTGGTTGGTTAGTTAGTTTGCTTGTTCGTTGGATCGGAATGCCAATCTTACTGGCAACACATTCACCGTACCGGCGCTCCCACACAAGATATGCGGGATACCTTCTTTCATGCACAGCCTAGGTATTATCCCATCAACTCCAGATCCCGGGAATTTTCTCACCGCAGAATTTACACTTATTCTTCACGATGTCATTAGAAAGAATGGTGAATCCCTTCCGTTCGATGATCATCTTGCCGCATTTGTAGCAGTAGGTGTTCTCGGCTGAGTGCCCGGGGACATTGCCGATGTAGACATAATGCACGCCGGCAATCACGGCGATCTCATGTGCCTTTTCCAGGGTCGAAACGGGAGTCTCCGGAAGCTGGTTCAGCTTGTACAGCGGCGTAAACCGGCTGAAGTGCAGCGGGCATTCGGATAATCCATTCGCTACCAGCCAATCGCACATTTTCTTGATCGAATCGAGATTATCCGACCAGCTCGGCACAACGAGATTTGTTATTTCAAGCCACACCTTTTCTTCCTTAAAGACTTTCAACGTTCTCAAAACCGGCTCGAGTCTCACACCGTTGAGTTTCATATAGATATCATTGTCAAAACCCTTCAGGTCGATATTTGCCGCGTCGATAACCTTGCATAATTTCCGGAGGGGAATTTCATTGATATACCCGGCCGACTTCCATACATTTTTTATGCCCTTCGCCCGCGCGAGTACAGCCGTATCATACGCGTACTCATAAAATGTATTCGGCTCCGAGTATGTATACGCGACGGATTCACAGCCATTGCTCACACATTGCTCCACAACCTTGTCCGGCATCAGATCGGCATTGGTGGTTTCCTTGGGGCTAAATTGAGAAATCTCCCAGTTCTGGCAGTTCAGGCATCGCAAGTTGCAGCCCGCGGCTGCGATCGAGAATGCCCTCGTCGATGGCAGGAAATGGAACAACGGTTTTTTTTCGATGGGGTCGATATGGACGGCACACGGATTGCCATAGGCGATGGAATACAGCTTGCCGTTGTAATTGACCCTGTTCCGGCAGAATCCTGCTTCATTGACACCGAGCAAACATCCGTGCGGACATTTCTGACATTGAACCCCATTGGCCGTGCTTGTATAGAACAACGCTTCTTTGCTCCACTTCCACGGCTCATCGGGTGAAGGCCCCGCGCTCACGTGGTTGCCGATCGTATGAGCGAATGATTCGAGCCGGTTCAGCCCGAGGATGCATCCCCCCGCGCCCCACAGACAATACGTGATGAATTGCCGCTTCGTGATCGCTTTTAATTCCACCGTATCGGACATATTCTATCCTTTCGTAAGTTCATCCATCTATTTTTTGGGTCCCTGAATTCGAAGTCGTGTCGTTCACTCAAATCCCTCTTGAATCGAGGCCGTCCAAAATTGAGCCAACCCGTCATTCCGCCCCGTCCCGCTCCCGCGGGACGGGATTGTTCGGAATCCGACGCGAAGCGTCGTCCTGACATGCTTCTGGTCAGGATCTGAACCAAGCCTTCCGCAGCTACGTTTAGATGCTGATCTGAAGTTAGCGCCCCCAGCGCCATCCCGCTCCGCGGGAAATGTCAGCATGACTCGGGATTTTTTGGACATCCTCAAGTTTGGCGGGGTAGGGTGCAACACAGAATAATATGAACGATCCATCTCCACCTATCACCTTCTCATGCTGCCATCGGAAGATATTTCTTTCGGTTAACCAGCGTGACAACTCCACTCGCGAAGCTCAGCAGGGCAACCAGCAAACCCACCTTGATAACTCCGAGCACCGGTATTAAGTATGCCGTCACGGCTAAGGCACCGATCGCCGAGCCGACAAGGTCAACCCCGTATAATTCCGCCGCAACCGACGCAGTCTTGCCCCGCTGCAGTTTTGAAGCAACTGCAAACTCTATGCCAATCAATGCAGCTATGATGAATGTGAGCAAAAAGAATACCACATGAATCAAGAAAGCGCTCATCGTAACGCGTTGCAAGATAATAAGCACCACCGGCAAAAGGGCAGATGAAATCCCGATACCAAATTGAACACGGATGTAACCGGAAATTCCGCTCTTTTCCGATCTCTTGTGAACGTAGAACGACCCGAGCGCGAGTCCCGCCATGAACACCGTGACGATGAGTCCGATAATCTGGTACACATATCCATACAGTATCTGAAAACCGATCAGCAGCAGAACTTCGCTCGACGATGCCGCGAAACCTCCTGTAAATACTCCGAAGGTTATCGGGTTGAGCCTGGCGCCGACGACGGCAAGCACAACGGCGCAGAGCGCTCCCCAAATCCAGGGACTGAACTTGAAATAACTCAGCCAGTATTGCACCTGCTGGTAGTAGGAAACAGGAGTAAAATCCGTATTCAAAGGCGCGTTCACCGACAAGCCGTTTGCGATATAGTCGCTTCTCTGCTGCAGGACCCGGTCGTCGAGATAGTATTGATTGACATACGTATTATCGATTTTGCGTTGTTCGACCAATCGCGATATGTGGATATCGAGCGCGCTGTCGGAAGCGAGGTAGTAATTCTTCATCCCGGGGACAACGAGAATGTTTCGGAATTCCGTTCTGAGCGTGTTCACCATGACAGAGTTGATCTGACGGGCCTTGTCACTTACATATTCTTCGGCCGACAGGAGGCCAAACGAAACAACCGCTCCGTCATTCAGCTTCGACTTCAGCATGTGAAGGAACTCAACGGTAAAAAACCGGTTAATTTGCGTCGTGCCCGGATCGGGGACATTGATCAGAGCAACGTCGTAATGCTCTGCAGTCTCTTTGACGTACAGCCTTGCATCCTCATTGACAGCCCGGATTCTCCGGTCGGCCAACGCCCCGGTATAATTTCTCCCGATTTCCAGAATCCAGGGGTTCAACTCGACATAATCAATCCTGTCGACGTTGTACTTCAGAATTTCTGATGTCGTACCGGTAATTCCGCCGGAAATCAACAGCACACTCTTGGGATGCGGATGCTGGAGCATCGCGTAATGGACGGCTTCCTCATTCTGGACGACATCATTCGTCGAGAACAGGAGCACATTGTTCTCGTAAAAGTTATGCTGATCCCCCTGTTTTGTGATCGTCAGATTTCCGTACGGTGTGTCCTTATAATAGAGAATGTCCTGATCTTTGAAAAGGAACCCTTTCGACAGTTTGTCGAAGTCGAACGAAACTGCCGTCACACAGCAGAGGACGAGAAGAAACGCAACTCCCAGCTCCGACAGAAGATTCCCGTATTTCAACGAGAGGATAAAGGCAACGGCAAGGTCGAAAAGCATTAAGAGAAACAGGCTTTGAAATGTCTTGAGGAAATACATCATCACCAGGTTAAAGAGCAGGCCGCCGATGATGCTTCCCACCGCCTCGAGCGAATAGATGACAGGGATGAGGTTCGATTGACGTCCCTCCGATACCGTGTGTGCGAGGAACGTGAAAAGAAATCCCGTCAAAAGACAATACGGGATCAACAGAAGAAATGAGCTGTAGAGTATTTGAAAAATCCCCACCATGCCGCCGATGGCAAAAACGATATTCCTCAGGTACCGGAGAAGAAATACGGTAACGGATGGAAGGATTGCCATGAGGCAAAGGGAAATGATGAGGAAGGTCGTTTTACCTTTCACCCTGTCAGCATACTTTCCGACAAAAGATCCCGCTCCGGTCAGGACCATCCAATCGGCGAGAATGATACCGATAACAAGTTCATTCCCATAGAAGATGGACAGGAATTCCCGAAGGAGGATGATCTGCGTGACGATGGAGGTTATGCCCAGAGCAGCCGTGGAGAGCACAACTTCCCGGGAGATTTTGACCGGCCCTCCCGCGGAAACTATGTCATCGTTTTTCTTTTGCACATCATGCCGAATACTGACAACCGTTTGAATCAGAGCGGCATACTCTTCAAGTTATTCGTTTTCACCGAAGACGTACGCTTCATACACATAGATATCTGCATCTTTCCAACCGTCCCAGCCGATTCCGGCTTTGTCCTGGGCGCAATGACCGAGGAATTCCTCCTTCGACCAGCCCGTTTCTTTCGCAACCTGCGGCAGGAACGTTCCGGAACGCATTCCTTTCTTGATGTAGATCCCGTGTTTTCCCATCTGTATCTCATCGATCGAATTGATTTTCCTCATCGGTGTGAGCACGGAGATCTCGATTTCCAGCTGATGCAGCTCATTCTGTTCCACCGGCGGAAACCGGTAGTCTTCCGTCGAGGCTGCAACCGCCATTTGTTGAACGACCTTGTAGAGCGGCTCATCTGCATCGAACCGGCCGATGCATCCTCGTAGATTGCCGTTCTTGTTGATTGTAACGAACGCCCCCGAGTTGGTCTTCAGACCCGGAAACAATTTCGACGTATCCAGGTCGGGTACCGTGTGTTTGGCCACAATTTGCTCAATTGTCCTCCGTGCAATTGAGAGAAGTTCCTTCCTCTCTTTGGCGTCGAGATTGAAACCCGAAGCTTCCTTCTTTGCCTTCAGAGAAATCGTGATCGCGCAGTACCCCACGACGCGGGTCTTGTCGCCCGCCTCCGAATCGCCCGCGTTTCTGTACTGGATAAGATTGTAGGAGAAATTGGGATTGTTTTCCGTCATGTAGAGCAGCGTGAGCACATCCGCATACCCGCACATGCTCGTCACCAGACCGCTGATACCGCTGTTATCATTTGAGGTGTATGTTTTTATCAAATTCTCTGCTGAATTGGAAAGGACAGCATCGGCGGTGATTTTGTCCACTTTGTTGGCGTCTTCATAGCCCGGATAGTGGGAGAAATCCGTGCTGATTACAAATAGATTTTTCGGCGTGAGATACGGACGGAGCGCCCCGGCGATCTTTCGCATCATTTCCGGTTCCGGCACGCCGAGAACGATGGGCACGATCTGAAAACTCTTTTTCATTTTGAATTGCAGGAACGGAATCTGAACCTCGACGCTGTGTTCGGCAGCATGGGCATCGGTGCGCGAGCTGAAGAAAGGATATTTGCTGACAAGCTGTTTGCCGAGTTCTGTGTTGACCTTGACGGGTCCGAGCGGCGTTATGAAGTTGCCCTCCGTATAGATCGAAGCTCCCTCGAACCCGACATGATGGCTCGGGCCAAGAACGAATATGTTCTCATACTCCTTCGCCGGATCGATCTGGTTAAAGCTCGAAGCCGCAACCACGCCGGAATAAACATATCCGGCATGAGGGGCGATGATTGCGACGACATTCTTGATGTTTTTTGAGGGAAGCGCCTTCGCGAAAAGATCTTCCAGCGTTCTCTGTAATTCTTGTTTCGATGTGGGATAGAACTGACCAGCGACTGCGGGCTGCCGGTCGTTATTGTTAGTCTGTGGACTGCGAGCACCGGCCGTGAGGCACGCAACAAGCAGAAGTACAAGATTGAGCTTTTTCATATTTCACTCTTCGTTAGAGTTATTAACCCCTCAACATCGCGGTGCTTCGGAACCCTCACCCTCGCTCCCTCTCCCGCTTGCGGGAGAGGGATGTCACGGAGTGACAGGGTGAGGGTTAATGACTGCATCACGTCATTATCGTTTCGCTCTTCGATCGAGAATTCCATTCAACAACTTCTTCATCCCGTCCAACACTTCCTCATTTGAGATCCGGAGAACGCCCAACCCCCGAGATTCCAATTCGGCAATTCGAAGCCGATCATATTCTTTTTGCATCGGTATGTTATGGACTCCGCCTTCGATCTCAATTACCAATTTCAGCTCGGCGCAGTAGAAATCAGCAACATAGCGGCCAAATGGGTGTTGCCCGGCGAATTTGAGTCCAGCGAGACGCCGGTCACGCAATTGTTCCCACAATAGCTTCTCGGTCGCCGTTGCATTCTTCCGGAGTTGCCGTGCAACGCCGATAATATGATGAGGATATGGCATATAAAAACTGCTACGAAACCCTCACCCTCATTCCCTCTCCCGCTTGCGGGAGAGGGATGTCACGAAATGACAAGGTGAGGGTTAAAAGCACGATCACTGAAAAAGCGGCGCCAGCAGCTCCGTCAAATCCTGTTCGAGCGTAGTCTTTGCTGATTCGATAATCCTGCCAATTTCGACTCCGCGGTATTTCACGATGAATGTCGGGACCAGCGTGATGCCGTATTCCTGGGACACGCCCGCCGGCAATTGCTTCGTCCTGTCGACCGCAATCAGTTTGACGCGGTCAGCGGGAAGCCCGACCATATCCGCTATTTTAAAAAAGCGCGGCAATTCGCGCTGACTGTCGCTGCACCATGTGCCGTAGACCACAACGATGTCGATGCTGTCTTTCATTCGCGTAAGACGGTCGACATACTCCTTCTGCGGTTGATAGACACTGTAGCCGGCGTCGAACCACGCATACGCAGGCGATTGAAACACCGTCCGCGGCGTCCAGCCGATTTCGATGTGCTCGTTCGCCCTGACCGATTGCACCTTCGTCGTCGAAGAACATCCGGCGGCCAATGCCGACAGGAGTGCGATGGAAAAAACGAGCAACTGTGAAGAAATGAGGGATTTCGAGAATTGAGATATCATGGCCATTCAGTGATATTAAGTGCAATCATAATTCTTTGTTAAAAATCCCAAATCTAGATATCGAACTATTAAGCAAATCTTAAATCGCAACATCTGAACAATTCTCTTTTGCAGCGATCATCGTCCCTTCCCCTCTTAGGGGAAGGCTATCCTGCCCGCTCGCCGATGTCCCGACGAACGGGACTTAGGCGAGCCCGCCGCACTAAAGCTGTGCTTTGGGAAGGCGGGGATGAGATTTCTATTCTCGTGCCGGCAGCATTCCGGTTATGGAATCATTTACTAAGCGCCGGAATCAATAGAGATCGGTGTACGAGAACAGAGAATGTGGAAAAGAACACGGCAGCGTGTGATGGCCTCGCGGCGCACGGCTTCGCCGGCATATGCGAACATCACATCGGCTTGGTAGGGAGCGAAATAATTCGTTCGGCTATCAGGTCATATCCAGAAGGCCCAGCGGCCATCCCTGGAGAACGCCTTCGGTAAAAGCGCATGCATGCCCGCTTTGAGAACGAATATCTTACTGTTTAGAATGTAAAAACAAAACAATACAGAGTCAAACAGGCAACGACGATCTATTGGAACATCGATCCCCGCGCGGCGGACATCATTCCCAGCTCAACCTCACCGGACGCTTGATGGAGAGCGCGTCGACGGAGATTGTTGCCACATTCCTTTCCTGATCCCATGACCAGCAACCTCCTGCCTTTTTTTCTGCGCCCAGGGAGCGTCCGTTCAGTTTCATGGAATGAGGCTCCGGTACTGCGTGAAGGACGAATGTATACGCCCGTCGAGTAACCTGTCCTTTGAACGCACCAACTGTCTGGCCGACAACGATCTGCGATTCTCCGGACCGCAGTGTGGAGACAGAAATCGATGTCCACGCGCTCTTCCCAGTCCGGTAATCCAGAGTCCGTCCGTCATCTTCATACAGATTGAACGTGTGAGAGCCGGAACCGTACACATCGATGACCAATGTGTCGAGAGGTTTTTGATCCGAGTATGCCTGATTGGACTGTTTCGGAATCACCGACCCGGCTCTGACGAACACCGGAATGTCCTCCACCGGAAAATTGTCATGGATGACGTTGTCTCCCTTGTACGTTTTGTCGGTGAACAAATTGACCCAGTCGCCGGGGGGCAGGTAGATGTCTTTTTCGGTGGTCGAGTCGGTCACCGGCGCAACGAGAAGTTCGTCACCGAAGAAATATTCGCCCGGATATGCGTACGCTTTTTCGAGCCCCGGATATTCCAGGTACAGCGGACGAACCAGCGGAAGGCAGGAATCATGGGCCACCCTGCAATACGTATAGATATACGGAATGAGATTGCAACGAAGTTGAAAGTATTTCCTCGCCAGATTCATACCTTGTTCACCGTACATCCACGGCATGCGGAGATTGCCGTCCTTCGGATTCTCAAATGCGCTGTGCATGCGCAGGAAGGGGCTGAACGCCCCAAACTCCACCCATCGGGCATAGAGGTCGTAACTCACATGCTCTCCCAGAAAACCTCCGATGTCGTGCGTAACATACGGCATCAGGACGTTGCCGGCCGTCGAGGTGTAGGGAACCTGCGCGCCAAGAACTTCCCAATCCGAATAAGTATCACCCGTGAAGAGCGATGGGTAACGATGATTTCCCCATCCTCCGTACCGGCTGAACTGAAAGGCCCGCACGCCGGTGTGCTTTTCGGTGTAATCATAAAAAACCCTGTTCGTCCACAACTGACTGTTAAGTCCGGCCATATCGCAACTGCCGCTGCCGCCGTCTATCCACCAGAAATCCACGCCTTGATCGATGACCGGGTTGTGGACGGCGTTCATGAAGACTTCCGCGTTGTGTTTGTCCGCCAGATTGAACCTGATGCCCTCCGCCGGCTGCCGGTCGGAAAGGGCAACGGGGAGACGGACAAGCCCGCCGCCGCCGCCCCAGTCATTCACGCGAACGGCAATCAGATTCTTCTCTCCCGGTTTCACGGATGAAGAAATATCGGTATACGTTGTGGTGCTATACACACTGTTGCCGGGCCGAGAACCATGGTGGGCAACTTTTTCGCCGTTGATGAAGAGGTCATACTCATCATCGACTCCGCCAAATACCAACAGCAGCTGGCGCGGAATTTCTTTCGGGATATCCACCCATTTGCGGTACCAGGCGAACCCATCATAATCGGGAAAGCCCTGGTCTTCCCACAGCACTCCGCCCTGAAGGGTTTTCCAGCTGCTGTCGTTAAACTCCCTGGCAGACCATTTGCTTTGCATCCCCGTGTCGTTGGGGTCGGTCCGGAATTGCCAGTCCTTCGCGATGTCGACGAAGAACGTCGGCGGAGGCGGAAGAGGCATGTTCAACTGCTTTCGCACTTCAGCCGCATGGCTGTCTTCCTCGGCCAGCACGCTTTCCTTCCCGTAACCCGGATGGTCATTCACCGTGATCTTCATGCCCATGCCGTGCGCCCATTCAAGAAACTTTTTGGGATTTGAGAAGATCGGACTCCAGTCGTATCCCCCCTTCCAACCGTAGTTATGCCAGGCAAAATCGAGGACAAAAATATCGAGCGGAATGTCCGCCTCACGAAATCGCTCGACGGTCTTTTTGAGGTCATCTTCCGAAAAGCGATACTTGTCCACCACTTCCGTTCCCGGCAGATACTCGTAATTCAAATCGGTGATCCATGCGCCGAGCGTGTACCGGGGAATCATGGGAATATTTCCGCAAAGCTCGCCGTATTCCTTCAAGGCATGACGATAGTCCCAACCGTAGACAAAACAGTACAAATCCTGACTTTCCTTTTCCGGCCGCGGAACAATCCACGCAGAGTCCTTGTCCCACACCGGCGTCCGGCTGTCGTCGAGAATGAAATACCCGTTTCGACTCAGAATTCCGGGGCGGAATTTTGGGAGAGCTTTCCTGCTGGCACCGTCGAGTGACGAACTGATTCCGCCAAGATTATTGAGGTCCGAATCGCCCGGCGACCAGGAATGATCTCCCCGGACATCGCTCCATGAGATGTGAAGATTCTCTTTCGTAAACTTTCCGGAATTCTGAAAATAGCGAACCGTGAGATTGCCCCCAGTTGCCACGAGCCATCCCTCTCAAGAAGTGGCCTTGATTTTGATTTTCTTCCAGTCACGTTTCACGACAATGGCGGTCGGCGCGTCGGTGAAGCGGCCGGATGGAGAATACTCCATTCGTACAAGAGTTGGTGTCAGAAACTGAAAGCGGGCATTCTGTATAACAACAGAATTCCCTGCCTGTCGAAACTTCGGCGCCACTTTCTGCCGGGGGAAGAGAAGACCGCTACACAGGAAGAGGAGAACGCACAGAAACTGGATTTTCAGCCACGGGCTCAGGGTATGATGTGTCATGATTGACTCCTTAAATGGGGTGCAGGAATATAGAACGTTTTTGGGAGAATTTCAAGAGCAAGGAAATTGTCGTAGTGGGTCAGTTTGAATATCTTGAAGCGGCATTAGGATTGCATCTCTTTCATTACAACCTTCTGCGGAATCATCAAACGCTAAGAGCAAGCCCTACAATCGGATCTGATATCTAAAGGCAGCTTTGGAAGTGGGGTGAATTCTTAGGATGGAGAAACGAAGAGAATATGGCGGCATAAGGTGATTAAGCCTATGACTACTAATCATTCCTTCTTATGACCATAACTGAAAGAAAGAAATAAACAAGAATGAATGCAATTCCTCCGACAATGAATCCCCCACCCAATTCTGGTAACAATGGTCTTTCAAGACAAGAAAGGAATGCGTTGAGCAGCTCGGTCACTAAATCGTGAATCATTAATGCAAACAAAAGAGCAACCGCAAGAATACCTCCGATTAGATTTACTTTTCCGGGTGGCGACCGGAGCTCTTTTTTGAGTAACCTTTGTAGTATCTGCTGGAGAAATCTTAAGAACTCTCTCACAGTGTCTTACTTACCCTTGATGGCAAGAAGGGTTGTGAGCAATAGGAAAAATCCACCCACAAGCAAAAGCAGGTCAAATGAGGGATGCAGAAAATATGTACCTTTGGAAAAAAATAAAATGGTGTCTATGAATCCGATACTTAATGCGAAAGATGAAAACAGTAAAGATGAAATTCTATACCGAACATAAGAAGCTCCTTGCACAAAAATGGTTTCTCTTATGGCAAGATTAGCCTCAAGGCAATATTCGTTGGAATATGCTTTATTAGCAGTTGTACCTATAAACATCTTGAATGGATCGTGAGTGTTTAAGTTGGCTACCGTGGCAGTGCTTGACATTTGTTAGACCCCCAACAAGGTAATTGTTTCAGAGACTATATCGGAAGAATAATTTGAGGCAACTTTCAGAAAATCCCTTAAATACGCTGAGGATATGGATTGATTTGGTGCCCGATTGTAATCTACGTCAATATATACAAAGTAATCCGGAGTGTCAAGTGGAAATTCAAACCCGAATTTGGCTAGTTCCCCTTTTTTCATCGGTCCGTAATTATAATCTATTCGGTCACCATTATTGTTAAACGTCAGTGGCATTGCAACATCCATCGCCCTTTCAACTAGCTTATTTGATGTAAAAAGGATTTCTTTACTCTTCTGTACCAATTCACTAAAATCATCAACCTTGTGCAGCCATGTCGTCCGAAATCCGATTCTTGTCACATCGCCCCAACGGATGTGGTCAGTCAATTTCTTGCTTATATCAATTACCGTGTTTTTGATTTGGTCAAGAGAGAGATTATTCTCTTCAATGTTGATTGCGTATCTTGCGGCATTGAGATACAAGCTGATTCTCTTGTCCTGTAACTGAAGACGAAAATTAACAGGGTCAAAAGGAATGTTATTCTTTACTTCGCCGCCACCAAGAATCCGAACGATTTCTGGAATAGGGTTGAATTGCTTCGCCGAAGACGAAAACCGTAGTTCAAGGATGGTGCGAGAGGAATTCATGTTCATTACAAATGGCCGAAAACACTGCTCTATTATAAAATATATTGCGATGAAATGCAAGCGTAGATAGTGCCTGAGTTTAAGTGCAAATAGTTAACTTGACCCACTATCAAGTTCCACAGAATGAGCCCACATTTTTGCAAACTGAGCCAGCACCCCAAATGTGATTTCCATAGTTGATTCAAAGGATTATTTGACCTATCTTTCATGGATGATTTCGACAACTCACGGAGAGAATCCGGGTCAATAACTTGAAACAAACCACAAAAACGAGCCCTATAATGGCATGCACATCGCGCGGGTATACCCGCCGCATGGTAGTCATTTTTGTGTATATTCTCCTGGTAATCACGTTACTGGGTGCACGGGGGAAGAGGATATCGGCCGGCACGGGGGTGGTCTCGGGGACATGCTCCCTTCCCGATTCGTCCGACTGGAGCGGCATCACGGTGATTATCGCAGGCCAGAATGAATCGACGACGACGGACGGAGCAGGTAATTTTATTTTCAGTACCGTTCCCGCGGGTGTTCTCCGCATTCAGGCCGGGAAGATTTTCTACGCTAACGCTATCCAGGACACGTTCCTCGCTGCAAATGAGACATTGCACGTGAGCCTTGCACTCTCTTCGGCCATCTCCGACACGTTTGCAGGCCAGGCCACGCCGGCGTTCACGTCCGGAACAACGAACGTCGGGAACATTGGCGTGCCGAACCGATTTATCGAACCGGGAGATTCGGGATTCACGTGGTCGGGCCAGCAGCAACTCAAAGAGGGCTCACTGATGATCGGCGCCGGCACCGGACAGGTTTCGGACGCCGCAAGGTTCATCCTCGGCCTTGCGCAGGATAATCTCGACCAGGATTTCCAGTCCCGGTCCGATGTAGTTGCACTCACATCGGGAATGGATTCTACAATTCATCTCACCGCCTTCGATGATAGTCGGGCAAATTTACCTCCAGGGAATCCCTCGCAGCCGATGAACATTCTTGTGACTCAAACAACCTCTTCGTTCGGCGCGGCAGGCGACGACGGTTATCTGCTCGTCGGTCTCAGGATACAAAATACCGGTTATCTGCCGCTTGCGAATCTTCTCGTGGGATGGTTCGTCGACTGGAACGTTGGCGGGAGCGCGACGACAAATCGCGGCGGAGTGGTTTTCACGAATCAACAAATCGCGGGCATCAACAACGGTTTACCGTTTTCTGTAGAAATTGATTATCAGCGGCGTTCGACAACAACTGGACCGTTCATGGGAATCGTCCCGCTTTCACAAGCGGAGTTCCGGGCATCCCGGATCGCCTCCGTACAAAATGAGATCGTTCCCACGAGCTCCAACGGAGGATTGACGGAAGCGAACAAGTACATTTACATGCGAGACCGGCGCGCCACAAACACATACAGCGACTGGGGGGTGGAAGAGGATTTGTGCACGATCGCTTCTGTCGGAGGAATGCAGGCCGGCAATTTCGGCTCGAGCTTTATCGCGCTGGCCCCCGGCGGCACGATCCAGGTAGGTTTCGCATTTGTCGGAGGGTCCGATTCTCTCGAATTGATTCAGAACGCCTTGAACGCCCAGAAGAAATGGGTTCGGCAGGGCAACACGATAGACGTTATTCCTACAGTCTGGCAGGTGAATGCCGGGTGGAACATGGTTTCCGTCCCTGTCTTCGTTGCAGACTCCAGCACGCTGGCTGTTTTTCCTTCAGCGACCTCCCGGACCTTCGCTTATGTACCGCATTATGGTTATGAAATACAGGACACTCTTGGAACCGGCATCGGGTACTGGGTAAAATTCCCGTCTCAGCAAATTGTCACTCCGTCGGGTGTGATTCGCAGCATCGACACAATTAATGTCGCAGAGGGATGGAACATGATTGGCGCGTTGAGCTTCCCTGTCGCCGTCTCAACGATCACGACAATTCCGCAGGGGCTTGTTTTGAGTGGCTACTATGGATACAACGGTTCATACCAGACGGTCGATACGCTCCAGCCCATCCAGGCATATTGGGTAAATGTGAGCCAGCCCGGTCAGATCATTCTAAACGCTTCAAATCCGTCCATATCTCGAAAGATATCCCGCTAGCGAAACATGGGGCCAATCCATCTCGCCTCCTCCATCCTCCATCTTCCATCCTCCATCTTCCATCCTCCATCCTCCATCCTCCATCCTCCATCCTCCATCATCTATCTTCCATCATCCATCTTCCATCATCCATCTTCCATCATCCATCCGTCATCATCCATTCCCCTTCCTCAGCTTGACTTTTATTTTTTGATGCCGTAACTTACAGCCGGCTTTACTCCCGGAAGGCACCAGGATGTATTCAACAACCACATAATTTCCCTCTCAAGGGAAGCACCAATCACAACCAGGCGGAGGCCGTATGAGACTTTCAATCTCAGTCATTTCAATTGCTATTTCCACAGCATTCTCGATCACGATATCCTGCGGACAGAAGAAATGGGACAACGGCGGGGGCGATCGTTTATGGACAACCGCGGCAAACTGGAATCCCGACGGGGTTCCTGCCGGTTCCGACACCGTCGTCCTTGACAACACATATCTGGCAGGCTCGTATACAATCTACGATACTGCCGGCGCACAAACAGTTTACTCATGCCAGATAGGCTATGCCGGCAACATGAACACCATCATGGTCATCGTCGGCGGATCGGCGACCAATGCCCTGACAGTAAATGGCGGCGGTCCCAGCGCGCTCCACATCATGGATGGCGGCGTATTAAAAAATCAGAGCCGGAGTGGAACCCGGGGGATCAAACTCGGCAGCGCATCCGACGTTTTCAAGATGTCGGGAACCGGCCGTTATATTCATGCAACTTCATCGGGCTCATCCAGGATTCCCCAGCCGACATCAGGCGAGAGCGCATCAAACTATGATTTCTCCCCAACGTCGGTCCTGGAGCTCCAGACAGCCATCTTCGATTCAATTCCGGTATACGGGACGGTTGAGTACAACGACAGCACGACAAAAAGCGCCGGCAGAAACCTGACGATCGGCGGAGATCTTCTCGTTGACCAGGGAACGCTCGGCGTCTGCGCAAGCACGAGCAATATGTTCTCCATAGCAGGAAACGTTGCGATTGCAAACGGCGCCACGTTCCGTGGAAGCAGCAGCACCGGGACATCGACGATCGCCGTCGCCGGCAGTGTAACTGGGGCGGGCACGTTCCAGGGAAGTTCATCGGGGACCGGAACGACAATCATTACCGTCGGTGGAGACATCACATCGCTCATATCCTTTGCTTCCGGAACAACCAATGTCGCATTTTCGGGAGGATCTCCGTCGGTGAACTTCAGCCCCGCGAACAGCTCCACACCGGTCGTCAAGAACATCACCATAGCCGCCGGCAAAACGGTCACCTACAATCCCGCCGGCAGCATTAATCTATCGATTGCTTCGAGTGAAACGTTAATTGTGCGTGGAGTCCTGAGCCTGGGAACGCACGCAGTTTCAGGCCCGGGAAACATCATCGTCAGCGGAACGCTCGGCATCGGCGATTCATCGGGGCTTAATGGCAACGTGAAGTTGACCGGAACGAAAATCTACAACGGAGCAACATTCATCTACAACGGTGCTTCGCCGCAAGTGACCGGGACGGCTTTGCCCGCCGGCATCACCAGCCTGACGATCGATAACACCAGCGGCGTAACTTTGAGTCAGAACGTCACGGTGTCAGGCATACTGACGTTGACTGCCGGCCATGTCATCACCGGGTCAAACATCCTCGCAATAGGTTCGTCGGGAGGCATCGCCGGCGGTTCATCGTCAAGCTACGTCGTCACAGACAGCTCCGGCTCTCTTACCCTCGACAGCGTGGGCGCAGCTCCAAGGCTATTCCCGGTCGGCACACCCTCATCCTACGCACCCGTTACAACGAACAACTCAGGCTCACCGGACACATTTTCGGTTGCGGTCAGGAAATCATTCACTCATCCCCCCAACACATCGGCCTGTGTAAATTTGCAGTGGACGGTGAATGAGAGTGTGCCCGGCGGCAGTAACGTCGCTCTGACATTGCAATGGAACACTATCGATGAGTCGACGACGACGTTCAAGCGGGGCAAACCTGTTTACATCGGAAGATGGAATGGCGCGCAATGGGTGCAAACCCCGGCGACTTTGTCAGGATCGAATCCTTATACCGCGTCAGCCGGTGGATTCTCGCAGTTCTCATATTTCGGTATCGGCAACGACGGCGCGCTTCCCATTCAGCTCGTCTCATTCTCTGGAACTACCCTGAATGGAAACCGTGTGAAACTCGATTGGACAACGGTAAGCGAGAGCAACTGTCTCGGTTTTTATGTCGAGCGCCGGGCAGACAGCGCACAGCCATATCTGACAATAAGCGGGTTGATAGCGGGGGCCCGGACATCAACGGGTCGACATGATTATTCATGGGATGATTCAACCGCAGCGTCCGGCGTCTATTATTACCGGCTACGACAGGAGGATCTGGACAGTGACGTTTCGTATTCGAGCGAAGTCATGATCACTCTGGCACCGCTCGCTGTGCCGGAGAAATCGGTTGCCAGAGTTTTTTCTCTGTTTCAAAATTATCCGAACCCATTCAATCCGATGACAACAATGTCATTTGTCATCAGTCATTTGTCATTCGTGAAACTCGCGGTGTACGACGAATTGGGGCGAGAAATAGCAACGCTGGTGGACGACGTGAAGCACCCGGGCGAATACACTGTTCAGTGGAACCCTTCGACAAGCTCGGGGCAAGGATTGGCGAGCGGGATTTATTTCTCCCGGCTTGAAGCAAGCAGCCTGACAAACCCGTCGAAGTCGTTTGTGCAGACCAGGAAAATGTTGATGATAAAATAGCGTTCGACCCGGGCGTGTCTGAACCAGGATTTGTGGGATTAGAGGATTACCATGATTAAAAGAATCGAGGTAATCATGTGAATCAAGCGAATCGTGGTTCAGACGGCGTCGGCTTTCCTATTCTTCCGGAAATAAGAACTCCAAGCACCTGATTATGATCGATTTGCCGCGATCAGAATCCATCCGAAAACACCACTGACGGCCACTTGACATTCAGACTGAAATGTCTTAAATTTAATGGTACTTTCAAGAGTTGCAAAACTACGAGGGAGGTCTGCAGGTGTTTCGGATTTCTTACCAGGAATCACCGCTTCTTCAGCCTCCGGCCCGCCCAAGGTCGCTTTAAGCGACAGCTAATGGACGAGCGTGCGGCTCCGACAAACAACTCACTTATCAACCACTTTTCATAGGGAGTATTTGTGAAAAACACACTCATTATTTGCAGCATGTTTCTCGCCCTGCTTGGTGCGCAGTCGCCGGTGCCTGCCCAGTGGTCCAACGATCCAAACGTCAACACCCCTATCTGCATGGTGCCGGGCAATCAAACGTTTCCCGTTATCGTTTCCGACGGTTCGGGCGGTGCCATCATTACATGGAGAGACCTTCGTAACGGCAACTACGACATCTATGCTCAAAGCGTGAATGCCTCCGGCGATACGCTGTGGAAAGCCGACGGCGTGGCCATCTGCACGGCAACGGGCGCCCAATTTGATCCCTTCATTGCATCAGACGACTCGGGCGGCGCCATCATTACATGGGAAGACACTCGAAGCGGCAGCAATCATATTTATGCTCAACGCGTAAGCGCTTCGGGCGCTGTGCCGTGGACGACCGACGGCGTTGCCATCTGCACCAATACCCAAGGCAGTCAAGCGAATCCCACTATCGTTTCCGACGGCTCTGGAGGCGCCATCATTACATGGTACGACTCTCGAAACGGCCAATTAGACATCTATGCCCAACGCGTCGATGCTTCCGGCGCTATGCAGTGGACGGTCGACGGGGTGGCCATCTGCACCTTTTCAGGCAACAAACAATATCCCACAATTGCCTCGGATGGCTCGGGCGGCGCGATCATTACATGGCATGACTATCGCAGCTTCACTAACTATGACATCTATGCACAACACGTGAATGCATCCGGCACTATACAGTGGACGGCCGATGGCGTTGCAATCGACACCGCGACAGGCGACCAGACTCTTCCCATCATTGTCCCAGACGGCTCGGGCGGCGCCATCATTACTTGTCAGGATGCGCGCAACGGCAGCAGCAACGTGGACATCTATGCCCAACACGTGAACGCATCCGGCGCCGTACAATGGACGGCCAACGGTGTTGCAATCGATACGGCGACGGGTAACCAGACTCTTCCCACCATCGTTCCGGACGGCTCGGGCGGCGCCATAATTACTTGTCAGGATGCGCGCAACGGCAGCAGCAACGTGGACATCTATGCCCAACATGTGAACGCATCCGGCGCTGTGCAGTGGACGGCCAACGGGGTGGCAGTCTGCACTGCGACGGGCAATCAACTAAACCCCACTATCGCCTCAGACGGGTCGGGCGGGGCCACCATTACATGGCAAGACCTTCGCAGCGGCGTCAACTATGACATCTATGCCCAACAGGTGAACGCATCTGGCGCTGTCCAGGGGACAACCAACGGAGTGGCCATCTGCACGGCGGCGGGCAATCAGCTGTCTCCCACGATTGTCTCAGACGGCTTGGGCGGCGCCATCATTACTTGGTATGACCTTCGCAACGGCAACGACTACAATATCTACGCGCAGCATGTGGCTCCAGACGTCTCACTGCCAATCCAACTGGCGTCGATGACTGCTACAACGCTTACAACCGGCGCGCAATTGGACTGGACAACGGTGAGTGAAACGAACAGTTTGGGCTTCTATGTCGAACGCAAGGGTCAGAACGACGGGGCATACGCTACCGTCAGCAATTTGATCCCCGGCGCCGGGACATCGTTGCAGGAACATAATTACCAGTGGACTGATACGAAGGTAACGAACGGGGTTTACAACTATCGCCTGAGGTCCGTCGATTTAGACGGTACCACTACATACTCTAACGCCATCACCGTCAAGGTGAGCGGCGTGCTGGGAGTTGGCGATACAAGGTCTTTGCCGACACAATTTGCCCTACAGCAAAACTATCCCAATCCCTTCAACCCCTCGACCGTCATCAATTATGAACTGCCAAAAGCGGTGTACGTACGGCTGGTAGTGTACGACATGTTGGGAAGAGAAGTTGCAACACTCATAAACGGGACTCAGGATGCGGGGTACAAATCGGTGCAGTTTAATGCCGCTAACCTACCGAGCGGGATTTACACGTACAGACTGACAGCCGGGACATATGTCGAAGTGAAGAAAATGGCCCTCCTGAAGTGACAAGGTCAGTTTAGGAGTATGGGAGTGATTAAGAAATGAAGATGATGAGAAAACAAGATGTTGAGATGATGAGATTCGCCGGCACATTTTTGAATTTTTAATTTTGACCTGCCTGCGCTCTCACGCAAGCCGACTCTCCCTCATCGCGGGTCGGCTTTTCGTTTTGTAGGGCTACACATCCGGAGGCAGCAGTCTTGCTCAATCCAGTCCATCCCTTCCACGATACCTTAAAAGGGCGAATTCCCTTCATTTTGCGGCATCCACAGAATGATTAGATAATCAGATAATATTATCTTATATTGATGAATCATTCGAGACAGCACCTGATGCAGGTAGTTCCTGCAATCGGTGTGCAATGTAGTGTTCTTTCAAGTGGATGCACCCCATCAAGCGCCTGCCTCGCGACTAATCCCAATCATTATTCACTACTCATGGAGTATCTATGCGATACAATCTTCTGCTACAGATTCTGACAGTCGGTCTGCTGGTGGCGGTGCTGTATGCAACTCCAGCATTTACTCAGTGGTCCAACAATCCAAACATCAACACCCCCATCTGCACGGCGACAGGCAATCAACAAGTTCCCACTATCGTTTCAGATGGCTCGGGCGGCGCCATCATTACATGGCAAGACCTTCGCAACGGCACTAACAATGACATTTATGCGCAACATGTGAACGCATCCGGCGTTGTCCAGTGGACGGCCAACGGTGATACTGTCTGCACGGCAGCAAACGATCAATCGGTTCCCACTTGTTTTTTCCGCTTTGAAACTGCCCATTTTTCCGCCTGAAATTGCCCACACCGTAGGGTGAAAAAGCAGCAGGGCTGCTGGTTTTTCCCTACCAAACCTATTTAAAGAAGATCTACAGATATTGCTCCCCGAAGGGAGACTTGTTCTCACATTCGGACAGGAGCAAGGAAAGTGATTACCATGGAAGACTGGGTGACAATCAAGCATTTGAGGGCCAAGAACCCGACGATGAGCCTCCGGGCGATCGGAGAAGTACTCGGTATCAGTCATCACACGGCCAAGAGTGCGCTGGAGCGGGAGAGTCCGCCTGAGAGGTCGGTCAGGGAGAATGAGAAACTCAGGCCGCTGAAGGACGTGATCTTCGAGATGGCGAACGTGAAACACTTCCGGGGGTCGAGGATCTTCCAGGAGATACGGTCCAAAGGCTATCGCGGCGGTAAGACGGCGTTTTACGCATACCTGAAGAGGATCAAGATCGAGTCTCAGAAGCATTATACTCCGTACGAGACAGCCCCGGGTGAACAGTCGCAATTTGACTGGAGCCCGTACACAGTGGTTTTGGGAGGAGTTCTGGCGGAAGTGATAGCATTTTCCTACATCAATGCGTTCAGCCGGTGTCAGATCTTCGACGGATCTCTGTCGGACACACAGGGTTCAATCCTTGAAGCAATGGAGAACGGCATCATAGAGTCCGGTGGTGTACCTTCCCGTATCCAGACCGACAACGCAAAGGCGTTTGTTCAGAATGCTTCGAAGAACAACTTTCAGTGGAACCCGCGGTATCTGCACTTTTGTGCTCATTACGGCTTTGAGCCCACACGGTCTCTTCCCGGTCATCCCTGGAGCAAGGGGAAGGTGGAAAAACCCTTTCAGTATCTGGAGGATCATTTTATCGCCGGTGGGGAGTTCGTGGACTTCGAGGACTTTAGGAAGAAGCTCAAGGCCTTTCAGGACAGAGTGGCGACAACAAAGCACTCGGTCACCAAGGCCACACCGGAAGAGCTCATGGCGAAGGATCGCGAGGTGTTCTTGCCGCTTCCGGCGACCAGGTACGTTGGCATCAAGGAAGAGATCAGGAAGGTCACATCGGACTGCCTTCTGTCGTTCGGGGGCAGCCGCTATAGTGTGCCGTGGTATTTTGCCGGCAAGGAGGTCTGGGTAAAGGCCAGCCGGGGATACTCTCTCGAGGTATACTCAGGGGCCAACAAACTCATTGCCAGACACGTTTTAGCGACGGTAAAGGGTTCTGTTGTGATGGAGAAGGCTCACTACCGCACCAGCAGTGACAGGACCGGGAGCTTCGATCGTCTGCGGGAGTTGTTCTCTGAGGCCTTTCCGGGCAACGAACTGTTCGTGGAAAAGCTCCAAGCGCAAAAACGCACCAACGCAAAGTCGCATCTCTACCGGATCCTGGAGCTTGCCAAGCTCTACCAGAACGAGGACATGCTCAAAGCAATAAATGTGTGCATAGAATATAACGTCTTCAATGCCACGTTCATCTCAGGCTTCCTTGAGAAGAACTTCCGGCAGAGTGTGACTCTGCCGCATGAGCCATTGCACTACCACCTCACAAAGGAGCCCGTCACGCGGGATCTGAGTGAGTACAAACTACCAGAACAACCACAAGGAGATACTATCCATGGAACAGACACAGATCGAGAGTTACCTGAAGATGCTCTCGCTGCACAGGATCAGGGAGATCTATTTGCAGGAGGCGGAGAACGCGGCGAACACGAAGCTCTCGTATCAGGACTACCTGCACCGGCTGCTGGAGCAGCAGGTGCTCTCGAAGATTGAACGCTCAGTCAATGCGAAGACCCAGCGTGCGTGCTTCCCGCAAGTCAAGCGCCTGGAGGAGTTTGACTTCACCTTCCAGCCGAAGATCAACGAGAAGCTGATCCGGGAGCTGGCCACGCTGGAGTTCATGAACACGGCAAAGAATATACTGTTCATCGGAGACTCCGGGGGTCGGCAAAACACATCTTGCCATCAGCCTGGGGCTGAAGGCCGCGCAGGCCCGCAAGCGCGTGCTGTTCTACACCGCCGAGCAACTGACGCAGGAACTGGCAGCCGCTGAGGTCTCCGGCCGCCTGAACAAAATGCTCGATATCATGACCCGGATTGATCTGTTGATCATCGATGAGCTCGGGTATCTCTCCCTGACGAAACAAACTGCGAAGCTCTTCTTCCAGCTTGTATCCAAGCGGTACGAGAAAGGATCCATCATCGTGACCTCCAATAAACCGTTCGAGCAGTGGGGAGAGATCTTTAACGATGAAGTCGTAGCCGCAGCGATCTTGGACCGGTTACTGCATCACTCCTATCCGTTCCTGATCAGCGGGAAGAGCTTCCGTTTGAAAAGTATAAATAAATGACTAACTTCGGGTGGGCAATTTGGCGCGGAATATTGGGCAACTTCAGACGAAATCAACACCACTATCGTCTCAGACGGCTCTGGGGGCGCCATCATTACATGGCAAGACTCTCGCGGTAGCGCCCAGGACATATATGCTCAACGCGTGAATGCTTCTGGCGCTGTGCAATGGACGGCCAACGGCGTTGCCATCTGCACGGCGACAGGCAATCAACAAGTTCCCACTATCGTCTCAGACGGCTCTGGGGGCGCTATCATTACATGGCAAGACTTTCGTAACGGACTCTCTGACATCTATGCCCAGCGCGTGAATGCTTCTGGCGCTGTTCAGTGGACGGCTAACGGTGTTGTCATCTGCACTGTGACAGGCAATCAACTGTATCCCACTATCGTTTCAGACAGCTCGGGCGGCGCGATCATAACATGGGAAGACGCTCGCAACGGCAACTATGACATCTATGCCCAGCGCGTGAATGCTTCAGGCGCTGTGCAATGGACGGCCAACGGCGTTGCCATCTGCACTGCGACAGCCAATCAAAATAATCCCGTTATCACATCAGACGGCTCTGGGGGCGCCATCATCACATGGTGGGACTCCCGCAATGGTAACTATGACATCTATGCCCAGCGCGTGAATGCTTCAGGCGCTGTCCAGTGGACGACCGACGGTGATAGCATCTGCACTGTGACAGGCAATCAACTGTATCCCGTTATCGTTTCGGACGGCTCTGGGGGCGCCATCATCACATGGTACGACTCTCGCAATGGCAACTATGACATCTATGCACAACGCGTGAATGCTTCCGGCCTTGTGCAGTGGACGGCCAACGGCGTTGCCATCTGCACTGCGGCGAACGATCAAACGTTTCCCACTATCGTCTCAGACGGCTCTGGGGGCGCCATCATTACATGGCAAGACCTTCGCGGTAGCGACCAGGACATATATGCACAACGCGTGAATGCTTCCGGCCTTGTACAGTGGACGGCTAACGGTGTTGCCATTTGCACCGCGACAGGCCTTCAAGAGAATCCCACCATCGTTCCAGACGGCTTAGGCGGCGCCATCATTACATGGGACAACCTTCGCAACAGCAACTATGACATCTATGCCCAACACGTGGCTGCAGATGCCGCACTGCCAATCCAACTGGCGTCGATGTCTGCCACAACACTGACAACAGGCGTGCAATTGGATTGGACAACGGTGAGTGAGACCAATAGTCTGGGCTTTTATGTCGAGCGCAATGCCCCAAGCACCGGAACCTTCACTACTTTGAGCGATTTAATCCCCGGCGCCGGGACATCGTTGCAACAACATCAGTACCAATGGACTGATGCGAAGGTAACGAACGGCAGTTACAACTATCGCCTGAGACTTGTCGACTTAGACGGTACCACTACATACTCGAACCCCATTACGGTGACGGTGAGCGGCTTGCTGGGAGTTGGTGATACAAGGTCTTTGCCGACACAATTTGCCCTACAGCAAAACTATCCCAATCCCTTCAACCCCTCGACCGTCATCAATTATGAGCTGCCAACGGCAGCGTACGTTCATCTGACGGTGTATGATATGTTAGGGAAAGAAGTTGCAACACTTATAAACGGGACTCAGGACGCGGGGTACAAATCGGTGCAGTTCAGTGCGGAAAACCTGCCGAGCGGCATTTACGCATACAGACTAACTGCGGGATCCTATGTTGAAGTGAAGAAAATGGCCATCCTGAAGTGACAAGGTCAGTTTGGGAGTATGGGAGTGATTAAGAAATGAAGATGATGAGAAAACAAGATGTTGAGATGATGAGATTCGCCGGCACATTTTTGAATTTTTAATTTTGACCTGCCTGCGCTCTCACGCAAGCCGACTCTCCCTCATCGCGGGGGGCGGCATTTCTTCCACCACGAAATGAAAAGCCCCGGCTCTTTCGAACCGGGGCTTCGCATGATCTCTATCAAGTCGCCTATTTCATCAATATCATCTTCCTCACCTGCAAGAACGACTTGCCAGGATCACTCGTGCTGGTCGCTTCGATCCGATAGATGTAGAGACCACTCGCCACAGACCCCGCATTCCATTGCACCGTTTTGTAACCTGCATCCTGGACACCATCGGCAAGCGTAGAAACGACCTGTCCCAACAGATTGTACACAACCAACCTCACACTGCTGGCGACAGGCAAAGCATAATTGATCTTTGTCGTCGGATTGAATGGATTCGGATAGTTCTGTTCAAGCGAGAACTCGATCGGTGTAACCTTGTCCTTCACCGACAAAACACCCGTCACGACGATTTTCACCGGTTGTGAATATGACTGCGTCCCCGTCAGGTCCACCTGCCGGATCCGGTAGTAATATGTCCCGCTCGTCACGGCCGTATCGGTAAAAGCGTACTGATGTTGCGCCAACGTTGTGCCAGCCCCTTGGATCAATCCGCTTACCGTCGTCCACAGGATGCTCCCTTCACTTTGTCGTTCGACGTAGAAGCCGAGGTTGTTCGTCTCGGTAATTGTCAGCCATCGGATGATCACGGACCGACCCGCGAGCGTTCCCGTAAGGGAGGCGAGCTGGATTGGGAGGGGTATTCCGCTGCTGTTTAGCGCGTACAGGCCGTCGTGGTCCGTGAAGGCGAGGACCGAATCCCCGGACGCGGCAAGCGACGTGACTGTCAGGCTATCGAGCCCCGCATACGTCCACGTCGTTCCGGCATCTCTCGTGAAATAAACGCCGAGGCCGACGCTGTTGAGATCTTTGAACGAGGCGAAAACAATTCCCGAATCATTCATGGACATCAACGTCAGGATCGGAAATGTAAGTTGGGACGGCAGGGGGATCTTCGTCCAGATTCCCGATGGACGATGCATGATCGTGCTGCCCGAGGCGCCGACGACATCCCCGTTCGCCCCCGCCATTGAGCTGAAATAACTGATCGATGAAGGTATCCCGACGGTGTCGATCACCCAGGAACCGCCGGAGGCCGGCCTTCTCATCACCCGCTTTCCGGCAAAGTAACCGCTGACATAAACATATCCATTCCGGTCCGAGGCGAAGGAAGTGACAAAGCTGTAGTTCTGCACGGGGAAGCCGGCAGTGTCCAGTGTCCAGGAGCCGCCGGCAGGCTTTTTCCACAGATAGCAGTACCTGGTGGATCCATAGAACGTGTTGCCGTAATGCTGCGCTCCGGTCTCGTCGACATTGTACAGGCTGCCGTTGACGGGGGAGAGGCCGGCAGTATCCGGCGACCACGTGGAGCCTCCATCGGTGCTTTTCGCGACAAAGACAGCGCCATTGCTGTACTGACCTCTGGACTGGTCCAGGATGTAAATGTTCCCGAGGCCGTCTGAGTACAACGGCAGTTGTGCCTCGTAGCCATTCTGAGGATATGATTTCGTCCATGTGCCGGCCACCGGATCTCCGGCAAATACTCCGAGAGCCGTGCTCACGAGAAACGATGAGCCAGAACCCCGCGCAGCGCCATACATGTGTTCGGCGCCGATCCCGGAGTCTGACTCGGCCCACGTCGATCCCAGGTCCGAACTGCTGTACATTCCGAACGATGTTGCGGCAAGAAGGACAGTATCGCCCCCGATGGAGGTGAATGTCGGCAGATTTACGGTAATAGAAAGGATGCCCGCGGTTATGTCGACCCAGCTGGAGCTGCCGTTATCCGATCTATAGATTCTGCCCCCTGCTGCAATGTAGATGTTACCATAGGCATCGTCTCCGATCTTGCTAACGACCTGGTTACCGATTCCCGACGTATCTGTCGTCCACGTTGAGCCATTGTCGGTGCTCACATACAAGCCTCCGCCGTTTCCCCCCACGAATATCCGGTTCACCCTGTCCACAAAAACGCTGTACATACTTTTCTTTTGCGTAAGACTGGTGACGCGGTGCCACACGTTCGAATCCGGATTTTGGACGTACAACCCGCTGTCGGTGGCGGCATAGACGAATTGAGCCGTGTCAAGTGCTACGTCCCGCACGGTGACAGCGCCGATGCCGGCAGTATCGAGCTGCCACGTCGTGCTATCCCGGGAGACAAACAAACCCGATGATGTCAGCATGTACAACGCATCTCCCGTCAGCTTCTCGACTCCAACTGAACCGGTGACGGGCGGTGAAGGAATGTTCCACTCTGAAATAACACTTCCATCCGTGCATATGTTGAGGCGAATTCTCCAGACCTGACAATTACTAAGTACCACATTGTACCGATTATCCCCGGGCCCGCATTCACTCCCAGTTGCTATGGTTAGTGCCGATGGACAATTCCAAACTTTCGTGTCCTTAATCCAGTGATGATTAATGTACCGGGAAAAGTATACTCCCCCGCTTGTTGTTGCTATGCGAACCATATGACCATTCGAACAATACTGGATGTCTTTGCTGATGAGACTTTCGCCGGGGGGAGGAATAAAACCTTGGCTGAGGACCCGGACCGGACAGACGAGTAACCCACCCACGATTAGTAGACCCAGCAGTAGTAAATTTCTATGCATCGCACACACTCCTATTGTATTGATGATTCAATGTGAGAAAAGACCCGCTCCGGAGAGCGTAAGTGACATCTAAACCACAACATTTCGGCTCGAAGTGCCTTCCTCGAATGAGGTGCAGGGCTCCGTCGAACGTTATATCCGTTGATTCGGGAATCAATCCCGCCAAGTGAAAAGAATGGACCTGATACCAAATTTAAGACATTTCAGTCTGATTGTCAAATGGACACGCCAAAACCGGACAAATTCCTCTTTCTAGGCCGGAAATAGAAACCCAACGACTTCCACTCTTGTATTTCGGAGTTTAAGACCTTTTAATTTGATTCTTTCAATCCTTATATTTACCTTATAGAATCATTCAAGCAGTGGGCGGGATCAATGAAACCGTTGCGCGGAGAAGCTTGAATTCACATCGCTTTTTAAAAAAGGTGGCACTTTGAAAAAAAATCTATACCTGTTCCTGTCGTGTAGTTTTGTCTGGATACTTGTGTGCCTGACTTACTTCTCAACCATTGCATTTGGCCAGCTTAAACCTATAATTACGCCTATTGGTGAGGATGTAAATTATGAGACTGGAGTCACGATCGATGCGTCTACCGTTCCCGGTTATGGTGTCGGTTGGGTCTTCTCCGATAGAGTATTCGGGAATTATCGCGATGAATATGATTTCGATATCGATTCTGCTCCGTGGGCGCCCGAGACAGGCACTATCATAGCCGCGAAAGGCCTTTCACTGTTTGGGGTTCATTTCCTGAAAGTCCTGGTGAGGACCCCCGCCGGCAATATTATTCCTTACCTACTAGACTTCCGGTCTGCAACCAAGGATACCCCTCCAGTCGCAAAGCAGTTTGATGCGGTCCCTGAAGATGGCGGTTACGCCGAAGAATGGTTGGAAATCGATGGCGACGCGACGTACGTTTTGTCAACTTCTTTCCTTTATGTCTATCGGGATTCACTCTCATCCTGGCAAATCGATTCGACCGGGCTGGGCAATGCTACGATCAACTATATCTCGCTCGACACGGCGCAATATGTCTATGCCGCAACAACAAACGGTGTGTTCAAACAAAATCCCGATTCGAGCGTCTGGCATCCCGTCTCAAATCTTCCTACAAGCAATTATCAATCTATCCTAGTGGACAGACGGGACAACGTCTTCGCAGCGAACTATGTTGGCTACAGCGGAAAAGGAACCTACATCAGCACCGATAACGGATCATCGTGGACATTGGATTCGGCCGGGATCGGGACGACACAAATCCTCCAACTCTCCGACGATGCTTACGGCAACACGTACGCACTGAACTCGGGCGGAGGGCTCGGCGCAGTAGTGTACCGGCGGAGGAACAATACACCGGGGTGGACGCGGATCGACGGCGGGATTACTGCCATCACAGTTAACACCACGACAATCAATTCTGTCGGAGGTGACAGCGTCCTCTATGCCGCAACGTCGTTTGGACTTTACACTAGCACAGATCAAGGAACAACCTGGACGGAAGACAATGCTGGAATTCCGGCTAAGAGTTTCTGGTCATTTGCGATAGGCGCCGGCGGCAAATGGTTTACATCGACGGACCTCGCCATGTATTCTTTAAATCCCGGAGACACCGCATGGACAAAAGTATTTCCCACCAGTGGTTATCTCGGACAATTGCCGATCTCTGCCGATGGTCTCGGCAACATCTACACGTCCATCAGCACAAACAGCGGACTCACCGTGTACAGAAGCTCCAACAATGGATCGACATGGAATACGGACAGTGTAGGACTGAATGTATTCGGCCTTTCTGCCTTCTTCATCGACGAAAACGGAGGACAACATATTGCAACAAGTCCTGACGCGGGAAGTTGCCTTCTCTACTCGAAACCGTTCGGCGGAAGCTGGGGGCTCGACACGGCCGGATTTGGATTGACCAGCGCATATAGCTACAGTTACACGGGGGCATTTGCATCCAATCACCACGGATATCTCTACGCTTCCGGATACTATTTCAACGGAAGCACACGAGTGACAGGACAAGTAATCCGCAGACCGATAGATGGGGGTACTTGGGTAGCGGATACCGTGGGTATTCCTTCCGCTTACAATCACTGTACCGCGCTTGTGCCCGGCAAGAATGGAGACATGTATGCTGTGTTTCCTCCATTTCTGCTTCATCGTTCGAATAGCGGTACATGGTCGAATCTCAATGTGCCTGTCATTACCGGCAGCACGCACAATTCCATGGCATTGTCAGTAGATTCAAGCGGCGCGCTTTTTGCCTCCATCAGCGGTGATGACGTAAACTTCCATTATCGCGGATTCGGCGTCTACTTCTCCACCGACACCGGAACGACGTGGACATTCGCGGGCGGCGACAGCATCGGTTTCGATCAACTGATTTCCTACGGCGACTCAACGTACGGATGCGGCTCCGGATTATACATCTTCACACGCAAAGCAGCCGGGACAACAGGTGTCCGACCGGTTCAATCAAATCCAAAGGCCTATGCGTTATACCAGAACTACCCCAACCCGTTCAATCCGACCACTGATTTCCGATTTCAGATTGCCGATGTGGGATTTGTTACACTCAAGGTGTATGACGAAATCGGCAGAGAGGTGGCAACTCTCGTGAATGGAGTAAAGCAACCGGGAGAGTACACCGTACAGTGGAACCCTTCGACAAGCTCAGGGCAAGGCATGGCAAGTGGAATCTACTTCTACCGGCTTGAAGCAACGAGCTTGACAGATCCGGCGAAGTCGTTTGTGCAAACGCGAAAGATGTTATTAATCAAGTGACGAGGTCACCTTATCAAGCCGACTCGCTCTCCGTGGGTCGGCTTTCGTATTGTTGAAAACCAATCGAAGCAATTGCCCATCCCGGAGGAACGATTCGATTCAGTACAATCTGCCCCTGTAAAATGCCCCAGAACGTGAAAATCTTCTTCATCCGCCGAGACCGGCCGGACAATTAGGTAATCAGACAATTACATCTTATATTGAACACGTGATTCTCTTCCTGCTGGTTGAGATGACCGATTAAGCATCCTTCCACCAACACTTTCTGAGTCACAAAGCGCCAAAATACGCACAGAGCGCAAAGTTTATTGGCTGGCCCGTTTTCATCCTCAGCGAGATCTGCATTGGCATGGTAACGTCTATCCCAATGCCCGTTCCAGGTCTTTCATTGCCATAGCCTACTGTGGCCGTTCGTTAAGAAAGAACACTGGGATACGACACGTTACCGCAATAGTCCAAGGCAATTGCCCTTCACAATTTCATGAAAGGATAAACACATGAAACACGTTCTCCGATTTGTTTTGCTGGTGGCGCTGGTGTATGTAACGCCCGCGTTTACGCAGTGGTCCAACAATCCAAACATCAACACTCCCATCTGCACCGCGGGCGGTAATCAACTCAACCCCACTATCGTTTCCGACGGCTCGGGCGGCGCCATAATTACTTGGTACGACTATCGAAGCGGCCTCTCTCCTCACATATATGCCCAGCACGTGAATGCGTCCGGCTATGTGCAGTGGACTGTAGACGGCGTGGCCATGTGCACCGCGACTGCGGATCAGGTGTATCCCACGATCGCTTCCGACGGCTTGGGCGGCGCCATCATTACATGGGCCGACGGCCGCCGCGGCTACCCTAACATTTATGCTCAGCACGTGAATGCTTCAGGTGCTGTGCAGTGGACGTCCAACGGTGATACCATCTGCCAGGCCGCGGGCACTCAATCGAGCCCCACTATCGTTTCAGACGGCCGGGGCGGAGCCATCATTACATGGTCCGATACTCGCAACGACGCCGGTGACATCTATGCCCAGCGCGTGAATGCTTCGGGGCTTGTCCAATGGACGACTGACGGTGTTCCGATCTGCACTGCGTCAGGGTCTCAAGTGAATCCCGCTATTGTCTCAGACAACTCGGGCGGCGCCATCATTACTTGGTTGAGCAACTACGGTAATTCTAAAATTTATGCTCAACGCGTGGATAGTTCCGGCATCGTGCAGTGGACACCTAACGGTGTCGGCGTCTGCACCATAGGGCAAGAACTGTATCCCACTATCGTTTCAGACAACTCGGGCGGCGCAATCATTACATGGCGCGACCAACGCAGCGACGGTGGTGACATCTATGCCCAGCGCGTGGATCATTCCGGCGCTTTGGAGTGGACGGCCACCGGTGATACCATCTGCTCGGCGGCGAACATTCAATCGAATCCCACTCTCATTTCAGACGACTCCGACGGAGCAATCATTACATGGCAAGACCAACGCAACGGCAACTACGACATCTATGCTCAACACGTGCTTAATTCCGGCGTTGTTCAATGGACGACTAACGGTGTTGCAATCGACACAACGACAGGTGATCAGACTCTTCCCACCATCGTTCGAGACGGCACGGCCGGCGCCATCATTACATGGGAAGACGCGCGCAACGGCGGCAGCAACGTGGACATTTATTCTCAACGCGTGGATGCCTCGGGCACTGTGCAGTGGACGGTCAACGGGATCGCCATCGGCACGGCGGCGAACGATAAAGGGGTTCCCACTATCGTTTCAGACGGCTCGGACGGTGCGATCATTACTTGGGAAGATGGGCGCACAGGCAGCGACTATGACATCTATGCCCAACATGTGGCTCCAGATGCCGCACTGCCAATCCAGCTCGCGTCGTTGATTGCTGCAACGCTGACAACCGGCGTCCAACTGGACTGGACGACGGTCAGCGAAACCAACAATCTGGGATTTTACGTCGAGCGCAGGGCGCAAAACTCCGGAACCTTCGCCACGGTGAGCAATTTGATCCCCGGCGGCGGAACGTCGCTGCAGCAACACAACTACCGATGGACGGACACGAAGATAACGAACGGGAATTACAACTATCGACTGAGACTCGTCGATTTGAGCGGTACTTACACATACTCGAACGCCATCACGGTAACGGTGAGCGGCGTGCTGGGAGTTGGCGATACCAAGTCTTTGCCGGCACAATTTGCCCTACGGCAGAACTACCCGAATCCCTTCAACCCCTCGACGGTCATCAACTATGAGTTGCCAAAGGCAGCATACGTTCATCTGACGGTGTATGACATGTTAGGGAGAGAAGTCGCAACACTCATAAACGGGATTCAGGATGCTGGGTACAAATCGGTGCAGTTCAGTGCGGAGAACCTACCAAGTGGGATCTACGCCTACAGATTAACAGCGGGGACGTATATTGAAGTGAAGAAGATGCTTCTTCTCAAATAACGGCCATATGTCAACGAATCAAATCCCGACCTGTGCGCCGGCCGGGATTTTTTTGGCCCTATCCGCGCCCTCAATACCAACCCGATCTTCTGATCGGCCGCCACGCTCACATGACCGGGTTCCAACCCCGTCCGATTACGAATCGGACTCTACAGCCCCTACACATTCTCCCCTTCCACCATTAATGGGGGAAGGGGAGGCAGAGGGGATGAGGGTTATCTCATGATCGGCCGCCACGCTTGAAACTGGTGCTGGAATAAAGGGTTAGTTTTGTGAGGCAGCACAACGCATCTTGTTGAGCGTTTCACTATATTTATTGTCACGTCTGCGGGATTCCGGACGCAAATTTACAACCGGTTTTCGATGAGGTTGACACCTCAGAAACGCTCTGGAGAGTCATTATGGAAGAAAAAGTCTTTTCTGCGCAAATACTGATAACCGCAATTGTCCTGTCGGTCTGGACAACCGGCATCATGACCGCCAAAAACCGTAATCCTGTCGTCAAGCCGACGGTCGTATCGTTCCGGGACCTGCCCGGAATAACGGGTTCCACGGCGCGGCGAATACGCGAAGTGCCGGAGGGAGAACCTCCTTACCGCACGCCCGGTCGGATACCCGACATTCGCGAGCTGAAAAATGTGACCTTCGAAGTCGCCAGACCCAAAGGATTCTCTCCGTTATCGACTTCGCTCGGCGTGAATTTCGAAGGCATTACCCAGGGCAATTATATTCCCGGGGAGCCGTCGGCTGCGGCCGGACCGCTCAACATTTTTTCCATCGGCAACGTCTCGGTGACGGTGACAGACAAAGACGGCAGCAATCGCGTTGAAACCGACGGGAAAACCTTCTTTAATGTGACTGCATCCGAAGGAGACATTACCGACCCCGTCGCGATGTTCGATGCGCTTCACGGTCATTTTATCGCACTCTGCTTTACAACCGACATTGCTACGTATTGTTCGTATTACCTGGCGATCTCGCAGACAGCGGACGCGCGCGGGAGCTGGTACGTCTACAGATTCAACTGGAGATATGACAACACAACCCTCACGACCAACTTCGGCGACTTTGAAGAGTTTGGAATCTCGGACGATAAATTCGTGATCAGCAGCCAGATGTACACTCTTGGCTCCAGCAATGTGTATCAGTATCAAAAACTCCGTGTGATGGATCGCGACAGCCTCTACCAGGGCCTTCCGGTATCGTACATCGATTTTACGAATTTCCCCGGGCAGCAATTTGTAACGAAACCCGGCCGCAATCTCAGTCCCGACCCGAACATTTACCTTCTGGCAACCAACTATGCCGGCGGCAATCAACTCTATTATGGAATAGTGACCGGCCCTCCCAACAACCCGGCGCTTGCATTCGGAGATAGTATCGCCGTCCAGACATATGGTGCGACAGCGGGCAGCAGGACTCTTAAAGGCCTGATCCCAGGCGGAAGCACGGCAAAAACCGTCAACGACGGCGACTGCCGCACGTCAAACTTCATCGTCCGCAACGGCGTCCTGCACATCGCGTGGCACTACGGAGTCAAAATAAGTGGGACGGTTGTCGACGCACTGCGATACATAGAACTCAACGTCGGAAGCTGGCCTCCAACGCTCGTCTCGCAACGATCACTCGCAGGCGCAGGCCTCAATTTATATTACCCGCACGTCATGGTCGACTCCGTGGGGACGGTGTTCCTGGGCTACGGACGTTCGAGCACAACGGAGTATCCCTCGTCGTGGGTTACCGGGATCCGACGAACGGACGCTTCGATCGAGCCGAGCATCATCGCAAAATCAGGCACCGCCGTCACCAGCCAATCGAGGTGGGGCGATTTCACCGGCGGCGACATGGATGAATCGCTCTCGAGCGATACGGGGTCGGTAGCATGGTACGCCGGACAATGGACGAAATCCAGCAATGCCTTCGGCGCGTGGATCAATCAATTGACACTGACGTACTGCAAGATCCAGGGTCGGGTCGTGTTGGATTCCGACGGCGACACATCGACCGCCGGCGACCGCTCTCCCCTGCCGGGAACGACCGTCGCCATGTTGTTAGGCTCAACCACTGTCGCAACAACAACAACCGATGGCTCCGGCAACTTCAGCTTCAGATACGTCGATCCCAGAAATTATAACCTCATCGTCACAGTTCCGGGCGGATTTGCGGCTTTGACCGCAACCCCCGGCAGCGGCGGAACCGCTCAATCCAGAGTAGCGAATACGACACTGAGCGATAGCGTGAGCGGAACACAGGTTTCTGCCGGAAACGTCTTCGTGTTGACCAGTACATGGCGCTCGGCGTCATCAGGGAATTGGAGATCGAATGGAACGTGGCAGGTCGGCGTACCACCCGCATCTTCGGGCAGCGTTGTCGTCAATGGCGGCCACTCGGTGAGCATCAATGGAAACGATACGTGCGGTAACATCGCCGTGAACGGAACACTTCAATTTGACGCGGTCGGAGGTCGCACGCTGACCGTAAACGGTACTTTGACGTTGAACACCGGAAGTGGCTTCAACGTCGGAAATAATACGCTGGTAATTAATGGTCCTCCAATCGCGGGGAACCCTTCTCTTCTCGCTACGACGTCGGCCTCGTCCCTCTCGTTCGGCGGTTCATCGGCAGGGCAAACGATCCCAGGCAGCGTGCCATCGCTCAATAACCTTACGATCAATAATCCTGCGGGCGTGGCGCTCAGCGACAGTCTCGTTGTTAATGGAACTCTGACACTTGCGAATGGTGCGCTGTCGACAAACTCGAACACTTTGACCGTTGCAGGGAGCGGAGCGGTTGCCAGAACATCGGGGTGGGTCATCGGAGCGCTTGCACGAAGTTATTCCTCCTCCGGAAGCAAGATTTTTGACATCGGAACCGCGAACGGATATTCCCCCGTCACGGTGAACGCAACTGCCGGGTCGTTCCCGACATCCACGCCGTTCACAGCTTCGGCGACACAGAGTGCGGGGCCCGGAGCACCGGGAACCAACGTGCTGCAACGATACTGGACGCTTACGAACGGCAGCGTATCGACTGCCGACCTCACATTCCAGTATCTTGCGTCGGATGTTGTCGGAACGGAAGCCGCCTACACTGTCGCCCGGAGAAATCCCCTGACGAGCACCTGGGAGATCCAGGGTGGGATCGTCGACCCCGTAAACCATCGAGCGACCATTTCCGGCATCGGCTCATTTTCATTGTGGACGCTGGGGGAATCCGGAGCGCTTCCTGTCCAACTTGCCGCGTTCACCGGCTCCGTGGCCAACGGCGCAAACGCAAATCTGAGCTGGACAATGGAGAGCGAAACAAACATCTACGGCTTTTTCGTCGAGCGGCGCTCCGGGCGGGAAACTGCGTTCTTGGCCGTGAGCGATCTGATCGCCGGCGCCGGGACATCGCTTGACGTGCACCAGTATGCGTGGACGGATCAGAATTTGAAACCTTCAACGTACCGCTACCGGCTGAGACTGGTGGATTTAAACGGCGATGTATCGTACTCAAACGAAATCGTTCTTACCATCAGTGCACTGACCGGTGTCGACGGCGAGACCGCACCGCGAGTCTTCTCACTCCAGCAGAATTATCCCAATCCCTTCAATCCGTCGACGGTTATCAAGTTCAGCGTTGAAAGGGCCGAGCATGCAACTCTTACGGTGTACAACATGATGGGACAGGAAATGGCGAAGCTGTTCGACGGAGTTGCTGAGCCGGGGCATTACTACCGCGCTCAGTTTGACGGTTCCCGCCTTCCGAGCGGACTGTACTACTATCGGATCATAACCGACAGCCGCACGGACGTCAAAAAATTGCTGTTCTTGAAGTAGCGGTGAATCAGACAACGTCGTCTGAATCACGATCTTCAGGATTATAAGATTAGCAGGATGAAGGATAATCATGCGAATCCTGGTTCAGACACGGCTCTGGTCGGCATCTAATCGTAGGCGGGCAACCGAAGAAGGTAACCTTCTCCGGTGACTTGACAAAGCTGAAGGTTACCTTCTGCTCAGCTTGACGGTCGGGACGCGACGGCTATTGTCGCTCAAAAGGCCACGATTATTAGAATGAGTCGTTAAGAATATCTCAATTCCGTCAAATTTGGGCGCTTCAGAAAGAATTCCTGCATGTGGTCTCAGTCACCATTTTGCCCTTGACTTTCGGTCCATATTGTTATATATTTCATAGTCGAACGGGGAAAGAGTGAGGGGATCTAAACTCACCAGGGTTCTTCAAGAGCTCCCGCAAGTAGACTCATTTTGTAAACTCTCTTCCTTTACCAAAAACGAGTTTTTGTCAATTAATTAATTCACAATCAACAATCAACAATTTCATGGAGAATCACATGAAAAGATTTACAGTTTTTGTGTGCCTGATCGCCCTGCTTGTTCTCGCAATCGGAGTGACGGCACAAGCTGCCACCCGCAGCGCGGTAGCATCTGGTGTCTGGAGCGCGACCACCACGTGGAGCGGCGGCGCAGTTCCATTATCCACCGACAACGCCACCATTGCGGGCGGCTTCACAGTCACGGTCGACATTAATACCGCCGTCTGCACTATCCTCACAATCGGTAAGACAGGTGCGGGCGCCGGCGCTGGCCATCTGGTGTTCAATAACTCAAGCCAGCTTACGGCGAGCGGAACTTGCACATTTGGCACCGCAACCGCGGCCGATTCAGGCATCATTGACATGACGAGCGGCGGGACATTGATACTGCAGGGGACGGTGACATCTAACACTTACCATACCCTTTATGGAGGAACGGGCACGATCGAATACAACGGCAGTGCGGCTCAATCAGTAGCGGCAGAACCGTATTACAACCTCACCATTAGCTCCGGGAACACGGCAACACTCGCCGGAGCGGACACAGTCTACGGCAACCTTAGCGTAGTGAATGGAACCTTCGCAGAAGTCACACGGCTGCTAAGAGTCATGGGATCGACGACAATTTCGAGCGGCGCATTTATGTCTTCGACCCTCGGGTCTCCGACGTTCGTAGGCAGCTTCGATAATAGCGGCACCATTACAACCGGAGCGACAACCACGACCTGGTCGTTTGGGAGCAGTTACACGAATGAGTCCGGAGCTTCTCACACTACGGCTCGCGCCGTTGTGTTCAAGGGCAGCTTCCAGAATAACGGAACATTCAGCCAGTCTGCGTCGACTGCCACGTTCAGCGGGGCCTCCACGCAGACCCTGAGCGGTTCCGGCTCTACGAGCTTCAACCAGCTCCAGATCAGCAACACCTCCGGCGTGACGCTCAGCCAGGCCATATCTTGCAATATCCTTGTGCTCGCCGCCGGAAACCTGGACAATACCTCTTTCAACGTGACGACGGCCACCGGAAGCGCGACAACCGGCGTCATCAGCCGGAGCAACGGGACGATTTCAGTGGCGCCAAATTTCGGCACAACGCCGACGGTGCAGTATACCGCCAGCACAGCTCCACTGACAACGGGCCCCGAGCTTCCAACAGCTGCATTGTTTAACTTTACAGTGAACGATGCTCAGGGTGTGACGCTTGCTTCGAACGTGACGGTGAACGACACTCTCAGGCTCACGAGCGGCACGCTCACTACCACCGGCAGCTACAAAGTAACGGTGACGAATGCCGTACCGGGTGCAGTCATTGCCCGGGCAAATCCCAGCGTTGGCAACCTTAGCGGCGAGCTGGATGTCTACATAGGCGCAACCTCCAATGGTATTTATACGTTTACCGATACGTCGACGGTCATCGTCCCCGATGGAACTCAGGGCGCGATCGATGTTGACATGCAGGTGTACCCGAACACGCAGCCTGTCCCGACTCCTGGAACCGGCACCGCAGTAAGCAGGTACTATGTGATCACGCCATCGGGCGCACTCACTGCGACGACGATGCAGCTTTCGTATCTCGTCAGTGAATTGGGAAGCATCACGGAATCAAACCTGACGCTCTGGTACTACAACGGATCGGCGTGGGTGAACTTTGGCGGTATTGACAACACAACGGGTCACTTTGTCCCGGTCTCCGGCGGCATTGTGACGGGAAACTGGGCATTCGCGGATCCCGCGAGTCCGCTTCCCATCCAGCTCTCCTCGTTTACTGCAAGCACGGTCGCCAATAACGTCAACCTGAAATGGTCGACGATCAGCGAGACGAACACGCTCGGCTTCTACGTAGAGCGCGGCAGCAGCAAGACAGGGCCGTTCACCACGGTGAGCTCCCTCATTGCAGGTGCGGGCACGTCGCTGCAGCAGCACAACTACACGTACACTGACAATAGCGTGAGCACCGGCACCTACTACTATCGTGTCCGCCAGGTTGAGAAGAACGGCAAGACTGCATATTCGAGCGTTCTCTCTGTCGTCGCAGTCTCCGAGCGTTCTTGGCGTTCGCGAAGAAGGCGGAGTCCCGGCAGCATTCAAGCTTGGACAAAACTATCCGAACCCCTTCAACCCGACGACGGACATCAAGTTCGCGATCAAGGATGCCGCGTTCACAACGTTGAAGGTGTACAATGCAATCGGTCAAGAGGTTGCAACACTCGTGAACGGCATGGTGCAGCCCGGCAACTACGTTGCGACGTGGAACGCAAGTGCGGCGCCGAGCGGTGCATACTTCTATCGCCTGCAGAGCGGCTCGAACGTCAGCGTTCAGCGGATGTTGCTGCTCAAATGACGAAGTCACTTGAGCAGAAATCCCGCCGTTGTTTGGCAGGAATGTTGCTGAAGTAAGATTCACCTCTCCCCTTCGGATAGATTGTCCGAAGAGAAGGTATCTTGAAATACGACACCCGTCCTCCCGGTGACTCGGGAGGACGGGTTTTTTATTGCTCGTTACCCTTGCCCGCCCTCGCCGTCATGCTGACGTGCTTTTGAAAAAGCTCTGAAGTGTCGCGCTGGGAGGGAGCTGCGCTCCCGACCCAACGGCGCGGCAACCTCGTCCGATTACGAATCGGACTCTACAGCTTCGATCTGCTTGCATGCGGTCGGGAGTGGAACTCCCTCCCAGACAGGAGCGCTGTATCGCCACTACGATTTCTGCCATTTCGTATGCTCCCCTTCCACCATTTATGGGGGAAGGGGAGGTAGAGGGGTAGAGGGTTATCTCAGCGACCGGGCTTGGCGGCTTTGTGCAGACCGCGTGCCCGCCTGCGTCCAGACTACCGTCGCGACTTCGGCGGGTAGAAGACACGGTCGGGAGCTCTCAGACAATCATCTCACCCTTGCCAGTTTCTCGGTAGCCGTCGCCGTCTTGCTTCCGGCTTTCATCGTGACCCTGTAGAGGTACACGCCGTTTGCCACTTGGTCGCCATCCTGGTCCCGGCCGTCCCACGCCACACTATTCCAATTTGCATGAAGACCCTGATCGATGCGAATGTCACGGATCATTCTCCCGGCAACCGTGTATATCTTGATATCAACTTCATCGGGGGCCTCCGTGACGTCAACCGTAAACATGGTTTGAGATGCGAATGGATTCGGGTAATTGTACACATGCAGGAGCTCTGCCTCCGCGGTCACCTGGAATTTTATGGATCGCGCGAGCTGCGGCTGGCTGTTCGGTCCCGGCTCGTATACGTCCAGCGTATGTTCCCCGTCAGCCAGCCGTGAACTCAACGTGAGTTCCTGGACGTTACCTTTCACCTGATTCGTGGTGGATGCTACGGGCGCAATGGAAGCCGCTACACGGTTCTTATCGATGAACAGCATCACCGTGCGAACGTCGATTTGCTGGGAGCTGTCCTGTGCCGACGGCAAGATAGTAATGGCAGGCATGGGGGAGACAAATTCCCCGTCGTGAATCTCCACATTGTCAAACAAAACTCTGAAGTCCCGAAATTTTGATTGCCCCCCGCTGACAAGAATCGTATAACCCGCCACATTATTGTCCGGCAGCAGGTCATTCGACCCCGGTTTGGGGTTGACTCGCGCAATGATCGTGCGGGGACCTGAACCGGTCACCCTCATTTGCGATTGAACATGCCGCTCGGAACCGGCCGCTATGGAATCCACCACCGCCGTGACAATCTGAGTCGTGTCGTCGGCAGGATAAAACGAAGCGACAACGCTGTCGGCTCTCTCATAGCCGATATTGTAAACATCCAGGGACAGATTGACCGTACTGCCGGACGTGATCGTCGCGGGAGATACGTTGAATGACCAGGCGCTGATTGCAAGGTCGGCCGTCGGGAGATACGTTACATCCCAGCGCTTCATGGCCGGGCTCGTGCATCCGTCGAGATTTGATAGCTTCGCCAATAATTCCAGCTTCGGATACGTCCGGGGGCTGATACCCGTAAGGTCAACCTGGGGAACTCCGTTGGAGACGCTTGTCAGAGTGTCCGTCAATCCATTGTTTTTCAGCCCGAGAACACTGAGCGAGGCAATTGCCTGGCCGTTTGGAGTAACGGCGTTCCACGTCGCCCTGATCCACTTCGAAGCCGGACCGATGGGTTGAGAGAGCGCCAGCCCGGTGCCGCTGCTGAAGACGTTCGGAATGATAAGCGAATCAATCGCAGTACCGCTCGGTTTATAATCCTCAATGATCGCCGTTCCGTTTCCCTTCCTGCTGATCATAAGCCAGCTCTGACCCGGTTGGACTGAGCGGATGACGGTACTTCCCAGTTGCTGGATCAAGCTGTACAGCGAGTCTGTAACATTTGTTTTGGCGTCCATCACAGCGGAAAGGAGAACGTAATTCCCTACAGGGATTGTTTGCAGAAAAGCAGTCATGCTGTCGATTTCGCCTGGCGTTTCAAGATCATAGCCCTTCAACCGGTAGGCTGTATTTGTCGGATCGTATCTCGCGACAATGAAACTGTATGCATCCTCCCACCAAAGGCCGATGAGCTTAACATCGCCGATCTGGATCAGGGCATAATAATCTTGATTCTCATCAGCCCTGTACCCCAACGACCGCGCATAAAGTTCCACGCTGTCCGTCCGGAACATCGTGACGCCCGTGTCCGACACGGAAGTCAGTGAATTCTGGTTTAATTGAAACTGACCGGCCCTTGATTGTCTCCAGACCACCGTGTCCGCCCCCGGTCCAGGGGAAGCCACAATGAAGGAAGACGTCGTGGGAACACCCTGAGTCGACGAACCGGTGCTTTGGCTGCTCCAGTAATAGATTTGATTGTACTGCAGAGCCGGGGACTGCCATGATGCAGCCACCTTGCCCGGTGGAATTGTCGGTGAGACTATCTTCGCCGGGCTTGAAAAACCGGGGACTGTATCGATGGTGAAGGTAAAGGTGAGCGGTGTCGTGTCACTCCCTGCAGGCACCGTCGCCACGAATGTGGGCGTCGAACCTGAGATAACGCCCATGGCGGGGGGTTTGACTGCGGAGATCCGGTTCCGGTAAACGTACAACGATTTCTGGACGATGTTATTGTCCTTTCGCAACTCCTGGATGCTGTCTTTCGGATCAATGTTAATGGTAACCGTATGGAATCCGGGTTTCCCCTGCACATTGAACGACACTTTGAAACTATCCTGCCACACAAAGTCCGGAATATAGAACGGAGGAACAGCGTCGCTCGTGCCTTTGTACTGACCCTTTTCGTTGACATAGCTATCCTGGATTGACACGAGTATCGGGACGCCGGCCATCAGGCCGCTGTTCTTAATGGCCACGCTCAGCGTGATGGTGCTGTCCGTTGTTGCCGGCTGGGTCAGGAGCACGACGCCATCGGCAGTGACGGCGAAATCGGGCCGCAACGGAACGCCGAAAGGCGAATACGGATCGCCGATCAATGGATGGAGATGCTCGGTCTCGATCACGAGGGGAGTTGTCACGCCGTTAATAATCCAAAAATTGAGCCGCGATATCGTCGTCAACAGGCCGAGGTTGCGGGCAGCATTGACCGTCGCGGCAGAGAGAAATTTGTCGTCGAGAGTCCTGCCTACCGACCCGTAACCGATGCTCGATGCGGCCCACACAGCGATGGCGCCCCGATTGTCGGCCATCAAAAAATCTTCCGAGAGGACATTTGAAGCCGGGTCGGAAAAAAAACCCACGTTGCAGCTCACACTCGAGACGAACGGCAATTGTCCATTGGTATTTTGAAGGTCATACGGGCTGCCGATATCAAGACTCCACACTCTACCGCCCGAATGCCCGATGTAATTCACGAACACCACTCCGTTGTTGATCCGATCCTGCATGTACTGTTTGTATTCCCCATCAATGATTGCAGCCGACGATTTGTAGACCTTGTATGCCAACCCTCCAAACGGATAGTCCGTGACATAGCGGTTGACCAGGTCATCAGACCAGTAGTTGAACGTCGCCATCTCGGACGAATTGTCGCCCGCAGTGAGGAAGAGGTATGATTTGGTCCAATCTCCCGCGGGTGTTGCTTCATAGTTCATGATTTTCGATACCACCTGGTCGGCTTCGGTAGTATTCTCAACGGGAATTCTCCCGATCAGCATGAAGGGAATATAATTTGTCAACGAATCAAAACAGACGAGCGCATTATCGCTCGGGGGATTTCCGTACGACGGCACGTAATCAATCTTGACACTCGTCGGCATCAGCATTTTATAGTCCCAGCTCGCGTCGCCGAACATCACGACGGTGGACGGCGATGGGTGTTTCCAGAAATAATACGAATTTTTCAAGAACGACCGGATCGCAACGGGGTCTTTAAGGCCGTAATTGAACTCATCGTAGATATCCTGAACGTCAACCACGGTTGTGCGAAGCTTGTTCGTGTTGGCGCGATACTGGGCGAGGAGGTTCGCCTCCGACCGGAAGAAGGAATGCGTGACGACAATGTAGTCCGCCCCACGATTATTTACGCGGAGGTTGCTGAAGGTCTTGCCGACCATGTACGCCGGTGTCAGTTTGCCGGTCTGATTAACAACATAGTAGGTCCTCTGGGAGCTCGCCGTGTCGGAAAAAACAAATGCCTGCAAGCCGTACGGAAGGAGATTGAGGATTCTCCTGCCTCCCGTCAGGTCGTAGACGCTCGCGCTGTCGCGTGAAATGCCCCTTACGACATACGCCATCGTGTCTTTGCCCGGGGTGGGGACAGTGAATAGCACCGAACCGTTGAGTGTCTTCATCGGACGCGGATACTTCACCTCAAACCAGTCGAGGTAAAACTCGGAAATATTCGAGTCCGCAGGGCTCCACGTTTTCGAGGTGATCTGCACGGTATCCAATCCCGCTCTGAGAAGTGAATCCGGAAACGTCCCGGTAAAAATGCCCTCGTTGTTGTCCGTCCAATCCAGTTCTCCGACGAATGTTCTGTTGACGTAGAGCAGCGCGCTTTGCCGCGACGGTGACTTGCAGGTGCTGCTCTGGCAAATCGTCATTCCATAAAACCTTGCTTTCAGTTGTACTGGCACACCCGTCGAACGCTGGAGCGTGTCAAGCGTGAAAGGAAACGAAAATGATTGCCCGCTGACGAACGCCTGCCAGTACCAGCCCTCGCCCGGGACCATTTCGGTGTTTTCAATATCATCATCCGTAACGCCAAAAAAATAGTTAAGGTCTTTTTCCTGATGGGAAGTCTCCATGTACCATCTCGTCGTGTCGGGCGTCGAAATCGCGGCAGCAGGTCCGTCAACATACCGCTGGGGGTTCAGGTCATTCCACGTGAGCCAGTACATGCTCGTATCGGAGTACATGTTATAGTACGAGTTTGTGCCGTACCGTCGCCGGCCATAGAACTCCATGCTCCAGTTCTGCGGCAGGCTATCCTGTGTCTGGAAAACCACCGGAACAGACTGACCGTTGGAATAAAGAGCTGCCGTAGAATTGCTAAGCCGCATGAGGTCGATGCCGTAATTCCGCAAGGTGTTGTAACTCAGGCGATAAAGACCGTCCGTGGCGATGGGAATTCGATAATACATTCGTCCCGTCTGGAACCATCCCGCCGACGAATCGACGAGCAGCGAACTCACCGCCTTAACGTACCTTCCGCCCCAGGATTGAGCGTCCTGATAATTGATGATGAGATTCTTATATACATCCTCGAAGTATGGGTCGGGGTCCGAGTTCGGGCTCCAAGCCTGCACGCCCGTTCCCGCATCCTGCTGAAACCGAATCCGCAGTTTCAAGTGGACAAATTTCTTCAGCTGCTTTGTGACGGGATTATATTGAACCGGGTGCACCACAACCCTTGCGACGCGGAAATTCCGGAGCTGTGTGATATCTGTGATTTCCACCGTCGTGGACGGGTAAAATTGATTGTGCGTTTCGTAAAATTCTCTGTCGACGTGATAGACCGGAAGCGCTTCGCCTTCCGCCGTGAATGTGTGGGAGGGCGCCGGCGCCACGATTTTGCCTTCCTCGATGACGAATTTTGACTCGACAATCTCGACCGCAGGCCGCCGCCCCGGCGGGACGGCAAACAAATGACCTTCCACTGGTAAATCCGGTTTACCAGCTTCCGACGTCGACCCCGAAAGAAGGGAGCTGAGCTGCAGCATGTTCTTCCCGTCGACTTTCAGCCCGACTTCGCCGTACCCCTTTGGTATAATTTCCAGGAGGATTTCGTCGGAATTTGACCGCTCAATCAGGACATTATCTTTGGAAGCCGGCTTCTTCTCCGTGGATGATCCTGTCGCCGACATTGCGAGCGCCATCGCAACGGCGACAAAAAGTCTCAAGATTATTTTGCCTCGCCACGTATTCATCGCGGCATCACATCGGTATCATTGTGCAAATGCATCTTCCCATTTCTTAATCGTTGAACAAGAACCCGGACAACAAATACCGGATTACCAATCATGTATCGTGCAAACAATCTTCGCGGTTCCTGGATCAATCGGAAGATCCATTCAAGTCCCGTGCCCTGCATCCAGACCGGACTTGCCCGTTTCACACCCGCGACAAAATCGAAGCAGGCCCCCGCGGTGAGAATCGCATTCACCCGCAGGCGGTCCTTGTTCGACATGATCCATCCCTCCTGTGCCGGCATTCCAAAACCAACCGCCAGCACATCCGGAGACAGCGCATTGATCGATTCGATCACCGAATCCGATTCCCTGCCGTGCTTCTCAAAATAACCATGATGACAACCAAGAAGTTTCAAGTTTGAATATCGCTCTTTTAGCCTGGCGCTTGCCGCGGTAACGACTTCTTCCGTGCTTCCGAGCAAATATATGCTTACATCCTTCTTCTCACAGAAATCCGCCAGGTCCCAAATCCATCTTGTCAACGGAATTCTGGCCGGAAGACGCATGCCCAGGATCCATGCCCCGAATCGTACCCCCTCGCCGTCAGGATACACGACATCGGCCTCATTCAGGAATTCCCGGAACCAGTCGAATTTCGTCGCGAGATTAATGCCGTGTACCGTAAGATACGCAAAAATTCTCTTTTCACCATGACGGACAGCACGTTCGATTTGGGCCAGCAGCTCATCGCCCGAAATTCGATGAACCTTAACTCCCAAAATGTCAACGCTGGGGGGCATTATGGCTTTCCGTTCGCTGCGGCCCGACCAAGGATTGACTGCACCGCACCGAGGACTTCCTCCATCGTTATCAGGTTAATGCAAGGATCCTCCGGCCGGATGCACTTGAGCTGATTACACGGACTGCATTCCACTTGATGAAAGAGACAGGTGTCTTTCCGTGTTCGGGGTCCCGTCAGCGATGGTGAAGCAGGGCCAAAAAGGCCGACCGTTGGTATTCCCAGCGCGGATGCCAGATGGAGCGGCCCCGAATCGTTGCCGATAAATAAACCCGCCCGTGCGAGCAGGGCTGCCAATGCTCCCGTATCAGAGGATTCAAAACAGGGTATAGCATCAATTTGTGGAAACGCTTTCCGGTATTCCTGCATTTTCCAAGATTCTTCCCCGGTTCCGATAAACGCAACCCATGCCGAATATCGTTTGATCATCTCTTGCGCCACGACCGCATATCGGGATAGCGGCCATCGCCTGTATTCCCAACCTGCAAAAGGATGGATGACTACGAGCGGATGCGTCTCCCTGTAACCGGACCGGACAAGAAATTCGTGCACTTTCGTCCGGGTTTCCGGGGGAATTTCAAAACAGACCGTCTCCGTGAATCGAACCCCGAGGGCACGACAAATCTTCGCAGCCCGATCTCCAATATTTTCCATGTGGTACTGTTCGCCAACAGTCAACTTCACGCCAATACCATTGACGGTGGAGCGATTGAGAAAAGGCGTCATGGAATCATGAATATCAAAATACCCGACTTTCCTGGATGAGCGCGTCCCTAACGTAAACAGGCTGTTACGTGCAGAAGGGCTCATGCTGCACACGAGGTCGAAATGCCCCGCTCGCAAAGCACGCCGCGCCCGGAGGAAGCCAACGAGCGAATTTGTCCGGTCGAAAGAATATACGGAGTTGACCGCAGGCAACATGCTGAAAAGTTCTTGATATCGTTTATCGACCGCAACGGCAATTTGCGCCTGCGGGAAAAAAGACCGGAATGATTGAATCACCGGGAACATTGTTACCACATCGCCAAGGCGGCTGAATTCCACGAAGAGGATCGAGGTAATTCGAGACGGGTCGAGTGGACGGGATGGCTTCCTCTGTTGAAGAAACAACAGCCACCTGGTGAGTATTTTAGCAACAAGTTGATACACAGATAAATGTAGCCAACTCTGCCACAAGAATCAAGGATTGGAATGCCGGTTCTGTTCTTCTTTGAGCGGCTGTCACGCTCTCGCCGACAAGAATGCCGAAGTTTGCTTCACATCTCAGTGACAACCCTCACCCCAAACCAAGTCATGGCTGGCATCCCCTCTCCCAAGCCTGTCCTGAGCGAAGTCGAAGGATGGGAGAGGGGGCAGGGGTGAGGGTAAAACGCAAAGTGACCGACACTCCGGTACCGCAAAACGGGACTACGGCGAGCCCGCAGCATCAATTGTTGTCATGAGCTTTTGGAAAAGCTCGTAATGCTGATCGGTCACAGTCTCCACAGAAAATTTCTTCCCGACCCGCTCGACTCCTTTCCGCATGAGATCATTGCGCAGTCGGGTGTCGTCGTAAAGCCGCTGGAGCTGTTCGCGCAACGCATGAACATCACGCTCAGGGAAAATAAGACCGGCGTCGCCGATGACATTTGGAATCTCGCCCGAGTCGGAACCCACAACGGGAACCTCACACGCCATTGCCTCTATTAGAATACGGCCGAACTGCTCCTTCCAATACGTCCCAGTGAGGGATGGTAAAACAACGGTGTCCATGCAATTGAGATACTTCGTGATTTCTGGGCGAGGGACCGGCGGCAGCCAGATAATTTTTTCCGAAATCCCTAACGCGAGAGCAAGTTTTTGCCAGTCTGGTTTTGCCGGGCCGTCCCCCACCAGCATCAGATTAAAATCAAATGAAACGGATGCGAGAGCTTTCATGAGCGTCTCGACCCCTTTCTCCGGCACGAATCGTCCCAGATAGCCGATAACGAAAGCATTCTTCTTCATCCCGGCGGGCAAATCCTCCCCGGCGATTTTGCGGAAGAGTGACCTATCAACGTATGGCGGAATTACAGTGACGCCGGAAAAACCTTTTTGCCCAAAGATCAGTTTCGCCGGTTCATTGAAAGCGATACAATGGTCGGCCTTCTCCAGCACAAATCGCTCGATGCGCGAATGCAAGAAGGCGAGCTTATACGGAAACCCGATGTCCGCATAATCGATGTTGCGCCAAGAGGAAAACACAAACCTGCCCCGCTTCTTCCGCCGATGAAGCCTCGCGGCCTGAAAGGTCTGGAAATTCTCCGGCTCGGCATTCATATAAAGAATGTCGGGTTGAAACTCTCTCAAGTGTTTTGCGAGCGAAAGGTAGATCAATCTGTGCGTACGTCCCGGGAAGAGAACTTTGCTCGCGAAGGTTTCATACTTTGCCGGAACCGGGGATCCTTCCCATGTGACCACTCTATAGTTATCGAACCATCGTGAGGGAACAAGAAGACGGAGTTTCACATCCGGGTGGCGGCTCAAATGATCGTACACCGACCGGTGGGAAGGGTCTATCGCATTGTGATCGACGACGAGGATCTTCATCGGGACATTAATAATTTGTAAAGATCGAGCACTTTCTTTCCTGCGGATTCCGCCGAGAACATTTTCACCCGTTCCAAACCGCGCTTCGAAAGCTCTCTTCTCAAAATTTCCTTGTGAGCCAGCTCGCCGATCGCGTGCGCCAGTTGATCCGGATTCGTCGGGTCGACCAACATTGCCGCTCCCTCTGCGATTTCCTTCAAAGATGAAGAACGTGACGTCAGCACCGGCAGGCCTGAAGCCATCGCTTCCAGGACCGGAAGTCCATAGCCCTCGTACATCGAGGGATAGACGAGAAACTGCGCGAGCCGATAGAGCGACGCAATATCCTCATCGGCGACGTATTCGAGGTAGTGAATCCGGTCGCGAACGGCGGAGCTGTCGAGCGCATCGAAAATCTCCCTGCTCAACCAGCCACGTTTCCCCACCAGAACAAGATGGAGGTTCATACTCTTTTCGCGATGAGCCGATTCAAATGCTTTCACCAGAGCAACGATATTCTTCCTCGGCTCCAGCGTTCCCACAAAAAGGGCAAACGGGAATTGCAGTCCGAATTTCGAGACAACCGCTTCGTCACGATCCGGGCCAGTCCGGACATGAAACATTTCGCTAATCGGCAGATGAATGACATGAACTTTCTCTTCGGGGATCTTGAAAAATTCAAGGAGGTCGGCTTTCGTGTGTTGTGACGGCACGACAATGGCACTGGCGTTCCGCATCGACCGCGCTATGGAATTGTCCCACCTCAAAACATGTTTCTCGAAGAACTCCGGAAATCTCTTGTATGACAGGTCATACACCGATGCGATGGACTTCCTCTTCCCCACCTCTGGCAGAAGTGGCTCCATGCCGTGAAAAATATCAAATTCCCCGACGAACCATGTGACCGGAAGTATTCTCACTCGGTTCCAGTAGAATCTCTTGATGGGGCCGGGAATTCTCGCCAGGGACATCTTCACGTTTTCGCGGGAGAGTTTCCGGATCTCTGCGAAGTCCATTGAGTATGACCAGCCAAAGAGCTTGTACCGATTCTGATCATCAAGCGCGAGAAGCGACTTGAGAAGCTCCAATGCGGCGCGGCCGTAACCGGCACGGCGCTTCTGAATATAGCTCACGTCGAAGACTATTTTCATGTAGTTTGCCAACCTCCGTACGCTACAAATGACTTTGTCAAGCCAAAAAACTTTTCCCGGTAGGGTATCGATTGCGGGAACAGTTTCATCATTTCCGGCGCCGTGAGCAATCTCACCGACCGGACAAGCATGTCAGCGGTTTTGCGGTCGGGTGTCCGGTCAACCCAGCCGAGGGAAAAATGGCGCACGAGAAAGATCCTCACGCTGACAGGCAGGAACTGGAAACCGGGAAACAGAAAATGCGGCTCAATGGGGAAACACCTGTTGGGCGTTTGAACAAAATACCGCTTTCCAACGCGCATGATTTCCCTCGCCATTTTCATTTGCCCGTCGAATTCTCCCAAGTGTTCAATCACTGAGTTTGAAAAAACAACATCGAATTCCCGGTCGCGAAATTGACTCATGTCCTGGCCATCCCCCGCAACGCTGATGAAATTCGGACCCGACGCCGGTGTCGCAGTCAGATTCAGCAGGACTATTTCCACCCCGTCTTCATTCAAGAAACCCATCTGTTCCCAGAAGGATTGTGTTCCGCCCACATCGAGTATCCGGCACGGCCTGGGCACAGTCGCCAGTAATGACCGGAAGAGTGTGAATCTTCTCCGCCGGAACTTATTCGCGGCCGAATCCGTCCGATGGACATCGGCATATCGTGTCAGGAATCTCATTCACCCGTCCGCCACATATAACCACAAGAATGTTGACCGAGCGATCATCATCATCTTACATCGCCGTCGTGTCTTTTGGCACCACCCTGTGCTGGTAGAGAACCATATAAACGGTATCCTGGATGATCGGATGAGGATTCCACTCTACTGCACGGTAGTTTGAATTGAACCAATCACTGTCGGACTTACTCTGGAGAAAACCATCGGCGTGCCCATGAAAGAGCCTGTTGCTCGGGACCTCCCAATTACGAAGCACGACATAATCCGGCTGCCGCTCCCGGAGAAATGCCATGTACCATGCGTCCGAGTCCGGATATCGGTTGCGATAGGAGACAACCACGGGAGACACGATCCCGATATAGTCATCTATGTATAGCTTCGACTCCCATCCGACATATCCGATTGGTTCCGTCAGGACGTGTGCGCGGGAATCCGCATGTAGCCGCAACCATATCCCGAGGTTTTTGAACTGCCTGACGACCAGTCCCCCGGGATTATCCGCCCAACGGACGGCTCCAAGCCAAAAAAGGCCGGCCAGGGCCGCTACGGTACCAACTCTTAGCGCGCGCCCGATGATCTTTTGCCCGCCGATGCCGTGCGCGTACGCGACAACCCTGTTCATGAGACTGCCGATGGTAATCAAATATGCAGCGTAACCCGGAAGGTAGTATCGGTCCGCCATCACTACTTTCCCAAACGAGAATGCGATATTATAGAGGACAAAAAAAACGGGAAAGATCAGCAAATCCCACTCGCGCTTCCTGAACATCCAGACAAGCTCCGTCAGCACAGGCGCACTGAAGAGTACGACGCAGGCAACCTGAATAACGGACGGCATCCCACGAAGGCCTTCAAAGGGGAAATATCCTGCGAGCACTCTGACGGGGTCAAATGCCGGGAAAAGATGATGCCAGGAAACCGATTTCGCGATAACAGAATGAGGAATCCAAGAACCAAAGTATGTGACAGAAAAAGCAATCCAACCACCGTACACCAGGGTACCGATTACCATAGATCGCAGGGGAATCAGTCGCGCACGGGCGGCGCACCAGGCTACACACAAGGCAACCCAAACCGCAGCGTCCATCCGGCACAACAGCAAGAGTGCGAGGGTCAGAAAGAGAAAATCGGTGTTACCATCTTTCAACAACTTCCAGGAAAGAAGCATCAGCATGACGAGAAGCGGAGCCTCCATTCCGGAGATGTTAATGAGGATCAGTTTGGCATACAATGCAAAGACCGCTCCTATGATAAAGCGCACCACATGATTTATTCCTGCAAGAATACTCCAAAGTGTCAACAGCGAGATCACATCGGAAACGAGAGAAACAAACCGGGAGATTTCTTCAAAGTGTGACGAGTTTGTCATGAGACCGCAGAATGCGAGGAAGACGGTAAAGAGCGGAGTGCTCGTTCCCTGCACTCTCTCCCCGGAATTAAAAACGAAACCGTCCCCATGGGCGAGATGGTCGGCATATCGATAGGTTATCCAGGCGTCATCGGCGGTATATCGCGTGAAATGAAACAAGAGAATTCTGCCAATGACTAGGAGACAAAGGAGGAAAACTAATTCCTTCCGCTGCACGGGCCGGAAAATGTTCGCTCCCCTCCCACGAACCGACATAGTTAATTCAGGCGTCATACGCTTCCACCTCACACTTTTTTGAGCATCACGATCATGTTGTAGCTGAGCCGGCCCCAGGATATATCGTTATCAAGATCCCCGATCCGCCGGAGGAATGTGCTCCAATCCCGGTTAAGATACTTCCGCACGAACAAGATGGCGGTAAATGTGATAGGATACAGAAACAGGCCGCCCCTGTGCATTCGAATCAACTGGAATCTACCGTAGAGCAACCGTCCAAGGTCTGATTTAGAATAGTGACGATGGTACTTCTCGCCCGTCAGTGTTTTCTTGATTCTCCCGCTAAGGTTTTGCGGGTCGAGAAATTGGAAGAGTCCTTTGTTTGGGACCGAGAGTATCAACATTCCGTCGCGGCGAAGCACACGCCATACTTCCTCGATGACTACTCTTTCGTCCTTGACATGCTCGATAACGTCGAGCAGAAGCAGGGTATCCACAGAACTCGACCGAAATGGAAGCTGCTGGGCATCCGCTTCGACGGGCTGCACCGGGCAACCATTGGTCCTGAGCATTCCCAATGCTGCCCCCTCCCTGTCGACAGCAATTGCCGTGCGAGCCTTGAGTCTCAACGCATCACACAGAGGTGACGACGAGGAACCGAGGTCCACGGCGACCTCGCAGTGCGGCATCCAGTCAAAGGCCCACTTTTGCCTGTCTGTGAGCATTCTTTCGGCTCCGGCGTGGGGGCGTGAATGAGCAAAGAAACGCATGACACCATACGCCGAGCTGCTGATGAGACGCAAGTATTGCATGTATTCGTCGGGGAGAGGCTTGAGGACAAAACAAAGAAAGAGGAACATCCCGACATACGTCGGGACTAAGACCAGGAGGCCCACGACGGGGAGTAGTGACGCAACAATACTGGCTATGCATGCACTCACTACACTGACGATGAGGATAGACAGGGCCATGCCGACAGGAAGACGGACGTTGAGGAGCTTCACAGAATAGTAACAATGGATGATCGCAATCGTCAATGCCGCCAAACCTGTTGCGAATGCCGCACCCAGGATTCCTAGTTTTGGAATAAGCAGCAATGCAAAAACCAAATTGACCATCCCGCTGAAAACGCTCCCCTTCAAGAGAATGTTCATCTTCCCGGTAGCCAGGAAGTAGTCTGCGGCAACTCCTCCCGACAGTAATCGTGTCATAAGAAGGAAAATAACGAATACCCGGAAGACAAGGACACTACCCAAGTATTGAACGGAATACACAGCGGATATGAGAATGTCAGCAAACCACCCCGCAAAGACCAACAGGGGAACAACCGAGAGAAGGACCGAGGAGGAGAGAAAGACCCAATACGCGGGGACAAGTCGGTCGTCCGTCTTCGCCATTGCGGAAAAGAAGGCAACCGAAATTCCGGACAAGCCCGCCACGACCGCAAAATTGATGAGCTGAGAGAAGCCCATGCCAACCTCGTAGAACCCGATGCGCTCTGAACCAATAAGGAAGAGACCAAGCAAGAGAATGTCTGCCTGTCTCCCAAGGATGAATTCGAGGAGACCGTTTAGCCAGAACCCCGCGCCCGCCTTCATGACGGAAACAAGCTCTGCGATTTCGAATCTCAGAGATAGATCGTCCCGTAGCAAAAAAATGAGCCAGATCGACTGTATGAAACCTGTCGTCGTCAGGGCGATGAACAATTCCCGCAAACCGTAGCCGCTCGACAATAACAGGACCACGATGCCCAGCTCGAATCCTCTTACTGTCGTTCCTACGGCTGCCACCACCTGCGTCTTAAACCTTGCACAGTAGTAAGCCGTAAGAAGAGACACTATCCCACGGAAAAGATAATACCATATGAGAACAAAGAACAGCCCGATAAATGGCGCGGGCACATGGAGCAGTTGTCCAAACCTCTCGCTGAAGAAATAGAAGACGATCCCGGCCACACCTGCGATCACCAATCGTGCCATCAGAAGACCCGTAAAAACGCTCGCAGCAACTTTCACTGACGATTGCTTGATGAGTCGTGGGATGTTGGAAGCGATTGAAGTTTCGAGGCCGAGCGATGTAAGGACTAGTAGTACCTGAGCCACACTCAGGAGGATCGCATAGACTCCATTCAACTCGGGTCCGAGCTTGCGGGCGACAAAGATCGACAGGAGGTACAGGATGACGTATTCCGCCATCCGGCCAACGTGGTTCCAACCAAAACCGCGGACAAGATCCCGATGGAGTTCGGTTACCGACTCGACGCTATTTCGGTCGTTAATTTCCACTCTTGCAAGAAAAGAAAGGCGAGGGGAGCCGAACCGACTTCTCAATTGGATATATGCTCTTTTCTGCGTAAGATACCAACGTTACCTCATCACTATGTGGAGATTGAAAAATGGCCGTCCAATCACTCTTGTTCCGGGTTGCATCCAAGGGCTTCAGCGATGTTCATGATATCACACCTAAAATACAAAATCTCCTGGAGAATTCAGAACTTTCGGATGGAATCGTCACAGTGTTCGTGCCCGGCTCTACAGCCGGCATCACGACCATAGAATTCGAGAGCGGCGCAGTCGAAGACTTCAAGAAGGCCATCGATCGGATCGCCCCTCAGGGAATCCACTACGACCATGATGCCCGCTGGGGCGACGGGAACGGATTTGCGCACGTCCGCGCAGCGCTCCTGGGCCCTTCTCTGTCAATCCCCTTCGTGAAGAAGAAACTTCAGCTCGGCACCTGGCAGCAAATCGTGCTCGTAGATTTCGATAATCGGCCGCGCCAACGGGAAGTGATGGTCCAGATTGTCGGGGAATGAAAGCCGTAATTGATTTTTCGCTCTTTTCTTCGTAAGATGTGGCGTCTCTGATCGATCGACAATATACTGTTTGATGAAATCCTTCAAATCGGCTCGTCTCGGAATCTGGATCGCACTGCTCGTTGAAGTTCTGGTTCTCACTCTTTTCACATCGACGTTCGGCGGCGAGCATGTCTTTGAATCCACCTTTCTTAACTGGTCCAACATTTCACAGGTCATCCGGGCGGTATCCTTCATCGCCATCATGACCGTCGGCCAGGCCGTCGTTATCATCACGGCGGGAATCGACCTTGGTGTCGGGTCGGTGTTGGGACTATGCGGCGTTGTAGCGGCGGTATTGTTAAACAACAATTTCGACATCACCTCCGCCGTCATTATTTCATTGCTGGTGGGGATCGCAAGCGGCCTTACCGGCGGGCTCCTTATCACGAGAGCGAAAATACCGCCGTTCATCGCGACGCTTGCAATGATGAGCATCGCGCGAGGACTGGCCTTCGCCATCACGGGAGGTGAGACGATCCGGAACCTTCCCCCGCGATTTCTTGAACTCGGACAAGGAGAATTTCTGAGCATTCCGATCCCAATTTTTGTACTGGCTGCGTTCGCCCTTATCGTCGGTTACGCGCTCAAATCGACAAAATGGGGACGCTACGCATACGCCATCGGCGGCAACGAGGAGGCGGCTATCTTCAGCGGCGTGAATGTCCAATTAGTGAAGATTTTAGTATATTCTCTCTGCGGTTTTTCGGCGGCGGTCGCCGGAGTTTTGTTCACGTCCCGTTTCGGCGTAGGGCAATCGACAGCCGGACTCGGTTACGAGCTCGACGTTATTGCCGCGGCTGTCATCGGGGGCGTCAGTCTCTCGGGCGGACGGGGCACGATTCTCGGCGCAGTTATTGGATCGGTGCTCATGGGCATTTTGCGCAACGGCCTCGTGCTCCTGAACGTTTCAGCGTACTGGCAGCAAGTTGCAATCGGGCTGGTGATTCTTCTCGCCGTGATTCTTGATAGAAAAACGAGAAAGTAATTGACACAAGTCGACCGCACGTCCTCGTGAAACCGTTGAAACGGTTTACATCCCGGCTTTCGTCGTGCATAACCCACGACTTAAGTCGTGGGTTAGTAACTCGAGCGTTTGAACTCGAAGTCGTTTCAACGACTTCTTCAATACGGTCAACTTGAGCGAGCAAAAAGCATAAATAACAACCAGGAAGGAATCTCGATGAATAAGACTCTCTTGTTGCTTGTTGCATCCCTCGTTCTGGCAAACGGTTGCGCACGAAAGCCGGAACAAAAGAAGCTCGTCTTTGCGTTCGTCCCGAAGCTGCTCGACAACCCCGTCTTTCAGGTTGCGTGGCAAGGCGCACAGCAGGCGGCTCGGGATATCGACAGCGGGACGATCGACGTTGAACGCTTCGCTCCCGTGAAGTCGGATGCCGCCGAACAGGCTCAGATCATCGAGAGTCTCATTGAGCGCAAGGTGGACGGTATCGCCATGTCGGTGAATGATGCCGACGCACTCAAAGAAACCATCGATAAAGCGATCGACGCCGGCATTCCCGTTGTGACATTCGATTCAGACGCCCCAAAAAGCAAACGGATATCCTTCTACGGCACCGACAACTACGGAAGCGGAAAAATTCTGGGAGAGAATCTTGTCAAATACATGGGCAAGCAAGGGAATATAGCACTGGTGATGGGAACACCGGGCGCCCCAAATCTTGAGGAACGCAAGAACGGTTTGCTGGAATTTCTCAAGGATTATCCCGGCATCAAAATAGTTGCGACCGAATACTGCTACGACGACGTTAACAAAGGTGTCAGTGTGATGGAAGCAGTCATGCAAGCACACAAGGAATTGAATGGCTGGGTGTTGATCGGGGGCTGGCCGACCTGGACGCCGCCCCCCGGTGCGTTTGCCTCACAAAAGCCCGGCCACCTTATCGTGATTTCATTCGATACCCTGCCCGAACAGCTCGATTACGTTCGGCAAGGATATATTCATGTATTGATCGGCCAGAAGCTGTGGGCGTGGGGATATGAAAGCATCAAGATGTTGATGGAGATCAAAAAAGGACAGAAATTGCCGAGTGTCATCGATTCGGGTGTCGATGTTGTCACGAAAGAGAATGTCGAAGAGTATGCAACGAAGTGGAAGACAGGGAAGTTCTGAAAAGCAGAAGCCAGACGTTAGAAGAAAGAAGCCAGAAGGACTGTGACCCTCTCCCTCGGTCCCTTTCCCTCCGCCGCGGGCGGAGTGGGAGTAACTATGTTACAAATAAAGTTGAGCCTCACCGTTAGTTGTGATATATTTTGATTACCCAAATCATTCATTCACAACATAACAGGAGACTCAACATGAAAAGGTACAAGATAAAACGACAAATACCAAACGCGATAAGCGTTTCGGATATCTATGTCGGGCTGGATATCCATCAAAGGAACTGGCACGTGAGCATTGTGCAAAATGGAGTTATCGTTGTCAGTATCAGTATCCCAGCTCAATGGGACGCTCTGAAGAAAGTGCTCGACCGATACAGGGGTTGCCGGATTCACGCTGTGTATGAAGCCGGGTATTTTGGGTATAGTTTGCATGATCGACTTGTTGAATACGGCGTTGATTGTATTGTCACTCCGCCGAATATGATTCCACAGGAAAGCGGTAGCCGAGTGAAGACCGATCGTATTGACAGCCAGAAGCTGGCAGTTCTGCTCTCGCGAGGTTTACTGAAGAGCATTGCCGTTCCGTCTGCAGAAGAACGCACACATCAAAGCGTATTACGCCGTTGTCATCAACTCGTAAGCGACCGTGTCCGGGTCCAACTTCGCATCAAGGCGGAGCTACGGTATTACGCTATTCCCTTTCCTGAGATTCAGGGAAAATGGTCAAAGACGTTTGTCGAGAATCTTCACAACCTTGACTTTCAGAACCGGTGGCTGGCTGAAAGTTTCCAGCGTCTCTTGGCTGTGTACGATCATCTGAGCGTGGAAATTGAAAAACAAACGCATTTAGTCCGAGAGTTAGCAAAAACAAATCGCTATCGTGATGGTGTAGCACTCTTGCGCACGATACCTGGCATTGGCATACTTACAGCAATGGAGATGTTGGTGGAATTGCAAAGTATTCATCGGTTCCGTAATGGCGATGCGTTGGCTGCGTACGTTGGGTTGACGCCGTCTCAGTACTCCAGCGGCGAGCACGTCCGGATGGGCAGAATTACCCGCAGCGGCAAGGGCCATTTACGTTCTCTATTGGTTGAAGCATCGTGGGTACTCGTTAGCAAAGACCCCGCGATGAAAGAAAAATACCAGGCGCTAAAATATCGTGCCGGCGCTAAGAGAGCCATCGTCGCTATAGCCAGAAAGCTGTTGATCCGGGCACGTCGGGTCTTACTTGACCGCACTGCCTACGTACTCGGCAAAGCAGCATAATACTGTGAACGTTCAAAATCATCAATAAACGAGAATAGTCAAAGGGCGAACATCCCTCTGTGGTGGTTCATCGATCTGATCCAACCACGATTTGGGAGTATGCCACTGACTATTTTGTGATATCTCGAATTATTTACCTGTGGTCTCTGTAAGCAGAGAACCACGAATAGCAGATTGGTTTGAATTCACAACTAACACCTCTTCTCTACCCTCAATTTGCTTTTGTACATAGCAGAGGGATGTCCCCGATCCAGTCGGGGACAAGGAGAGGGTTCCGAAGCCATTGTCAAGAACGGGAATGACGAAAATGAATCCTGGACGGTTATTGAGCAGAATATTGGTTACTTTTGCTCTTCTGGCTGCGGGATGCGCACCCCGGATTGACAGGGGATCTGATTACGACACTGCGCTGTGGCGGCTCCCCGACGAACAACGAAAGTATTTTGAGGAAGCGAGGTTTAACCATTTTGAGCACCTCGATTCACTAGTGACTTTTGTTCACGTGTACAATGAACTTAGTGCATTGAACGAAGACCTTCATATATTTCAAATCAGGCAAAAGTACATGTTGGATTTTGCATATGCTTACGATGGTGATACGGCTTCGGTATGCAGATTAGAGCGCGCAATGGATTCAAGCGATGAGCTAGAAGTCTTACACTTGTTCTCCGGTTTGCTTTGTTTCGACACCTCACGCGCTTATCGCGGATTGGAGAAACAACTCGACAAGGCGTTACCTTCTGACAAACGACAGCTTTACCGAACAACTCTCGTGCGCGAACGTGAATACCGATGGAAAAAACAAAAAGCCGCGCCGACACAACGAGTAGAACCCAGGGTGATGAAAACGGAGCCATCCGTACATACCGCGAAAGAAATCGATTCTGTTCTTCAGCTCGGACTCCCATTGAAAGACAAATCGGAGATGGGTTTCAAAAAGAGGTTCGAGATATTGGACTCCGCGTTGACTTCGGCTGACAAAGAACGGTATGTCAAGGCCAGAAAAACTCTGATAGATTTCTTTTTTGCCAATCCTCATGATTCCGTTAGGACTTTCGAGGGCTTCGCTGAACGCCTCTTGATGATCCCCGCTGCAGGAGACCCCGTGATCGACACAAATCAGATTCGGAGTGTTCTGCGTCAACTCCAACCAATGTTCTGCAAAAAAAAGGTGATGGGGGTTGAACCTACAAGACCAGGATGTTCTCCTGAGCTTCCTCATGCGGTTGAAATCGACAATTCCATTGACTCACTCGTTTGCACACAACTTTGTGTAGACGCATTTCCGATCGGCCAGTACAAAGAGATCCAAGCCTTTGCGAATAGGAATGGAGATGTCGTCAACTACCAAGTGAACCTTTCGGTATGCGACGGCTTTGCAGACTTCTCCGTGTTGACTCACAGGATCATCCCGTTTTGGGCTGCCACCGGGCTTTCAACAGGTTGGGGAGGCACCTCGTTTCATCTTCGTTACGAGAAAGGAAACTGGGTTAAGTGGGGTACCGAGATCCGGACAATGGCAGACTGAAATCGACTTCGACAATACAACTTTTTGAAGATATTGGACAACCGTTGGAAACATATTGATGTGAAACCCTCTCCCTCGCTCCCTCTCCCACCTGTGGGAGAGGGATGTCACGGAGTGACAAGGAGAGGGTAACCGGGCAATGACCTCATATCCCCACAATATTACCGAACGTGCGCGTCAATTGCGACAGCGCCAAACTTCGGCAGAGCAGTTGTTGTGGCAACGCCTACGCAGGCATCAGCTAAGAGGACTGAAGTTTAAGCGCCAGCACCGGATCGGAAAATACATCGTCGATTTCTACTGCGCAGAACTCGATCTTGTTGTGGAACTAGAAGGAGCTATTCACGAGAAACCACTGCAGCGAGAGTACGACAAGAACCGGTTTGACGATTTTGAAATCCGGGGTCTAAGCGTGCTCAGAATAAGGAATGAACAGGTATTCGAAAGTATCGAAGAAGTATTGAACAGGATTGTAACCCTCTCCCTCGCTCCCTCTCCCACTTGTGGGAGAGGGATGTCACGAAGTGACAAGGAGAGGGTTTCAGAGCAAGATCAAGAGTCTAAATCAAAATGAATCAAAGTGATATCCACTGTGGAGATACAAAACAAAATGTGTCGAATGAATCCGGAGTGCGAAGTTGTTTCACAATTTGGGACTTTGTAGGTCGAACGTGTGGAATATCATGAATGAAGCTGTCTTCAAGAATATCGAAAACGTGTTGAACAGGACTTTAACCCTCTCCCTCGGTTCCTCTCCCTCCGCCGCGGGCGGAGTGGGAGAGGGATGTCACGGAGTGACAGGGAGAGGGTTCCAAGGCAACCATCAGGTGTAAATAGACCTAATGCCGCCACTCCTTGAATTGAAAAATATCCGCAAGCAATACCCCGGCGTGCTCGCGCTCGACGATGTCGGCTTCGAGTTGCAGGCGGGCGAGGTGCATTGTCTCGTGGGCGAAAACGGCGCGGGGAAATCAACGCTCATGAAAATTCTCTCCGGGGCGATCTTGAAGGATTCCGGAGAAATTCTGGTTGACGGCGAACTCGCAGATATTCGATCACCGGCAGACGCACAACGCCTCGGCATCGGAATCATCTACCAGGATTTTAAGCTCGTGCCCGACCTCTCCGTGGCCGAAAACATCCTGCTCGGCAACGAACCCACGCGCGGCAAGACGCCGTTCATCGATTACGACAGAATGCACAGCATGGCGCGCGAAGCGGTCGCGCTTCTCGGTGAGAACATCGACACCCATGCGTTGATTGCTTCACTCAGTATAGCGCAGCGGCAAATCGTGGAGATAGCGAAAGCGCTTTCAAGAAAAATCCGCATAGTGGCCATGGACGAGCCGTCGGCCCCGCTTACGGAGAACGAACTCACGACTCTCTTCGCCATCATCCGGCGGTTGAAATCGGAAGGAGTGGGCATTATCTACATCTCCCACCGGCTGGAAGAAATATTCGAGATCGGCGACCGGGTGACGGTCCTCCGCGACGGCAAAATGGTGACCACCTGCCCTATCAAGGACGCAGACCGGCGGAGCCTGATCCGGTGGATGGTCGGACGGGAATTGGAGAATGAATTTCCAAAAATTCATCTGGAGCGCGGCGAGGAAATTCTGAGATTAGAAAAGATCAGGGGCGGGGTGGTTAAAGATGTCACACTCTCGTTGTACAAAGGAGAGATTCTCGGACTGGCCGGACTGGTCGGAGCCGGCAGAACCGATCTCGCACTTATAATTTTCGGCTCCAACTCGAAGGATTCGGGCAAGATCTTCCTTGAAGACAAAGAGATCAATCCCCGCTCGCCGCGGGAAGCCATCGACGCGGGGATTGGATTGCTCACCGAGGACCGCAATAAATTCGGCCTGGTGATGCAGATGAATGTCCGGGAGAATATCTCCCTCGCGAACCTGCGTGAGCTGCTCAAAGGTCCGTTCATCAACAAGCGAGCTGAAGCACAAACGGCCGAGAAGTTCGTCGGCAGCCTGCGCATCAAGACTCCGGGCATTGAACAAGAAGTCGAAAACCTCAGCGGCGGAAATCGCCAAAAAGTCGTGCTTGCACGGTGGCTCTATACAAAATCAAAGGTTCTCATTTTCGATGAACCGACGGTCGGCATTGATGTCGGCGTGAAGCTCGAGATTTACAATCTTATCAACCAGCTTGCGCAGGACGGGGTCGGCGTCATCGTGATCTCCTCCGACCTTCCCGAGCTTCTGGGATTGTGCGACCGCATCGCCGTCATGTACGAAGGAAGGATCACGGGGGTTGTTTCGCGAAACGATGCGACACAAGAGAAAATCATGACGCTTGCGACAGGCAGTAGTGAGGAGGCGCTCATTGCCCGCTGAAACCCGGCGACACATGGAACAGCGAACCATCGGCGACATCACGTTTATATCCCGGCTGCCCGACATCTCAGGAAGTCCACGACAGTCACTTTTCATCTTTCACATTCTTAACCATAATTGCGAAGAACACCATGAATAAGAATCTCCTATTTGCGACAATTGTGTCGGCGCTTGGAAGTTTCCTGTTCGGTTTCGACACTGTCGTTATTTCAGGAACGAATGAATTTCTCAAGGCGTATTTTCAGCTCACTCCATTTGAAGTGGGGATGACCGTCTCCATCGCTCTGTGGGGAACGGTAATCGGGGCAATCGCCATCGGTAAGCCCGGAGACGCCTATGGAAGAAAATCAATGCTGTTTATCTGCGGTTTGCTGTATCTCTTCTCTTCCCTTGGTTGTGCAACGGCATCCGACTGGTGGGTGCTCTTGTCCTTCAGGTTCCTGGGCGGACTTGCCATCGGAGCCGCTTCCGTGATGGCGCCCATGTACATTGCCGAGATTTCACCCGCGCGCATGCGGGGCAGGCTGGTTGCAGTCGCGCAGTTCAATATCGTTTTTGGCATCCTCGTAGCTTTCTTCTCAAATTATCTACTCGTCGATATCGGTGATAACAACTGGCGCTGGATGCTCGGAGTAATGTCAATTCCATCCGCGGTCTTTTTCTTCTTGCTGTTCTTCGTGCCCGAAAGTCCCCGCTGGCTGGTCAAGAAAAATAATATCGATAAAGCAAGGGCCGTTCTTCAAAAGGTCGGCGCGGCAAACGTCGAGTCCGAGCTCGGAGACATTGTCGCTTCTCTCAAGGAGGAAGCCGGAAGCGGCGGTACAAAACTATTCCAGAAGAAATATCGGTTCGCGATTTTATGTGCAGTGTTCCTCGCAATCTTCAATCAGTTGACCGGGATCAATGTAATTCTGTATTATGCACCGACGATTTTCAAGGAAGCCGGCGCCAGCACAAACCTCGCCATGCTGCAGGCGGTTGCGGTCGGAGTGACAAATATGCTTTTCACCATCGTCGCCATGTTCTTTATCGACAAGTTGGGCCGCAAGACTTTGCTCCTGATCGGGGCAATCGGCATGTGCCTCTCGCTGGCCGGCGCGGGTCTCCATGATCTGGTTGGATTTATGAGCGGATCCGGCATGGTTGTATTTCTTGTCGGTTTCATCGCGTTCTTTGCATTTTCACAGGGCGCTGTGATCTGGGTCTTCCTTGCGGAGATATTCCCCAACAAGGTCAGGGCAAAGGGCCAGGCGCTGGGTTCGTTCACGCATTGGATCATGAACGCAGTCATCGGGTTGATCTTCCCGGTTATGCTGGCAGCACTCCATGTCGGTCCAATCTTTTTGTTCTTCGCAATCACGATGATTCCCTTTTTCTTCTTTGTTTGGAAGATGATGCCGGAGACGAAGGGGAAATCCCTCGAAGAATTGGAAAAAATCGTCGTGAGGGAGGGATGAGATACAACCATACGGCAAAAGATAGAATAGGAACCTGGTTTCCCAACTTCCACGGACTGAGGTGTTTATGAAAATCAAGACCTTACCGGTTTTCCTGGCCTTTCTGGCAATGGGTTTTCTCGATGCAGTCGGCCCATTTGTCGGTTTGGCAAAGGATGAATTCACATTGAGCAATACCCTGGCGTTCTTGATCCCGTTCATGGGATTTATCATGTTCGGCTTGCTTTCCGTCCCGATGGGGATATATCAGGCCAAGAAAGGCAAGAAGTTCATTCTATTGTTGGGGCTGATCATTCAGCTCGTGGGAATCGCGATTCCAATTTTCGGCCTGTCGTCATTCCACCTTTTTCTGTTTACAATCCTGCTTCTGGGAGCCGGGGCAGCCACTCTTCAAGTGGCCGGCAACCCAATCATGAGGGATGTTTCCGATGAGGGCAAGTATTCAAGAAATCTCTCTCTCGCTCAATTCGTGAAGGCCATCGGGATGCTGAGTGGAGCGGTCATACCGCCGATTGCAGCCTACTTCTTCGGAGCAGATTGGAAAGTGGTGTTCCCTATTTATACGATATTCCTGATCATAACAATTGTCTCTCTCGCCACGCTAAAAGTCGATGAAAAAAGATACGACGAAAAAGCTCCGGTGACGCTGGCATCCTGCCTTGCGCTATTGGGGAACGGTCGCGTTTTTATGATGGTCGCCGCCATATTCCTGTATGTCGGTTCAGAAGTGTGCATGAGCTCCGGCATCCCGATTTATCTCACATCGGAATTCGGCATCAGCATTGAGAAATTGGGATTACTCGGAACCGGATTGTTCTTTACGACATTGATGATCGGACGGCTGTTAGGAGGTTTCATCCTGAACTGGATTTCACCGCGGAAATTCTTCATAGCAACAGTTGCCGTCTCCGTAGTCGCCATTCTTGGGTTGTTCACAGGAATTGCTGCCGTTGTCGTTGCCAGCGTAATCCTGATCGGATTGGGTTTCGCTAACATCTTCCCGCTGGTCTTCTCGATCACCGTCGATTCGATGCCCGAAAAAACAAATGAACTCTCCGGTTTAATGGTGACCGCTATCGTGGGCGGAGCTTTCGTTCCACCGATTATGGGATTTGTGGCTGATCATTCCTCGGTGACTCTGGGATTCCTTGTACCGTTGATCGCCATGCTCTACATCGGGTGGACCTCGATAAAAACTCTCCAAACATCCCAGGCCTAGAGGAGAACCAATGAATTACAGTTTCGACAAAAGAATCGTAATGACCCTTGATGCCGGCGGCACCAATTTTGTATTTACCGCCATTCAAGGGAATGAACAGATCCTCGAAGAGATCATTTTACAGTCATACGGGGACAACCTGGAGAAGTGCTTGTCGACTGTCGTAGAAGGATTCGGCAGGGTGAAAGAAAAGTTGCAGAAAGCGCCCGTCGCGATCAGTTTTGCGTTCCCGGGCCCCGCAGATTACCCTCACGGCATCATCGGAGATTTGCCGAACCTGCCTGCTTTCAGAGGCGGGATCGCCCTGGGCCCGATGTTGCAGGATAAATTCGGACTGCCGGTTTTTATCAACAATGACGGAGACCTTTACGCATTCGGCGAGGCGATCGCAGGGTACCTGCCGTACATTAACGACCTGCTCGAAAAAGCCGGAAGTCCGAAGCGGTACAAGAATCTCCTGGGATTGACGCTTGGAACCGGGTTTGGAGCGGGGATAGCGCGCAACGGCAATCTCTTCATCGGCGACAACTCCATTGCAGGTGAGATCTGGCTCTTGAGGAACAAGCTCAATCCAACCACGAACATAGAAGAACACGCCAGCATACGGGCGTTGCGAAGACTTTATGCGCGTGAGGCAGGAATATCTCTTGAAAAAACCCCGACGCCGAAGGACATCTTCGAAATCGCCGCCGGATCGAAACCGGGGAACAAGGAAGCCGCCATAAAGGCCTTCCGTGAAATGGCTGAGGCGGTCGGCGACGGGATTTCGAACGCCATCACGCTCATCGACGGTCTCGTCGTCATCGGGGGGGGACTTTCAGGGGCATCGGAAATCTTCCTTCCTTTCGTGGTGAGGGAAATGAACAGCATGTATACGAGGCCCGATGGTACTCAATTCCGCAGGTTGATAGCAAACGTCTATAATCTGGAAGACAAGAACGAATTGCAGAAATTCCTGCGCGGGGCTACGAAGGAAATTGAAGTCCCCGGGACGAAGAGAAAAGTCACATACGACCCGGAAATGAGAATCGGCGTCGGCATTTCAAAGATCGGGACCAGTAAGGCGATTTCCATCGGCGCTTATGCCTTTGCTCTGGATTCCCTCGACGCGTAACGGTTCCATCATTAAGTACTCAGATCGTCATGTCACTCGTTACCCTCTCCCCTTCAATTCGCCTCTCCCGTCCTGAGCGGAGTCGAAGGAGCGGGAGAGGGGATAGGGGTGAAGGTTAATTGGCGAAAGAGCTGATCAATCTATTTCCAGACAGCACACCAGGAACTTATTGAAAATGAATCAACATGTTATCCAACAATTCAAGGATCCAATCATGAAAACGGTTAAAGCGGTGCTGGCTCTTCTGTTTCTGTCCTCTGTATTGTATTCCCAGACAAACGTCGACAAACTCGTGAAAGCCGTCGACTCTCTGAGCACCACAGCGTATGACTACTGGAAAGTCAGTCCGGACCTAAAAGTCGCCAGGGTCAAAGGAGACCCGACCAAGTACGGCTTCGACGATTCGAAGTGGGATTCGCTGAGGATCGGACAATGGATTTACCCGGATTCATGCTGGCTCAGGAAGGAAATTGTACTTCCGGAGAGAATTCTCGGTCAACCGGTCGGCGGCTCGGTGAAGTTTGTCGTCACCGTGGACGATTACGGCTACCTCTGGGTCAACGGTGAGAGCAAGGGATACTTCCCGTGGGATGGTGAATTTGAGCTGACAAAGGACGCGCATCCGGGAGAGAAATTTCTGCTGGCTATCAAAGCCATCAACACCGGAGGACCGCTGCGACTCCTGCGCGCCGCTATCGAAAATGAATCAATCAAACCGCTCCGCGAGACAATCCGCGATTTCTCGCTCAGCCTCCGCATCGGCCAGAAGCTCCTGAGCTTCGACACGTACCAAACCAGCTCGAACAAAAAAGTCGACCCGGGAATCGACAAATCGACGATGGACAAAGCGGAAAAGACCCGCCTGGGCCATTTGCTCCAGGATCTCGCCTCGCGCGTGGACATCGACGCGCTGCGAAGTGGACAGCTCGAAAAATTTCAACATTCAGTCGCCGAGGTCCGGTCGCAGCTAAAACCTATCGGCGAGTTCGCCAAACGATTTACGTTGTACTTCGACGCCAATGCCCACATCGACGCAGCCTGGCTCTGGCGTGACAAGGAAACCATCGAAGTGTGCAAGAACACCTTTGCTTCGGTTCTCCACATGATGGACGTCCGCCCTGAATTCACCTACACGCAGAGCGCCGCCGCCTACTACGACTGGATGGAGCAATTCTACCCGGACATCTTCAAAGGAATTCAGAAACGGGTCAACGACGGCCGCTGGGAGGTTGTCGGCGGCATGTGGGTCGAGCCCGATTGCAATCTTCCGAGCGGCGAATCCTGGATGCACCACCTGCTCTACTCCAAGAAGTATTTCCAGAAAAAGCTGGGGGCCACGGTGAAAGTCGGCTGGAATCCCGACTCGTTCGGTTACAACTTGAACATGCCGGAATTCTACGCCAACGCGGGCATCGACGCATTCATCACTCAAAAGATAGGTTGGAACGAGCGCAACGTTTTCCCCTACCGGGTGTTCTGGTGGGAATCCCCGGATGGTTCCCGAATCCTCACCTACTTCCCGTTCGATTACGTCAATACGATCGACGACCCGTATCGACTCACCGACTGGCTGCGACAATTCGAAGCCAACACAGGCTTTACAAAGATGATGATGCTCTTCGGCGTCGGCGACCACGGCGGCGGTCCCTCTCTTGAAATGATTGACCGCATCGAGCATCTGAAGACACTCGACGTGTTCCCCGCGATAGAGTATGGAACCGCCGGCCAGTACCTCGATTGGCTCAAGAAACAGGATATGTCCAAGGTGCCGACGTGGAAGGATGAGCTTTACCTCGAATACCACCAGGGAACCTACACCACCCAGGCGAAGATGAAGGAGTTTAACAGGAAGGAAGAAATTCTCCTGTCCAACGCCGAGAAGCTCTCCACGGTGGCGACAACGCTGGGGGGCAAGTACAACGGCGCAGACCTCGAAGAAGCCTGGCGTAAGGTTCTCTTCAATCAATTTCACGACGTCCTCCCCGGCTCCGGCATACGGGAAAATTACATCGATGCAACGGAAAAATACCTCGACGCAACGGCAATCGGCGAGCATGAATTGAACACTGCCTGCCAGGCAATTGCTGACCGGGTCAACACCTCTCGATTCAAACATGGAACCCCGGTCGTCGTTTTTAATCCCCTGTCATGGGAAAGGAACGATATCGTCACTCTCGGGCTGCCCGGGGACGGCACCGAGTATGCGATTTTTGATGCGGCCGGGAAGGAACTTGCCACGCAGTTTTTCCAGAAAGACAGGTACCATCGTGAAGTCATGTTCATGGCAAACAACGTCCCTCCTCTTGGTTACGCTGTCTATGAACTTCGCAAGCAGAAGCCGACGCATATTCCGGGCTCGCTCTTGGCGGCAGCGACAACACTTGAAAGCAAGCTCTTCAAGGTGAAGGTCGACCCCGACTCAGGATGGGTCAGCAGCATTGTCGACAAACGCAACGGCAAAGAGATTCTCAGAGGATATGGAAACGAGCTGCAATTGCTCCAGGATATGCCGGCGGAGTACGACGCATGGAACATTGGACTCACCGGTGTCAGGTATCCGTCGAAACTCAGAAAAATCGAAATCGTGGAAACCGGTCCGCTTCGCTCGGTTCTCCGGGTAACACGCGATTACCTCAAGCCGGGCGTGCAGAAGGATTTTCCCACGGAAGATTTCCCGTCGACATTCTTCACGCAGGATATCATCCTGTACGACGGCATCGACCGGATCGACTTCAGAACCAATGTCGACTGGTGGGAAGAAAAAACAATGGTGAAAGTCGCTTTCCCGGTGACGGTTGCAGACACCGTGGCGACGTACGAGATTCCGTACGGCTCGATCCAGCGCTCGACGCAATGGCGCGACAGCTGGGATAGCGCGAAAGTGGAAGTCCCCGCCGGACGATGGGCAGACCTTTCGCAAAGCGATTACGGGGTGAGTTTGTTAAACACCTCCAAATATGGATACGATATCAAGCAGAGCGTCATGCGGCTGTCGCTCCTACGTTCGCCGAAATGGCCCGACCCCACCGCCGACCGCGGCAAGCATTCAATCGAATACGCGCTGTACCCGCACGCGAAATCGTGGAAGAATGCAAGCACCGTTCAACGTGCGTACGAGTACAACAACCCGCTTATCGCCATCATCGCTGACAAGCACAAGGGTTCGTTGCCCGAAAATCATTCGTTCATACAACTCGAGCCCGGGAATCTTGTACTCACGACGATGAAGAAATCGGAAAACTCCGACGCATGGATAATCCAGTGGTACGATACAAAAGGAGAAGATACGGAAGCCGTTGTCACGCTGCCCTCGACTCCCAAGAACGTGTTCACATCGAATTTCCTCGAGGAAAACGGCGCTCCCATTCAGTTCTCGGGAAACAAGGTGAAGGTGAAAACCGGGAAGAACGCGGTCACGACCATCAAGGTGCGTTTCTGATATGCCGATGATTCCATCGATCGCCCCGAATACCAACGACATCCACCATCGTCGATCGTTAAAGATGTCGTTGTTGAAAGCCGTCTTCACTCTGATTGCGGTTGCAGGCATCGGGGCGCATGCCCAACCGCTCCAGCTCGACATGGATGTGTTCGCCGAACGGCGGGCGGCCTTCATGGACAAAATGGATCCTTCAGGAATCGCCATTTTCCCCTGCAAACCCGTCTATATCAGGAACCGCGACATACTCTATGAATATCGGCAGGAGAGCAACTTTTACTACCTGAGCGGGTTTGAGGAACCCGACGCCATCTTTCTCCTTGCCCCCTCGAACGATAGGTACAAGTTCGTGATGTTCCTCAGAAAACCGGACCCCCAGCGGGAGACATTCGAAGGTCCAAGGGCAGGGGTTGAAGGCGCGATGAAGACCTTCAGGGCTGACACGGCACTCTACTATGACGATTTCGAAATTTCAGTCTACCAGTTCATCAAACGCGAAGGAATTCTCTACTATCCCTTCGGCATCAATCCTGAAATCGACGAAAAAGTTCAGAAGAGGTTTACGAGCGATTACTGGCATATCACAAACCCGTTTCCCATGATCAGCGAGATGAGATTGATCAAAGAGGATGCGGATTGGAGGATGGGTTTCCGAAAAGCGATCGATATTTCCGTCAAGGCGCACATCGAAGCCATCAGATCCATACGGCCGGGAATGTACGAATACGAGATCCAGGGAATTTACGAACACGTTTTCAGAAAGAACGGCTCACCGCGCAATGCCTATCCATGCATCATAGCTTCGGGGCCCAACAGCTGCATCCTTCACTACAGCAGGAACACCCGACAAATGAACGACGGCGACCTCGTGCTGATGGATTGTGGCGCCGAGTTCGGGTACTACGCGGCGGACATCACTCGCACGGTTCCAGTCAACGGAACTTTTTCGAAAGAACAGCGAACCATATACCAGATCGTGCTCGATGCTCAGGATGCCGCAATAAAAATCATCGGGCCCGGCATACAATTCAAGTCTATCAGCGCCGTCATCGATTCCGTGCTGATAAACCGCCTCGCGGAGCTCAAATTTTTCAAAGACAAGAAGGACTTACCGCTGTTCACGCTGCACGGCTACACCCATTGGCTCGGTCTGGACGTTCATGATGTGGGCGAGTACACCAAAAACGGAGAATCGCGGGTACTCGAGCCCGGCATGGTCTTCACAATTGAACCGGGGATTTATATCTCACCCGATATTTTCGATAAGTTGAAAGGAAAGGGGTACTCTGAATACGACCTGAAGATGCTTCGGCCGATTCTCCAGCCGTACCTCAACATCGGGGTGCGCATCGAGGACAATTTTACGATCACGAACGACGGCTTCATCAATTTGTCAGCCGGAGCTCCGCGCGGAATGGATGAAATCGAGAGTCTGATGAGGCAGGAAAGCAGGTAAATGCTGCGGCGGAACGCCCCTCAATTCTTTCCAATGTCGATCACTTCGCGAAGCTTTCGCAGCATGTCCCCAAGGGCATAGGGCTTTTGGATAAACCCCTTTGCCCCGGCAGTCAGCATCTCATTCTTCAGCGCCGGGTCCAGGTACCCGCTTACAAGAATGACCTTAACGGCGGGGTTGACTTCTTTCAAACGGTGAAATACGTCAACGCCACCCATTGTGGGAAGACCCATATCGGTCACGACCGCTGCAATAGTATCTTTGTGATGAAGATAGAGTTCGACTGCATCTGCGCCGTCGCCTGCGGCAAGCACAATGTACCCCCGGGATTCAAGAAACATTTTCGCGAGATTCATGAGCATCGCTTCATCTTCAACGAAGAGAATCGTCTCATTGCCGCCGGCTGGTTCCCTCTTGTCTGCCGGCGCTGCTGCTGAAATTCTGGCGTCCCCGGTCTGCACGGGGAAGAACAACGAGAATGTCGTCCCCCGTCCCGGCGAGCTCTCCACATCGATGAATCCATGATGATTTTCCACGACGCCGTACACCACGGCAAGACCCAATCCGGTTCCTTTCCCGAACTCCTTCGTAGTAAAAAAGGGTTCAAAAATATGTTTCTGTGTGGATTCGTCCATGCCGAGTCCTGTGTCTGCAACTCTGATGCACACATAGGATTCTTCGTGCGCTTTGGGAAACCGCTCTCGTAACGCGGCCTGTCCAGCCGTCGTTGTGGTCACCGTCAGGGTTCCACCGTTCGGCATTGCGTCTCTTGCGTTCACGGAGAGGTTGAGGAGAGCCTGCTGCAATTGAGTACGGTCCGCGATGATGGCGGGAAGCGCAGGGTCGAGATGGAGAGAGAATGTGATGGATTCTGGAAATGTCTCCACCAGCATTTTCTCGATATCAGTAACGACTTCGTTCGCCCCGAGAGATTCCAGCGTGACGTCGGCTTTCCGAGCAAACGTCAGAATCTGCCGGACAATGCTCGCACCGCGATGGACGGCTTTTTTTATTACTTCGAGCGTGTGGTCGAGTTTCTCGGGCTGGGATTTCTCCTGTTCGAGCAGCGATGTATAACTCAGAATGATGCTTAGAATATTGTTGAAATCGTGAGCCACACCGCCTGCCAGGGTGCCGATACTTTCCATTTTTTGCGCCTGGCGCAGTTGATCTTCGAACTTTTTGCGTTCCGTGAGGTCTCTGGCAACTCCGACATATCCCATTACTTTGCCGGCGCCGTCCTTGATGACCGAAGTGCTGAGAGACAACGGAAACTCGGACCCATCTTTCCGGCGGTTGACAAGCTCTCCATCCCATCCTCCGCTGTGGGTTCGCTCTGAGATTTCCCGGCGGAGGCCGGGAGAGTTCACCGGAGAATCCACGAGACTGAAATCGTGGCCGAGAATCTCCTCCTCAGTACAACCGTACGTGTCGAGGAAGACTTTATTGACGAAAGTGAAACGGTCTTGCAGATCGGTGATCGAAATAAGCTCGGTCGTACTTTCCACGGCGTGTGCCAGAAGTCGAATTTGCTCTTCCGCCCGTTTCCGGTCGATGACGCGCGCGACCTCCGAAGAAACGAACTCAAGAATCTGTTTTTCCTGTTCACCATAGGCGGAGGGATTGGTATAATGCTGCACCGCCATGACCCCGATGGTTTTCTGGTCGACGATGAGTGGCACTCCGAGCCAGATCGATGGCGCACTCCCGGCCATTTCAACTTCTCCCAGCCGTTCCAGCTCGCGGTACATTTTTTCATCGCACAGAAGTGCTTTCCCCGTCCGAATGACGTATGCCGTGAGCCCTTTGCCCGTCGCATCCGGAGCAGGATGGCCTTCGGCTTCATCCACACAGTACGGAAACTCCAGTCTGCCCTCTTTGTCATTACACAAAGCGATACAAAAATTCCCTGCCGGCATCACATCCCGGATGATCGCATGCACGCCGGAGAACAATTCGCCGAGTGTCGACGCCGAATCTGCAGCGCGCGCAATGCGGTAGACGGCTGAGTGAAGCTGGTCCAGGCGTTTCCGCTCCGTCACATCGCGGCCCACCGCCACGAAGCCGACAACGTCATCGCTCTCGAACAGCGGAGAAAATGAAAAATTCATAGCCAGTTTTTCGCCGCTCTTGCAGAGCACGTCGAGGTCGATGTATGCCTCTTTCATTTTCCCTTCACGAACGTAGAATTCGTACATCTCGATATCTAGTTTCTGGTCGATGATGTCCAGGAAGGATCGTTGGAGAAGATCCTGTTCACCGTATCCGATAAGATGCTTCAGGGCTCCCCTGGCCATTTCAATCTGGAACTTGTCGTTCATTTTCAGGAGGACGTCGTTCACTGCGGTCAGGGCCGATTTGAGCGCGTCGTAGGGAGTATCGACCAGCACTTTGTGACGAAAGACAAAATACACCACCACTCCCAGCGCCATGCTGGAGGAGAAGAAATACACCTCGACGCTCTCATGGAAAATCGTCAAGAAGACGGATTGGGTAAACGGCCCCGGCAGCACCAGAAGCAAAACTGCGAAGGCGGAGAACAGAAGTTTTGACTTTGTCCGTTTGCTTGCGAAGTACTCAACATGCGAGTAGAGCAATGCGATCCCGATGCTGAAGAGAATCGACATCCAGGTGATATAGAAAATGTACCCGGACTGGCCCAACCCTTTGTCCAAAAAGATCGTCCTCGGGATATATCCGAACAACACCGTCGCATAAATCAACAATCCGACGCCATAGATGGCCGTAACCACCAATTTCGATTTCAGGATTTCATACCGGCGTAGAAAGATGACGATGAAATGCATAAAGAAGAATGGGAATAGCGAATAGACAAACACCGAGATGGGTTCCAGCACCTTCATGCGAAGCGCCTCATCGAGAGGATAGGAAAGAACGTACCCGATTAATCCGAAGCATGAGAGAACCACGGCGAGAAAGACATAAAACTGCGGAACTATGTCGCGCCGCGATTTCAGGAAGATGATGAGGGAAAGCAGCAGGTTCGTAAAGGTGTAGGCCACCGCAACGTAGAAATACAGCATCCCGGGTTCTCTCCTCAAGAAATCAAATGGTGACTATCCTACGTCTATTCGGAAGGCGCAACATGCTTGTCCCCGTGCAGGCGCGCCGCCCCGATGGAAACCTCCATAAACGCAAGAGCATTTTCTATTGGCGTAAATATACGGATGTCCCATAACAAAGGCAACAGCCATTTCCCCGGAAATTCCATAGTGCGCCGAATGGAGCTGATTCTCTTCTTCCGATCACTTTGGTTTGTTTTTCCGCGGAATTCACGTTAAATGGAGGAGATATGCGGGGATTCGGGAACCGGGATGGTGGAATTTGTGTTATAGTCTTAATCTGCTTATATTTTCTTGTCATGAACAGGTACGCAACCCAAAAAACAACGACGTTTCTGATTCTTTCGTGGATTTTCGTCCTCGCACTTTTTTCCGATGGCGCAAATCTCACGGACCTCTTTCCGGGGACGACAACCATCCATTTTGATGAGGTCGATGAATCTCAGGACTATGCCCAGTGGTCGGTAACAACGGATCCTCCGGTTGCGGCATTTTCCTTTGCGAGGATGGTCCAGAAATCCGAGGTTTCAAAGCAGAAACCGACCACGTTCACGCGCGTCATCCTCGACCAGGATAGCCCTTCACTGGCGGCAACATCAATTATTGCATCTGAAATTTCCTCTCTTTGCCCCCAGAAGGAAAACACACCCTGCCAGCCCGTTCTCCGCACCGAACTACTCTATCTCGAAAATCACTCCTTTCTGTTGTAGATCCTTTCTGACGTAGCGCTGATTCCGATGACAGTCTCGTTGGGATTTTTCCCAATTAGCTGATTTCACTTTCCCCGTCGACTCATAAATTTAATGTGTGATTCAGTGTGAGTCTCGATGGATCGAGCTTTGTGAACAGTAGAAAGGACCACCATGTTGTACCGATTGATGATTGCATCAGTCATCATTTTGCATTCGTTTTCTGCGGCCGCTGGCGCAGATTTACAGCCAGCCGCCGGGGCACGAGATTGCGAAACCGTCGCATCCTCGGATACCTGGACAGGATTGCCACAGGGCGGAGATACTACCCCCGCCGATACAGTTGTCATGACGGCAGAGACCGCACAGCAACTCTTCCTCAGGGAAAATCTCACCTTGCTTGCTGAACGGTACCACCTGACGGCTAGCGAGGCCGACCTTGTGGCTGCACGGCTATTCCCAAATCCGCAGCTTTCGGTTAACGCATCGTACATCGACCTGAAATCAAAACCCGTCGATTATGCCAGCACGCAGACTTCCTACCGCATAGACCAACTCATCGAGCTCGGCGGAAAGCGGGGCAAGCGGATCGATGTCGCGACCCATTCCGTAGAAAGCGCAAGATCTGATTTCCAGAATATCCTTCTCCAGCTTGTCGGCGACGTGAAAGAAACTTTTTTCGATGTCGTGTTTGCAGAGAAACTTTTTGACCTGGCCGACACGAACTACCGGATTTTCAAACAATCGGTGGAGATCGCACGCACGCGATACAAGACGGGGGACATCGGCGAAGCAGAGCTGCAGAAACTCACTCTCGCTCAACTTGACGTCATTCAGGACCTCAGCGATGCAAGACAAAATCTGACTGAAGCCCGGTCGCAATTCCGTCGCATGATGAATCTGCCACCCTCCGTGCGGTTGAACTTCGTGTACAATTTCCGACCGTCGCTCAACCTGCCCGACAAGGACACGCTCACGATCACCGCTCTGACCTCCAGAGCAGACTTGGTCTCCCAGAGGGAAAAGACACTCATGGAGCAAAGCAGAATCGACCTTGCGCATGCGGGTGCAATCCCAGATCTTACCCTCGGCGTGGAGCTCGACCGCCAGGGTCCCGACTTTAAGAACACATTCGGAGGTGGGGTCGGAATCGCACTTCCGATCTTCAACCGGAATCAGGACGAGATTCAGCGAGCCGAAGCAGAATCCCAGGCATCGACAATTGAGCAAAAGAGACTTGAGAATTCCATTGCGAATGATGTCGATGCCGCGTTTGAAAAGTACAACGATTCATGGAATATTATGGAGTCATTCTCCGCATCAACCCTGGACAATGCGAACGGGGTGCGTGCCATGGCTGTCAGAAGCTACAACTCCGGAAACATAGGACTCATTGATTTTCTGGAGACACAGCGAATTTGCAATGACGCCGTTCAAAGCTACTACAACGCGCTCAAGAGACTTCTCAGCAACCAAATAGAGCTCGAACGGTCTGTCGGAAAAGAAATTTTTAAGGAGCAACAACAATGAAAACCCTACTACTCTCGATCTGTTCATGTTTTATCATCGGATGTTCATCACATAACGACCAATCCGATTCCAAAGAAAAAGTCGACGCCACAATACTTAAGCTGTCGGCGGATACCGACATCCATGTCGACGTGGAACATCCGTTCCTCGACGAATCAAAAGACGAAGTCGATCTGGCCGGAAAGGTCGACTTCAACCCCAACCTGGTCACCAGAGTGTATTCGCTCGTGAACGGAACGGTCATGAGCGTCAAAGTCGGCCAAGGGGATTATGTTCACCGGGGCGACATTCTCGCAGAGATTTACAGCAGCGACTTCGCCACGGCCGTTTCGGACTTCCAGAAAGCGAATGCGCAGTTGAAAGTCGCCGAAAAGAACTATCTCCGCGCAAAGGAACTCGCCGAAGCCAAGATCACTTCGCAACGAGAGTTGCAGCAAGCTGCAAGCGATTCTGCACAGGCAAAAGCAGAATTTGACCGCTCGGCGAGGGTTCTCGACATCCTCAACGGCTCGCGGGATTCTTCCTCTTCGCTCTTTAAGATCCAGGCACCCATCGACGGATTCATCCTTGAGCGGTTTGCTCAAATCGGCTCGCAGGTCAGGTCGGATAATTCCCAAAACCTCTTCACGATCGGTCTGGTCAAGAACGTATGGGTCATCCTCGATGTCTACCAGAATCAATTTCAGAAGATCAGCGTAGGCGACAAGGTCGCTCTCACCTTCGAGGGATTGGATGACTCAGCCATCATGTCGACAATCAAGTATATCTCTCCTGTTATCGATCAAACAACTATGACCGGAAAGGCCCGGTGCGAAGTTGATAACTCCTCCGGCAGGATCAAGCCGGCCATGTTTTGTTCCGCCAGGGTGTTCCACGCAAAGGGCAAGGGCCTGTTTGTACCGGCAGCTTCCACATTTTATGATGGTGACGGGAAAACCTACGTTTTTGCGAGACTCGATACCGGTAAGTATCAGAAGCGAGAGGTTCAGGTTGGCAAGAAATTCCCCGATAGAGTTGAAGTCATCCGCGGCGTGTCTCCCGCCGATAATATAGTCACAAATCAGGCGATTTTTCTTAATGAAGAATTGCAACTCGCATCCAAATAATCAATAAATTTCAGGTGATCAAGAAAACAGCCGTCCTCCCCCCTTCTGTCATCTTTATGCGGTTCTTGGCGTCAGCCCTCATCGCCGGATCATTGATTGTCGGATGCGGGCTCCAAACCGCTGCGATTGCTCAAGACTCAACCCACGTTGATCCCATGAGGCTTTCCGTTATCGGCGCAGTGACTGCCGGCACTATTGTCGGCATTACCATTTATCAGCGCAACGCCTGGTGGCAAGGCGAGCGTCAACCCTTCAGGTTTGAAAACGACTGGCAGTATGCGTTGAACATCGACAAGCTGGGCCACATCTACGGCGCTTATTCCGAATCGAAGATCGCCCGGGCCATTTTCCTATGGAGCGGTCTGAGCGACAAGTCAAGTCTTTTCTTCGGTTCGCTTGCAGGGCTCTCCTACCAAATGTACATCGAGGTGCAGGATGGTTATCACAAGGAATATGGTTTCAGCCCGGGGGACGGCATATCCAATATTATCGGCGCATCCATCCCGCTCTTGCAGGAAACTTACCCGATCCTCAAGAATTTTTCCATGAAGTATAGCTACTACCCGAGCAGTCAGTACGTTAACGACCTCAAGACGCAAGTTGATAGAGTGTTTATCGACGATTACGAAGGAACGATTTTTTGGATTACGATGGACCCGCATTTCCTGCTGAGTGATGACTTTTCAAGAGATGTACCCGATTGGCTGGGGGTATCCTTTGGCTTAGCGGCTCATAACCTCGACGAGAATGGCCAGGGGGATCGACTGTATTACCTGACCGTCGATTATCAGTTCTCAAAAATAAGGACAGAAAGCTCATTTCTCCAAACTGTCTTCGGTGCACTTGACTTCTTCCATTTCCCTGCGCCCGGAGTCGCGCTTGAGGATGGCAAATTCAAGGTGGGAATATTCTATACGTACCATGTGAAGGTGACGTTATGATCCACCGGACCATACTCTTGCTGGCCATCGCACTATCTTCAATTGCCGTCCGCGCCGTGGCAAAATCGAACCATGATTCGGTCACTAAATCGGCGTCAGATTCGACGCAAAATGCCGAGGCGCCATTGCCCGGGCCCGACATCCCCTATCCGAGTGGCCTGGCCACATCCTTCGGAATGACAGTATATTATTCTGCGCTCTCCGGATATTCGCAATCCATTGACGAGTACGACATCGGCATGGGGTACAATATTTCACCTCAATTCCTCGTGGGGCTGAAGGTCTTCACAGGAAGAGAGGTTATCGGATCAGCCTATTCGACGCCGGTTTCCGGCACGCTGGCGCTCGGAGGCGGAGAAGTTGAACTCATGCATCGTTTTTCCGGCAGTTGTCTTTTCCGTCCTACGGTGGGCGTCTCCGTTCAGCTCGCAACGGTGTTGACCCCTGGAAACAGTTCAGGAGAAAACACGACTGGCGGGGGGTACAATGGTAAGGGATTCAGCGTCCAGGCAGGGGGCGAGTACTACGTATCACGGAACATTTCAATTGCGATGAACGTGATCTACACGTACAGACAGTACCACGACCTCATCCTCGGCGGGGAGTTCCACGGAACTCCCGACGTCGGCATCGATCGCATGTTCGGGCTGAATCTCTCCGCGCTCGTACACTACGACTTTTTGCCCTGAGCGCTCATCTCAATTACTCGAAAACACTATGCTTGAAAAACTTATTGCTCTTTCCCTGAAAGAACGGCTTGTCGTGTATGCCACCGTTCTTCTCATTGCAGTCGCCGGTATTTTTGCATTCACTCAACTCCCCATTGAGGCGTACCCCGACCTGGTGAACACGAAAGTGCAAATCATCTCCCAGTGGCCGGGGCGCAGCGCGGAAGAGCTCGAGAAGTTCGTCACCGTGCCCCTCGAAACAGAAATGAATGGCATCCCCCACCTCATCAGTTTGCGCTCCGTTTCACTCTTCGGTCTCTCGGCCGTAACACTCACATTCGATGACAATACAGATGATTTCTACGCGAGAACGAAAGTCACAGAAAAACTCCAAAATCTCTCGCTCCCCGACGGCGTAAATCCTGATCTCGCGGCAGAGAGCGGGCCCACGGGCGAGCTGTACCGGTATATGCTCGTCGGCAAGGATATCAGCACCATGGATTTGAAAACAATCGAGGATTGGGTTCTCGAGCGACAGTTCAAGAGCGTACCCGGAGTTGTTGATGTTGTCAGTTTCGGCGGTCCAACAAAGCAATATGAAATCGCCATCAATCCGCAGAAACTCGCCTACTATGGAATCTCGCTTCATCAAGTCCTCGATGCCGTCTCTTCGAACAACGCAAATGCCGGGGGCAGCATCGTGGAACAGGGCAAACAGGGTTTCGTTTTCCGCGGCGTGGGATTGCTGAGTGACCTGAACGACATCAAGAACATTGTCCTCACAACAAATCAAGGCACCCCTATCAAGGTGGGACAACTCGCGGATGTGAGAATCAGTCACGCTGTACGTCTGGGACAAGTCGGATGGAATGGAGACGACGACGTCGTGGAGGGAATAGTTCTGATGCGCCGGGGCGAAAATGCATCGGAGGTCATCAAGCTTGTGGAGGCCAAGGTCGAAGAGCTCAATGCTCGCATACTTCCGAAGAATGTGAAGGTCGTTCCCTACTACGACCGATCGAATCTCATCGCCGTAACGACTCACACGGTGATGCATAATCTGCTGCTGGGGATGTTCCTCGTGATGGCGATGCTTTTTATTTTTCTAGGGAATGTCCGGAGTGCCCTTATAGCCGTGATAGTCGTTCCCCTTGCTCTTCTTATCGCATTCATACTCATGTGGTTTCGGGGGATGTCGGCGAACCTGCTTTCACTCGGGGCGATTGATTTCGGAGTGATCATCGACGGAGCGGTGATCATGATTGAGGGGATATTCGCCCGGCTTACGCTCCAGCACATGACGGAAGATGCTGAGCGCACGGGTCTGATCAAGAACACGGCCGTTGAAATGAGCAAACCGATTTTCTTTTCCATCATTATCATCATTGCTGCGATGCTCCCCATTTTCTCGTTCGAGAAAATCGAAGGGCGCATGTTTTCACCGCTGGCGTTCACGCTCGGCTTCGCACTCCTCGGCGCGATGGCGCTTAGTCTCACCCTCGTCCCGGCGCTCGCGGCCGACCTGCTCAAAGGACCTCTCAAAGAAAAAAGCCCGATCCTCCACTACCTCCATATATTCTACGACCGGTCTTTGGAGTATGTCCTCCGGCACGACAAAAAAGTCTTTGGAGGCGCGGTATTGTTACTCCTCACAAGCTTATTCTGTACACAATTCCTTGGAACCGAATTCCTCCCGCATTTGAACGAAGGTGCGCTCTGGGTGCGCGCAACCCTCCCCATGAGTATCAGCCCGACGGAGGCAGACTCGACCACCTCCCGAATCCGGGGGATACTCCATTCATACGACGAAGTCAAAACGGTTGTTTCTCAGCTGGGAAGACCTGACGACGGTACGGATGCCACGGGATTTTTTAATGCCGAGTTTTTTGTCGATTTGAAGCCGCAGGACGAGTGGAAGCAACACCATGACAAGTCGCTACTGATTGAAGATATGACTGCGAAACTCAATGCGATGCCGGGGATTGATTTCAACTTCTCACAGCCGATTTCAGACAACGTTGAAGAGGCTGTCCTAGGCGTTAAAGGCGAGCTCGCCGTTAAAGTCTTCGGCGATGATATCTCCAAGCTTGAAGACGCGGCCCGGAGGATTTATGATGTGCTCCAGACCGTTGATGGAATAAAAGATATAGGAATTTTCCGGGAGATGGGTCAACCGGTTCTGCAAGTGGAAATCGACAGGATGAAGGCGGCCCGGTATGGGATCAACGTCAGCGACGTTCAGGAGCTGATCGAAACCAGCATCGGCGGAAAAGTTGCGACCCAGTTTTATGAAGGTGAAAAACATTTCGATGTCGTTGTTCGCGTGCAGGAACCCTTCAGAAATTCACTCGATCGAATATCGTCCCTTCTCGTCTCCGCAAGTAACGGTCAGAAAGTCCCGCTTTCACTCGTATCGAGGATTTCTTACGTCCCCGGCGCTGCTTTCATCTACCGGGAACAGAATTCGAGATACATCGCCGTAAAATTCAGCGTGCGTGGCCGGGACCTGGGTGGTGCCGTGAGCGAAGCACAGCACAAAGTTGCCGAGCAGGTAAGACTCCAGAGCGGATATTATACTGTCTGGGGCGGCGAATTTGAAAACCAGCAACGCGCCATGCGCCGCCTCGCTCTCGTCGTTCCGCTGAGTATTTTGCTCATTCTGATGCTGCTCTACTCGACGTTTGATTCCTGGACCTACGCCCTCATCAGTCTTGCAAACGTTCCCTTCGTGACCATTGGAGGAATATTTGGACTCCTCCTCATGCATTTCCATTTTTCCGTGTCTGCGGGCATCGGGTTCATCGCTCTTTTCGGCGTGAGCGTACAAAATGGCGTCGTGCTTCTCAGCTATGTGAAAAAACACCGCAACGAGTTTGAGGAAACCACAGGCCTCTTGAAGTACGCATGCGGCAAACAGTTGCGCCCCATTGTCATGGTCGCTCTTCTGGCAATTATTGGCCTGTTGCCCGCAACGTTTTCAACCGGGATTGGAAGCGAAACCCAAAAACCGCTTGCACTGGTCATCGTTAGCGGCCTCTTCCTGGCAGCACTCACAAATCTCTATCTCTTGCCAGTCATGTACAAGATCCTCAAACCTAAGGCCTGAGGGATGGAGGTCTTTACAAAACATGGAAGTGTGGGATTATCATCACTGCTGCGCACACTTCTTGCGTCGATGATAGTCTGCGTGGCCATAAACTCCGCCATCGCAGGAGACCCGCCATCTTTCCATCCGACCGGAAATGCAACAATCGACTTCTTCGGTACACCGGTGGCGGCGACATTGTCGACCCGGAATCCGGTGATGAGCGAGGCAATCCCTTCCGATGCGGCTACGAAGAAAAGTCCCTGGCTCGCAGCCATGTTCTCTCTCATTGTCCCGGGAGCGGGCGAAGCCTACGCGGGGGACTATGTGAAAGGAGGAGCCTTCTTTGTGTCTCAGATTATTTCGGTTGTGACAGCGGTAAACTACACTCAAAAGGGGAATCAACAGCGGCAGATCAATGTGGATTACGCAAACGCTCATTGGAGCGCACCTCGCTATATCAACTGGACTCTGGACAATCTTGGCATGTTGAATCCCAATCTCCAGACGACAGCGGCGGATTACCGACAGCGGATCTTTATCAAGGGTGATTCAAGTCTGACCGCACCGCCGTTTCAGAATGTAAACTGGCTGCAGATGAATGCGATGGAGAATGACGTCGGCAGTTACTTGGGAAATGGATATTCCCATTTCCTTTTCTTTTACGGAACATTGGAATACTATAAGATGCTCGGGAAGTACTCCCAGTTCAGTGCCGGATGGGATGACGGCCTGAGCGGCCCGCTGGCAGCGAATAATTATCCTATCACATATGAATCGCCGCACTTCATCGTGTACAGTGCAATGCGCGCCGAGACGGATCGTCTGGATGGCATTGCCGCCACATGGGTTGCGGTCTCTATCGTCGAACACGTGTTAAGCGCTGCCGATGCGTTCTGGTCCGCAAAAAGATTCAATAACTCACTCCATGCTGAAGTGAACATGTCCATCATTCCAACCTCGGATGGTTTGGTCCCATCCACCGAGCTTACTCTCCGTTACTCATTTTGAGAGCCCTACGCTCACCGCAATGAATTTGAGGATATCACAGCTCTCTTAAAATACGCCTGCAGTAAGCAGGTACGGCCAATTGTCATGGTCGCTTTACTGGCGATGATCGGACTCCTGCCGGCGGCATTCTCAACGGGAATTGGGAGTGAAACGCAAAAACCGCTTGCCGTCGTCATCGTGAGCGGCCTCTTGCTGGCAGCGCTCACGAACCTATATCTCCTCCCGGTGATGTATAAAATCTTGAAACCCAGGCCCTGAAGAAATCACAGGTCGGGAGCGCTCGCGGCCGTCGGTATTGCCGGGGAGATTTCACAATGACGTGTTTGTTCATCACCCCACAAACCTCTATTCAGACAACACACTCCACATTCCATTCAGCATTTGCTCAATCCTGGTACAAATATATGCACATTTCAGAGGTTGCCCCAACCGGTCCAGATGTTAACCAGCACCATCCAGATATGTGAAGGCAGAATTCCCGACGCAATCCGCTCAAAATGTTGAGATTCTCACAAATTCCCCTTATATTCTCCCAACCACAATATAGGAGTTTCTATGATTCACGTTGCACAACGAATGAGCCGTCTGGGAACCGAGACGGCATTTGAAGTATTGGCCAAAGCAAAAGCTCTAGAAGCGCAAGGAAAAAACATTATTCACCTGGAAATTGGAGAACCGGACTTTGACACACCGTCAAATATCAAGAATGCCGCAAAGAAAGCTCTCGATGACGGGTTTACACATTATGGTCCCGCAGCCGGCCTTCCACAGGCACGCGCAACAATAGCAAAGCACATATCACAGACCCGTGGGATAGATGTCAAACCCGAGCAAGTCGTCTTTACGCCCGGTGGAAAACCGATCATGTACTTCATCATCACAGCATGTATTGACCATGGCGACGAAGTGATTTACCCCAACCCCGGTTTCCCGATTTACGAATCGGTGATCCAGTTCGTCGGCGGGAAGCCGATTCCATTGCAGCTGAAGGAAGATCGCGATTTCCGTTTCACAGTCGACGATCTGAAACGCCTCATCACAAAGAAGACCCGATTGTTGATCCTCAACTCACCGCAAAATCCCACCGGCGGAGTTCTCACCGAAGACAACATCCGTGAGATTGCGAAATTGGCTATCAAACATAACCTGCTTGTGCTCTCGGACGAAATCTACGGACATATTCTGTATGACGGCCACCGACAATTCAGTATCGCCTCGGTCCCCGGGATGCAAGAACGGACGATCATCCTCGACGGCTTTTCCAAAACATACGCGATGACCGGATGGCGACTTGGCTATGGAGTCATGCCGGAGGAACTTGCAGCGCACGTGACGAAATTACAGATCAACGTGAATTCCTGCACGGCGAGTTTCTCCCAAATTGCGGCCATCGAAGCGCTGACAGGTCCTCAACGCGACGCCGAGAAGATGGTGGAGGAATTCAAGCGCCGCCGCGATGTGATCGTCGACGGACTCAACTCCATAAAGGGGGTTAGCTGCAAGAAGCCTCTGGGAGCTTTCTACGTGTTCCCGAATTTCACCGGCACTGGAAAGACCTCGCGCGAACTTGAGACCATTCTCCTGAATGAAGCGGGAGTGGCATGTCTTTCTGGAACAGCATTTGGACGTTTCGGAGAGGGGTATCTGCGGTTTTCATACGCGAATTCGATCCCGAACATCGAGAAGGCCCTGGAACGCATCTCAAAAACTTTGAAGTAGTTCCCACAGTGAGCAGACATGAAGGGTAAACGCAAGACTGAAAAGAAGCTTGCGGTAGACCCGCGAGTCCGGCGGCAGCACGCTGTGGAGTTAAAGGCTTTGCGTTCTGATCGCGAACACCTGAGAAAATCCCTTCGCGAGGCAGAAGCCGGCCTCCAGGTCCTCATCGACCAGATGCCGGTCATATTCTGGTCGGTAGACCTCGACCTTCGGATTACGATGTCGCTCGGTCGTGGGCTGGAAACCCTCGCTCTGCGGCCAAACGAGGTTGTCGGCAAAACCATTTTCGAATCCTGCAAAACGGATGACCCGGATTTTCCCGCGATCGCGGCCCACCGGCGTGCCCTGAATGGCAAACCTTCCGACTTCGAAATTGAATGGAACGGACGGATCTATCAATCGCGGATAGAACCGCTCTACGAACCAGACGGAGAGATTTCGGGATGTTTCGGGTTCGCGATGGATATTACGGAGCACAAACGGGCGCAGGAAACACTTCGAGAATCAGACCAATTCAACAAAGAGATCGTTTTCAACGCCGGCGTCGGGATCGTCGTCTACGATCGTGACCTCCGTTACGTCGTCTGGAACTCATTCATGGAGGAACTCACAGAGCTGGCGGCGAGGCACGTCATCGGCAAGCCCGCTCTCGAAATATTTCCGGCCGCAGATGCACTCCATGCCGACGAAATATTGAAGAAAGCTCTCAATGGTGAAACGGTTCAATCAGAAGATACACACTTTTCCATCCCGCAAACGGGAAGGTCGGGTTGGGTTGTCGGAACCTTCGGTCCCCATCTCAACGCCGATGGGAAGATCATTGGAGTGATTGGCACGATCAGAGATATCACCGATCTCAAACGGACGGAGGTTGAACGCCAGGCAATTCTTGAAATTATCGAGGGCGTGAACACTACCGCAAATCTCGACGAACTGCTGGAATTAACTCATCGCTCCCTCAAGAAGGTAGTGTATGCAGAGAATTGTTTCATTGCTCTCTACAACAAGTCTACCGGAATGGTTGAGAGCGCGTTCTTTGTGGACCAATTTGACCAGCCATTTCCCCCACAGAAGATAGATAAGAGCTGTACCGCCTACGTTTTCCGCACCGGACAACCCTTGCTGCTGACACAGGAACTCTTTGACCGCATGATTGAGCAAGGTGACGTGGAATTGGTCGGAACAAATTCGCCCTCATGGGTCGGAGTTCCGCTGAAAACTGCCGGTGAAACGATCGGCGCCTTGGTGGTTCAGCACTATGAAAACGCGAACGCATACTCGAACCGCAACGTCGAACTTCTGACCTCTGTCGGAAGCCAAATTGCGCACGCGATTGAGCACAAGCGCGCCCAAGAGGCCGTTGAGGAGATGGGAAAACGATTTCGATCGCTGGTGCAGAATTCCTCCGATCTTATTACGATTCTCGACGCGCAAGGCATCATCCGCTACGGGAGTCCTTCCTCAAAGTGGATCCTTGGATACATGGACGACGAGCTTCTCGGGACGCCCGGTTTCGACCTCGTTCATCCCGAGGACCTTCCCGGCGTAAAGAAAAAATTGAACCAATTGATTTCCGCTCCCGGCAGTACACTCAGAATGCTGTATCGCGTTCGGCACAAGAATGGCTCATGGCACGTACTTGATTCCACCGGAACGAATCTCATTAACGATCCCAGCATTGATGGGATCGTTATCAATTCGCGCGACGTCTCCGAACGCACGCGCGCGGAACAGGTTCAATCGGCAATTTATCGGATCGCGAAGGCCGCGGATGTCTCACCATCCCTCGGTGACCTCTTCCGCGCTGTCCACCAAATCATCAGCGAAGTAATGCCGGCAAGCAATTTCTATATCTCACTGTATGATGAGAAGGAGAACATTCTCACCTTCCCGTACTTCGTGGACGAAGTTGATATCACTCCTCCAAAAGGTCCGGTCGGCAAAGGATTGACCGCCTACGTGCTTCGCACCGGCGAATCGCTATTGTGTGACGAGAAGCGCTCCGAGGAATTGGCACGCGAGGGCGCGGCTGACCTTGTTGGCGCACCTTCTCCCATATGGCTGGGCGTCCCGTTAATCGTCGAAGACAAAACGATTGGTGTCATGGCAGTCCAGCACTATTCCAACGCCCATGCCTATGGCGAGCAGGAGAAGCAGGTTCTCGAGTTCGTCTCGTCGGAGGTTGCGCGCGCAATTGACCGAAAACGAGCCGAACAGCAGATTCGTCTGTTTGGCCATGCTTTCGAGAGCGCAGCAGAGCTAATCTCCATCACCGACCTCGACGACCGGTTCAAATTCGTCAACAATAGCTTTCTGAAAGGCTATGGGTACACGGCAGAAGAGATTATCGGGAAGAAGTCGCATGTCCTGAACTCTGCAAAGAACTCACCGGACACCCAAAGGTGGATTTTGGAGAAAACGCGGCGGGGGGGATGGGCGGGGGAACTTTTTAACCGAAGAAAGGACGGCTCGGATTTTCAAATTTTCCTGAACTCGTCGATCATCAAGGACAATGAGGGAAAAGTTATCGGCTACCTCGGTGTGGCGCAGGACATCACCGAGCGCAAGCGGTCAGAGCAACTGCAATCGGCTCTTTACCGGATTGCAGAAAAAGCCCGTGAATCAGCAGACTTGCACGAGCTCTATGCCTCAATACATGCAATTCTTGGTGAGTTGATGTATGCGAAGAACTGCTATGTTGCGCTGCATAACCCGTTGAACGACACTGTGAGCTTCCCATACTGGGTCAATGAGAGAGATACACCTCCGGCGCCCCGCAAGTTCGGGAAAGCGCTGACGGAATACATCCTCCGGACGGGAAAACCTCTGCTCGCGAATCCCGAGAAGCTGCAGGAACTCGTCGAGCTCGGCGAAGTCATCCGACACGGGTCCCCGTCGCTGGATTGGATGGGGGTCCCGCTGAAGAAAGGGGATGTCACCTTCGGTGTTCTCGTACTGCAAACGTACGAAGAGAACATCCGGTACGGGGAAAAGGAAAAGGAGATCCTGACATTCGTCTCCCAGCAGATCGCGACCGCGATTGAGGCCAAACGGAGTGAGGATGCCATCCGAGAAAGCGAAGAAAAATTTCGGAGGCTTGCCGAAACAGCCACTGCCGCCATATTCATCTACCAGGATACCGGATTCCGCTATGTCAATCCCGCGATGGAAAGCATCACCGGCTACAAGGAAGAAGAGTTGCTGAAGATGAACTTCTGGGATATCGTCCATCCGGACTTTCGCGAACTGGTCAAAGAACGGGGGCTCGGACGTCAGCTTGGCAAAGCAACAGCCGCGCGCTACGAGTTTATGATTGCAACCAAAATCGGCGAAGACCGATGGGTGGATTTTTCATCAACACTGATTGAATACGAAGGAAAACCGGCGGGGCTTGGCACAGCATATGACATTACCGAGCACATACGGGCCACGGAGGCCCTCCGCGAATCAGAAGAAAAATACCGCACGTTGTTTGAGGAATCAAAAGATGTCATCTTCATTGCATCTCCCGAAGGCCGGTACATCGATATCAATCCTTCGGGCGTGGAATTATTCGGATATAACTCGAAGGAAGAGCTTTTACGGGCCAATATCGGCTTGCACGAGCATGTGAGCGCTGAATACAAACTGGAGCTAACCCGGCTGCTCACCCGTCAAGGATACGTTAAAGATTATGAGTTGGTGCTCAAAAGAAAAGACGGAGAAGAGAGAATTGTCCTGGAGACAACCACGGCCATCCGGGACGACACCGGAGGTACGGTCGGCTACCGCGGCATCATGAAGGACATTACCGAGTACAAGAAACTCGAAGAACAGCTCCGCCAGACGCAAAAATTGGAGAGTATCGGCACACTTGCCGGAGGAGTAGCCCACGACTTTAATAACATCCTCAACATTATCCTTGGGTACACTGCGCTCATTGAACAGGGAAGAGCGGACCCGCAGGTTCTCTCGCAGGGTGTCGACGTCATCAAGAAAGCAGTCCGACGCGGTGCGGATCTGGTCCAGCAGATATTGACGTTCGCTCGAAAAGGTGACGTCACGCTGGAATCTGTGAACGTGAATGAGACGATAAAAGACCTTGCAAAGATGCTGAATGAGACATTTCCCAAGACCGTCATATTCTCGCTTCAATTGCAGGAACGCTTGCCGTCCATCATCGGAGATCGCACGCAGTTGCAGCAAACATTGCTCAACCTTTGCGTGAATGCGCGCGATGCCATGCCGAACGGCGGAAAACTGACAATCAGCACGGGGATCATTCCATCTGCAAGGCTCCTCGAACAATATCCTGAGGCCATTGAAGCGCAATACATCCATATTGCCGTGGAAGACACCGGGGTCGGAATGGACGAGAACACGCGCGGCCGCATCTTCGAGCCGTTTTTCACGACAAAGGAGCGCGGCAGGGGAACTGGGTTGGGCCTGGCCGTTGTGTATGGGGTGGTAAAAAGCCACCGCGGCTTCATTGATGTTGAAAGCGCCCTGGGACAGGGCACGAAATGCCATCTCTACTTCCCGGTTCCCATCCAGAATCTCGAATCCCTTGAGAAAAAACAGAAGAAACTCGAAACCATCCGGGGCGGCAACGAAACAATCTTGCTCGTCGAAGATGAGGAAACTCTCCTGGACCTCGTCAAGAATATTCTCGTCGCCAAGGGATACACAATCCTCACAGCAACCGACGGCATGGAGGCGGTCAAAACCTACGCCCTTCACAAAGGGACAATTGCCCTCGTTATCACAGACATGGGTCTGCCAAAACTCGGCGGGTTTGAGGCATTTCTGGAGATGAAGAAGGCAAATCCTAACGTCAAGGCGGTTCTTGCGAGCGGCTACCTCGACCCGGGTCTGAAAGCAGAGATTCTTAAAGCAGGGGCGAGGGATTTTATTCAAAAGCCCTACGAACCCAACGACATCCTGCAAAAGATCCGTGAGATCATCGACCAGAACCGCGCATAAGCCAGTCGACCAACTCGTTCTTCTTGCCGGCTGAAAATCCGGCCACCTATTTCAGTAGCTTTTTCCCATCATTCGAGAATAGCTCCCACAAGCTTCTTGCTTCGCCCCTCCGAATAAATCCGCACAAGCGGCTCGGTCCCGGAGAACCGTATGAGAAGCCAGCTTCCGTCACTCAGCATGAATTTGAATCCATCGGAGAGATTGGTATTCACGACATTCAAACCGGCAACGGACTTCGGAAGATTGGATTGTAGTTTCTTGAGAATCGACTCCTTGTGGCCCGGGTCAATCGTCGTGTCGATCCGGTCATAGTAGTGCGGGCCAACCTTGTCGAACAGTTTCTCGAGAAGCTGGGACGGTTTGAGCTTCGCCCTGACCATGAAATCCAGGAAAAAGAGCCCGGCGAGAATACCATCGCGCTCCGGCACATGACCCCGGAACGCGTAGCCGCCGCTCTCTTCGCCGCCGATCATCGCATCGGTTTCCAGCATTTTCGGAGCGACGTACTTGAATCCGACGCCGGTTTCGTACACCGGAACATCGTACATTTTTCCGAGTGTCTCAAGCATCGAAGTCGTTGAGAGCGTTTTCACGATGGCACCGCGCTGCTTGCGAACGTCGAGCAGATACAGCGCCAGCAGGCCGTAGACGCGCAGCTGGTCAATGAATTGTCCGTGCTCGTCGCCGATTCCGCAGCGGTCGGCATCCCCGTCGGTGATGAGGATGACATCGGCGCCGAGATCTTTCCCTCGTTTCAGACCGGCATCAACGTTGGGCGGAATCGGCTCCGGCCGGTTCATTTCAGGGAATGACGGATTCCGCTCGCTGTGGATTTCAGTAATTCTCGTTTTCCCGCCGGCGAGCAAGCGTGAAAACCATCCCGCTCCGTTGCCCCACATGGGATCGACGAGGATGTGGAATCCCGCCTGTTTGACCGGTTCCAGGTCAATCAACATCTTTACCTGCCGGATGTAATCATCATCGGCATTAAATTCCACAATTTTGCCGGATGCGAGTGCATCGGCAAAGGTCGTTCGTGCGACAGAAGTTGCATCCCCGGGGATGAGTCGCTCAATTTTCTTCAAACCATCGGGATCGACGGCTCCCCCATTTTCGTCGCGCACTTTGAAACCGTTGTCAGTCGGCGGATTATGGCTCGCCGTAATATTAATGGCAGCGATTGCTTTTCGTGCTTTCACGCTGAACGAGATGACAGGCGTGGGGACTCCGCCCCCGCAGAAGTGGACCGGGATATTATTGCCCGCCAGCACTTCTGCGGCGGCCGCTGCAAAATGCTCCGAATCGAAGCGCCGGTCGCCACCGATAACGACGCCTCGCTTTAGCTGTTCAGGTTTGTAAATTGATTTCAGATAGGCGGCAAAGCCCTGCGCACAGCGGCGTACGTTGTCGAATGTATAATCGTCTGCTATTTTACCGCGCCAACCGTCGGTGCCGAATTTTATCTCAATGCTCATACGACAATGTCACTTGATATACTTTAGCAATATAGATCTTCTTGGATTGTTGCACTTCGCTTTCTTTCTGACAATATATCTCAAACAAGAATCTTATACTCGAATACACTCGAAAGCACGGCAACGCCTTGCTCTGTCAAAACATAGGGAAGATATCGACGGCCACCTTTACCCGGCTTTGAGGTTTCAATTTGAAACCTCAAAAGAAATTGCCGATGCTCGAGACTCATTGCGATGCTTTCACATTACCGCCTCAACATTAGACGAAGCGGCGTTTGTCGCTTTTGTTATAGTGACTCGTCACGTCCTGATTCCACCACCCCTATATCCCCTCCTTAGTAAGGAGGGGACAAAAGGGGAGGTTGCCTTACTATTCCATTTATCACAGCCCCACGATATGTCAAAGTTCATTTCTCAAAACTCCTCAAACCGGCTCCTTATCTGAGAAAAGGCTATAATTCCCCTCGGTTTCCTTCACGCCCATCGCCCTTATTTTTTTATCCACAAGTTCTTCCAGTGCAACCGATTTATTCTTGAGCTTCTTGTAATTTGCTCTCACAGTATCGAAAAAGAGAACTTTCCAATTGTCTATTGTGAAATGATCAGCGAACATGGGCGATTTCATCTTTCGTTTGAGTTGATCCTCACGCTCCTCAGGAATCACAAGATACTTCGGAACTCCTTGGGGAACGTTCGATCCCCGGACAAGACCACTCGTCATTGTCGTGGTCGATTCAACTTCGAACACGGCCACAACCTCTTTCCCTTTTATCCACAGCAAATCAATCATCTCCACAGCATCAATATCCTTGATGCCGATCAGAGTTGAAAGATCCGCATTCACATACGATTTCAATTTATTGGTTCCAGCAATGACTCCGCTGGCAATTTCTGATTGTTCTTTTTCCCCCACCCAAATCTTGTAGCCAAGAGCATCACCACTTTCTGCCAAGACTCCAATGATCTCGTTGTGCTGACTCACACGTTGATTGACAAGAGGCTTCAACAACCAATATCCGCCAGTGATTTGGCGAGCATAATGTTCCAAGGCTTCCTTTATGCTTGTGCTGTCGGAACGTCAAAGAATTTGGGAATTCTATACTCACCGCTTCCCACGCATCAGTGAAAGTCACTCTTCCCTTTTTCTGAAGAACTCTTAATACACTTTGCTCGACCCGTTCCGATAACGGAATTTCTTTCAGGCGATATACGATGTTAGGGTCCTTGAACCACCACAACTTTCCTTTTGCTCCACCAATCCGTTCTTCTACCAGTTTGAATTCTTCGTTAAGATGATTCTTCAAAATAGTTATAACGTCAAGCCCAGTATGAAGACTCGAGAAGTATCCATTCTTCGCAAGGACAGGATCGATGTAGTTGATGATGATCGTGTACGGTGTTGGCTCAGCACGTTCTGCCAGAAGGTCAATGGTTGTATCAACAACAATTTTCTCAAATCGCTTTTCGTCGATTTCATCCGGCGCTTCGAGTTTTACCTTGGCGGAAACGGGTTTGTGAAATCTCAGATAAAAATCACCCATTGCCGAACCAAATGGCTGAAGCAATGATTTGCCGGATTTCTGTGCCGTTGGTTGATGATGAATCTTCTCAAAATCGAAGCCGGCATGCGTACCCGCCCGAATCGTCGCATTACGAACCTTAAACGTCGGATTATGAAACGTCAGCGTGAGATACTTATTGAGTCTCAGTACTTTGTAGATCCCATCGAAGCTGCGCTTCAAAAGTGTGTGGTACACATCGAAGTTTTTGTGTTGGCGTTCGTTGCGAACGATTTCTTCCGAAGAAATTCTCTCTACGTACCCTTTATCTTTTTTCAACCAAGCTGCCCAAAGATACGAAAGCTCGCCGTATTGGATCGACGCATCGTAGGGCGGGTCTGTAAAGATGTAGTCGACCGACCGTGCTGGCATCTTATCGAACACATCGAGGCACGACCCAGTGATGATGCAGATGTCAGCCGAGTCATCCAGAAATGCGTTAAGGCTATATGTGATCTTCACGTCCTTAAAATACTTATTTGATTCAATCTTCGCTTTTATCAGTCCCTGGTGACCAATCATAGAGCTTTCGAATTTCTTCCAGACATTCTGCTCCATGAACTCTCTTGCAAACCAATAGCTGTGCTGCGTCCAAACCGAACTAAACGCGGTCTGATGGTTTGTTTCGGCGGGACTCAAGGCTGGAACCATTGTTGAGCACAAATGAACCATCGAAGTGAAAGCAATCTTCAGGAATTCTCTGAGGTTTCCGTCTTTTTCTTTCTCAATGCTGTTCATCAAGATCGCTAAAGCATACAGATTGCGGGGAGTGAACATCTCGTCCAGGGAATCATACTGCTGTTTTTCTTTGAAGGCTGAACCATCAAAGTAGTAGAGTGGATTGTTCGGATACCATAGTCTGCTCTTTTTGAATTCTTCAACAACACCCTTGATATGATTGAGATCTTTTGATGTTGGCTTACCACCTTTTTCAAGAACTTCACCACACTCAGGGCATTTATAGCGAAGCTCCTTCAATGTCAGGTTCTTTTTCTCATCCCGTTTCCACACCGCGCACTCCACTGAAATTTGTTCTTTACACTTGCGGCACTCAGCGAGATACAGACGGGTGAGCGGTTTCTTAATATCCTGTTCGACTCGTTGGAATGCTTCATTCAATCTCAGAGGATCAACAGGAAGGATTGTGAGACGTAGTATCTCAGTAGCAACGGGGTTAAGATCGACGGCTATCACACGCCTTCCAAGCTTCAATGCTTCAAGGGCAGTCACACCGCTACCTGAAAACGGGTCCATTACGATCCCACCTTCAGGACTATATGTTTGTACAAACTCGGCTACGACATTCCAGGTTTTCCTTCCCCAGAACTTGTGCCAATTGTACATGGCGGTATGGGCTTTCGGCGGTATTTGTCGATTGAGCTGTTCCATATCTTAATCCTCCCCAACGATGTTAAGACGCCCCCAACCCCGGAGACAGAGCATCTGTCCCCAATTCCTCTTCAACAGATAAGACATAATCAGAAGATTACTCATCTCGTGCAAACCCAATCGGTCGCTTTTTCGGAAAAGGCAAGAGCCGTGGAGTCATCAGTTTCCTTATTTCGTCCAGAATGTGAACAATTGCTTTTTCGTGAACATCGAGACGACTGGTCAATTTCTTCTCCAACTCATCCAACTTATCAGCAAGCGCTTCATTAGCAACGAGCGCTTGTCTCATCTTTACAAAAGCTCGGACAACAAATACACTCATGTGGACCGCACGAGCACTATTCAGAACGTTGGCGGCCATAATTGCACCATGTTCGGTAAAGGCTAATGGCAGTTTTCTCCGCCCGCCTCTTCCAGTCTTTGATGTTGCATTTTGCAACATCAAACTTTCGTATTCCTCGCTCGTCATCCTGAACATGAAATCCTCCGGAAAGCGATGCGGATTCCTTTTTACTTGTTGGTTAAGTCTCGCAGTTGACACACCATAAATTCTTGCAAGATCGCCATCGATGATCACTCTCTCGCCTCGCACCGCGATGATCATCGAAACAACCCTCACCGCAAGATCCTTAGTCTTCATTTCTGCCTCCCCATAATAATGAATTACGTATTAGACCCGGTCAAACCTCCATCGCTTGTCGAGCTGACTTCGAACAACACGAATGAGATAGTCGATGTTGAAATGTTTGATTATTGATGTATCAACCTCCCCTTTATCCCCTCCTTACTAAGGAGGAGACAAAAGGGGTGGTTACGCTAACGCAATTTGCGATGTCAAAATACACCCAACCCCGGATAGATCGCGTTCGACCCCAGCTCCTCCTCAATGCGAATAAGCTGGTTGTACTTTGCGACGCGATCGGTCCGGCTGGCAGAACCTGTCTTGATCTGTCCCGCATTTGTTGCAACGGCAATGTCTGCAATCGTCGTATCTTCCGTTTCGCCCGAGCGATGACTGATGACCGTTGTGTACCCGGCCCTTTTCGCCATCTCAATGCAGTCGAGCGTTTCCGTCAATGTCCCGATCTGGTTGACCTTGATAAGGATCGAGTTCGCAATACCCTTCTCGATGCCTTCCGAAAGAATCTCGGGATTCGTGACGAAGATATCATCGCCGACAATCTGGATTTTCCCGCCGAGCGCGTCAGTCATCGTTTTCCACCCGTCCCAATCATTTTCTGCCATGCCGTCTTCAATGGAAATGATCGGGTAGTTCTTCACCAGCTTTTCATAATACTTTACCATTTGTTCCGGAGTCTTTGCCGACTTGTCCGATTTCTTAAAAACGTACTTTCCTTTTTCGAAGAACTCGCTCGACGCCGGGTCGAGAGCTAGGTAGATATCCTTGCCCGGTTTGTACTTTGCGTTCACGATTGCATCGAGGATAACCTCAATCGCTTCCTCGTTCGACTTTAAGCTCGGCGCAAATCCGCCCTCGTCACCAACAGCGGTATTATACCCCTTCTTGCGAAGCACGGATTTGAGCGAATGAAACACCTCCGCTCCCATCCGCAGAGCTTCCGCGAAACTCTCGGCTTCCACGGGAACGATCATGAATTCCTGAAGGTCGACATTATTGTCCGCATGTTTCCCCCCGTTGAGGATATTCATCATGGGTACCGGCAAGACTTTGGCATTCGTCCCGCCGAGATATCGGTAAAAAGGGATCCCGAGTGCGGCAGCGGCAGCTTTCGCCACGGCAAGGGAAACCCCGAGAATCGCATTCGCACCCAATTTATTCTTGTTGGGAGTGCCGTCAAGTTGAATCATCAGCTTGTCGACGCCAACCTGGTCGAGAGCGTCAAAACCGATCACCTCTCCGGCAATCTTCTCCTCCACGTTCTCGACGGCTTTCTGGACACCTTTGCCGCCGTAGCGTGATTTACCCGCCTGCCCTCCGGGAACGACATTGGCGGGCAAGTCACCGTCGCGCAGCTCAATCGCCTCGCGCTCCCCCGTTGAAGCGCCGCTCGGGACGGCGGCTCTGCCGCGGATACCGCACTCCAGTTCAACATCGACTTCAATCGTCGGATTACCGCGTGAGTCAAGAATTTCCCGCGCGTGTACATCAGTAATAGTAGTCATCGAATTCTCCTTAGCAATATTTTTGAAATGTCATTGAATATCGAAAAAAAACAGAAGAAATGCAACGAAGGAGTTAGTTTGAAAAGCGTTATCATCTGCTCAAGTAGTGCCGTGTCCCCCGAACACTTTGGATTGCAACTCTTGCATGTGAGACCTTTACCCTCTCCCTCGCTCCCTCTCCCTCGCTCCCTCTCCCATAAATGGGAGTAACTATGTTACAAATAAAGTTGAGCCTCACCGTTAGTTGTGATATATTTTGATTACCCAAATCATTCATTCACAACATAACAGGAGACTCAACATGAAAAGGTACAAGATAAAACGACAAATACCAAACGCGATAAGCGTTTCGGATATCTATGTCGGGCTGGATATCCATCAAAGGAACTGGCACGTGAGCATTGTGCAAGATGGAGTTATCGTCGTCAGTATCAGTATCCCAGCTCAATGGGACGCTCTGAAGAAAGTGCTCGACCGATACAGGGGTTGCCGGATTCACGCTGTGTATGAAGCCGGGTATTTTGGGTATAGTTTGCATGATCGACTTGTTGAATACGGCGTTGATTGTATCGTCACTCCGCCGAATATGATTCCACAGGAAAGCGGTAGCCGAGTGAAGACCGATCGTATTGACAGCCAGAAGCTGGCAGTTCTGCTCTCGCGAGGTTTACTGAAGAGCATTGCCGTTCCGTCTGCAGAAGAACGCACACATCAAAGCGTATTACGCCGTCGTCATCAACTCGTAAGCGACCGTGTCCGGGTCCAACTTCGCATCAAGGCGGAGCTACGGTATTACGCTATTCCCTTTCCTGAGATTCAGGGAAAATGGTCAAAGACGTTTGTCGAGAATCTTCACAACCTTGACTTTCAGAACCGGTGGCTGGCTGAAAGTTTCCAGCGTCTCTTGGCTGTGTACGATCATCTGAGCGTGGAAATTGAAAAACAAACGCATTTAGTCCGAGAGTTAGCAAAAACAAATCGCTATCGTGATGGTGTAGCACTCTTGCGCACGATACCTGGCATTGGCATACTTACAGCAATGGAGATGTTGGTGGAATTGCAAAGTATTCATCGGTTCCGTAATGGCGATGCGTTGGCTGCGTACGTTGGGTTGACGCCGTCTCAGTACTCCAGCGGCGAGCACGTCCGGATGGGCAGAATTACCCGCAGCGGCAAGGGCCATTTACGTTCTCTATTGGTTGAAGCATCGTGGGTACTCGTTAGCAAAGACCCCGCGATGAAAGAAAAATACCAGGCGCTAAAATATCGTGCCGGCGCTAAGAGAGCCATCGTCGCTATAGCCAGAAAGCTGTTGATCCGGGCACGTCGGGTCTTACTTGACCGCACTGCCTACGTACTCGGCAAAGCAGCATAATACTGTGAACGTTCAAAATCATCAATAAACGAGAATAGTCAAAGGGCGAACATCCCTCTGTGGTGGTTCATCGATCTGATCCAACCACGATTTGGGAGTATGCCACTGACTATTTTGTGATATCTCGAATTATTTACCTGTGGTCTCTGTAAGCAGAGAACCACGAATAGCAGATTGGTTTGAATTCACAACTAACACCTCTTCTCTACCCTCAATTTGCTTTTGTACATAGCAGAGGGATGTCACGTAGTGACAGGGAGAGGGTAAAAAGCCGATAGATTTGGTCAACATATTTTCGAGAGAGGACACCAGTCGTTTCCCACCATTCCAGGAATATTACGGAAACCTTACAGCCTTTTCATCACTTCCTCAAAAACTTCGTCCACCGAAATGAGCTTCATGCATTCAAGATAGTCCGCGCCGGCGCGATGACAGCCCGTCTGGCGGCAGGGAGAGCACTCAATTTTCTTGAATAGCGCAAGGTGACCATCCTCCCGGGAATACCGGAACCAGACTTCGGGCGGCTCCGGTCCGAAGATACCGAGTGTCCTGGTGCCGACGGCAACGCCGATGTGCATTGGTCCGCAATCGTTCGAGACAAGAACACTGCAGGCCGAGAGCACAGCTGCGAGCTGCCGCACGGGAAGAACGGGAAGAGCGATAACAGGCGCAATGCAGGAGTTTGAAATCGTCTTCACAAGCTCTGTGTCCTCCGGACCGGGGCTCATAATTATCTCAACACCTAGTTTCGCGCGCAGGCGGTCAATCAACCCGACAAAATTTTCCTTCAACCAGAGTTTGTTGGGCCAGGTTGCCCCCGGGTGCACGGCGACAATGGGGCGCGAAGTGTCCACGCCGTTCAATTCCAGATAGATACGCGCCTCACGTTTCTCGGCCTCCGTCAAAAATATTTCCGTTTTCCAGCATGTTGGTTGAACACCGAGGGGCTTGACGTATGCGTAATGGAATTCGATGGCGGAGGTTAAGGAACCAACGTCTCCAATCGTCTGGGTATACAATCGCCCCCGGCCCCTGACATCCTTACCGATGCGAACCCGGGCCCCGCTCGCCCACGCTAGCAGCGCGCTGCGAGGGTTTGAGAAGAGGTCGACAACAACGTCGAATTTTTTCCGGCGAAGTTCCAGCGCAACTCGCGGCTGTTCAAAGATGGAACGAGTTGAAAAATCGTACGGGATAATTTCGTCAAGGAAGGGATTATGTTCCAGCAACGAAACCGCCTTCCTGTCTCCCAGATATGCGATGTATGCCCGGGGGAACGTTTGCCGTGTCGCGCGAATGATGGGAGTCGTGAGAACGACATCGCCGATGTATTTCATTCGCGTCAGAAGAATCCGGTTGAATGATTGCATCATGCAATAATAACGAAGTTCGGGTCGATAAGCAAAGCGGTCAATGTCGCCCTCGGGACAATACCTTGACGGGAAGCACCTACAGAGTCGGCAGAAACCGAACCCCGCTCACCGTCGCTTCCTTAGTTCATATGAGCCTGATACCAATCGCACTTCTCCAGCCAATCATCCGTTCGCTGGATTGAGGCTTGATTTGTAATGAAATTCAGTGACCGCCAGAATTCCATTTTTGCGCGCTGGAATTTCTTCAGATGAAAGTATGACTCACCGAGCAACCGCGCCTTCCCGGCGTCGAGAACCGGGATGCCGTACGGCCTGTGAACCGTTTCAAGCACATCGATGACTTTTTGATATTCTTTGAGACGCACAAACATCCTTGCCCTCAGATATGACAACAGCAGACCCTGAGATCGGTTCGGGATTCCATCGAGAATGCGCACTTCGACAGAATCCGGAGAGACATTGAGGAAATAATCGCGGGCAACGTTCTGAAGCTCCCGGTCGTTGATCCCCATGAGACGGAGCCTCACGGCTTCATCATACGGTTCTGAAAAATCGAGTGCGAGAACTTCTTGGTAGGCATCTTTGGCTGAATCGATCTTGCCCTCAAGCCAGTACGCATCGCCGTACAAAAGCAACAGGCTCCTGACCGCTCCGAACCTCATTGAATCGACCGCCTGAGAATTTATCAATTTAATGACGGTATCGTACCGACCCGCCTGATATGCCGAGCGGACGAGTCCCGAAAAAGCTTCGGAGTTCCAGCTCTTCCCAAGGGATTTTGAAAAGAGCTCCATCGCCGCGGCAGAGTTCCGTTCCGCGAGGCGGCGAAAGCCTTCCTGATTAAGTTTGGCAACTGTCCGCACACATTCCTTTGCGAATATCGACGGACGTTTGAAATAGAACTCAACATGCTTTCGCCAATCGGCGGGAGTTGCGACGCGCAACAGAAAATGCTGCCATGATTCCACGAGCTGGTCGTAGGACTTTCCATAAACCCTTGTGGGGGATTTCCCTCCATAGAGCTCCTTGAATCGAACCATTCCGTAGTGGTCGATCAAATACTTGCAAAACGAACCCATGAGCACGTAACTCAGGGAAGAAGAATGAAGCATGAACCCAACCGGAGAAATCAGTTCATTCGGTCTCGTCATAATGCCGAAACTTGATACGGCCGCGGCGTACTCATGCAGAGTCCGATTTCCAAAATCGTCATCGATCGCTGTCGCAAGACCTTCCACCAGCCCCATGTTGTAGTGCGCCTTAATAAGCGGCATCCCGAATTGACCCGCCACGACGTGGACAAGTTCATGCCTCAGTGTCGATTCCCATGATTCTTTGTTAAGATGAATCTCCTTGTGCCAGGGCTTCGCAATGTTGGTCGTGCCGGTGCCGATGAGCAGACGCTTTGTGTCCGGGTCGGGATAGATATACGAATCAATCGTTTCCGAAAAATGTGTTTGAAGAGCTTCTTCCACCTGATGCAAACGGAATTCGTGCTCTTCGGACACCCATCGAATTTCATCGTCGGAAAAAGACCCCGGCGCGTAGAAGATCCGAAAATGCTCGGTCGTATACCAGCCCGACAGTTCCTGTTGCAGGCGGGCAGTCGAAGTTTCAAAATCCAACCGGCCTCTGTAGACAAATGCCCCTACCAACAAGATCAAAAGAATAGCCATGGTTAGGTCCCGGGCGTCAAATCGAAAGTTTCTTGCAATCAAGATGATTCTGGCGAACGCGCCGTCATGAACCGATGCCGTCTCCATGATCACCATCGCCATCAATATCAACAGAAGACTGAGACCGAGCGTCAATGTCCGGAAAATGACCAGAGCCGCGGAAATCGTGAGCACTTCGTCGTACGAAATACCCGGGAAATACCCGTACACGGGATTGTACGAGTAAATTTGCGGCGAGACATACCCGAGATACAGCGGATAGGCAAAAATCAGCGCCAGGAACCCAACGTACATAATGAAAGGTCGCCGGGCAATTGCCAGAGAGAAACCCGCCAGCGAGACGGAAAAAATGGCGGTGACGAACGGGATCAGGAGAAAGAAAAGAAGTCCCTCGAAATAGGAACAGTTCTTCACAAAGAAGAGATTCAGCGTCGCAACACCTAACGGAATGGCGAGCAGCGTCAGACTGGCGCGAAGCATTCTGAGGATCATCGCGGGAAAATCTCCTCCGATGTCCTTTGTCCCGATGACGATGAAACCGACGAGCCACGGGAGCAGAAGCGCAATGGCAGCAGAGAATTCGTAGCCGAGATAATTGAATAATGGAAGGCGGGTCAGCAGAACCGACACGACGAGGAGAATGAACCCGGAGATGACGATGGGTTTTCTGGATTCTCGGGTTTTCATCAAGCCAGACTCTATTCCGATAAAGTGCCCGTCGCCATGTTCAGTAGCTCAACCCATAACGAGCGGCGAGCTGCTGTGCTTGCCCGGTACGGCCGGTCTTAACATAGAGCGCAAGAAGCGCATTGACAAGTTCCTTTGGCGGAGCGCCGATACTCATTCCCCGCTCAATAAACTGAATGGCGCGTTCAGCGTCGCCTTTGCGAGCGTACAAACTCCCGAGTGCAAAGTGTGCATCGGCACTGCCCGGATTCAACTCAATCGCCCGCCTGTAGTGATACTCTGCATGATCCTTATCCCCCTGCCCGTCATAGAGCATGGCCAGGTCGTAATGCAATCCATAAGCATTGGAATCGATCCGCAATCCTTCCTGGTACAATTCGAGCGCGCTGTCCGGGCAATCCACTCGCGCGTACAGTACTCCCGCCTCCAGATAACGAGCGGGATTTTGCGGCTCGAGACTGATCATTTTCCTTGATACGGCCGCCGATTCGCGGTATTTCCCGGATCGATAATACGTTTCGCGGAGTTTTGAATACGCCACGATATCCCCCGACTGAAGCTCCAGGTATTTGTTGATCAAATCGACTGCCTTATCGAATGAACCGAGTTCGTAGTAGTAACCGGCAAGATCGAAATATGGACGCGAGTAGTTCGGCTCTTTCTCAATCGCATCCGACCACAAGGTAGCACTATTTCGCCAAACCGGCAGCCGGAGCAATGAAACACATCCGCAGAGAACCAACAAACCGATCAACATAATCTTGACAGCTCTTTCCCGCAGTGCGCCCGTCATGAGCATCTGGCTTGCACGGGCGACAACAAGACTGACACCCGCCATGGGAAGATAGAGCCGATGTTCCAAGATGGGTACTGCAAGAGGAATGACATTCAGAACCGGCAGTAACCCGACCAAGAACCACGAGTATCCGAGGAAGAGGATCCTGTCTCTCCTGCACGCCCACCACGCGATTCCAAGCAGCAAGACGCTGATAGCTATGAGCGCAATTTGCCACAGTGCTCCGAGTGAAGAAAAGCTAAGGAGCGAATGATGCACGCTCAAACGGAAGGGAAAGAGAATCAAGGAACAGTTTGCATAGACAATTGCCGGAATTTGATAGATGCGCTCAATTAGGGGTGTTTTTCCGTACAGCTTTTCTGCCCCGATGAATTCGCCCAGGACGTTCAATCTTATGACGAGATAAATTGCTGAGATGAAAACGGGAACAAGCAGCCCGAACAAGAACCGCCTGGAAGAGTATCTTTGTCTCAACTTCAGCGGTTGTGTACAGCAAAGATCATACAATGGCAGGATCAGGAGAAAGAACATCGCCGGCTCTTTCGTGAAAATTGCCAACGCAAACGAGATCATCGAGAGAACAAAATATTTAATACGCGACGGCGTACTCTGCCGGTAGAGGACATACGAAAGGACCATCAGCAGAATGAAAAAACACAACAGCGTGTCGTTCCGCCCCGAGACCCAGGTAACAGCTTCCACCTGCACCGGATGAAGTGCAAACAAAAGGCTTCCCATCAACGCGACGAAATCGTTTCTCAACAAGACAAGGAGCAGCGCGAAACACAGGATCGCGTTCCCGCAGTGGAGAAGAATATTCGTCAGATGATAACCGAACGCATCAAGCTTCCAGATGTGATAATCGAAGATGAAACTTACCAGCAGGAGCGGTCGATAGTAGACGCCAACTTCCCGGTGCGTAGTGAACGCATGGGTGGTAAATGAAGTCGCCAGATTTGAAAGGGACGACAGAAAATTTCCGTTCCGGGAAACAAGGTCATAGTCGTCGTAGGTCACAAAATCAAAAGTCGTCGCCTGGTAATAGACCAGGAAAACGACAGCGACGATCACATACACATATCTCTGATGCCGCCGGAGCAGGTGAAAGATGCCGCGCCACGCCGGGAGCCCGGCTTCGGTGAGATCCTGGGATACCTGGGGGGATAGTTCAGGAGAATGCATACTCTCCACGAGTTGTCTTCCTGATCCGATTCTCAGTATTCAGCCCCGGACACCCTTCGTATGTTCGCCCCCAGCGACCCGAGCTTCCGCTCAATCCGCTCGTATCCTCTATCGAGATGGTAGACACGCAGAACCTCCGTTTTTCCCTCGGCCACAAGTCCCGCAAGAACAAGCGATGCGGACGCTCTCAGATCCGTCGACATCACTTTTGCTCCGGTCAATCTCCTGACACCCTTCACGATCGCGACATTCTTTTGTACTTCAATCGAAGCGCCCAGGCGTAGAAGCTCGGGAACATGTTTGAAACGGTCAAAATAAATCGTATCAGTTACAACAGACGACCCTTTCGCAATCGACATCAGAGCAATCCACTGCGCCTGCATATCCGTCGGAAAGCCGGGATATATTGCTGTTGTCACATCGACGGCTTTCATCACTCTCGGAGCTTTCACCTTGATGTAGGTATCCCCGATTTCGAGACGGGCTCCCGATTCCTCAAGCTTCGCCAGAATTGAGCTGACATGGCGTGGCTCGCATTGTTCAACCCTCACCGTTCCTCCTGTCATTGCCGCGGCAAGTAAAAATGTCCCGGTTTCAATCCGGTCGGGAATCATCGACTCGTTGCAAGGATGCAACGCATCCACGCCTTCAATCTCCAGCCGGGTTGTTCCAATGCCACCGATCTTCGCACCCATTTTGATCAAAAATTCCGCGAGCGCAACAATCTCGGGTTCCATTGCCGCGTTTTCGATCACGGTTGTCCCCTTCGCAAGCACGGCGGCCATGAGAAGGTTCCCCGTCGCTCCAACGCTCGACACATCGAAGGCGACCTTGGCCGCACGGAGCCGTTTTGCCTTTGCGATGATGTACCCTTGATCGATCTCAACCTGCGCCCCGAGCTTTCGAATGCCCTCGATGTGAAAATTGACCGGTCGTGGTCCCCATGCGCACCCTCCCGGAAGCGAAACTCTCGCATGGCCGTAACGAGCGACGAGAGGACCGAGGACGTAAATTGAAGCGCGCATTTTCTTGACATGTTCGTACGGCGCTTCAAACTTGTTCACGCGAAACGTGTTGAAGTGGAGCGCATGTCCATCCCGTTCGATCTCAACACCCATGCTCTGAAGAAGCTTGCTCATCGTCGCGACATCCCGGAGCTCGGGCGTATTCTCGAAGCGGTATTTGCCGCTGGCGAGTAGCGTGGCAGACATCAGCGCGAGCGTCGCGTTTTTTGACCCGCCGATGGTGACCGTGCCCTTGAGCTTGTTGCCGCCGGTCATGATGAATTTATCCATATGATTCCCTTTTGTGCTGGATGAGAATATACTCGAAACTACCCCAAAAAGCAATGAACCGCTGCAGCCGCGGACATCGCGATTTCCATCACAATCTCAATGAAAAGCTTGACTCTCTATGCAAAAATCGCTTAATTAAGTATTGTAATGGACGAATTGCTAAAGGAGAAATTATATGCCCCGAACCGTGCGTGCCGGACTTATCCAATCAACGCTTGCAGGCTCAACCGAGCAGCCCATTGAGGCTATCAAAAAAGCCATGGTCGATAAGCACGTCCGCCTTATCGAAGAAGCCGGCAAGAAAAACGTCCAGATGGTCTGCCTGCAGGAATTGTTCTACGGTCCCTATTTCTGCGCCGAGCAGAAAACAAAATGGTATAAACTCGTTGAGCGAATCCCCGACGGGCCGACCGTCAAACTCATGCAGGAACTTGCGAAGAAGTATTCGATGGTAATGGTCATCCCGATTTACGAGGAGGAGATCACCGGAGTTTATTACAACACCGCCGCGGTGATCGATGCCGACGGAAAGTATCTTGGGAAGTACCGGAAGACCCACATTCCCCACTGCGACCCCGGGTTTTGGGAAAAATTCTATTTCAAACCGGGAAATCTCGGCTACCCTGTGTTCAGAACTGCCTATGGAACCATCGGGGTGTACATCTGCTACGACCGTCATTTCCCCGAAGGCGCACGCATCCTCGGATTGAAAGGCGCCGAAATTCTCTTCAATCCTTCCGCCACCGTTGCCGGGCTCTCCGAGTATCTATGGGAATTGGAACAGCCGGCTCAGGCAGTCGCAAACGGATACTTCGTGGGAGCGATTAACCGCGTCGGGTTCGAAGCCCCGTGGAACATCGGTGAATTTTACGGCAGGAGCTACTTCTGCAACCCGCGCGGCAAAATCATCGCCCAGGCATCGCGGGATAAAGATGAACTCGTCGTCGCCGATCTGAATCTGGATGAAATTCTGGAAGTGCGAAATGTGTGGCAATTCTACCGCGACCGCCGCCCGGAAATGTACAAAGAGATAACAGAGATGTTGCCGTGAGGAGAGGTTCGAGTCTTGGGTTTCGAGATCCGGGTTTTGTATTCCGAAAACACAAAAAGAAGTCTGACAATGGATATTTTGGATGAAAGCAATGATATATACTGTGTGCCTGTAACTCAAAACCCGAACCTCACCGCTCAAAACACACGAATAGAACAGTTTACTCTATGAACACACAAAATCTCAACACCTCATCCGTCCCTGAAGTTACTGCACGACTCACCTATCGTACGTGGGGGTTTCAAAAGAACTGGAAACCTCTCCACATTGTCGACGCAGAGGGATGTTACTTCACCGATGCGAGCGGCAAGAAATATCTCGATTTTTCATCACAGCTCATGTGCGTGACACTCGGGCACAAGAATCCCGCCGTCATCAAGGCGATTGAAGAACAGGCAAACAAGCTTGCGTATATCGCGCCGGGGTTCGCGACTGACGTGCGGGCGGAGTTGAGCAAGCTATTGCTTGAAATTCTTCCAGAAGGTCTGGAAAAATTCTTCTTCGCAACGTCGGGCACCGAAGCGAATGAGGCCGCATTCAAAATTGCCCGCATGTTCACCGGGAAGACAAAGATCATTGCACGGTACCGCTCATACCACGGCTCGACGATGGGTTCCATCGCCGCGACAAGCGATCCGAGGCGCTGGGCAATGGAACCGGCGGGGAAAATCCCCGGGGTCATCTTTGCACCGGAGGTGAATTGTTATTCCTGCCCCCTCCACCACCATTATCCTGAATGTGAAGCCGCCTGTGTCGAGTATATCGACCACATGATCGAGAACGAAAGCGATGTCGCGGCCGTCCTCATCGAGCCGGTCGTCGGAACGAACGGCGTCCTGATTCCTCCGAAGGAGTATATGCCTCGCCTCCGACAGATCTGCGATAAGCATGGCGTTCTGCTGATCGCCGATGAAGTCATGAGCGGCTGGGGACGCACGGGCAAGTGGTTCGCCGTCGACCACTGGCAGGTGAAGCCCGATATCCTCACCACGGCTAAAGGCATTACATCGGCGTACGTACCGCTCGGACTGTGCGCCACGACGAAGGTAATTGCCGATTATTTCGAAGACCATTATTTTTCGCATGGGCACACATACGAAGCTCATCCGCTTACGTTGGCGCCCGCAATCGCCGCCATTAACGAATACAAGCGGCTCAACCTCATCGACCGCGCGAACGAGATGGGGACGTACCTGGGGAAAAAACTCAGCGAGCTCAAGGATAAACACAGGTCCGTCGGGGATGTCCGCGGTATCGGATTGTTCTGGGCAGTTGAGTTAGTTAAGAATCGACAGACGAAGGAACCATTCAACACGTACAGGGACAAGGTCAGCGGAACGCCTCTCCTCGTCGACAAGATTGCCGCGGATATGATGAAGAACGGCGTGTTCATTCAGGCCTGGGTGAGCCATTTTGTAATCGCACCACCGCTGATAATAACAAGGGAAGAAATTGATTCCGGGGTGACAATTCTCGACAATGCACTTACAATTGCAGATGCAGTGACAAATAACTAACAATATCTAACAACTTAATGGAAAAATTCCGATGAAAAATTTACACGTATTCTTGCTCGCTTTGCTGGTGATCGGCATGGGTTATCAAGCCAGTTCACAGGTTACCAATCTGAAGGTGAATGGTGTCAGTTCCAATTTCACCATGGTGCAGGGTGACAGCCTTAAGTGGGAATACAATCTACCGGTTGGAGGAACTGCAATCGGTCAGATTTGGATTGATCTAAATGGAAATGGTGTCATCGATACTGCAACGGATAAACTGATGTTCGGCCAATCCTTCACTGAAACCGACGGCCAATCCAACAATCAGAATGGCCCCGGTGACATGGATAGCACGGTGAACGGCCACATTTACTTCGCCCTTGGGAATGACGGTCTTGCACCTGCGCACTATATTCTTAGATTTACAAACAATGGAGTCGGACAATCCGTGGCCGGGACAATGACTGCACTGCCATCGCCGGCATTCACCATCTCCGGCAAAATCACGCCGCCGCCCAGCGTCAGCGCGCTGAATATCGTTGTGGGAGCGCAACAGAACCAAAATGGAGGAGGGATAGGATGGTGGGCTTTAACTGACGCGAGCGGCAACTACACTATCAACTTCAATGCATCTGCCGGCGGCATACAATGGGACATTGCTGTGCAAGACCAATATCCACCATATAGCGTCCAGCCCTCAGACACTACGATTACACTCACCGGAAGCATCAGCGGCCTCAACTTCACATTCGGCCAAGCCGTAGCAAAAGTGGTCGGATATTTCAAGGGAGGAGATGGGCATGTTTTTGCAAACGTCAGTGTCAGCTCCAGTCCCCAGAACGGAAGCCAAAGCAAAAATGCAACCACGGACGCGAACGGTTTTTACGAGTTTGGCTACACAGCCAATGATATCAACACAAATCCTATCTGGTCTCTTCAGTCAAATTCGGACGGCGTGGCTCCAAACTATTTTCCTCCGCAAGTCGGGTCAATTTCAATTCACCAGGGGGATAGCCTTCGTGTGGACCTTACGGCCTTCGTTGCCGACAATTCAATTACAGGAACGGTGACGATTGATGGTCATGCCCCTGGTAATTTGCCGTTTTCGCTCTATGCCGGTTCGGACAGCGGTTACACAAACGCTTATTCCAACTCGACGACAGGCAATTTTGTATTTTATGTGACCAAGAAAATATACAACTACTACGTGGGAATTAACACTAGTTCCATCCCAAACGGTTATGGGTACAGTAACAACAGCACCAATGCACATCCGGGTGACAAAAATATTGTGCTGGGCGTTGTGAGAATGGCCTGGCTCAGTCAGAACAGTAGCAATTACAACCCATTGGTTGCGATCTCGTTTGTCAATGCAACCACAGGCTGGGTGGCCGGCTCCAACGGAACGGTGTTGAACACAACGAACGCCGGAACAACCTGGACAGGCCAAACGACGAATACGACGGCGAACATCAATGGTATCTACTTCGCGAACACAACAACCGGATGGATTGTCGGTAATGGCGGCGTTATCAAGAAAACCACCGATGGCGGAACCACCTGGACTTCAGAAAACTCTACAACCGCAAATAACCTGTACGCTGTACAGTTTGTCGATGCGAACACGGGCTGGATAGCGTGCGGGGGCGGATCCTCCACCAAGATCCTCAAAACGACCGATGGGGGAAGTTCGTGGGGAACCTCGCTTTCGGGATCGAACGACCTTTTTGCGCTGTCATTCGTGAACGCCAACACCGGCTGGGCAAGCGGATATGGAGGCACAGTTCTGGCGACAACTGACGGAGGATCAAACTGGTCGTCTCAATCGCCCGGAGGCTGCGACATTCAATCGGTCTCGTTTGTTAATAGCACCACCGGGTGGGCGGTAGACGATTGCGGATACATTTTTGCCACTACAAACGGGGGATCAAATTGGACGACGCAGGTATCCGGAGGTCCCGGCCTTTACTCAGTGTATTTCATCAATAGCACCACCGGGTGGGCAGTCGGAACTTCTGGGAATATTTTTGGAACAACAAACGGGGGCGGTTCGTGGACGAGTCAAGTAAATAATGCGGGTACGGACATCCATGCCGTCCAATTTGTCGACGCGAATACCGGTTGGGCCGTAGCCGGGAGCACAATTCTTCACACTACAAGCGGTGGCGTGACTTCGGTGGGTACAAGTCGATTCGGCGAACAGCCTCAGTCGTTCAAGCTCATGCAGAATTATCCGAATCCGTTCAATCCCACGACCACTATCCGTTTCTCGCTGCCCACGTCCAGTTATGTAACTCTCAAAGTTTACAATATTCTGGGGCAGGAAATTGCAACTCTTGTGAACGGTGAGAGAACACCGGGAGAATATACCATCGAATGGCAATCAAGTGCGTTCCCGAGCGGTGTATACTTCTACCGGTTGAGCGCGGGCAATTTTTCCAGCGTGAAAAAAATGGTACTCATGAAGTAGTTATAACTCTTTGGTTCGGGGTTTGGGGCTCGAGAAGTGACCCCGACCCCGAACCCTAGTTCTCAACCTCGATTCCAAAGGAACTCACCATGCAAGCCGAAGTTTCGAAAGCTGGCAAGAAGAACCAAATCAATTCCGCGATTCCGACTGTAAAGAACTACGTCGCCGGGAAATGGGTCGGCTCCGGCAGCGGAAAAACAGTTCCCAATCTCAACCCCGCCAACACGGATGAGATTCTTTGCCATACTCCTTTGTCGACCCGCGAAGAAACCCGCGCAGCCATCGCCGCCGCGAAAGAAGCATTGCCGAAGTGGAAAGCGACTCCCGCCCCCGTGCGCGGGCGGCTTCTCTTCAAGGCCATGGGATTGATGCAGGAGCGGATGGAAGAGGTTGCGATTGCCCTCACGAAGGAGGAAGGAAAAATTCTTCGGGAGTCGCGCGGCGAGGTTCAGCGTGCAATCAACATCATGGAATTTACGGCCGGCGAAGGCCGGAGGCTTCGCGGTTCAACGATTCCCTCCGAGCTGCCAAACACGTTTATCTACACAATCCATCAGCCAATCGGCGTTGTCGGACTCATCACGCCGTGGAATTTCCCGATTGCCATCCCGGTCTGGAAAATTGCACCGGCCCTGGTCGCGGGTAACACGGTTGTATTCAAGCCGGCGACATTCACTCCTCTGACGGCTGTTAAGATCGTAGAAATTTTCGAAGAAGCCGGATTTCCACCGGGAGTCCTCAACATGGTGACGGGCAGCGGCGGAACCGTTGGGGACGAAATCGTGAACCATACTGAAATTCATGGCGTGTCGTTCACCGGGTCATGCGAAGTGGGCGGTGAAATTTATTCGCAGGCATCACGGCGCGGCATTCGCGTGCAATGCGAGATGGGCGGCAAAAATCCGCTCGTTATCCTGCATGACGCCGATCTGAACCTGGCAGTCGAGGGAACCGTTCAGGGCGGGCTTGGCTCGACCGGACAGCGTTGCACTGCCGCGAGTCGCGCGATCGTCGAAGAATCCGTCGCGGACGAGTTCGTTGAATTGCTGCTCAAACGTCTTGAGACTTTTCGCGTCGGCGACGGCATGGATGCCAGTACCGATATGGGACCCTCGGTCGACGAGAGCCAGATGAGTACGGTGATCAAGTACATCGAAATCGGCAAATCCGAAGGAGCCCGGTTGCTGAAAGGCGGAAAACGACTTACCGGCGGACCGTTTGCAAAAGGATACTTCGTCGAGCCGACGATCTTTGATAACGTGACGCCGTCGATGCGCATAGCGCAAGAAGAAATTTTCGGACCGGTCGTCGGTATCATGCGCGTGAAGAATTTCGAGAAAGCGCTCGAAGTTGCCAACGGCGTGCGATTCGGCCTTTCGGCTTCTTTGTACTCACAAGATATCGCCAAGATCATGCGATTCGCCGAACTCTCCGAAGTCGGCAAAGTACACATCAATTCACCCACAATCGGCGGCGAAGCTCAGGCGCCCTTCGGCGGGATCAAAGCCACGGGGATAGGACCTCGCGAGTGCGGCACCGAAGTGTTCGAATTCTATACGGAGACGAAGGCAGTCTATATAGATTACACGGGGAAGAAACGGGAGACAAGTATCTACTGAGATGGGTTTTGAGTTTTGAGATTAGAGTTTTGAGATATTGCATCGAGCTTATGGTTCGTGCGAAGAGACCATAGAACACTTAGAATTAGTCTTCGATACGAAATCGTTGAACAATGAATCATCGTTCAAGGTCCTTTATCAAGATTACAACAATCTTTGCGGAAAGATTCTCCGCTTCATCCAGAGTATTGAAAGATCCTTTGATACTCCAAATTTTCTCAAGGAACCATTGGTCGATTATGACTTTGATCATCCTGGCGAAGATCGGGTGCAGCCGCTCCCCTCACAAAACTCAAAACCCCAAACTCTGAACTCATTGTGAACAACATTGCTCCCAAATTAACCACCGACCAGTACGAGAAGAACTTCTCCGAGATCCACAAACCGTTCACGCCGCCGCAGGCCGCCGCGGAGGCAAACCGATGCCTCTATTGCTATGATTCTCCATGTACAAAGGCCTGTCCGACTCACATCGATATTCCAACATTCATCAAGAAAATTGCGACGGGGAATCTCAAAGGATCGGCGAAGACAATCCTGGAATCCAATTGGATTGCATTAACCTGCGCGAAGGCATGTCCGGTGGACGTGCTGTGCGAGGGCGCGTGCGTTTTCAACGAACGCGGAGAGAAATCCATAAAGATCGGGAGACTTCAGCGATACGCAATCGATTGGTATGTCGAACACGGCATGCCGCCTTTGTTCGCACCTGCGGAAAGCAATGGAAAGTCAGTTGGCGTTGTCGGCGGGGGTCCTGCCGGACTCGCCTGTGCTGCGGAGCTTGCACTCTTGGGATACGAGGTTACCGTTTATGAAGGGAAGAAAGCCGCGGGTGGATTAGACACCTGGGGAATCGCACCGTACAAAATGTCGTACAAGGATAGTTTGAACGAGGTGAAGCTCGTCGAGAGCTTCGGCGTGAAGATCAGGACGGGAATGCTGATCGGAAAACAAATTTCGATCGCCGAATTAGAGAAAAGGCATGACGCCATCTTTCTGGGGGTCGGTTTGGGGAACCCTTCCGACCTTCGCATCCCCGGCGAAGATCTACGGGGAGTCTGCGACGCGCTCGAGTTTATAGGAAAAGTTACAACGCGCGAATGGAGATCCGTCGATGTCGGTAAGCGGGTTGCGGTCATCGGCGGCGGGAACACCGCCATCGACGCCGTCACGGATGCAAAACGGCTCGGCGCGGAAGAAGTGATGATCATCTACCGCCGCAGCAGGGCGGAAATGCCGGCGTACGATTTCGAGTACGAGCTCGCCAGAAATGATGGAGTGACATTCCACTTTCTTGCCGCCCCGAAAAGAATTATCGGCAACAACGGTATCGTGGAAAGACTCGAATGCCTGAAGATGAAGCTCGGCCCTCCCGACGCGGAAGGCCGGCGGATTCCTGAACCGATTCCCGGCTCGGAGTTTCAAATTCCGGTGGACATGGTCATCAAGTCCATCGGCCAGAGAACAAGCGAGGACTTCTTCAGCCAGATTCCGGATCTCAAAGTCCAGCACGGCAAAGTTTGGGTCAATAAGGAAACGATGCAGACAGCAAATCCAAGGTACTTTGCAGGCGGGGATTGCGTCAATGGCGGCAAAGAGGTCGTCAACGCGGCAGCAGACGGCAAACTTGCTGCGTACGGAATTCATGCGCATCTGCTCAAACAATGATTTCTCTCTTCGTCTTTACAAAAGTTAGCCGCCATGCCCCGAGCACATTTACTGAAGGCAACATTGTATGTTAACGATCTACCATAAGTCTCTCTACCTTGATATACTGAATGCCACCATGATACTTCGTTCTGTGGGGCGATCTTTCTTAGCAGACAACCGCAGGCAGAAACTCAGAGAGTACAAACAACTTGTCTTTGCAGAACTTGAACCCCTTTGCTCACGGATGCAACAAGGACTACTCCAAACAAACGACATCCGTGAATCAATCGAACGCATCAGATTTCAAGTGGACATCTCATTTGGACAAGCTCAGAAGGCAATCAATGTGCTTGTCAAATATCACTATTTTTTGTTTCACTCGAACAGTCCTGTCGGAAGTCAACTCGATTGTCCTCTCGACAAGATTATTCTTGATGGACTCGGAGAACGAGTGTCTCTTTCTAATCTTGGACATGATCAGTACGAGCAAATCCAAATTAGGATCTCTCAATTGTCTGATCGACGAGTTGATTATGATCGAAGATGGGACGAGCAACATCTTAATGACGAAGGGTTGCTTCCGGCTTAACGTTTTGCAGCTAATATAGGAGATCGTCAATGCCTGGATTGAGAGTTAATACTGATGGTACAGCTGGACCATACGTAATTGTGCCCTCCACCCTAACAGATAGGTTAGCCAGGTACCTTAAGCAAAATAAAGTTGACTTTTGGATCACTAAACACGCCATTATTGATGCTTCTCCAGATGATGTGATTAATCCTGGATATGGAGCAAGCGCTGATCGGGTACAGCAACTTCTTGATCAGTGGAAGGATCAAGAGGAAGTACAGTAGATATCACTTCTAGAAAAACACGCACAAGGAATTCTAATAATGGCTGACTGGCTTCAGGTCGTAAATACTTTTGTCAATTTGGAAACGATGAGTCGTGTCGGACAAGTAGCCCAGACACAGCATCAGATCCTAAGCTTCGAACTGCAGAAGCAAAGTGATAACGCTTTGGTCTCTCAACTGGTGGATGCTTTAGTAAAAAGCAGACAGTTTATTCAGGACCGATATCATTTTGACGCTCTCATTTCCGCAAGCTTTGGATTACTGCTTTATCAACGTAACTATCCTCAGATTTTCGGGGCGGACTTAAAGCTCAAAGCTGCGGAAATACAAGGATCTTTCTTGGAACTGATCAAAGGAATTCTGTTAAACTCAGACTTAAAATCTGAGGCAGAAAAACAATATTCAGACAATATCAAAAAGTTCCTCGAAAATCTGGAAAACGCAAACAAAGAAATTGAGGAAACGAAATACACGTTTGTTCCATTAAACCGAGAAATGAAATGGATGAAGAGCTTTTTTAATATCAATGTAGGCGATCAATTAATTGCCACTCAAGATCTCGTCGACCCTCAAGATGGAAAGTTGATATTTAGAAAATACAATTGTTACCAAGTTGTGTCTTTCAATCATACTTATGGTCCTGGATATGTGTTGCTAAACGAAAAAAACGGATATAACGTTGTTCATTTTGGAGAAAATGGGGGAGCAAATCGCTTTCTATATCCTCACCCACCATTTCCTACAATTGAGAGAGAAATTTCTACGTGGAAGCTAATATCTCATTTATTTGGCGAGGATTTTTTGAATAAATCTCTTCTATCACTAAAAAACGAACTTACTGATCTACACGTGAATGCTTATCTTTTATCAAAAACCACGGTGAGCGAATTGATCGGGCAAATTAATGAACACGAAAGCCTTCGACGTAAGTTGATTTACTCAGGTGAATCTATAATAGCACAGGAACTCCTAAAGCGAAGGAATATCAGCCTGGTTGTTTGGCTTAGCATTGCCTTTGCATTCTTCATTTCCTTAATTGTATATCCAGCTTTCTCAATTATAATTGCTTTCGGCGCGATAGTATACAGACTAATACAAATTAATGGTTAACAATCGGAGTCACAAATGGTAGATTTATCAATTAACTTTGCAGGGATCAAATCTCCGAATCCTTTCTGGCTCGCTTCCGCGCCGCCGACAAACTCTGCATACCAGATCAACAAAGCCTTCGAGCACGGCTGGGGCGGCGCGGTATGGAAGACCCTTAGCGAACCGATCATGAATGTGTACAATCGCTATGGTGCAATTGATTATAACGGTCAAAAAATTCTTGGGTTGAACAACATCGAGCTTACGACGGACCGCCCGCTCGATGTCAATCTGAAGGAGATTACCGAAATAAAAAAACGCTGGCCCGAACGCGCCGTAATTGTCTCATTGATGGCCGAATCCAAAAGAGAATCCTGGCATGACATGGCAAAGCGCACTATCGATACCGGTTGCGACGGCATCGAGCTGAACTACGGCTGCCCGCACGGCATGAGCGAGCGCGGCATGGGCGCCGCTGTCGGACAGGTTCCCGAATACTGTTCTATGATCACGGAATGGGTCTCGGAGGTATCCTCCGTGCCCGTGCTCGTCAAGCTGACCCCGAACGTTACCGACATTCGCCTGCCCGCGCGCGCAGCTCGAAAAGGCGGTGCACACGGCCTCTCACTCATCAACACGGTGAACAGCATCATGGGCGTTGATCTCGACACTCTTCAGGTGCAACCCTCGGTCGATGGAAAAGGCAGCCATGGCGGTCTTGCCGGTCCGGCAATCAAACCTATGGCCCTGTATGCGATCTCGCATGTTGCGGTCGATCCGGAAGTTAGCCTCCCGATTTCAGGCATCGGCGGAATTGCAACATGGCGCGATGCCGTCGAGTTTATCCTCCTTGGCGCGACGAGTCTCCAGATTTGTACGGCAGTAATGCATTACGGCTTCCGCATCATTGACGACCTCGTCGACGGATTGACGAACTGGATGGAAGAAAAACACTTCAGGACGATCGAAGACTTCCGGGGCACATCACTCGGGGCCATTACCGACTTCGGGAACCTGAATCTCCTGTGCAAAACCATTGCTCAGATCGACGACGCAAAATGCATACATTGCAATTTGTGTTACATTGCATGCGACGACGCTGCACACCAGTGTATTGATATGATTCCGCTCAACGGCAAAAGTCAGCCACGGGTCAGACAGGACGATTGTGTCGGCTGTGCCCTCTGTTTCCTTGTTTGTCCCGTCGACCGATGTATCACTATGGTCCGAAGAGATGACGGGAAAGAAGCGATAACCTGGAACGAACTCATACAACAGCTACCCCAGCCTCTCACCTGGGAATCGCTAAGAGCATTTCAAATGAAACACGGGATCGACATCCACTGATCCCTCCGAAGCACTTCAACGCCAGGACCTCCGGATGTGATCATGAGACGATTATCTCCATAATGACCATCAACCAGGCATCAACCATAATCAACGTGGCGAGCTACGGGAAGGCACTTCACCGTGGAGCTTATAAACTCCACTCAAGGTTTGCCTCTGCCGTAAATTTCTATTCCGACGATGCTTTTGCATTCGTAGTACATGCGAATATTGGCGCCGGCCCGTTGAACATCGTTCTTCAAGGAATGAGGTTCGACTCCCTGAACTCGCTTGAAATCGACATTGACAGTATTTGCCTGAACGGGATACGGTTACAGCTTGACACTTCGACGTTATATGATCCCCACTTCGAATTCGATGAGTATAATGAAGACAACTTCAAGCACAACCTGGAGGTATTTGAACAGACTCTTAAAGAATTCTCTCCACCAACAAGCCTGGCCTTTCTGCTCGACGAGACCAGGAAAAAAAATTTCACCTCTTCTTTTGATGTCGAGTATGTGAAGAGATTCGAATTGGGATACAAAACAATTCTCTCCGATAATCATCTCCGGGGGATAGAACTACTCAAAGGATTGGGACCGGGACTCACACCGAGCGGGGACGATTTTATTTCCGGCCTGCTCATTGCTGTGAATGTCCGCCAGGCCGTCCTCAAAACCGACCTATCACAGACAATACATTCGATCTATCAAACAGCACAAGGCACAAATCCGTTTACGAATACATTCATACGCTGCGCCGCATATGGCCAGGTTTCCGGAAAATTCAAACGATTGATCGAATCTCTTTTTCATTCAGGGCGGGAAGAAACCATCGAAAGCACTCAACAGCTCCTGACCGTGGGTGCAACGTCCGGCGCAGACCAGGCAGTGGGCTTCCTCACCGGTTTAAAAAGGTTTTAGCATGAAAACCATCAGCATAGTTAAAAAAGGCGAGTACTACGACTCCATTTCCGTCATGCTGATCGCAAAGCAGATCGCAGAAATGACAGACGTTCTGGACTCAGCTGTTGTGATGGGCACAAAAGAGAACAAGTCCGTTCTGGATTCCGCCGGCCTGCTGACTCCAGAGTTGAGGTCCGCCGGGGACATGGATCTCATCGTCGCCGTCAAAACACAGGAAGGGTCGGACACAGCCGGTATCATTTCAAGGATAGAAAATATTTTCAAGGCAAGCAAGAAATCAGAAAGTGATGAACGTCTCGACCCGCAAAGCATCGAAGGGGCGTTGAACCTGTTGCCAGGAGCGAATCTTGCCATCGTTTCCGTGGCGGGCAGATATGCCGACGACGTCGCCATGAAATCATTGCGGCATGGCCTTCATGTGATGCTGTTCTCGGACAACGTTCCGCTTGAGCAGGAAATTGAGCTCAAGACATATGGCCGGACGAGAAATTTGTTTGTCATGGGGCCCGACTGCGGGACGGCAATCATCAACGGCGTTCCGCTCGCTTTTGCGAATGTCGTCAACCGGGGGAATATCGGTATCGTCTCGGCTTCCGGAACCGGTCTCCAGGAAGTGAGTTGCATCATCTCGAATGAAGGTTGTGGTATTTCTCAGGCAATCGGAACAGGCGGGCGGGATGTCAAGAAAGAAGTCGGCGGCGCAATGTTCATTGAAGGAATGAATGCCCTTGCAGCCGATGAGCGCACGGGAGTTCTTCTCTTGGTTTCCAAGCCTCCGGCGAAGGAAGTGATGGAAAAGATCATATCTGCTGCAAAAGAAATCCGTAAACCAATTGTCGGCGTATTTCTTGGATCACCGCCGAAACTGCTCGAAGGCAGCAATATCTGTCAGGCTCTGACACTTGAAGAGGCCGCATTGCTGTCGGCCGCACTCTCAAAAGGAGAAGATGTCTCTGTGGTAACCGGCGCATTAAAAAGGCGCGAACCCGAAATCACCAGAATGGCGAAGATAGAGGCGGCGAAGTTATCTCCGGGTCAGAACTACTTGCGCGGCTTGTTTAGCGGCGGGACATTCTGCGATGAAGCGCAATTGCTTTGTCGGAATATACTGGTGGATGTTTATTCTAACATTCCTTTCGGCAGCAGTCATAAGCTAAAAGATTCCTGGAAAAGCGAGAAGCACACAATTCTGGACTTAGGCGACGATGAATTTACCGTGGGCAAGCCCCATCCCATGATTGACTACTCAACGAGAAATAAGCGCATTCTCAACGAAGCAGAGAACCCTGAAACGGCAGTCATTCTCCTGGACATCGTGCTCGGATACGGCTCACACATGAATCCGCTTGCGGAAATAATCCCGGTCGTCAAAAAAGCGAAGGAAGTTGCCTCTCATCAAAAGAGACATCTGCCAATGATCTGTTCCGTCACGGGGACCGATAAGGATCCTCAAAACAGGTCCGTGGTGGTCTCGACGTTGTCGCGGGCCGGCCTCCTGGTCATGGAATCAAATTCCTCTGCCTGCAAATTGGCAATCTCCATTATCCAACACAAGAACAAGTCATGAAGAACCGACTCTTTGAAAGCGAGCTCGCAGTGGTCAACATCGGACTCAAGTCCTTTAGGGATACTCTCGAAAAAAGCAATGTGAAGGTGGTGCAGGTCGATTGGAAACCTCCACTGATCACGGATGCCAAGATGTCGGCGATTCTTGACGAAAATTGCGACACAATAGAAGCCGCCAATAAAGTAGCAGTAGGGCGAATCCTTGACAGCAAACCGTCAATCATCGGGATGGGAAAGGCGCTCGAAGTTATCCCCGGTATGAAGAAAAATCTTTTCCTCCATGCAGGTCCACCCATTGGCTGGGACAGGATGTGCGGCCCGATGCGAGGCGCGGTTGTCGGCGCGCTGATTTATGAAGGCATTGCCGACACTCCTGAAGAAGCTGAAAAGACAGCCGCTTCAGGAAAAATTGAATTCTCCCCCTGCCATGAGCATTCGTCGGTTGGCCCCATGGCAGGGGTCGTCTCTCCTTCGATGCCGGTATTCATCCTGGAGAACGAACAATACGGCAACAAGGCGTATTGTACAATGAACGAAGGACTTGGAAAAGTTCTTCGTTACGGCGCGTTCAGCGACGACGTCATCAAACGGTTGAAATGGATGGAAACGGTTCTCTATCCCTCCCTGAAGGTAGCGATTAGCACGATCGGCAGGATTGATCTGAAAAATATCATTGCGCAAGCGCTTCAGATGGGAGATGAGGTTCACAACAGAAACAGGGCGGCGACATCTCTTCTGTACAGAACACTGGCTCCCGCGATTGTCCAAACGACCGTTGACAAATCGACTGTGGCTAGCGTGCTCGACTTTATCAACCGCAACGATCATTTCTTCCTTAATCTCTCCATGGGAGCGTCAAAAGTATCGTTGGATGCGGCACGAAACATCGACTACTCGAGTATCGTGGTAGTCATGGCAAGGAACGGGACGGATTTCGGCATCCAGCTCTCCGGAACCGGGGGCGCGTGGTTCACCGGAATCTCCCCGGTTCCCGACGCGCTGTTCTTCCCGGGCTTTACAAAAGACGATGCAAACCCGGATATCGGGGACAGCTCAATAACTGAGACGAACGGCCTGGGTGGATTCGCAATTGCCGCTTCACCGGCAATTGTCCAGTTTGTCGGCGGCTCGACCCAGGACGCGATCAATTACACCCTGAAAATGTATGAAATAACTGCGGCAGAGAACAACAGTTACAGAATCCCCTATCTCAATTTCCGCGGCACTCCGACGGGAATCGATGTGCGAAAAGTTGCAGAAAAGAATGTTCTTCCGTTTATTGATACCGGAGTTGCCCACAGGAATGCAGGTATCGGGCAAATTGGCGCCGGGGTTTTAAGTGCACCCCCGGAGCCGTTTAAGAAGGCCATCCTTGGCTTAGTTCATCAGATAGAATCATTGAAGGAGAAATAAATATGAAAACTCAGGAATTTCTTGATTTCATGGACAGCTTGAAAATCTATGACTTAACACAACGATTAAGCGTCCACACTCCGCCATGGCCCAGCTACATGCCGCTGGGAATCCAGTACTTCAAGAGAATCGCTGGCGCACACATGGGCCAGGGTGCAAACGGACAGATTATCACAACGAGCAACCATGTGGGCACACACATGGACGGCGAAATTCATTTTCACGCTTCCGGCCGGTCGATCGGTCAGGTGCCGATGAAAGAATGGATCGGTCAGGGCGTTGTTGTCGACATTTCTGATGCCGTCGGCGATTACGATCTGTACAGTCCCGAGATGCTGACGAAAAGAGTCGAGATCAAGAAAGGAGACATTCTCATCATCAACACCGGGTACAATCGCTATGCGTGGGATCAGAAGGACTCCGATGAAGTGCGTTATTTCGTCAAGCATCCAGGGCCGGGACCGGGATTTCATACGTGGGTCATGGATATGAAGATCAAATGGATCGGCGTCGATTGCGGAAGCGCGGACCATCCGATGAACACCATCATCCGGCAATGGCACCCCGCCCGATTCACCGAAGCAGAAAAGAAATTGAAGGCAAAATACAAAGTGGGCTCATGGGATGAAATGTTTCCCCAGGAAGAGTACTATCAGGTAATGCACATAAAACTTTTTCCAAAAAGAATTGTGCATGCCGAAAATCTGGGCGGCGACATCAACAAGCTCAGCAACAAACGATGCTGGATTGGGTGCTTTCCGGTGAACGGCATAGAAATGGAATCGGCATTTTGCAGGATAGTTGCACTCTTGCCGCCAAAGTAGAACATTCAGGAAAAAGCGAACGTGGCTATCACACATCAATTCGATTACGCTCGACCCAAGAGTCTCCGCGAGGCATTAGCTCTCCTCGCACGCCACCGCAATTCTGCAATCCTCGCCGGCGGCACCGACCTGGTCGACTTGATCAAATCAAATGCCGCCCGGCCGGGAATCGTGGTCGATATTAAGGGCATTCCCTCTTTGAAGAAGATCGGGTTTGAAAACAATAAACTTCACATTGGGGCCGGCGTCACGTTTTCAGATTTGATAGAATCGCGAATCATTCAGCAAAAATTTCCCGTTATCGCCGAACTGGCCAAAACTGTCGCGTCCGTCGGCATCCGTAACCGTGCAACATTGGTCGGGAATATATGTTCGGCGGTTCCCTGCATGGATAGCGGACCGTTATTGCTGGCGTACGATGCGATCGTCCAGACGGTGGGACCGAGAGGAAAAAGAAGAATTCCCGTCGAGGAATGGTTTGTCGCCCCACGGAAAACCGGACTACGAAAAAGAGATATCGTCACAGAGGTTATTCTTCCTCTGCCGAAGAAGAAGCATGCCGGGTGCTGGGTGAAACTCGGTCGATATGCCGGCGAAGACCTTGCCCAGGTGAGTGTGCTCATTCTTGCATTGGCTGATGGATCCTTCAGAATTTCGTATGGAGCCGTAGCGCCGGTTCCCATTCGCGCAAGAAGGATCGAGCGGATCTTGAACGGACAGAACATCGCTCCCTCCTTGATTGAAAAAGCCGTGCAGTTGATTGAAGAAGAGATCAAACCAATTACCGACATCCGGGCTTCGAAGGAATACAGAATGCATATGGCAAAGGTGATGTTTGAAAGAGGGCTGAATGCTGCCATAAGCCGATTGAACGGCGGTGGCCTCGCGTATGGGACCAGTGTGATATAGAGTCAATGTCTCGAGAGGAATAACCGATGAAATACAGAACGAATTTCACTTTGAATGGTGAAACAATTGCGCTGGAGCTTGCTCCGAACGAGGTTCTTCTTGAAGTGCTGAGAAACAGACTTGGCGTCAAGAGTCCGAAGTGCGGGTGTGACAAAGGCGATTGCGGAACATGTACCGTCATGATCAACGGAAAAACTGTCCGAAGTTGTCTCATCCTTGGAGTCGAAGTAGACGGCCAGGAAGTTGTAACGCTCGAGGGATTGATGCACGGCGGGTTGACTCCTATTCAAGAATCGTTCATTCGACACAATTCCTTCCAATGCGGATTTTGCGCACCGGGTGTTATTCTTTCGGCGACGGAATTATTGTCAAAGAATCCAAACCCCGAGAAGAAAGAAATCCAGGAAGCCCTGTCCGGAAACCTCTGCCGGTGCACCGGCTACATTCCGATCATCGACGCGCTTACCGAGGTCACGAAATAATTCTGAATAATGCCTGAGACCCCTATGGACGGATATAAGTTTATCGGCAAATCGGAAGTACGCATTGACGGCAAAGTAAAAGTCTCCGGCGCCGCTCAATTCATTGATGACCTCGATTTCGGGCCGGACCTTCTTTACGCAGCAATCGTCGAAAGCTCGGTGGCACATGCGATCATCAACAAGATCGACACAACCGAAGCGAGTAAAGTCCCCGGTGTCGTAAAAATCGTGACGGGTAAGGATTTCCCGTTCAGGTTTGGACTTTACATGCACGACCGTTTTATCTTTGCTCAGGATAGAGTTCGATTCGTAGGAGAACAGATTGCCGCCGTCATCGCGAGGGACGCAGCCACGGCGCTGAGAGCCGCCAGGCTCGTCAAAATCGATTATACCGAGCTTCCGGCAATCCTCAGTGTTGAACAAGCCCTTTCAAGAAATGCTTATCTCATTCATCCCGATTTGAGACATTACAAGCACGTACCGTGGTTTTTCCCGCAGGCCGACTCTAACATCGCCCATTTGAGAAAAGTGAGAAAGGGCGACGTTGAAAAGGCCTTCAGCGAAGCGGATTTCGTGCTTGAAGATACGTATACAGTTCCTCGTTATGCTCATTGTGCAATCGAGGTCCACGGCGCGATCGGTTTGTACGACAATTCGGACAGGTTAACGGTCTGGACTGCCTCCCAGTCTCCCTATACTCAAAGGAATTTGTTTGCTGAAGCGCTTGCACCGCTCGGTTTGTCGCACAAAGATGTTCGGGTTGTTACTCCGTTCATCGGCGGAGGCTTTGGCGGCAAAGCTGGCGTCTCCATGGAAATCATGGGAGCGGCGCTGGCAACTGCCGTGAAAGGACGACCGGTAAAAGTCCTCTGGTCGCGGGCGCAGGAATTTTACAACACGTACCAGCGTCAGGGATTGAGCGCTCGAATAAGGGTCGGACTCAAAAAAGACGGGACTATAATTGCGATGCGCAACATTCTGAATTGGGATGCGGGCGCGTATGTTGAATACGGCGCAAACGTGGTCAATGCTGCGGGATTATCTGCATCGGGTCCATACAATGTTCCCAATGTCAGCATAGATTCAATTTGTGTTTACACAAATCTTCCACCCGGCGGCCCGTATCGCGGATTTGGATACTCGGAGTTCCTCTTCGGACTCGAATCGCACATGAATGAAATTGCGAAGAAGATCCATATCGACCCGGTTGAACTCAGGCGCAAAAACGCAATCCGCGAGGGCGATATTCTGAATTACGGCGGCAAGATGAATGCCAACGGATTGATCGAGGCAATCGATAAGGCCGCCCAGGCAATTGACTGGGGAAAGAAAGAGACTTCCGACGACAGCGACAAAGCCATCGGAAAAGGATTCGCAATATTCTGGAAAGCTCCTGCGATGCCTCCCAACGCTTCATCTTCTGCCTTTCTGAAATTCAATGAGGACGGCAGCATCAACATCCTCGTCTCCGGTATGGAAATCGGTCAGGGTTTGTTGACCGTTCTCGCTCAAATCGCCGCGGAGATTCTGACGGTCCCTCCGGAAAAAATCCGGGTTGAGACGCCCGACACGGATAGAAATCCGTATGAATGGCAGACGGTCGGATCGCATGTCACATGGGGTTGCGGTCGAGCGGTTGAAAGCGCCGCGATTGACGCACGCGAGCAAATATTCGACATCATCGAGCGGGCGCTCGGCAAGGAGAGAAAATTTCTCTATCTTGAAAATGAATGCGTAAAATCCAGAACTGACGCGAGTTTCTCTTTGCCCCTGAAAGATTTTATCATCATGGGTGTTCAGAAGGAAGACGGCTCTTACAGAGGAGGCCCGATCATCGGACGAGGGATGTTCATGCCGGAATTTACCTCGGCACTCAGCGATCCGGAAACGAGTCAGGGCGGCCATCCCAACGTACACTACACCGTGGGCGCCAGCGCAATAAAGATTGAAATTGATAGGAAGACCGGCAAGGTCAGAATACCGAAGGCAGTCCTTGCCGTCGATGTCGGGAAAGCGATAAACCCCGGTCTGATCAAAGGCCAGATTACGGGCGGATTGGTTCAGGGAATTGCCACGGTGCTGTACGAAGACATGCGGTTCGATGAAAAAGGCAAGCTCGTGAATGCTAATTTCACGGATTACAAGATTCCGACATCTCTGGATATTCCGGACATCATAGAATCGATAATTATTGAAGTCCCTCAGGCCGACGGCCCTTCGGGCGCCAGAGGTGTGGGAGAGCACACCATGATTCCGGCTGCCCCGATGATCGCAAACGCTGTTGACGATGCCCTTGGAATCAGAATCAAATCCATGCCCATCACAGCCGAGAAAATTGCTCTCGCGCTGAAAAAAGAACGTCGTTCGAGTTGACCCATTTGACAAGAATGGTATCGTCGATATTGTTGCAGTAAAGCAAAAAAAATGTTATGTTGGGATTCATTTTATCAACCACACAGGTTCCAACTAAGCATATTCCATCAACATTTTTCTCATACCCACGAATAAGGAGCTTTTATGCCAGAAGATTTAGAAAAAACACTCCGACCGGTTGACACGCCACTGCCAAAATTTCCCGCAAAGTCCATAACACTGAAGAACGGCCAGGAAATGGTAATGCGGCAAGTCGGGCGGGAAGCAGTTCCTCTTCTCCTTCCATTTGTTGAGCCGCTCATGCATGTCGCAAAGGACTTCTACGATATCGTAGCGTCACGGGTCTACGCAGAATTGCTTTCATACTCCACGTACAGAGTACAGGACGAGTATGTTATCATCGGACAGGTCGAAGGGGAGCTCGTCGCAATCGTGAACGGCAGAATCGTGAATCCCGACGTGGGAATGTCGTATCACACATTGTCTTTGAGAGGAGGATTGAGAATCGGCGCGCATGCGTTTGCAACCAAGATGGAATATCACCTCGACGTATTGAAGCAGAAGGAAGTTCTCGTCGTCGCCGAGTCTACGATCGGGTTCAGGAGATGGATGACCGAATATAGTCTCGAAAAGAAATTTCACATACCTCATGAATTAGGCGGATGCCCATCGTGGTCGTTGACAAAGGAATTATACGAGAAAGCGAAGAGCAGACTGGTCCTAGGCAAACGGCCCGTCCCAGATCAGCTTCTCAAGAAAGCCGAAGCCGCAATTCTGCCTCCGAACAATCTGCCGTTGCCTCCCGAAGAACTTCTTGCCGCCAACCGCGCGATGCTCGATTCGGCAAGCCGCTCAATTCTGGAAATTCAGAAACGGATAACTCCGAAATAATATCCTTTCTCGGAATTATTTCGACTTAGTCTTTCAGTCTTTCCCAACGCTTTCCCCTCTCCCATCACGGGAGAGGGGAACTTTCGGCAAATTGTTAACGTTCAATGCAATGAGCTTGTTTCATTTCGGCTGCCACGTAGCCGACAAATTCTGTTGCACCAATTCAACTAACCCCGTCACTATTCATAAACATCTTACAAAGGAGTAAATTGCATGCCGATGTCAGAAAAAGACATGTTCTTAAACAATCTGGAGCGCGAAGTCCAGACCACGGTGAAACTGCTCAAGAATTATCCAAACGAGAAGCTTGATTTCAAGCCGCACGAAAAATCCCGTTCGGCGCGAGACCTCGCATGGATCTTTGCCTCGGAAATAGGCATTATGGGAATGGCGATCGACGGCAGGATCGACTTTAGTCAGCCGGGCCCGAAGGCACCGAGTTCGATGAGCGAAATTATTGCCGGGCTGGAGAATGGCGTCAAGACAATTTCAGATCGCGTGCGAAAGATGTCGGATGCCGATTTCAATTCTTCCATCAAATTTCCGGTCGGACCCGGAAAAATGGGGGACTTCCGCAAAGCAGATGTGCTGTGGTTCGTTTCGACTGATCATGTTCACCACCGCGGGCAATTTTCCGTCTATCTAAGAATGGCGGGAGGAAAAGTTCCCTCGATTTACGGTCCTTCTGCTGATGAACCCTGGATGTAGAAAGCCCCTCATCTACCCCCATTACCCAGGTTTCACGTTTCGGGCATTTGCGGTCGCCCGAGGCGTGAAACTTGATATTTTTAGGGAAAACACCTATCATTCAATGCGCAGTCCAACTCATCACGATAAAGGAGATAACCCATGCCTACGATGATTAAGAATGGCCGAATCATTACCGCAGAGCAAGACTACAAGGCCGATATCTTTATCGACCGCGATAAGATAACCGCCGTTGGAACAAAGCTTCCCATGCAAACGGACAATGTGATTAACGCGGATGGCAAGTATGTCATTCCCGGCGGCATCAACGTCCACACACATCTCGACATGCCCTTCGGTGGAACTGTTTCAAACGACAACTTTGAGACTGGGACCAGAGCGGCGGCTTTCGGAGGCACAACCTCCATTATCGACTTTGCCGTGCAGAGCAAAGGCATGACAATGCGCCAGGCTCTTGACACCTGGCGCAAGAAAGCCGAGGGAAAGGCCTGTATTGATTACAGTTTCCATATGATCGTTACCGATCTGCCCGATGCGTACATTCCGCACATGGACAACATGGTGCGGGAAGGTGTATCGAGTTTCAAATTATTTATGGCATACCCCGGCTCGTTGATGTCGGACAACGCAACGATATTTAAGGCGATGAAAAAGACCGCCGACAACGGCGCTCTCATCTGCATGCACGCGGAGAACGGCAGCGTTATCGACATCCTCACGAAGCAAGCCGTCGCGGAAGGAAAGAAAGCTCCGAAATATCACGGTTTGACCAGACCCGCGGCTGCCGAAGCCGAAGCCACTAATCGCACAATCGCGCTCGCTGAGATGGCAGGAGTGCCGGTGTACATCGTCCACCTTACGTGCAACGACGCGCTCAAGGCGGTCCGGCGCGCCCGGGAAAAAGGGCTTCCGGCTTTTGCCGAGACGTGCGTACAGTATCTTTTCCTTTCGATTGACAATTTAAGCCGTCCGGATTTTGAAGGCGCGAAGTTTGTTTTCAGTCCGCCGCTCCGGGAGAAATGGAATCAGGAAAGACTGTGGCATGGATTGAAAAATGATGCACTCCAAATAGTGTCCACGGACCATTGTCCGTTCAATTTCAAGGGACAAAAAGATATTGGCAAAGATGATTTCACGAAGATCCCAAACGGCGGCCCGGCGATTGAAAATAGACTACAACTGCTGTTTGAGGGCGGTGTGAACCAGAAACGAATATCGCTCAATCGTTGGGTGGAGATTACGTCAACCGCACCGGCGAAGATGTTCGGGATGTATCCCCGCAAGGGAGCGATCGCCGCCGGCAGCGACGCCGATGTGGTCATCTGGGATCCTAATCAGGAACATATCATCTCTGCCAAAACGCACCACATGCGGGTCGACTACTCGATGTTTGAGGGATTCAAGATCAAGGGAAACGCCGAGACTGTTTTCTCGCGGGGTGAGATGATCGCCGATAAGGGAAAATGGCTCGGTAAAACCGGTCGTGGTCAGTTTATAAAGAGAGACGTGTTCGCAGGGGCGTGGAAGTAGCATTAACTTGTTATAATTGGGATTATTGGTAGAATTGGGATTGTTGGAATTCTTCTTTGCAATCATTCCAATAATCCGTTTAATCCCAAGTGAGTCTTTTTCAGCGTTTGAGGGACAGAAAAAGGGACTTGTGAACGGAAACCGCAATTGCCTATGCATTATTCTTGTGATCGCCATCTGCCGAATAGCGGGCTCTGAATCAGACAACATAGACACTACAACGCGCAACTGAAGTCTCACAGCTCAAGACTGTAAGAACAAATGGCTCTTCTCATAATCTCCGGCATCCTCCCCCCCATGATCACACCGTTCCGAAAGAACGGGCAGGTCGATTATGACGCCTTTGTCCGCAACATCGAAATGTGGAACAGAACTCCTCTCGGCGGTTATCTCGTCCTCGGCTCCAACAGCGAAGCCGCGTACCTGACCGAAAAGGAGAAACTGAAACTCATACAACTGACCGTCGAGACCACCAGGAAAGGCAGATTTGTTCTCGCGGGAACAGGTCTCGAATCGACTCGCGAGACAATACGGCTCACGAACAAAGCCGCTGGATTTGGCGCACAGGCAGCGCTCATCCTTACACCCTGCTACTACGGCGGCCAGATGACCGACAACGCTCTCATCCGCCATTTCACCGAAGTCGCCGACGCTGCCGATATTCCAATTCTCATCTACAACGTTCCAAAATTCACGCATCTCAACATATCTGTCGAAGCGGTCAGAGTGCTCAGCCGGCATCCCAACATTATTGGAATGAAAGACAGCCGCGGCGATGTTCCGCAGCTTGAAGCGTTTCTGAAGGCCGTACCAAGAGAATTCAACCTTATTGTCGGCAGTGCCTCGATCCTGTATCCCGCTCTTGCACTTGGGATCAAGGCAGCAATCCTCGCCCTTGCAAATTGCGCTCCGGCGCAGTGCGCGGAGATTCAAAAGCTTTATGACAAAAGTGAACACGAGAAAGCGAAGGACCTGCAAGCGAGAATGCTTCCCGTCAACAAAGCAATAAGCGACACCTACGGCATCGCGGGATTGAAATATGCGTCAACGCTTGTGGGATACGAGGGCGGGTCCGTCAGAAGTCCGCTTCTTCCCATAGACCACGATGGGGAGACAGAGATTCGACAGATCCTGGATAGAGCCGGGATTCTTCCGCGTTGAAAGCATAACGAAACCGATCGCACAATGACCCTGCCGCTTGATTCCGTTACAACCGACCCTCGTTTCAGCCTGGCATCCATGCATCCGAAATCGAAACGCACAACGCCGGGCACGTTCACTACGGAAGTGATCTTCTATTGTTTTCTCATGTACGTATTCTGCCTCGCCGCCGACCGCTACGCAGACGCCATGAGTTTCCGCCAGCCGTCGATGATCATGTTCGTTTTCCATTCGATTTTCCTGTTCATTCACGAGGGCGGACACTTCCTCTTCAGCATGTTTGGACGTACTCTTTACATTCTCGGCGGGTCTTTCTGGCAGGTGATGTTTCCCTTCCTCTCGTTCCTGCTGGCGTTGCGCACCGCCAACCGTATCGCGCCGTTCCCTTTGTTCCTGACGGGCTTTAACCTGATGGCTGTCAGTCTATATATGCGCGATGCTCCTCTCCGGCAACTTGCGCTTCTCGGCGGCGATAAATCACGGCACGACTGGTTCAACCTGTTTACCCAATGGGATATGCTCGATTCTGCCGGGACGATCGCCGACATCACGTACTATCTTGGATTTGTCGTCTGTCTCGGCTCCATTCTCGCAGGATTCTATCTCGCCTATCGTTCATTCTTCAACCCAAAGCTCATTGCGGAAGGGAAATTGCAGCTCTCGCTCGACGAAGTGATTCAAAAGGAAGAAAGGGAACCCAGGCCCGCCGGACGCAAGCCTCTTGCGGATAGCAATAATCCCTTTGGAATCTGATCCGCCTGTAAGAATCCCCTCTGTTTCACCACGAACAAAGTGACACCCTTGTACCTTTCAAAGAAAAAGCATATCTTGCCCGGAATCCAACTGACGGTGTAATGGCAAAAGAAGCGCTTTCACGAACGATGTATGGCGGTGGTGGTTTGGTCGAATGTGACATTTCACAGGTCGGCCAGAGCTCTCTCATCAACGATGACCTTGCCCCGACGAATATCTCGCAGCGCAAGTGGGGCACGTACAACATTGCCGCGCTGTGGATTTCGATGTCGGCCTGCATCCCCACCTACATGCTGGCGTCATCTCTCATCTCCGAAGGCATGAATTGGTACCAGGCGGTACTCACGATTTTCTTCGGAAACGCGATCGTGCTCATCCCGATGATCCTGAACGCACACGCTGGAACGAAATACGGGATTCCGTTTCCAGTTTATTGCCGCGCCGCGTTCGGAGTGCGTGGCGCGAACATCCCAGCCATGCTTCGCGCCTTCGTGGCGTGCGGCTGGTTCGGCATCCAGTCGTGGATCGGCGGCTGGGCAATCTACAAGATCATTACGATTTATGTGCCCTCGTGGGAATCGCTGCCAGCCTGGTTCTTCGGGATCAACATCGCACAGCTCGGATGCTTCATGTTTTTCTGGGGCATCAATATGTTTGTGATTTACAAGGGCATTGATTCAATCCGCATCCTGCTCGACATAAAGGCGCCGCTCCTTATCCTGCTGGGCCTGGTGCTTCTGGCATGGGCGTACAAACAGGCAGGCGGCTTCGGACCGATACTCTCCCAGCCGTCGCTGTTCATTCCCGGAGGGCCCAAGGAAGGACAGTTTTGGATGGTCTTCTTCCCGTCCCTGACGGGAATGATCGGGTTCTGGGCGACGCTTTCGCTCAACATCCCGGACTTCACCCGCTACGCGCGTTCTCAGCATGACCAGGTACTTGGTCAGGCGATCGGCCTGCCCATGACCATGGCATTGTACTCCTTTATCGGCGTGGCGGTAACCTCCGCGACCATTGTAATCTACGGCGCTCCGATCTGGGATCCGGTCGTACTGATCACCCGTTTCACAAATCCCATCGTGCTCGCAGTATCCCTGTTCGCGCTCTGCCTGGCAACGCTGGCTACAAATCTGGCCGCAAATGTCGTGAGCCCCGCGAACGATTTTTCCAACCTCTGGCCGTCAAAAATCACGTTCCGCATAGGCGGACTTATTACGGGCATTATCGGCATTCTGATCCAACCCTGGAAACTCGTGGCAGACCCGAGCGGATACATTTTCACATGGCTCGTCGGTTACTCGGCTCTCCTTGGACCGATTGGGGGAATTTTGATCTGCGATTACATCGTTCTGCGAAAGACAAAGCTGAATCCAGTCAACCTGTACTTGCGCCACAGTGAGTATGCTTACAGCAGCGGCTTCAACCGGGCTGCGATCATCGCACTTATCCTGGGCATTCTGCCGAATGTGCCTGGATTCCTCGGCACTGTGAAGCTGATCGATCCCGCGACCATAGGCACGTTTCTGATGCAGGTTTACAATTATGCCTGGTTCGTCGGGTTTGCCGTGGCGTTTGTCGTGTATCGGATGATGATGAAGAAGACGGGATTGACTTGGGATTAAACGGGTTATTGGAATTATGTGCAGGGAGTTTTGCGTGCCCGGACAATGTCAATCATCCCAATAATCCCAAGTGGATGTTTCGGACACCTGGATCGTAGGTTCGCTGTGGCGTATATCGTTTGTGGAATGGCAATGTAGAAGAGGCAGCTCATTTGAAATTAAGCGGATAGTTGGAATTACACAGACTATTGGGAGGACGCATTTATGGAACTTGTTGAAATTACAAAGGAAATAGAGAACCTGTGCTACAAGATCATCGGAATCTGTATGAATGTCCACACTGAAGTTGGTCCCGGTTTTCCAGAGAGGTATTACCAGAGGGCGCTGGAAATAGAATTCGCCGATGGCGATATTCCGTTTGTTGCACAATCACCGGTACCAATGCTTTACAAGGATGTTCAAATCGGAGTTAACTATTTGGACTTTCTAATTAATCAAAAAATCATCCTTGAAATCAAATCCGCCAATCTTTTGACGAATGTACATATGTTTCAGGTGCTTAAGTATTTGGGCTATACGGGTCTCGATATAGGTCTACTTGTCAACTTTGGAAAAACGAAACTGGAATACAAGCGTGTTCTCCCAACAAAAAAGATGTTGGAGTTTCGACAACGCAATACCAATCATCCCAATAATTCCAATCATTCCAATTATTCCAAGTGAATGCTTTTTATACGCCGGTTCGTCAGCTTTGCACTGGCGTTTGTCGTGTATGCAACCCTTATGAAAAAAGGAAAATGAATCAATGAAGCCCAAACCTCAAACCTCAAACCTCAACTCCCCTTTGCCCCTTTCCGGCATCCGCGTCCTCGACCTCACGCACATCCTCTCCGGCCCATTCTGTACGATGAAACTGGGTGACGCGGGTGCGGAAGTCATCAAGATCGAGCAGCCCGGGAAGGGGGACAACACGCGCACATGGGGACCACCGTTCATTAAGGGAGAAAGCGCTTACTTCCTGAGCGTCAACCGCAATAAGAAAAGTGTCACCCTGGATTTGAAAGCGGAAAAAGGCAAAGAGATCCTTGCAAAACTTATCGGGCAGTCCGATGTTCTCGTGGAAAATTTCCGCGGCGGCGTGATGGAGAAGCTGGGATTCGATTACCCACGGGTGAAGAGACTGAATCCAGGAATCATCTATTGTTCTATATCGGGCTACGGACACACCAGCAACCGCAACTGCCTGCCGAGCTACGATGTTGTTGTGCAGGGGGAATCAGGATTGATGGACATGACTGGGTATCCGGACGGACCTCCGACCAAGGTGGGCATCTCCCTCGCCGACGTGAACGCCGGCAATATCGCTTTCGAAGGGATTTTGCTGGCACTCCTCCAACGTGCGAAAACCGGCAAGGGACAGTTTGTAGACATCAGTTTGCTGGACGGTCTGGTTTCGCTGTTTGCCTATCAATCACAGATAGCGCTTTCATCGACCCGTAAGGTGAGCCGCAGGGGAAACCGCCATCCGACCATCACACCATACGAGATGTTCGCGACGAAGGATGGATTTATCAATATTGCCGTTGCCACCGAGCCGGCCTGGCGGAGTTTTTGCGGCGCGATAGGGCGTAAAAACCTGCTTGAAGATCGACTGTTTTCGGAAAATGCGAACAGAATCGAGCACAGAGAATCGCTGGAACAGATCCTCATCCCCGTCATGAGAACCAAACGAACGAAGGAATGGATGAAAATCCTGTCGAAAGCCGGTGTACCCGCCGGCACCATCAATTCTCTCCATGAGGCCCTGACAATGACAACGCTCAAAGAAAGAAATATGATTGAATCGACGAGCCATCCGGTCATAGGAACGCTGAAGATGGTTGGAAATCCCATCAAACTGTCGGATTCACCGCGCGCAACGATGCTTCCCCCTCCGCTGCTGGGTCAACACACACGGGAAATTCTGAAGCGTTTGGGATACACATCTCAGGGAATAGCATCCCTCAGCAAGAAACGAGTAATTTAGCTGTGGTAAGTTGTTATTTACACGGGAATCTTCTATATTCTTTTCGTTCATGAGCAAATCCAAAATCTTCGTCGCCGTAGCCGGCAACATAGGCGCAGGTAAATCTTCTCTCACGCACCTTCTGAGCCGGCATTATGGCTGGAAGGCCTTCTTCGAATCGGTAGACAATAACCCGTATTTATCGGATTTCTATGCGGATATGAATCGCTGGTCGTTCAACCTCCAGGTTTATTTTCTGTCAAAGCGGTTCAACGACCATAAGCGAATTGTTGACGGAACGGAAAGTGTCATTGAGGACCGGTCGATTTACGAAGACGCGGAAATCTTTGCGCGGAACCTGCATATGATCGGCAAAATGGATAAACGCGACTACGAGAATTACGTCGAATTGTATCATGTGATGACGCAATACCTCCAGCCGCCCGACCTCCTCATTTACCTCAATGCGCGGGTCGAGACCCTGCTGAAACAGATCGCAAAGCGCGGAAGAGACTTCGAGCAGAGCATCCCGCGCTCCTATCTCGAACAGCTGGCCGGTCATTACAAGGATTGGATCAGGAGCTATAAGCTGGGACCGCTGCTCGTTGTTCCCTCCGACGAGGTCGATTTCGTCCACGAACGCGGCGACTTCAACAGGATGCTAATGCTTATTCAGGGGAAGCTCATGGAGCTTGGATACCAGCAGAAAGCGCCGGGAGGTGCGCCGCAGGTGGTGGCCGAACGGAGCTTATAACCCCGCGCTCCCCCCGCCTCCCACCATTGTGTACGATTGCCTACTTGGGCTTTTTCACCGATAGAAGCCGGGAGTACTCACTACCGTTCAATAACAATCCTGCCGCTGTCTTGGCCTGCTCGTCATTTTCGAGTGATGCGGCGATTCTCCCAACGTCCCCTTTGTAACGCGACATAAGCTCCGTCATCACTCCGCGGAGGACTTTCACCCTGTCCCGGTCAAGGCTGTACTTCTTTTCCTGTCCGAGTTCCGTTTTAAGCCGTTCAATTTCCTGCTTGATGGTTGGACTGTATTTCGATTTGTCTGCGATTTCCGAAAGCTCGGAAACTTTCTTTTCTCCCTCATCCTGATACGTGAACTGCTGTTCATCGAGAAACTTCTGAAATTCACCGAGCGCTTCTTCCTGGGAAGGCATCGGTTTAGTCGAATCTTTGTGCTGCGAAACGTACTTCGTGGCAAATTTGAAGAACATTGATTTCCGCAGCAACTCTGTGACCATCGCGCTCGTTTCCGTCTCACCGGCCACGGAATCGGGGGTCACTCCGCCCGATTCGAATACGGGACGGCCTTTCATCGTCATAAATTCACGCCGCAAACTATCCGGTGTAACCGAGAAGATACCGTCCTTGCCTCTATGCATGTAATCGATCTCCTGGATGCAGCGACCGCTCGGCGTGTAGTACTTCGCGGTAGTTATTTTCAATTGTGTACCGTACACAAGCGGGAGGATTGTCTGAACCAGTCCCTTGCCAAACGTCCGGGTTCCGAAGATGACGCCCCGGTCCAGGTCCTGAATCGCGCCGGCCACTATTTCGCTGGCGCTCGCGCTGTTGTGATTCACCAGAACAACGAGAGGGACATCGGGAAGCACGGGATCCTCGGCGGCGAAATATTTTTTCTCCGATTCAGGCTGTCGTCCGCGGGTGCTGACGATCAGACTTCCTTTGGGGACGAACTTCTCGACAACGTCCACCGCGACATCGAGTAATCCGCCGGGGTTATCACGCAAATCGAGGATCAAACCCCTGATCGTTCCTTTCATTTTCAGGTCTTTTATCGCGAGGCGCAATTCGTCGCCGGCGCCGCGGGAGAATCGTTCCAGCCGAACGTACGCGATGCCGGTGTCGATGAAGTCCGCATACGTTATATTCTTCAGCAGAATTTCTTCCCGGACACACACAAAAGTCAGCGGTTTTTTTTCTCCATCGCGGTCGATCTTCATGCGTAATTCCGTCCCGGGTTCACCGCGGGTCATCGAGCGAATGGCATCCGGCTTAACGCCAATCACGGGCTTGCCGTCAATTTCGAGAATACGGTCGCCTGGTTCTAATCCCTGCCGCTGGGCAGAATATCCTTCGAGGAGCGATAGAATCGTGATGTAGCCGTCCCGCAGGCCAATCGTAACACCGATGCCGCCGTACTTTCCCGAAGTAATCAACTCAACCTCGTCGCCCTCGTTTTCGCCGATGAAATTCGTGTACGGGTCAAGCGCACCCAGCATACCATCGATCCCGCCTTCCATGAATTTTTCGGGGTCAATTTCATCCACATAATTCATCGTGACTTCTTTGTAGACGTGCCCGAAAATGTCGATCCCTTTGCTGATTCTGAACAGATAATCGGTGTCGGAGAATGTGAACCCGATAATGAATGCGCTCATCGCGACGACTCCGACGAGCACCACGATCGGGAACCATTTCTTTCCGGTTATAAAACCTTTCTTCATTTCAAACTCCTTGTTAAGGCAAGCGTTGTTGAACAGCATTCCAAATATGGCCGTGGATTCTTTCCACCGAATCCATTCCGTTGATAACGATAAACCGTCCGGATTCCATCTGAGCGAGCGACAGGAAGCCCTGCCGGGCCTTTTCGTAGAACTCTCGTCCCGATGATTCCATCCTGTCGGCAGATTGCCCCGCCAGCGAACGCCGGCGAATTATTTCATCGGGTACAATATCAATAAACAGCGTGACGTCCGGTATCGTTCCATCCGTGGCGATGGTATTGATCCTGTGCACATCGTCCAGGTTGAGCCCCCGCCCGTATCCCTGATAGGCTGTGGTTGAATCATGAAACCGGTCACAGACAACGATCGTACCGCGCTGGAGTGCAGGACGAATAACCTGGCTGACGAGCTGAGTCCGCGCAGCGGAGAACAAGAACAATTCCGCCTTCAAGCTCATTTCGCGATTCCGATTGTCGAGGAGGATGGTGCGAACCTTCTCCGAAATTTCCGTACCGCCGGGCTCGCGCAGCAAGAGAACCTCCCGGCCGAGTTGCTGCAGGCGCTTGACGAGTAGTGCCGCCTGGGTGGTCTTTCCAGAGTAATCGAGGCCTTCGAAGGTAATGAACATGATACGTCTGTGGTGATAGAATTGATTTCAAGGTAACCAAAATCCCCCAATTATTCAAATTCACCTCTTGCACGTCGCGCATTTTTTCCGTACTTTGTCGATGGTTGTCGTGAAGTTAAGAACGCGAAATGCCACGCAAGAAGAAAAAATTAGTCCGCCACATAAAAAAACATTTGCACGAGGAACCGATCCCTCAGCCCCTGTCGGTTGCGAAGAGTGAAGCCCGCAAAGAAGACAGGGCGCTAATTCATGCTGCCCTCCGCGGCAACCAGTCGGCATACAAACGGTTGATGAAAAAGTACCGCGCTTCACTCTCTAATCTGATTTACCGGCTCATTCGCCGCAAGGAAGATGTTGAGGATCTTACCCAGGAAGCGTTCGTGAAGGCATTCGCTTCGCTTAAAAACTTCAACGAAGAATTTGCATTCTCGACGTGGCTGTATAAAATTGCGACGAACAACACGATCGACTACATTCGAAAGCACAAACTGGAGACCTTCTCGATCGACAAGCCGATCGCTTCCGATGAGAGCGATTATTCTTTTGAGCTCCCCGACACGACTTATCAGCCGGACAAGAGCATCATCTTGCAGCAGCGAAAGGCCCTGATGGAGCAAGCAATCGCTCTTCTTCCCGAAAAATACCAGCGTGTCATTATCCTGCGTCACACCGAGGAACGGGATTACGCCGAAATAGCCAAAATATTGAAATTGCCCATCGGCACGGTGAAAGCGCACATTTTCCGCGCGCGCGAGATAATGTACAAGTTCCTCAAAGACAAAATCTCACATTATTGAAACTTCCCACCCGCTTTTTTCGTATCGGTATTATAGAGAGAAGAGATGCGCAAGGGTTCTAACATATTTCCACTGCTTTTCGCGATTGCAGCCCTTTTCGTGCTGATCGCAGTGGGATTTCGTTATTTTGAATCCAACCATGTTACAAAAACGATCCCGGCCACGACAGAGCGGGAGGTGAAGGTCAGTTTGGATGCGGGCCTCGGAACTATTTACCTCTCAAAAGGCAGTTCCTCCAAGATCCTCGACGCCGAGGTTGATATCGAGAAGGTGAACGACCTGAGCGATTGTGTTTCCTATTCTGTGAAGGACAACGTCGGATACCTCGACATCAATACCGGATGCGACGCAGAAGGAGATCATGAGCGGCGACGGGACAGGTCGGGAATTCACATCGGACATTGGGAATCCAGCACGTGGCGGCTCCAGTTTACCGACGCCGTCCCCGTGGCTTTCGACATCGAGCTCGGACTCGGGAAGGCCGACCTTGACTTCTCCGACCTTCTGGTGAAGGACCTCACACTCTCGACCGGAGCAAGCTCCGTGGCATTCCGGTTCGACCGCCCGAACAAGAAGGTTATCCAGAATCTAAATCTTGAGGCGGGCCTGAGCAAGTTTCGCGCCGAAGGATTGTGCAACGCGAACTTCAACCACATGAAATTCTCAGGGGGCGTCGGAACCTACTCGCTCGACTTTGGCGGCAAGCTCGACAAGGAAGTCGATGTCGACATTGAGCTCGGACTGGGGACTCTTACAATTACTATTCCCGAGGATTTTGGAGCGAAAATCTCCTACGAAAAAAACTGGCTGTCCCATTTTGATGTTGACAAAGCGGATTTCTCGGAACGCGAGGAAAATGTTTACTACAGCCAGAATTTCCGGACAGCATCGGGACGGCTCAACATGCACATTGAGGCGGGACTCGGGACAGTGAAGATTCGGAGAGAGTAACAACCCCACCAACCACCCGGCACGATGAAACCCCTTTGCCGGGGCTCCTCGAACCATTGCAGGCATGACCGCCTCACCTCCCAAACTGGTAGTACAATCCTGACCGACTGACGGGGGAAAACTCTTCCCTGTTGACGAGCGCAACAACCGCCTGATGACAGGCAGCGCTCGCGGATGCACCCAGCTGCAGGTTCGTGTAGAACACCTCACCAAAATATTTCTTCGATTTTCTTTCTCCTTGCCACATCGTTGCAATCACCGTCTGCGTGCCGTTTGCCAAAAGCGCAAACGGAGCGTAACGGAACAAGGCTCCGGGAATAGGGGAGAGATTGCTGAATAATATAGTCTGCGCCGGTGGAATAGCAAGCATCCTTCCGAGCGAAATCTCCCGCATACCCGCGGGCGTTGCACCATCGGAGAGCAGAATGTGTGAGTTGGCCGGGCGGGCCGTGTCGAGGAAAAACTCGGCGGTCATCTGCAAGAGATCATAGTGCAGATGCGTAAGGGTCTCAAGCGTCGCCGACGTGTCGAAGAGTAGCTTCGCCTTGTCATAAAAAGCACGGATGTCCTTTAGCTCATATTCCACATCCCACGTGGTATTTCCCGCGCAACCACATCCGACAACATCGTGCACGACCGTTTCCGTCACAGAGGGAAACAAAAGCACTGCCGCGGAAGGCAGATAACTCACGTTGAACTTCTGCACGAGCGATACGAGCTTATTGTTCTCGAACATTCGCAGCGTGTGCACGGGAAGATATCCGAATTCCCTGGGAACCACGAAGTATACCTTTCCCCGAACACGCGTGTTTCCGGATGCACCCGGGAGCAGCTGCTGGACCGGACTTACGAGGAGGGTGTACAGCATCTGCGACAGCCTATTCGTCCGGCTAAGCGCTGCACTTTTGTTGAAGGAGGAAGCCTGGCCGTAGAGGCGTGAGTCTGCAACAAGGCTGTTGTACTCATTAACCAACGAAAAAAGATAGTCTCGATTGACTGGAACGCGCCGCATCACGGCGGAATCCTTCCTTACGACGATTATCCACAGACTGTTTGGAAGCGGCATGAACTCGACAACAGCGTTGTTCGCGTTCAATTTGTCTTGAATCTCCTTGAGTCCGGGCTGCTGAAGACGCAGGAGCCATTGATAGGAAGCACTCGCCGCCGCCAGCTCGTTTTCTGCTTCCACCAATTCGTTGAGCTTCGAGGGATAAAATTCCTGCAACCCATGAAGCCGTTCGGCGTTATCTTGTTTTCCCTTCGCAAGATCCTGTGCAATGGTTTGTTCAAGCAGCGAAAGCCCCGCCCGTTTCCATTGCACGTCAGCAATGCAGCGATTCACCGCGTCGCTCGGAGTTGCAAGTTTGAGCGATGAAAAGAATCGGACAGCATCACAGAGATTCCTGCGTTCCGTGAGTTCGAAAGCATGTTCAACATTGTCGACGGAACACTGAAGCTGCACTGGCGCTTCGTACCATCCGGTTTGCTCACACTCCATGAATGACTCAATCACCTGAGCTACATCGGAATCAGCGTCGAAGAGAAGGTTCTGTTCGTATTTCTCCCTTGCCCGATCGTACAAAGTGAGGGCGGCGGCAAATTCATTGCGCCGCTCGGCCAGTCTTCCCAGGAAAAAGAGCGCGATCGCTTCCCCCTCCCGAAAACCCAACTGGTCACACGTGTCCCTGAGGGCAGCGCATTTGCCCCCGAGCTCATCGAGGGTCTGCTTGTTCACACTCCTGCCCAGATGCGCATCGCAGGCAATAAGCTGAATATTGATCATTATTTCCAGGGGACGGTTTCCTTCTTTGTGAATCAGGTCCAGCGCATCCCTGTAGTAACGCTTCGCATTGTCAATACTCTTCTGCCGAAAGGCGAGGTTGCCCAGTGAACAAAGAAGCCGGCGTTGAAGTAACGGGTCGGGACGGAGGTTTAACATGTCCAACGCTTTCGAAAATGCATGGAAGGAACTGTCGTATTGATGCACCGATTGCGTATACAACCCCCACCGGAGATATGCCCGCGCTATCGAGAGCGTATCGCCTTTAGACCGGGCAAAGTGCATCCATGCTTCGAAGGCCGACCGGACACTGTCGGGCTCACTGGCGGCCGCGAAGGCACCCAGCCGTCCCTCGAAAACCAGAGCCGCATCCCGACCGCCGAGTCTCTCAACCCGGACTTTGAGCAATTCCCCCAAAGTCTTCAGCTCTGCATCCCGATGCCCGAGTCCGTGATGAGCCGAGCATGCGATAAGCAATGAAGATTCGAGACTCTCCCAGTCCGAAGAGAACTTTGACGAGGTCGCAGCGTCAGTCGCGAGAGACGCAGCGTCACCATATTCCCGCATTGCCGCGAGAAAATCCGCGAGAGCTATCTTTCCTTTTCGCTCGATTGCCGGATTGGTCATGAGGTGGGCTCGCTCCAGGACGTACCGCAAAGTTATCAGCGTGCTGTCGTACTGACCCACCGCACGCTGGATGATACCGAGGAGCAGGTAATTCTCCGTGAGCGCGGAATCCTGCTGCTGTTCAGCGTTGGCGTTCATTGCCTTCCGAAGGACCGTCATCGCCTCGGGATACTGCCGCTCGTCGAACAGCGACCGGGCTTTGTCATTCAGGGCACGGACATCCCTCAGTTTTTTCTCAGCGCTTTCCCCTCCACAGCCGGTGAGAATGACCATCGCAATCGCCGACAACAAGCAGGTGATCATGGCGCGTTTCATTGAGCACCCGTTTAACACATTCAGCCCCGAGAACATTTGTTTCATTTCCGAATTAACTCCTGCCGCATTTTCCCGGGGTCATTTGAAAAAATGCAATCGACACCTATGTCGAGCATTCGTTCCAATGATTTCCTTGTATCGACGGTATATACGCCAACCAGATATCCGTTCTTGTGTATTCTGCGAATGTTCTTTCCCCGGATTGCATTGCGATGACAAATGAAAAAATCGGCGTTCGCTGCCGCAACAAGCACACCCGCAGACCGCCGATAATGCCGAACGGGATGATAGAGAACGCCTGCCGTTATCCCCGGGTCGAGGGCTTTCGCGTAGTTCACAAACGGATGATGAAACGAAGAAATCATCACATACCCCGATGCACGATGCCTGCGAACGATATGAATGCACTGTTCGGCAATTTGGCCCGCGAGGTGACGCGAGAGTTCCGTTTTTAGTTCAATATTTACTCCCATTTTCCCGCCAACACATTCGAACACCTCGTCGAGCGTTGGAATGCGCTCCGACGAATATTTTTTATCAAACCATGCCCCGGCGCTCAACCGCTTCAGCTCAGGGAGAGTGCGGTTTTTCACCTTTCCCCGACCGTTCGTCGTCCGCTCCAGCCGGGCGTCGTGGATGACGACGACTTCGCCGTCGCGAGAGAGGTGAACGTCCAGTTCAATCGCGTCGGCGCCGTCGGCGAGCGCCTGTTGAAACGCAGCAAGAGTATTCTCCGGCGCTACGGCGGATGAACCGCGATGGCCGACGAGGATAGGAAGGAACCGGGGTGAGCGCCAGGAAAACATCAACCGAGCAGAGCAAGAATTGCATTATTGATCCGGTCGACGCTCCCCGACGCATCGACTGTCCGCAGCAGTCCAAAACGCTTATAATACTCCTTGACCGGCGCTGTTGACACTGCATAGACCTTCAGCCGAGAACGGACGGTTTCGGGCTCATCGTCGCCACGCTGATAAAGTTGACCGCCGCAGGAAGGACACTTTTTGGGTTCTTTCAGCGAATCCCCGACGAGGCTGTAGATTTTTCCGCACGCGCGGCAAGTCCTACGGCTACTCAATCGCCGGACCACCTCCTCGTCTCCAATTTCCATGCTGACCACGGCATCAAGTCGCAGCTCCAGCTCATCGAGCAATTTTGTGAGTGCCTCCGCCTGCGGGATGGTCCGTGGAAATCCGTCAAGAATGAATCCCTGCCGGGTTCTGTCCGTCTTCAACAGGCCGCGGATAAGGCCGATCATAATATCATCGGAAACGAGTTGCCCGGCGTCCATAATTTCTTTTGCTTTGCGGCCCAGCTCCGAGCCCTCCGAGGCAGCTTCCCGCAGCATATCGCCCGTCGAAATATGGAGGATCGACAATTTCGCAGAGAGTAACTTCGCCTGGGTTCCCTTCCCAACTCCCGGCGGTCCGAAAATAATGATTCGCATAAGCGTCCCTCCTAAATTAAGAGTTCTTAATGCTGTGATCCCTGGATTCTTTCTATGGAATCCTGGGCCGACTTAACAAGCCTTGCATCGGTCTCGGTCCTGGCGCTCTCCTCGAGCGGTTCGATGGCGCGCCTGTCCCCGAGCGTCCCGAGGATGTCGATAGTAGACCGGCGTATATGAATGCTTGGGTCGTGCAGCATGGTTATGAGATAATCCACGACGTCCGCGCGCTGCTTCCAGATGCGTCCGAGCAAACCCAGGCATTCCACGCGGAGGCTTTGATCGTTGCCATATGTGCTGAACGATTTGATCGTGCCCAGCGCATCCTCGTCTCCCAGACCTGAAAGAACGCGCAGCGCGGCGGAACGAATGACTTCATGATTTGAATTCCGCTGCAACGCCGCGGAGCAATAAGTTCTGACATTCGCCGAATCCACTTTCGCGAGCATGGACAATGCCGAGGCCGCCACGGAATAGCTCGAATCACGCTCAAATGCATCTTTGAGGTTCTCCACTACTTTGGCGCCCTTGAAATTGCCGAGCGCTGTTACAGCCGCCTGCCGTACCCGCGCGTCTTTATCCCGACACGCCCGGACAAGTTTGTCCATCGTTTCGGATTGTTTCGTATCGCCAAGCGCGTACACTGCATTCCGGCGAACCTCCCAGAACGGATCCGATGCAGCCGCTTTCGCAAGCACTTCCGTCACATTCGCGGAGTCGACGTAGCTTCGCAACCCGTTGATCGCAAGAATCCGATCCACTCCCTCGGTGGCATGCTTCAGCTGGAACATCCATTCATCGGGAGTTTTTTCAAAATCGACTTTCTTCAGTATCCAACTCCCCTTGTCGAAAATGACCAACTGCGGCCTCGAAGCGGCGGGGAATGAGTACTGGTCGTCAGCTTGCGAAACCGTTATGCGGTACGTGCGCGGCATTCCATCGACCCACACTTCCACATCCACCGGAGTCCTGAACAAGCCCGTGAGCGAATCGACCGTTTGGGTTTGCCGGACCGTAAGCTGGAGAGTTCTGGCGGCCTCATTCCAGGAAGACCTGACGAAAAACTCCGGGTAGCCTGCCTTGTACAGCCACTCGTCGAAAAACCAGTAGAGGTTATACCCGGTCGCCTCTTCAATCGCGACTTTTAAATCATTCGTTTCGACGTTTTGAAAAGCGAATTTGTGAGCGTAATGATTCATGGACTTCCAGAACAGATCATCCCCGAGAATGAACCGGAGCATGTGCAACGTGCATGCCCCCTTGCCATAGATATGATTGTCAAAAAGATCCATTGGATTGACGTACCGGTTCCACACCGTCGGGCGACAGACGTTCAGCGACATCGGTAAGAACGAGGCCTTGCTGCGTGTCGAGGATCATTTTCTCGGCCTCATCGTGCCCCTTATCGTATTCCTCAAAGAGAATGTCAAAGTATGTGGCAAAGCCCTCGTTCAGCCAGGCATGGCTCCAGTCCCGGCAGGTCAGCAAATCGCCCCACCACTGATGCGCGAGCTCGTGCGCGACGAGTCCGTCGCTGGATTCCGTGAGATGTGCCCGCTCGTCGTGAATCGTCCAATCTGTGAGCGTCACCGCGCTCACATTTTCCATCCCGCCGAACATAAAGTCATGCACGACCGTTTGCGCGAATTTTTCCCACGGATAGTTATATCCTATTTTCCTCGAGAAGAAATCTATCATCTTCGGCGTCTTGCTGAACGACAGCATCCCGATATCTTTCTGACTCTTGTACACATAATTCGAGATGGGAAGCTGTCCCCATGCATCCTTCAGGTCGACATACTCCCCCACCACCAATGAAATGAGATACGAGGAATGCGGTTTCCCTTCGAACCAGTGGTAGGTGGCCTTGTGGTTCTCTTTGTCGTGTTTCACGTCGATCAGCCTCCCGTTGCTGATGGCTGTGAAACGGTCATTCACCGTGACGATCATTTCGCTCGTCGATTTGTCGTTGGGGAAGTCATAACACGGGAACCAGTAATGATTGTCCAGGTTCTCTCCCTGAGTCCAGATCTGCCATTGATGATCGGGAGCGCCGCTGTCCGGTTGAATAAAGTAAATCCCCTTCTTCGGCGATGAGAGACGGTAGGAAATATTAAGCGTCAGCGTGTCCAATCTCTCAAACAGTTTTCGCGTTGGCACGAAAAGCGTGTCATCCGTTTGATGAAAATTCAATGGACGGCCGTTCGCGGTCACACTGACAATATTCATTTCACCGGCATCAATCCGTACCGTATCGAGTTTCGGGCGAAGTGCGACGAGCCTGATGCTCACATCCCCGACGCACGTTTTCGCTATTTCATCGAGCTCAAGATTGAGGCGGTAATGCACCACGTGGTAGGTTCGCTCGCGCTCAAAATGTTCCGTCGGAGTTTGTTTCTCCGTTGCCGAGAGCACGGAGAAGACACAGAAGGAAGCCAATAGATACTTACGGATCATAGAAACCGGGTTATGAGATGGGGGAATATTGGAGCGATGGAATCGTCGAGGCTCGCCGTTTCTGCACAGCTCGGACAGCGAGCTGACCGCATGCCGCGTCAATATCTTCGCCTGCGCTACTGCGCACAAATACCGCAACACGGGCAACGCGAAGTTTGCGGACGAACTCATCGATCCGCGCCGGCGATGCCGGCCTGAGCGTTGCCGAAAAACTCCCGGGGCGTGTTACCCCGACTACGTGAAAAGGAATGATGTTGATTTTGCACTGGAGAGTTTTCGAAAGTCTGACAAGCCGTTCAATGTCTTCGTCGCGATCGTTGAACCCGCCGAAAAGAATGTATTCAAACGTTACCGGTCGTTTCACCTTCCGGCAATAATACCGCACTGCGTCGAGAAGTTCGTCAAGGCCGTATTTTTTATTCACCGGCATCAAATCCGTCCTGAGTCCATCGTCAAGCGTATGGAGCGAAACCGCCAGCTTCACCTTCCGGCGCTCATCCGCCATCTGCCGGATTCCGGGCACCCACCCCGCTGTCGATACTGTTATGCGGCGAGGGGCAATCCTCATGCCCGTCGTTATGATCTCAATGGATTTCATGACGTTCTCATAATTCAGGAATGGTTCACCCATGCCCATGTACACGAGGTTGGTCACCTTCTCGCCGCAGATTCTCTTTACCTGCAAAACCTGGTCGACAATTTCGCCCGGTGTGAGGTTCCTGAGAAAACCCATCGTCGCCGTCGCGCAGAATGTGCAGTCCAGCGGGCAACCGGCCTGCGTCGAAATGCAGAGCGTCAACCGTTTCTGCTCTTCATTATCCTCCGCATCGGAACCATTGAACGAGGTTCTCGGCGGGATCAGCACCGTCTCGATCCGTTTGCCATCCGAAAGCTCGAAGAGGAACTTTGTCGTACCGTCCTGGCCGGACTCCTGAACCCGAACAAGTCCCATGGAACCGATTGTTGCACTCAATTCAAGTTTCCTCCGGAACGATGTGGAAATAGACGTCATCCCGGTGAACGAGGGTGCTTCCTTTGCGTATAACCAATCGAAAAGTTGTCTGCCGCGATACCTGGGTTCGCCGCTCGCAACCGCGAACTCTTCCAGTTCCTTAAGTGTCAGGCCTTTAAGATTCTTTGTCTGCATGTGGCAGATAAAATGTAAGAAAAGTGGCGATGGGAAGCAAAGGGAGGAGATGGGATTCGAGGTTTGAGATGCGAGGTTTGAGATAGGCTACAGAACCACGAGTCCGGCTTGGTCGGGATCCCGGATCGCTCGCCGGGCAGATCATGTAATCTCGACAATTTTTTGCTTTGCCGTTGTTCCACGGAGAATAGAGATGGCACGCTTCGGCCTCCCGAAATATTCAGCCAGGACCTCGACAACTTTTTCATTCGCCTTGTTGTTGACTGGCGGCGCGGTCACGCTCACGAGAAATGTATTGTCCCCGAGCGGCCTGACTTCGTTCTTTCGCGCATTCGGTTTCACGCGGATTGAGATTTTCACAGCGGCACCTTTCCTGAGCCCCGGGAACCCATATCAATTCAGCATGACCGATGGAGGAAGCGGTTCGTCCCCGACCTTGTGAAACGTTACATTCGGGATATCCTTCAGGATGCCATGGTAATACGCCATACGAAACAGCTCCCCTACTGAGTCGAGCGCTTCATCACTCAAATCGTATTCGAATTGCCCGAAGTATTCGAGATCGGCCGGTGGTATGATGTTCTCGATATTTTTCTTGCCCGCCTCGGCGCTCTCGATCAGATAGGTCGTTTGTGCGGCAGTCAGTCCGCCTTCCCGTGTGACCCAAAAACCATGAACATAGGGCAGCCCCGTGAGGTCCATCCATTCATCCACGAGGTCAATCCTGTTCGATTTCCGTTCCATTGCCAGCGCAGCATCGCCGACAAGGAGTGTCGCATCGGCCTTTCTCAGGGAACCCTCGCCCGGGCCGGAGACCGGCACGATCCGGGGAGCGATGCCGTACTTTTCCTTCATGATCAAATGCGCAAGGACAATTTCCGACGTCGATGCCACATCGACGGCGAGAGTTTCTATCCTGCGGAGATTCTCGTTGAACAACAATTCGATGGTTTTGCTGTCGCCGCGCGAAACCGCGCCGACACCCTGCACCACACGATACATCGCGTAATCTTTCGCATAGTCGATGGGAGATAAAAAAGCTCCGTCAAGTCGCTTTTGACGGAGCTCAAGTGCAAGAGCGCCAGTCCCGGTTTGACGGGATCTGAGAAGATCGAAGGGAGGCGACACACCTCTTGCCCGTTCAACCAGCCTGTGAAAGAGCGGTCGCGTGTAGAGATGGTCGATAATCCCGAGCCGCAGCACGGTTTATATTGATGCGGACGTTTTCTGGCGAATCTGCTTTGAGGCAAGTTCGCGCAGGTAGTACAACTTTGCGCGGCGAACACGGCCTGCTTTCACGACCTCGATCTTTGCGATCCTCGGCGAATGCAGCGGGAAGATGCGCTCCACGCCAACGCCGTTCGATATTTTCCTGACATTAAAAGTCGCTCCCAGCCCGGCGCCCCGCCTCGAAATGACAACACCCTGGAACTGCTGAATGCGTTCCTTGTCTCCTTCGATGACGCGCACATGGACATTGACCGTATCTCCCGGATTAAATGCCGGGGAATCGGTTCGCTGGTACATCGCTTCGACTAATTTGAGCTTTTCCATCGTTGTGCTTCCTTCTTCTTTAGTGATCTCTATTCAGTGTTTTACAAACCTTCTGACAGTAATTCGCTCCGGCGCAGTTTCGTTCTCTCTTTTCGCCGCTCCATGCGCCAGCGCTCGATTTCTTTGTGGTTGCCCGAGAGCAGGACATCCGGCACACCCAGGGACCGAAACACGGGCGGTCGAGTGTACTGCGGACAACCCAGGAGATCATCCTGAAACGAGTCGGTCAACAGCGATTCGCCATCGCCCAGTACGCCGGGGATCAACCGAACGACCGCGTCGATGACGACAAGCGCCGCAAGCTCACCGCCCGTCAGGACATAATCCCCGACCGAAATTTCCCTTGTTACGAGACCTTGGCGGACACGCTCATCGATTCCCTTGTAGTGTCCACACAGAAACATCAAATTCTTCTTCAACGATAGCTCGTTGGCAAGCTTTTGCTGGAACAGATCGCCGTCGGCGGTGAGATAAATCACTTCGTCATACGACCGTCGCGACTGCAAGTGCTCCACGCACTCGAATATCGGTTCCGGTTTGAGAACCATTCCCGCGCCCCCGCCGTACGGTACATCGTCAATCGTGTGATGCTTGTCCCGCGCGAACTTGCGCAGGTCATGAACACGGATCTGGACAAGCTTCTTCCTCTTTGCCTGGCGGATCATGCTTTCATTAAGGGGGCTCCGGAGCAACTTCGGAAATCCGGTGACAACATCAATTCTCATGCGCCTTTGCCCGTTTTCTCTTTTTCGATCAGACCCTCGATCACATTGACGACGACCTTCCGCCCTTTCGTATCGACACTGCGGATAAATTGCTTCACTGCCGGTATCCAATGTTCTTTTTCGCCGTCCCTGACAACCCAGACATCCTGAGCCGGCAGCTTGAGCACGTCCGCGACTTCACCCAGAAAATTCCCATCATCCGACCACACTTTGCAACCTACGATCTGGTCGACGAAGTACGTTCCCTTGCCGGGTTGCGCGACTTGCCGGCGGTCGCCGAACAAATATTTGCCCACAAGCTTTTCGGCAGCTGTCCGGTCGCCGATCGACCTGAATTTTACAAGAACAGACCGGCCCTGTCGCCGCACGTCCTCGACATCATACGACTCGTGTTCACGCAACGACGTGCCGACAAAAAAGTGCTGAAAGTCTCTTATTCGCTCTGGCGATTGCGTGTAAGAATGCACCGCGACATATCCCCGCACACCGAAGCATTTTGTAATCTTGCCCACAACATACGCGTGCTCAATTTCCAACTTACCCTGAGAATCACCGGTCACAGACAACTACTCTTGCACCTCGACTCGCACTCTTTTGCCGTTCTTCCTTCCGACGGCGCTCGCAAGCGTACGCAAAGCAAAGGCTGTCCTTCCTTTCTTGCCGATGATCTTGCCGATATCGGGCTGGGCGACCTTCACCTTCAAGATGAGATCCTCATCCTTTGTTTCTTCCTCGATGACAACGTTTTCGGGCTGATCGACAAGCTGTTTCGCAATGTACTCGACGAATTCTTTCATGGACCCTCCATGGTTTCAGCTGTGGAACAACGACAGTTAACGTTAACTAGAGTTTTTGTGTTATTACATTCTTAGGGTCGATTCTTCAAGCGCCTGCTGCCGGCGCCGGTTCGGCTGCAGGGGCTGCCGGTGCCGGTTCGGCAACAGGGGCTGCCGGCGTCGGTTCGGCAACAGGGGCTGCCGGCGTCGGTTCGGCGGCGGGGGCTGCCGGTGCTGACGCCGCTGGTGCCGCTGGAGCTTCGGCGGCCGCCTTCTTCTTGCGTGCTGCCTTACGCCGCGCTTTCTTTTCCTTCTCCCGGGTCAGTTTGTCAGCCTGGAGCGCCTGCCACTTCTCGAGCTCGACGACAATTGTCTGCTCGTCAACTCCCTTTTTGACCAGACTCCATTTGAGCCACAAGCCCTTGCGCTGCAAGAGACTGCGCAGCGTGTCCGTCGGCTGCGCACCCCGCTTCAGCCACAGGAAGAGGCGCGTCTCATTGACTTCGATGAGTACGGGTTGCGCCAGGGGATGGTAGGAACCCAGCGACTCAATGATTTTACCTTCACGCGACGCCTGAGAATCCGTCGCAACAATCTTGTACATCGGCTGCTTTTTCTTTCCTATTCGCCGCAATCGTAGTTTGACCAAAACTCTCTACTCCTTATGTTGATGGTATACGTTTATTGAAAATTCTACACCGGCAACTGCATGCCGCGCAGCGCCTGGGGTATCTTGCCTTTTGAAAACTTTTTCATCATTTTTTGCATCTCATCGAATTGCTTCAAGACCTTATTGACCTCCTGCACGGACGTCCCGCTTCCCCGTGCGATGCGACGCCTTCGCTCACCGCTGATAATGTGGGGCTTCTGGCGCTCCTCTCTCGTCATGGACTGGATAATGGCCTCAACATGGACTAGGGCATCATCGCCGATTTGCATGTTCGACGGCATCCTGTTCATCCCGGGGATCATGCCCAGTACCTGCTGGAGCGGCCCCATTTTTTTTATCTCCTGAATCTGGTCAAAAAAATCTTCGAATGTAAATTGCGCTTTCCGGAATTTCTCTTCCATCTTGCGCGCTGTCTGCTCGTCAACCTGCTGCTGGACCTTTTCGACAAGCGTCACAACATCACCCATCCCGAGTATGCGCGATGCCATCCGGTCGGGATGGAATGCCTCGAGGGCATCAAGTTTTTCGCCGACTCCGATGAACTTGATCGGCTTGTTCACAACGGCACAGATGGACAGCGCGGCGCCCCCGCGCGTGTCGCCGTCGAGCTTCGTCAGTACGATCCCGTCGAAATCAAGACGGTCGTGGAAAGCTCTCGCGCTATTGACGGCATCCTGGCCAGTCATTGAATCCACCACAAAAAGAATCTCGTGCGGGGTAACCTTCGCCTTGATTGTTTCCACCTCGCGCATCATCTCTTCGTCGACATGCAAACGGCCGGCGCTGTCGATGATCACAACGTCGCGGGCCGACTTTCGGGCATGGTCGATCGAGCCTACTGCAATTTCCACGGCGCTGTGTTCCCGATCTATGACCACGGGAACCTGGATTTCCTTGCCCAGGATTTCCAATTGGTCGATCGCGGCAGGACGGTGCGTGTCCGCGGCGACCAGGAGCGGGAAATGCCCCTTGCCCTTGAGTGTGTTTGCAAGCTTCGCACAGAACGTCGTTTTTCCGGAACCCTGCAATCCCGCCACAAGAATGACGGTCGGCGGCGTAGGAGAAAAATGAATTTCAGCGCGCGATGTTCCCAGGAGTTTTATGACCTCATCATGAATGATTTTGATGATGAGCTGGCCCGGAGTTATGCTTTGAAGAACCTCTTTGCCGACCGCCCGTCGCTGGACATCGTCGATAAACTTCTTGACGACCTTGTAGTTTACGTCCGCGTCGAGGAGCACCCTGCGCACTTCGCGGAGGGATTCGGCGATATTTGCCTCGGTGATCTTGCCCTGGCCGCGAAGCTTCTTGAAAACGAGCTCTAATTTCTGACTTAGTTCTTCAAACATTAAGGCGCTGTTCGGCTGAAAAACATTTAAACGAGAAGAAATAGCGAGGTTTTAGTTTCCTCGACACAAAAAAGCAAGGTAATTTACGGAAAAAATCATAGGGAAGCAAAACACGCGGTTTCACGGGACTGCCACGGACTGCCCTTCAATCGCACAGATTTCGATAAAAAAAGCCCGACTAGCAATAGCCGGGCTTGGATTTCTGCTTGATCCGCGGAGGAGTTACTTCATCAAGAGCATCTTCTTCACAGCAGAAAAATTTCCTGCCTGGAGGCGATAGATGTAGACTCCGCTTGGCAAGTTGCTTGCATTGAATTCCGTCGATCTGTACCCTGCTTCTTGATAGCCATTTACTAATGTTGCGATTTCACGTCCGATGACATCGTACACTTTCATTACGACGTAGGCATCTGTCGGGAGACTATAGCTTATGCGGGTTTGAGGATTGAACGGGTTCGGATAGTTCTGTTCAAGCTTGTATGATGTCGGGACGACTGTTTTTGCCTTTTGTGACAGCTTGATCAATTGTCCGATCGAACCAATTGCTGCGCCCGAAGCATGGTCAACATAAAATTTAAGTGTTTCCACTGCTTTCTTGTTTATCTGTACTCCCCTGCCATACATCGCATTGAATGCAGCATGTGCACCAGCAGTATCCGCCAAAGCCACGGAGGCTATAACCTTTTTGGTCTGACAGAATAGCCATAGATCCTCGCTGATGTTCGGCCGCTGTAGAACCTGGTCGGCAAGCGAACTGGCATCTGCAAATTGTCCTCGATCCATTCTTGCCTGTACTCGGAATGCCGATGCGGCTGACCTCAGATTCTGTGCTACACCAGAATTCTCTATCAAGACAAGAATATCTTCCCACGGTGTCTGAAGTGCGTTTGCATAAGCGCCTCCGGGACCGAGATAGAGTGCAAGTTCATGCATGGCATCAATAGCATTGCTTGAATCATTCTGAACGTCCATTTCCAGTTGAGCCAGCCATTGCAGAAACGACTGTAAGTCAGGAGTAATGGACAAGGTCCCGGATCTCCTTGATGCGAAGACGGCCTTTGCTGCGGTGTGGATAGAGTCTGCAAGGGGGCATGACGCATCGACTGAACCGCAGAACTCATTGTCTCCATCGCCACCCCAATAAGTATTCCATGCTCTGATAGTATTGCTGGTTCCGTTGTTAATCAGCCTACAATCGTATGTGAACGAATTGAATACATTGTTCCAGCCGCCCTGATAGTTATACCTGTACACAGGTGTGCAGCCCGGTGGACAGGGAGAATTGCTCAATGGAACAAGGGATGCATTGGAACGAATCGGAGGATTTACTTGGTCCCCGCCGCTGCAATCGCAATGGTCAAACGCGCCACGAGTTCCGTAACCCAGGAATGCCCCAGCGGACCCATGCACATAGATCTCACTCAGGCCATGCTGCTGAATTGTGTTGTAGCCCGGCAATATTCCATTGGCGCTGAGTGTAACATAGGAGTTCTGATCGACCGCCTCAATGCCGCTTCCAAGGTTGTTCTGAACCCGTGAACTGTCAAGGAAAACACTTGATCCCATGTCAACGTACATGCCAGGATCTATGGTGCTCGCACCGTTATTCTCAATGCGTGAATAAGTAATGCTCACCTTAGCATCGTCGATATCCATTCCATCATAGCCGTTATTCTTTATTCCGCACCTGTACATCTTTAACGTTGTGTTCGCCACGCCTGTTCCCATTACATCCATCCCTACAGATGAGCATTGAGAAATGGTGTCGTAGGCCATGTAGCTATTTGCTGCTGTGGGCCAAAGATAAAGTCCGTATTCCGCATATTTGAGATCACAATACTTGAGTGTATCTGGTCCACCCCCGTTGCAAAAAATCTCCTTCCAATCTCCGGGCGAGGGAGATGCCTTGCTGGAAGTGAACGTAATGCGTTGCGACGAGGTACCGTTGGCCACAAGCCTGCCACTAATAGAGAGATAGCTGCCACTGCCAAATGAAAGCTGGCAACTCGGGCTGATTCCTAAAACCGCGCCACTACTGACTGTAAACACACTTGCAGTTCCAGTCGTCAAGTGCGTTCCAGATTCTAAGGTCAAAACTGTCGACGTGTTCGTCAAGCTTGATTGAGCTGGGAGGTCGGTAGAGCCATTCAGATTAATGTTCCCGCCACTCAGATTGACCAATCCCGCAGCGTCAAATTGGCCATTGACTTGCAAGGTCTTCCCGCTTGACACCTTCAACCGAGACGGATAGGAAGCGAAATACTGCACCAATTGCAAAGTGTCGGTGGAAGGAATAGCGAATTGTGAAGATTGAGTGAGCGCAGCATACCCATAGAGGATGAAATTCTTGAAAATATTATTGTCATACCCTGATATGTCAACCTGGGGAGTGTCAGAATAAATTGGACCGATGAAAACAAGATCTGCTGGTCCGCAGGGGAAATGATTCCCTTGAACGAGGGGCTGTAGCCAGGAGTCTCTGGTACCTCGAGAGATTCATCACTATGCCTCCGGAGACATCTTTGAACACACAATTCTGAATGCGAACCGAATCCGGAGACATTCTTGGGAAAAGGGTGATTGCCATGGTTGTGGGAACCCCCCATTGATCACATTTTCCCCATGTGTTATGGTATGGCCCGTACCCAGCTCCTTGAAAAATGATACTGTCATTTGGTCCACTTCCTCCTGTGGCCATAAACTTCAGACCGCTGATCCTCACGTTAGTACTGCCCACGAAATCCCATGTTGTGCCTGGACTGATTACCAGATCATCTCCCCAAACTACTGGCCCACCTTCGAAGACTCTGCCTGATACAGTTGGTGGAGTTGGATCGACTCCATATAGCAGATCATAGGAGGGCGGTGCGCCTAGTTGATAAGCGACATCAAAAGCAATATTCCCTGCAGTGAAGGAAAAATTCTTTACTGAAATTCCTGTCTTCAAGCCGATGACTGCGTTTGAATTGGGGTACTCAGTTACAGAATCCAGCACACTACCGGGTGTGTAATAATCCGTGGGAGCTTGATCTTTCCCATGAGGATAGCTTGGCCCATAGCCGGGCACTTCGATGCTGAGATAGTGCATGATATCATCGGAATCGGGATATGGAAAGGCTGCTAGAGAAGAATAGTGCCAAATGAGCACTCCACCTGAAAAACCAGAATTCGCAGGCAATTGAGTTCCGCCAGTGAAACGATTAAAGCCCGAGCGGGTCCTATATTCGACCGCGAAATATTCACTGTGCGTAATGTTGCTATCCCGCCCTGCCTCTCCATAGATTGTTATTAATGCAGTTGTTGGTTGCGTCCCAGAGGGCGCAAGATGACTCGGCCGCAATGAAACCGAGGTGACATTTGTATTTATTCTTTTCACGTTCGCATAAGGGATCCAGCCGAATTGGATCTTGGTAAGAGGATTAAAATGGGGCGGGCAATAATTGAAACCCAAAGCCAGCCCACCCCAATGCATGGGATCAAATGAACCGAGCATTACGTGTGGCAAGCCGAGTGTGTGGCCAAATTCATGAACATGAGTTAAGATACCATCGAATGTGCTGTGATAATCGGCATTGGGAATCCAATGCCACTTTTCCGGAGCGGTATAAGAGTAGTAACCTATGTATGTAAAGCCTCCAATGTTTGAACCTGCCGCAACTATGCTGTATGTTCCTTTGAAAGTATCAGGATTAAATTCAATAAATTCCGGATTACTATCCGGCAGTGCATGGAGAGTTCTTAGTTGATTGATTGGGTCATAAAGAAGTGCAACGCTTGAGTCAGAACCATCCTTATAGAAGGATCTCGGATGGGGCAGTTTGATCCAATGGACGTAGTGTTTCCCATTTGCAGTGTCGATTCTATTGACAATACCGGTGTGGTACATGTCCTGTGTGCCTGCGTGAGTCATGGGAGGAACGATGAGGAAATTCCCATAGCTGACTTCAGCATAATAATCGCGCATGCTGCCGTACACCTTAATGCCATGCGAGTAGAAATCTGGATGGGGGTGAATGTTAAGTGAAGAATCGTCGTAATAGGTTCCATTGGAAAACACTTCGTTCCAGTAATCTTCATAGGTGTACTTGCGGATCTTCTTGCGAAACACTGTATCATTGGGAGGAACGAAAACTTTCACCCATCCCATCGAGCCAACTGCATTAATCGAATCACCGGGGAAGTAAACCGTGTCAGCATCGACTGTCGGGAGGCTGCCATCGGGTTTACGGCTATCTTGAAAGTCCACAAGAATCAAGGCCAACTGTTTGGTGGTGTTGACAAGTTGCTGCACCCGAACAAGCCCACTTGAGTCTACTTGAGTGACTGTAGTGCAATATGGCACGTTGTTCTGTGCGGGGGCGAGCACTGGAAAGAATAAGATAACCCCTGCGAGAAAACACATGAATCGTTTCATAGAAGAACCTCCTTTGGATCTGTGAATCGAAGAAGTGAATTATGGAAAGCTTACCTCATAAGCAGCATCTTTCTGGTAATTTTGATTTTATCATCAACCTTCAACTGATAGAAATAGACACCACTGGAAAGATTCTCTCCGATGAATTTGATTGAATACTTTCCCGCCTGCTGATAACCATCGATCAAAGTCGCAATCCTTTGGCCAAGGATATCAAACACATCGATGCGGATTTTGGCGTCATGTGGTAAGCTGTATTCAACCGTTGTTGACGGGTTGAAAGGATTCGGGTAGTTCTGCAATAGCTTGACGATCTGTGGTAATCCTTGCCTCTCCATTACAGGAACAAGGCCGACCTGTCCATACCTGCCGGTGTGTTGGCCGAATATTCCCCCGGTCGTTGTCCAGAAAACGACAATGACTCCTCCATTATTATCGGGTGCAGATTGCTCAAAGTATGCATTACCAGGATCTCTCATATACGTGACAGGCTGAGGCCAAATCATCTGTCCAGACTGATTGAAACGTTTCGCTGTTGTAGCGTTGATAGCAACAAGTCCATGATGTCCATCTGAGTATATCTCACCGCCAAAGCTTATACCAGAAAAATACTCCTCAGACAATATTCCAGAGCCATCCACATGGGAAATCGTGTCCCCGCACGCCACAAAGTAATCACCTCCGTAACCATCGGGCGCGAAGAAACCGATATATTGGCAGTTGGTCGGCAGGTGGAAGGGAATGGACCATAATGTATCACCCGCAGAGCCGATCTTGTAAATAGTCGTGTCCACAAATGCGTACGCGAGACTGTCTCCATCAATCCCCACACCAAAGACAGGAATAGCACTGACGGTAATAATCTGACCCTCTGTGTTAATTATCCTCGAAAAGTTTCCGTTCGCGTAATAGTTGACATATAGACGCTCACCACCTCTACTCAATCTGTAAAAACCGTATGAATCCGACTCGACAGTGCTTGAATCGATGGCTGTCTCCCATAACAACGAGGCAGAGAAATCATACCTTGCCGCCCTCAAATATTGCTTGTTCGGCGCCCCCGGGTAATTGAATCCCGCTTCAGTCCAAGCGAGGATGAATCCTCCTTGTCCATCCTTGACGATATTAGCATACTTCAATCCACTCTCAGGGCCGACAATCCTCACGCCGCTATGAGTCCATCTGACGACTCCGTTTCCATCAACTCGCTGAGCATAGATAGCATTATTATACCAATAGCCACTTCCTGGATCTTGATATCCTCCACGATGATCATACCAGAAGAGAATCACTCCGCCGCTGTCATCGCTTACCCATCCACCCCACTCCGTAAGATATGGCGCTTGCAAATCAGTGATATTGCTGCTGTCGTTGTATAAAACCTGCACAGGTTGTGTCCACCGTTTATAACCGAAAGGATCAAGCTTTTGTGCATAGATGTAACTCTGCAAGGCTCCGAGAACGATGGAGCTGCCATCATCGAATATTATGATGCCAGGGTAAAAGCCGGGACAGACATACAATGCGCTGTCTGCAAAAGTGGAAGTGGACCACTGGGCAAGGCACTGGCTTGCAAGCACCGCAATGAAGAATATAAGGTAAGTGTAGCGCTTCACGGGAGTGCGATTCTCATGAAAAATAGAAAAACCCACACTACCCCAACAACCGGGACAACGCGGGTTTTCATACAACTTAAATCCTCAATGATAGGCATTTTGATCACCTCAGCCTACATTATGCCCCCCAATAGCAACGAAGCAACGTAAACAATATTTATGAGAAAGTCAAGTTTTTCCTGTTCGTCGTCACATTAGAGAGTCGTTACATTGGAGAGAATCCGCTGGAGAGAAATGCTCCGGGGAAACCGAAATTGAATTGCTAAGCCGGACTATCCGGCTTTTCTGAGGGCTTCCGCACCGGCAACGATCTCAAGTAGTTCCTTCGTAATCGACGCCTGGCGGGCATTATTGTAGGAAAGCTGCAAGTCGCGAATAAGATCCGAAGCGTTGGTGGTCGCGCTGTCCATCGCCGTCATGCGGGCGCCCTGCTCGGCAGCGTTCGATTCCAGCAACATGCGCCACATCTGGAAGTTGAAATGCTTCGGCAGGAGTGATGCGAGTATTGCCTCCTGTGACGGCTCGTAGATGTAATCAACGAGGGACTTCGGCTTGTGTGCTGATGCTGGAGTCGCCGTTTCATCAGCCGGCACCGGGAGAAGCTGCTCAACAACGACATGCTGGCGCATGATGGATTTGAATTCATTGTAAATCACTTCCACCCGGTCGCATTCCCCCCGCAGAAATTTCTGAATCACTTCGTTGGTGATTGTTTGCGCTATCGAAAATTTCAATCCTCCGAAAATCCCGACATATTTCCCGGCGATCGCGTACTGCCGTTTGGTGAAAAACTCGGCGCCCTTTCTCCCGACGCACAGCAGATCGATCTTTCCGGCATCGAACGTCTCCTTGTTTGTCGTCCGGAGATGCGTTACGGCAGTCTTGATAATATTCGAGTTGAAGGCGCCGCAGAGTCCCCTGTCGGCGGTGACGACAACGACGAGAAGTCTTTCAACCGGCCGCCGGGCAAAAAGAGGGTTCGCCGTGAGGTCAACCTTGCCGGAAAGATGCTGCAGGAGCTCGTTCAACTTCCGGGCATACGGGCGCGCCGAGACAATAGCATCCTGAGCCCGCCGCAGTTTGGCGGCCGACACCATTTTCATCGCTTTCGTGATCTTCTGGGTGTTCTTGATCCCGCCGATGCGATTGCGTATGTCCCGCAGTGTTGCCATGTTCTATGAGACTTTGAATGTCGACACGAAATCTTTCGCGATGGCATGGAGCTGCTTCAGGGTATCCTCCGAGAGGTCCTTCTCGGCCGCGATTGTGTCAAGGAGTGCGCGATGCTTCAGCTCCATCATTTCAAGAAACTCTTTTTCGAAGCGCTGGATCTGTTGCAGTGGAATCCCGTCGAGATACCCGCTCGTTCCCACAAAAATGCTCGCCACCTGTTTCTCAACCGGGATGGGGTTATACTGTCCCTGTTTGAGCAATTCGACCAGCCTTGAGCCCCGATTCAATTGTGCCAGTGTTGTTTTGTCAAGGTCGGATCCGAATTTGGCAAATGCCTCGAGGTCGCGGTATTGCGCCAAATCCAGGCGCAACCGTCCGGCAACTTTCTTCATGGCCTTTATCTGTGCATAGCCGCCTACGCGAGAGACCGAAATTCCCACGTTGATGGCAGGACGCACGCCCGAATTGAAAAGACCCGGTTCGAGGTAAATTTGCCCATCGGTAATTGATATGACGTTCGTCGGAATATACGCCGCAACGTCGCCCGCCTGCGTCTCAATGACCGGCAGTGCTGTCAGACTTCCCCCGCCGAGCTCGTCGCTTAATTTCGATGCCCGCTCCAGCAATCGCGAGTGGAGATAGAAAACATCACCGGGATACGCTTCACGTCCGGGCGGTCTCCGGAGGAGTAAAGACACCTGGCGATACGACTGTGCGTGCTTGGACAGGTCATCGTAAATTGCGACCGCGTGCCTGCCGTTATCGCGGAAAAATTCCCCGAGGGTTGCCCCGGCATACGGTGCGATGAACTGAAGCGGCGCCGGGTCGCTGGCGGTGGCAGAGATAATCGTTGTGTATTCCATCGCACCCTGTTCCTCAAGTTTCGCCACGACCTGTGCGACGGTGGAGCCCTTTTGACCGATCGCAACATAGATGCAGTAGACGGGCTTGACTCCGCGATCTTTTGCCTGCCGGGAGTGCGTGTACTTCTGATTGATGATCGTATCGATCGCCAGTGCGGTTTTTCCGGTCTGGCGGTCGCCGATAATGAGCTCGCGCTGGCCACGGCCGATCGGAATCATCGAATCGATGGCTTTGATGCCGGTCTGCAACGGTTCCTTGACGGGTTGCCGTTGAATCACTCCGAGCGCTTTTCGCTCGATCGGATAGAGTTTGTCCGTTTTGATCGGCCCGCGCCCATCGAGCGGCTGGCCGAGAGGATTGATAACGCGGCCTAACATCTGTTCCCCCACCGGCATGGATGCAACGCGGCCTGTACGTTTGACCGTATCCCCTTCTTTAATGAGCGTGCTTTCGCCGAAGATGACACAACCTACGTTGTCTTCCTCAAGATTCAACACCATACCGAAAACGTCGTTTGGGAACTCAACAAGCTCGCTCGCCATGACTTTGGACAATCCGTACACCCGGGCGATCCCGTCACCCACCTGGAGAACCGTACCGACATCATAGACGTCCATTTCTTTCTCGAAACCCAGCAATTGCTTTCGCAGTATTGCAGAAATTTCATCGGGTCGTACTTCTGGCATCAGAAAATCCTTTTGTATTGTAGTTAGTGAATACTGTTACGCGCAACAATAATTCTCAGTGAAAACGCGAGAATCGAACCTCACGTCTTGACTCACGCATAAGCCACAGAGCCATTACATCCTCTCCTCTTAGGAGAGGATTAGAGAGCTTGTCCTGAGCGTGAGCGAAGGATGAGGTCTGGACTTCGTAACCTTTGGGACAGTGTGACAATTCAGAATATTTCAGATGTCTCAAATTCTAACTCTGTTTTCCCCAAAGAATGCGATTCTTATTTTCCGCTTTCCGTGAACCTGCGTCGAAGAACGCCCAGCTGGTGGCGCACGCTGCCGTCCCACACCGTATCCTCATACTGGAGAAGGAATCCGCCGACCAGTCCCTTATCCTCAACATACTGCAGGCGAACATCCTTCTTTGTAACCTGTTTGAGATGGTCAACAAGCTGCCGCTCTTGTTCCGACGTCAGGGGGGCGACAGCGCGAAGGCCGGTTCTCAGGATACCAAGGCGTTCATCCCGGATCTTTACGAACTGGATGACAATATCCGGCAGAATCATTTCCCGGCCCTTGGCCGTGAGCAGTCTGACAAAGTTGAATGTGAGCTCGGAGACCCTTGACTTCAGGATCTCTGCAAACACGGCATTCTTCTTTTCTTTGTTGATCACCGGGCTTCTCAGGAAAGCCACAAATTCCCGGGACTGCCGGACAAGTCCGGCAAGATACTCAAAATCCATGCCGACCGCGTCGAATTGCTTTAGCTCTTCGGCCAGCCCGACTACTGCCAGCGCATAACGATATGCGGCACGTGATTCGGACATCGACGGTCAGTTCTTTGGAAGTGCACGAAGCATGTCATCGACAACCTTGCGCTGTTTGCCGGCGTCGAGAGTTTCGTTGAGAATCTTTTCGGCCGCAAGGATGGCCAGGGATGCAACTTCTTCCCGCAGCTGTGCCAGCGCCAGTTCTTTGTCCCGCTCGATCTCCTGTTTTGCACGATCGACCATAACACGCGCCTGTTGATTCGCCTTCTCGACGATTTCGTTTTTCAGCTTTTCGCCAAGGCCGCGCCCTTCGTTCAGTATGCGGCGCGTCTCTTCTTCAGCACGGGCGATTTGCGCCCGGTTTTCCTGAAGTAACCGGTCTGCTTCCTGCTGGGCCTTCTCGGCGCGCTCAAGAGAATCGCGGACATGGTCCTCCCGGCGGTTGAGAGATTCAAGCAGCGGTTTCCAGGCGTACCTCCGGAGCACAACCACCAGGACAATGAACGCGACAATCGTCCAGACAATCAAGCCTGGGTTAATTGCTAACGGGTTGAAGGTTTCCATACGTTTTCACGGTTGGTAATTGAATGTGTACTTTTCAACACGTACACTTTCACACATTATTTGACCGCAAGAATGATGCAGATGGCCAGCGCGAAGAACGTTACTCCCTCGATCAACGCGGCAGCGATCAACATCGATGTACGAACCTGGCCTGCGACTTCCGGCTGACGACCGCTCGCTTCCATGGCTGCTGCGGCCAGTTTGCCGATGCCGAGCCCGGCCCCAATCACCGTGAGCGCTGCACCTATGCCGGCGGCGAGATACCCTAATGCTTTCGGATCCATGCTACTTCTCCTTGTTATGTGAACGATAGTTGATAATTAATGTCCATGCTCTTCCTGCGCCTGGTGCCCGGCCTGAATGCCGATGCCCATGAACAGCGAAGTCAGCACGGTGAAAATATACGCCTGCAAAAAGGCAACAAATAACTCCAGCAAGTCGATGCCCAGAGCAAAGCCAATCGAAGCTGGAACAACCAGATATGATTTGAACAAAAAGATCAACCCTATAAGGGAAACAATGACGATGTGGCCGCCGGTCATATTCGCAAAAAGACGAACGCACAGCGCAAAAGGCTTCGTGAAAAGGCCTACAATCTCGATTGGAACCATTATGGGCCATAACAACCAATGCACTCCACCCGTCAGATGCGCAAGATAATGGCCAAACCCCTGTGCCCTGATTGCGGCAAGCTGAATCATTATGAAGGCAATGACGGCCAAAGCTCCGGTGACGCTAATATTGCCCGTCGGAGTCGCGCCGTACGGCACAAGACCAATGAGATTCATCACGAGGATAAAAAAGAAAGTCGTGAGCAGATACGGCAGGTACTGTAATCCGGCCTTCCCCATATTCGGCAGAGCTATCTCATCACGTATGAAGAGAACGAAGACTTCGATAAGATTTCCCCACCCGGATGGCACCGCACGCCGTCGATTTTTTGCGGCCGCAGCCACAGTTAACCAGATCACAATGATTGCTGCGATCCAGAGAAACACAACATGCTTGGTTATTGAGAGGTCTATTTCCATACTGCCGAGATGCATGGGGGCAAACCGGGGAAGGTCAATCCTGCCCCACGGCAGCTCGATCTCATGCGAATCCTGCGTATGATGAAGCAAGTCGTTGAAGAGCCGGCCATTCCCCTCGCCGCCTTTCTGAACGGCAGCAGCAAGAGTATCCGGAATTCCGCGATGGATCTCCGAAAGTGAATCTTGAATTTCAAAAAATGAGGGCAAGCTTTTCTACCGTCTGATGCTGATTTTCTTTTGAATGAAGAGGATTTCCAGTGTCAGAAATACACAATAACAGACACCCATCGATCCGACCAATCCGGACAATTGGACATGGAACACTTCTACGAGCAGTACGATCAGGGATCCCAGCACCAATAACCGAAGCCCCATCCCGCCCAGGACAAATTTGAAGAATGTCGTCGTCGATTTATCGAATGAATACTCGATGGCGGCAAATCCAAACAACACATTGAGCGTTGCGAGTATCCCCCCCAGCAGCGATGCGTGGACAACTTCTTCGGATCCATACTTCATCAACGGATACGCACTGAGCGCGAGCATCACCAGCAGGGCTAGTGCAATCTGTCTTGGAAATGACCAGTCAATTTTCACGGGTTGATCGTGTTCGTTTTCTCCGACTCTCGCTTATTTACATCATTCACTGTTTTGATGAACTGATAGAATCCGGCAGCAGCGCCCACCATTATACCGGCGAGCATCATCCAGGGCGTCGTTCCCCATCGGCCATCAAGCCAGCGCCCGACGAAAAACATTACGACAACTGCTGCTGCAAGCTGAATTCCAAGACCAAAGAGAGGTCCGGCAATGCGGAAAGCCTTCGGGAAAGCTCCTAGTTCCCCGTCAGTCTTCTTCTCATCCGTCGACGGCTCCGTACCCGAGCGCAGATCATTTCGCCCCTGGGGAACCATGAAGTGCTACCGGTCTTCGGCTCGCCGCGTTTCGGGTTTCAATTCCACCACGCTTGCCGTCTGTTTCGCCTCCGACATGACGCATTTCCCGTCAAACAGTGCGCCTTCATCGATCACGAGTTTCGATGCCCGGATGTCTCCGCGAATTACTGCACGGGTTTCAAACACCAGCTTTTCCTGCGCCAGGATCGTTCCCTTCATCTTGCCGCCGACGGTCACGTTTTTTGCCGACACATTACCTTCTATATCACCCGAACCGCCGATGGAAACGTTCTGGGCGGCAGTTATCTCTCCCACGACGCGGCCGTCGACCCGGATACTGCCGGGCGTACGAAGTTTTCCCTCGAAGACTGTTCCCGCCCCAATGAGATTCAACTCGTTACTCGCTTCGCTTTTCACAATACACCTTGCTCCTCTACTGTGATGTTATCAAATAATTGTTCGGATCCAGCGCAGTACCATTCTGCCAGACTTCAAAATGCAGATGCGGACCCCGGCTTGTCCAGCCCGTGTTCCCGAGTAAAGCGATCATTTCACCGCGTTTCACAACCGATCCAACGGTCTTCAGCAGCGCTTGATTGTGTTTATAGACCGTCATATATCCTTCTCCGTGCGCAACGATCATTTGGTATCCATAATCGTACGTCCAATCGGCGAAAACAACCTTGCCGGCTGCGGCCGCAACGACGGGGCTGCCTTCCTTGCCCGCAATGTCAACGCCCAGATGACCCTGCGCAGTCGAGTACTCTCGCGTGAAATAACCGAGTGTCGGCAGAGTCAGCGGAAAATTGTCGGAGTTCTTGAATTCTGCCTGACGATCATGTGCCGGAGACACGACTGCACTTGAAGCGCTCAGTAACTGGTCGGAAACTGCGGCATCCTGACGCCTCGCAAGATCTTTTATGTTCGCCAATGAATCTTTTGAGATCTGAGCCAACGGTTTTAGCGCGCCCGCGCTTCCGAGCGCCTTGTAACTGCTCTCCGCACTCGTGACATTTTCACCCAAAACTTTTCTGAGCCGGAGATTGTATTCCTGAATCACGACCATTTCAGTGGTGAGTGAACGCAGCTGTTCCTGAATTTCAACGATGCGCCTTCCGTACTTGTTCTCAAGCTCGGGGTTGGGAATAGGCAGCATCGATCCCACCGGCGTATAGACAATGACCAGGAGCGTCAAGCCTACGACCAGCAGCAGGGCGAAGAGCAAGGTGCTCACGATGGCAGCTTTGCCCATGGTAATCGACCGCGTTTGCCTGGATTCGCCGCCCGGAACCAGAATGAACGTCGTGCGTTCTTTCCCGGTGCGATGTTGAGTGTTTTCAGAGGGCATGTATGTTACGATTAGCTGCTGTATCCAAATCAGAGAAAAATATACGCAAAAATTGCAAGAATGTCAACGAAATGGAGACGCGTCATGCGACCGTCCTCTTATCGCACAGATTTTGATAAAAAAAGCCCGACTAGGAATAGCCGGGCTTTGATCTTTACTTCCCGCTTCGACGAGATATTACTTCATTAATACGAGCTTCTTCGTCGTCGCGTACAGTTGCTTGCCTGATTGATCTGAAACTGTCATTCTCACGTAGTAGATTCCGCTTGGCGAAGCCACAGCATTCCAGGCAGTACTGTAATAGCCCGCGTCTTGCTGAGTTTGAACAAGCCGAGCAACCTCTTCTCCCAGAATGTTGTATACGACCACGCTGACATAACCAGGTGAAGCAAGCTGATAGTCCATGGTCGTTGTCGGGTTAAATGGATTCGGATAATTCTGGCCCAGCAAGAAGGTTTTCGGCTTTTCGATTGCCGAAGCGTCCGCGAGGTGTTCATAATGTCCACGGGAGACAAGAATGAAACTTCTCGTTAATGTCGGGTCAAGCGGAGGCGCGGAGAACTGTAATCGTATCGATTCTCCCGGCACAAGTGTTGCGTAACTTCCGTCTGCGTTCGCTAGAGCTGACGTAACGCTTCCTTGTCTCGAATGCACTGCGGATACCAACCCAAGGTCTTGAGTCGAGTAGTTATCGGAAACCTGAATTGCAAGATTCAGGTAATCGATCTGGATCTTTTCTCCGACATCTATCGCAACGGTGTCCTTCAGTTCTTTAAGCGGAACATATACCAGGGTCGGGCGTTCACGGAAAGTAAATGACTGTAATCCACCTTCAATGACAGATGGTCCGCCCCCGCTGGATGCAGAACCAACCTTTTGCGTTTTTGGCTGACATACCGATTGCCCGGTGTAACCGTGCTCCACCCAGCCCCCTATGAGCACACCTCCGTGCGCCGCGTTAGAAAAGGTTGTAAATGCATCGGAGTTTTCTTTGACTTTAAGATTGAAGTGCTTTCCATTGCCTGCCCCATACGTAATACCATCCATCCAGTTGAATATGTACATCAGAGTCGTATCACCGGATAGTATGTCCGCCAATCGGAATGGAGTACGGTATTGGATGATGCTGCCATCCGAAGAGACGGCGATGCTGTCGGTTGACGGATGATCGACGGCAATCAATTGCAGCTGATCCAGGAACGAGCGTTCATGCTCAAACTCCTTCAGATCCAATTCATAGTGACCATTCTTAGCCGTCGGCGGCTTGAGCAATTTGTAATAATCGCTGACATCTTTTCCTTTATTGCCCGGATCTTCACTCTGCGGGAGGACATTGTTTTCCTCATTAAGCGAAGTGTCACCCTGGACATATATGTACGGGCAACATCCGCCCCCGCCGCCGCTATTGGCTTGGGTCGTGAAGCTCCACACCGACGACCAAGCGCTCGTTCCGTTGAGATTACTGGCATCTACTCGCCACCAATATTGTGTAGAATAATAGGGTAAGGATGGATACCACTGTGTCCCACTAATACCAGACTGATCAGTCGTGATGGCGGTAAAATTCGAGTTCGTCGAGACTTGCAACTCATATCCGTTAACAATAGAGGTATCGGACCATGTCACCAGCGTGCCGATACTTACGTTCGTCGCGCCGTTCGATGGGGACACAAGCTGGGGAACGGCAGGTGCCGGAGGTTGGGTCGTAAAGGTCCATCGTTGCGACCAGGCACTTGTTCCATTGAAATCCTTCGCCTTGACATGCCACCAGTATTGGGTTGAATAATTCAATGTTGGGGAACGCTGTGTCGCAGTGATATTTGAGTCGTTCGTGGTGAGGTAGCTGAAGTTACTGTCTGTTGCAACTTGCAGCGAATAACTCGAAGCACCAAACGTGCAATTCCACGTGACTGTCAAACTCTTGCTCACTTGTGCGCCACTCTGAGGTGACTGGAGGCTTGGCCCACTAGGGATGAAGGCAGATGGGGAGACACTAAATGAATCGACTGGATAGGGAGGGCCTGAGATAGACGTGTAGAACCCTCTCAGAGTCGAACTATCTATCTGTGAGGCGAGTGTTGGATAGCCCACACCTGACACGTTTGCCAGGTAGGTTTTCCATTTCCAAGCAGAATTCTCATAGACGTAGCGTGCAGCCCAGAGTTTATTGTCGCTGGAATTCCAGACTATTCCCATCCGGGAGCTTCCTAATGCGCGTATAACGGGATTGGAGAAATCAGGCAGGGTTGGACAAGATAATCCCGCGTTGAAAGATGTGAAGCTCCCCTCCCAGGCATTGTTCGACCTTCTTCGAACAACGATCTCTTTTTGTCCGGATAATGAATTCATCCCCTGCCATGCGACGTAGATATTTCCATGAGTGCTATTATCTCCAGCAATGCTCGGGAAACCATTTCCCGTGTGGCCGGACCCGCTGCTTATCGTGTCACTATTATTGTAATTGTTCCATACAGTCGCCCAAGTAGTGAAATTGGTAACACTGATGCTGTTATATAGAATCAAACCAGCGGATGAATCATGAAAAACCAGACAGCAAGTGGTATCGTTTGCAAGTATTGAAGGATTAGATGCGTGAGCGTTGCTCCCCGGGGGACCCGGCTGGCATTCGTGCCACACACCGCTTCCAAGTTTAAAAACCTGCAGTCGACTCGGGTTTCCCATGTTCAATGCGAGCCACCCGTGGCTAACGACTGGTTTTGTGTTTGTTTCAAAGGTGTCAACGTTTAGGACCACTTCCGGTTGCCAAATGCCTGAATAGAAATGGCTATATATTGCATTCGCTTGTGCGTTTAGAACCCTCGGCCTTGTAGCCCACACGACTTCGATATTCAAATCGGAACCCAAATAGTAACAGTTCAAGGATGGATTGTAGCTTAAGGCAGTGCCATCGCTCAACCTACTTTCCGGATTCCAGGCAATCCCGTCTGCGGAACTCGTATACCATATTTCTCTACCGCTCTCATAAACCGCATAATATTCACGAAATCCATAATAAGAGACAGTCATGATTTTCTGCTGGCCATTTGAACCCGTTGCGGTGGAAGTCGTAGAAAGAAGATGCCCTTTGTACCATGCCTTCAGCGTATCATTCGCGCTTTTGAAAATCACTGGCGTTTGGTTGCTTGAAGAATTTTGGAATAGTGCAGGATTGCTCGCAGTGGCCGTCCACCCAAAGAAACTGCAGTTCTGGTAACTCCCAAGCGTTTGCGTCTGCGGTTGTTTTTTCCGCTTTGAAACTGCCCATTTTTCCGCCTGAAATTGCCCACACCGTAGGGTGAAAAAGCAGCAGGGCTGCTGGTTTTTCCCTACCAAACCTATTTAAAGAAGATCTACAGATATTGCTCCCCGAAGGGAGACTTGTTCTCACATTCGGACAGGAGCAAGGAAAGTGATTACCATGGAAGACTGGGTGACAATCAAGCATTTGAGGGCCAAGAACCCGACGATGAGCCTCCGGGCGATCGGAGAAGTACTCGGTATCAGTCATCACACGGCCAAGAGTGCGCTGGAGCGGGAGAGTCCGCCTGAGAGGTCGGTCAGGGAGAATGAGAAACTCAGGCCGCTGAAGGACGTGATCTTCGAGATGGCGAACGTGAAACACTTCCGGGGGTCGAGGATCTTCCAGGAGATACGGTCCAAAGGCTATCGCGGCGGTAAGACGGCGTTTTACGCATACCTGAAGAGGATCAAGATCGAGTCTCAGAAGCATTATACTCCGTACGAGACAGCCCCGGGTGAACAGTCGCAATTTGACTGGAGCCCGTACACAGTGGTTTTGGGAGGAGTTCTGGCGGAAGTGATAGCATTTTCCTACATCAATGCGTTCAGCCGGTGTCAGATCTTCGACGGATCTCTGTCGGACACACAGGGTTCAATCCTTGAAGCAATGGAGAACGGCATCATAGAGTCCGGTGGTGTACCTTCCCGTATCCAGACCGACAACGCAAAGGCGTTTGTTCAGAATGCTTCGAAGAACAACTTTCAGTGGAACCCGCGGTATCTGCACTTTTGTGCTCATTACGGCTTTGAGCCCACACGGTCTCTTCCCGGTCATCCCTGGAGCAAGGGGAAGGTGGAAAAACCCTTTCAGTATCTGGAGGATCATTTTATCGCCGGTGGGGAGTTCGTGGACTTCGAGGACTTTAGGAAGAAGCTCAAGGCCTTTCAGGACAGAGTGGCGACAACAAAGCACTCGGTCACCAAGGCCACACCGGAAGAGCTCATGGCGAAGGATCGCGAGGTGTTCTTGCCGCTTCCGGCGACCAGGTACGTTGGCATCAAGGAAGAGATCAGGAAGGTCACATCGGACTGCCTTCTGTCGTTCGGGGGCAGCCGCTATAGTGTGCCGTGGTATTTTGCCGGCAAGGAGGTCTGGGTAAAGGCCAGCCGGGGATACTCTCTCGAGGTATACTCAGGGGCCAACAAACTCATTGCCAGACACGTTTTAGCGACGGTAAAGGGTTCTGTTGTGATGGAGAAGGCTCACTACCGCACCAGCAGTGACAGGACCGGGAGCTTCGATCGTCTGCGGGAGTTGTTCTCTGAGGCCTTTCCGGGCAACGAACTGTTCGTGGAAAAGCTCCAAGCGCAAAAACGCACCAACGCAAAGTCGCATCTCTACCGGATCCTGGAGCTTGCCAAGCTCTACCAGAACGAGGACATGCTCAAAGCAATAAATGTGTGCATAGAATATAACGTCTTCAATGCCACGTTCATCTCAGGCTTCCTTGAGAAGAACTTCCGGCAGAGTGTGACTCTGCCGCATGAGCCATTGCACTACCACCTCACAAAGGAGCCCGTCACGCGGGATCTGAGTGAGTACAAACTACCAGAACAACCACAAGGAGATACTATCCATGGAACAGACACAGATCGAGAGTTACCTGAAGATGCTCTCGCTGCACAGGATCAGGGAGATCTATTTGCAGGAGGCGGAGAACGCGGCGAACACGAAGCTCTCGTATCAGGACTACCTGCACCGGCTGCTGGAGCAGCAGGTGCTCTCGAAGATTGAACGCTCAGTCAATGCGAAGACCCAGCGTGCGTGCTTCCCGCAAGTCAAGCGCCTGGAGGAGTTTGACTTCACCTTCCAGCCGAAGATCAACGAGAAGCTGATCCGGGAGCTGGCCACGCTGGAGTTCATGAACACGGCAAAGAATATACTGTTCATCGGAGCTCCGGGGGTCGGCAAAACACATCTTGCCATCAGCCTGGGGCTGAAGGCCGCGCAGGCCCGCAAGCGCGTGCTGTTCTACACCGCCGAGCAACTGACGCAGGAACTGGCAGCCGCTGAGGTCTCCGGCCGCCTGAACAAAATGCTCAATATCATGACCCGGATTGATCTGTTGATCATCGATGAGCTCGGGTATCTCTCCCTGACGAAACAAACTGCGAAGCTCTTCTTCCAGCTTGTATCCAAGCGGTACGAGAAAGGATCCATCATCGTGACCTCCAATAAACCGTTCGAGCAGTGGGGAGAGATCTTTAACGATGAAGTCGTAGCCGCAGCGATCTTGGACCGGTTACTGCATCACTCCTATCCGTTCCTGATCAGCGGGAAGAGCTTCCGTTTGAAAAGTATAAATAAATGACTAACTTCGGGTGGGCAATTTGGCGCGGAATATTGGGCAACTTCAGACGAAATCAACACTGCTCAACATGATTTCCTGACTCCATGTGCTGCCATCCGTTGAATACGTGAAGAATATATCACCCCCTGATTCATAGGCCATCACGTATGGCGCTCCATTCACGTGAGCAATTTTTGGTTGGCTGCCCAGGGAAACTGGGGTCGATGAGTAGAGGGCTTCTTTGTATCGAGCTTTCAAAGTGTCGGTTGAACTCCTGAACACAACCGGTGTCCAGCTACTAGAAGCACCTTGGAATTGCGCGGGACTACTCGCAGTGGCAACCCATGTAACGAAATTGCAGTTTTGATAGCTCCCAATTGTTTGTGTATACGGCACACGAACTGAGTAGTATGGTGGTGTAAGGTTGGGTAGATTTCCGCCTTGATTCAAAAACACGCCTTTGTATTGAGACCCAGAGCCAGCGGAGTTGGTGTTGGGATTGAAAGGCGAAGTAAGCGTGTCGTACCATAACGCGCCATTTTGTCCGCGGTTGCGCAGGCTGTACCCATACGCTGGGTCAGCATAATCAATGAACCAAGGGTCATTGAACCCGACCGGGCCGGCGTTGAGACTCGGTGCATCAATGAACTCGCTCTTAATGACGACACCCGAGTAGGTGGTGCCAAGTTGTGCTGTGCTGGGCGGAGTTGTTCGCGTTATATTAATAGTATCGAGGTTCGTCACATCTGTGTGGTTGGCCCAGTTAAGGTACTTTTGTCCGGAAACGATATTATGTGTAGCATGATAAGTTTCCGTTGTATTGAAGGTGAGCTGTGATGTGTCGGGAGCTGCTAACTTGATGAACGCCCCTTGCGGCCGCAGCCAGCGCCACACAGAATCTGCAGAGTTATTATTGGAAAGCTTCTGGTCGATAACGACTGAAGTTACAGAATCGGGGTCGAAACCATCAAGGACAAGAGCACCGCTGTTGTCCGGGTCGAGCCAGGGTTGAAGCGAATGAGCAGGATCGCCCAAATGATAATTCCATGCCTTGGAGAACTTCGTGAAGTAGGCATTGTCCGCCAAAGTACCGCACCCAGTCGACGTGATCACGGATAACGTTCCCCCCACGTGGTGCTGATTATCAAAAAGCGGTCCACCGGATGACCCGGAATCTGTCGCTCCTACGTCAAATTGCTCGACATACCAAAACCCATTTGACACATACGTGGGGGGAAAAGTGATGGGCTGTCCTGAGGTAGGGGTACCGTTATAGATAGCGATCACTGTCGGTCTCCCTAATGGATGATGGATTAGCGCACAGGAGTCCGAAAAAGCATCCAAAGCGCTCCAACCGCTGTAGTACACATTCCAAGAAGGATCAAGCGTATCATAGAGCTCAAAGAGTGCAAAATCAAGTTCGGTGGTCGGGGAGGATGCGCGGAGCCAAGCACCGAAGAGCGGGTGACCATAGTTATAGTACTGCGTGCTGGTGTCGCCACAACTTTGGGTGTCTCGGAAAAAGAACGTCATTTCATTTGTCGGAGCATCATAATATAAGTGACCCGCTGTAAGGACATAAAGCTTCTTGTCTTGCCTGACATCGTTCAAGAGTACACCAGTGCCCGTTTCACCACTAACCTCGTTTGCTATGAGGACCACAGAACGCGTGTCATTTGCCCAACGCGCCGCTTGCGGGCAGGTCGCCCTCAAGTTGCAGGAGATGCCCTGGGCAAAGAGGCAATCCCTCATAGCGACGATGGTCAATACGATTAAGAGTATTGTAACAACACATTTCGATTTCATGGCTAATTTTCTCCGTAATAGATATTGTGGAGAATCATTGGATTATTGTTATATTACGGTAGCAAACAACATGGCATTTAGGAGTCTGTTGACGAGACACTCCTGACTATCGACAACCAATTTGTTTGCATCGTTTCCCGTCTCAGTGGTATGAACACTGGGACGGGTTTTTTATTTGCGTCCTTTGAGGTTTTACCTCCTTTCGATGTTTCTCCCTATTGCCACGACGGCACGTGGATTATCCTCGCCCACTGCGATGACAATGTTTCCCTTGGCTGCAATTCCATAGTAAGCACCGTCCCCAATTTTTGTTTGTGACCTGTAATCCACCCATGAAATCCCGTTGAAGTGAAGCAAATCACCATAAGCTCCGCAGAAAAATACGTTGTTGATGTCCGTGCCGCTGATCTTAAATGTCATAAAGTTCGAAAGTGTATTGGGAACACTCACCCAACGTGATGCATTGAGACTGTAAGGTTTCGACCATATACCATCTCCCACTACCCAATAATACTTGTCTGCAGAAAACCAGAGTCCGCTCAGCGACCAGCCTATTCCGCTGTCTGACAAGGGCGTCGCGGTGGACCCAAAGATCTGCAGGATTCTTCTGTCATTACTGACTACATAGTTGCCGGCAACGGCGAGGATTTCCCACGCACCAGTTTCATCTTGTGCTCCCCAGATGTCTTGTATATCCAATGTCGTCCCACTTTCCATCTTTTGCCATGTACTTCCATCATAGTGAGCCATAGCACCAGAAACGCCAACTATGTACAGATTCATGCTTGATGATCCCCATATCTTGTTGATCCATCCGTTCCATACGTCGCTGCCCAGATCAAACGTCTGCCAACTTATTCCGTTCCAGTGCATGGGCTGGTTTGTTCCAACCCAGATATCGGTTGTGGAGAAGGCATATATCGAATGAATCGGTGCGATGGAATTATTTCCTTGGTATGGATAGTAGATTCTCTCGAGCATCCATGCGTATCCATTCCACCGTGCAAGGTTGTATGGATCTGCCTCGAACTGCCCCGTGGAATCTTGTTTGTAAATTCCTCCTGCAGCGTACACTAGCGTATCGTTTATGATGGCCACATCATTGAGCACGCTTGAGGCCCCATCACCGAGCGTGTCAATCTCCCACGTAAAGTTGTGGCTTGTTGTGTCCATCGTAGTGAGAACGACTGTCGCGCTCGAATCAATTGGAGTGCTGCGCGTGAGTCGATACACTTTGTAGCGATAGTGGTGCGCCGGCAGAAGTGCCGTGTCAATTATCGTCGTGTCAGTGCTTAGAATCGTTTTGGAGAACACTGTAAGGCTATCGCGATACAATTGAACAACACCCAAGTGCGTTGAATCCCTGGTACTAATCTGGAAGACAACAGCAGTCGGTTCAATACTCAGGGTATCGAGGAGGATACTCTGCGTATACGGCGGCGGACAGCTGAGGCATGGCCCGTTGTCGTTGTGGCAAGCAGAAGCGAGTAACAACAACAATACGACTGGAAGGATTTTTTTCATATCGGTATTGCCCCGAAAATTCTATTCCGCCTGATGGTAGTATATTATACAGTGTGTAAAATTGTTTGAAGAAGGAAAAGAAAAGGCTTATCATCCAGTTGGAAATAATTCACAGATTACAAACAATGAATTACTGGAGATAAGCCATGCAAGAAGAAGCAGAAAAAAATCGGACAAAATCAAGTGCAATCGGAGGAATTGACGGCGGAGGAGCAGGTAGCGGGTGTAGCGATGGGTAGTCCGCACGAAGTGCTTGAGCATCTGATTGGACAGGTACGATCGAAGGTGAGAGAAGCATTCATTCAAGCGGCAGAGACTGAGTTCCGTTTATTTGTTGGTGCTGATCCGTACAAGCGTAGCGATGAGCGGCAAGACTACCGCAATGGCTCCCGGCCCCGTGATCTGGTAACTGAACTTGGGACACTGGTTGATTTTCCTATCCCTCGGGCACGCGAGGGGAACTTCATGCCTTCATTCCTCGGCAGGTGGCAACGGGTCCAAAAGAAGGTCGTGCAACTGATTTCCGAGATGTTCCTGCGAGGAGTCAGTACCAGGAAAGTAGGAAAGCTGTCGAAGGCGATCTGGGGAAAACAGTTCAGTCCGGCAGCGGTTTCAGCCTTTAACGGGCATCTGAAGGAAGATTTTCTTCGGTGGATGAACCGTCCGATTACCACTCCGATCCGGTATTTGTTTCTGGATGGAATTGCGTTAAAACTGCGCAGGAAGTGGATATCCAAGGAGATGCTACTTTGTGCGATCGGAATCACGAACGAAGGGAAGAAAGAGTTCTTAGGCTTCGTCTTAGGTGGGACTGAATCCAGTGCGAGCTGGGATCTTCTTCTGAGGCAACTTATTCAACGCGGCATGCGACAGGAAGATTTGGCGTTGGTGACAATCGATGGCAGCAAGGGAATAAAGAGCGCGCTGTCGAATCTTTTGCCAGAAGTTCCCATCCAACGCTGCATCGTCCATAAGCTCTGGAACACGACCGGTGGCACACCCTGGTCCCTGAGAGCTGTCGTGCCGGCAGAGGTGAAACGGATATTCTACGCACCGAACGAACAAGAAGCGCGGGCCTTATACCAGGCTTTCAAGGAACGTTGGTCCAAGGAAGCACCCAAGGCTGTAGAGTGCATTGAGAGGGACATCGAAGAACTTCTTTCGTTCTACAAGCTCCCATTCAGGCATTGGATACTCATTCGATCAACCAATGTCATCGAGCGAGCGTTCAAAGAGTTTCGAAGGCGAGTGAAGATTATGGAAACCTTTCCAACAGAAGAAAGCTGCCAGCGCATCATGTTCGCACTGGCCAAGATGTTAAACGAAGGATGGATGACTAAGCCTATCTCGGACTTCTAAAAATATTTTACACACAATACTTGACATTACCCCGCCTGATTGTTCGAAAACGGCATTACGTCTCGAATAAATGCAAAACCCGCAGCATACCGATTCATCGGTACACGCGGGTCTTCAAAGGACTTGAAGCTCCAATGATAAGCATCTCAATAACCCCAGCCTACATTATGCCCCCAATAGCCACGATGGAACGTATCAAATGTTTATGAGAAAGTCAAATTTTCCCCTTTCGTGGCTCTCAGTGCTCTTCTCTCAGTACAGCAGATATCTCCGCCTCCTGGTTTCGAAATCCCGGAAGTCTCGGTTCTTAGGCGATAGAAGAGCTTGATCAGAACGTCAATTGGCCGGTGCTACCTGTCACCATCATGACGCCCAGCAAACGGTGGAATACACCCTGTCGCGTAATTAGTTTCGGGCGATACATTTTTGCAATCTGGCCTATCAATTTCAGTCCAGCTTCCACCGGGTGAAACCGGGAACGGTCAGTGACGTGAAGGTAAACTCCCCCGCACTTTTCTTGACTGTATTTTGGATTCGGCGCTGCAACGGAATCGGAGTCTGGAACAAAACGAATCGGCTCGAAATGAACTCCGGAAAGCCCGGCATCGTTCATCCCCGAGGCAAGGCTGTCCCCATCGATCCATGGAGCGCCGACGTACTCAAACGGATGCTCCGTTCCGCGGCCCTCACTGACATTTGTTCCTTCGAAAAGGCATGTCCCCGGATAGACGGTCGCGGCACGCAACGTCTTTATATTCGGCGACGGCGGCACCCATGGCAACTTCGTATCATCATACCACATCCACCGGTTCCATCCCTCCATGGGAATCACCGTCAGTTCGGGATGCAGCTTCTCGCCGAGCCAATGTTCTCCCACAATCATCTTTGCAAGTTCACCGAGCGTCATGCCATGCCGGATCGGGATGGGAAACATGCCGACGAACGACCGAAATGCGGTATCCAGAATTGGGCCCTCAACATCAACGCCGTTTATCGGGTTCGGCCTGTCGAGCACAATGAACGGCTTCCCATTTTCTGCCGCCGCCGACATCGCGAGTGCCATCGTGCTTGCGTACGTATAAAATCGCGCCCCGACATCCTGCAGGTCGAACACAAGAACATCCACATTCTTGAGCATGTCCGGGGTCGGCTTCTGTGTTTTACCGAAGAGCGAATAAACCGGAAGCTGACACTTCGGGTCAATCTCATTCCCGACGGTTTCACCGGCGGGCACAGATCCCCGAATACCGTGTTCAGGACTGAACAGGGTTGTAACGTGGATGCCGAGATGTAAGAGCGTATCGACAAGGTATGGGCCGGCCGGCAGGACGGAAGTTTGGTTACAAATAACGCCGACGTTCTTGCCGGCCAGGAGGACGACGTGCTTTTCAATCAAAACTTCCGCACCGACGCGAACTCTCTGGGCATGAAGCGCATCGCCCGGTGCAATGAGCATGGAAAAGACTATGGCAGCCAGCGCCGCGTGTCGCATATCTGCCTTCGCATATCTCATGGGAGGATTTTGCCTTTTGCCAGCGCCCACGCCGCGAGTGTCATACCGTCCCAGATTTCTCCCGAATGAACCATGCGCTCAAATTCTTCGACGGAAATATGAACGTGTTCAAGTTCTTCCGTCTCATCGGGTGTCGCTTCGACCGGGTAGAGATTTCGTGCAGCGAAGACCCTGCACGTCTCATCGGTCACTCCATTATACGGGTTGAATTCCGCTATCCATTTCAGATCCCTCGCCTGAAAACCAGTCTCTTCCGCGAGTTCCTCAGCCGCGGTTTGTTCATAGCTGGATCCCTCCTTGACTGCGCCACAGGGGAACTCCACGCTTTCCCTGCCCGCGAGATAGCGAAACTGGTTCACGAGAACCATTTTCCCGTCGTCGAGGAAGGGAATAATCATGCTCGAGCCGTTAGTATGGACAAGGTGGTACTCGCCCTGCTTTCCGGTCGGCAGGAGCAGTTCATCCTTCCGGTACGTCCACCAGGGATTCTTCAACTCGAAGACCTGCCGGAGTTTCTTCCAGGGTTTCAGAGGCATGATATACCGGAGAACTGTTTCATAGGCAATCGGAAAAGGCCATACGCCCGAATTTTTCAGATCGCCCGGGATCAGAAGGGTAACTGTTAGAAATTGGGGCCGTGTTCCGCTTTCTTGTAGAATTTCTGTACGAGGGCGACTGCCGTCTTGGGGTCGTCGGTAATCGAAAAAAAGTCAAGATCTGTTTTTGAGATCATTCCGCCGGATATCATCGTTGTCTTCATCCACGAAACCAATCCGTCCCAGTACTCATGTCCCATGAGCACGACGGGAAAAGGAGTGATTTTCCGGGTTTGAATCAACGTGATGGCTTCGAACATTTCATCCATGGTTCCAAAACCGCCGGGGAGCACAATGAAACCCTGCGCGTACTTCACAAACATCACTTTCCGGACATAGAAGTGTCTGAACTTGATAAGCTTGTCGGGATCGATATACGGGTTCGCCTTCTCTTCGAACGGCAGGTCGATCGCGAGGCCGGCCGACGCGCTCGCTGCTTCACGGGCCCCGCGATTTGCCGCCTCCATCACACCGGGACCGCCGCCGGAGATCACCCCGTATCCTGCTTTGGCAAATTCCTTCGCCACGGACTTCGCGAGGCGATAATACGGTGTGTTCGGCTTAACGCGAGCCGACCCGAAAATCGATACGCACGGGCCCAGTTTCGAAAGTGTGGAAAAGCCTTCCACAAACTCGGCCATGATGCGGAAGACCCGCCAGAACGTCCTGCTGGACGTCCATAAGCCGTTCAAGTTGTTCGTCCTGCCTTACATCATGTTCAGTTCGGGGTGTCATGCTTTTTCCTCCTATCGGGAGAAGTGGATGTGAAGAAAAGTGCGTGGATTCGTTTGACGTACCGCCGCTTTACGTCAGTGGCCGGATCAAGAATCAATCGTAGTACTCCAGCCCCAGATGGGTGATCATCTCTTCGCCCTTGAGATGCCGCAGGGTATTCTTGAGCTTCATCAATTGGATAAACAGGTCGTGCTCCGGATACAACTCAGGGGCGCACATCGGGCTTTTGAAATAGAATGAAAGCCATTCCTGGACTCCCTTCATGCCGGCGCGCTGTGCCAGGTCCATGAATAACACGAGGTCGAGCACAATAGGCGCCGCGAGAATCGAATCACGACACAGGAAATTGATCTTTACCTGCATGGGATAGCCGAGCCAGCCAAAAATATCGATATTGTCCCAGCTTTCCTTGTTGTCACCGCGCGGAGGATAATAATTGATGCGAACCTTGTGATAGTAATTCTTGTAGAGCTCGGGATACAGATCCGGCTGAAGGATTCCTTCGAGCACGGACAGCTTGCTCTCTTCCTTCGTCTTGAACGAACCCGGGTCGTCGAGCACTTCCCCGTCGCGATTGCCGAGAATGTTACTTGAAAACCACCCGCTGAGCCCGAGCGATCTAGCTTTCAGCATGGGGGCGATGACGGTTTTGAGGAGTGTCTGACCGGTTTTGAAATCTTTTCCTGCAATCGGCACTCCCTTTTTCTTTGCAAGCTCCAACATGGCAGCCATATCAACGGTCAGGTTGGGTGCTCCGTTTGCAAATGGAACACCCTCCATCAGCGCGGCGTATGCATACAACATGCTGGGTGAAACATGGATATGGTTGTTTTTCATCCCTTCTTCGAATTTCTTGACGCTCTTATGGACGCCGTTGAGGCTGATGAAGGTTTCCGTGCTTCCGCACCAGATGAGCACGCAGCGGTCAAGTTTGTTGTCGCGCTTGAACGACCGGATGTCATCGCGCAATTGTTCCATCAAATCGAACTTGGTCTTCCCTTTCTTTACGTGCGTTCCTTTGAGGCGCTTCACGTAAAACTGATCGAACACGGCTTTCATCGGGCGAAGCGCCTGAAGCTCTTTCTTGATTTTGTCCAGATGCCCGCGATGCAACACACCGGCCTCGAGGGCGGAATCGAAGCAGTTTTCGTTACGAATATCCCAGCCGCCAAAAACGAGGTCGTCGAGACCGGCAAGCTCAACGAAATCTTTGACCATGGGAGCTTCACGCGCCGTGCGTTTTCCGATGCGAATCGTACCCATCTGCGTCAGCGATCCTATCGGCCGGGCTATTCCCGTTCGCACCGCCATCACACCCGAAAGAAAGGTAGTGGCAACGGCTCCATCGATACCGACGATCAGAACTCCAAGTTTCCCTTTTGGTTTTTGAATTGTGTTCCGGGTTTGCATAAGATCCATCTTTCGTTATCTGAGTACAATCGTTTTCACTTCTTCAAACCGGTGAATCGTGAAATCCGCCGCTTCGGTTTTCGGCGTGACCTTCCAGCTCTTGCCGCACAGCCAGATAGTGGAACATCCGAGCTGTTTTGATGGCACGATGTCCCGCTCGTATGAATCGCCAAGGACATATGATTCGTGCGGGCTAACCCCGAGCTGCCGTAATGCGAAGGAGAAAATCCCGGGGTCGGGCTTCCGGATCCCGACGACGGTCGAATCTATCATTGTGCTGAAGAATTTCTCCAACCCGAATTCGCGACAAACGACGTCGAGGTTGCCGTAAAAATTTGAAACCAATCCCAAGGTGTAAAAGCGCGCTAATTCCTGCAGGATATTCTTCGCGTTGTTCACGACGCTCCCGACATCCCGGTAACATGCATCCGTCACCGACCGAAGCAGGCCTTCGCCATCATCCAGCTTCAAAATAAGGAATTGTTTTGAAAGTTGCTTGAAGAGAATCTCACGGAATGTTGCCCGGGAGAGGCTTTCTTTCGACAATTCTTCATCCGCCTGAACGAATGCCCGCTCAAAATGCTGCTTCGGAACCCGGATATTGAACTGCCCATAGATTTCCCAGAATTTCTCGCTCCAGTGAACGCCGTCGGTATCGATCGTTCCGCCGAAATCGAAGAGAATTGCCTTCATAGCCCCGAGAGATCGATTCACGGCAATTGCATCACCGCCCGGTTCTCCGAAGCACGATAGCTGAGGTCGAGCAGCTTCATAACGTTTAACGCCTCAACCAGCAAATCATCTTTCGTGTCCCCTGCCTCAACCCTTCGAATAAATTCCTTGAACAATGATGCGTACCACCGGATGTACTGCTGCTTATCCGAGACGTCCGGCATCGGGATATCCTTGGAACCGTTCGTATTCGTGAGCGTGAGCTTTGCGCCATCATAGACCAAACGCCCCTCCGTTCCGACAATCGAAACGCTGTTTGCCCTCTGGCCTGCCGCCCATGTAAGATTCACAGACATCAACATCCCGTCATATTCGAGTGTGACCACGGCAGTATCTTCAACTCCGTATTCATGATGTTTCAGCGTCCGCAGCAGCGCCGAGACCCGTGCCGGCATTCCAAAGAAAAACTGTGCCAGATAAAAGTAGTGTGCTCCCGTATCGACCAGAATCCCGCCGCCGCTATGGTTTTTGTTCGTGCGCCAGGATGGGTTCCAGGATTCACTGCCGGTGTCTGCCTGCAGGCGGAAGACGTCGAACTGGGCCAACGTCACGCGGCCTACTGCGCCCGATGATATGCTATCACGGATTGATTTCCACAGCGGTGAATATTTGTATTGATGACAGGGGACGAACGCCACCTTGGACTCGCGAATCACATTTGCCACCTCAGCCGAAGTCGTGTAGCTTTCCGTCAAGGGTTTTTCACACAGAATATGGAGACCTCTGGAGGAGCAGGCACGGATATAATCGTAATGCGTCGAAGGCGGCGTGCATATATCGACAAAATCGAGCCGCTCATGCTCAAAGAGTGATGCGATGTCAGTGTAAAACCGGGCGCCCGGCAAACATTGAGATGCCCTGCCGCGATTGTCTTCAACGGTATCCATGACAGCTACAAGTTCACCGCTCGAAGCCAATTCCCTGTCCGTGAGATATGCAGGGACGTGACCGCGTACCGCGATATTGCCGAGTCCGATGAGCGCGCCCCGCAGCATCACCCGGCTCCCGTCCCCCTGTCGATTCTCCGGAGGAGCATCTTGCTCACCTTCTCCTGGTACACCGTCACGATGACCATCAATGCATTCAGCCCGATCACTTCTCCCCAGAAGTACAATGGCACCCGGTTCATCAAAACGCACGCTGTCATGATAATCACCCGCGTATTCGTCGTTAGCATCGCGTAATACTTGATGAGAGGTTTATTCGTGCGCCTGTATTCGTCGGAAAACCATTCCGGAATATGATGGCCGAATTTTTCGTCGACCCGATTGCGCAGTGCCTGAAAATTGTGCGACAACAATTCTTGTTCCACCGTGTAGTTGAGGTAAATGCGCAAAAGGGACTTTCGGAGAGGATGTTGCGAGAAGGAAATCGATTGGTATTCAGCCCGAATATCGGCCGACCGCTCAAGCTCAGACCTCGACGGGTCCACCACAAATTTGAGGTACGCATTGCGGTAGCAATCGGCAAGAGCGCTCTGGACCGAGTGACTGAAAGCGCTCGCAAGAACAAGAATGAAGATCCAGGGAGACCCTCCGGCAGCGACAACGCGTGCAAAAAGATGCCCGTAGATGCTTATGAAAATGATATTTGTGGCCAATCCATCCAGAATCCGGCCGACTTTGGATTTGTGATCGGTCATCCGGGCGAGTTGACCGTCGGCGCTGTCGAGAACATCGGCTATCACCCATAGGAGCAAACCCCACCCGTTGAGAGCAAGATCGGGGTAGTACAACAAATGTCCCCCGGCCACTCCTATCAGGATGCTGGCAAGGGTCACGGCGTTGGGCGTCACCCGCAGACCTTTGCAGGCCAACGCCACGACATAGCCGAGTGGACGATAGAAATAAATGTCTATCGTTTCCTCAACGTCGCGTCCTTTAAAGGTTGATTCTATCCGCGACACTGCTAAAAGCCTCGCTCATTATTTCGATTCCCTCGTCGGCTGTAGCCTCATCGATGATCAACGGCGGATTGATGCGGATATCCGGATTGTATCCCATCACGATCAGCCCGCGTTTGAGGCATTCGTGAAATATCATGCGACAGGTCTGCTTGTCGAGCTTCTCCTTCGTGACCCGGTTCTTTACCAGCTCGACACCGATGAGGAGTCCCTTGCCCCGCACATCGCCGACAAATGGAAACTTCTCTTTGAACTTCATAAGCCTGTTCAACATCAACTCCCCAACCTTTGCGGAATTCTCAACCAGCCGGTCTTCGATAATTGTTTTCACAGTTGCGTATGCGGCTGCAGATGCCAGTGGATTACCGCCGTAGCTTGAAGAGCTTCCGCTCGGGTTCGCAAACGGTTTTGAGAAGATGATCTCCTCCCTCGACATCAAGCCCGTCATGGGATAACCGCCTCCAAAACTCTTTCCGATCGTGATGATGTCCGGGACCACGTCATCGTGCTGGCATCCGAACATCTTGCCGGTCCGGCCGAAGCCCGTGATCATTTCATCGGCGATGAGCACGGCGCCGATTTCGTCGGCGAGACGACGGAGCTCTTTGAGGAACCCCGGAGGCGGGACCACATTCCCGTTCGTCCCCTGAATCGGCTCGACAATGATCGCGGCAACATTGTTCGTCGTTTCCGCTTTGATTTTTTTCTTGATGAAATCGACGCACGCCCATTTGCATTCCGGGAATGTGTCGTTCAGCGGGCACCGCCGGCAATCGGCATACGGTGTATTGTACACCCCGAACGGCAAGGGACCAAGCTGATGCTTGAAATCATCGCCAATTAACCCGAGCACTCCGAGCGTCTTGCCATGGAATCCGCCCCAAAACCCGATCACTTCCGATTTTTTCGTGTATGACCGTGCAAGGCGCAGCGCTGCTTCCACTGCTTCAGCGCCGCCGCTGTAGTACTGCGTTCGCCGGAGGTCTCCAACCGCATTGTCCGCCAGCAATTTCGACAACTGTGCGCGAACATTCGACGTGAAGCTTCCGACGTGAATCTTCGACACCTGCTCGTGGAGAGCTTTGACGTAGCGGGGATGGTTGTATCCCAGGCTTGCAACGGCAACGCCCGCAAAAAAATCAATGTAACGGTTCCCGTCAACATCCTCGACAACGCAGCCATCTCCCTTCTCCGTTACGATTTGCGAGAGGGTTGCGATCGTCTGGATACCGGGAGAAATATACTTTTGTTCAAAATCAAAAATCTCTTTCGATTTCGGTCCGGGGATGGACGTCCGGATCGATGCTTTTCGTGTTATCGTCTTAGTCATGATAGTGTTCTTTCGCTTTTCGATAGATGAGTTGTGCAATGTGCCGGCTCGCTTCCTCTCGTACCGGAGCAAAGCTGGGCCAGTCGTTGATATCAATGATCGTAATGCTCCCATCGAGACCGATAATTGCGTCACCGCCAAAGACAAACAAACCGAGAACCTCCGCGGAATCGATCGCGATCCCATGAAGTTTCTGTTCATCGAATTTCGTGTGATTCACGCCATTCAGATAATACCAGTGAAACAGATTCGACTCACGAACCGCGTAAAATTTCACCGTATCGCCTTCCACATGGTCCTGCAGTATGGCCTTCGTGATACCCCGCTCGTGGAATTCCTTCAGGAGATTTCGTTCTTCGTCGTCGGTACCGGCCAGCGTCACGTCTTCTTTGTGGACGGCATGCACGTCTCCCCTCTTGATCCAGAGTTTGGAAGAACTGAAGCCGGCCTCCTTTCCGTTTATGTCCGAGTCAGTCGGAACAATCACGCTTTTCGGGAACGGCACGCCGGCGGCCGGAAGCAGGTTCACCATGTTGATGCGGTAACAATTCATCACGCTCTTCGCCGAATTGATTGCAAACGCCCCCCGTTCTTCAATTTTCGCGAGGGTGTTTGTCCCGATCGGCCCCTGCACCATGGAAAAGATGAGTCTCTCTTTGATACCTTCCGCCGAAATCACTCCCTCGTCGTACATCGTTACCTCTCCCCCGAGTTCCCTGAGCGCATCGGCCGTCCGGTTGATGATGAGGAGGTCATTAACAACGTGATTAGGTGAGAATTCCGTCTTGCGACGTATGCCGGCGAACTTAAGGTTCATGAGAATACCCTCGACAGCAATGATGGCGGGTCTTCGGGGAGCGGAGCGATGCCGGACGCGCGCTCTGATTCCCGGCGCCTGATCACCTGGGCGTCAATCTCCCCCTGCAATCGATAATCCACTAGAATAGTCCCAACAATAAAAGCCATGAGATTCGCCCAGAACACCACATGAAGGGCAACCTCGAAGCCGCGGATGTGAAATATGACGGTCGCAAGGTATCCGAAATATACCATGAATCGTTTGAATCCCGGATCGAATTTCGACAACGGCTCAACTGCCGTGACCAGAAGGATTGCTACAAACGCCAGCGCCGCCATGCGATAACTCGCTAAACCCGAAAATGCAAGCGCAAAGAAAATCATAAATTCATTGACACGGTCGATCACAGTATCGAGTTTCTTCCCTTTTGCGGATACCAATCCGTAGCGCCGCGCTATTCCGCCGTCGATCCCGTCGATGGCTTGCGAAATTGCAAGCGCAACCAATCCGGCTTCAATATGGCCGCCCGCGACAAGAATGGCTGCCACTGCTCCTACGACAAGAGTGGCCATGGAAACCTGATTGGGCGAGAGTCCGAGCCGCTCGTGTACAAATGTGATGAAAACACTCAGGATACCATCCGAATTTTTATTCACACGTCACCCTCGCGAAAAAAGGCTGGCAATGGAATGCATTAACTGTTGATATCCAAAGGCCAAACACAACGCTCCGCAGAAAGCGCACACCCAAACCTCTTTTGCCGTGTCGGAGAAATTCGGGAACAATCCTTCAGTTGAATACGTGCTGAAGGGATACAAAGGCCGCTTCTCATAGCTTACGCAGTAGTCAAGGAAAACGTGCGAAACGAAAAAAATCACCGGGACGAACGTCCCGAGATAGAATGACAGCGGCACGATCCAGAGCAGCGCGACCGGCTCCTGGAGTGGTGTTCGCCAGTGATAGTGTTTCTCGTTTCTTCTGCCGTTCTTCTTAAGATAGAGTGGAAGTTTGATCGGGTGATCCAGAAGATCGACCCCATAACCGAATGAGTATGCCAGGACGATGTCCTTTCCTTCCAGACCGAGGATTTGAACCCCGAGCGTCGTCAGCAGCAGATGTGGAATGATGGTCATGAGGCCGTCCTCAGGAGATTTTCCGCAGTGACGATATCCTGTGCATGGTCAACATCGACGATCTTCGAGAAAGGAAATCCCTCCAGAATGTAGCCATGCTTCAGAAGATGTCCCAGAAAATTCCTGAGCCGTTCGACACCCTGACGGAGCACCGTTTCACTTTCCCGAAAAATCCTCGGTGAGAAAATATACAAACCGCCGGTGACCCACGGTCCAGATTGCGATTTTCGGAAGCTCACGATACGGTTTGAGCCGTCGAGCTCGACGTAGAGCGGATTTTCGTCATCAACGAACTTCGTCACAGCAAGGACGCCGTCGGCGGATGTGCGTTCCTGTCCGGCCTTGAGAAATTGGTCAAATTCGTTTTCGCTGAAGATTGAGTCTACCGTGGTAAGAAGAAATCTCCCATCGTTCAGAAAGGGCGAGAGAGCAAAGAGACTGTGCATTGAGCTCGGCGTGGTTTTTACGACAAAATGAACCGGGATACCGAACCGCCTGGATTCGACAAACTGTTTCACTTCAGGCGAATACTCATTGACGATACAAGCAACTTCTCGGATCCCATGCCTGACAAACAACTGCAGCAACCGTTCGATTAGTGGAACGCCATCGACGGGCACGAGCGGTTTGGGAAGGGAGATACCTTCGGACCTGAGACGACGTCCTTCACCTGCGGCAATAATACCGGCTTTCAACCCGTTGTTCATCTGAATGGCGATTGCATATGAAATCAGCATGGATCACGATCCCGAGACAATGAAAACCAAAGATCGCTTGAATAAGGAAAAAGTGTGTGAAGAAGATAGGAAAAATTCGTCAAAATTACAAGAAAAACCCCATCCCGTGGCTGCGGAATGGGGTCGTCATAACCAATTAGGCCTAAAAGATGGTATTATTTATTTTCCTCCGACGGCTTTTCCGTGCTAGCGATCGCGACCTTTGTTATCATCAAACCGCGAATGCCGCCTTTGGAACGGACGATCCCGGTCGCTTCAACTTTTTGCGCGATGTGGTCCATGAGAATCGCATTCGGGCCGGTGCTGTGATCATCCGGCAGAACAGAAAGATACAAATCGCCCTTGTCAGTCAGAATGCCTAGTTGGCCTCCGGCCTTCGCACATGCTTCGGCGCACTCCTTGTGTTTCTCACCTTTCGCGCCGTGGTGAAGATAGCATCCGACATCGACCACTTCACCGGTGACTGTTACCTCCTTGTCCTTCGATTTTTTCCCCATTTTCATCTTGTCCTGTGCGAAGGTCATGCAGACCGACAGAACAAGAAATCCCACAAGAACAACAAAAAATCCACGCTTCATAGGAAGTTCCTCCTTCCGGGAGACTCTATTGAAGAATTATTGAATATGAGTTAGGTACTACCACAATATAAGAACACGCCGGCAGCCGCAAGAAGTTCCGACGCCCGTTCGCCCCCCCGTACCAACTACTTCTTTTTCTTCGTGAAAATGTAGAGGTCCATCCCAGGCCTGACCGCATCACTTTTGAGAAGGTTCCACTTCATGATCTGCTCGACTGTCACCTTGTATTTCCTGGCAATGTCGGCGAGAGTTTGGCCCTTCTGGAACGTGTGGATAACAAGCTCACCCTGTTCTTCCTGCGTCGAATACGATGTCGTCGAGCTCATCGATTGGAGAGACGCCAGCGTGGCGAGCACACGCTGCGCCGCCGGAGATATTTCAGTGTCCTTCGCCGCAGGCCGGGGTTGTACTCCGAGAGACGGCGTGACAATTTCTTTTGGTGTGGCGAGGAGGTTGGCCAGCTTTTTCAAATCCTGTACCATGGCATTGCTGACCACGTAAATTGTTGAGGAGAGTGAAGTCTTCAGATAGTGCGGTGCATGCGCGCCGCTCTCTCCGTAAATATCCATGCGGACGAGCTCGGGCGCGACGCAGCTCCACGTGCACCTCGCGCGGACTGTTGATGATTAACGCGGTGTCGATGAAATCCTCCGCACGAACATACGAAAGGGCGTTCAACACCGGATTAACATTGCGGGTGGCAACGGGTTTCTTATTGGCGAGCCATCGTTTGCCATCCCGGCGGAGGACGAAGCTTCCGGTATCGCTCTCGAGCTTGAAGTATTTGATGACGTTCGGGTCGGTATGGTAGATCGTCCGCTGGCGCCAGTCGCGCAATTCCTTGTTCACAACGAAACTGGACAGCCCGCGGGCGAGATACACCGAGCTTGAATTCACCGGTCGCACATAGCTTTGATTCGGTGTTGGCCCGGCTTTGCCAACAATCAACATGGTTGTCTGGTTGTCGTCGTACGTCATCGTTAACGTTGTTCCTTTATCATCGACCTGGAACATCCCGTACTTTTCCGGGTTGGACGACACGATACCCGTCAGCTTGAACTTTGCCATTCCTTCCAGGAGCCGGTAAATCGCTTCGTCATCGACAACAAAATTCACGGGATCCATGACTTTCCAAACGTTGCGAACTCGCTCCATCCGTATATAAGTCTTGTTCCTCTCAATCTCGACCTTCACAAGTTTTGTGATGTCAAGAGCGAGTTTGAGGTCGGGCAGCTGATAGGATTCTTCCTTGCGGTCAATCGGGCGAATAACATAATATGCCGCCAGGAGCACAACGACAAGGAGCCCGAGCCAGATATACATTGATCGTTTCATGGTTCCCTCATTAGAAGCTCTGTTGATGCTTTTTTCGACGCGCAGATTTCCTCACCAGGCGCAAGACACCGGCAATCACGATAACGGCCGGGGGAGCTGCAAAATCGAGGTACTTGAAGAATATTTTGGTGCCTTCGGATATTTCATTCAACGGTTTCGGTTCGGGATCGCGCGACCGGATCGAGTTCAGGCCGATGTCATCGAACATCCAGTCGACAAGACTTGACCCGAAGGCCACGTTGCCGTATCCATGAATATTATCATCGACAAGAAAATCCCCGTCCCCGACAACAACGATGCGCGTAGCCGGGCTGCCAGCGACAAAAGGCGGTTCATCCGCTCCGGAGGCCTGCGTCTTTTCGTCTATGGCAATGCGTCGCTTCGCGTACAGGCTCTTGAATGATCCATCGAAAGCCGATGCTACCAGAATATGCGCTTCGGAGAATGAACCGATTGGCAGAGGAACTTTGGGATCGATTGCGATGACGTCGCCCATCATCCGTCTGCTCTGCGTGGAAGTCGTGAGCAGCACTTCCGCATCCACGCCCCGAATCGCGGCCAGCCGAACATCCAGCGAGCTCAGGTACGAAAACGCTACGGGCGATAAATCCTTGACCGTCAGGTTGGTCGGACTAAAATCTGAAACGATGGGGAAAAACGGATAGGCCACATCCGTCGGACTGGACGAACCCGAAGAGTCCCAGCTCACTGTTAAGTTGAGGCACCGCCCGTCAACGACGAGGTCCGGATTGATTATCCATCCGTACGCGTCGAACATATCGTCCAGATTCAGATCTGCCGCCCGCGCCTGCTGCATCTGCTTGTCGACGGACACATTATCCATGAAGAACGCACATTTCCCACCGCGCATAATAAACTGGTCGACATTGTACTTTTCCCGGTCTGTGAATCTGTTCTTGGGCGAAGCGACGATCAACGCGGAAATATCGGAAGGAATTTGTTTCGTGCTTGCATTTACAGTCGTTACGGCATACCGTTTGGAGAGTTCTTTCCGGAAGTCGTTCATCTTGTCGATGACCGGTTCGCCCTGGCCCTGGAGAAAGGCGACCTTCCGCTCCTGCGGCGCCATTAACTTTTTCATACTGCTCGTGATATAGTACTCCAGCTGCTGGACCGATTGAACAACCGGGAGCCGTTCTGTTCTGTCTCCATAGGAAAATGCCAACCCTACGTATGCTTTCTCCGTGAGGAACTTGTCGTTCTTGATCACCTTTACCTGAACGGGCGTGATGCCCTGCTGGAGAGCTTCGCGTTCCGCATCGGGGTCACTCAACGGGTCGAAGAAATTGGTAATGAAATCTACCCGGAGAGAATGCCCGGAATTCGTCGAGCTCCTCCTGAACAAATTGCCGGTGGTTCTGATACGGCGGAGGGAGATCGGGGGAGAAATACGCCTTCACCAGAAAATCGTCGTCGAGCGACGAAAGCAGGTTCTTCGTCATCTGCGTCAGCGTGTAGGCCTTATTGCTCGTCAGGTCGACCCGGGTAAAGATCTTGAACGAGAGAAGATTGACGAACACAAGAATAACGATGACAAGTCCGAGCCGCGGTAGCTGTTGTTTCCATCCGAACGATCTCAGTTTGAGCACGGTGCCGACCGTCTCAACTTCAACCAAAATACTTGCCAGCAGAAGTGAGACAACGATTAACGACAGGAAGTAAACGATGTCCCTCGAATCCAGCACGCCGCGTGTAAAAGCGGAAATGTGGTGGTCGACGCTGAGGTACTCCACAGCGGGAACAATTTTCATCGGCAGGTAAATCAGGACTTTTCCGATGCCGAACAACATGAGGATGATAACAAACCCGAAGATGAAAGACACAATCTGGTTCTCGCTGAGAGTGGAGCCCAGGACACCGATGGCAATGAACGCGGAACCCAGCAGAAGCAGACCGATATACCCACCTATCACCGGGCCCATGTCGACGGTGCCGATGATGGCAATCGTCAGCAAATAGAAAAGCGTCGGCAGCATGGCAAGAATCACCAAGAACAAAGCTGCGAGGAATTTACCGACAACGATCTCGCCCGCCTTAATCGGTTTCGTGCTGAGGACTTCATAGGTGCCGGTCTTCTTCTCTTCCGAAATGAGCCGCATTGTGATCGCCGGCGCGAAGAAGAGCAGGAGAAATGGAGTAACTTCGAACAACGTTCTCAGCGACAATACATTTTGGAGGAAAAGATTGCTGACAAAATAGATCCCCGTGAGCAGCAGGAAAATGATAATGAAGATGTACGCGATGGGAGACTCAAAATATGCCCGCAGGTCCTTGCGCAGAATGATATTGACGTGTTTCATCTTGAAGATTTCCCCGTCGTTAATTGGTGAAAAATGTCTTCCATGCGAATGTGCTGCCGGTGCAAATCCAGGAGTCCCCAGTTCTTTTCGACGCACAGCCGGTACAGCTGCTTGCGAAGGTCTGTATCCGATTGTGCCTCGATGTAGAATCTGAGAACGGATTCCTTCTCTTCGACGGCCAGCAAGGGGGCCACGGCTTCAACCTGCGGAAGTTTTTCAAACACATTTTGAACGGCGTCGGGCGCGATGCCATCGGGCCGCTCAATTTCGACGAGGAAGCCTTCCCTCCCACGGAACTTGTTTTCAATGAGGGACATCGGCGTGTCTGCCAGCATCCTGCCCTTACCGATGATGATAACCCGGTTGCAGAGTACCTGAACCTCGGCCAGCGCATGCGTCGAAAGGATAACCATTTTTTCTTTTCCGAGCTGACTGATGAAATTTCGGAACTCCAGAATCTGGTTGGGATCAAGCCCGGTCGTCGGCTCGTCGAGAACGAGCACGGGAGGATCGTTCACCATGGCCGCCGCCAGCCCCAACCGCTGACGAAACCCTTTCGAAAGCTCGCTGACGTCTTTGTGCTTGACGCTCTGCAGGTTGAACATGTTTACCAGTTGCTTGATGCGATGGGGTATGTCCTGTTTGGAAACATCCTGGAGGCGGGAAATGAATTCGAGATAATCGATAACATCCATATCGGAGTAGAGCGGGTTCTGCTCGGGAAGATACCCGATCATCCGCCGAACCTCGAACGGATTGTCCTTCATGCTCTTTCCGTCGATTTCAACAGTTCCCGAGGACGGAGCGATATACCCGGTGACCATACGAACAGTGGTCGTCTTTCCGGCGCCGTTCGGTCCGAGAAAACCGACAACATCGCCTTTGTGAATTTCGAACGAAAGATTATCGACAGCTTTCGTTTCACCGTAAAACTTGGTTAGATGCTTGACAACGATCGACATTATGACCTGTTGAGATGATGTTGAAGTGCCTAAAGGTAATTTTTTTTGGGGAAACAATCAACTCGCAGCGTGTCCCCCCGGGGGAAATCTTCCTCCTCCCGAAAACAGCTTTAATTGAGTTATTTTACGTACTTTTCGAGCGGTTTTCTGATTTGCTGTACGGTCCATTTGCTGAGAACGAACATCTGCGGAGATTGGGAGCTCTGGACGACGTACTTTGCAGAATCGGGCAGCTGCGGAAAGAAGTTTAGAATCACGTCTTCGGAAGTGTGAATTTTCACGCTCAACGGTTTGGTGGGCGGAGCATAGGATGTATCGATGAAATCATCCGCACGGAGATTCGACAATGTCGAGAGCATCGTGCTCATATCTCCTGCGGCGAGGGTTTGGTTGCCGAACTTCCACTCTGTGCTATCACGATGGAAAACGTAACTCTTCGATTTGTATTCCACCGCAACCTCCTTGATCGAATCGGAGCTTGTCGAAAAGATGGTCTTCTCCCGCCATTCTTTTACGTCCTGCGTGACCGTCCATGGGCTCAAGCCGTCGCCGAGGTACACATCTTTGGATTCCGGCAACCGAAAATACACTTCCGAGTACGAAGGCCCCATTTTCCCGACAATCAGGCTCACCGATTTCCCCGAACGCTGGGTGAAGGTAACTCTTGTTCCCGTTGAGTCCACCTGGAACATATTCTGCTTCTCGGGATTCGATGAAACCAGAGTCCCGACTTTGAATTTTGAGAAACCGCTGAGCAGCTGAGTCACGGAATTCGCATTGGCCGGGAAGGAGAGCGGCGAGGTCAGCATCCATTTGCCGCCGGTGTTTTCCAGCGTGAGGGATTTCCCGGCACGATGAATTTCGATTGTACTCACGGTTGCGGAGTCAATCGAGAGATTCATTTCTGAAGTTTTGTAACTCGTTTCACGTTCCTTGCCGGACGGTATAAGATAATACGCGGCAAATGCAGCGAGAAGGACAAAGAGGGCGATCAGTATTTTGGTGGAATTGTTCATAGAAGCTAAAATCCCCTGTTCTCCAGACGCTTCCTTGTCGCGATGCGCGATCGCCATCGCAGCATTCCCACCGCAATCATAAGCAGCGGCGGCAGGCCAAGATTGATCCATTTGACCATGGACTTGGTCCCCTCTGAAACCTCGTCAAGCGGCTTTGGCGTTGATTCACGGGAGCGTATCGAAGCGAGACCGATATCGTCTGCGAGCCAATCGACAAGATTACCCGCGAGAATGATGTTATCTTTGTTCCCTCCGGAAAGCTGGTCTTGCAGGAAATCCCCGTCGCCGACAACGACGATCTTCGCCTTGCCGCTCGTCATCCGGTTGGCCGTGTCGAGAGAAGATTTCACCGAGGAATCGACGATGACGGGCGTTCTCGCGAAGGCGCTAGTGAAATTACCTTCAACAGTCACGGCGAGCGGAATGCCGGACTCCTTGAACATTTCTTTCGTCTGGGGCATCGTCGGGCTTATCATGAAATAGTTTTCCTGTCTGCCGCTCTTCGAGGAAGATTTTATAAGTACGTCGAGATCCAACCCTCTGGCCCGGGCGATCGATGTATCGATCGAGCTGATGAAGTAAAACACCACCGCGCTCAGGTCTTTCACGATCGGACTGGTTTTGTCGAACTCACTTGCCATCGGCAGGTACGGAAACGGAATATTGTTTTGCATCACGAAGAATCCCGCCTGCTGGCTTACCGTCACCATTGCACATCGTGCATCCCGGACAAGGTCCGTGTTCACGCGGACGCCGTAAGCCGCGAGCAGATCGTCGAGGTCCAGATTGACCGGACGGCCGGTCTGATTCTGCAGGTTCGCATTCACCTTGTTCAAGAGGAATGCGATCCTTCCGCCCTTCATGAGGTACTGGTCGAGGAGAAATTTCTCCCAGCTTTTGAACGGCTTATCGGGTGCGACAATCATCAAGACGGCAATGTCCTGCGGTACGACTTTTCCGCCGCTCAAATCGACCGTCGTCACGTCATACTGTCTGTCCAGAAGCTCCTTCAAACGGCCAAACTCGGAGAGGTTCGGCTCATCATGACCGGTCAGAAAACCGATTTTCCTCACTACCTTCGAAGTGAGCTTTTTCATCGACGAGCTGATTTCATACTCCAGATTGTCCATGTCTTTGACGAGCGGTAGACGGTCCTGCTTGTCCCCGTACAAGAAGACGAGGCCCATGTAGGCCTCCTGCATCTGGAACTTGTCTTCCTTAACCACCTGCACCTGCACCGGCGGGATACCGTACTTTTGCGCCTCTTGTTTGAGGTCGTCTTTCTTGCCGGGGTCGATGAATTCGTACTGGAAATTCCCGCCTCCGTAGGCGCGGTATTCGTCCAGCTGGTCCTGCAAATACCGGCGGTTGTTGTTGTACGGTGACGGAAGGTCGGCGGAGTAGTAGGCTTTCACCACGAATTTATCGTCGAGAGACTTGACGAGTTTTTTGCTCGCATCCGAAAGCGTGTAGATCTTCGCCCTGGTCAAATCAAACCGCGTGAAAAGCCGGACTGCAATGATGTTGACAAAAACGAGGATGCCAAGTATCAAGAATAGCCGGGTGAGAGTCTGTCGTCGCTGCTGCATAACATTATCTAACGATGAAGTTTACCATCTGCGTTTTTGAAGAGCCGTCGTCGCCAGAAGCAGCGTGAAACCGATCGCCGAGACATAGTAGAGTATGTCGCGGGTGTCGATCACGCCACGCGCGATGTTGGAAAAATGATAGTCGATGCTGAGATATTCCAGGGTCGAGGCAACGGTATTGGGCACGTAGAGAAGGATCTTATCCAGCATGAACAGGATGAACACTATCAGGAAGCTCACGATAAACGCCACGACCTGGTTTTCGGTGATGGAAGAACCGAAAACGCTGATTCCCAGGAACACTGCCCCGACGAACAGCAATCCCAGGTATCCGCCGATAACGGGGCCGGGATCAATCGAGCCAAGAAAAGAAACAGTGATGTAGAAACTCAACGTGGGGAGCAGCGCAAAGAAGTACAACATCCACGCGGCGAGAAACTTCCCGATCACGATTTCGTATTCCTTCACCGGCTTGGTGAGGAGAAGCTCCAGCGTACCGCTCTTTTTCTCTTCCGAAATGAGGCGCATTGTTATCGCCGGCGCGAAAAATAACAGCAGGAAAGGCGTCATCTCAAAGACCGTGCGCATTGTGGCCACGTTCACCAGGAAGAGATTGCTCACGAAGAACCATCCGAGGATCACGAGGAAGACCACGATAACGATGTACGCAACGGGCGAGTTGAAGAATGAACGCAATTCCTTTTTGAAAATATATTTGATGTTATCGAAACTCATTTTACGGGGTCGGCAGTTAGTTGACGGAATATGTCTTCGAGGCTTGTCTGCTCGCGGTGCATTTCGAGAAGCGTCCATCCCTTTTGAACACAGAGCTTGAACAACTCCGGCCGGACATCAACATTCGAAGAGGTGCCCACACTGAACTTCTTGATGCCGTCGCGCTCCTCGACCAGGTTAACGGCTTCAATCGCGGGAATCGATTTCACCTGTAAGGATACGACGGCAAACGGCTGCGCGTCCGGAACATTGACTTCCACAGTAATTTTTTCGCCGCCGTGCAGGCCGCGCTGTAGTTCTTCTATCGGACCGTCTGCGACAATCTTCCCGCGATTGATGATGATGACACGATTGGACGTCGCCTGCACTTCGGGCAGGATGTGAGTTGAAAGAACGACGGTTTTCAGCTTACCGATATCCCGGATGAGACTCCGGATTTCAACAATCTGATTGGGATCCAAACCGCTCGTGGGCTCGTCGAGGATCAGAACTTTCGGTTCGTGAATCATCGCTGCGGCAAGTCCAACGCGCTGGCGGAACCCTTTGGAGAGCTGTCCGAGATCCTTATGCTTCATTTCACCGAGCGCACAAACGTCAACCATCTCTTTCACACGACGCGGAACGCTCTGCCTCGGCACACCCTGGAGCTGTGCCGTATACTCCAGATATTCCAGCACATTCATATCCAGATAGAGCGGATTTTGTTCCGGCAGATATCCAACGCACCTGCGCACTTCCACAGATTCCGTCCGGATATCCTTCCCCTCCACCTTGATGGATCCCTCGCTCGGGGCGAGATAGCAGGTGATCATGCGCATCGTCGTGGTTTTGCCCGCGCCGTTTGGGCCGAGAAAGCCCAGAATTTCGCCTGAGTGGACCTCAAAAGAAATATCGTCCACCGCCTTGGCGTCGCCGTAGAATTTAGTGAGATTACTGACAAGAATGGACATCGTTACAGCTTGACGTTTTTACACAAATGGTTAAAATACGAAGAAATTGTTTCCGGGCTACGAATATGAGAAATTCTCCATAAAAATGCAAGTTTACTTATCAAAAAATTTTCCTTTTTATTTACAATATCCGGTGATTAGAACAAATCTGCATCGGGAAAAAGTTTCCATGAGACAGTCAGAATCCCTCAAGTCGTCTTTCTCCCGGGAAGATTACCGCTCGTACACCCCCACTATTTTTGCTGAACCGATCACTTTCCCCTCACTCGCTTTCGCAAACGCGCTGAGCGAGGCGTTGAGGGTGAGGTCGAGAGTATCGACATTCAATGCGAAGAGTGTTATCTCATATTTGTGAGGGCCGGAACCTTTCGGCGGGCCGGGTCCTCCGTAGCCAAGGTCGCCGAATGAATTGTACAACTCCCTCGACCCCGACGGCAGGTGTTTGCGCGATGCACCTTCGGGCAGCGCAGAGACCGTGTCCGGGATATTTATGACCGCCCAGTGAACCCAATTGTTCGCGACCGGATGAAGGTCGACGACCGTAAGAGCGAAAGATTTCGTGCCGTCCGGCGTGCCACTCCATGAAAGCGGAAGAGAAACATTCTTCCCCCCGAAATATAGGCCGAAGCGTATTTCGTCGGAATGGGTTTACCGTTTTCAAATGCAGACGAGGTAAGCTTAAATTTGATACTGCTCCCGCCGAGAACTACAGCGACAAGAATCAAGAAAAGAGTCATCGTTACGCTCTCCATAACGAATCCTTTTTCAAGGTGAAAATTTTAGACAACTATTTTTTCTTTGCGCTGAAACTCGCCACCGCCCGCTGGGACGTCTCGTACGTGTCGAACACCTTCACGAGCTGTGTTATGACAAACAGGTTCTGCACCTTTTCTCCGATTCGGGCGAGACAAAGGTTGCCGCCGGCGCTGCGGACAGTGGTAAGTGCGGCAATCAGCGTGCCCAGCCCCGAGCTATTGATGAAATTCACACCGCCGAGGTCAATAATAACCTTCTTGACCTCATCGCCGACGAGGCTATGGATTTTATCCTTCAGCTTGGAAGTATCTTCCTCGGCTACAAGGTCGCCCTTCAGAGCGAGGATCGCAATCTGGCCTTCCATCGATTCTTTGATCGTCATGTTTCTTCCTGAATTTTGATAGTGAGAGGATTACCATACTGCAATATCATACAAAAGTCCGGCTAAAAAGTCAAACCGGATTCCCTACTCTGCATTCGCCAGCGCGGCTGCTCCTTCACCGTCAAGTTCCTTTTTCTGTCGAAGGAGATCATGCTGGCGCTCCATGTACATGAGCGTATCCTCTCCGAGCTGAGCGGCTTCTTTCATTGCCCGAATGTTCTCTTCGAGAAGTCTTTCCAGCCCGAGACGTTTCACGGAGGCGATCGCATCGGAAGCAACCCTGCGTGCATCCGGTTGCTCGATGACCGTACCGCCTTCTGCCCAGCCTTTGCTCAATTGATATTTCGCGAACACAACGTCAGCCACAAGTCGCCGCTGGGTCGTATCGTCGAACTCATTCACGAGGAGAGTCGGGTCCATCGATTTCCCCTCCTCAACGCATTTCAAGAGGAAGGAAGCCAATAACCGCGCCTGTGGATAGCTGAAATCATCTATTGTGAGATTATCGAACACCATCTTCACAATCTCGCTTCCGCCATCCAGCATCGCATGGATCAAATCGCGTTCAGCAACGGGCATTTCAACGACGGTTCTCACAGGCTCTTCGGCGCCGGCCCCTCCAACCGACGGGCGTCGCCTTGTCGCGGCGTCGCTTTCCGGCTGCCCTCTTTTTCTTCGGGATTCATCGCCGAGGTTTTTCACCAGCTCCCGTTGCAGCATGGCTTCATAGAGCTTGTACTTTTCCGCCACATGGCGTATGTAGAAATTTCTCTTCAGCTCATCTCCGACCTTGGCAATCGTTTGCACGATCGCACGCACGGTTTGCGTCTGCCCTTCCGGCGTCGAAAGTTTTCCTTCCCGCTCAAACGTGAGTGCAAGGAAATCGATGAAGGAAACGGCGCCGGAGATGAGTTTACGAAAGGCCTCGCCTCCGTTCTTCCTGACGAATGAATCGGGATCGTCGCCCTGGGGCAGCTCGGCGACGCGGACATCCAGGCCTTGCTGGAGGACCAGGTCGACTCCGCGCAGCGCCGCTTTTGAGCCGGCAGAATCGGCATCGTACACAATCGTAATGTTCTTTGTGTACCGTCCAATCAACCGGATCTGCTCCTCGGTAAGTGCCGTTCCGCTCGAAGCGACGATGTTCTTCACACCGGCCTGAAACACACTGATGAGATCGGCATACCCTTCGACCAGGATTGCAAAATCATTTTCACGGATCGACTCTTTGGACTGGAAGAGACCGTAAAGGCTGCGGCTCTTATTATAGACGGGTGTTTCAGGAGAATTGATGTACTTACCCAGCGGGTCGTCCTCGCGCATTTTTCGCGCGCCGAATCCGATGACCCGCCCCGTCGTGGAAAAAATGGGAAACAACGCCCGACCGCGGAAGTAATCATAATAGGATCCGTCATCCCTCTTGTGAGCAAGGCCTGCCTGCTCGAGCAGTTGAACGCCAACATTTTCACGTTCGGCATGCTTGACCAAAGCATCCCAGGAGTTTGGCGCATAGCCGAGCCCGAATAATTTCATGGTCTCATCGCTGAAACCCCGAAACCGGAAATACTCCAGCGCCAGTTTCCCCTCCGTGGTTTCCGTGAGACTATCGTAGAAGAAACGCGCCGCCATGCGCGTGACCTGGTAAAGCTGTTCCTGGACGCTCTCCACTGCCTGTTGCTGCGGCGAATATTCCGGAAGCGTGATACCGGCCTTTTCCGCAAGCGAGCGGACCGCCTCGGTGAACGAGACCTTTTCGTACTCCATGACGTACGTGAACACATTCCCCCCGACACCGCATCCGAAGCAGTGGTACATCTGTCGTTCGACCGACACGTTGAACGACGGCGTCTTCTCGGTGTGAAACGGGCACAGGCCGACGTAATTTTTCCCGCGCTTCTTCAGCTTGACGAACGAACCGATATAATCAACAATGTCGGTCGCATTGCGCACTTCATCTATTTTTTCCGGAGGGATGCGCACGTTGCGTTATTGACCATGTAAGTTGTTAATGGCATCCGCATTGGGAATGATGCATTGTGAATTAGAAAAAGGATGATACAAATTAAGAAAAATGTGATAGGGAAGCAAGGCGACTGCCGCCAGACCGGCAACATTCGATTGACATTCATGCCCGAAATTCTTAACTTGTGAAAGCAGACCTCAATCACCTGAATCTGTTGGCGGATACCCTCCGCATGCCGTTCTTTTCCATCTCTCATCACCTGAAAAGCACCCTTTTCGCATGACCGTATGGAGAATGTGCCCTCCGGAGCTTCGGCGGGCAAACGGTGATGACATCGAATATTTTTCCAAATGATCAATCCATTGAAAACCACTTAAAGGAGATTCACCCATGGCAGATAAGAAAGCGGACCTGGCGGGACCAGGGATCAGCACCTACGAAGAAGTTGAAAAAGCACTTCCTGGCGGGTACAGCACATTGCTTACTCCGAAAGAAACCCAGATCGCACTTTTCCACCTGAAGCGCTATATCGAAGACAACCTCTGCAAGGAGTTAAACCTGTTTCACGTCGAAGTACCGTTGATCGTGGACCGGGAGAGCGGCGTCAACGACTATCTCGACCGGGACGGCTCGCGCACGCCGATCGAATTCCCGTGCGGGCTTGGACTCGACAAACGCATTACAGCCCAGGTCGTGCAGGCCGCGACGAAATGGAAGAGAATGGCGTTGAAACAGTTCAGCTGCAAAGCCGGCGAAGGAATTATGACCGACATGCGGGCGGTGCGGAAAGATTACTTCCTCGATCATGACCACAGCGCCTACGTTGACCAGTGGGATTGGGAACGCGTCATCACCGCCGACCAGCGAAACCTGAAATTCCTCAAGGAAGTCGTGCGGAAGATCTGGAAAGTCATCAAGGGCTCGGAAGTCTTCATCCAGGATATGTTCCCGAAATTGAAATCGAGCAAATTTCCCAATCTTCCCGATGAACTGACGTTCCTCCATGCGGAAGAAATTCTGGACATGTTCCCCGACCTTCCCCGTAAGCAGCGTGAGACACAGATTCTCCAGAAATATCCGGCGGTCTTCATCATCGGTATCGGCTGGCCGCTGAAAGACGGCTACCCCCACGAGATGCGGGCGGCGGATTACGACGACTGGGTCACCGAAACCGTTTCCGACAGCGGAAAACCAATGCACGGGATCAACGGCGACATTCTGGTCTGGAACCCTGTCACAAAAAGACGGCATGAATTGTCATCCATGGGAATCCGGGTCACCAAAGACACGCTCAAGACACAACTTGAAATGTCCGGACAGCTCGATTTTCTGAAGCTTCCCTATCACCAGGCGATCCAGAGGGATGAAATTCCACTCAGCGTCGGCGGCGGCATCGGTCAATCGAGAACAACCATGTTGCTCCTGCGCAAAGCCCACCTCGGAGAAGTCAGCGTCACCGTGTGGCCGAAAGTTCTGAAAGAGATCGGCAAGAAGAAGAACATTTTTGTTCTGGAATAGTTGTTCCGCATCCCGGCCATCCGATTTCCCGGATGGTCGGGATTTTCATTTTCCGTGCGTCATTTTTGACATCATGTCTTCAATTATCGTCAGCAGTTCTTTATGATTTCTTTGATTGTCCACGGAGGAGCATGGGATATTGCCGATCGCGAGCTGGAAGCCCATCGCAGAGGTGTTTCCAGGGCACTCGACCTGGGTTGGGAGATTTTGCAGAAGAATGGCAGCGCGATCGAAGCCGTCGAATCGACGATCCGCCTGCTGGAAGATGATGAAACATTTGATGCAGGTCGCGGTGCGCACCTCAATGCCGCCGGACACATCGAGCTGGACGCAAGCATCATGGATGGAAAAACATTCCACTGCGGCGCCGTAGCAGCCGTGCAGAACATCAAGAATCCCATTTGCCTGGCGCGAAAAATCATGGAAGAGAGCGAACACATCCTGCTCGTGTGTCGCGGCGCCGAGCGATTTGCAGTCAGACACGGAATCAAGCTGTGCACCCTCGAAGATTTGCTGACGGATCGCGAGCGCGACCGCTGGGATGAAGCCCGGAACATCAAAGGTTTCTCGACAAAGGATGCCTTCCGCAAAGCGAAGAAAGCATCCGACACCGTCGGAGCGGTCGCAATGGACCATAACGGCGATATTTGTGCCGGCACTTCGACCGGCGGCACATTTAATAAGTATCCCGGCCGTGTCGGCGATTCACCGCTCATCGGCTGTGGATCCTATGCCGACAATGCCGTCGGCGGTGTTTCCACAACCGGTTGGGGCGAGGCGATGATCAAGGTCGTGATGGCAAAAACCGTCATCGACCTGATGGAAATCAACTACGGGTATCCCCAGATTGCCGCCGAAAAAGGGATTGATATTCTCCACCGCAAAGTTGATGGCTACGGCGGGGTCATCGTTCTCAACAACCAGGGGAAATTCGGAGTGGCATTCAACACGCCGCGAATGGCGCGCGCGTACATCAATTCCGAAATGACGGAACCGTTCGTCGCGGTATGAAGTTTACCTCCCAGCTCGAACAAACCTTCGCGCTGCTCCTCAGCATTGACGAAAACACACAACCTCCGGATAACACTACTCAACAATATTTCCGGGCGCGAAGATATCTCGGCTCGCACGACCGGCAGTACATATCTGAAACCGTATTCGGCATGCTCCGGGCAAAGCGGGCCATTGAGGCTCTTTGGAACGAGTACCTCAAAGAACAACTGCTCAGTTTCTCTCCCACCGGTCCAACATTGAAGTACCTCCCTCAATATGTCGCGTACGGGATCGCCTTCGAACAGTCAACGCCCGAAGAAATTTGCCAGCGTCTCAACTCGTACTGGAGCGATTCGGCGATCGGAATGGACCTGGCGCATTATTCGGAGTGGGTGTCGAACCATCGGACATTCGATTTTCTAGCTGGAGATGCGGCGGAGAAGCTTGGGATCCGTTATTCATTCCAGGATTGGATGGTCAACGAATGGACTGCCCAATTTGGCAGTGAAACGGAACAGCTCCTTCGCGGTCTCAATGCGCAGGCGCGAACCACATTGCGCGTCAATCTGTCGAGAGCCAGTCGGGAAGAATGCCGGGCACAATTGCACAGCGAAGGCATTCAGACCGAGCCCACGAAATATTCCCCGGCGGGACTTGTCTGCTCGAAACGATTCAACCGGGATGCATCCCGGGCATTCAAGAACGGGTGCTTTGAATTTCAGGACGAAGGAAGCCAGCTCATATCGATTATCGCGCGCCCGGAGCCGGGAATGCGCGTTGTCGATGCCTGCGCCGGCGCGGGAGGAAAAACATTGCATCTCGCCGAGCTCATGAATGATACCGGTGAAATTCTCGCCCTCGACATCGAGCGACGACGGCTTGCAGAACTTGAATCGAGAGCCGGGCGAGCGGGCATTCGCTGCATCCTGACACAGGTGCCGGCAGAGCTCCACCGGGAAGAGTATGCAAGGAAAGCCGACCTCGTCCTCGTGGACGCACCGTGCACAGGAGTCGGGACGATCCGCCGCAATCCGTGGAGGAAGTGGTCCGTCACGGAAGCTCTCGTTCAGCAACAAGCCGACGAACAGCTGAAGATTTTGGAGGCGAATTCCGAGCTTGTCAGGCTCGATGGCCGCCTCGTGTATGCGACATGTTCTCTCTTCAGAAAAGAGAATGAGCACGTGGTGACCGCATTCCTCAATTCACACAGGGATTTCGTTCCTGAGAATCCGGGATCACGACTGCAGGAATTGCATATCTCCAATGAGGGATCGATGGTCAAACTTCTTCCCCACCTTCATGACACGGATGGCTTCTTTATCGCCGTGATGAGACGAAAGGGTTGAGATGTTGGGAATTGCAAATTATCCAAATGATCGATAGATTTCGTATACAGTTGAGACATTTTTCAATCCACTCGATGAAGGAAATGACATCATGAATCGCCTCTATCCTTTTCTTATTGCAGTTTTGTTGGTATGTTCCTGTTCACGCAAGAGTGAAGACCAGCTCTTCACCGACGGGGAGGCAGCTGAAAAACAGAATAACTTCCAGCTCGCCGTAGAAAATTATCGAGAGATCGTGGACCGGTACCCACAGGGGAAACACGCCGACACAGCACAATTCCGCGTCGCACTTATTTACAACAACAATATGCACGATACCGAGAAGGCAGTTGCGGCGTACCAGCAGGTGTATGTAAAATATCCGGAGAGTAAATTCGCTCCAACGGCGATGTTTCTTACCGGTTTCCTGCTCAACAACGAAATGCACAAGTTTGACAGTGCACGGTCAATTTATGTCGCGTTTCTGCAGAAGTATCCCGATAACGACCTCGCCACTTCCGCGAAGTTCGAGCTGGAAACACTCGGGAGAGATCCGTCGCAATTCCTTCCGCACGACACGCTTGCAATCAAATCGAAGGAACCGCCGTTGAAGAAGAAAGCAGCACGGCGATGACAGAGGCCGCCCAGCCGTACAGGAAGTACCTCCAGCCCGACGTCGTTGCCAAGCTTGCAAATATCGAGCTTGTCGCACGGCTCGTGGTTGAAGGTTTCATCACGGGATTGCACAAGAGCCCGTACCACGGATTCAGCGTCGAGTTTGCAGAGCATCGCCAGTACATGCCGGGGGACGAAATCAAGCATGTCGACTGGAAGATCTACGGAAAGACCGATCGCTACTACATCAAGCAGTTCGAGGAAGAGACGAATCTCAAAGCATATCTCATTCTTGATGCCAGCCGTTCGATGGCCTATTCATCGGACGGGCGCATGACAAAGCTGGAATATGCCTCCTACATCGCGGCGGCGCTGGCACACCTGATGGTCCAGCAGCGGGACGCCGTGGGACTAACGTTGTACGACGAGAGTGTGCGGCTCCACATGCCTCCGCATGCGACAAAGTCTTATCTGAAAGAAATCCTGAGGCAGCTGGAGATCCTGGAGGCGGGCAACAAGACCGGCACGGCGAACTCCCTCCACGTCATTGCCGAGCGAATCAAGCGGCGGGGACTGGTGGTTATTCTCAGCGATCTGTTCGATAAGCCCGAGGAAGTTATCACTGCGTTCAAACATTTTCGCCATAAGAAGAACGAGGTGATCGTGATGCAGGTCCTCGACCCGCTTGAGCGGAGCTTCGCATTCGGCAGGGATGCCGTGTTCAAGGACATCGAGACGGCCGAAGAACTCGTGACGCAGCCGTGGCACATTCAAAAAGCGTATCAGGAGTCAATGAAAACATTCGTTGATACCTACAAGAAGGAATGTCGCGAAAACAACATCGATTACGTTCTGCTCGACACCGCCACACCGTTCGAACGTCGCGCTTTTTCAGTACCTTCATAAGAGAAGGATGATGGGTTGAGCCTCGCAAGAACTCCGACTTCTTGCAGGGCATGAACCACGATAGATCGGAGCTCTAGGCGGAGGATACCATGGGACGGCGAAACATACAATTCATTCCTGGAGAGTATTACCACATTTACAACCGCGGGAACAACAAGCAAAAGATCTTCGTGGAACCGGAGAACTACAGATTCTTCCTCCGGCGCCTGCATTACTACTTTGACCATGCAAACTTAGAAGTCGCGGCCTACTGTCTCATGCCAAATCACTTTCACCTCCTTGTTCGGGTCGGGAAAGAGGTTGATTTTTCCAATGTCATGCGCTCCTTCTCTGTCTCCTACATCAAGTCATACAATAAGTGGTACAAAAGATGCGGCCATCTTTTCCAGGGAGACTTCCGGGCGCTTCACGTAGAGGGTGAGAATTATCTGCGCTGTCTCTGCCGGTACATCCACCTCAATCCCGTAAACGCACATCTCGTAGAACGGCCTGAAGACTGGAAGTTTTCCGACTACCGAAATTGGACCGCAAAGGATGATGATGCCCCCCGGAGCTAATCGGCAATTGCGGGACGCGCTATTCGGCACTGCCACGGCCTACCAAGAATTTGTGAGGAACTATCTGGGACCCCAAAAGGTGGAAGCGGAGATCGAAGGATTTGTACTAGCGTAGCAGTGGGGCATCCGAATTCCTCAGCATGGACTGGGCCGGAAACCAGATTCTCACACTTCTTTGCTTTTCTCTCCTCCATTTGATAATTTGTATTCAGTCGGAAGGCGGGGACATGAGTCCTCGCCTTCACTTTTCGCTACTAATGTCCACGAGATGATTCAAGAAAAACTCATCGTCAAGGGCGCACGCGTCCATAATCTCAAGAACATCGACGTTGAGATGCCGCGCGACAAGCTCATCGTCATCACGGGATTGTCGGGTTCCGGCAAGTCAAGCCTGGCATTCGACACCATTTACGCCGAAGGCCAGCGGCGGTACGTTGAAAGTCTTTCCGCCTACGCACGCCAGTTCCTCGGATTGATGGAGCGCCCCGACGTTGACAACATCGAGGGATTAAGCCCTTCAATTTCCATCGAGCAGAAATCCATTTCGCACAACCCCCGCTCGACCGTCGGCACGGTGACCGAGATCTATGATTACCTGAGACTTCTCTTCGCGCGCGTCGGAACACAATTCTGCTACAATTGCGGAGAGGCCGTCGAGAAGCAAACGGTCGACCAGATCATCGACGCGGTTATGGCGTACAAAGAGGGAACGAAAGCACAGATCCTTGCCCCGGTGATCCGGGGTCGCAAGGGACATTACCGCGAGCTTTTCGAAGAAATCGTCAAAGATGGTTACTTGCGTGTTCGCGTCGACGGCGAGACGAAGGAAATCCGCAAGGGCATGAAAACCGACCGGTACAAAGTCCACAATATTGAAATCGTCGTCGACCGTATTGTGATGCGTCCGGATATACGATCCCGTGTTGCCGATTCCCTTGAAACTGCGCTGAACGTCGGCTCGGGCATCGTCATCGTCAACGACGGGGAAAAGGATCAGCTGTTCAGCCAGCATTTTGCATGTCACCGGTGCGGAATCAGCTATGAAGAACTGGCGCCAAATTCGTTTTCGTTCAATTCACCGTACGGAGCCTGCCCATCCTGCAACGGCCTCGGTGAGACAAAAGAATTTGACGTCAACTTGATTCTGCCGGACGAATCTCTCTCGATAACCCAGGAGGGACTCGCGCCGCTGGGGAAGCCGCGCGACACCTGGCTGTGGAGTCAGGTGAAAGCCGTTGCGAAGAAGTACGATTTCAGTTTCGACACCCCCATCAAGAAACTTCCCAAGAAAGCCCGCGAAGTGTTGCTGTGGGGCGCCGGTGACGAAAAATTCGAAGTTCTCTATACGTATTCGAGCGGCCGGACGGTGGTGTACAAGCACCGGTTCAACGGGCTGGTGGATGCCCTCAAGCATTACTTCGAGGAATCAACTTCCGGCGGGATTCGCGAATGGGTGGAATCGTTTATGACAACGAAGCCGTGCCTGACCTGCAACGGCGGACGGCTAAAAAAAGAAAGCCTCGCGGTGCGACTTCCGGATGAAAAGAAGAAGAGCGCCGTCAACATCCAGAAAATTGTCAACTTCTCCATTCGCGACTGTTACGCCTTTTTCTCATCTCTCGAGCTTACAGCGCGCCAGCTTGAAATCGCACATCAGATTCTGAACGAAATCAAACAACGACTACAATTCTTGCTCAACGTCGGGTTGAATTACCTCACGCTCGACCGTTCGGCACGAACGCTCTCGGGCGGAGAATCACAGCGGATCCGGCTTGCCACGCAAATTGGCACGCAGCTCGTCGGCGTTCTGTATATCCTCGACGAACCCAGCATCGGACTGCATCAGCGCGATAATATCAAGCTTATCCATTCACTCCAGCAAATGCGGGATCTCGGCAACACCGTGATAGTCGTCGAGCATGATAAGGAAATGATCCAGAACGCCGATTTTGTCGTCGATCTGGGTCCGGGCGCCGGAGAGCATGGCGGCCATTTGGTAACCTGTGGAAAGCCGGGCCAATTAAAAATTCAAAATTCAAAAATTAAGATTCCAGGCAACGGGATGGGAGCCCCATCTCACACGGCTCTCTACTTGCTCGGCAAGAAACGAATTGAAGTGCCCACGAAGCGCCGGACAGGAAACGGAAAAAGTCTTCGGTTGCGAGGATGTGAAGGCAACAATTTGAAGTCTATTGACGTCGGCCTTCCCTTGGGCACACTCATATGCGTAACAGGCGTGAGCGGCTCGGGGAAATCGAGTCTCATCACCGAAACGCTCTACCGCATCCTTGCAAAGAGATTCTACAAATCGAAGGAAGTTCCGCTCCGGCACAAGTCTCTGGATGGGATTGATCAAATCGACAAGGTAATCGACATCGACCAGGCGCCCATCGGACGGACGCCGCGCTCGAATCCGGCCACGTACACGGGGTTGTTCACTCACATCCGCGATTTGTACACCCAGCTTCCAGAGGCAAAAATTCGCGGCTACAAACCCGGGCGGTTCAGTTTCAATGTGAAAGACGGGCGCTGCGAGGGCTGCGAAGGAGACGGCCTTCGGAAAATCGAGATGAACTTCTTACCCGACGTTTATGTGCTCTGTGAAGTGTGCAAAGGCAAACGGTACAACCGGGAAACGCTCGAAGTCCTGTACAAGGGGAAGTCAATTTCCGACGTTCTTGAGATGACCGTCGAAGAAGCGGTCGGCTTCTTCAGGGAGATACCGGCGCTTCAACGAAAACTTGTAACTTTGCACGACGTGGGACTCGGGTACATACGGCTCGGCCAGCAGGCAACAACGCTGTCAGGCGGAGAAGCACAGCGAGTGAAACTGTCGACAGAGCTCTCAAAGGTCGGCACGGGGAAAACTCTCTACATCCTGGACGAACCGACAACGGGTCTGCATTTCGAGGACATCCGCATGTTGTTGTCGGTACTCGACAAGCTTGTCGATAAGGGCAACACGGTTGTCGTCATCGAGCACAACATGGATGTTGTCAAGACTGCAGACTGGATCATCGACCTCGGGCCCGAAGGCGGCGACGAGGGCGGCTATATCGTAGCCGAAGGGACCCCCGAATCCATCGCGAAGAATGAAAAATCCTACACAGGGATGTATTTGAAAAAAGAACTGCGGGGTAACATCCGATAGGCTACCGGGAAACGAATCTATTCCCTTCCACAAAAAACCGCCAGCGTTTGTCGGTGGCTTTCTTGATTCCGATTCTGGTTGATGAACCAATCAGCGATTTGGGGATTTTTTCTCCGCCTGCAACGAAGATCTCATCACCCAGCAAATCAATTCCATTCTGTTTGCGTTGAATCCCGAATGCCTCGCACAGTTTGGCCGGTCCATTCGCAACATTCCAATAATCCGCTTCATCCCAACTGCATCCTCTTTTCTTTCTCATGACCTCAATCCCTTTAACCGGCTCGACCGCACGGATCAGCACCGCTTCCCCTATTCCTTTTCCTCGCGTCACGACGTTCGCGCAGAAATGCATACCGTAGGTGAAGTATACGTAGAGATGCCCGCCTTGCCGGAACATCATTTCATTTCGCTTGGTTTGCCCGCGGTACGCATGGCTGGCAGGATCTTTTTTGCCGAGATAAGCTTCAACCTCAACGATTTTCCCGATGAGGAGCTGCCGGCCCATTTTTCTGACGAGGAACTTGCCAAGTAGTTCTTTCGCTACGGTAAGGGTGGAACGGAGGTAGAAAGAGCGAGGAAGTTTTTCTAATCGTGACACGAAGTGCGTAGCCTATTTGTTTAACCCCTCCTGTAATCCTCCTCTTGGTAAGGGGAGGATGTTCTCACCCGCGCTCAAATTTGCGGGGGTCATTACACCTTCTGCTAACAGGAGAGGTTCACCGTCTCGAGAAATCCTTAATAATTCTCTCAACCTCTTCCTCGGAAATTCCAGTGCCAAGCGATCCCGATCCTTTCCCGGTTGCAGGTTCCGACTGAGATTCACGTTTGTAACTGGGAACGTTGCCCGCTTTGAGACGAATCCTTTCATCAATCTCTTCGAGCCAGGATTTCGACGCAGTCGGCTTCGGGAGCGGAGTAGGAGCATTATGGCTGATGGGCGGCTTAATAGGCAGAGGCTCATGTGCCGATGGCGCCGTTTCCGATTTTGAATCTGCCGTTCTCATTGCGGGCGGGCTCTGACCAGCGGGTCTTGCGGCCACAGGCGCATCACCGGGCGCGTTGATCGGTCTCGTCTCAAACGCCAGTCGCTTGATATTAATGAGATGCTTCGCAGATACGTTCTCCGATATGATCGACCCGCCAAATGTCCCCGGTCCGAGCGTCATCGAAGGAAGAAGTTCATTCGTGTATCCAACCGCACCCAGAGCTGCAACGGTATTCACAAGAATGCGAAAGGCAGGCTTCTCGACCGCAAATTTCATGACGATGTCTTCATCCATTGAATGGATGACAAGCGTATGTCCTATGCCGCCGAATTCGAGCAGCTCGATGCACCTCTCGCAGCCTTCACGCCAATTGTCCACCGTGTAGAACGAAAGCACGGGCGAAAGCTTCTCCCGCGAGAGTGGATACTCGCGACCCACTCCCTGCAGCTCCACGATCAGGACCTGCGTATCGGCCGGGACAGAGATTCCCGCTTTCTGAGCGATGTACGGAGCGGGCTTTCCGACCATATCCGGATTGATTGACCCGCGCTGGTCGAACATCAGGCGCCCAAGCTTCTCCTTGTCGTCTCCTTCGATGAAGTGGCAATGACGGTTCTTGAACTCCGCCACGACAACATTCTTGACGGCTGAATCGACGATCACGGAAGCTTCCGTAGAACACAGCACGCCCAGGTCGAACGTCTTTCCCGTGATGATATCGGCTACCGCTTTGCGGATATTGGCACTTTTCTCAATATACGCTGGTACATTTCCGGGTCCGACGCCGTAGGCGGGTTTTCCGGCACCATAGGCTGCCTTCACCATCGGCGTACTGCCCGTTGCGAGGATCACCGATACAAGTTTGTGTTTCATCAATTCGTTGGTCGCCTCGATGGTCGGGTTCTGCAGGCACGACATGAGACCCTGGGGTGCGCCGGCGGCTTCCGCTGCCTGGGCGACCACGTTCATCGCCTCGACAGTGCATTTCACGGCTTTCGGATGGGGGCTCGCGACGATGCCGTTTCTTCCTTTCACAGAAATGATCGCTTTGAACATCACCGTGGCGGTGGGATTCGTGGAAGGGATGAGCGCACAGACGACACCCATCGGCTCGGCGAGCTCAATGATTCTCTTCTCTCGGTCCTCCCTGATGACCCCGACCGTTTTGAGGTCTCTGATGGACTCGCACACACGTCGCGTCGCGAACTCATTCTTCTTCTTTTTGTCTTCCGGCTTACCGAAGCCGGTCTCCTCATGGGCCATTCTTCCGAGTCGTTCTGCAGCTTCGAAGCCGGCGTCCGCCATTGCTCTCACGATGCGGTCGACGCGCACCTGGTCGTACGCGCGGAATTCGAGTTGTGCGGCTTTTGCCTTTAGCACAAGCTCACGCATTTCCTGGATTGACTGGAGGTCCCTGTCTAACGGCATAGCTTATTCCTTTCTACAGTGAGCTCTGAGCGATGAGCTTTGAGTATTGAGATGTGAGCCGATTCGTGCCGACATTTCCCCAAAACGTTTCACAAAGTTCGGTCCGACTTCCACAGGTACAATCCGGTTGCGTCATCATGTCCGCGGACGAGATCTTCTCCCTCAAACTCGTCGATGAAGACTTCACATGCAAATACTTTTGTCCCGGGTAACAGATGGCCGCCGAATACTTTCCCTTCTCTATCTCCCAGCAAGATGTGCGCGTGTACGAACGGCTGGCCATCGCGGATGCTCACATTTCCGTTGCAGCTCAGGATTTCCATCCCGCCCGGAAATTCGAGCGGCAGGTAGCTTCTCAGGTTCTGGTCGTAATAGGCGACAACGGCGTGTGTCGTCGCGCCAATGGCCTGTATACTGCCAAGTCGAATGTTTTCTCTCTTCACGATTTCCATCAAGCTCTCATACAAATCCGCGCCAAGGGGAATCTGGCCGATATGCGTTCGTTTTGGGAGATAGGCGCTCATGCGGTTGAGTCTATTTTGCGTTCTCAAAAAGGGTCGGCTGGCCCGCGGACAACTTGCGATTCACACCGAAATGCTTGTAGGCAAGGTCTGTCGCCTCGCGTCCTCTCGGCGTGCGTTTGAGAAATCCTTCCTGGATCAGATACGGCTCGTACACTTCCTCAATCGTTCCCGGTTCCTCACCCACGGCAACCGCTATCGTGTTCACGCCGACGGGGCCGCCGCTGAATTTCTCCATGATCGTCAACAAAATGCGCTTGTCCATTTCGTCGAGGCCGTGGTCGTCCACTTCAAGAGCTTTCAAAGAATATTCTGCCACCTCTTTCGATATGGTGCCGTCGTACTTTGCGAGCTGCTTATCGGCCTGCGCAAAATCCCTGCATCGCCGGAGCAGCCGGTTGGCGATCCTCGGGGTGCCGCGGGAACGGCGGGCTATTTCTTCGCAACCCTGACGGTGAGTCCTCACATTCAGAAGGGCCGCAGACCGCTCGATGATTTTCTCCAGCTCCCCCGCCGGATAGTAATCCAAACGGTTTGTCAACCCGAACCGGGAGCGTAACGGCGCGGAGAGAAGTCCCGCACGCGTTGTCGCGCCGATGAGCGTGAATCGCGGAAGGCTCAATTGCACGCTTCTTGCATTCGGACCGCTGTCGATGACGATGTCGATTCTGAAGTCCTCCATTGCCGAGTACAAATACTCTTCAACGATCGGATTGAGCCGGTGGACTTCATCAATGAAAAGGACGTTGCCGGCATTCAAACTGGTAAGAATACCCGCGAGGTTGAAGGGTTTGTCGAGCGCGGGTCCCGATGTCACCTTGATCTGTGCACCGATCTCGTGAGCGACGATGTAGGCCAGGGTGGTTTTGCCGAGCCCGGGAGGACCTGTGAGAAGAACGTGGTCGAGACTTTCCTTTCGCTTCTTTGCGGCATTAATGAAGACCGTGAGGTTGTCGACAATCTTCTTCTGGCCGACAAACTCGTCGAAGCGGGATGGACGCAATGTCTGGTCGAGCTCTACTTCGTTCTCGAGACGTTTCGGGGGTTGTATGGTCTGCTCGTTTTGCCATTCTATCATTTCGCACACGTAGAATCTGCAACTCCAATGGACGGATATATTGGTCCGATCACGGGATCAAACTCTCCGAATAACGGTAAAATGTACAGAGTTTGGGAATGAATAGCAACCTACGGCCCGGCTAGAAGGTTATTGAGAGGCGTGCCGCAGAGCCCGCCTGATCAGTTCTTCAACCGGGATTTCTTTCTGCGTGGATTCTTTGAGAACCGTGAAGACCGCTTTCTCGGCGCTCGCGCGTGAGTGACCTAAGGCCATGAGCGCCACGACGGCCTCCGAACGGGACTTCATCTGAATACTCGATGGAAGCGCTGCCGATTCCAGATTTTCCACTTTCGATAGTTTGTCGCGGAGCTCGATCACAAGCCTCTCGGCAGTTTTTCTTCCAACGCCCGGAATTGAAGTGAGGGCGGAAATGTTGCCTTCGACGATAGCCGCTCTCAGTTCCGCCGTGCTCAGTCCGGAGAGAATCCCCTGCGCCATTTTGGGACCGATGCCGGAAACCGAGATCAACAGACGGAACATTTCGCGCTCAGCTTCAGCAGCAAATCCATACAGATGAATGATATCCTCCCGGACGTGCAGGTACGTCAGGATCTTGATCTTCGCCCCGATCTGTCCGAGTTTTTCGTATGTCGAAAGCGGGATGCTGACGGAATATCCCACGCCCCCGACGTTGATGACCAGCTCGGTCGGCGTTTTTTGAACCAGTGTTCCCTGGAGATATGAGATCATCGTGCGGCTTACCGTGAAGGTCTTGACAGTTTTTCCGAGTGCGATGCGAGAAACGTTTTCCAGTCCTTGAATGTCTTGCTCGTCGACTTGCGGCGATGCACATGGCAGACGGCAACCGCCAGGGCGTCGGTAGCATCATAGTACTTTGGCGTCTGCTTCAGCTTTAGGAGGGATGCGATCATGTACTGAACCTGCTGCTTCGAGGCACTCCCTCTGCCGACGATGGCTTTCTTCACTTCGCGGGGAGAGTATTCCCGCGTCGGGATATCCCGCAAGACGGCGGCAAGCATTGCAACGCCGCGGGCATGGCCAAGTTTTAATGCGGACTGGGCATTCTTGCCGTAAAATGCAGTTTCGATTGCAAACTCCTCCGGGTGGTATTTTTCCATCACGTCGTTCAATGCGTCGAAGATACGTTTCAATCTCGCGGGAAGTGGAACGCTCGAATTGTTCCTGATCGCGTCACAGGCGAGCACCGTTATCTGTCCGTTCCGGTTGTCGATGACTCCATAACCGGTAATTAGCGTCCCGGGGTCAACGCCGAGAATGATCATGATAGTTAATTAGTTAGATGGTTAAATAGTTAAATGGTTGGTTGACAGTTCGTTGGTCGAATGTAGCTGCTAGACAATACTGTGGAAGAACGAACGAACTAACGAACTATCTCACTAACAACTATTTAACTTTCATTAAACATTGCCATGGTTTTTTCATCGATATCAAAATTCGAATAGACATGCTGCACATCCTCATGATCCTCGAGGGCTTCCATGAGTTTCAGGACCTGCTCCGCCTCTTTGCCCTCAACCTTTACCATATTCTCGGGGATCAATTGAACTTCCGCATCTTCAAATTTGACGCCTTTCGTCTCAAGCGATTGCCGGACAGCTTCGAAGTTGGTCGGAGTCGTAACAATTTCATACAACTCTTCATCGGTCCTCATGTTGTCCGCGCCCGCGTCAAGAGCGATTCCGAGAAATTCGTCCTCATTATAATTTGCCCTGGCGACGTGGATGATTCCTGTCCGGTGAAACATCCAAGAGACTGAGTTGGCGGCGCCGAGTTTCCCGTTGTTGCGCTCAAGAACATGGCGCAATTCCGAGACGGTGCGGTTCTTATTATCCGTCACCGACTCAATAATGAGAGCGACGCCGGCAGGTCCGTATCCTTCGTAAGAGACTTCCTCGTAGATCACGCCCGGAAGTTCACCCGTGCCCCGCTGGATAGCTCTCTTGATGTTGTCGGCGGGCATGTTTGCGGCCTGCGCTTTTTCAATGGCCAGGCGCAGTCTCGGGTTCCCCTGCTGATTGCCGCCGCCGTCGCGCGCGGCGATCGTCATTTCTTTGCTCAATCGTGTGAATACGCGCCCTCGTTTCGCGTCCGTGACGCCTTTCTTCCTCTTAATTTTCGCCCATTTATTATGACCTGACATAGTCAGTTTACCTCTGTATTATTCTTGATGTCCTTTACTTTTAATTGTGGGAACGATTCCGCCCCGCTTCCGTTCTTTGGCGCCTGTGGCGACTGCCATTCGTACTCGTCGATAGAAAAGACGATATCCAGCTTATTCCCGCTCGTGCGGACCTTATCGATTAGAGAACCGAGACCGAAGCCAATCGCGTCGAGAAGATTCCGATGTTGGCGCACTTTGAATTTCAGGTGATCTTTCCCCACGACTTTGGGCACCCCGACGGCTTCGACGCCGCGCGCAAGGAACACCGGACGCATATTGCTGGGGCCAAAAGGAGCAAATTCCTTCAGGATTCGGAGAAACCGTGGCGTAATCTCACCGAGCGTGATTTCAGAGTCAATCAGAATCTCCGGCGTCCGGATGTTCTCCGTCATGAGTTCTTCAACGACGATATTAAACGCTTCGCGAAACTCATCCACCCTATCCAAAGCGACGGAGAGCCCTGCCGCGTACTTGTGACCGCCGAATTGCAGGAGTTTATCTTCCACCCGTTTCAGGGCAGCATGGATGTCGAAGCCGGAAATACTTCGTGCCGAACCTTTGGCGATGCCGTCGACGGTCGTCATCATGATCGTCGGACGGTAGTATTTCTCCACGAGGCGGGATGCTACGATGCCGATGACACCGGGATGCCACGTCTCATGGTGGAGAACGATGGCCGGGTCACTATCTGCATGGAGGTAGCTCTCGACAATCTGCTGGGCCTGGAAGAAGGTGTCTTCATCAATTTTGCGGCGGGTCCGGTTTTCATCCTCGAGCACCTGGGCAAGCTGTTGCGTCGTAGCCTCATCCTGGCTCATGAGCAATTGCACCGCGCGCGAGGCGTCGCCCATTCTGCCGACGGCGTTGATGCGCGGAGCCAGCACGAAGACGATTTGTCCCGTATTCGTCTTGCCGGGCTGGAGACCGGAGTTTTCGATCAATGCCCGGATGCCGGGGCGCGGCATGGCATTGATTCGTTCAAGGCCGATCTTGGTAAAAATCCGGTTCTCGCCCACCATCGGAACGATATCCGCCGCCGTCGCGATGGTAACAAAGTCGATATAATCGTTTGCAATGGCATCTTCTGTTTCGCGATGAAGGCGCGATGATATTCCCTGAATGAACTTGAAGCCGACACCGCATCCGCAGAGAGTTTTGAACGGGTACTGGCACATCGGCTTCAGCGGGTCAAGCACCGCAACTGCATTGGGAAGGCGGTCAAGCGGCTCGTGGTGGTCACAAATAATCACTTCGATGCCGAGAGACTTGGCGTATTCGATCTGGTCGATGGCAGTGATTCCGCAATCGATGGTGATGAGAAGGGTAACGCCGTGCTCTTTTGCCTTATCGATGGCAAGATTGGAGACACCGTACCCTTCTTTGATCCTGTCGGGAATATAATACATTGTTTCAAGTCCCAGGCGCCCGAAATATAACGTCAGCATTGCGGCACTGGTCGTGCCATCGACGTCGTAATCTCCGAAGACCATTATCCGTTCATGGGCTTCCACCGCCCTGACGGCCCTGTTGACGGCCTGTTCCATGCCATCCATGAGAAACGGGTTATGAAGGTCGGCAAGTTGGGGGCGAAAGAACTCCTTTGCCTTTGCATAGGATGTTATTCCCCGATTACAAAGAACGCGAGAGAGAGTATCTGGAACATTGATTTCTTTGGCGAGTTTTTCCACCAAAGCGTCATCAACCGCAGGAGAATGAATAACCGCCCACCGGTGATCTCTTCTAGTCATGGAATTTCCTCAGCGAAAATACTCACGCGACCGAAGAAAAACTTGGCTGTGTGCCTGTAAGCCGAATTCTGTCTGGCGCCGGAGGCGCCACTGCAATCATTTATCTGGTTCCGTCCTCGCGAACGGATTCGAGCGACCTACCCATCCCGCCTCCATCCACGAATGGACGGAGAATCAGCGAGCTTCTGACTTCCCGCATCTCGCTTTGTGAAAAGAGAGAAGCGGAAAAGCGGGACTTACTTGGTCTTGCTCCGAGTAGGGTTTGTCGTGCTCCCGATGTTACCATCGGGACGGTGGGCTCTTACCCTCCTCTTTGATCCCGTTTATGGCGGGACCATCGAGGATCTTACGACGCGTGAGCGCCGGAAGACGCCTTTTCACCCTTATCCCGCTCCGAACAGTTCGGAGCGGGACGGTTTGTTTTCTGTGACACTTTCCGTTATCCTCCCATTTCATCGGGAGAATACCCTCCTGTTAGGAGGTACTCTGCTCTGTGGAGTTCGGACTTTCCTCCCCGCCGGAGGCGGGGCGATTGCACGGCACACAGTTGCGTTTTTTCTTCTTTGACTCCGTGAGTTGTTGAACAATCCCGTTGAACCTGCCTCCAAATTTGACGGGATAATGAATTAAACTTTCATCTCCGCTTCGCGAGCGCGGAATCAATCCCCGCATTCGCGAGAAGGTCGGCGTCGCGATTGTCTTCGCGGCTGACATGCACAATAGAAAATTCGAACGAGGCTCCCTTGAGCAACCGGCGCACTTCATCGACAAATTGCCTGAGGTCTTTGTCCCGGACTTTATACGTCCCCTGGATCTGCCGGACCATGAGTTCGCTATCTGAATGGACGACCAGTTTCTTGCAGCCGGTGTCTATCGCCTTATTCAGGCAAGCGATGAGAGCCCGATATTCGGCTTTGTTATTTGTTGCCTTCCCGATATAGTCGCTTCCCGAGTACAGGACATTTCCCGCATCATCCTTGAGAAGTATGCCGATGCCGCTTTCACCCGGATTTCCCCGGGAAGCTCCATCGGTGTAAGCATAAACGGTCATGAAAGCGATATGCTCAATTCAACGACTTCATCGGAGACCAGAATCCGGCCGCAGTGCTCGCAGGCATAGAGATTCGAATTCTGCCGGAGCTCCAGAATTTTCTGGGGCGGGATGCGATTATAGCACCCTCCGCATGCACCACGCTTGACAGAAACAACGGCCGTTCCGCCTTTAGCGACGCTTATTCTTTCATACCGTTCCAAATCCGCTTTACTAATCTGGGCGGCAATCTTATCACGCTCACGCTTGAGTTTTATTTCCTCTTTTTCGTGCTCTTTCGTCACCTCGCGAAGTTCCTTTTGCTTCTCGCCCAGCTCGGCGGAGAATTCCTCCAGCTTTGCGCTGATCGTCTCGATGTCCGTTTTCGACGTCTGGATTCTTGTTTCACACGACTCCATATCCCTTTCGAATTTTGCGATGCTCGTCGTTGAAGTATCGATCTCCTTCGACAGCGCGTCGTACTGTTTGTTCGACTTGACTTGCAGCTGCTGGCTCTTGTATTTCTGTATCTTCTCCGTCAGTGCGATGATCTGCACATCCGCGTCGTCCCGTTCGACCTTCGATCGCTTGATCAGGTCGTTCAACTCCTTGATTTTCGCTTTCGATTCGGCGACCTGCGTCTCAAGCTCTTTCACCACCGACGGCAGGTCCCCTTTGAGTTCCTCAATTTCCTGAATTTGAATATCCAGTTGCTGCAATGCATAGAGATACGTTAGCCTTTTTTCCACGCTATGTTCTTTCATGAAAAATAGTATTGGACGGGATTACATGATTGTTGCGAGACAAATACGCGAACAGTTTGTTTTCGTTGAGCAATTTCTTTTTTCAAATAATCGACAACTCTTCCGACCACCGGCACTTCCGTTTCAAAATGCCCGGCATCGATCAATGCGAGCCCGCCATCCGAGTCCCCGAAAGCGTGATACTTCACATCGGCTGTGACAAAAGCATCCGCGCCTTCACGAAGAGCCACAGACAGGAGGTCCGACCCGCTTCCGCCGCAGACTGCCACGCGCTTTACTTTCAGCCGAAGGTTTCCGGTGTAGCGGAGCGCGGGGACGCCGAGCATCCGGCGAATTCTGCTCAGAAACATTCTCAGCGTCACGGGCGGACGGACATCGCCGATGATGCCCGCGCCGTAGTCCCCGCTTTCGTTCGCGAGATCGTAAACATCGTACGCCACTTCTTCGTAAGGATGCGTTGCTTTCATCGCAGCAAGCACGCCGCTCAGCTTCCAGTTGGGTACGCGCATCTCAAGTCGGATTTCCGGAACTCGTTCAAGCATATCTCTCGTGCCAATGAACGGGGTTGCGCCTTTCACTCCCCTGAACGTCCCTCTTCCTTCGGTTTGAAAGGAGCACGCTTCATAATCCCCGATGACGCCGGCGCCGGCCTGCGCCATTGCGCTCATGACTTTTTCTGCATGTTCGCGCCGGAACAAAGACGGTGACTTTCTTATACAGGTTGCTTTGCCCCGATAACAGCCGGAGGTTCACTACTCCGAGCCGTTCCGCCAGCGCTGCGCTAACCCCGGTGCGCACAAAATCCAGGTTCGTATGAGCTGAATAGAGAGCGATGTCGTGACGGACCAGCTCCATGACGAGATGCCCCACCCTGTCGTCACCCCGTACCGACCGAATGGGACGGAACAACAGCGGATGGTGACTGATCAACAGGTCGATTTTTTTCCGTCGCGCCTCATCAACAACATCGCGAGTAACATCAAGGGCGACGAGAATGCTCCGCACCCGGCGTTCCGGGGATCCGACCTGCAAACCTACATTGTCTCGTTCCCATGCAATTTCTTTCGGCGCCCATGATTCGATTATCTGCTGAATGTCTTTAATAACCATGATCGGTCAAAAACAGGAAAAAAAAGTCCCGTTTTTCGGGACATTCTTAGGCGTTTTTCTGGCTTTTGTTTCGGCGCCGGTTTCGGGAGTTGTCATCTGCTTGCCGGCCGTCATTATCAACCGGGTACAGATGCTATGTGGGGGAACAAATTTCATAAGACCAAGTGCATGAACAATATAGCAGTTTCCGACCAAAAAATCAAGACCACCAGGGTCGTCGTTTTATGTCGATGCGCGGAATATTTCTCCTACGCTATCTGGTCGATATTGAGGTCCCGCAGTTTCTTTATTTGCTGCTCCAACGATGTGACGTTCAGATTCAGTTTCTCGAGAAGCCTCGTTTCCTCCTCGGATAACTGTTGACGGGAGAGAATGGATGTCGTGATTTTAATCGCAGCCAGAGGATTATTGAGCTCGTGGCATATCGTAACGACAACTTCCTGAATCGCTTCCGTTTTTTTCTGAGACAGCAACTTTCGTTTTTCCACTTCCCCGATCTTCCTCTTCAAATCAACGCGGTCGAGAACATTGAGGATGGTGCGGGGGAGGACGGTATCGACGATATCCTCCTTCAGCAGATAATCTTCCACTCCATATTTCATTGCTTCGACTGCCGCCCGGAAATCCTTATTCGAAGTCAGGAAAATAATCGGGACGTCGATTTTTTCTTCATAAATCTGTTTGGTAACATCGAGTCCGGTTTTCTCCTGCAGGTAGTAATCCATCAACACCAGATTTATGGATTTATTTTGCCGCAGTAATTTGAGAGCATTCTCGCTCTGGCTTTCACAGATCACTTCGAACTTCTTGCTCTGAAAAGGGCCAAGGCGGTGTTTGACGATACTCCCGTATCCGGGATCATCGTCGACCAATAGGATTGTAATGGTGTTGTCTTCCATAGGCGAAGAGTGGTTTGCCGCTCAATAATACGTTTTACATCATTAAGTATAGCATTTATCACACAAACATGCAAGAACCTTTCGTAATAAATTCGGTGCGGGGTTAAATCTCATGGAAAACACGCGGGAATTCGGTGATTTTCAACCATTTCGTAATTATTATTGACTTTCATAACCTAAATCGTTAAATTTAAAAGCTTTAGAAAAGGAAACCATCGCGACGTTAAAGGATGCTTGATTTATTGGTTGTCAGAAATTACCTGAATCGGTTGATTTCCAAAATCCCCTCTGCAGACGGTATTTTCATCGCTGTAGGAATTGTAGCAGTTTTTGTCGGTGTTTTGGTAGATGTCTTTCTTCTAAGACTCCTCTGTCTTCTCGTCGTTATCGGCACGGCGGTCTTGCTCTATCTCTCCATGCGGCTCCAACAAATGAACGCTCAAGGGGAAGACCAAGAATCTAATCCTCCGTCTCCATTACAACTTGAAAGTGATGAAATGAAAAAACTTCTGTTCGACGATTTTCAGTCGAATGCACCAGGCCATTATCATGTTGAGGAAGTTGAGCACCGTGAGAGCGTGTTCGGCCCGATCCCGGCGACGCGGACTTCGTCATCGGCCAATGTTGCAAACCAGGTCTTACAGAATTTTAAGGTCATCAAACCCGAAGCAAAACCGGCTGCCTACGAATTTCACGTCAGCGATTTTTTCGATGTCGATTCCGACATTTTCAAGAGCGATGCCGAGCCGCGGACGGAGTTCGATTTTCTCCTGAATAAAGTGCTTGCTCTCGTCAAGAATGTTGTGTTTGCGCACTCGGTGGTGTTCTTCTGGGCAAACAGGGAAAAGCGGCACATGGTGATGGAGGCGCGGCTGACCGACAGCGCAAATTTCATGTCGTCGCGCCGGTTCCCGATGGGGCACGATTTCGTCAGCAAAGTGGCCGAAAGCGGCAAACCGGAGCTGGTCACCGACGTCAACCCGCTTTCCGAGCGCGAACTGTTCCCCTATTATGATGTGCCGGCCAATGTGAAATCGTTTGTCGGCGTGCCCGTCTTCTTTTCTCCCACCCCGAACGACGCGACGCCGAACCAGCCGGTGGCGGTGATTGCCGTCGACAGCAAGGTCGAGGGTGCGTTTGGCGATGAGACTCTTGCGCTCTTGGGACAATTCACGAAGCTCGCTTCTGCGCTCATCAAGAATTACACGGACAAGTACGATTTGCTCCTGGATTCAGAAGTTTTGTCTTCCATCCGGCGGCTGGAAGACCGGATGCGGAACGATTTTTCTCTCGCGACCGTTTTACAATCACTCCCCGAGGAAGCTTCGCGATTGGTAAGCTGGGATTTCTTCACGGTCGTCCTTTACGATGAAAAGAGACATTGCTGGGCAGTCAAAAAACTCATGAACCGGGCTTTTGAGCCTTACGTTGCACCGGAGCAGGCAATCGATTTCCCCGAAAGCATCGTCGGACACACGATCAAGAACAATATCCATTATGTGGTCGACAATCTGGCAACGATTACGCTCCCGAAGTATCACAAAGATGAAAGTGGAGAATCCAAAGGTTCGTTCCTTTCGCTGCCGATTTGTTCCATCAACAAATGTTACGGCGCTTTGACCGTCGAGAGTCGTGAGCCGAGTAATTTTGCCCGCCGGGAGATAGAAATTCTCACCCGCCTGGTCAAGCCGGCGGCGCTCGCGCTCGACCTTCTGTACATGAACAACGTCATCAACGAGTACGTGATCGTCGATGAAACAACGGGCGTCTATTCGCGGAAATTCTTCTTCCAAAGGATTGACGAAGAACTCCAGCGTGCCGACGATGACGGCATCGAGGCATCGCTGCTCCAGATAACCGTCGATCATGCCCACGAGCTGCTCCAGCGCTACGGGCGTGATGGCTTTGACCGCGCGATGATAACGCTGGCAAAGGCGGTGCGCTCGGGTATCCGCGCCTACGATATCGTTGGACGTTTCGAGAGCAATCGATTCGGCATCTTGCTGGTGAACACTGCCGCGAACGATGCGTACCTCTGGGCAGAGAAGATCCGAAAGACGGTCGCCGGACATATTATCAACCATGAAGGCAAGAGTTTCTCCATGACCATCAGTGTCGGTGTGGCAGGAGCGCTCGAAGGAATGAAAAGAGAAGAATTACTCACCAACACATCGACAGTCCTCAGCAGGGCTTCCGAATCCGGCGGCAACACCGTACGGGTTTTTTAGGAAACATCGCATTTAATAACAGAGAGATCATCTTATGGCAAAACAACAATCATTCGCAGATAAAGTAGCAAAAGCGGCATTGCAACCGGGAAAGAAATGTCCCAAATGCGGCGCACTCAAACAGCCGGTACTGTATGTGAATTCCGAGCCGTCGAAGCACGGAAGCGTGAGATTCAGCCACCGACGCATCCAGGTTTGTCAGTGTAACGAGAAAGAAGTATTCGCCTAGGCATCACGCCAATCCGGTCCGGACTTCAAGTCAGAAACTGTGGAACGTCCATACCCGAGTATTGAGTTTGAAGCCGAGGTGAATCCCGACGGCACGCTGAGAGTTCCAAAGCATGTCGCCGCCAAGCTGCGACAGCGCACCCGTGTGACGATTCGTCTGACAGACGGACTAGTCCCGGCAGCGCTTCGCCGGCGGAAGATTACGGAAGAAGAAATCGAGCACATTGCACTCCGGCAGCTCGAACAGCGGGAGAACGTGATTTGTTTCTTACAGGGAGAGGGGCAACTAGCTTTGCATCGTTCCTTTGAGCGACGGGCAGCAACCCTGATGAAACCTAAGAGATGAATCAGAAAAAACTCATCGTCCATACGGACATTATTCTGGAATACTTGCTCCATCATGACGACGGCGCCTCGGTCTTGCGGCATGCGATGCGAAACTTCTTTTGCTACACGACCGTCTTCAATGCCATTGAGCTCTTTTCGCTCGCCCGCACCGCATCGGAACGGGAAGCCGTAGAGCGGTCGATGGCGGCGATGAAAATCCTGGGCTTGAACGCGAAGAGTGCAAAAGGTTACGGAGCGATGCTCGCCCGGGAAAGCAATCTGCCGCGCATGAATTCATTGATCGCGGGGCTGTGCCTGGAGAGCAGACTCCCCTTGCTCACACGGCGCCCGGATGAGTTCCGGGGAATAAAGCGGTTGAATATCGTGCTGCCATCCGACATCGCCGGAGTCCGCCGGACGCGGTGAGGAATTGAGCTGCCAGCGTGAAACATAACGTGATTCTGTGAGTATAATCAATCAAGAGGTGTCCTTATGTTCTTAGGAAAAGTCATCGGTACCGTCTGGGCGACACGGAAGGACGAAGAGCTGGTCGGCATGAAATTCCAGATTGTCAAGCATGTCGGAGTGGATTACAAAGTGAAGGACACGTTTGTTGTTGCCGTCGACACCGTTCAGGCGGGCGTGGGCGATGTTGTCCTCGTTTGCAGCGGAAGCTCGGCGCGGCAAACATCGCAGACGAAGAACAAGCCGGTCGATGCGGTCATCATGGCCGTCGTCGATAAGCTCGATATCACGGATTGAACACGACTTTTCACCGGCGAACCAGTCAACGAATTACGTATACATGTTCTTCGCAAAAGTCATCGGCACTGTCTGGGCGACGCGGAAGGATGAAAATCTCCGATCCTTCAAGCTGCAATTCATCCAGCCGCTGAACGCCCGTCGCGAGAATGCCGGCGACCCCATCGTCGCGGTTGATACGGTCGGGGCTGGACCGGGTGAAACGGTGATGTACATTACGGCGCGCGAGGCCACGATCCCGTTGCCGGTTGAAATGGCGCCGGTCGACGCAAGCATCATCGGCATCGTCGACAGGATCGACGTCGCGTAACGAACAATGATTTCATAATCCAGGAACGCATGGCAAAAATTACTAAACAGTTCACGAACCGCGAGAGCCAATCGCTCGATAAGTATTTGCAGGAAATCGGGAAGGTTGAGCTGTTGACTCCCGACGAGGAGATCGACCTTGCCCGGCGCATCAAGAAGGGCGACCAAAAAGCGCTGGAGAAGCTCACGAAGGCGAATCTCCGGTTCGTTGTCAGCGTTGCCAAGCAATACCAGAATCAGGGCCTCTCTCTCGGAGACCTGATCAACGAAGGAAACCTGGGACTTATCAAAGCCGCAAAGCGGTTCGATGAAACTCGCGGCTTCAAGTTCATCTCGTATGCCGTGTGGTGGATCCGGCAGTCGGTGCTGCAGGCGCTGGCAGAGCAGTCGCGCATAGTCCGCCTGCCCCTGAACCGCGTCGGCGCTCTTAACAAGATCGGAAAAGCGTTCAGCACGCTGGAACAGGAGTTCGAGCGTGAACCGAGCGCGAGCGAGCTGGCGGAAGAGCTCGACATGTCGCTCTTCGAAGTTTCCGACACGCTGAAAATTTCCGGCAGGCATCTCTCTATGGACGCGCCATTCGCGCAGGGAGAAGACAACCGCCTGCTGGACGTCATCCAGGACGAGCGGAGTCCCCTGCCGGACCATCAGCTCATAAGAGAATCGCTGAGCAAGGAAGTGGAGCGTGCGCTCGGGACGCTGTCAGAACGCGAGGCGGAAGTGATCCGCTTGTATTTTGGATTGGGCAGAGAACATTCGCTGACGCTTGAAGAGATCGGTGAAAAATTCCAGCTGACGCGCGAGCGCGTACGGCAGATCAAGGAAAAGGCAATCCGGCGGCTGCGGCATGCATCACGAAGCAAGTTCCTCAGAGCTTATCTCGGCTAATTTGTTCTGATTTTTCAAAAGCTCCGCCTTCTGCCGCTGTCTGGCTGGAAGGCGGAGTTTTTATTTATGGCCGGGTGCATGCAGCGAGTCTCTTTTGCGCTTTTCAACATTACCCTCACCCTGTCACTCCGTGACATCCCTCTCCCAATGGGAGAGGGAGCGAGGGTGAGGGTCACGCAAAGACAAACACGAAAATCAGAAATTGAATTGAGTCTCTTTTGAATTTTTGGTACATTTGTTTATTAGCAGGGTGTTGAAAAACACAAAAGTGAGTGTCTCTGCGAGCAGTTTCATCGCGAAGCAGTCTGATTTTTTCCCTTAAAGAGTGAGATTGCTTCGTCGCTGCGCTCCTCGCAAAGACGGGAGAAATGCTTTTTCAACAGCCTGTTAGGTATCCGAAACGGCTTCGGCCGCAAATTGAAGTACGAAGTTCATTACAGGAAGATCCTAAAACGGGTCAAACAATGAAATCCCTCGTTTCCATTGTAGCAATAATGCCATGTGCCTCGCTGCTGCCGGCACAGCAATTGCCAGTGACGACATACCTTCAGTTTTTAGAAACCAAGACAGCGGACGTACACTTTGAGGAAAAAGTGGTTGCTCTTTCGCCAATGGAGTTGAAACACGCGGCGAGAATGATCTACGAAGCGACCGAGAGTGATCCGATAGCTGTCATAAAATACATTGGCAAAAGTCATCGAGCATTTGATTCCGCATACGCCACAAATAAGTCTACAAAGAGATTCGGAAGGAAGATCGGCGCGGTCGAGCAGAGATACCTAGACCGGATTGATACGGTATTCTCGAAAAGGGTCTACGCACTTGTGCGTCTACCGTACGTCATGAGCGTCGTCATTGATTCAGAAAAGCATGTTCGGTACACTTCACCAGGAGAGCCGGGCACCACCCCAAGAACCAATGCTGTTGCCACCGTTCTTGAAGTGTTCAAAGGAGCAAAGCGATTTGCAGCAGGCGAGACGATGGAGTTTTATTGGATGGACGGATGGATAATGACATCGACGTACTTTCGGCTCGGCGATACATGCCTGGTTTTTCTTGATCCGAGGGTGAGGCCCGACGGCGTAGAATCGCTTGCGATCGTGGCGTTTCTCGACCAGAGCTATGGCTACTACGTGATTAGAAATAACATTCTTCACGATCAGTATAACACATTTGGCTATGGCACAATGGTTCCGTGGAAGGATTTCAGGGATAGCCTGCTTTCACAGATCAAGAGCATTAAATCGTGGTGACAATACCGGGCATTCCGCTGCCAACGTTCAGATGCTGACCCCGAAACAAGTTCGGGGCAGGCCAGAAACGTGTCAGCAAGACGAAGAGGGCGGGATGTCATTCTGAACGGAACGAAGTGGAGTGAAGAATCTTCTTTTGCGCCGCACTTGAGATGCTTCACGGAGTTCATCCGGAGGGCTAACGAAGGATTCAACTTGAAACCCGGGTTGTCAGATCCTTCGCTCCGCTCAGGATGACAATACCCATTTTTTGTGTTTTTAGGCGGGGATTTTTATATTGAAGTAGCGTCTTGGAAATTTTTTCAATGATTTCACGATTTCTTTCATCTTTTGTTCAGGAGAAGTAGTTTTGTCGATTCTTCCAATTTATCTGTACGGAACGGACGTGCTGCGTAAGAAAGCAAAACCCGTTCACAAAGTAACCGATGATATCGTCAGTCTGGTCATGGATATGTTCGAGACAATGCGGAAAGCCCATGGCATCGGTCTCGCGGCGACCCAGGTCGGCAACATGCACCGGGTCATCGTGGTCGACGTGTCGGATATGGAAGAAACGCAGGACGTCAAGCCCCTCTGCCTCATCAATCCCGAGGTCATTCTGCGGGACGGGAAAACCACGATGGAAGAAGGTTGTTTGAGCATCCCCGAGGTGCGCGACGAAGTCGAGCGTGCCGAACAAATCACCGTCCGGTACAGAGACACGAATTTTCAGCACGCGGAGCTTTCGGCCGACGGATTGCTCGCGAGGGTTATCCTCCACGAGATCGATCATCTGAACGGCGTATTATTTCTGGATTATCTCTCCCCCGCACAGCGGAAGGTTCACCGCGAAGCGCTCCAGCAAATGAAGCGCGGCGAGGTGGAAGTTGCGTATCCCGTCGTCACCGCAGCCCCCGTCACAGTCTGATAGCTTCACATGACAACTACCTCCGAAAGCCGCCCGCGTATCGTGTTTCTCGGAACGGCGGAGTTTGGAATTCCCAGCCTGAAAATCCTCGTCGACAATAAGTACCCGGTCGTCGCCGTCGTCACCAACCCGGACAAGCCCGCCGGCCGGGGCCGGCAGCTTTCGTGTTCGCCCGTTAAAGATTTCGCGTCACAGCATGTTCTCCAGATTCTCCAGCCCGAGTCCCTCCGGGACGTTGCGTTCATCCAACAGTTGAAGTCCCTCGAGCCGGACATTCTCGTTGTCGTCGCATTCCGCATCCTGCCGCCCGATGTGTTCATGACAGCGCGGCTCGGAGCCTTCAACCTTCATGCGTCGCTCCTGCCGAAATATCGCGGGGCGGCGCCTATCCAGTGGGCCATCATCAGCGGTGAAAAAGAAACGGGCGTGACAACATTTCTCCTCGAGGAAAAGGTCGACACGGGCAACGTTGTTCTGCAGGCCCGGATTCCAATCGGCGAAAACGTGACCGCTGGAGAGATTCATGACAGGCTTTCGGAGGTCGGAGCAGAAATCGTTCTTCATACCGTCAGGTTGATAGAGTCGGGCAAAGCCGTTCCAAGACCGCAAGACCCTGCTGCGGCTTCGCGCGCGCCGAAGATCTTCAAGGAGCATTGCAGGGTTGATTGGAATCGAACCGCCGCGGAAATTCACAATCTCATCCGCGGGCTTTCTCCCAGACCCGGCGCGTTCACAATGTACCAGGGAAACACGATAAAAATGTACAGGTCGCGGGTTCTCAAGGACTCTAAACCGACTCACCCGGGAGAAATTCTCCAGGCAGACCGGCAACTGGTCGTCTCCACAAAAGACGGAGCTGTGGAAATTCTCGAGCTCCAACAGGAAGGGAAAAGCAAATTGGCCGCCGAAACCTTTCTGCGGGGCTTCCGCCTTCAAATCGGTCATGCATTCTTGCCATGAAAACGTTGACCGATACATCGATCCTTCGTGAAGCGTTCATCCTCCTGCTGCTGAGTGTTTTCCTTGCGCTGGTATATAATGCATTCTCACCAAAAAGTCTGCCGCTGGTCCGGAAGCCGCCGGTCAAGATCGCTACGGCAGATTCGGCGTTGTTTTCAGCGAAGGAAACGAGGCCGGATTCTATCTCCGGGAGCACATCTACGGTGATTTCTCCGCCTCATGAGCGGACGCGTGCCAACCGGGATTCCATGGCGGCGCCGGCAGGTAAGAAGAAAGACATCGGTTACAAGATTGTCACTCTTGACCAGGTAAAGCGGCTGCTGGGCGAAGGCCGCGGGCTGTTCATCGACGGCAGGGAACCCGAAGAGTATGCTCAAGGCCACATCAAGGGCGCACGCAATGTCCCGTACCTCGAAGTCGACAAATACTTTGAGGAGTTGGTAGCGATCCCGCGCGACACGCTCATCATCATCTACTGCCATAATCCCGAATGCTCGCTCGGACGCGATCTTGCCGATTTCATGAGTCAGATGGAATTCCACAACATGTTTCTCTATGATAAGGGTTGGGACGAATGGATAGCATCGGGCATGGCGGTTGAGAAACCTTCAACGGGAGACAAGTAACTTCACCATGAAGAATTTCCTTCGAAGCAAACCGGCAGTTATTCTATCAAGGCTTGTGCTGGGAACGGTATTCATCGTGGCGAGCATCGACAAAATCGCCCACCCCGATGTCTTCGCCGATGCGGTTGCCGCGTATCGGGTTGTGCCGGAGTTATGGGTCAACATCTTTGCGTTGAGCATCCCGTGGCTTGAGCTCATTTGCGGGATATTTCTGGTCGGAGGAGTGTTTATCCGGTCGGGGTCTGGATGGCTTTCAGTGATGCTGGTTGTTTTTATCGCCGCCATGCTATCCGCGATGGCCCGTCATTTGAAAATCGACTGCGGATGTTTCGGCGCCGGGCGCGTTTCCGAAGTTGGCTGGGCTCGGATCTGGGAGGATGCCGGCATGCTTGTGCTGGGAATTCACCTGTTCTTTTCCGGAAAGCCGGATTATTCAAAGGACGGTAGAGGATCAACCTCCGATGTTTCCCGAGCGCGCCCCACACCTGTGAGGTAAGGGAGTTTAGGCTCCTTCCTTAGTTTCGGCGTTGTGCTTGACAACCCGTGCCTGGGCTATAAAAATCACTTCTTCCGCGATATTGGTCGCCAGATCGGCGACACGTTCCAGGTTTCGGCTCACACGGATGAGGTCAACTCCTCCCTCGATCGACATCTTATTGTTATTCAACAGTTGAATGACTTCCCGAGTCATGGCGCGGTTCAATTCATCAACCACGTCGTCATTTTCAAGAACCTTCTTCCCGAGAGAAGGATCCCCGTGAATGAAGCCGTCGATTGCGTTTCGCAGCATTGTCTGGACGAGTTCCCCCATTTGCGGCACTTTCAGCAGAGAATCCTTCGTCTGCATCATCGCGATCGCCGATTCTGCGATATTAACCGCATGGTCGCCGATGCGCTCGAGGTCGTTATTCATTTTCTGGGCGGCCAGAATCAGCCGCAAATCGACTGCCACCGGCTGCTGGAGTGCGAGAAGGTCGACAATCGCATTGTCGATTTCAATTTCAAGCGAGTTAATCCTGTCATCGCGGTCGATAATTCTCTGAGCGAGCTCTGTATCCCGCCCCAACAGCGCCTTCAGGGAATCAGCCACCGCTTCCTCGACGATGCTACCCATCTTGATGAGATTTGTTTTCAGGCTTTCGAGCTCTTGTTCAAAGTGTCGTTGCATCATTCACGTCGTCGATAATTAAATAGATTTTTGTGTCGCTTCTTCCGGAGTTTTGGTACGGCCGGAATGCGGCGTCGGTACGGCATGCCACAATTTCAACATCAGAATACCTCCGATGAAAGAGAACCCGATCATGCTCGGCCCCCAGACACCCCATCCGTATGTATCCAACATAAAGCCCATGCCGTATCCCATCACTGAGCCGCCCATGTATTGCATACCGTCAAACATCCCTGCCGCAGTGGCTCCCGCGCGCTGGCCGCCGAAGTCCATTGATGCAGTACCCGATAACATGGAATGCACCATCGAAATCGCCAGCGAGTTAAGCACGAATGCGGCAATGACGAGATTGATGCTCGGAGACGCCCACACCACTGCAAGACTGAACACCTGGAGAACATAGCCGATGAATGCGACGGGCGGCCGGCGCGCCCTGAAAACTTTGTCGGAAAGCATGCCTGCGAGGAACGCACCTCCAACTCCTGCAACCACAATCGAAAGCGCATTTCTCTGGAAGACCGGGTTGTCGAGCTGCAGGTGCTGAACTTCCTGCATATACCGCGGAAACCACTCTTCGAATCCTTTCCGCACAAGGCCCGTACAGAACTCCGCAGCCGCGATGGTGATCGCGATTGGATTGGTGAAGATCTTCTTCGCGACGTACTTGAACGTTATCGCTTCGGTATCTCCGCTCGTAGCATCCTGGGGGTCGAAGTCGGGCAGGCCGGTTTCCCTGGGAGTATCCCGCACGAACAGAAAAGTGAACAGGGCAAACACGCCTGCAAACATCGCCGGAAGGAAGAACTTCCACTGCCATGGCAGGAGAACCACAGCCGGGACGGTCATGAGTGCATAGACGCCGAATCTCCCCATCTGGATCATGGACCCGAAAATCGCTGAGAACACGCCCCGCTCACTCACGTGGAACCACGCCGAATTCACTTTGATGACGGCAAGTGCTCCGTACGATTGAAAATACATATTCAACGTCCAGATGGTCGCGAGGTAACCCAGGAGCAACGTGCCCGTTCCCAGAAAACCGAGATACGCGGCCATGCCAAAGGCAATATTGAAAACGAACGCCCCGACCGCTCCGATGAGCATCGCCTTTCTTCCTCCGATGCGGTCTGCGAGCGGGCCGTTGAACATCGCTGAGAGACCGTAGAAGATTGTCGCAAAGGTGATGATGGAACCAATCTGCGTTTTCGAAAAACCGAAGGTGTCCGATAGGTCTTTATTCGCGAACGCAAAATTGTACCTGGCCATGTACATGGAAGCGTACGTAAAACCAAGAGTAACCCAATTCAATGCCCGCCGCTGCTTAAATTTTGGCGTATGATTGAGCTCATGTTTGGCCAGTATTGGCATAACGATCTTATTCGATTAGTTAAACTACCGTACGTTGGCGAAGTTTTTGCGTGCAAGCGGGAGCACTTTTTCATAAAACATGAAATGCCCTGCAAATATACTGAATCTCCGAATCAATTGCATGCAGGAAATCATCCGAACCGCCCGGTGATGTAATCTTCTGTTTGCTTCTTGGCGGGTGACGTAAAAAGACGCTTGGTTTCATCATATTCAATCAAATCGCCCAGATAAAAGAAGGCCGTGTAGTCGCTCACCCGCGCCGCCTGTTGCATATTGTGCGTCACAATAACAATCGTGTAGTTCTTCTTCAATTCGTAAATGAGCTCTTCAACTTTCGCCGTCGAGAGAGGGTCGAGCGCGCTGGCCGGCTCATCCATCAATATGACTTCCGGATTGACTGCAAGCGTCCGTGCGATGCACAAACGCTGCTGCTGTCCGCCTGAAAGACTCACACCGGATTTGTCGAGCGAATCTTTTACTTCATCCCATAACGCAGCTTTTCGTAAACTGTGCTCGACGATCCCGGCCAGTTGTTTCCTGTTCCGCAGACCGTTTAACTTTAGGCCGGCAGCGACATTGTCGGCAATGGACATGGTCGGAAACGGATTCGGTTTCTGGAATACCATCCCGACCCTCCGCCGGAGGATGACAGGGTCGTAATTAAAAATGTTTTCGCCGTCGAGCAGAATCGTCCCATCGACGGTTCCACCCGCGACTTCATGCATACGGTTCAGGGAGCGGAGATACGTCGACTTTCCACATCCCGACGGGCCGATGATAGCAACAACTCTGTTCGTAGGGATATCGAGAGATATGTTCTTGAGTGCCCTGGTTTTTCCAAAATACGCACTCAGGGCTTTGGTGATGATCTTCGCTGCCTGTCCCTTGGGGTGGTCGGGAGATTCTGTCACGGGAGTTAGACTCTCAGTGGATGGACGCTTGAGCACGTCAGCGTTCGGCATATTTATTCCTCGTCACGATTCTAAAGACAACATTTAAAACAAAAATCAGGGCGATCAAAACGAACGCGGCGGCCCAGGCCTGCCTGTTCCAATCCTCGAACGGAGCTTTCGCATAATCGTAGATGAACACGGTCAACGAGCCGATGGGCTGGTCGATGGATGTTGACCAAAAACGGTTTCCGAGCGCAGTGAACAGCAGCGGCGCCGTCTCGCCCGCCGCCCGCGCGATAGCGAGCAGTACTCCCGTCGTGATTCCCTTAAGAGCCGTCGGCAATATCACCCGGAGCGTCGTCTTCCATCGCGGCACTCCCAGAGCGAGCGAGGCCTCCCGGAACGAATGGGGAACAAGTCTGATCATCTCTTCCGTCGTACGTGTGACGGTGGGAATCATTAAAAGGCCCAGCGCGGCGCCGCCGGCAAGCGCCGAAAAATGCTTCATCGGCAGCACGAAAAGAATGTAGGCGACGACACCGATGACGATCGATGGAACTCCGCTCAGAACGTCTGTGAGAAATCGCACGGATGAGCCAAAGGGGTTATCTCCATACTCAGCCAGGTAAATCCCGGCGAAAATCCCGACCGGCAACCCCACCACGCTTCCGAGCCCGATAAGAATTGCAGTTCCAACGAGAGCATTGGCCATTCCTCCGCCGGGCTCTCCCACGGGCTTGGGCATTTTAGTGAAAAAGTCGAGGTTAAGCGCACTGATACCCTGCGCCAGCGCATAGTAGAAAATCAGGATGAGGGGTAAAATCACGACCACACCGCTGAGGATCGACAAGGACGTCATTATCACATTCTTTGACTTGCGCCAGATGTACTTTTGCGTTCCGGTCGATTTCATGCGGTTTGAAATTTTCTTGTTACGCTCCACACAATGAGCCGTGCGCTGGCGTTGAGAATGATCGTAACGACAAAGAGAATCAAGGCGATCTCGATGAGCGAGCTGACATAGAGTGTGGAAGTTGCTTCGGAAAACTCATTCGCGATGACGCTTGCCATCGAATACGCCGGATTGAACAGTGAGGCGGATATATCGGGGCGATTTCCTATCACCATGGTCACCGCCATCGTCTCTCCGAGAGCTCTTCCCAGTCCCAGAAGGGCAGCACCGAGAATTCCCGACCTTGCTCCGGACAGCACAATCTTTGTCGATTCCCATTTTGTGGCACCCAGCGCCAGCGCCGCTTCACGCTGGGAGTTGGGGATCGATTTCAGCACATCGCGCGAGATCGAAACAATGATCGGCAGAACCATGATTGCCAGGATCACTCCTGCCGCGAGCATGCCGAACCCATATGGCGCACCCTTGAACAGCGGCAAATATCCGAATGACTTTGCCAGCATCGGCTCGACGGAAGTCCGGAGCCAGGGAACGAGAACGAAGATTCCCCATAAACCGTACACGATGCTCGGGATTGCCGCGAGAAGCTCAACAAGAAACGACATCGGTGTCTCAATCCACTTCGGGGTCAGCTCGGACAAAAGAACGGCAACGCCGAGGCCGAGAGGAACGGCGATAACAAGCGCGAGGAGAGATGACATGACTGTCCCATAGATATACGGAAGCGCGCCGTAACTATCCTGCACCGGATCCCAGGTCGTGTTGGTAAGGAACTTCCATCCAAATTTACCAATCGATGGCTCGGAGCCTTTGTACATCTCAAACGCCATCAAAAAGACGATCGAGAACACGATAATCGCGAACAGCAGCGTCAGATACTTAAAAACGAAGTCCCCAAGATTTCGTCTTGGGGCATTCGTCTCCGCTGACATACGAATGGGTGGAGAGGTTGATTCTGTTTCTCCACCCATATGCCGGTTCACTAATTCACTATTTATCTTTTCGTTCGCCAGCAAGTCTACTGTTGTATTGAGGCAATCTTCTTCTCGCAGAGCTTAACGACCTCCTTGGGAAGGGGAGCATAGTACAGATCTCTTGCATACGATTGCCCGTCACCCATGGCCCACTTCAGGAATTTCACGATTGCCTGTGCCTTTTCCTTCTCCTTCATATTTTGATAAATCAGGAGCCAGGTGAAGCCGGAAATCGGGTATGAGTCTTTCCCGTCTGCGTTCGTGATAGAGACACGAAGGTCCTCGGGCATGTTCTTGACGGCTCCGGCAGCGGCAGCCGACACGGACTCAAACGTTGCATCGACAAAATTGCCGGCTTTGTTCTGAATCATTGCATATGGCAAGTTGTTCTTAACGGCATACGCGAGCTCAACATATCCGATGGCACCCTCGGCCTGTTTCACCAGTCCTGCGACACCTTCATTCCCTTTGCCGCCCATGCCGACGGGCCAGTTGACGGACGTGCCTTTCCCGACTTTCTGTTCCCATGTTGTGCTGACTTTCGTCAGGTAGTCGGTGAAAATGTACGTCGTTCCGCTGCCGTCCGACCGGTGAGCTACTATGATCGCCTGGTCGGGAAGCTTCTTGTCCGGGTTGATAGATGCAATTTTCGGATCGTTCCACTTGGCGATCTCCCCAAGGAAGATCCCGGCGACCACATCGGGCGTAAACTTGAGACCTTTGCCGACGGTCGGGAGGTTGTACGCAACAACGTCTCCTCCCATCACTGTCGGGATGTGCAGAACATCAGTCCCCTGTTTCTCCTTTGCCTCTTTGAGTTGTGCGTCATTCATCGGACCGTCGCTCGCGCCGAAATCGACCGTCCCTTCGATTACCTGCTTGATGCCGCCGCCGCTGCCGATCGACTGGTAGTTGAACTCAATGCCGGTTTTCTCATGGTAAACATCAAACCATTTTGAATAGATGACGTACGGGAACGTCGCCCCGGCGCCGTTGAGCTTGAGCTGTGCAACAGCCGTTTCTCCGACAACCGATGACAGAACGAGCAGCAATAATGTGATTGTTACGGATTTCATTTGTCGATCCCTTCGATCTTAATAGTTGGCTACGATTCAGTATCAGAGATAGATGTACCAGAATGTCAGACGAGCCGTCACTGAGGCGTCGATAGCAATTCCACTGACCGGTGTTTCGTAGGTTTCATATACAACGTTTGGCGAGATATAGATATTCTTGTCCGGCTTAAACACAAATCCGCCTAAGACGTAATTGCGCGAGTCGCCTTGCGCATTGAGATCGCTTGCTGTGTTCGGATCGTACCGATCGTATCGAGCGACCACGGCTATCTCCGGAGTGAAATAGTACTGGCCGTAGACCCAATATCCAAGAGCGTTTCTCGTGGCATAGGCTTTCGATGGAGTTGTGTAGCCATTAGCCTGTTCCTGCATGAAAATTTCCGCTCCCACGTTGGTCTCGGTCGGCACCGTTGAATTCAGCGATGATTTTCCGTAGCCGACGAAGATCGCTTCCGTTGATGTGCTGTTGGCTAAACTATTCGAAATTTTCGCTGCGCCGGCGTAATCAAGATATGCCGTTGCCTGCCAATTCGTTGCGGGCAGCCATTGTATATTACCGTAATACCGTTTGTATTTGTTGTTTTCGGCAATGGTTCCGCTCGCATCATTGTTTCCTATCATCAGCCAATAATTAAGCGTTGCGTCATCGTTCAATTTACCTCTAAGAGACATTCCGAGATCGACGGCACCAACGAGTCCCTTCTGATCCATGATGGTCTTCTCGAGAAACCTATAGCCCCACGCAGCCTCCGAAATAGCGAACCCCGGTGTCAGCTGCAGACCGAATGTGAAATTACTTCCGTCAAAAATATTCTTCCACGTAAGCCAGGCCTCTTTCATAAACGGAGCCATCTTACCGCTCACCAGCTCGTCGCTCGAAGAACCTGCCGCTGGAGCCGTTACGCCGGGGTTTGCAGCCTGATCTGCCTCGAGACGAAACCGCGTCGAAAACACATCGGATAGCTTATCGTCCATTGTGAAGTAAATCCGGCGGAACTGAAAAGCTTGCATTACTTTCCCTCCGGGAGCAGCCGAGGCTCAACGCTGAGTTGGCTGGGGCCTTATGGTCGAATGAGGAGTCGCGGGCCACATTATAATAGTAATCACCGAACATGTAGCCGCTGAATGTTGCCTGAGTAAATGCAGTTTGCGACAAGAGGAAAAGAGCAACCGCTAGTAGAAACAAGTATTTGTACATTGGTACCCCTTCTGTAATTAATGAGTAGGTAGTGAAATAATTGAGTTAATGATGAGCTTGCCGAACTTTCAGCGTGTGCTAAAATACATCTTTTACATTAGCTTTGTGTTATACAAATATTATGAAATTGTTAACAGCTGTTGGGAAGGAGTATGGTCTCTGGAAGAAACGTCCATCTCGTCGTCTTTCGGGTCAATATGTGCCCGGTCATTCGGCGCCAACCGGCATTTGTTTCGCCTCTCGCGCCGGCTTTCCAGGGTGGCCAAGGACTTGCCTGAACGATTCAACTGCGGCATCCTTATTCCCCATCGCCAAGGAGGCATATCTGAGTTCACATATTGCCAATGGTTGTTTGAGTCATATTGGACGCATTTCTCGATGGTTTCTTCCACGCTTACTGATGATTGGGCATCAGCCTCACAACCTAATTATTGATGGCGAAAATAATATGGCGGTATCCACTTCGAACCGAGCCAATCGCTACAAGGAACTCCAACAAGGGGAACAACGTTTAATCAATGGGGATTTTTGATCTAATGATGGAAAATTGCAGAGGAAGCCTCACGGGAAAACTCCTGAGAACGGGGGGACCGGATATCAACCAATGGGTTTGGGCTCGGACAGGGCTGATAGTGCCAAAGAGACGCCCAAACGCAGATTACCGGGTTCACTAGTCTATTTATTCTTATCTCCATAATTCTTCGAACACGGGCTACCATATGTACAGTAAAAGACTTTTGCTTTGGGCGTTAATCACCATAGCTAGTTCTCTATGCTTCGCACGGACAAAACAAATTGTCGGTTTAAAACTGGCCATTGATTCAGCGATACATAATTATCCTGAGTTACAGGCAAAAATATTTCAACTGGCGAGCGCCAGCGCATCGGTGACCGATGCGGAAAACCAAATGCTGCCTTCTCTAAAAATCAGTGACCAGGTGGATGTAGGCACGGATAATGGTGTGGGGGGATCGTATTTCCCGATGGGCATTATCCCTTCAACTTCCGGAGGTATAAGAACAGACAATAATACCAACGCTTTCTCGGGGAATATCGGTGTTGTGTATCTCGAGCACGAGCTTTATAATTTCGGCTTAAACGGAGCACGTGTTCAAGCAGCCAACTCATTAGTCAATTACAGTAAGGCCGACTATGAAGAATCATCCTACTTACTGCAGTTTCACATCGCACAGTTGTACTTTGAATTGCTCAGGTTTCGCTTGCTGGTCACTATTCAACAAAAGAACATTGATCGTTACCGAGTTTTGTATGGCTATATTAAGGCATACACTTCAAGTGGAATTAAGCCAAGCGTTGATTCTTCCATTGCCAAAGCAAGAATATCAGAGGCAACAATTCAATATCTACAAACGACAGAAACATATAATAAATTAAAGCGTGATCTCATATATTATGCCGGTTTAAAAATTAATGATTTTGAGATTGACACAACTATTTATCACCTGTCCGAGACAAGGATCAATCGATTAATAGAAGATGTCTCAAGTGAGTCGGTAGAAAATGGCAATCCCGTAATGGAATACTACAATAACCGATGGGAATATGCCTTATCGCAGGAAAATTTGATCCAAAAAAGTTTTCTGCCCAAACTATACTTCGTGGGCGGTGCCTGGGTTCGCGGCTCAAGTATCAGTCCAAAAGACGCGTTTGAAAGTTTATCGACGGGGTTGGATTATAGCCGGTACGATTACATGGCCGGGCTGGCTTTGACATACAACATTATTGATTTATTTCATCAAAGAGATAAGATGGCCATTCAGCATTTTCAAAGTGAAGCAATGCACGAGGAAGTTCTTCAACAAAAATCTCTCCTGGAAAATCAGATGCAGCAGGCGGATATTGCGATACAGGCAGCGATCGATAGGGAAAAAGAAATTCCGATACAACTCACGGCGGCACAGGACGCATTTTCTCAGAAGACGGCACAATACGATGCAGGACTTGCCAATATTACTGAACTTACGGATGCTTCTTATTTGCTTTACAAAGCAGAAACGGACGAAGTAGAATCCTCGTCCGATCTGCTGAACACGCTGCTGCAAAAATCTTTTACCAATAACACATTGAACACGTTCTTAGCTAACTTTTAACGCAAGAATTATGATAGAATTTGCTCTTAGACGACCAATTACCATTATCGTCATATTTCTAGGGATATTATTATTTTCCATCATCGCTATTTTCACGATACCGATTGATATTTTCCCCAAACTTAACTCACCGACTATTTATGTCATCGAGACGTATGGAGGAATGTCGGCGCAGCAAATGGAAGGTTTCTTTGCCACGCGTATGCAGGATCAATTTCTGTATATCACCGGAATAAAGAACATCCAGAGTAGGAACATCCAGGGATTGACGATGCTTCAGATGACGTTTTATGAGAATACCGATATGGCAGAAGCATCGGCACAAGTGGCTTTGCAGGTGAACAGGGCAATGAAGTTTTTCCCGCCCGGCGCAGTTCCCCCGCAGGTTATCCGGTTTGACGCGTCTTCCTTACCAGTTGGAGAACTCGTCTTCAGCAGTAAGACCCGATCGCTGAAGGAAATTTATGACTTGACGACGACTCGCATCAGACCGATGTTTGCGACTGTGCCGGGATTATCGGCGCCTCCTCCTATGGGCGCCAACTCCCGTACGTTATTGATGAATATCGATCCTCAAAAACTCCGCAGCTACAATATAACACCCGATGAAGTCGTTCAAGCTATAGTGAAAAACAATGTCATAACTCCTTCCGGCAATGTCCGGATTGGGAACACCATGTACATCGAAACCAATAATTCGCTGGAACAGAAGGTGGAAGATTTTAGGAAAATACCGATTGTCACTAGCGGCCCTTTCACTATTTTTATGAGCGATGTTGCAACAGTCTCCGATGCGTCTGATATCACCGTAGGGTACGCGCTGATAAATGGCAAACGCTCCGTATACATACCTGTGGTTAAAACTGCCGAAGCTTCAACCATGGATGTTGTCAACGGATTGAAAAACCGGCTTCCCGAGATGAAAGATCTATTGCCAAACGATGTGACTGTTTCTTATGAATTTGACCAGTCGGTGTTTGTGATTAATGCAGTGAAAAGTCTTGCCGTCGAAGGCGCGTTGGGAGCCTTGCTTACCGGGCTGATGGTTCTCTTATTCCTGCGTGATTGGCGTAGCTGCCTTATTGTAGTGATCACTATTCCGGTTTCAGTAATAAGCGCCGTTCTGTTCTTAAAATTAACCGGTCAAACCATCAACTTGATGACCTTAAGCGGGCTATCGCTTGCAATAGGGATATTAGTCGATCAGGCCACGGTCACAATCGAAAACATCCACCAGCATCTGGAAATGGGGAAACCCAAGAAACTTGCCATCTATGATGCATGCAGAGAGATATCATTTCCATTGTTGCTCATTTTGCTTTGCATCCTTGCAGTATTCGCTCCGTCTTTTGTTATGAACGGCGTTCCAAAAGCAATGTTTTTACCGTTGTCGTTATCTATCGGTTTTGCAATGATCCTTTCCTTTTTTGCCGCTCAAATGCTCGTTCCTGTTCTGACCAATTGGATTTTAACAACCGACCAATATTCTCTTAAACATGGAAAAATACACGCGCACGCCGGACTTGCGCTTGATGTTGAAGAAGAAAAGGAAGTAGATGAACATATGAACTACGAGGCGGAACATCCTGACAAAAATGATTTTTTTCAAAGAATGAAAATGGTTTTTCTTAAACAATTAGAAAAACTATTTCCGAAAAGGCGGAAGTGGGTCATCGTATATTTTACAACTCTCGTATTAGCGACGGGGTTGTGTTTTTATTTTATCGGGAAAGATATGTTGCCGAAGGTAAATTCCGGACAATTTCAATTGCGGTTACGGGAACCCGATGGAACGCGATTAGAGCGTACCGAGGAAGCAGTTCATAAAGTATTAGCAATCATTGATTCAACGGTGGAGAATCGGGTTTCCGTCAGTTCCGCCTATGTGGGTTTGATTCCCAGTAATTACGGAACAAGTAATTTGTATGTCTTCAACAGCGGTACTCATGAAGCGGTACTACAAGTTGGATTGGACAAAGATTATAGCGTAAATACAGACGACCTGAAAGAAAAACTGAGATACAATATCCATAAAGATATACCGGATTTACAGATTAGCTTTGAGCCCATTGAGCTTACTGAAAAAATCATGAGCCAGGGTGCATCTACGCCAATCGAAGTACGAGTAGCCGGGAAAAACATGCGTGACATTGAAACTTATGCCAATGAACTTCAGCAAAAACTGACAACTGTTTCTTATCTCCGGGATGTTCAAATTCAACAACCCCTACGATTTCCCGTAATCCACATTGATTTCGACAGACTGAAAATTGCCCAGATGGGATTGGATCTTTCCAACGTTGCAAATTCGGTAACCGATGCCACATCTTCCAGCCGGTTCACCGAAAAGAATCTTTGGTTGGATGAAAATAACTCATACACCTATCAGGCTCAAGCAGAGGTGCCCGAATACATGATGAATGATATGAGCCAGATAAAATCCATTTCGCTGGTGAAGGGCATGAACCGGCCGGTGCTTTCTGATGTGGCTTCCTTTTCCATCGATACGGTTGCGGGAGAATATGATCGCTCCGGACCGAGACGCTATGTCACGGTGAGCGCCAATATTAATAATAAAGATCTTGGATCAGCTACAAAGGAGGTTCAAAATGCAATCGATAACATTGGCGAATTACCCCCCGGAATGAAAATGGAAGTGAAAGGGATGTCAAGCTTGTTGACAGAAACTTTCTCGAGTTTGCAGAATGGATTATCAGTTGCCGTAGTAATTATTTTATTACTGCTTGCAGCCAACTACCAGTCATTTAAACTTTCACTGGTTGTATTATCAACCGTGCCCGCAGTCCTGTTCGGCTCACTTGTCTTCTTATTGCTGACCGGTTCAACGCTTAATCTGCAATCATATATGGGAATTATTATGGCGATCGGCGTATCCGTCGCGAATGCTATCTTAGTTGTCACAAATGCGGAAGATCTGCGTTTAAAATATCACGATGCCTCAAAAGCGGCCAAAATAAGTGCATCTGTACGACTACGTCCGATCCTGATGACCGGCTTTGCCATGATGGCCGGAATGATTCCGATGGCATCGGGATTGGGAGAAGCGGGAGATCAAACAGCTCCACTTGGTAGGGCAGTCATCGGCGGTTTGGCCGCTTCCATGATTGCTGCATTATATCTGGTTCCATTAATTTATTCAATCGTCCAAGAGAAAACCTCTTTTGAAAATCCTTCTTTATTACCCGAAACAACCGTTGACATCAACTACAAAACAATACAATGAAAAACATTATTTACCTTATTACCGTATTGTGCTCCCTTGCTATAACACAGATTTCTTGCACAAAGGACGAAGCAGCGCCGTCGAAGAAGAATTCTTCTTCTCTTAATTCAACGACCTATTCGTTGTACCGCGTAAAAGAAGAGGCCCTGGGGAATATTTTGCGCTTGCCTGCGCAACTCAGCGCATATGAGTCTGTAAACATCTATCCCAGGGTTAGCGGATATATAAAAGAAATAGCCGTAGATATAGGGTCACAGGTAAAAGATGGTCAAGTGCTCATGGAGATGGAAGCACCAGACGTGGAACAAAACAGCCTGGCAGCGCATGAAAGATATTTAAGGGTGCTGGCGTCATTTAGCGGGAGCAAGGACAGTTATTACCGACTTTTGGATGCCGCCAAAACTTCGGGAGCGGTTTCTCCAAATGATCTTCAAACAGCCCAATCAAAGATGCAGTCGGATAGCGCTCTTTGCAACAGCGAAAACGCGAATTGGAAGGCAATGGAATCGTTGAAAGACTATTTAATCGTACGAGCTCCTTTCGACGGAACTATTACTCAGCGGAATATTCATCCCGGTGCGCTGGTCACAGTTGGCAATAGAATGGATGCAACACCAATGCTGGAATTACAGCAGATTTCTAAGTTACGTTTGCAGGTAAAGATACCCGAGACTTTTGCAACACAATTAGCCGTTCATCAGAAAATTTCTTTTACAGTTGAAGCCCTCCCCGGCAGGACATTTACAGGCATCATAAGTCGCCAAGCCAATTCACTGGATGAAAGATACCGAAGCGAATCCGTGGAAATAGATGTAGCGAATAACGACCGGTTATTTATGCCCGGTATGTATGCAGAAGTTTTGCTTCCAATGACGGGACACTCGAATGCCTGCCTCGTGCCACAAACATCCGTGGTCACTTCAACAGAAAAAAAATATGTTGTTAAACTGACAAATCACAGAGCAAACATTGTAGATGTGAGCACTGGAAACGAAAATAATGGGATGATTGAAGTTTTCGGCATGCTCATGCCAAACGATAGTATCCTTGTCAAAGCAGGAGATGACATCAAGCAAGATCAGTATATTAATTATTAGATTTTCCTGTTGCCTTAGAAATGCAAATAGAAACTCTCGATAAATAGATCCTGAGGTAAGCAATGCCGGCTCGGATGCGGGAGGAGCAAGGTGTCCGCAGAGCCGGTTTATTCGACCTCGAATCGCAACTTCCTATCGAACACCTCTTCGAAGAGATCTTTCTTTCTTTCAGCCCCCCAGAGCTCAAGGTCGAGCCTGGCGTGAACGGCAGGCTTCAGCTCGCAGATAACGCGCTTGCCGCGGGCCCTGCATGTTACGCCTTTCACAAGCAACGAATGACTGCGGTCGAGACCGTCGGCGATTCTCAATAGCGAAGCCAGCCGCTTCACAATTTCCTGATCGTTTGCGCTGAGACTGTCGAAATTCTCATGCTTGAACTTCGGGTGGCTCTTGCGGTGATACCGAGCGATGTTGGCAATGATTTCCTTCTCGTTCTCGGTGAAACCCATGAGCTCTGCGTTCTTGATAAGATAGTACGAATGCCGGTGGTGCTGGGCGTGTGAAACAAACAATCCTATCTCATGGAGTATCGATGCCGCCTCGAGGTATTCCCGCTCCGTATCGCCGAGCTCGTGGAGGCGCTTCGTTCCGTCGAAGAGAGCCAGCGCGAGTTTCGAAACGTGATGGGAGTGCTTTCTCTCGTAATGAAGATTCTCCGCAAGATGGAGAACGCTCTGATACCGGATATCGTGAAGATGGTGAAGATTTCTCCTGTTGCGCTTTTTCTCGAAGGTATCCAGGATAATCCCTTCCCGCAAAGCATACTCCGAAATAACCATCCGCTTTATTTTCAGGGCCCGGAGAATCTCATCCAGGATGATCACTCCCGCGACGATAATATCGACACGGGCGGGGTCGAGCCCGCGAACCTCGGAGCGCTCACGGGAATCCTTCGCCCCGATGACCTTTTCCGCCACCTTGCGAAGTTCCTTTTGAGAAAACGTGAAGTTGTTAGCCTGTGCGTCTTCATCGTCGCGGATGGACCGGATCATGTTCGCGATATTCAAGATCGTGCCCGACGTGCCCACGAAGACTTCACAATCGTGTTTTTTCACTTCCCGGACAACGGGGTTGATCATCCCGGCCACATACCGGCGGCACTCGTTTACCGTCTTCCTGTCGATTTCATCCGAGCTGAAGAATCGTTGGGTGAGTCGCAGCGCGCCGATTTTCAGACTGTTCGCGTAGAGGATTTTCCGTTCCTTCCCGACGAGGAATTCGGAGCTGCCGCCACCGATATCGACCAACAAGATGTTCTTGTGGAATACAGGCAGGGCCTGGAGAGCGCCGAGATAAATCAACCGCGCCTCTTCGACCCCGGAAGCAATTTCAATCTTGATCCCTGTTTCCTTTTGCACCCGGCGGAGAAATTCCTTCTGATTCAGGGCTTCCCGGACGGCGCTGGTTGCCAAAGCGCGGATGGGAGCGCCCGCGGCGTCGGCGATTCTCTTGAATCGTTTGATCGTCTCAATCCCCCTGTTCATGGCACTCTCGGAGAGATACTTCATATCAGAGGAGCCCGACCCGAGACGGACGATTTCCTTCTCCCGGTCGAGAACCTTGAACTTGCCGGAATGCGGGTCGACATCCGCCACGACCAGGTGGACGGAATTTGTCCCGATATCGATGGCCGCAAGCCGGGATTTGTTGTCAGCCATTCTTGAGCGCGCCGAGTATGCCCTTTTTGAGAAGTCGATTCGTTTCCTGAAAGCTCCGGGATGCGTCGACAACTTTGAACCTGAACTCTTTTGCCATTTTTTCGAATTCCTTGAGGAGGCGTTTCTGGTATTCGACGAAGCTATCGTAGAAATCTTCCCCCAGCCTCAAATCCATGCCCGATTCCCAGTAATCGATGCCCTCCCCTGCCTGTTCTACCCAGTAGCGTTTCGTCAGGGTTTGAGAGTTGATGACCCGCGGGATCAAATCCTCAATATTGATTCTCATGTAGAACACGGCGTTAGGCTCGAGAGCGAACCCGAAGACTTTCCGCGTCCATGCGGGGTCCGCTCCGCGGATGATCGAGCGCGCGAAGGCGGTGTAAATATAGCGGTCCGCCAGCACGATGAACCCCGCCTTGAGGGCCGGTATGATTTCGTGTTCAAACCTGTCGGCGAAGTCTGCCGCGTACAGCAGAGTATATGTATTGAGGTTCAGTGTATGACCGGACTTTGCCTCGTCGATGACTTTGCCCATCAGCGGAGAACGCGTCCATCCCGTCGTAATGACGCCATACCCTTTCACCTCGAGCCATTGTTTTATATTTTCGATCTGGGTCGACCTTCCCACGCCGTCCGTTCCTTCAATGACGATGAGCTTGCCCGTCAGATTTTTGGAATCCAGATACGGGAGACCGACCCCAAAAAAGATTTTCTTCTTACTGGACATAGATATTTTCCTTTTTCTTGAGGAAGGGCGCCGGTTCATAATTCAGGAGATTCTCCTTGACGATGTGGCGCATCAGGGTTTGCTGTGCCTTGATTGGTTTTGTGGCGTCGACCACCACCAGCTTGTATTCCTGGGCGATCTCTTCATACTCCTCGAGGATCTTGCTCTGGAACATCCGGAAGCTTTCATTGATATCATCCGTCAGACTCAGGTCCATCCCCGCTTCATGGTACTTCAATTTCGTGCGTGCACTGAGGATCCGTTTCAGCGAGACGTTCGATGGGTACTTTGAAGTAGAAAGCCAGGTTGGGCTTTACGGCGAAGTCGTAGAGATTGCGCACCCACTGTCGGTGGACGCCCCGGACAACGTCTCTGCTGAAGGCAGTGTAGACATACCGGTCCGCCAGAACGATCATTCCCGCTTTCAGCGGCGGGATGATAAGATGCGAAAGCCGGTCGGCGAAATCGGTGGCATGGAGGATGCTGAAGGTTGTGGGAGTGAGAAGGTTCCTTTTCTTCCCCCGCTTGATGGCCTGATTGACGAGGGCGGATGAATTCCATTCTGTGAAAAACACCCGGTACCCTGCATTGAGCAGCCATTTCTGGAGCAACTGCAGCTGGGTTGACTTGCCCGAGCCGTCGATCCCTTCAACAATGATCAATCGACCCGGATACGGGTGCTCGACATCAAAAGGGCGTAACATTGGTGTTTCCTTTCATGCGCTATTCTGCCAAAGCGCGAAGCTGTTTGGGAGTTACATGATACATGAGCGTTCCATGCCTGACGGAGGAGACGCCGACTATCCTGATCTTACAGAGGGCCCCTTTCTTGAACTCGATGACGGAATGCGGGGACCCGAGCAACGCGGAAACGATCCCGCTCATGTTGGGCTCATGCCCCACGATGAGAACGCTTTTGTACTCCTTGTGCTCCTGGAGAAGCGACATAAAGTCGCTCACTGATGATTCCGGCAGGAGCTCATTGTATCGCTCAATCTTCTTCCTGTACTTCACCGCTTCCGCCGTGATCCGGGCGGTATCATACGCCCTGACCAGTGGACTCGAGAGAATGACATCGAAACTTCCGGCGAGCTTCGCGATCCCCTGAGCCGCTTTCTTCATTTTTTGGATACCATCTTCCGTGAGAGGCCGGTCGTCGTTCGGGTAGTGCGTCAAACCACGTTCGACGGCTATTGCATGTCGCAAGAGATAAAGATCCATCGGCTTCTTGATCAATTTGATGATATTGTGGAGAAAGGCAAGAACATTCTACCCTATAAGATAAGCATTGCGGATATTATTGCAAAGCTTTCACAAGTTTCTTTTTGATTTTATGCCCATCCCACGACGTCATAATCCGGCACAGTTGTCGGAACTTTTTCTGCCGTGATTCCTTCTCGGTACGCAGCATATGCGAAATTCCTCTCAACGAATACATGGAATCCGTGGAAGAATATCGGGCCAATTCGTCCTTCATCTCGTCGAGATATTTCTCAAGGAGGCCGATCATCACATCGCTGTCATGTATTTCACCCGCGATGTCGAGGAAATCCTTCACCTCCACGAGGCAACTACGAAAACCTTTGCCGAAGGCAGGGCGAATGGACTCCATCACGTACCGCAGCGGCCGGCCGGCGATGCGCATGGCGTGGAGTTCTTCCGGTGATCCCTCTGCGGAGACAACCTTTGCCTTGTGCGACATCATCGTTCGAAACATGGCGGGAAGAAGAAGCCCCGCGTTCTCACGGAGACTTTCACCCGGTTCAGGAGAGTATTTTTTTGCCATTCCGATTATGAGAATGAATCCTTGAGGAATTGCCGCAGGCTCTTCTCATAGCCCTGCGATTGGAGACTTTCAAGGTCATTGTTCAAGACAAGAAACTTTTGCGCTCTCAAATCCATCTGGCGTTCGAGCAGAATGTCGACGGCGATCCGCTCAGCCGGCGGGAGTAGTTTCCTGTGCGATTGCAGCCGTCTGATGATAATGTCACAATCCCTGACCCGTCCCAACGCTTTGATAAGCAGCGACAAAGTGCGCTTCTGTTTCTTTAATTTCTTCCCGGGGAACATGGGGCGGAAAACCATGAGGATCGCGCGAAGTCTCCTGGCGGCAACCCGCATATCGTGTATCGCATCGGGGCCGGAGTCTGCAAGCACCGCTTGCTCAAACGAAAGCACTTCCCGAAGTTTCGTGGTAACGATGGTTCGAAGAGCCTTCGTCATGCCCGCATCCGGATTGAGTTTCTTCCGACCCGGGGTTTTCACTGCAAGAGCGGCACTTTTCGGGGTGGTCATGTGTATAATATCCATTTTTTCCATGACCAAAACAACCATAGACAATGCTTCCTCAGAACCCGCGCGGGCTGTTCTGCATCATCGATACGCCGATGAAGTTGAGGCTAACCCAGAAGCCCGAACTTCAGGAGCGCGAGAACTATGGTGACCACTGCCGCAAACGCCAGCCAGAAATAGAACAGGCGGTCGCTTGCTGCATTTTCGCTCTCGGTCATATCCGTGTCGTGAGGCATACACTTTATTATGAGTGAGAAGATAAATTGCTCCGGATGTCTGCGGATAGCTTTCATGCACGATTTCCAAGCATGATGGCAAAGGACTGCAGAAAAAGGTACCGAGAGGATGTTAAGACGCGGTTACGGAAATGTTAAGAAATTATTAAGAATCAGCATCCCGCCGCCCCATCTGGCGGTGATGGACTGCGGAAGGCCTGGCTTTATCCAATCTTAACGTGCCGTTCATCATTGCGTTACGAGAGATGACTACCTTATCCCTGCATAGATCATCTTTGGCGAAGCAATGACTACCCGACAAATTATGCGTATAAAAGACCATATTAACCTCGACGAGTTCAGGATTGCAGGCGAAATTCCTCTTCTGATAAAACTGCGGCTGAAACAACTCTTCAAGACAAAACGTGCAGTCGGAGACAGAGTTCTCGTCATCGACACCTGCATCATCGGGGATTTCATCGCCACGCTTCCCGCCCTGCGGACGTTCATCCAGCGTGCCGGCGGTGAGGTTGACCTGGTCGTTTCGCCCCCCGTGAAACCCATCGCCGAATCGATCAGGGGAGTGCGCAGGGTTTTCACCGCCAAATCGATCTACAACAGAAGTATCGAGCAACAGGGTGAGCAGACGACTCTCCCGCAGGAATATGGCCGTGTGCTTGTCCTGAGAATCAGCCCCGATGCATATCAATTAGTGAACAGAATATCGTATTCGCAGGTCACAACGTATGACCTCCCGCTGCTCAAGTACTTCGCCCACCTCGTCTGGAATACCCTCTGCAAAAGAAAAGTTCATCAATGGCGGGACATCAACTTTGAAATGGCCAGGATCGAAAAACCCGGGAAGGATCTGGAGTTCGAAGATATTTTCAGCGTGAGCGAAGCCGAATACGGGCGGGTCAAGAGTCTCCCCGAAATGCAGGGGACAAAAAAGCGCGTCGTCATCCATAGCGGCTCCGGCTGGAGAGTCAAGCTCTGGGACAATGACAAATGGATTGAGGCGATCAGAACTATCAATCGGATGGGAGCGTTCGACTTTATCTTCGTCGGAGGCGGCGAGCATGAGGCAAGGTCGTTCGAGTACATCCAGCAGCGGCTCGACTTCAGACTGCAATCGTTGATCAACAAGGTCGACCTCAGGACGACCTTGCTGGTAATGCGGCTCAGCGATTATTTCATCGGCATCGACAGCGGCCCGAGGAACATGGCACACCTCGCCGACCTTAGAAGCATTACCTTACTGGGCCCGGCTCCGAAGAACTTCATGCCCGTCAATAATCTGGACGTCGTCATAGATAAATTCACGTGCCGGTGCAAGAGTCTGTTCTATCTTCACAGAGTGAGCGCAATTCACACTATCTCAGCGGATGACGTCGTGGAAGGGTTCAAGAGGATTGTGGCACCTCCTTCTCGGGCGACCGGGCTATCCGCAGCGCGACCGGTGACTTCGGGATATGGAGTTCTTTACGCTCCTCCATTGCCTCGTCCGGTGCCTGCATGAAGACGAAAACCCGCACGTACTTCCCCCCGCGGGTTCGCCCAACGCTCTCTACTGATGGTCCTTTACAGTAACTGAGTCGAAGGGGACTTTGCCTATTCTACTTCCTGTCTCTCAAGGAGCATGCGCGCGGCCTTCCTGCCGGCTTCATCATGGCGACGGAACGAATCCGTAACAGAAAAGAAGTCAACCATCCCCATGCCTTCGCCGCATTTCACGCATACCACAAAGCTGAACCGTGTGGGGAAATCCTTCGGTTGATACTTGCCCACCTCAAATTCAGATGAACCGCATTTGCCGCACTTTGATACGTACATTTTCTCGACCTGTGCTTTTATTGATAGACCTGGAAAAACCGCGAGGAGAATATCAGAAGTCTGTGCTTCAAGTTAGACATTGACCTCAAGAAAGTCAAGCAAAAGTCTGTTATGTTTTTATTAACAATTTGGTAACGAAGACTTAATACAAGGGTTGCTTCAAAACCCTATATTTGGTCGAGATTGCCAATAAAATCAAGATCACCCTGCGGCAGCTATCGAATCCATCTTATCCAACCACACAACGGTCCTTATGAGACGACATTTTGAGGAAGAAATCGAAGACTTGAAAACGCGAGTAGTCAAGATGGGAAGCGTCGTTGAACAAGCCATGACACTTTCCCTACTGTCCCTTTTGCAACAGGACGAAGTTCTTGCGAGGAATGTCATCGATGGCGAGTGGCATATCAACGCTCTCGAGATCGAAATTGAGAATACCATCGTCAATCTCATCGCACTCCAGCACCCGGTCGCGGCCGATCTTCGCTTCATTCTCGGCGCGGAAAAGGTTAACAACGACCTCGAACGCCTCGGCGACCACGCTGTGAATATTGCCGAGTCGGCTCTACGGCTCATAGAGATGAACCATCGACCGCACCTCTTTGAAATGCCAAAACTGGCCGAGGTATCGCATACCATGATGCGGTACGCCCTTGACGCCTTCGTCGCGCAGGATCCTCAACTCTCGATCGCCGTGTTGAAGCATGACGATATAACGGACGAGCTTAATCGCTCCATGATCTCGCATGTCATCCAGTTGATGAAGAATGACGAAAGCACCATCGAGGAGGGATTGGAATTGATCCGAACAAGCAGAAACCTCGAGCGGGTCGCCGACCTATCGACAAATATCGCTGAGGAGGTCATTTTTATCGCTCAGGGAAAACTTGTTAAGCATCGATCCGGATCCGTGGTACGAGCATCGAGCAACATATCGTTTCCGGCAGTTCCATCAGAGAACTGAAGGAACTAAGAGGTTCGGAATGGAGGAAGCGGAGAATCGGTGAGGGGGAGATAGGGTGAATGGGTGAGTGGGTGAGTGGGTGAGTGGGAGAATATGAGGCAATGGAGGAACGGACGGACGGGAAAATGGATCGAGCCATTGTTCCCCTACGACATCCCTTTCATACCCCGTTGAAACCCATGATGAAATCGGTAACTCTTGCCACTCCATTTTCGATGCCGGCATGTTCGATATTGCTTCTGAACGACGAAGAGAGAGCCGAATTATTGATCATGTCATGAATCAGTTGTGGAAGCCTCTTGACCTTCTTTTCATAAAATCCAATCCTCATCTGCTTCAGGAATTCCACATTCCCCTTTTCCTGTCCCCAGAGGTAATTACTGACGATCGGGACTTTCCCCGCCATAAGGACCTGCATGAACATCGACGCTCCGCATTTCGTTATCACGATGTCGGAAATATTCAGTAGTTCATAGGCGAAATCCACGTAGCCATAGATTTTCACTTGACCGTAGCCATGCTTCTGCACCCACGCGGATGTCTTGCGGAGAAGCGTCCTGTTCCTTCCGCATACGATTGCAACTTCCGCGCCCGGGTCCGAGCGGACGATATGCTTCAGGATGGCTTTTCCTCTCGGAATTCCGTCGCCGCCGCCCATTATCAGAACAATCTTCTTCTCGGGATCGAAGCCGAGTCTCTCTCTGATCTGTCTGGCCTCATCGGAAGGAAGCGGCCGCGAAAACTTCCTGTCGACAACAAAGGGAAAGACACTGATCCTATCCGCAGAGATTCCCCTCGCTACGCAGAAACGCTTGAGGTTGTCACTGAAGACGATGAAATCGATATTCTTCTCGACAAACCACAATGGATGCGCGGTAAATGGATCCGTTACAACCGTCACAACCCGTACGGAAAGGCAGCGATCCCTGATGATGTCCTGGACCGGTTTAATGAGAAAGAAATGGAAAATGATGATCTTCTCGGGTTTCTCGCGCAAGATCAGCTCTTCGAGAAACGGCCGGACAAAATGAGCCACGAGCGATCTGTTCAGGCCGGCAATGAACGATAGTTTGTTCACAAGATACAGGAGTTTATAAAACCACTGTGCATCCGACTGCAGAAAGCGATAACCGTCTTCCAGGAGATAACGCACGACCGGACGGACGCGGGACAAGCCGTCCACGAGAACCGGTTCAACCTGCTCGGAATACTGTTCCTGAACATACTCGCACACGGATTTCGCCGGGGCGAAATGGCCGCCGCCCGTTTTCAAATAAAACAGCAGATATTTTGCTTTCATTCCATTTTCCCTTCATCGCAGTAATGGGGAATTCTCATTCAGTATTTTCCCTTGCTCAAGAATTTCCTTGATCTTGTATGTTCCGAGCTTTCTGGCTTTCAGGAACCCCGACCAGGCGGCCTCCGCGAACCTTCCATTCTCGAGCGCATCATACAACCACTGGTCTGTGTATTCAGGGTTCTCCTGCCTGATCCCGGCCTGGATTTCAAGCAGCCATTTTCTGTTGAAATACTCCTGGGATCCGATACCCGGCGACATGACGATCGGCATGCCCAATGCCGTGTAGAACGACAATTCACTCGGTTTCGTCCAGAGGATGTCCGTCATACGGAGGATCCGGTTGAACCGACTGAAATACTCGTTTGTCGTGTCTGCATAGACTACCTCAACGGAATCGGTTTCCGGAGATATGCTTTCTTTGATCCGGTCGAAAAAATCCCTGACAGATTTCTTTGTGCCGGCGACAAGATTCAGTTTCACCTCTCCGGCAAGAAGTTTCTTTTTCAGGCTGAAAGCTATTCGTTCGCCGATTTCCTTTTGCGCACCAGCTCCTCCGACAGCGTAGGTTACCGTCAGCTGTCTTGTCTTTCGAAATACACAGTTCTCATTGCCGAGGAAGTATTCGACGTCTCTGCTATGGAGCGGCCAGAACCTGTTGTTGGGGTCGAGATAATGCAACCGCTGGCCAAGGTCCTGCCGGAGAATTGAGAGGTCTTTTCCTCCGAGAAGCTCATCGGGCAGCGGAAATCCGGTGAGATAAATGCGTTCCCGCGGAACGCCATAGGCCTGCAACCGCTGGGCTGCCTTGCCGCAGGGAGCGAAGTAGTGTATCCTGCTTTCCCACGGTTCTTTCGCCACCCATACCCTGTTCAGGTCGGCATCACAAATGATGCAATAAACATGATCCATCCCTCGCATGTCCGCGGCGATTGCTGTCGCATAGAACGAGGTCACCACCGGAAGATCTTTAGCGGAGATCTCCTGAAGGACACCAGAGCACAGGCCTCTCTTGATGAATGAGTTGAGCAAAACGACCTGGAATGTGCTGGATGAGAGATTCCTGATCGGGTAGAATGATGGGATATGCAGAAGAGTTTCTGCGAAGAGAAACAACGATTTGCCAATCAACGGGATCGAGCGCGCCCTCGACATCAACGCGTAAATGGAAAGTAATTGCGACCAGAGTTTTTTCTCGACAACGCTTGCGGAATCGTTGTTCCCCACGAGCACGACTTCTCCTTCCGCAATATCCCTCAGCGGGTACGCTGCCCGCAGGTGACCGTATCCCATATCTGCGGCGACGAGCCACGCTTTTTTGCCGTTTTGGCGGTCCGCCGCGCGGGCCGGACTATTCATGAGTTTCAACATCACCGGGCGTCGGGCAGCTCAGTTTGCGAGAGTTTGTAATTCGACCCTGTACCCCTCAATTGGACGGAGGACACGTTCTTGTTCGGAGCCGGAAGTGAACGATTTCAAATTCACGATCCCGTTTTGGATCGTCAGAAAAGTGCAGGGCGATTCAGTCCAGCACCCGCTATTAGAGTACTGCACGCCATGCATAGTGTCCGTCTCGGCATGATGTGTATGTCCGCAGCACACCGCATCATGGTTCCGTTCGGCGGCGTACCGGATCGAGCGCTCCAGGACTTTTCTCGCGCATCTCAGGAAGACCTTGCTGTTCATTTTTGCCATCCTGGCAATCCGGTGCGTACTGTCGATTTTTTGGAGTATGCGATAGAGGAGGTCGGCGAACCACGTAATTCGCGGGTGGGCATCTATGTAATCATCAAAAACATGCCCGTGCAAGATGAGGATCGATTTCCCACCGCTCAGTAATGTGTGCTCGCTCTTCACCCGGACTCCCAGAAGTTGTGAGACAAGCTCTGCCGGTCCATCGTGATTTCCGCACACCCAGGTAATGAGAATCCGGTCGGAGAGTTTTCGGAGAAGTGAGAGTACATTCCAGTGGCTTTTCCGGAGCCGACGAAAGTCGATACTATCGAACACGTCTCCGTTGAGAATGAGTTCCTTGACGGCAAGTCCGCCATGCAGGATGCGTTCAAGGAATTCGGAAAGAGATTCCGCCTGGCAAAGCGCGCTCCCAAGATGGATATCGGATACAATAACGGCGTCGAGCAGCATCACGGGCGAGGAGTGCGCTCTATGCTCCATACCGAACTGGCTGCTCGATTCTCTCAAAGCGACGGAGCTACGAGAGAATTTCTCGATGTTCATCCGGACGTGGGTCTATGATTTGGCCTTTCTAACCATCTCAGACACAATGTACAACTCGTCAATTACTTGAACATGAAAGACAGGTTAAACAAGTGTTAAGAAATGACCTTGACTCTCCCCCCAGCCTCCTCGGATAACCAATAGTCCAGGCGAACGTTCCGGGCAGTCTGTTCCTCAATTGCAGTTAACGACTTTCAGTATAAGGATGGGATCTCTGGTTTGCGACAACATCTTCTCCACTTCATTGCGGTACTCCCTATGCGGGATCACGAGGTAGGTGAAGTAGCATTCGAAGGCGCCCACATATTCGCCGACCGACGGCGGAAGTTGCGATCGCTCGCTGTCCAGAATATTGTGGAGACTGAGGTACAGGTTGTCTGCCTGGGTTGCAAAAAACGGCTGGCGAATTAGCTTGTCCTGGCGGACGGCAAGCATGTATACACCGGGGTTCGAGGGCACGTAGAGGTCGACGCTCTCTTTTGTCAGCGGGTAGTATCTCTGTTGCTGGATTTCTAACATTGGTTTTCTCCTTTCCTTTCCCTCAAGTTACCAAATGCGTGTTACGACAGCATAAAAGAACGGTTACAAGAGAATTAATTCTCACGCAACGGGGACACTCCGTGCCCGGTACCCCACGCCCCTGATGGTCTCAATATAATCCGCATACTTCCCAAGTTTCTCCCGTATTTTTCTTATATACACATCCACACTCCGGTCGACCACGTAGACAGCGGCTCCCCAGATGGAATTCAGAAGTTCCTCCCTGTTCACAACAACATCCGCACGGGAGGCCAGATAATGAAAGATTTCCAGCTCCTTTTTCGAAAAGAAGACATCCTTGCTGTTGATAAGCACCCTGTGCTGCGCCGGGATGATTTCCACGACGCCGAGCTTGATTGCACTCCTGGGATCTTTCTGGAAGGACAGCGCCTCATGCTTTCGCAGCACACTCTTAATACGCGCGATCAATTTGGGAATACTGATCGGCTTTCTGATATAATCGTCGGCGCCGAGCTCGAGGCCGAGAATCTCGTCGACATCATTGCATTTCGCCGTGAGGAAAATCACCGGAAGGCGGGATGTCGATTCATTCTTTCGGATTTCTTTGACAACTTCCCATCCGTCAAGCTCCGGCATCATGACGTCCAGGAGGACCAGATTTGGCTGCTCCTGAGTCTTCTGGAGAGCCTCTCTTCCGTTAAATGCGGTCGATACCGTATAGCCCTCTTTTTGCAGGTTGTACTTCAGGAGGTCCACAATGTCTTTTTCGTCGTCGACGACGAGAATGTTCTTTTCCATTTTGTCTCAGATTGATCGAAGAATGGGCGACCCGTTTATTCCACGGTTGAACCATAATACTAAACAGATATGAGCAACGCTTAAAGGATAGGTTAAGAAATTGTTACCAAATGAAAGTACGCGTGGCAGGAGTTTCGACAGGAGTCACAATGTGATTGCAGTGATGAATCTTCGATGATTCTGTCGTTCTTTGACGATCTTTTATCCTTCCCCGACTGACTTTATACTTCCTTCATTTACTTCTTCACGGGGTTCCCCGTATTGGTGGACTCAAGAATTCAATCCCGGGAGTTGCCCACCGTGTGTTGAGATGGCGATCCGGTCTTTCGATGCCGGGGTTGGATTCTCTTGCTCCAGACCTTTGAGCCGGTCCGCAAGATCTTCGAACACTTGCTCCAGTGCGTCAGTATCTTTGACGCGTCCGCCAGTGCTGCCGAGGAGCCAGACTTCCGAAGCGTCGATCAAGAAGTCTTGTTTTCCTCTTTGCTTATTGACCGATGGATAGAGCGGTTTCAAACATTTCTCGAAAATGTCTGCGCCAGTCACAAATGCGATGATCTTCGGCCGGAACTTTTCCACTTTCTTCACAAATTTCCGCATGTCTTCGGTTGTGGGTTCTGCAGCCGCGTCGTCGTCATTGCCGACAACCAGTCGTCGGTTGAGGTCGGTCAAACCGAGATGAAGTTTCAGTAGTGTTGACTCCTTCTTCTCGAAGAAGAATTGCTTGTACAGGTCATTGAGCACGCCGGTATGTTTCGCGTCAACCAGCGCCTTCCGATCCGACGGGGAAATGACCATGGTTGGTGTAATACCGGCATATTCGAGCAACTCCCAAAACCGGTTTTTCGGCGTCAGATAGTAGAACCCGAGCTCGTCCGATATTGCAGTAACCGATGTCCCGACGAAAAGCACTCGCAGGTTGTGAACAAGAATTTCGTTAAGCATGGATAGTTTTTAGTTGTTGCACAATTTTCTGAACCGCTGCTGTGTATGATGGAATGATACCGCTGATTCTTTCTATAAGATGATACGGATGATATGTCCCCTTTTTCGCGATCTGCCAGAACGCCCTTCCCCTCTTAGGGGAAGGCTAGCCTGCCCGCTCGCCGATGTCCCGATAAACGGGACTTAGGCGAGCCCGCCGCACCAAAGCCGTGCTTTGGGCAGGCGGGGATGGGGTCTCATGCCGTAATCGCTCATGGATTTTTTCGAAGATCACTTGTAATACGCCAGGGCTATTCTTAAGTGCTTCAACGTCCGAGAAGCGAAGCACTTGTACCCGCGTCTACGTAAATAAGCGTCACGGACCTGGTCCTTACTTCTACCTTCTTCGACGTAGTGCTGGCTGCCGTCGAGGTCGACGCAGATTTTTCCCCTTGCACAATAGAAATCCAAAATGTAGTGGCCAGAAGGCAGTTGGCGCCCGAACTTTGCGTCAGGTTGGTTGCGACGAAGTCCTGACCAGACTTTTCTTTCTGCGTCGGTCATTTCTTTGCGTAACCGGCGTGCATTCGGGATCGAAGTTGAGGTGTAGTTTGGAAGATGTCTGTGCATTAGAGACCTCATCCTTCGCTGACGCTCAGGACAAGCTCTATAATCCTCTCCTAAAAGGAGAGGATGTTCTGACTCATTGTTCATCACGCATACTGTCCTGCCACAAATCCCGATGCCCACGCCCATTGGAAATTGTATCCGCCCAGATGTCCGGTCACATCCACAACCTCGCCGATGAAAAACAGGCCGGCGACGCCTTTTGCTTCCATCGTTTTCGATGAAAGCTCCCCGGTATCAACACCGCCGCAGGTGACTTCTGCCTTTGCATATCCTTCGGTACTCTCCGGCTCCAGCTTCCACTCATGCAGTTGAGCAGCAATGGATGAAAGCTCTCTGAGTGTGTAATGATGGAGCGGCTTTGACCATCCGTATCGTTTACACATTTGTTTTGCCAATCGTCTCGGAAGGATTTCTGAAAGCACCGTCGAAAGTTCAATGATGGATTGATGTTTTTCCTTGAGGAACTCCCGAAGATCAACATTGGGTGATAGATTGACCGAGATAGACTCTCCGCGGTTCCAATACGAAGAACTCTGGAGTATAGCCGGCCCGCTGATACCGTGATGCGTGAAAAGGAGATTCTCTCTGAATGCGTGTCCGCGACAACGGGAGATCACCTCAAGGGAAACACCGCTGAGCTCGCTGAAGAACAATACATCCTCTTTGCTGAACTTCAGCGGTACAAGTCCCGGTGTCGTTTGCGTAATGTGCAATCCAAACTGTCGTGCAATGCGGTAAGCAAAATCCGTCGCTCCCAGCTTCGGGATCGAGAGTCCGCCCGTAGCGATGACAAGCGACTCGGAATCGAATTCCCCTCCGTCCGTCTTGACGACGAATCGGTTTCCCTTGTGCACATCCGATATCCGGCAATCCACTACAATTTTTACTCCGGCATCATCACACTCCTTCTCCAACAAAGCGATGATGTGACGCGAGGACTGATCGCAGAACAACTGACCGAGTTTCTTTTCGTGATACCCGATCCCGTGCTTTCGGACCAGCGAGATGAAATCATCAGGGGTGTACCGTGCCAGCGCCGATTTGCAGAAATGCGGATTCTGCGAGATGAAATGCTCATGTTCGGCGATGACGTTCGTAAAGTTGCACCTGCCGCCGCCCGAGACGCGGATCTTTTCGCCGATCCTTCGATTCCGTTCGAGCACATAAACAGACCTGCCCCGCTTCCCCGCCTCAATGGCGCACATAAGTCCTGCTGCCCCGGCGCCCAGTACGATGACATCAGGCACGGCTGCACATCAGGATATGCTCGGTTCGCACGGAGAATTGCGCTGAACTCTGATTGCCGGGATCAGAGCAACGGAACCACATCGGCGTACCAGTGTCAAAGCTTCTGGAGACCCAGGCTCTTTTTTTCTTCCTTCTTCTCTCTTTTGGCGGCTTTCTTTTCCTTCATGGTCATTGCCGGTGGTTTCTTGCTCAATTTCTTACTGTCCTGACTTTTGCTCATACTGTTTCTCCTTTTTGATAATGTTAGGTCTTCAGTTCAAAACTGAAAGAGCTTCCCTTTCCCACTTCGCTCTGGACGTCGACCCTGCTCCCGTGTGCTTCAACGATGTGTTTGACAATGGCCAGACCAAGCCCCGTTCCCCCGGCCTCGCGCGACCGCTCTTTATCTACCCGATAAAATCGCTCGAAGATCCGGCCGAGATGTTCCCTGGCTATTCCGACACCCGTATCGGTTACAGAAATTTTCACTTTCCCTTCAGTCTTCGCACATGACACCGAGACCTGGCCGTTGTTTCCATTGTATTTGACCGCGTTGTCAATGAGGTTCACCAAAACCTGCTTCAATCGCTCCTTATCTCCCAGAACTTCGACTTCAGTTTCCATCGTTTGAATGTCCAGTGAGATCTTTCTTTTCACCGCAGTGGGTTTCATTTCGGCAACGACCTGCTCAAGGAAATCGTTGACTGCGAAATAACGGAAGCTCATTTTCATCTCGCCCGACTCGATTTGCGATATATTAATCAAGTCGCTGAGCAAATCGTTCAACCGTGAGGCGTGCGAAAAGGCTTTCTTGACAAAATCCCGATTGACATTCGGGTCGTCAATAGCACCGTCGAGAAGCGTCTCCAGGAAGCCCTGAAGCGAAAAGATCGGAGTGCGGAGTTCGTGCGACACATTCCCAAGGAATTCACTCCGGACCTGTTCCAATTTCTTCAGCTGCACGATGTCGGCTTTGAGTTTCTCAACCAGCTCATTGACCGCCCGGGCCACCCTGCCGATTTCATCATCGGACTGCACGCTCACATGTTTATCAAGATTTCCCGCACGAATTTCCTCGACGCTCCTGGCGATGTCCACCATCGGTCTGGAAATTCGCTTCGATACCAGGGTGCTCACGGCAAACACCGCAATCAACACGGCCATCCCGACGATAAATATTTTAAGCCGGATCTGGTCGATCGTCTTCTGGAGGTCTTCCAGATGCATGCTCAGCCGGATGAACGTGAGATCTTTGAGCGGTCCGCCCGCGGCACGTAACTGAATCTGCTTCGCAACGTACAGGAAATCTTTCCCGACCGTCGCACTATGCCGGGTACCGACTCCGATTCCATTCCGCATCGCTTCCTGCACCTCCGGTCGGGACAGGTGATTCTCCACCTGAGAAAGCCGGTCTGCCGGCACCTCGGAATCATCGATAACTTTTCCGTCTCCATCGATGAGCGTGATGCGTAAATTCCCCAATTGCCCAAGATTCTTGACGTCGGCGTCGAACCTCTCAAACGTCGCCGATGAATCCTGCCGCAGTGAGTACAAGACAATTTCCGACTGGGTGTTAAGCTCATTCACGAGACGATTCCTGAAGTACGATTCGATTTCGTAACTCGAGGCAACACCGAGCGCAACCACAATCGCGACGGCGAGCAGAATATATGTTAGTGTAATCTTTGACTGTATTTTCCGCATATGTTCAGGCCGTAAAACGATAGCCGACCCCTTTGATGGTTTCAATGTAATCGCCGTACTTCCCTAGCTTCTCCCTGATCTTTCTGATGTGGACATCCACGGTACGCTCAACGACAACAACATCTTCTCCCCACACGGCGTTCAAAAGCGCCTCGCGGGTGACGACACTCCCACGGTGCCTGACGAGGTAGACAAGCGTTGCGAACTCTTTCTTTGGAAAAGAGATGTCCTCTTTGCCCAGCTTCACCTTATAATTCTGAACGTTAATTTCCAGTTGTTCCACACGAAGGAGATCCGGTTGTCTACCGGTTTTCGAATCCACCGGCTCATGTCTCCGCAGAACGGTTTTGATCCGGGCGACAAGCTTCCGGATGCTGATGGGTTTAACGATATAATCATCGGCTCCAAGCTCAAGTCCCACAACTTCATCCACTTCCGTCCCCTTCGCCGTTAGGAAAATGATCGGAATCGATGAGGTGAGATCCCTCCTCTTCAGTTCTCTGCAAACTTCCAAACCATCCATCTCGGGCATCATGACATCGAGCACAATGAGGTCGGGGCTTTTTTGCGCCTGTTCAAGCGCCCGTTTCCCGTCCTGAGCCGTGTGGACGGTGTAGCCTTCTTTCTGGAGATTGTACTTGAGAAGGTCGAGAATATCCCTCTCGTCATCGACAACCAGAATTGTTTTCATGAAATGCTTCCGCTTTTGATTGTGTACCTTCAGACAGGTTGGAATGCCCGATTCGAGTTTTGACTGCCTCTATTCTACAAATATCCGGCACAAAAGGCAATTCCCTTTCCTTGGTCGGCCAAAATGTTCCCCGTTCTTTTGAATATCACCGGGATATTTGCTACATTTCCATCCCGGCAGTGCATGTATCATTTCAACGGAGTATTTCAATGAGACTCGATCGTTTTATCCAGGTTCTGCTCCCCCATGACGAGAAATTCTATACCTTTTTTGAGGAATCGGCCCAGAACCTTGTGAACGGTACGGAAGCGTTGAAAAGGCTCGGCAATGCTCCGGATGCAGAGCGGCCGAAGATCGTGGAGGAGATCCATGAATTGGAGCATCTGGGCGATTCCGTAACGCACAAGATATTCGCGGAATTGAACTCGACCTTCGTCACTCCGTTCGACCGAGAAGACATCCATGTGCTGGCGTCAAAGCTCGACGATGTGATGGATTTTATCGATGGAACCGCGGGGCGATTCGTTCTCTACAAATTGAAGAACTGTCCCCAGGAAATGAAGCATCTGATCGACATCCTCCACTGGTCGGTGGATGAGCTGAAGCAGGGCGTGGCACTTGTGCGAGACCTGAGAAAGGCCGATCAGCTTCACCGGGTTCTTGAAAAAGTCAACGAGTATGAGAATGACGCCGACGCAGTCTTTGAGCAGGCGATCGCTCATTTGTTCGAGATCGAAAAAGACCCAATTCAGATCATGAAGATTAAAGAAATCTATGTAAGCCTGGAAACAGCCACCGATAAGTGCGAAGACGCAGCAAATGTGCTCGAATCAATTCTTATCAAGCACGGATAATTTTTCACTTCCTTTCGATCATTCATGCTGACGCTTGTCGTTGTCGTTATCTTTGTAGCTCTCATTTTTGATTTTCTCAACGGTTTCCACGACTCGGCGAATTCCATCGCGACGGTCGTTTCGACCCGCGTCTTAACGCCCCGAAAGGCAGTTATGTGGGCTGCCTTTTTCAATCTCGTTGCCGCCTTCCTGTTTGATGTTAATGTCGCCAGGACTCTCGGGAAAGGTCTCGTTGACCTTAAGGCGGTGACCGAGTATGTCATTTTGAGCGGGCTCATCGGCGCGATCACGTGGAACATCATCACATGGTACTACGGTCTGCCGACAAGTTCATCGCACGCCTTGATGGGCGGTTATGCGGGCGCGGCAATCGCCAAAGCAGGACTGGGGGCGATCATTCTCGGCGGGTGGACGAAAACAATCATCTTTATCGTCCTGGCTCCGCTTATGGGTTTGGTCATGGGATTCATCTTCATGGCAATTTTGACATGGATATTCCATGACCGCTCATCGTCGAGGGTCAACGGAATGTTTCGAAAGCTCCAGCTTGCTTCTGCGGCACTTTATAGTCTTGGCCACGGCACAAATGACGCACAGAAAACCATGGGTGTTATAACGGGACTCCTTGTGACGGCCGGCGTGCTGAAGACGTTCGCTGTGCCATTCTGGGTCATTCTCATGTCGCACTTTGCCATCGCCATGGGAACGCTGTTCGGCGGCTGGAGAATTGTGAAGACCATGGGTCAGAAGATTACAAAGCTAAAACCCTCCGGCGGTTTTTGCGCCGAAACCGCGGGAGGTATTACTCTGCTGTTGACTGCCTACGGAGGCATTCCCGTCAGCACAACACACACGATAACGGGCGCCATCATGGGTGTCGGAGCGACAAAAAGACTTTCTGCAGTTCGTTGGGGGGTGGCCGGAAACATCGTGGCAGCATGGTTACTGACCATCCCGGCCTCGGCGATCGTGGGTGCATTGAGCTACAAGATCGTATCGCTTTTCATCTGACAGTTTTCAGCCGTAGCAAGAAAATCATTCCGACAACGCTTAAGGCTCCGGCGTAGAGAAATCCTCCTGCGGGCGAGAAATTCGCCCAGAGAAGGCCTACCATAATACTCGACACAAAATCTCCGACTCCATTCACTGCCGCAAGAATGCCGAATCCTGTCCCGCGAATCTCCCGTGGCAGCATGTCCGCAGCAAGCGCACGCTCCAGAGAATCCACGATAGCGATAAACATCCCCCCGAGCATGAACAGCGCCACAAGCAACCAGAAATTTGAAGCCGCAAAAACAAAACCGACGCACATCAGCGCCGAAAAACCGTATCCCAGGGCGAGAAGACGCCGTTTCCCGATTTTGTCGCCAAGCGCCCCGGCAGGATATGATGCGACCGCGTAGACGACATTGTGAATGATGTAGAGCATCACGCCAAGTTGTACGGGATTTGCATACCCGGCGCCGGATAGAATTTGAGTCGCACGAAGGATGAGCAATGTATGGGCAAAATCTCCCATCCCGAATATCCCGACGGCAAGCAGAAACCGGCGAAACATGGGCGGCATCTGCTTCAGAGTGAAGTTGAAGTTCTTTATCGGGGCGGGTACACGGCGTTTTTCTTTGACGATAAAAGCGAACGAGAGCGCGGCAAATATTCCGGGGATGAATGTGATGAGGAAGATATTCCGATAAGAAGCGACGGCGACAAGCCAGAGGGCCGCCACTGGTCCGAGCACAGCGCCGAGGGTATCGAGGGCGCGGTCAAACCCGAACGCCCGGCCGCTCGCCTCCGGCGGAATTGCGTCGGCCATAATCGTATCACGAACCGGACCCCTGATGCCCCTCCCGAACCATCCCACCGTCCTGCCTGCCAGTACATGCAGCCAGCTGCCCGCGAACGCGAATGACGCCCCCGCGGCGCCCGTGAGGAGGTAACCGGTGACAGCCAGAGATTTGCGTGAACGCAACCGGTCGCTGTACCAGCCGGAACCGAGCTTCGAAAAACTCGCGATGGCATCGGAGACGCCTTCAATCACGCCAAGCGCGAAAGGCGCCGCGCCTATGCTTGCAAGAAACGCCGGCAGGATGGCCGTCGCAGTTTCGTGCCCGAGATCGGAGAAGAAACTGGCGATCCCGATCCCGAGAACAGTGCGATTCAACCACCGGACACGGGTACCCGGATCCATCAGAAAATCAGCTCAGCTCTTAATCCGTTGAATGACGGCACGACACGAAAGGATGTCTTGTCATTTTCGCTCCGATGAAGGCCAATCACTGCGATTCCGACAGTGTTTCCAATGGCGGCACCCATAAAGGAATCGGATGTCCAGTGCTGGTCGTCATAGACGCGGGAAACGGCCGTGAGAGTCGCGAGCGCATAAAGACCGATTGAAGCCCACGTGTTCTTGATTTGTCTGGAAAGGACCGACGAGATGGCAAACGCAACGGTCGAGTGGCCCGAGGGGAACGAAGTCGTCTCGTCCTTGAATTGCATACCTCGAAACCTGAACGGTCCCTCTTCAACGAACGGGCGGCTGCGGCCGACAACGGTTTTGACGACGTTCGTGATGATACCCGCGAACGAGATCGACTCAAGCAGCATGAGTCCCGTTTCGCGTACGTCGCCACTCCTGAAGATCAATCCCCCGGCGTATAAACCGCCCGAGAATGCGAGTCCGTAGGTGCCGACACCATAATCTCTACCGACCGTAAAAACGTTTTCGGCGCTCTGAGACTGGTTGCGCAGTGCCACCAGACGGTCGGTCCTGTCGAGGGCGGAAATAGCAACCGTACCGCCGAGGATGAGACCGGTCTCAATCCACTGAGATCCGTCAAAATGAAGCGGCGAGGCAAAAATGTCAACTCCATCGTTCCAGGCGGTCTTTGCGTCGCCCCAGACTACCGATGCATCACAGCATCCCGACGAATCCTGCTGGGCACACACTCTCTGACAAGGAGCGAGAGCCGCAATGGCAAGGAACAGCAAGCTGAACCTGCTCATTTGCCGTGAGTATATTTTATGATTTCAGCTTTCTCGATTGTTACCATTCCGCCACAACCCACTTTTTCAAAGAGCTCGTCGACAACCGGCAGGAAGGATTTGATCCGTTCCTCCGCGTCTACGAATTCGATGACAATCGGCATGTCTTCAGACAGACGCAGGATTTTGGCCGTATGGATCACACGACTGACGGCACCGAATCCCTCAACGCCGCGCAAGACCGTAGCGCCGGCCAATCCCATTTCGCGTGCTTTCAAGACGATTACTTCGTACAAAGGTTTGTGGTCGAATTTGTCGGCTTCTCCGACAAAGATTCTGAGCAGCTTTCCGTCACCGACGAGTTTCATGGATACCGCCTTTCGCGCTAAATGAGTTTCCCGTTGAACATGCCGGCATAGGTCGCGCCCACACATAGGACGACATTCACGAGGACATTCAATCCGGCATACAGATATTCGGAATCCTTCAGCATCATGACGGTTTCATAACTGAAGGAAGAGAATGTCGTAAATCCACCAAGGATCCCGATCGTGAGAAATATACGCAATGATGGATTAAGAAGAAACCTTTCTTCAAACGCCGTCATGATTAATCCGATTAGGAAGCTTCCGATCACATTGACAACGGCCGTGCCGTACGGGAAATCGGTCCCGGCCAAGCGATAAAAGAGCCCCTGCATCGAGTATCGTGCCAACGAACCGATTCCTCCTCCCAAAAATACAACAATGAAATTCAGCAATGCATTCCCTTTCCGTAATCGAATATCCCATAAAAAAAATAATCCTACACAAAAGCTGTCGTTTTCGTGTAGGAGTCATCAACCCCGCCGGCGGCGGGATATTGTCAGGCGAACTCCATCGCCAATCTCAATTCAATATAGAAAAGCGCCGCACAAATAGCAATAAGGGCTCGCAAAGCCATTCCATCCTCTCCTCTCAGGAGAGGATCATAGGTGAGGTCTCGTGTGGATTTTTGTCGTTAGAAACTGAGATACTGCCCCGCGGAGCAATTGAGATGCTTTTACAGTTCGGTGAGCACGTACGGAAGATATCGTCGCCCTCCCCTGCTTGCCTTTGAGGTCACAATTTGTGACCTCAAACGGCGTCAAATGAACTTCCAATTGGAGAGTTCGTTTTCTTTGTAGCAGTAGACCTCTTGTTCGTTTACTCTCCAGCTTCTGTCTTTTTGAATAACAATTCCTCCCCAAAGCTTTTTGCCCTTTAGATTCTGTTCCCTGATGTAATTTGCCAAACCTTCTGCTTTGCCCTTGGCTTTATCTGCATAGATGCCTGACTTCGTATCAAATAAGCCAACCTTCCCGTTTCTGTATTTTACTATCCAGTCAACGTAAAATAGTCTTTCTTCGCCTTCTTCAGTGTAAGGTACCGCGAAGAACTGCTCACCTTGATCGCCATTTTTGAACCACCATTCAATTTCATCTTTCTTTGAATTAAGGTATTGGACGAACTCCTTTTCGGGGACTGAAGCGTCGTTCGCCTGATAGAACGGTTCAAGGATGCTCAGATTGTTTTCTTGTGCCGTGTAGTTATTGTTGTAAGTGACCGATAGCGGCACATCCCATGCTTCATCGACCACGAGCTCTTTTTTCCCCTTCCCAATCTTAGCTGTGTACTTCTCTTTTGCCCGGTTGATTGTGTCCAGAAAATGGGCCTGGTTCTCCTCATGAAGCACAACCATTTGCCCATTGACGCCACCGTATTCAAACAATGTTGGAAATTCGTGCAACAGGAAGCGATAGATAGCGTCCTTCACTCTACCGATAGATCGCATTTCAGGATGAAAAGGAGACAAACGATCCCGAATGAATAGATCGAAACGTACTTGAACCTCTTTTTCTGTCTGTTTTATCTCGACTGTCGTGGCAGAATGATTCTCAACCATTTCTTCTTGCGGTTTCAGATGCTGGAAAGGTTGGTCTGGATTAGTGATGATACCATCCGAAATGAGCTTTGCTCGTATTTGATCCACGTTCACGCTGATCTTGCTTTTTAAGTCCAACTCTTTTGCGGCATCGAGAAAATCAATAATGAACTGCGGACTCAGTCGCGTTTCCTCCCTGAAACGCTTCGAGTGCACCGAGCGTAGGTTGATATTCTCGTAACGTGATTTTCGCTGGGAAAAATTGATCGTCAAGTATGAACCTGCGATATCTTCTTGTATTGAGATGTCACTGAGATTCGTATAAACGAAGCCAGTATTGAGTTGGTCATCTCCGTAGTGCTTCAGCTCAGGCATTCTCATGATCCTTCCGACGGTCTGGATAGAAAAGGTGATGCTCTTCCAGTCACGGAAGAGAACCAGGATGCACGCACGCGGGCAATCCCATCCTAAAGCGATTGCCTGCTTGAAGATCATTGCCTCGATTTCGCTTTCGTTCTTGGTGATGTTTTCAAGGTTTGCTTTGTCTTCGGAGAGATAGATTGCAAGCTTTGCGTTAGCAGTCGTAACGGAGTGGTTATTTTTGAGAATTTGGACCACTTCGTCTTGTACGTCTTCAACACCTTGACGTCTGTCTGGAAGCTGAATAAGCATCAGCGGGTTGACGCTTGATCCGGTGGCTGCCAAAGCGGCTTGGAGCTGCTGGCGTTTTTGAAGCGCAATTTTGATCACAAGCTCGTTGGTTGTTTCCGCCGCGCTGCTGGAAATGTTGACTTCACGCGCTTGCTGCTGTTTGATAATGTTTTTAAATCCCGGGTTGAGAGCGATTTGCTTCTTGATCATTCCTTCAGCAATCACTCTTTCTCTGTGAACCGTGACCTGCTCATCTCCTTTAATGTGCGGTGTAGCTGAAACCTCGATTGAGACTTTCGGGTTCATCAGTTGGATGAGACCAATTGCGGTCTCGGTCTTGGCAGCAAAATGGCTTTCATCTATCACCAAAACAATGGTTCTTCCTTTCGAGATTGTATTCTCGATTACTTTTTCGAGATTGAATTCCCTCTCGTTCTCCCTAATGATGATGGCGTTTTCTTGATGGATACTTTCCCAGTTGAGGAAAAGGATTTCGTTCTCTCCGATTTCCTTGTCGCTGAGTTCTTCAAAGTTTGAACAGCGAAGTGTTTTTGTGTCAAAGTAGTATTGTTCAAGCTTTTCCTTGCTTTGGGTGTGGAGCTGACGCGGAGCAGTCCAGACAAAGGAAAACGTGCGGTTGTCCTCTCGGTTCTCAACAAATTCTTTGAGGAATTCTGCCATCATCAGCGTTTTGCCTGAGCCGGTTGGCGCTTCGAAAACTATGGTTTTATTGCCGTGAAGCTCAAGGAGACTGTTGGTGGTTGACTTGAGCTTGTCTATGGCTTCTTGTTGGTATTGTCGTAATTGCATCATTGGAAAATCCTCCGGTAGACACGCAAAATCGCTTCCGGAATAGAGCAAACTTTGACGTTTTTCAAATCTGTAAACTCATCAGCGAAGTCATCGTCGCCGAGAGAGAAAACATACACGCTCGCCGGTTTGCCGAATTTACTTGCTGTCCTCTTGAATTTTGGAATGGAAAGCTGGTCGAAGATAATACCTGTGAAGCGATCCTTGTTGCGGTAGATTTTGACGGTATCGCTTTCTGAAACTAAATCAAACGTGTTCTCACGAAGGCAGAGCATTTCAACTGTCTCTTTGGTTAGAAGACCCTTGTTTCTATCTGTCGGCTCGGAAGCCACGAATGCTGTCCGGTAGTATTTCAGATTTCCGTGAAGTCCCTCAACGTTTTCGCCTGCCAAGTCTTTGTAACCCCGGATGACTCTTTCTATCCTGGGGTGGCAGATGCTTTCACATATGTTGTTTTCGTTGTTGGTACAGAGGATGAATTGTCGATTACCTCCGTCCTTGTTGAGGTCTAAAGTGGCATGTCCAGTCGTCCCTGAGCCCGCAAAAAAATCCAAAATGACCGCATTCTTCTTGTTTCTTACAATCGCGTTGAGACAATCTCTCACAGCATAGAGTGACTTGGGGAAAGGAAATTGCTGGCCGACAATATCGCGAACCAGGGAACCCCCATGTGCACCAGAGTCATATTCGCTGCCAACCCAAACGCTCTGATATTTCTGTTCAGATTCGTTATCGGTGTGGAAGTACACGTGCAATCTATCCTTAATCCATTTGCATGTTAACTCATCATGACCTCTGGCTTGGATTCGTGCCTTCCCGTAGTACCATCGTTTTTCTTTGTCCCTGTTATCCAATGGCCAGACCTCATAGTACTTGGCGGTTTCGATCGTTTGTTTTTTGGGGTGGAAGTTGTCTGGAGGAACGTCCCCGACATTGATTACCCTTAAGGTCTTCTTGTCAACGCAGATTGGGAAGAACATGGTAGGACTGTCTTGGCGATTCGCACCGTTACCATGTCTCCTGAGATTTTGGTCCCTCACATCCGGAGGTGCCGGCCTTTTCTCTATTTCCTGGCCGGGGTTCAACAAAAAATATGCGTACTCATGGCTTCTGGAAAAACCATTGCGTGCGGTGCCAGCAGGATTATACTTGATTACAACAGTGGCACGTTCCTTGCCGGGGAAGATCTCTTCAAGCAAAAGGCCAAGCGTGCAAGCCTCATTATCGTCAATTGTTACAATTACAACGCCATCTTTCTTCAGCAAATTCGGCACCAGTTGCAGTCTGTTCTTCATCATCGTCAACCATTTACTGTGGCGCCAAGCATCATTTATGTCTACGTAGTGATTGTTGTATTTCCAATCGGTTGCACCGGTATTGTAGGGAGGATCGATATACACAACGTCAATCGACTTCTCGTGGGTGTAATTAAGAACGGATAGTGAGTGGTAATTATCTCCTTCAATTAAGATATGGGTCGGTTTCTCTGGGTCGGTCTTCGTTTCTCTAGCCTTCACTTCCTTGAGAACGGGGAGCTTTCCCTCAGCATCGGCTTCAAACTTCTCCTTCGTTCGCTCTTCATCCCATACCAAGCCGTACTTCTTGCGCTTCTCAAGCGCGTGGACCCGTTTGATGAGTTCTTCTTTTGACCAATCGCTGTATGTTCGCTTAGGTGCCAAGGCAAAGCTCCGTTCCATTCTTCCCGCCTGAAAACATGACGGGACTAGGAGCTTCGGTGTGTCTTTCAGCGCCAGTGTCATTCTGAACGGAGTGAAGAATCTCATGCCTCAAAGAAGCCGATTCTTCGGTCGCTTCGCTCTCTCAGAATGACAGCTACGCTGTTACAAGATCGGCTGAACGATTGCGGCGGGCTAAAACTGAAGTGCCTCAGAAAAACAAAGGGCGTGAAACCGATGACCCTTTGCACTGAGGCACGTCGAGGCCCGCACACAAAGGAATCACCAGCCCACGCCCCTTTCGGGGCGCAGTCTGGCTCCATCTTGTGTGCATGAAAATTTCGACGTTTTCAGTGCAAGACAGCAGCCGAAGCTACGCTATTTAAGAAATGTTAATGGTTAGTTGGTTATTGGTTAATTGTTCCTTGAAAATGTTTTCTTATGGTTGACTCATCGTTCGCGACAGCAGCCGAAGTTGAGTGAAGCCGCAGGCGGAACGAAATCCCGCCTTCTGCTGGCGGGGCTACGCTATATTTGGTTGACAGTTAGATAGTTATCGGTTAATTGTTCCTTGCCTAAAAAAGTTTTTGTTGACTCTTCCCGGATTCACGGTCAAGAATTATTTCCAGTTCTTTGATGAGAGGCGTAAGGTCATCTCGACTGACCTGCCATAGCACATCGAGGTCGACATCGAAGTATGCATGGATAAGGCGGTTTCGTGTGCTGATAATATCCTTCCACGCAATCGAAGGGTAACGATTCTGTAGTTCCTTCGAGATTCTCGTGGCTGCCTCTCCCAGTATTTCGATTAATCGCGCAAGTGCAAGCGTCAGTTGTTCGTCTTGTTCCAAGTCAGCGCGCATCTTGCCTTTGATGAAAAGTAATGCTTTGCGCGCTGCGTCGAGCATGTGTTGCAGTCGAACAGTATCGTTCTTAGTGAGCGGCATAGAGAGGCTGGGCTTCTTTTAGAACGTCTTCGCGGAAATAGCGGCTCAGATCAAACGCAGTTCGGAGGTCAACTTGACGGCCAAGAACCGCGGTGAGTTCGTCCTGTAAGCGAGCGAACGCAAATCCCGGTACATGGCCAGGAATAAATTCCACCAAAATATCAAGGTCGCTGTCGTCCCGGTTTTCCCCTCGCAGCGTGGATCCAAAAATGGATAGCTTGCGAACGTAATACTTTTGGCAGATCTGCGATAATTGCTGTCGTCCTGACTCTGAAATCTCGAACGTCATAGTAGTTCTTATCTTAATTCGCTCATTATAATCACATGAAATATAAGAAATCAGGTAGGCAAACGGAAATTCCCTTCGCGGTTTGTCTCAAATGACATCTATTCATTCCGCGTACAGATCGCCCCGAGCCGCAAGTAGCGTGTTTTTCATGAGCATAGCAATGGTCATAGGTCCGACTCCGCCGGGAACCGGAGTGATGGCGCCGGCGACCAGTGATGCCGATGCGAAATGCACGTCGCCGACGAGCCGGTAGCCGGTCTTTGAGGAGGGATCGTCGACGCGATTCATGCCGACGTCAATCACAACCGCACCTTTCTTGATCATGACCCCGGTGATGCATTCCGCTCTTCCCATCGCGGCGATCAATATATCAGCCTGTTTTGTGAAATAGGATATTTCCTTCGTGCCGGTGTGAGCAATGGTGACGACCGCATTGGCCCCTTCTTGTTTTTGAAGAAGAATGTTCATGACCGGCTTGCCCACGATGTTGCTCCTGCCGACAATGACAACATGCTTGCCCGCGGGATCGTGTCCGCTACGAAGCAGCAGTTCCTGGATGCCAACCGGCGTGCATGGCTTCAGACATTTCTGCCCGGTCACTAATCGTCCGACATTGATCGGATGAAAGCCATCGAACGTCCTTCCGGTAATCGACTGCGTTCAACACCCGGTCTTCGCTGATGTGTTTCGGCAGGGGAAGCTGGACAAGTATCCCATGGATCTTTTCGTCCCGGTTGAAATTGTCGATAAGCTGGAGAAGCATGGTTTCGGAAGCTTCCGCGGAAAGTGTTTCCGTGACGGAGTAGAAACCCATTTCCCCGCATGCTTTGCCCTTCATTCTTACGTACGACTGGGACGCAGGATTGTCCCCCACGAGAATGAAGGCCAGGCCGGGCGTGATGTGCCGGGAAGCCTTCAATGCTTCCGCATCGAGCTTGACCTGTTGCCTGATCTGATCCGCAATCTTCTTGCCGTCGATTATTCGGGCAGCCATGTTCCGAGACCTGATTGAATCATTGATTCATTTGTTCATTGGAGGATTGATGCCTTCCCCATTTGGCGGTACGTTGAGAGGCAGCAAAGATGGCCAACAGCTCATTTGATTCTTTAAGAAGATTCTCTACTTTCGTCTCTGGGAGTATTCCACATTCGACAAGCAATTCCAGCCAAAAGACGTTTTCATCAATTTCCTCAACGACTATTCCAATCCTCGATATGAATTCTGCTTTTGAGCGGGCGCGACATACAGACCTATAGTTGGCAGCGACCGACGTTCCAGAACGTAAAACTTGTTTCCCTATGACTCTTGCTTCATCTGTCTTTGGCAGTGATTGAAATAAACGAACAATCCTGATTGCAAACCGCTTCGATCTCTCTTTTAATATTTCAGCTTGGGATGTCGTAACGCCTCAACGGTCAAATGTATCAATGACTAAATGAACAAATGCCTCAATCGTCAATCCCGTCAAAATTCCGGGAACGTAAACCTTTCAAACTTCAGCGCTTTTCCCGTCTCTGTATCAGCCTGGAGATAAACCCCGCAGAGTCTCACGTCGTATGACGCGATTTCGTACTTGTAGGGTGTCTGGTGGAGAAAGCGGCGGATGGCGATTTCTTTTTTCAATCCGATCACCGAATCATACGGGCCTGTCATGCCGACATCCGTGATGTACGCGGTTCCGCGAGGGAGAATTCTCGCGTCGGCCGTCGGAATATGCGTGTGCGTTCCGACAACCGCCGACACACGTCCGTCGAGATACCACGCGAGCGCCATTTTTTCTGCGGTCGCTTCGGCGTGCATGTCGATGAAGATCACTTTCGTTTGTTCATGCATCTTCTCCACTGCCCAGTCCGCCTTCTTAAACGGGCAGTCGATTGGCTGCATGTACACGCGTCCCTGCAGGTTCAGCACTCCGACTTTCCCCTTTTCGGCCAAATCATACACCACAAATCCATTTCCTGGATTTTCGGAGGGATAATTCAGCGGGCGAAGGACATTCCGATTGCTTGCGAGAAGTTTTTTCGCGTGCCAGTTGTCCCATAGATGATTGCCGCCCGTAATCACCTGGACTCCAAGGTTAAACAACTTGTTGGCTGATTCCTCTTCGATCCCCTTACCGTCGACGAGGTTTTCTCCATTCGCGATGCACACATCTATGCTGTACTTTTGAACGTAATTCTTCAGGAGGGTCTCGGTGATTTCAAATCCCGGTTTCCCGACAATGTCACCGATGAAAAGGATATTCAGAACTTTTTGCGCCATGGAAATGTTGTGCAATATACAAAAATTTGTCCTGACAAAAAATTTTTCTATCTTATAGCATCATAAAAACTGTTATTTTGACATAAGAAGGAAATAATGGCAGAAAAGGATACGAATACTCATATCCATCCGGAGGTTACAGATCTATTGCCACTCCTCGATAATGGAATATCCGTCCACACCAAGACCCTCAAGCGGTGGTACCAACTCATTCATCTCGGTCGACTCCTCGATCAAAAAGCAGCGCTCTACGTGCGCCAGGCTAAAGGCTGGTCGTACCAATCCTCCTGTGCCGGCCATGAAGGCGTTCAGCTCATTCTTGGACTCTCTTTTCGTCAGGGAAAAGATTTTCTCTTCCCGTACTATCGCGATTTGGTATCATGCCTTGCGGCCGGTTTGACGCCGGAGGAAATTATCCGCAACGGCCTCTCGAAAGCCGCGGATGTCGCCTCAGGGGGCCGGCACATGAGCAACCACTTTGCCAAGCCCTCTATCCGCATTCAGAATGTTTCTTCGGCAACGGGAAACCATTCGTTGCACGCTGCCGGTGTGGCGCGGGCAATCAAGAAATATGACGGAGATGAAATTGCATTCGCCAGTTTCGGAGACTCGTCTGTTTCAGAGGGTTATGTGTATGAGGCCGTCAGCGGCGCTGCACGAGAAGTCCTTCCTGTGGTTTTCGTGATTCAAAATAACCGGTACGGTATTTCCGTGCCTATTCGCGAACAGGCAGCGAACGAATGCGTCGCGGACAATTTTATCGGATTTAAGAACGTCAAGATAGCGCGGGTCGACGGGACCAATGTGTTCGACTGCTGGCGTGGAATGCAGGAAGCGCTCGACCACGTAAAATCCGGCCAGGGGCCGGCTATCCTCCACGCGGCCTGTGTGCGATTGAACTCGCACAGTAATTCCGACCGCCAGGAACTCTACCGCTCGCCGGAAGAAATTGCGGAAGCCCAGCGGCATGACCCGGTGAAACGATTCCGGCAATACTTGCTTGCAAAAGAAGAGCTCTCGGAAGACGAGATCGTCAAGATTGAAAGCGAAAATGCACAGGCGGTAGAGGCGGCCGCCAACGAGGTGGAGCTTGAGCCAGACCCCGACCCCGCAACGGCAATGTTGTACGTGATCCCACCCGCATACGAATCCGCGCAAGAGGATGAATGGAAAACCGCCGAGCCATCCGAAGCGCCGACGTTCACGCTCAGGGAAGCAATCAACGAGACACTGAAAGAAGAATTTCGCCGCAATCCGAACACGTTCCTCTGGGGACAGGATGTCGCTTCGAAAGAAAAAGGCGGCGTGTTCAATGTAACAAAAGGGATGGCACAGGAATTCGGCAGTAAGAGAGTTTTCAACGCTCCGATCGCGGAGGATTTCATCGTCGGAACCGCGAACGGCTTCAGCCGGTACCGTGACGATATCTGGACGGTAATTGAAGCGGCGCAATTCGCCGACTACCTCTGGCCGGCGATGGAGCAAATCGTAGAGTGCTCACATGACTACTACCGCACCAACGGCCAGTTTGCGCCGAACATTGTCATGCGTCTGGCGTCCGGCGGCTATATCGGCGGAGGTTTGTACCATTCGCAAAGTCTCGACGCGACGTTTGCGACCATGCCGGGTTTACGGATCGTCATGCCCGCATTCGCCGACGACGCGGTGGGCCTGATGCGCATGGCGATGCGAAGCCGCGGGGTGACGATCTACATCGAGAACAAGTTTCTCTACAACCAGTTCTTTACCAAGGCTCCCCGGCCTTCTGCCAGTCATGTGGTACCATTTGGAAAAGCGCGCGTGCGGCATGAGGGGTCCGACCTCAGCATCGTCGCATGGGGCACGCCGGTACATTTCGCCCATCGGGTTGCGCACAAACTGGCCGACCAGCACAAGATAAGCGCCGAGGTTCTAGATTTGCGCTCGATCAATCCGCTCGACGTCGACGCGATTCTTCAGACGGTGAAGAAGACCGGACGGCTTCTCGTTGTTCATGAGCATCCGATGTTCGGAGGGTTTGGCGGGGAAGTTGCATCGCTTGTCGCGGAACATGCGTTCCAATATCTCGACGCGCCGGTAATGCGTGTAGGTTCCAAGCATTCGCCCGTGCCGTTCGCGAGGGTGCTCGAAAAAATGATTCTTGTTCAGGAAGAAGATATTTTGAATGCAGCGCTGAAGTTGGCGGCGTTTTAGCAGGACGTGCGTAGAGTCCCCGCCTGCGTGCCTTCGGCGGGCAGGCGGTCCCCTGACCGGATTTACTGAGTCGTCCGATTACGAATCGGACTCTACAAGAAACGCGAAGGGAGAGAGCTTCGCCTACGCTTCTGCCTTCGCTTCCGCCTACGCTACGCTTTGGCGGACATGTCGGCGGACAGGTTTGCTCCCGACCGGCCGACGACAGGGAAAGCTGGCGCGTCCGAAAGAGAACGTGCCAGCTGTGTTTGAATAGGCTTACCTCACAAGTAACATCTTCTTGATGTCTGTAAATCCGCGTCCTGAGCTCGCCGAAGGATTGCCTGCTTGTAGCCTATAGAAATAGACGCCGCTTGAAAAATTACCACCGTCGAACTGCACCGATTTGAATCCTGCTTCTTCCATTCCATTCGCGAGCGTTGCCACCTCTTGTCCCAGAATGTTGTACACCTTCAGAGTCACAACACTATTGACGGGCAACTGATAACGGATGACGGCCACCGGATTAAACGGATTAGGGTAGTTCTGCTCAAGCGAAAACCTCAAGGGCAATTCACTCGATGGTTGATAGACCGACCCGACAAGTTCATGGAGCCACCGGAACCACACACCCCCGCCGTAGGTTCCTGCATACATCAGGCTGGAGTTGACTCCGAGCGCATTCACCTGCTCGTCCCCTAATCCATCATTTACGGAGAGCCAGTTCGCACCGCTATCCGTAGAAAGAAAAACACCCCCGCCATAAGTCCCAGCAAGAATGTTCGTGCCCACGCAAACGATAGACTGCACACTTAAATTCGCAAGTCCCGTGTTTACGGCATTCCAACTTGCACCGTTGTTCGTGCTGAGAAAGATGCCACTCGCACCAGTTCCGACAAAAATACTTGAGTCTACGATGGCGATGGACCAAATCGTATTATTCGTCAATCCACTGTTGATAGATTTCCAGGTACTTCCATTATCCATAGAACTAAATACACCGCCCGTCCCTGTGCCGGCATAAATGCTCGATGTGTCCGCTATCTTAGCCCCAACTGCGAGGCAGGGAACCATACTGCTTGTCAATCCGACCCGCTGCCAGGTTGTCCCCTCATTTGTAGAACGAAATACCCCCGCGCCTGTTCCCGCAAAGATGTTAGAATCTGAGCCGACAAGGCAAAACACTCCCTTGTTAGTCAATCCAGTATTGACCGCTTGCCAGGTTGCTCCATTGTCTGTGGAGCGAAATATGCCCTGGATAGCTGTCCCAACGAGAATAGTGGTTGAATCGAGAATCAAACAGGAATAGACAGTGTACGTGTTCGCTAATCCGCTGTCCGCCGTTTGCCAACTGCCTCCTTGATCAGCAGATATCAAGAGACCACCATCACTTCCGGCAAGAACCATTGAAGCATTAGATGCAAAGCAGAATATTTTTGCATTGTGCGGAGCAGATGTTTGCACCCACTGAGCATCAGAATCTTGTAATACTATCATCATTACAATGGGAACTACGATGAAGAATAACATTACGCGTTTCATGTCACTCTCCCTGCAAACATGAGAATTGTGTCAGCCGACCGTTCATCTATAGGATCGCTCCCTCCACGTTGTACACTGTCACGCCATTTGTCGTACCTATCCAGAGATTACCGTACATATCGTACGTCAGCGCAGTGATTGTGTCGCTTGGCAGCTGTGGCGTGTTCGCCCGACTGAATGTTTTCCAGGTTGTGTCGCTTAATCGTATCAATCCGCTGTTCGTGCCAAACCAGCGGGTCGTGACGTAGTCTGTCGTTATAGCGTTCACCGGGCCGAGCGGAAGGTGGCCATCGGTGGTGGAAGACACATAGTCCTGCTTCCAGTGGCCGGTGTTTGCGTCGAAGGAAGATGCTCCCTCCCATTTCCCAACCCAGAGTGTATTTGAAACATCAAAGGCAATGCAGGTGATAGGAAGGTAGTACGGCGGATTGACCGGGATCTCAGTCCATTTTGCATCACCATCATAGTAAACGAGTCCATAATCGCCTACGCCAAACCAAATACTGTTGTCCAGAGGATTGACGGCCACCGTGCGCACGATTACTTGGGGGAAATGTGTGCTGTCAGCGGCATGCGGTTGCCAGATACCCGCACCGTTGGTTCCTGGAATAAAGTGAGCCACCCCGTCGATTGACGCAATCCAGATATCTCCCCGTGGTCTCACTGCCGCGACCGATAGTATTGCATCGTACAAAAGATTGTAGTCGTCATGGTTAAATCGTGTCCACACAGGATACGATGGTGATTTCGTATTGTATCGTGCGACGCCTCCCCCTGCCAACCCGAACCAGAGGTCGCCGGATGGACTCTGCACCACCGATGTCACGGTGCAACTGGTATGAGTCACGACTATCGTGTGTCCAGCGCTGTCGAGCGTCGAGGTATAGGACCATGACAATTGGTCGACGATTGAGCTCCAGGATCTATGGCTGAACCACGATGCTCCGTTAGCTGTTGCCGCCCACACGCTTCCATCCGCGTCTACGAAGAGTGCGTTGATCTGATTATCCGAAAGCCTGCTGTTGGTCGTATTGTAGAGAACCCACTGCGGTTTCAACGGGGAAGTTCCGGTGGGAGACTTGTTACATCCCACAGTTCCAAAGTATAACGCGATGAACGAGATCCGCATTGCAAGTCTGAGGATACGCATCGAATCTTCGTCGTGCGGAGTTTTCATTTCTTACGGGTTCTTTTTCGAACTTACGGGTTGGCCATCGGGAAGATGTAATAACCTCATGATTCGCCCTCGATTGATGTTAAAGAAAGGTAATGAAATTTCGAGTTTGAGTCAAGGACGTTTTTGAGGAGGAACCCTTAATTCATCTTTCATTATTCCGCACAACCGGGAATGCCAATTTTCATATCATTTGCCAAGAATGCAGGGCTTTTGGGTGGGTCCTGCCGGGTTGGAGATGTTCCAGCTAATGTAAACCATCCCGGCTCTTCCCCTGTCAACGTTTGGATTGCTTCGCTCGTCCGAAAGAACGGACTTCGCTCGCAAAGACAAGATAGCCAATGTGTCTTTGCGAGGAGTCACGACTTCTTTTGTCGGGACGACGAAGCAATCTCGACGCGGCCATCGGCGCTTAACGCATTGTCCAGATTGTGAGCGCCTCTGGCGCCATGGCGCTTTGCGCCACTTCGTCCCGCTAAAGCGGGACTGCAAAGACGGGAAGGTTTTCTCGCTACGGAGCGTTACATCGTTCACATCCTCACAATGGTCGGGAGTAGAACTCCCTCCCAGGCAAAGTGTCCGATTACGAATCGGACTCTACACGCTGGCCACCATCCACAACAGATACACGGAAACCCCCACTAATACCAGATTGAAAATCTGCAATACCCTCCGTGCTACTGCCCCGCCGAGCAACCGGTAAGTTCCGGCGACGAGCAGAATTGCGATCGCGGGCAACGCCGGATAAACATACCTTCCCCAGGAGCAGTTGATGGGATACATCAAGCTGTAATACATCGCGGCAAGAACTTCCGCAGCAACCGCAATGACCAACACCAAGAATGCTGGTCTGGAGATCTCAAAAGGCCGTTCTTCTGAATTCACCGGAATTCTGTTGAGGACTATTTTTACAACTCCGGCAAGCGCAAGCAGCGTGAGAGGAAGAAAAACTACGACGTAAACAATTGGCGACAGATGGATTTCATACGTCCGCCCGGCCGCAGCCCAGAAACTCCAATTCATGTTACGAATAACCCGCCAGAAATCCGCCAGGGTGTGATCCGAAAGCGGAGAGACCGTCTTGTACCCCGGAAGTATCGCGAGGATACTCCCATAGCTGTTGAAATTGCGTAGAAAGAACCAGCCCGAAATTACCAACGCGACCAGCAGAACGATGAAGGTTTTTTTTGCAACGGCAACAAGATCTTTGTGCCGGAGAAACAATGCCAACGGCACCAGAAGCACGAACATCCACAAACTCGCTTTCGTGAGGATGCCGAGGCCGAGAACAATTCCGAGCCAGAGGGCTTGATACTGCCGGGATGGCTGCAGCAGCATCCACAATAACACGGCTCCGATCAGATTGGCTAAAACGTCATTCGTGACCGAAGCGCTGTCGACGATGAGCGTCGGCAGAAAACCGGCAAATGCCAGGGTAAGCAGGGAACAGTCCGGGGCATTAGGAAAAATCAACAGACCGATCTTGAAAATTACAAGCAGGGTGAGTGTCCCCAGTGCGACCGAAAACAGGCGCAGGAATATAAGAGCGCCGTTGCGGGACTGCGTGTCGGTATCGGGGTCTATCGCATAATTCGGGTCGGGTGGAAGCTTATCCCACGGCATGACAATCTTATACATCTGCGCCGTAATGAAGTAGTACAGCGGCGGCTGAAAACCTTCGTAGGCCGGGAACTCCGGCCTGCTCTTGACCAGATGTCCCGTCAGCGCAAGATGCTTCAGCACGTAAAAATGCGGGTACTCATCCGGCGCCTGCCAGTTGGGGGTGGCAAACGCGAAAGCAATCCTTAAAAGAATCGATACTGCTAGAACAGCGATGAAAGAAGACGATTTGACTTCGTTCAGCACAAGTCGGGCAGCGAACTATAGGCGATCGGAGGCAGAAACAATCATCATCAACCCATTCGTCCTATCACACGGCAACGCCGGTTATTTCGCCGGTTCGGCAAGGAGTTTTTCGACTGCGTCCCGGACATCCTGCGACATCGGGTCGACGGCAGACAAAAATCGGTATGCAATTTTGCCTGATCGATTCACCAGGTATTTCTGGAAATTCCATTTTATCTCGCCGGGGAACGGAGAATCTTTCGTGATAAACTTGTACAAGGGATGCTGGACGTCGCCGGTCACACTGTCGTTTTTGACGCTGATTTTTCCGAAAAGGTCGAAGGTCACATTGTACTTCGTCGAGCAGAATGTTTTTATCTCTTCATTCGTCCCGGGCTCCTGCCGCCCGAAGTTGTTTGCGGGAAAAGCAAGAATCATGAACCCTTTGTCTTTGTACGTTTGATAAAGTCTCTCCAATGTCTCGTATTGGGGTGTGTAACCGCATTTCGACGCGGTGTTGACGATCATCAGCACTTTTCCCTTATAATCCGTAAGGAGTTTCGTCTTCCCGTCAATGGTGGTCATGCTGAAGTTCAGAACACCGGTGCCGTCCTTCTTGTCAGCTTTTCTTGGTTTGGCACCTGCCAGTCCGTTAGAAAAGACTGCAAAGCAAACGACGAGCGATACTGTGAGATAATGAGTCATCGGAGCTTTCCTTCGTTTATGGTTGGGGCTGGAATTTATCCACTTCTTCAAGTACTGTTTTTACGATATCTTCTTCCTTGACACGCTTTATCATTTCGCCTTTGCGATAGAGAATCGCGACTCCCTTTCCGGCCGCGATGCCGATATCGGCCTCGCTCGCTTCGCCCGGTCCGTTGACAACGCATCCGAGGACGGCAATCTTCACCGGTTTTTTCACGCCTTCGAGCTTTTCCTCAAGCTGTTTCATGATGCCGAACAGGTCCACCTCCAGCCGTCCGCAGGTCGGGCACGCGATGAGCTCGATATTTCGCGACGCGAGACTGAGCGAGCGCAGGATTTCCTTCCCCACCTCAACTTCTTTGACCGGGTCGTCCGTAAGAGAAACGCGAATGGTGTCGCCAATCCCCTCCGCCAAGAGCGTCCCGATGCCGACAGCCGACTTGATCGTTCCGACTTTGGTCGGACCGGCTTCGGTTACACCGAGATGAAGCGGGATATCGGTCCGCTCAGCAACCAGCCTGTATGCTTCGATCATCAGTTTTACGTCCGTGGATTTCACGGAGATGATGACATCGTGGAATCCAAAATCATTGCAAATTTCGACATGGCGCATTGCGCTCTCGTAGAGCGCCTCGGCCGTCGGATAGCCGTGTTTTTCGAGTATATCTTCTTCAAGAGAACCGGAATTTACGCCAATGCGGATGGGAATGTTTTTTTCTTTCGCGGCGGTAAGCACCTGCCGAATACGGTCACGCGAGCCGATGTTGCCCGGATTGATCCGGACCTTCGCAACATTGGCTTCGACGGCCTTCAGAGCGAAAATATGGTTGAAGTGAATATCCGCCACCACCGGCAACGGAGATCGCTTCACGATTTCCGCCATGGCGTCGGCAGCGTCTTTATCGTTGACCGTAACGCGAACGATATCGCATCCGGCGTCCGCCGCCTGCCGGATCTGCGCGACAGTACCTTCGACGTCCGAGGTTTTCGTCTTCGTCATGGTTTGAACGGAAATCGGCGCCGTGCCTCCCACCAAAATTCCACCGACGTTCACCTGCCGTGTTTTCCGCCGGATGCCAACCTTGTACGTCGGATGCTTTGCCGCCGGAATTTCGACTCCGGGAGCGTTGTTAAGAACGGGAAGGTTAAAGTCCATTCAGTTCAATTTCTTGCTCGCTTCAAACAGGATTCTTTTTTCTTCTTCCGTCAGACTCTGGTATCCACGCTGACTGATTTTGTCGAGGATTTCATCAATCTGTTGCTGGTTCACGTGATTCTCCTCGGCATGAACATCATCATACTTGGCATCGATGATGTTTTCTTTTTCATACGGCGAATATCTCCCCGCATATTCGGGAGTAGTGAACCGATGTCTTGTCCGGCTCCACAATTGCTTGCCCGGAAGCCGCTCCTGGTCGACCATCAAATAGACAAATCCCACCGCGGCGCCGCCGAGATGCGCGAAGTGCGCCACCCCGTCGGGGCTGCCCGTTACGCCCGCATAGACTTCCATCAGGATATAGAAGAGGACAAAATACCGAGCACGGATGGGAAGGAGAAAATAAATGAAAATCGGCCGGTCGGGGAACAGCATTCCGAACGCGAGCAGGACGCCGTAAATCGCACCAGAGGCGCCTACCGTCGGGCCTGCGGTCCCGAAGAGTGGACCGATGAACAGATTCGAGAGCCCGGCACCGATACCGCAGAGCATATAATAGCCGAGGAATTTTCGCGACCCCCACGTATTTTCGAGCTCCATTCCGAACATCCAGAGGGCGAACATATTCATGAATAGGTGCATGAAGCCGCCATGCATGAACATGTAGGTCACAAGCTGCCACACGTGAAACCCATTGCCGAGCGGATAGAGGGCAAAAATGTAGCTCACGATGGGAGCGACGGGGAATCCTTCAATCCGGAAAACGCTGATGAAATCCGCAAGGAAGAAGATCGCGACGTTCGATATCAACAGGTATTTGATAACCGGCGGAAAAAACTTGAATCCGCCGAATAACGACGGGCGATAATAACTCGAATTTTGGTATCGGTAATAGGACATATAGAATATTAACGCCGATAACCGGGAAAACGTTTCATGAGCGACCGTTTGCCTGCGAACCAGAATCCTTGAGCGCAGCCACGCCGGGGAGAATTTTCCCCTCAAGGAATTCCAGCGATGCCCCGCCTCCCGTCGAGACATGGGAAACGGAGCTTGCAAGGCCAGCTTTTGCAATAGCCGCCGCCGAGTCACCACCGCCGACGATTGTCGTCGCACCCCGTCTCGTGATTTCGGCCAATGTCCGGGCGATGGCCATCGTTCCTTTCGCAAAGTTGTCCATTTCGAAAACGCCCATCGGCCCGTTCCAAACAACGGTTTTCGCTTTCATGAGCTCTTCCCTGAACAACCGGATCGTTTCCTCACCGATATCGACGCCCGACCAGCCGGCAGGAATCTGACGCACCGGGACGGTTTTGAATTGTGCGGTCGCCTCGATTTTTTCAGCGACCACGCAATCGACAGGCAGGATGAGTTTAATGGAACGTTTCGATGCATCGGCGAGGATCTTCGTCGCCAGGTCAACCTTGTCTGATTCGAGCAGCGAATTGCCGATCTCGAGTCCCTGGGCTTTATAAAACGTGAACATCATTCCGCCGCCGATGAGGAGGACATCGACGATGTTCATGAGATTTTGGATGACATCGATCTTGCCGGAGATTTTTGCGCCGCCGAGGATCGCGATGTATGGGCGATCCGGCTTGCCGGTGGCCTTGCCAAGATAGTCGATCTCTTTCTTCATCAAATTGCCGGCGACGGCAGGCTGCAAAAAGTGCGTGACCCCTTCGGTCGAAGCGTGCGCACGGTGCGCGCTGCCAAAAGCGTCGTTGACATACACATCACCGAGAGAAGCCAGCGATTTCGAAAAGTTCTCGTCGTTCGCTTCCTCCTCCGGATGGAAGCGGAGGTTTTCCAGCAGCAGACAATCACCATCTTTTAGTTTGTCGACTGCCGCTGTGGCCTCGGCGCCGATGCAATCAGGAGCGAACTGGACCGGTCTGCCGAGCAATTCCGACAATCGCTGCGCGACGGGCTGGAGTGTGAATTCAAGATTTCGTTTTCCCTTCGGGCGTCCAAGGTGACTCATGAGAATCGCTTTTCCGCCGTTCTGAACGATCCTTTTTATTGTAGGAAGAGATTCGACGATGCGGGTGTCGTCGGTGACTTTCCCGTTTTCCATCGGGACGTTAAAATCCACGCGTACAAGCACGCGTTTGCCCTTGAGTTGAATATCGTCAATTGTAAGTTTGTTCATGGTTGATTTCCTTCAGAATGAAAACGGCTAACGACGAGTGTCCATCGTTAGCCGCGGTTGAACTTTGGTTTACATTATTTCATCATTGCGATGATTTTCTTAACAAGGTCGATGACACGGCATGAATAACCCCATTCATTATCGTACCAGCCGAACACCTTCACCGTGGCGCCCATAGCCATCGTAAGTTTCGAATCGATGATACAGGAATGTGGGTTGCCGACAATATCCTGCAGCACGAGTTCTTCCTCGCTGTACTCAAGAATGCCATTCAGCGTCGTGTCTGCGGCTTTCTTGTAAGCGGCATTTACTTCTTCTCTCGTCACTTCTCGTTCCAGCTCGGCCACGAAATCCGTGATTGAGCCATTGGGCGTCGGGACGCGCAGCGAATAACCGTCCAGTTTTCCGCTCAACTCCGGGATGACCTTTCCGACCGTCTTTGCCGCCCCGGTGGTTGTCGGGATAATATTGATGGCGGCCGCGCGGGCACGGCGCAGATCTTTGTGGGGAAGGTCGAGGATGCGCTGGTCGTTCGTGTACGAATGAACCGTCGTCATCATACCTTTCTTCACTTTGAAATTGTCGTGCAGTACTTTCACCATCGGCGCGAGGCAATTCGTCGTGCATGAAGCATTGGAAATGATGTTGTGCTTCACCGGGTCGTACATCTTGTCGTTCACACCCAGGACAAGCGTGGCATCCGCCTTCTTAGCCGGAGCCGTGAGGATTACTTTCTTGGCGCCGTTTTTCAGGTGGTCGCTTGCCGCCTCGCCGTCTGTGAAGTGCTTCAATCCGGTCGACTCGATGACAATGTCGACGCCCAGATCCTTCCATTTCAGGTTGAGATGGTCTTTCTCGGTGAACACCTTCAAGGTTTTGCCGTTGACAACTATTGCATTATCTTTCACTTCGACTGTGCCTTCAAAGTTGCCGATGACGGAATCGTGCTTGAGCAAGTGCGCGAGCGTCTTGGCGTCCGTAATATCGTTGACGGCAACGAATTCAAGGTCGGGCGATTTGATTCCTGCCCGAAGGACATTTCTGCCTATTCGTCCAAATCCGTTAATTCCTATTCGTACTGGCATGGTAATTCTCCAATGGCTGGTTAAGTGGATAAAATCTCAAGAAAAGAGAAAAAAGTCGTTTAATGATTCAATAAAATGTACCAAGAAATCAACAGAAAATCAACTATTTTGCCGACGCCGAAGGAGACGGAAGTATGTCACCATGAATTGGACAATTTGAGATAAGCCGTTTGCCATGTTAATCATATCTGATTTTAATGTTCTTAGGATTTTCTTCGTCGTAATGCCATTGCCACGGATTTTCATCAATGTATTTCCGGATTCTGTTCAGGTCGGCTTCATTGCGAATGATGTGCTCGTAATAATTGCGCTGCCAGCGAAAATCGTGGTATTTTTGTTCGCGGCATAATCGTGTCACCGAGGATTTGTATTGACGAATGATCGATCCAATAGATTGGGGAACCATGTGTTGAAATTCGTTCCGTAGGGGTTCAACTTGTTGAACCCCTACCGTTTGATGAATGATTATTATTCCATGTACGTGATTCGGCATCATCACACTCACATTCAATTCAACATTGGAAAAATGTTTCGGTATCTCCAACCAACATTGTGACGCAATCTCTCCGGCCGGCGATAGCCGCACCTGCCCATCGACAATTTCCCCAAGAACACATTCATGATTCTGGGTACATATCGTTACGAAATATCCACCTGGCTGGGAATAATCGTATCCTTTCAACCGAATGGACCGGCGATGGTGAATGGATACGTTATTTTTCATTAGTCTCCACATTTTTCGTTCCTCTGTCGTCTTGGTCTCTCCTGCGGCATTTCTTTCAACGCCCTGTATTTTCAGGCAACATTTACTGCGCCAGCGCGACGGAAGCAGCGAGAACCCGCTTCGCTCCGTGGGCGGCGAGAACTCTCGCGCATGCCTCGATCGTCGCGCCAGTGGTAATGACATCATCCACGAGGATCAGCGTTTTCCCTTCGACCTCGGATTCGAACCCCCGACGCACCTCAAATGCATCGTCAACGTTCTGTTGTCGTTCCTCAACACTCAGCTTCGTCTGGGATTGAGTGTATCTCTTCCGCTGAAGGAGCGAAGGATGAACCCGCAGACGCGTTGTTTCCGCGATACCTTTGCAGATATGCTCGCTTTGGTTATAACCCCTTTCATGTTGTTTTGATCTGTGCAGGGGAACCGGAACAAGATAATCAGCCGACGAAAAGGAGTCGTTTGATTGGATGCGTTTTCCTATCTCTTTCCCGAGGCGGACGCCAAGCGATTTCATTCCCTGGTATTTGAGTACGTGGATGGCAAGCTGCAGCGGGCCCTCCTTTTCAAAAACGAAACAGGAGAGTATGTCTTGAACGGCATTTTCGGCGAGGAACCGGGATTTCAGCTCCAACCAGACCTCATCGTTCCTATGAACCTCCCGAAAGGATGCCCAACATCTCGAGCAAACGATTGTTGTTCCTTCTTCAAGCCGTCGTTCGCACGCCGCGCAGACGGGCGGATAGATGAACTCCAGTACCGGAACAGCGAAATATTTATAGAGTGTGTGAAGCATTAGCCTGGCAGCCTCCGAATGACCAGGAACCGTAGGGATTCAGGATTATTTTTTCATTTTCTCAAGCCGGTCGATTTCATCGCGCAGCCTGGCGGCGCGCTCGAACTCAAGGTCGCGGGCTGCGCTGCGCATGGCGGTTTTTAGCTCCTCGATCATGTCGTTTCGCTGTTCGTCAGTCAGGTGACGCAGGATATTTTCCTCTATCTTCGGCGCGGCCGCCCGTTCGCGTCGAGCGTCATATGATGCCTTCATGTCGGCAACCGCGGTGCTCGCAAGCACTTCTTCCGTCGTTTTATAAATTGTCTTCGGCGTAATGCCGTGGTCGGTGTTGAATTCGATTTGCTTCAATCTCCGCCGCCGCGTTTCGCTCAACATTCTTTCCATTGACCCCGTGACGGTATCGGCATATAAGACGACTTTCCCGTTGAGGTTCCTTGCCGTCCGCCCGGCGGTTTGGATCAGAGAGCGTTCCGAGCGCAGGAAGCCTTCCTTATCGGCATCGAGAATTGCGACGAGGGACACCTCGGGCAAGTCCAGGCCCTCACGCAGGAGATTCACGCCGACAAGCACATCGAAATCACCGAGGCGCAGGTCGCGCAGAATTTCCACACGCTCGAGGGCGTCAATCTCGGAATGAATATACCGCACCTTGATATTGATGTCGCTAAGATATTTCGACAGGTCTTCGGCCATACGCTTGGTCAGGGTCGTGACAAGGCACCGCTCGTGGAGTTTGGCGCGTGAACGGATTTCTGCTATCAAATCGTCGATCTGATTTTTCACCGGACGCACCTCGACCGGGGGGTCCACTAAACCGGTCGGACGGATGACCTGTTCCACCACGACACCTTTGCATTTCTCCAGCTCGTACGGTCCGGGCGTCGCACTGACAAAAATGACCTGGTTGACCGTGGCTTCCCATTCTTCAAACGTCAGCGGACGGTTGTCGAGGGCCGACGGCAGCCGGAATCCATGTTCGACAAGCGTCGTTTTACGCGACCGATCTCCATGCCACATGCCTCCTACCTGGGGAACGGTCACGTGGGATTCATCGATCACAAGAAGAAAATCTTTCGGGAGGTAATCGAACAAACAGTACGGCCGGGAGCCAGGCTGCCGGCCCGCGATATGGCGGGAGTAATTCTCGATGCCGCTGCAGTATCCTATTTCCCGCATCATTTCCATATCGAAGCGCGTTCTCTGCTCGAGTCGCTGTGCTTCGAGGAGTTTCCCCTGACGGCGAAACTCAGACAGGCGTTCCCTCAATTCCTCCTCGATGCCTGTCAGCGCGCGCTCCAATGTCGGTCGTGAAGTGACAAAATGTTTCGCCGGGTAAATTATTTCGGAGTCCGCCTCCTCCCGGACGTCGCCGGTCATGCGGTGGATATATGAAATCTTCTCGATCTCATCACCGAAGAACTGAATGCGGAGCGCCTCTTCATTCTCACCGGCGGGAATGATCTCGACGATGTCGCCGCGCACGCGGAATGTTCCCCGTGTAAACTCAAAATCGTTGCGAAGGTAATGAATGTCGAGCAACTTGCGGAGGAGTTGGTTGCGCTCGATTATTTGACCTTTTCGAACCGGTACCATTTGCTCCAACCATTCTTCAGGCGCTCCGATGCCGTAGATACAGCTTACTGAAGCGATAACGATCACGTTCTTCTGCTCTCCGAGCAGCGCGCTTGTCGCACGCAGCCGGAGCCGGTCGATCTCGTCATTGATCGAGGAGTCCTTTGCAATGTAGGTATCGGTGTGGGGAATATACGCTTCGGGCTGGTAGTAGTCGTAGTAGCTGATGAAGAACTCGACCCGGTCGTGCGGGAAGAACTGCCTGAACTCGCCGTACAATTGCGCCGCGAGCGTCTTGTTGTGCGACATGATCAGCACCGGCTTATCCAGCGCGGCGATGACGTTTGAAATGGTGAAAGTCTTTCCGCTCCCCGTGACCCCGAGAAGCGTTTGGTATTTGTCACCCCGCCGAACGCCTTCAGTGAGTTGGCGGATTGCTTCGGGCTGGTCGCCGCTTGGCGTTAAATCTGTAGTCAGTTTGAATGGCACACGCGCGGATTCTCTTTGATGGAACGCCTCTCATTGGACACGATCGTCAACCGTGTCATCGGGCGATGCAACAATCGCCGGTCAGCTCACTTATCGAATCACCGGACCCATGAGCGACTTCATGCGCCGCAAAAGCTCATCCGGGGCGACGGGTTTGTTCATGTACTCATTGGCGCCAGCCAATTTGGCTTCAAATTTATCCGACTCGGCTCGCATTCCCGTCAATATGATGATGGGAACCTTCTTGTCGACCCCCCGGATCGCCCGCGTTAACTCGAACCCATTCATATCTTTCATGATTACATCGATGATGATGAGATCGGGCATTCCCTTGCCGAGTTTTTCCAACGCGTCCTTGCCGGTCATCGCCGTATCGACATCATACCCCGCGCCAGTGATCAGGCCTTTGATCGACATGATGAACATCGGGTCATCGTCGACCACAAAAATCTTTTTCTTCCATGAATCTGCCATACATTCTATCCTTTCCTCTTGAAGAATGCGGGTGAAAGAGACACATCTGTCAGTACGCCGGGACGGGTCACCGGAACGGGCTCTTGAGATAGTGAGTAATTTTGCCGGCCAGCTCGTCGAACTCGATGGGTTTCGTGATCAACTCGTCGACACCGGCGGAGTGCGCCGACATAACGTCTGATTGAACCTTCAGTCCGGTCAACATGATGATCGGGATTTTCAATTCGGGATAACGAGCTCGAATCTGGCGCGCGACTTCGAAACCGTTCATGTCCGGCATCATCGCATCGAGAATCACAAGGTCGAACTGTTCTTTCTGGATTTTCTCCAGGGCTTCGATCCCGCTGGTCGCGCTCTCGGCATCATATCCCGATATGATGATCCATCGTCTGATTTCGGTTACCAGAGTCAGGTTGTCATCTACGGCAAGGATTTTTTTTCGTTCAAAAGGCGCCATTTGAGCGTGCGTTTGTCTAGGTAAATTTCCGGAAAAATCGAATGAAAGTCAATAATTCACGGCCTACCATCTCATCGTGTAACACTGAGGGGCAGTGCTTTCCCGGCCATAATGCCCTAATCGACCATCTGCGGAGTTATCGTCAGATGAATATCGCGTTGACAGACTTCCCAGCGCAATTTCATGAGACCGACAACCTTTGTCAATTGTGAATTGTTCTCGCTAAGAGGGCTCTGTTATTTACAATATTCAATTGCCGATTTGAGACAGCTGAGCTGCAAGAGAACTGTTATTCAATCGAATGTCACCCGAATACTCAATGTTCAACTTTTTCCAAATGATCACCCTCACGCGCATCAGCTCTCTTCAGGAGAATCGCAAATACCAGGCCTACGATACCTAGGCACGAAAACATTACCATGCTGGCCGTATAGTCGTGGGTAACATCGCGCAGCAGTCCATTCAACCACGGAAACAATGCCAGCCCGATGTTTTGAATCATTGTCGTTAATCCAAACGCCGTACCCACACGATTCTTCTCAACGATTAATGGAATGGATGGCCACATCGCTGCCGGCACCATCACAAACGCGGAACCGAGGATTATCATCGGAAACACTGGTGGAACCATTGTGAATGCCATTATCAGAAACGCCGGGACCATGAGAATCGACCCCAACACCATAACCGAAGCTCTTCGACCGAACTTGTCGACGAGTTGACCGAAGAAGGGCGCAAACACCATCGAGGCGAAGATGATAATCGTGGTCGTTCCACCCGCGGTTGTGAACATGTGGATGACATTATAGAATACCTGATAGAGGAACCCACCTTCCGTTGGCGCAGTCATGGCCAGACCGTACTTGCTACTGAAGAAGTCTGTCGATAGAGAGGTGAACGGAAATATCGCGGAATAAAATGTAAGGCAAAGCAGAGTGACATACCAGTAGGAATTGTTGAACTTCTTGATGTCGGCAAGCACAATCTTGTCCCCGCCACCCTCTTCCTTCAGATTGAGGGTGCTCTCGCCTTTCCGGTCCATGATGATATAGACCAAATTTGCCAACAGCGACAGGATACAAAAGAGGACTGCTGCCCACAAAGCGTATCGATAGTTCTGGAAGTACTCTGCGATGAGTGCCTCCGTGTTAAAGCTGAACAGCGTTCCCAATCTGCTCAAAGTTAATCCGATGCCAAAGGAAAAGGCGAGCTCCTTTCCTTTGAACCATCGGGAGAAAATTGCACTCTGAGCGACCACAAGGGATTCCGAACCCCAACCAAATATGAATCGACCGAAAAACAAAACATACATGTTAGGGGCAATTGCAACTATCGCCGCACCGACTGTCACGAGACACGAAAAAAGGAAGCTCGCACGCCGTGTCCCGATCTTATCGATAAGAAGTCCTCCGATAAATACAGAGAGGATGGCAGCAACGCTGTACAGAGTGTACATCTGCCCGATCGCTTCGCGGTTGAGTCCCAGTTTTTCTATCAGCGTCGGTGCTATCGCACCCACACTGTCATAAGCAAAATAGCTGCCAAATGTCAGGATCGCCACGAAGAACAGGATGGTGTAGCGATACGCTCTCCTGGCGGGATGGAACCAAACCGCCCGTTGAATATTTTCCGGACTCATTCGAAATCAGAAAGGAAATGGTGACTTGATAAATATGCGTTATCCACAGGTCATCAATTCGCGTTCTTCAAAATCGCCAGCAAGTACTTCCAGAACCTGTCAACGGTGTCGATGAAAATCTTCTCTTCCGGTGAATGCACGGCCTCAAGCGTGGGACCGAAGGAAACCATATCCATCCCGGGGAACCTCTCGCCGAGGATGCCGCATTCGAGTCCGGCGTGGACGGCTTTTACTTCGGGTTCTTTTCCGTAGAGAGATTTGTATGTGGTTATCGCGAGCTTGAGAATAGGCGACTCGAGATTGGGCTTCCAGCCTGGATAGCCGTCGCCTTGTTCCACGGCAGCGCCCCCAAGCTCAAAGATTGTCGAAACCGTTTGAACGATCTCGTCGAGCTCGGACGCAACCGGGCTCCGCTGACTCGTTGCAAGCACGATGGCGTTCTTTGTTCTATTGATAACGGCGACGTTCGTCGATGTTTCCACCAGCCACGAAATATCCGCGCTCATCTTGATGACCCCGTGAGGCAGGGCAGCAATAGTCTGAAACAGTTTCTTCTGCACGGCTTTCTTAACGACCTTTCCCTTCCTGGCACCCGACACTTCCGTCAGGGCGATGGAAAGATCTTTTTCCACGGTTGCGAATTCCGCTCTCACGGTCGTGTTGTACTTTGCGACAAGCTTTTTCGCTGCGTCGATGCTCTTTTTCGGAATAAACAGGATAGCTTCACACTCGCGAGGGATGGCATTGCGTTTGTTTCCGCCATCAATGGCCGATAGTCGCGCGCCGAGCGCAGTGAGATCTATCAGAACCCTGTTGATAATCTTTATCGCGTTCCCGCGGCCTTTGTCAATCTCCAATCCTGAATGTCCGCCCCGAAGCCCGGAGACTTTCAGCCGGAACGCGACCGTCTGGGCGGGAGCTTTTTCGAAGCCGGCCTTCCACGTCGCGACCGTGTCTTTGCCGCCCGAGCAACCGACGTAGAGAGCGCCCTCTTCTTCGGAATCGAGATTCATCAGCGTTTTGCTTTCGAGTGAATCGGGGGCGAGGTTGCTTGCGCCGGTCAGACCGGTTTCTTCGTCAATCGTGAATAACAGTTCGAGGGGGCCATGGACGAGAGATTTGTCTTCCATAATGGCAAGATTCGTAGCCACGGCAACTCCATTATCGGCGCCGAGCGTCGTGCCGTTCGCCATCATGATATTCCCCTTCCGCACAAGTTCGATGGGATCCTTCATGAAGTCATGCACCTTGTCGGCATTTTTTTCGCAGACCATGTCGAGATGTCCCTGCAAACAGATCGGACGGACATGCTGCTTGCCCGGCGACGCCGGCTTCTTCACCACGACGTTGCCCAGGCGATCCTGTTTCACCTGCAGGCCGAGTTTCTTTGCCGTCGCAACAATGTAATCCGAAATGGCGGCCTCGTTCTTGGACCCGCGTGGGATACGAGAAATTTCCGCAAAATATTTCCACATTAATGGTGGCTGTAATCCTTCAATGGCGTTCGCCATATCAAGTTCTCCTTAGTTGTTTAAATAATAAATGAATATTCTTTTGCTTGCGGGAGACACCCGCGTCATTTTCATGCAAACATTTTAACAATTCTGCATCTCTCGGCCCGCAGGAACAATCAATTCTTTCCTGCGGGAAAACGTGCCCTCGTCTTACATAATGGCCGTCGGGGGCGCCGGCTCGTCGGCCTTTCCTGCCTTCGAGAGCGGGACGGACACAAGATACATGACGAGAACGGCAAAGACCGGAATCGCCAGCCATGATGCGATCGACTCGAACCCGGGGACTGTCCAGAATTCTGGCCTTCCCTCGGCGCGATCGCGAATGAATACAACGGTCGCTATGAACAGCCCCATCAAAGCTTCGCCGGCAATCAGTCCTGACGCCGAGAGTATACCGGCATTTTCAACCCTCGCTTTCTGTGCATCGTTGTATCCACGCTTGGCGGCACGTTTGTCAACAAACCCGCGCACGAGACCTCCGACAAAAATTGCAAACGTCGTCTTCGAGCGGCAGGTACATGCCGACTGAAAATAGCATCGGGCTTTTCACCTTGATAAGGATCAGCGAGATTCCCAACGCGATTCCCACGATCACCAGCGGCCAGGCCATTTCACCGCCCACGATTCCCTGCGAAAGGGCAGCCATCAAGCCGGCCTGCGGTGCGGGGAGCCGGGGTCCGCCGAATCCACCGGTCGCGGGATTGCTTGCGAGGTCGGAGTTATGGAGAACATAGAGCGGGAAGAACATCACAAGCCCCGCAAGGATGACGCCGATAATATCACCCACCTGCATCTTGGAAGGGGTTCCGCCAAGGATGTGTCCGACTTTCAAATCCTGCAACATTTCTCCGGCAACGGCGGAGGAAACGCAAACAACAGCGGCAACCCCCAGAACGGCCGCGACCCCCTGGATGCCGCTCACGCCGACGAGGACCATTGTGAGCGCGGCAACCACGGTTGTCGCGAGCGTCAAACCGGAAATGGGATTATTCGAAGACCCGATCATCCCGACGAGATTTCCGGAAACCGCCGCGAAAAAGAACCCTGCGATCAACATGACAACAGCGGCAAGGATCGCTCCCAGGAACATCTGCGTAAAGTAGAAATACAGGCCAATCATAAGAGCAAATACAATAACGACACCGAGGATGACCACCTTGAACGAAAGATCTTTCTCCGTCCGCTCGGTTGCCGCCTTCGCCGCCGCCGATTTTTTTACATCCGCGATCCCCCGTTTAATGCCGAGGATGAGGTTCTTACGCATCTTCCATAGCGTGAAGCAGGCTCCCACAAGCATACCGCCGACGGCAATCGGACGAACGATGTACCTGTAAAGATGGCCCGTGAGCGCTCCCCACGCGGCCAGCGTATCTCCATGACTTGCCAAGAGATACTTATCAATTTCCTGAGGACCGAGGAAAAAGACGAGGAGCGGAACGAACAACCCCCAGGCGAGCAATCCGCCCGCGAAGTTCAGCGCACCGAGCTCGGGCCCGATAATGTAGCCGACGCCGATGTACGCGGGAGTTGCCGCGGGAGCCGAAATCGTCGTGATGCCGCCGCCGAGGATCTTTTCGGAGTCACCTCTCAGCCCGAGCTTCACGAAGGATTCCTTGACGCGACCGACCATAACCTGAAAATCATTGGATGAATGAAACACGCTCAGTCCGTCGAGAAGCTTGATAAACGCCCCGACCGCCATCGCTTTAAACAGCTGGATGGCCGCTCCAGCGCCGCGCTGACCGGCTTTGTGAATCTCGGAGGCCGCAACGGACTCGGGGAACGGCAGGCTTTTATCCTCGACCATGACACGGCGCAGCACGGTCACGAACATGATTCCCAGAACGCCGCCCAGAATCATCAACGATGCCGCGGTGAGATATTCCGTTGTCATGCTCTCGGCGTTGAAGTTCCAGATGTGGAGCACAACGAACGCGGGGATGGTAAAAATGGCGCCCGCTGCCACCGACTCGCCGATCGAGCCGACGGTTCTGGCAAAATTTTCCTCAAGAATTGATCCTTTCATCAGGCGCAGGACTGCCATCCCGATGACCGCGGCGGGATACGTGGCGGCAATTGTCATACCCGCTTTAAGACCGAGGTATGCATTCGCCGCGCCCAGCACCACGCACATGACCAACCCGATGATCAGCGCACGGACCGTGAATTCCTTCATGTCCGTCTCAGCCGGGACGAACGGTCGAAATTTTTGACTCTCACCCGGGGATTTCGCATCGGCCATTGAAGTCTCCTTGTATGTTTCGTTAGAAGTTAGTTGAATTGATTTCGGGAAAACAGTGCCTTAAAAACGTATCCTGCCATTTGCGGATTTTCCTTGAACCGTCTGATAGAGTACTGGTACCAGTGTTTGCCGAACGGAACGTAGATGCGGACGCGATGACCGTCCCGATGAAGCTTTGCACAAAGATCCGGCCGGACGCCGAGGAGCATCTGGAATTCGTACTCGTTCTTCTGAAGCCTGTACTTGTCGATCAGCTTGCACGCGGCGTCGACGACAGCATTGTCGTGGGTGGCAATGCCGACGTAAGCTTTCTGCTTGAACATCACTTCGAGCACGCGCTGGAAATTCTGATTAATCTGGTCATGGTCGGTATAGGCAATCCGCTCCGGCTCGATGTAAATGCCTTTGCAGAGTCGAAAACCGTTCATGCCATCGCGCATCATCGATGTCGCATCGTCCTCGGTTCTGCGGAGTTTCGCCTGGAGCACGATACCGCTGTTGGAAAACTCCTTCCTGATCTGGCGGTAGACCCAGATCGTATCGTCGGTGCAGGGGGAATCCTCCATATCGATGCGGACGAAATTATTCAAGGTCTTCGCCAGCCGGACAATCGCCTGGACGTTCTCAAAGCAGAAATTCTTATCAAGCTTTAATCCTAACTGAGTAAGCTTGATGGAGATATTCGCGTCAAGACGCTCCCTCGAAATTGAGTTCAGAACTTCAAGGATGTTGTCGCGCGCCGAAGCCGCTTCCTCTCTGCGATGAATATCTTCTCCGAGCACATCCACCGTTGCCAGCACGCCATCGGCGTTGAGCTGCTTGACGACACGCACGGCGTCTTCAAGTTGGTCGCCCGCAATGTAACGACTGGCAAAATACCGAATCACCGGCCTGGGAACAACGGGAATCGTAGCAACAATAAGCTTATTGAAAATGTTCATGGTCAAAAGGGAGAGGATTGTGTCTCAGAGTGAAGAATCAATGTGTGAATTCGAATATTCATCAGTCATCACAAAATGGATCTGCTGAATATAGGCAAGAGCCGCCTCAAAATCAAGCATGAATCAATGGAAAATCAAATTCACGAGCCAGACCGACATGAGAACGGCAACAATGTCGGCAACGATCCCGGCGGGGACTGCCTGGCGCGTTCTTGTGATGCTTACCGCGCCGAAGTACACCGCGAGAACGTAAAACGTCGTTTCGCTGCTCCCCATCATTACCGAGACCATCCTCCCGATGAGTGAGTCCGGTCCGTTTGCTTTGATGGTTTCCGACACCACGCCGAGAGCCCCGCTTCCCGAGAGCGGTCTGATAAGCGCCATCGGCAATGCCTCGGCAGGCATACCGATCAGGCGGGTGAACGGCGACAGAAGCGAGGACAGGATTTCCATTGCTCCACTTGCACGGAAGATCCCGATCGCGACGAGCATGGCAACCAGATACGGTATGATCCGGACACCCACATTGAAGCCCTCCCTTGCGCCTTCGACGAACACCTCGTAGATTTTTACCCTTCTGGCCGCTCCATAGAGAACCACGAAAAGGATGATCGCGGGAATGGCGAGGATGGAGAGTGTTTCGATAACGGTGATCATGGAGCGATGAGGTTAGAGGTTAGAGGTTTGAGGTTTAAGATTTGAGCGTTGAGCATAGAGAAAATGTCTAAAGAGATTTTGAGAGGCCAGTAATCATTTTGCTGATTTCTTCGAGTTGCTTAGCTGATCGTCCCGCTCCCTGTGGTCGCGTTTCTGTATACCTACCGCAGCTTTCTCCAGTTCTAGCGGACATTTCACGGCTCCGAGCTCATTGCTCATTTTTTAATTTTTCTATCTGCCGCCTGTAGACCGGCAACCTCGCTAAGAGCTTGGCTGTTGTCACGCCGACAACGAGAGACACAAATGTCGCGACTAAAACCGGTCCCAGGATTTCCGCCGGGTTCGCCGAACCTGCCGCCGCGCGGATGGCAATGACCGTTGCGGGGACAAGCTGCACGTTGCTCGTGTTGATGACGAGAAACGTGCACATCGCATCGGTCGCCGTGCCGGCTTTTGCGTTGAGCTTATTGAGCTCTTCCATCGCTTTCAGGCCGAACGGTGTTGCGGCGTTGGAAAGACCGAGCATGTTCGCGGATATATTCATGATCATCGCACCCATCGCCGGATGCTCCGGAGGCACGTCCGGGAATAATCGTCTCATGACAGGTTTGAGCACGCCCGCCAACTTCGCCATGAGTCCGGATTGCTCCGCGATCCTCATGACGCCGAGCCAGAGCGCCATGATGCCGATGAGTCCGATGCAAAGCTCAACCGCCGACTTTGCCGATTTAGCGACGCCGTCATTGACAACCGAGCTGAGCCGCAGGAACTTCGCGGGGTCGAACCGGAACCGCACCGGGAGTATTAGTCCGCGATGATCGATGGAATCCCAGCGAACACTTGCGGTAAGATACTCTGAGCTGCCCTGTCCATTCATGATCTCCCTCCACTGCGCCGGGAAAGACTCGTCGGCAAAGATGTGGATGATCCCGCCGCCTGCCGGATTCGGCACGAGCTCCGCCTTCAGAACGTATTCCCGGTTTGATTCAAAGGGTTGACGTGTTGCAAGGTGTTCCGAAGTTGCTGAAAGATAGCAGATGTACTTTTGGGATTGTTCAAGGAATGGAATGGGATCTCCCCGGAAATCGATGCTCCCGGCAAATTCTTCTCCGTTGTGGTACCTATTCGTCGAGATGTCGTGCACATCGCCGACGAAGGCAACGGAGATCCCGAGGACAATCAGGGCAAGCCAAATGTAATTTAACATAGTCGCATACCAAAGGAATGACACCAATATAGCAGTTTCCAGGAGAGATGTCAAAATTGACAATTATCCGGAAATTTCTTAAATAGAGGGTTGAGGTGGGTCTGTTTGTGAGCGGTTTCTTGGTTTGAGGGAATCGGTTCTGAACATAAACACGGAAAATCCATGGAGGATGAGCATGAAGAAGAAGCTTACCGTTTCATTCAGAATCGCAGGCGCGATTTGCCTGATGATCCTTCTGTATCCTCTTCAACCATCCAAAGCACAGCTATTGCGATGAGTGCGACCAGGACGATATTGGCCGTCATATTGTGCTTGTATGTTGCTACTGCCATCTCTCAAGAAATACCAAAGCACATTGTCAAAGATCTACTACTTGATCGTTTGTCCCAGGGGCTAGCACCTTCTTTCCGGCGCCACTCCATGACGAAGAAAAATAGGCCCTTCTATTCGATTGCCCAGGACAGTATCCTTGCCGATGTCGGAGAATGGAATTGGGGTGACTGTTGGTCAGCGGATGTAAACGGAAACATAGCACTAGCATCAGCCGGCAGGACTGTATTGGTACTCGATATCTCAAATCCCGATAACCCGCTCTTGGTTGGCCAGTACGAAACCCCCCAGATAATATTCAGCATAAGAATAAGGGATTCAATCGCCTACGTTGGCACAGGGCATTTTCTGCTTATTCTTGATATCTCAAATCCGAGCGAGATGATTCCGATCGTTCAAGCTGACGTAGGTCAGCAAGACATTAAGGAAATTGTGATTGAGTTTCCTTATGCGTATATCCTCACTGATGGCCAAGTGGAAATTGTGGACATCAGCAATCCTCAACAACCCGAACTACTTGGATCTGCAGGAGCGGACAACGAGACAACAAGCCTTTCGGTGAGTAATCACACAGCCTACTTGGCATACAGGCAAGAGGGGGAGATCGACGCTGTTGACGCCAGCGATCCCTCTCGGCCACACTATGTGGCAAATACATTTGCCGACCAGATCGTGTCATATGTTACCACAACGGATACATTGCTGTTTACAGCAGAAACGGTATTCGATGCAGATTCAAGTCGGTCACTGGTGCTACTGACCTATTCGATTGCTCGCCCGGACACCATAGCGTTTCTCTCTGCTGATTCGGTCTCCCGTGATTACCAAAACTATCCCTACACCTCGTTATACACAGGTGGTATTACAACCCCCAAACGGCATAGTCTATGTCGCAACCTTAGACTCTGGTGTCTACGCCATTGATGTCTCCGATCCCAAGAACCCAAAGAATATTGGGAAAAGCTCTCGTCTAGGTATGCCCTTGTGTGGTGATCCCTTTCGAACGTCTATTCTCACTTCGGCACCGGGGAAATTGCTGTTCGTGACTAACTATGGAATATGGATTTTGACGACAGATTCCCTGGGGCGCACTGCGCCGAGAGGATTCTTCGCTAATGGTGGGGCACCCGCTTCTGGGTTGGTGAAGAATAAGTGCTTAGTTGCCGAACAGGAGGCATGGTGCATCGGGTTCTTCGATGTCTCGGATTCGAACAAACCTACTTTGATAAGCACGCTTGAGCTTCCCCGCCGCATCAAGTACTGGACAGAAGTGGCGTGGGATAACGGTGCCACGAATAGCATTTTTTACTATGGGGATTTCCTATATGTCGGAACTTTCAAAGGGATAGAAATTGCCGACATTCACGACGTCAGAAACCCAGCGTGGGTGGGGTATGTGCCGGAAAATGTACTGTACGAGTATAACCTGGATAATCATATTTCTTTGGCTCTGAACAGTGGCTACATGTATGTCTCACATGATTCATCACTTTCAACCTACTGTTTATGCAATCCCACAAATCCCCAACTGCTCTCAGAGATAAAAGTCCAACCGTATGTTCATGATTTTGTTGTTGCCGGCAATTATGGCTACTTGCCATCCACTGAGGGGGGAATAACTGTGATTGACCTTTCAACACCGACTCAGCCGAAGGCGCTAAAGACGATCTCTCATGCAGACTGGAATGGCTGGCCCTGGAGGGCTCTGAACTTATTGGTGAAGGACACGGTCTTGTACAACGCAAGCAGCAGCGGGCTCTTGTTCTATTCCATCAGTCGTCCTGACACTCTTCTGTTGATCGATTCGATACCTATTCCTACCACGGCGTGGCCGTATGCAGCCTTGGAAACAGACGGAAGCTACGTTTATATGTCAGACGAGCACGGCCTCTTTGCGTTTGATGTGTTGAGGGCAGGCCAATTGGTACAGATTGATGGCTTGCCTCAGTATTGGTTGATGAGCGCACAAGGTGGGTCTGTCTATACATCAATGAATGGATTGTATGGTGAAGGGCTCGCGCTTCTGAAAAACTTGCAACAACAAGGTGTTGGATCAGAGCCGAGCAATAATTTTATTTCGACCGTTTACCACTCCTACCCAAATCCATTTAATTCAACGGTGACATTCTCTTTTGCTGTTCCCGGTAATCAATCAGCCCCTCCCTGTTCACATGTAAGTGTTAAGGTCTACGACATACTTGGACGACTAGCAGCAACTTTGTTCGAAGGAGATGAACCACCGGGGTCTCACCTTGTTCGTTGGACACCCCTTGGACTGTCAACCGGCGTGTATTTCAGTCGGATTGAAATCGGGACAAATGCGACGACTCAACGAATTATTTTTCTCAAATAATGGCTGGAACAGCTAGGACAGGAGATAGCGACTTTGGTTGATGGCTATCAACTCGCAGGACATAAGTCCGTGACCTTCAATGCAAGCAGTCTTCCCAGCGGGATTTATTTCTACCACTTGCAGGCGGGGAAGTTCTCTGAAGTCAAGAAGATGGTGTTGTTGAAATAAGATCAAAAACGCTAGTGTCCTCTCTCGCAAATGAATTGAATAACTCCTTCATCTTTTGACCCTCACCCCTATCCCCTCTCCCGCGAGCGGGAGGGGGGAATTAAAGGGGAGAGGGTTGCGAAACATATTTCGATCCAAGAACTTACCAACGCTATTCGAGTGGCACGATACTAGCGCGATGTTGGTGGCGGATTAATCCGCAGCAGTTCTATCTCAAAAATCAGCAACGCATTTGGCGGGATGACGTTTCCAGACCCGATCTCACCGTAGGCAAGATCCGGGGGAATGTACAGCACCCACTTCGATCCGACCGGCATCAGCTGAAGCGCATCCTTCCAACCACGGATGACACCGTTCACCGAAAACGTAACAGGTGAATGACTGGAGGAATTTTCCCATTCGGTTCCGTCGATGAATGTGCCGCGGTAGTTAACTTCAACCATATCATGCGCCTTTGGCTTCCTGCCGGCTCCCATCGTGAGAACCTTGTACTGTACTCCACTCGGGAGCGTCACAACCCCCGATTTTTTCTTGTTCTCTGAGAGAAAATCATCCGCATCCTTCTTGTTCTTTTCGGCCTGCACTTTAAGATCGGCATCGTGTTTCGCCTTTCTATCGTTCCGAAGCGCATCCGTCAGAAGGCGGGATGCTGAGTCCGACATTGCTGTCTGACTGCCGGAGTACTTGTCCCTTAGTGCGCGGGTAACGATCTCGGGATCGAACGTCGAGCGACTGGCCTTTCATCCATGTGCCAATATCGACTCCGACGGCATAGCTCAAACTGTCTCTGTGGCTTTCGAGCTTCACTTTATCTTCTTTTGTTCCCTGGCATCCGAGCAGTGCAAGGGTGAGCGCCAGACTTGCAATGTATTTCATCCAAAAAGACCTTTCAGAAATATTCATAGTCAGTAGAGAGGATCTATCTTCGCCAAACGCGCCGGTTGACGTCAATCAGTGCTGTCGACCGCCGGTATTTCCCCGGGTGGTCCCAAACTCGCGCGGTTTGCTCTCTGCTTTCTGGCTGGAGCTCGCAGCGGGCATGGCTCCACCCGTTGGCAGGAACATCGGGGCAGCCGGCGGCGGAAAATACGGAGGCGGAGGGGGGATATAGCCGGTCGGTTCCATCGATGGCGCATATGTCTGTGAAACATTCCGAGTCTGTGCCGGCGCCGCCGTCTCAAACAACTGGCCGTCGTACGTTATGCTTGCAATGGAGCCGTCCTCGTCATGGAGGCCGATCTTCGCATCATAGCTCGTGCTGTCATCGAATATCATAACGACCACGTCTCCTTCTACACGATACAGACCATTATAGTTCATCGCGCCGTTGGAGGCGGAGGGATCATTGATGACAAATGAATGATCTCCATCGAAGGAAATACTCGCATTCGTCGATTGAACTTTGCCGGAAAGATAGAATATTCCGTGTGCTGTTTGCTCCGCCTCGCCCGGGTCGGTTCTCCGGTACGTCCGTTCGGACCCATTCTTTAATGTCAGGGTGAGACTGTTGCCATCCAGCTTGTACGGATAATCCGATTCTCCTGAAGACTTCTTTATGCGAATGACGCCGGGAAGCAGTGTGTATGGCACCGGCTCGCGGTCAAAGAACATATTGTGGTCACAGTCGAACACCAATGTCCATTTGTCATAAAATGTGTGCGCTTCCCACGTGCCGCGGAGCATGGTCAGCGTCAATTCCGGTGAGAATGCATCCTGTGCATCCGCCCTTGCGCCAAAGAAGGCCGTCGTCAAGAGCACCAGGCCCAGGAATTTCAGATATCGGTAACGCATTAAGTTTTTCATTTTAGTTTCCCCATTAGCTGCCTGCACAATTCTCTACAATAAAAGTGCCATGCCATTCCCCTCATATGTCCATCACAAGATACTAAAAATCAATCATATTTGCCCGCTTTTCTCCTTTTCCACACCCATCTCACGCTGGCATGTCTATAATCGAATAAGATGTCCAGAAAAGGACACGCTCCAGGTCGGCATTTTCGAAATGATGGAGAAATCGGTTCACAATTCACAGGAACAAATCTGAAAAAAGCTCACCGAAAGGATGTCAAAGCGATGCGGCGCCACTTATTCCATACTTCCCACTTCCTTCTCGACCTCGTCGAGGATCTCGCACGACTTCACTACATCTTTGATTTTCGTATGATCGGGATACAGCGGCCGATCTTCATCGAGATGCTTGACGTGTTTTCTGATGATCTCCTTCGCCTTCCGCACCCCCGCTCCGGGAGTAAACTGCCGGAAGTCGAGCGCCTGGGCGGCCGCCATGTACTCAATTCCCAGCACGCCATACGCATTGTCGATGATCTGCCCGTTCTTGATCGCCGTGTTCATCCCCATCGAAACGAAGTCCTCCTGATCAGCCGCGGCGGGAATCGAACCGACGGAAGCGGGACTGGAAAGCAATCGTTGCTCGACGATGAGCATGTCGGCGGTGTACTGGCTCAGCATGAGCCCCGAAAACATGCCGGCGCCTTTCGTGAGGAACGCGGGCAATCCGACGCTCAATGCCGGATTGAGAAGTCTGTTCAATCTCCGTTCGGAGAGGACGCTGATCATGGTCACCGCAGCTCCGACCATATCCATCGGCAGCGAAATGGGAGAACCCTGGAAGTTCGCTCCGGTGAGAGTGAGTTTACTCTCGCACAGAAAGATGGGATTGTCGGCAACTCCATTGAGTTCCGTTTCGACTTGCTTCTTCGCATAGGCGACCGCATCGTGCGCGGTGCCGATGACCTGTGGTGACGATCGCATTGAATAGGCATCCTGGACCTTCGTTTTTATTTTGCCCGTGAGAAGGTCGCTTCCTTTGATGCATGCCATGATCGCTTTCGCACTGCGAACGGCTCCCGGAAATCCGCGCAGCTGATGCAACCGGGTGTCGTAGGGTTTCATATTCGCAAACAGCGCTTCGAGCGACATCGCGCATGCAATTTCCGCCTGCTTGAGCCAGCGGTTGATGTCATAAAGGTGAATCGCGCTCATCGCCGTCAAAAGGTTGGAACCGTTGATGGTCGCCAGTCCATCTCTCGCCCGTAGGCCGGGAATCGGAATTCCTGCCCTTTCGAGGGCGACCTTACCGGGCAGCAATTCACCCCGGTAGTATGCCTGTCCCTCCCCCATCATGAGGAGCGCGATCTGCGACATCGGCGCAAGGTCGCCGCTTGCGCCCACGGAACCTTTCTGACAAACGAACGGTGTAACGCCCTTGTTCAGCATCTCAACGAGCGTGAGTGTTATCTCCGGCCTGCACCCCGACCGCCCCATTGCGTGAACGTTAATTCTGCCCGCCATCGCGCCGCGCACGTATTCAACCGGCGCGGGGTCGCCGATGCCGGCAGCATGATTGTAAATCAGATACCTCTGGAATTGTTCGACCTGCTCGTCCGTCAAGACAACTTCCGAGAGCTCTCCTATCCCGGTATTGACACCGTACATTATTTCATGCGCAAGGACCTTTTCTTCCAGCATGGCGCGACATTTTTTTATTCTCTCAACAGCGTCGGGAGGAAGCTCGACTTTTTCGCATCCGCGCGCGATGCGAACAAGCTTCTCAACGGTCAATCCCGAACCATCCAGTACAATTGCCATGATACAATCCTTTATTCAGTAGGAAAATGAGACGATTTGGCGAAAGAACACAAAGGCTTCAAGAATGTCATCAATGTAGGAATTCTTTGGAAGATTCTCAACCTCGCTGTCTTGTGTGGCGTCACTCAATAGTCTGAATACGCTCTCGAATCATTGCGGTCTTCACTACCCTCACCCTGTCACTTCGTGACATGCCTCTCCCATTGGGAGAGGGAGCGGGGGTGAGGGTAAAGAGCGTTGAGAATTGCATTACGGTCACAGATTTCCACCGCGCCCTTGAATGTCCCGAAAACGCAAGAAGCCGCATCGTTTGACTCGCAAACGATCTTTCTTTACCTTTGAGGGAATCCCACTCTATCAAGAATTGAGGACGTAGAATGTACATCGGTCACTTTGCCGTCGGACTTGCCGCGAAGAAGGTCGCCCCCCGACCGTCGCTCGGGACGTATTTCATGGCAGCTTCGTTTCTTGACCTGCTCTGGCCGGTTTTTCTTCTCCTGGGAATCGAACGCGTTGAGATCGAGCCCGGCAATACGGTTTTCACGCCTCTCGCCTTCGTCTATTATCCATTCTCCCATAGCCTTTTCATGGCAGCGGTCTGGGCATCAATATTCTCCTTTATCTACTTTCGTGTTCGCAAGGATAAAACCGGCGCGCTATGGCTCTGGGTCGCGGTTGTCAGCCACTGGATACTCGACGTTGTTACCCACCGGGCCGACCTTCCGCTCTATCCCGGAGGTGCCATGCTTGCCGGCTTCGGACTGTGGAACTCGCTGGCAGGAACAATTATCGTCGAGGGGGGAATCTTCCTGACGGGAATTTTCATTTACCTCCGAGCTACGAACTCAAAAGACAAAACAGGGACGGTTGCGTTCTGGGCGTTGATCGTTTTCCTTCTCGCGACATACCTGGCAGACATATTCGGCCCGCCTCCGCCCAGCCCGAAGTTCCTCGCCTGGTTCTCACCATTCGCGTGGTTGCTCGTGCTCTGGGGATACTGGATCGACCGGCACAGACCCTCGAGGACTGCCAACCGTTAGCGGAATGTCCAGGAAGGAATATGTAGAGTCCGGTTCGTAACCGGACGGCTCGGATGCGAGGGATTTCGGTGATGTCCGATTGCGAATCGGACTGAACGCCGCAACTCTCGCTTCTTTTCCGCTGCCTGCTGGCTTTGCGGGATTTGGAAAGAGTTATCGATTGCTGATGTGCGAGATTTTCAGGCGGAAGTTATCATGAAGAATGCGCCATACGAGAATTCAGTTCCTCATCGTTATTACTGGACCTGGAATCCCGCATCCTTTGGCCGCAGTTCATCATAGAGATTTCGTAGAGCGTCGTAGGCGATTTTGCTTCCACGCTGAGAAGCTTTGCGGTACAATTCCACTGCCTGCGGGATGTTTTGTGCGACTCCCCTTCCTTTGTCGTAACAATATCCGAGCATCGCTTCCGCGAGGACTGAACCGTCCGCTGTGGCTTGACGGAACACGGTAACGATACTACTATCTTCCGCAGCCGGTTTCTCATTGTTGAGTTTTATTACGCAGAGCCTGAGTTTTGCTTCCTTGTTTCCCAATTTTTGCGCCCGTTCCAAAAGTTCCACCGCCTGCTCGCGGTCGCTGGAACCGTGGTTTGCCCTGTAATAGCGTACGCCAAGTTCGACCAACGCCTCAGGATAATCCATGGAAGCCGCCTGCTCGAGAAACGCCATGGCCTGCTCTTCTGTAACTTGCCGGTCGAGACCAAGATCTGCAAGTTCAGCCCAGGTGAAAAGGGCGGCAGGGTCTTTCTGCTCAACATGTGCTTTCAGGGAAGGATAGTATTCATCCTTGCGGCTCATGTTCCAGAGCAGAAGGGAGGCCCAGGGCGACTCGGCGCGGATCGCGCGGAGATAGTAGACAGACGCCGTAACGAAATTTCGCTTGACCTTTATTCCACGGTCATACATTCGGCCGATGAATGTGAGCGCTTCGGGGCTGCCCGCTTCCGCCGCATCGCGCAGAACCCGTTGAGTCGATGGAGATAGAAGACTGTCAAGGTCTCCGGAAGACTGGTTGATTGCTGCACTATCCGGGCGGGGATGATTCTCGAGAAGAGCATCCTGGACCAACACTTTGTCATCGGGTTCGGAGACCGAGTCTGCATCAAAATCAAGAAACACCGGATGCACTGACGCGGAGACCGTTTGCCCGTTTGACTCCGAGCGCGAGGAATCTCTTTCGCTTCCGGCCTCGGTGGCAGATTCATTCTTCGAATCCCCGGCAACTTTGATGCCCCGCGCCTTGAATTCCACCAGGACTTCCCCCGCCGGCTTATAACCCGAATCAGCCGCCATTTTGAGCCATCGATACGCTTCGGAATAGTTTCGGGGAACAGTCAGATTGTCGGTCAGGAGCAGACCATAGGCAAATTCGCCTTCCGCCAGTCCGTGTTCCGCAGCAAACCGAAAGTTCTTGTAGGCCGCATAGGGATCCCAGCCGACACCCAACCCATTGTTCAGGAGAATGCCATAGTTGAACCGAGCGGGCACCAGATCCTGCTCGGCCGCCTTCCGAATCCAGAGCGCCGCCCGCGCGGTGTCGCGGGCGAACCCGTTACCGGTGAGGTAACGGATGCCAAGCTCGTGTTCTGCATCCGGGTCGCCGGAGTTTGCCCTCTTCACCAGCATGAACTCGTCCCAGATCCGGTCCATCGAGTTATCAACCTTCAGATAGAACAGATTCACCTGCTGAGAACGATCCTTCAGAACAACGCTCTTGGGATGGTCCCCCGACTCAGCGCCGATTGCGGGAACGGTCGCTAAGAGTGTGGTCAGCAGACATATGATCAGGGTCGACCGCGGCATCCGGATTATTTTCGATTAAACGCGGCGTTCAATGTGAACCACAGTGTATCGTTGCAGGGAATCATGAGCAGGGATGGCCTTTCAATCTTGAAGGCCGTCAAACTCAGAGGGAACCTTGCTTTTACATCGATTTTTTGTTCCGTCCAGTTCGCCACTGCCGTCGCCGAAATATCGTTCGTGATGCCGTGAAAGGTGAGTTTTCCCGCCACCTGGAGGCTGTCGCCCGTCTGCACGATTGCCGTGCTCGAGAAGGTCACATCGGGATACGTGATAGCATCGATCACTTCCATGGCATGGGAATCACGGTTCGAGTTCCCGCTGTCGAAGGTCGTCACATCCACCTGCGCGGAGACAGTTTTTATTTCCTTTTTCGCGGGGTCGATCTCAAGCTTGAACGCGACATCCTTGCTTGTAGCTTCGATCTCGTGAAGAGGATGAACGAGCCGATAGGTCACGGAGGACTCATCCTTTCCCGCTTCAAGAAATTGAGATTGCGGTCTGGCGCCCGAGATGAACGCCAGGAACATGGCCAGTACTGAGAGTTTTCTTATAGTCATGTGTGCTCCGTCAAAATGTGACAACAATGAGCGAGAGGGCAAGCACTCCCGTCGTTATGTAGCCGGCAACCTGATGGTACTGTGCGATCTGATAATCGTTCATGCTGTGCCGGATCCGGGACCCGATGATCGGCGTGATGATCATGCCGGCGACATGGACCCACGCCAGAGTCTTGTGTAATGTCGTGGTACTGTTTTCATCGCGGCGGATCAGCGGAGGGGGTGAAAGCACCGCAAGCAAACCGGTGGCCGTGTAAGAAACTATCGAAAATGACACGAACTCCTCGTGTGTTCGCCGAAGGCTTTTGAACTGAGAAGGGTTGTAAAAATTGTTAAGAGTTCTCTGTCCGTAATACACTGTCGTGGCCAATAAGCCGAGGGTTACAAATCCGCCGATCTGGTGTACAGTCAGCATCGTGCGGCGGAGGGACAATTCACTTTTCCGGACCTCCGGCGTCAGCGGGGATGCGAGACCCACGCCCCGCAGGAACCCGCTCTCGCCCCATAATCCTCTTTCCAGAAAACTCATTTTATCGGGCAAGAGTTTGCGTTTCACGACCGGGCGAAGCGAATCGGCCCGTGCAGAATCCGGAGTAGATAGTGATTCGGATGTGAGTTCAGAAGAAAGTGATGAATCCGGATATTGTACCATGTGCGGGCTTTCAAACGGCAGAACCATGTCTGCCCCGCCGGCATCAGAGGTATACAACGCCTGGTTGTTAAAGTCGTCTACCGGGACGGATTCCTGAGCGTGCAGGGCGGAGTAATTGAGGCACGCGAATGAGACTATACCGAGAATGGATTTCATGATCCCTCTTTGTAATGATTGAATTGATATTAATTGATGCTCGTTTGGGGGGCAATGAGGATTGCCCGACGGGAGCCATCATGACGGCTCAACCAAAGGTACTCAAAAAAGCAAAGAAAAGCAGGTTTTAAGAAAAGACTCTGAGGGATGTCCCGTTTAGTGTGGTGTTGTATTTCCCAAGGGAGCTGCTGGCTGGCCCATTGACCACCGACCCACTGGTAGAAAATCTGGAGCCATGGGCCGGACAGTAAAAAGTATTTGTCTGCAGGTCATAATAGATTGTATTTCCCTGGTGAGTACATGCCGAGCTGACGGCGACATATCCACTCGGCGCATGCGCAACAATAATGCCGCCGTTGTACATATATCCTCCGACGGATTTCAACGCAGCGTTGCCCGGATTAGTGAGATCCAGGGTAAAATCGACATTCGTAGGGGCTGTGATACCCGAATCGGGCGCTTTGCAGCCGCCCAGGCAGTAGCTGCATGCGAGTACAGCCGAGCCTACTCCGAATATTGAAAGAAATTCCTTCCTGTTCATCAATCCGCTCGTGGGTTAATGGATAGTCGGTTGTGAATTCATTCGATTACATAACATCGGATTTCCCGGCGACGTTCCCGCTCCTGTTCCAAACATTCAGTTGAATTCTTATCTTCCCGGGTTGTTTTACCTGGATCTGCCCGTGACGAATTTCGTGAAATTGGATGGAATAGGGGCGGTTGAATCAAGTGATACCGTGAAATACAGGCTGTCGCTTGCAAAGGCACTAAAAATGCCCAGTCCACCCGATACATTTGTCAACGGTTCATTCAACTCGCGGGAATCCTGCTGGCTGGTTCGATAGAGGTCGGCGTATTCCTTGTTGACCCTGTAGACTCTGAGCACGTGTTTCCCGGTGTACAGAATTGAGTTGTTATTGATGCGATATGAACTTTCATTCGTCGGTTCAGAAGTGAAGCGCCGCGTGAATGACGAATCCGGCCGCAGCAATTGTGCCGTGGAGTCGATGCTTTCGGTCACGATATAGAAGTATTGTCCGTCCGGATTATCCCATGTTACAATCGCCGTATCCAAACCGGTGACGCTGATTCTCGTGCCGAAACGCGCTTGAATCGTATCGGTCTGGAAGCGAAGATCCAATACAGAAAGAGCAACGTTTTGCGGTTTCGGCGGAACGACCGTCTGAGCGGTTGCGCTCTGGCCGCCATACCCAACCACAATACTGAAAACGTCTCCCACATTGACGGTCAGACCGGTTCCCGGATAATAATAGTAACCCGGTCGCAGTGTGTCAGGAGAGAGTTGATAACGATTACTGCCCTTCAGGAGAGCCACTGTTGCTGTTGTGATCGGCGGATTGGTGGAGTCAGAACTGCCGATCGGAAAGCTGGACATGACTTCTATATCCTGTACCGGTTCGTTTACATAAAGGTAGCCGCGCAGCACGATTTGTGTTGCCTCCGGGATTACCGGATTGTTGTTGCAACCCTGCAGCAGAGCCATTATTGAGAGTAGCGTGACCAGTCCAATCGTTTTCATCGGAATTCCATCATTGAAAATCAACCTGAACGAAAATTGTCGGGGTCAGCCCCAGTCCGGTAACTTGTGTCACATGAATCGGTGTGGTGCTCAGATCGTACTGATAATAGGCGATGTTGGTGTGATTGAGCAAATTGAAGGCGGATGCACCAACCAGCCAATGCGAAGAATTTTCCTCACCAAATCGTTTGGAGATACTCGCATCAAGCCGCTGGTATGATGGCAGACGATACGCATTCATGTCGCTCACATGCGTGTAGATGTTATTGCTGCCGTCGAGCAACTGAATCGCATACTGGCTGATCGGAGTCGTGTACGGGGTCCCTGAACCGAAAATAAAAGTCGATGACACCGTCCAGTTGTCGCCAAGGGCGAGATTCCCAACGACCTTCAATTCGTGCGTCTGGTCCTGGTCGGCGGGAAAGGGATTTCCGTTGTTGAGCTCGGGAAAGACATTCTCCGCCCGGCCGAGGGTGTAGCTGATCCAACCGTTGAGCGTTCCCTGTTTCTTTTGGAGAAGCAACTCGACGCCTTTCGCTGTTCCGGCACCGCTGTAGAATGCGTAGAGGTCGCTCGCCGTTACCCGGAACCGCTGACTGAATTCGACGAGATTATCGAGCGATTTGTAATAACTTTCCACGTCAATCAAGTATCCTTGATTCTCCCACGTACCCCCAAGAACATAATGGATTGCTCCGCCGGGCTGCATGGAATTGTCCGACAGCACAAAGAAATCCCTGCTTCCCTGGGACAAGTCTTCATTAATGATGCGATTGACAAATTGATGATATACTCCGTATGCTCCTTTGAGTGAAAAATTTTCCGTCAGGGCATATCGCCATGAGAACCGCGGCTCCCAAAAAGTCTGGTCGGTGAGTGAGTACGCAGTCGTCCGAAGTCCGAACGTCAGATCGAGCAGTGTGCCCGCGAAGCGAGACCATTTGTCCTGCACGTAGAAAGCGGTTTGCGTCGCTTGTTCACGCGAATCCAAAAAGGGAACCTGGGATTGGTTAAAAACCGTTGTCGCGGCAAGACTGTAGGCGGCATCCGTTCGTGAAACTTCCGTCCCGAACGAAAGATCATGGATGTTATTGAGAATCCACTGATTATCGAAGCGAAAGGTATTATCGTTAATGCTGTTTTGTTCATCGGTCGACTGCTGGCTTGGTGTCGTCGCGTTGGGATTCGTCCGGTTGACATCATAATTGTAGTCGCTTGTATATTTTGCAGTCGCCACCAAAACGTTTGAATAGAAACTCTCGTTCCACTGATGGAACCACTTTGCGCTCGCTCCGAGATTCCCCTGGTCGGTTACGTCTGTCGTTGGAGGAGTTGCGACCTGGATTGTTGAACCTGGGAAGGAAAAGCTGTTGCCCTGCTGTGAATTGTCGAGGTTATCCACGCTGTTGTAAAAACTCGCCGAAACGATATCATGAGAGGTGAGGTTGTACGTTAATTTTGAATTCAGATCATGGAAAATCTCGGTCGGTATCGACTGCGTCGTAAACCCGCTGAAGCGCGCGCGCCCACTGCCGCCGAAACCCTGGGGAGTGCTGGTGGGCGATGAAGAATTGGTTAGAAAATCATACAGTGATGTGTATGCGCCGCTCTGGATGATGTCTGAATATGAACGCCGGTAGGCGAAAAGAAACGAGCCCTGGCCGAATAAAGGAACTTCCGCGTTCACATCTCCGCTGAGCAGGTTCAGGCCGGCGCCGATGTGGAAATTATTCGGATCGCCCGCTTTGCCGGTCATGTCCACCACGCTCGAAAGCCTGCCGCCGTACTCCGCAGGATACCCGCCCTTGTAAAACTGGACATCCTTCACGGCATCGGGATTGAAAGCGCTGAAGAAGCCAAAGAAATGGTCGACGTGGTACACCGTCATTCCGTCAAACAGAACAAGGTTCTGGTCCGGTGTGCCGCCCCGCACGTAGAGCCCGGACTCACGGTCATTCGTGCCACTGACCCCGGGGAGCAACTGCATGGAGCGGAAAATATCGGGCTGGCCTACGTTTGGAAGAGTCAGAAGTTGCCTGGGGGATATCGTTGAGAGGCTCGTTTCGTTTTCAGTTTTCAAAACGGTCGCTTCTTCTGCAACAACCGTCACTCCCTGGAGCAGCACGTCCTGTGTCGTCAGCTCAAAAGCGATGTCTTCGGGCTTTTGTCCCGCGGGAATCTTGACTTCTTCAACTCCGTACCCGACGAATCGAGCTTCGAGGACAAATTGTGAATCCGGTGCGTTCGGTAGAACGAAAAAGCCTTCCAGATTTGTTTTTGCCCCCACCCTCGTGCCTTTGATCATGAGCGTGGCATTCGGGAGGCGTTCGCCGCTTTGCGCATCTTTCACCACGCCTTGAATCGTGCGCGTCTGCGAGTACAGAGTGGTAATTCCAATAGTGGGGATAGACAAAAGTACCATCGTCCCCACCCACAACCTGGTGAGAACATTCATCCACATTTTCGCTGCCATTTCTTTACAGCAATACCACTAGTGGGAGGATGAATCTTGAGCTGCCAATTGCACTTTTGCCCAGACACTGAGCGGTTCAGCCTGGCTGCCAGATCGCGAGCCCCCGCCGCCGCCGCCGCCACGACGTCCGCCGCCGCCGCGTCCTCCACCCATGCCTCCGCCCATGCCTCCACCACCACCCCCGCGTCCTCCGCCCATACCGCCGCCGCCACCTTCTCCTCCACCACCGCCCGACGATCCACCGCCACGTCCGGTTGAGGTTTCGAGGCCGACGCCGATTTGCATTCCCGGCTTTGTCCCGATTGCGAAAGCCGTAGGCCCGCTATCAGCAAGGGGCATCTTCAACTCATAGACAAGAACGCCGTTCGTAATACCGACACGGACATCAATGCCGCCTGTCTCGGCGGTCGTCATGCGATGATGTTCGCCATCTCCCGGACCATACACTTCCAGCTCATCCACCATCGGTGGCGCATTGTTCATCTGAGACCCAGCCTGTTGCTCTCCCCCGGGTTCGCCGGAGCCGCTTTCATCCCCGCTGCTTTCTCTTCGTCCCTGCTGTGAACCGGATCCGCCGGCGCCCAGAGGATAATGGATCCCGAATTTCTTATCGTCCCCACCTTTGCGGTCGAACCATATCGTCAGTCCCGACCTCATGATCTGTCGTTGGTAATCCCGGTTTATAGTGATTAAACCGATATAGAGAAACTTTCCGTCATTGAGCAGACCCATGGATGTTTCGTGTTCATCAAGAGCGTAAAGGGAATCTTTCCATTCCGTATTCTTTCCGTCAATGATGACATCTTTGGTTTTCCAGCGACTGGCAAGATCCAGCGTCTTGCATCCTCCAACCAAACACAGGAACGAAGGTACGAGCCAGAGCACGCCTACCGCGACGCTGTGGAGAAGCTTTGCCTGTTTATGGGTAACCATGTGAACGTTCTCTTTCGAATGTTGACGATATGATGTTTATCTACGGATTAGTCCTGCCTCTGCCGACCGCGACCTCCACCCATTTGTGGACGTTCCTGCTTCATCTTTTCGTATTTTGCTTTCTGCGCGTCAGTGAGAAGCGCTTCGATTTTCGCATCGACATCTTTCATGATATCGCCCATCGCCTGGCGCATGGCGCTGCGGTCACCTTGATTGTTCTGGAACATTTTGCTGCGTGCCGAGTCCGCGGCAATGTAGATGATCCGCACGCTGTCGGCTTGAGCTTTCGTCAACGAGAGGCTGTCGGTAATGGCTTTGACACGGTCATCGAGCGACATCCGCCCCCCGCGCTGGGCACGGCTTGCGCCCGGCATCAGTAGTGTAAGAGAGCAGATCGCCACGACAAGCATTGCTAACCTGGGAAAGAATTTGGACATCATCATGTAGCCTTTCAAATAGTGAATGATTGCGGAAAACCTCGTGCCGTTCCAACAAAATGATTGTACATCAGAGATGTGTAAGTCCTTGTTGGAACGAGCACTATGCCCCTTTTATTTGTAAACATTAAGTTGTAGGGCAATAGTATGGGAAAAACCCACCACATCAGGAGTTTGACACGGCCAAAGCGCTTAGGTTTAAGAACCTCCGCGCAATCACACGGCAGCCCTCAGCCTGATACAGGTCAGATGTTCGGTCGCGACTCGTGAAATTGCCTCAGATTGTACGAAAACGTCAACATATAGTAGCGGCTAAGAACAGCGGTGGTCGCATCCTGAACATAGGTTGTGGTCACCGTCCGGTTAATACTCCTGTTTTGATTGAGAAGGTCGAAGACGGTGAAAAGGATTTCTCCCTGCTGGTTTTCGAAGAGCTTCTTTCCCACGTTCAGGTTCCAGAGAGTGTAATTCTGGTTCAGGTCGCTTGACAATCCGTTGTACAAAGTGTTTGTGATGTCCGTCTTCACATCAATGCCCTGCCAGAAGATCAGATTGAGCTTAAGACCGGCTGTGTGGCTGAAGTAGTTATTATTAAGGGAGGGTTGCGTCGAATTCTGGGAGTTATTGAAGTTCGCGGTGTATGAAACGGTAAAATCGACTTTTTCGCTTATGTTACTTCCGAGGACAAAGCCGGGACTCAGAGCGACCACCTTAGTCATGTTGAGGAGATTGTCGATCAGTCCGGGTGTGCGGCTATAGGTAATACCCCCGTTGAGATTCAGGTTGCTTCCGAGAAAATCGACCGGGAAACCGTACGTGCCGAAGGTGCGAACGCTCCAGTAACCGTCCAGATTGACCGGAGCGGTGAGCTGTGTCCCCCTGGTGAGTTGAACATTTCCGGGGAGCATTGTGTCATGAACGGCGGTAAAGGACGAGTTGCCGATGTAATTCTGCGTATAGTTCGCGTAGAAGAAGAGGAGGATGCTCTGCGCCTTTTCCGTTTCCGCAAGCGAGAGCCGTGTGAGAAGAGTCTGACTGTACGACTGTTGAAGATTCGGATTACCAATAGAAAGAATGAGCGGGTTGGAGTTATCGACAACATTTTGCAGTTGTGTAATTGTTGGTGAACTTGTTAGGGTTCGATAAAACACCCGGAGACTTCGCTTGTTGGAGAATTCATAATTGAGAATAGCATTCGGCAGCACCGAATAGAACATTTTCGAGACCGTGGATGTATTCGGAAAAGATTGTTCGCCCTGCAGACTCGCAATCTGATACGCAACACCCGCAGATCCATTCAGTGGCCCCAAATGAAGACGGTAACCGATTCCACCATTGTTAGTCAGGTATTCGTTGTTAAAAGAATTGGAGTGAATGCTATCAAGATCGGAATAGGCGCTTGAGAGTGAGTCAAATTTGTAGGTCCGGTTATCCGATATGCTTTTTGTATACGTCGGCGTGTAGTTGATTTGGATGAGGCCGCTTGTCCCGGCGGGCTCGGTATAGACAACATTCGAAGAAGCTGTGTAACCGTTCGTCACGATCCCCGCCTGTTGGTTAATGGTATCCGCGCCAACCGGGCTCGTGTAGTATTGATCGAACGACGTGAGAGTGTTGGTGGAGGTTCTGCGGTTGAGGCTCAGTCCGACATCGACGGAGAGCGTCCGGCCGGGCGCAGGGAATTTATGCCGGTAGGTAGCGTGGGTCCGCATCGTGTAGCCGTCGGTGTTTACCTGGTTGTCGCTTTGGGCCTGACTCTGCAACACATTCTCCGAAGAGGTGTTGACCCCTGTGACCGAACTCGTTGAGTTGTTTTGCTGGAGGTATAGTTGCGGGGTCGCGACAAGGAAGTTGGAAGAATCGGCCTTGTAGTCGAACCGGAAATTGAAACGATGGTTGTAGTTCGTCTTTTCCGCACTGCTATTCTCATTGTAAAAACTGCTGGAGTCGGGTGAGTAGACATACTGCCGGTGAAGGATCTGGGGATTTTGATTATCCGTCTCGTTAAAGAAATAGCTCCCGGCCATGAAGAGGTTCCTTGCAAGACTATCGGCGTCATTCAGACCGACCGAGTTCGCCGAAAACACTCCGCTTTGCTGCCCGATAAGGAAATTGTTCGCAGCGCCGCCCGCACCGGGATTAGGAGCGCCCCCCGGCGTTCCGCTGTTTTGACCCGAGCCGCCTCTCCCGCCGCCGCGTGTGAACAATCCTCCACCGCCGCCGCCGCCCGCACCCCTCTGATTTCCAGTGCTCATTACGCCGAGCAGGTCCTGTGTCGAGAAGTTTTGCTGGCTGATGTCGTTGGAGAGTGCGATGAGAGAAAGCCGCCGGTCGGACTCAAAAGAGTTCACGCTTCCGCTCGCGATATAGCGGTCGTCGGTACCGTATCCTCCGTAAATGCGACCAAACTCTCCGCTCCTCCGCTCCGGCCGTGTCACGATGTTCATGGTTTTGATCGTCTGCCCATCGTCAAACCCGGTGAGTTGTGCCTGGTCGCTCAGCTTATCGAATACCTGTACCTTATCGATGACATCCGACGGCAGATTGCGAAGCGCAAGCGTCGCGTCGCTTCCAAAGAACGGTCTTCCGTCCACAAGAACCTGCTGGACATTTTCGCCCTGTGCCTGCACCGTCCCGTTTTGGACCACGACGCCGGGCATTTTCGTCACCAGGTCTTCCGCCGTCGCATCCGGATTTGTTTTGAACGCCTGCGCGTTGTACTCCGTAGTGTCGCCTTTCTGGACTGCAGTTGGCAGACGTCCTTGCACGATGTATTCCTGCATCGGGATCGTTCCCTCCGACATCGCCAGAGTGCCTAGACCGACGAGTGACCGTTCAATGTCGACATTTTTTCGGATCAATTTATAACCGACGCGGGTCACTTCGAGCGCGTACGATCCGTGCGGAACGCCGGGAAAGTGAAAATAGCCATTCGTGTCGGTTGCGGTGACATAGGTGCCGGTTGAGTCGTCCCGGTCCGTGAGACGGACGTGAACGCCAACGAGCGGTCGATTCCTACCCTTGTCGATGACTCTCCCCTCGACTGCTGCAGTTTGTGATAAAATGTGACCTGCGAGAAGGAAAATCGCGAGGAATGGTAGGGCGACCCTGTTTATCGCTCTATTACTTCGCATTTTCTCATCTTTGACCGTCTTGGGAGGAGAAAGTTTAAGAAAAAGATGAGAATTAAGCAGACTTGTTTTGGACGGCTGGAATGTGCGATTCAGTGAAACTGGTGACATTCAGGGTGAGTATGAGGAGATGATAAACCAACCCACGACTTTAGTCGTGGGACCAGCACAAACAAACCCCTGACCAGAAACCGCTTCAGCGGTTTCCTGTCATTTCTGAACTGCCATCTTTCGAGTCAGGACTTCGTCACCGCGCTCAAACGATAGGAATAGATGCGAATCAGAAGATCAACGATGGATAAAAAAAGCGTGCCGGGATTGTTTGTTCCGGCACGCTCTTCTAATCTATTGCGGTAGAGTCCGCACGGAATTGCTGCAACCTATTGCAGAACTAGTTGGATGGCGTCATCATTCTGGAGCATGAGCCGGACCGTCCCACCATCGTGACTGATTTCCGTGACAACGCTCTGGTTGATCGAACACCTGAAACCGTTCGCCCAACTATTGTGAATCAGCTCCTTGAGCTGGGCCGCAGTTATGGTGTACGTCCCGGGATTTCCGCCCAGTTGTACAATCACGGCTCTCGTTGAGTCGAGCATTGGTGGTCCTATCATCCTGCCACCCGGTCCGCCGGGTCCGTGTCGTTCTCCGCCCCGGTCCATTCGTCCACGATCAGGCGGCTCGCCTCTCATTCCCCAATCCGGTCCACCAAGTCTGCCATGCGGTCCGATTCGTTCACTATCGGGCAGCGGGGCGTGCAGGAAACCGGAATCGTTTTCCACACGTAGTCGTTGAGGGACGAGCTGGAAAAGAACGGCGGTGTTCGGATCTCCACCCTGCCAGGTGATTGCAAGGTCGGCGGATGTATCGATTTTCTGATCCTCACTTGGGCTGGTGATCTTCAATAAGCCTGCGGGCGCGGTGAGCGAAGCTTTGAATGCGCTGAACTGGGCCGAGCCGCTGACATCAAACTCGTACGTTCCATTTGCCACGAATTGGATATTCGAGCCCGATCCCTCCATGCGCGGGCCGGATAACGAGGTGTACATTACTTCCCCGCGGGGTCCGGTAATTTTGTTGAGCGTAAGGTTCGTGCTGCCGTAGTTGAGAGTAACCGAGCCGATGTCGATTTCTGTATGATGTGCCCCCCTCATCGATTTGGCTTGCGTGGTGTCGAATGCGACCGCTTCTGCTGCACCCATCACCGAGTCGGTCGAAGTTGCGGGATCCAAGAGATCACGCCATCCTACCGAGAAGACGGCTCGTGCCGTCACTGTATCGCCGTTGACTCCCAGGAGGTTTTCAGCAACGTTGCCGCTGGTCGTCGAGGCTGTCGTCGTCAGAGCGCTCTGGGGGTTTTCCGAGCACCCCGGCGCTAGCGACAAAATCAGGCATAATGTTACGAACGACAAGATGCCCGTGATTACTTTTTTCATCTGGTACTCCTTGAGTATGGTTGTGGATTTCCCCATCTCCTTTATGTTCGACACCTCTTCACGGATTTGGTTTCATCCTTTCATATAGTCTTTCAATCGCAGGGTGGCTCCGGCGGGCAGTTACAGCGCCAATCCGGCGGAGGGAAATTCAGGGTATTCGGGTGGCAGACAGCAAGTTTTTCCCCTTTTTTGCATCTTACTTTGCACTTGAATCTGGGAAGTAACGGGGGAGAGTTTAGAGGTTCGCGGTCAGAGATTAGAGGTTTGAGGTTTTGGGTTTGAGTTTGCAATTTGCTCGGGTTCAGAAACGATGATCGTGTTCTTCAAACAGTTCGAACAAATTCCTGGATCTTCACGTCACTCGCAACCCTCTCTCAAATTTGGGAAAGGGGACGGGGGTGAAGGCAAAAAGCCATTCAGCAAACCGCGTCGAGGGCGAGGAGAGGATGAACCAACCCACGACTTTAGTCGTGGGACAAGCTCGAACAAGACTAAATGCCAGGAACCGCTTCAGCGGTTTCCAACTGCCACGAGAGCTAGGAGTGAAGGTTACCTTCAGCTCCGTCCTCACTTCGGAGAAGGTAACCTTCTTCTAAACCGTTGAAACGGTTCCTTCGCGTTTGGGTTTTTCCTTCCCACGGCTGAAGCCGTGGGTTTTGTCTTGCCGGATCCCATCCGGTCGAGCGCTTGGTGAAGCAGTTTACTCAGTTTCGAGTTCTGCCTTACCCCATGACCGAAGTCATGGGTTCAGCCAACGTGTCTGCGTGCAAGGTCGATCTCCCCCGGCATTCTCACTTCGATTCCATCTTCTTCAGCACATACACATACACTCCGAAGGCGCGGACGGCCTGCGACTGGGGATGAACGGTTCCAACCTGGTCGACGCCGTACCCATCCTCGCCGCCGTAGGGATTCCAGCCGTTGCGGATGCCGTTGTCGGCTTCACGATGCAGCGTCACCGTTGCCGTTCCTTCGTGGTTGGTCCAGACATGTTCCAGCATTTTCCGGACTTTTTCCGGGACGTCGCTGAGCTGGTCGGGCGCAATCAGGTATGCAGCGAGGAGGTTATGGACAAAGTGTCCGTTGCCGTCCATGTGAATTTGATAAAAATCATACGGGTCGACCCAGCCAGTCGCCGGGTCGAGGATCCGCTTCACGCTTGCAACCATGATCTTCTTGTATTTTGGGTCTTTCGTCACGCGATACAGCGAGGCGCACACCATGCAGTATTCCACTCCATCCCACGGAAGCTGTTTACCGAACGCCGCCAGGCCGGGCTTCCCCTCCCACCGTCCGTTGCCGCGATAAAACGTTTTCTCAACACCTGGATATTTCTTATCGCCGTTCCAGACCATGAGTGCGTCCTTCAGGAAGCGTTTGTCGCCGGTGGCTTCGTATAGCCAGCACGCAACCGAGATCATCTGGTTCATGTTGCTATTCGTAAAAATCCGGTCATTGACATTCGCGCCGGGGGGCCAGTTGTACCAGCTCCAGAAGCCTTCATGGTTGGACAGGCGCCCTTCGCTCCGGGCGTCGAGGTAGCGCTGACGGGCATCTTCCACCCAGATCCTGTTTTGGCGGCCCGTGAAATCCCACCAGTACATTTCCGCGAGGCAGATCCAGGCGCGGTCGTCGACCCACGTCCCGTTGAACATGTTTCTCATATCGTGGTCGAGGTGAAAGCGCAGGAGGGATGAGTCGTGGGTTGCGGCGAACAGGTACGCGTCGCCGATCGCCCCGTTCGCGCCTTCCCAGCCCGGAGTGTAGACGATATGGAACAACTTATCGATCGCGTACGCGCGGCCGAGCCACGTATTGTATAATTCCTTGTTTGCCTCTTTGCTCCCCGCTCCAGTCGCTATCGACAGAGCAATCGCTGCAAGAATGACGGCAAGGCTTTTCTTCATTTCTGTTCCTGATTTTAAGTAAGGTAAGGGGTATTTTAGTGGTTTACAAACTACTTGAGTGAGACATCTGAAAAAGAATAGTCAGAGTGTCATTCTGAGCGGAACGAAGTGGAGTGAAGAATCTCGTGTCTTTTCGAGGATGGAGATGTTTCGCTCCGCTCAACATGACAAATACCTAGTGGGATTTAGGAATCGGGATGGTATCAACAGGAGAGTTCCTTCGATATTTCAGATGTCTCAAACATTGATTCGCATTGACGGTTGTTCCGCTTTTTTGTACCTTTCGACTACCGGATGCAGTACTCAAGAGTCGTGATCAACACTCGCAAGAAGAAGTGATATATGAAGTTCTTTAAGTTTGCAATTTATGTGTTATACAAAGCATGGGACCGGCGTAGGTAAAAAGACATTGCATACGAAAGCGCGATTTTCACTTCCGTTTTCTACCTCTTTCTCATGGCCAACGCAATGTCAACGCTTTTCGGGCTTCCCGATGTCATCCCTTACGACGACCGAGACAGCAAGTTGTACGAATACGCCAAAATTATTATGTTTTTCATCCCCGTCTATGTTGTGCTAACTTTCATCTTCAAGAAAAAGGAAATTATCGCGCTGGAATATGACAAAGTGAAGATGAAGAGAGGATATACTTGGCTGATAGTTTGCGCAGTCCTTTCGTTTCTCTTCCTCTTGATTTCTACATTTTGGAAAGACATTTCTTATATGTATCTGCTGAAACATCGATGACAACTGAAATGCCCATTCCGAATCTGCCAGAATTGGGCGAAGGGTCTAATCTAAACGGTGGGAGATGTTTCTCCCGTCGCATGAGAACTCGCGACGGGATCAACATGACAAATGCTCATTTGGATTCCGCCCTCGAAAATCGTATTTTATCCAATTATAATTTCGGGAAACGCCCGCCCTACAGGGTATCCGGCACATAATCCTGTCCGCTGTGCAGGCAAACTTCCCCCAGCACAATTACCACTCAAGAAAGGATTCGTTAATGAAATACGCAGGAATAGCCGCTCTCTGTCTTATGCTGCTGGCGTGTCAGGGCAACACACAGGAGAAGGCACAGCTAAAAACTCAAAAAGACAGCGTGAGCTATGCCATCGGGCATGACATAGCAAAGAACCTCAAGAAGCAATCCTTCGACATCGACCCGGATGTTCTTGCGAAAGGTTTGAAGGACGTCATGACCAGCGCGAAACCGGCGTTGGATGATACACAATCGCAGGCGGCTATCATGTCGTACCAGAAACACATGATGGATGCAGAGGGCCAAAAGAATAAAACGGCGGGCGATGCATTCCTTGCCGAGAATAAGAAAAAAGACGGCGTCATTACACTCCCCAGCGGTTTGCAGTACAAGGTCGAGAAGATGGGCACCGGAAAGAAACCGAAGGCAGAAGAAACCGTGTCGGTGCATTACATCGGAAAACTCATCGACGGAACGGAGTTCGACAACTCCTACAAACGCGGAGAGCCCGCAACGTTTCCGTGCAGCGGAGTCGTAAAAGGCTGGACCGAGGCATTGCAGCTGATGCCCGTCGGGTCAAAGTGGACGCTTTACCTCCCACCCGACCTGGCATACGGCGATCGCGGCGCGGGTCAGGTGATACCGCCTAATGCCACACTGATTTTTGAAGTGGAGTTACTCTCCATCAAGTAGGCTTTAGAAACGACATGAAGGTGCGACGCACTTCCAAAGTGCGTCGCACTTTTTTAAAACTTCCATCTGATCGTCGCCGTTACTCCCGGCGCCGCTTTCCCATCCAGCCCCAGGTTCGGGCTCACTTCAAAATCATACAGATTCGCGCTCACATAAGCGTCGAGAAGATTGAGAGCATATAAGGCGCCGAGATACCAGGCAAACTTGTCCCGTTCGTCCCGATAAAAATCCCGCTGACTCAGCAAGGTCAGATCACCCAGAGTCTGGGAAGGAGTTATGCTCGCAGAATACTGGTTGCGGTAATCTTTGTATGACTTGTTGAGTTGGATCCACTCCGAGATCCAGTACACGCCGAACCCCCAGATGACGGGAGGCTTCCAGTAACTTCCATTATAGATTTGTCCAACTCCCGGCGCGGCGGCGGATAGTCCGACCGCCAGCAACGAAGATTTTCGCGGATGGAAAGCAAAGTCTCCGGAGCCCGCATTGCCTGAATCGGGGATAATTCCGGAGGTATCAGATCTGGCCGCGCCCGCACTGACCCGGGCGAGGCAAAGTGTGTGGATGAGTACGGCAAGGACGACAGGACATAGTAACTTTACAACAGGAAGGGAGTAACGACTCACCGCTCAACGCTCATTTGTCGTTGCAGTTTTCATGGCTTGTCTACCATCGCTATCGCGTCGATTTCAATTCTGACGTCCTTTGGCAGCCGTGCCACTTCCACGGTTGAACGCGCGGGCGGGTCGCTCTTGAAAAATTCGCCGTAGACCTCGTTCATCGCGGGAAATTCATTCATGTCTTTCAGAAAAACCGTGGTCTTGACAACACTCCGGAGCGAAGCCCCGCCTGCCTCAAGGATTGCCTGCACATTCATGAGAACTTGCCGCGTCTGGGCTTTGATGTCAGCCGCGACGAGCTGGCCCGTTTGCGGGTCGAGCGGAATTTGCCCCGCCATGAACAGCATCGAGCCGCCTGCTACAATTCCCTGACTGTACGGACCGATGGGCGCAGGAGCTGCTTTCGTCAAAACAATCTTCTTTGGCATACGAATCGCTTATTGTTGGATGGAAGTGATGAGGTCGAGCAGCCGACCGAGGTCATCGTTGGAATAAAATTCTATCACAATCTCGCCTTTCCCGCCCTCGTGAACATTTACCTTTACCTTCGTCCCGAGAGCGTACCGGATCTTTTCTTCGATACTGCCCACTGAAGTTTGCGCCGCCGGAGTAATGTGAAAAACCTTCTTCTCCTTCTTCTTGGAGAACTCGCGGACGAGCCGTTCGACCTGCCGCACATTGAGGTCGCTCTTCGTGATCTTTTCGAAGAACTTGAGCTGGGTCAATTCATCCGGAAGCGCAAGTAACGCCCGGGCATGCCCGGCGGTAAGCGAGCCCTTCCGCAGCGCATGCTGGATTTTTTCCGGAAGCTTCAGCAAGCGCAAAAAGTTCACGACCGTCGTTCGATCCTTGCTTACCTTCCGGGCAACGTCCTCAACGGAAAGCTCGACGTCGTTCATGAGCCGCTGATAGGAAATAGCGATCTCAACCGGATTCAGGTGTTCGCGCTGGAGGTTTTCGATGAGCGCGAGCTCGAGCATTTCCACCTGCGTTCTGACTTCAATAACGTAGGCCGGAATGGTTTTCAAGCCAAGCTCGGTTGAAGCCCGGATCCGGCGCTCGCCGGAAATGAGCTCGTACATTCCGTCGTCCGCGCGGCGGACCGTAATCGGCTGGATGATGCCCTTTTGCTTGATCGATTGTTTCAGCTCGTCGAGCGCCTGCTGGTCGAAGTCGGCGCGGGGCTGGAACGGGTTGGGACGGATCCTCGCGATCTCGATGTGCGTGGTGGAATCGACCGGCAGATGTTTGGCCGGTGCCGACGCGGGTGCGCTTGCCGGTTGATCCGACGGGCGGAGCGGCTCATCGGTCTTCGCCGGCGGGCGAATCAAGGCCGATAACCCTTTTCCTAACCCTCCTTTTACCTTGGACATACTCGCCTATGAAACCGGTATTTGTTGGACAGTCTGTGGATTCTTCGCATCCCGCGAGGGTTGCCGTTTGAGGAATTCTTTCGCGAGCTCCATGTAATTCTTTGAACCGGATGAGACCGCATCGTACAACAGAACCGGTTTGCCGTAACTCGGCGCTTCACTCAACCGGACATTCCGCGTGATCACCGTCGTGAACACCTTCTCGCCGAAGTATTTCCTGACTTCTTCCAGGATTTGATTCGAAAGACGGAGACGCCCGTCGAACATTGTCAGCAGCACGCCTTCGATTTCCAGTTTGGGATTGAGATTCTGCTGGACAATCGTGATGGTATTGAGAAGCTGTCCCAGGCCCTCGAGCGCGTAGTATTCGCACTGAACGGGAATGAGAACCGAATCCGCCGCAACGAGTCCGTTGAGCGTGAGCAATCCGAGCGACGGCGGACAATCGACAATGACATACTCGTATTTGTCGCGAACCTTCTCGACGATTGCCGCAATGATATGCTCGCGATTCTCAACATCCACAAGCTCGACTTCCGCCCCCACGAGGTTGATGTTGGATGGAAGCAGTGAAAGATACGGCATGTCGGTTTTGACAATCACGTCGTTCGGGTCGACCGAGGCGGTGATCACATCGTAGATATTCTTCTTCGCGTCGCGCGGGTCGACGCCGAGTCCGCTCGACGCGTTAGCCTGAGGGTCGATATCGATGAGAAGCGTCGACAATTCCGCTACGGCAATCGAGGCGGCAAGGTTGACGGCAGTGGTTGTTTTCCCGACGCCGCCTTTTTGATTTGCGATGGTAATGACTTTAGCCACCGTACCTCATTCCTGCGGCGAGAAAAAGAGCCACGATACCGAAGACAATGCTGATTCTTCGAAATTGTTGGAGACGGTGCCGGTATAATTCCACTTTTTCATCGAACCCGCCGTTCGATGACGGCGCTTCGAGGTATTGCAGCATGCGTGCATATCCAAATGCGTAAAATACCATCAGTATGAAAATGAGTTGTTTAAACCCCAGCAGTATCGACCAGCGGTCGTGATACTGAAACCAGACGAAACGCGGATCGATCAGCATCATCAATACTCCGGTGATAAGAATCGTCCACACGCTCATCCAGATAAATCCGACGAAGCGTTTATTCACCTTCCGCATCGCTTTGGCGGCGGCTTCGCCTTCCGCATCCATCACCGGCGCTACCACCGCACTCTGAAACATGAGTCCACCGAGCCACGTCACGACGCCAAACACATGCATGCTTCGACAGACCCAAAGTAAGAAATCCATCGTGTTTTTCCGAATTTTGCGCAGTCAAGCGGTGTGCGTTTCGCCGACCTTGAGCACTTTACCCCGGAACCCTTCAGCGGAAATTTTCCGGATAAAGAGGTCGGGGTCGGCCTTGATCACGGGCCATGTATTATAGTGCATCGGGATGACAAACTTCGGCCGGATGAATTCAACGGCTTTGACGGCATCGTCGATGCCCATCGTGAAGTTGTCGCCGATAGGAGCGAGCATCACATCGACGGGATTCATCTCGCCGATGAGTTTCATATCCAAAAATAATCCGGTGTCGCCGGTATGGTAGACTGTTTTTCCGCCGATCGTGACCAAGGCGCCGGCCGGATTGCCGGCATGAACACCATCCGGAGTAACCGAGCCGTGGTGTGCGATTGTGAACTTCACCTTGCCAAATGGAAAATCGTAGGCGCCGCCGATGTGCATGCCATGCGACTTCGCTCCCTTGTCCGCGACATAATTTGCAAGCTCGTTGACGGCGATAACCGTCGCACCGCATCTCTTTGCGATCGGGATCGCGTCGCCGAGATGGTCGCCATGCCCGTGTGTTACGACAATATATTGAACATTCACATTCTCCGGCTTCACCGTCGCGAGGGGGTTACCATCGAGAAATGGGTCGATGATAAGCTTTGTGGTACCATCGTCGAGGAGAAAGGCGGAATGTCCGTAATAAGTGATGTTCATCGCTGATTTTGCCGATTTGGTATGAAAATATAAACCTTTTTTGGAAGGAAAGCAATGAAGAACAGTTTTTCGTGGTGTCCTGATTTGGCGGCGTGCGTGGCGGTCACGAACCATTTCGTGACCGAACTGCGGCTCTGTCACGGTGGGACCGTGACAGCGACACAAATTGCCACAATACATTTCTAAGCAAATCTGCTCAGATTACATCAATATCGACCTCCCAAAATAATCCACGCAACAAAGATGCAACAAAGACTTCTAACATTACAACAACCAACACTGACTTTCTCCCCCATCCATATTTTACCTTCATTTCTTTTATCGCACTGGACGCAAAATTCGACAACAGCAACTCCTCCCCAGAACGCCGCTTAACCCAATTCCATATTCACATATGACGAGCCTATTTTTCTTACCTACCATACCCCGGCCGCCGCTCAGTATTCAGAAAATGTATCATAGTCAACTGTCAATTCTTGTCCCTTCTTAATATCGCACAGCGCGTAGAATGTGTACTCCTTGTCCGCCACCACATTCGGCTTTGAAGAGTGATTAAGATACCAAGCGACGGTAAGTTGGTTAAAGTTCTTTGGACAACCGTAGCGACCTTTGTCAACAATGCAGAAATCGTCATACAGCTTCATAAGTTCCGCAGGCACGCGTTTGAGCTTACTCCGATGCACCCACACGATGGGATCATCGTCACCGAAAAACACCTTGCTGCCTTTCTTGATGTCACGGATCGCCATAACTCCGACGCCATGAATTCGAGATCTGCCGATCCGAGTGAACACTCTGTAATGAGGTAATTTGTACATCATATTTTCCCGATGTTTATGATTGTTAAATTGCAGTTTCCTTGTGATGAAACTTATTCCGATATACAACGATCAACGGTAGAAAGAGGATCAGAAGGATCAGCCCAGGCATTTTCAACCAGTTCAAATCCGTGGGTAATGCGAGAGACAGGATCGCTGTCCCAACCGCGATCGACAAAGCAAGAGATGGACTCCCAAGTGTAGAAGAAATTGCAAAACGCCATGTGTTATTGCTACACCAACTCAAGATTTTCTTTACATCTTCTATCACCTCTTGCGAAACCTTTGCTGTCAGAATTTTCTGAACACAGCAAGGGCAAATATCTCCGGATTCTAGACCCTCTATCAATGAGCTACGATCCTCGCACTCATCAAATAAGCACCTCTTTATCGAAGGATGAGGCAAGTACGTCTTCGTCAAGTTGCACAGCACTTCAGCTACCGCAAGGAAGGCAATGTACTGAAACGTGCATTTCGTTCCCGTCTTGTGTTTCAACACTGCCCGATTTATGCTCACGACGCTTCCTTTCTCCATATCGCTCTTAGAAAAGTAGTCTCTTTCCTTTTTCGCCAAGGGGTCCTTCGGATCTGTGATCTTAAACCGAGTGACTGCAACCAGAAAATCGTAACCGCTACCTTTCGGGTGTTCGCGAATCTGCCTAAGGAGTGACGGGATCTCGTACCATTGATCCAGCACATTGGGTGCCCCCACGGAGGCAGTTGGCACTGAATCAATCGCCTCAAAATAAATGCTACTCTGCAGTTTATTAAGCTTCCTAGCAAGTGTGCTGAGATGCATTTCCTCAGTTTCTCCGAGATCAAATAACGCGACGCTCGTAGGTTTCATGCCATGTTCTCCTCAAGACTTTCAGCTCGCTGACCACGCTGCCTGCTGGCGCGTCTGCAATGACACAATATTGCATTTTTCTAATAATTAATCAATATATCCACTCATTATCAAATACACTCCCTTCCCCAGACCCTTTCCGCAACGTGCCCTCACTACTACACAGCGTTCTCCCTTCTAAGAACCTTCATTACATCTTCCTTTTACAGACTCTCGCAAACTTGCCAGCACTCGCAAACAAATCAATCGGGCATCTCTCGTCTGGATTCCCGCTTGAAGCATGCGGGAATGACGCCGCTGAGTTTTGTCTCTTGCATAACGTCACCTCCCGACTCGGCCATCGGACAAATTTGCTATTCAAAAAGATAATAAATACATTAACTACTAATATAGTAGTAATTAGTATTTAGCAGTATTTCGTCACCCTGAAAGGTCGACCTAATATGAAATCGCTTGAAAAGCCCCCGGATTGGACGGAATCCTTCGCTCATAAGGGTCAACACTTCTTTGAACTTCTTCAACGACCCGAAGTGATGGATTTTGTCAAACGAATGAATGAAAAATACTATTTCTGGGATGACGTTAAATACCGACCACGACCTCAGAACATCGATCTTACAACGGCATGGGGTCTCGTAAAGATTTCGCGCATTCCCCAGATGAAACCTTTGAATTTCCATTCAACGGATGGCAAGAGGTTTGGATACTGGTTGCCGGATATCGTATTAAAGGAGCTTCACTTTATCGACCAGAACGCAACCGGTCGGATATTGATCGATGAGCCTGCAATTGGAGAATCAGACAGGGATCGTTATATCATTAGTTCTCTCATGGAAGAAGCTATTGCTTCCAGTATTCTTGAAGGGGCAGCGACAACTCGCAAAAAAGCGAAAGAGATGCTGCGTGAAGGCAGAAAACCGCGGACAAAAGGAGAATTGATGATTCAAAACAATTATGCGACAATGAGAAGAATCAAGGATCGCATATCAGAGAAGCTATCCATAGATTTATTGTGCGAATTACAGGATTCCATCACAAAGGGAACGCTCGAAGACCCGACGGCAAGCGGAAGACTAAGAAAACCCGAAGAGCAGATACAGGTGGTCGATATGACGGATGGAAGTGTCCTTCATGACCCTCCCCCGGCCGAAGGGTTGAAGGATAGATTGCAACGACTATGCGATTTTGCCAATGAATCGCCGGATGCCAGTTTCATCCATCCCGTGATAAAAGGAATAATTTTGCATTTCTGGTTAGCATACGAACATCCGTTCGTTGATGGGAATGGAAGAACAGCGAGAGCGCTTTTTTATTGGCATCTTTTGAAAAATAATTATTGGCTGGTTGAGTATCTGCCGATATCAAGAATAATTCTAAAAGCCCCATCGAAATATAAGATGGCGTTCTTATATTCTGAGAAAGATGACGAAGATATTACGTATTTCATCGTGTTCAATTTGCGTGCGTTTCGTCTGTCACTTGAGGATCTCAGGAAATATATTTCGAAGAAGCAACGTGAACTGAAAGCTGCAAGTCAGACCGTTAGACTCTTGCCGGGATTGAATCACAGACAACAAGAACTCGTGAATCACGCCATTCATCATCCCGACTCCACGTATACCATTGTACGACACATGAGAACTCATGGCGTAGTTTATCAGACTGCAAGAACAGATCTTCTCCAGCTCGCAAAGCGTGGCCTTCTGACAAAAGCAAAAGATGGAAGAAGCTTCATTTTCTATCCAAGCGAAGATTTGCCCGACAGAATAAAGGTTAACCGGCGAAGACTTTAGTGGCCAAGGGTGGTTCAGTTTGGCCTGGCGCGCGAACAAAATCCCCTCCTTGGAGGGGTGTCGACGAAGTCGACGGGGTGGGTCACTTGGGATTTGGTGTTCTGTCACGGTTGGACCGTGACAGCCACTAGAGGAGGGGACGTAGCGGCGCTCTTGCATCTTATACCGTTTTTTGATAATATACTCCCATTATGAGTGAACAACAGCAATTCATACTCGGGATCGACGGCGGAGGGACCAAAACGCATGCAATTCTCTCCGCACTCGACGGTACGGTGGTGGCGGAACGTTTCGGCGGAGCGAGCAATCTCCAGATCGCAGGCATCCCGAAAGCGGCAGAAACCGTCTTCAAGCTCCTCGACGAGTGCTGCAAGTGGGCTTCCTGCCAGGCGGATGCGGTCCAGAGCATTGTGGTCGGACTTGCCGGCGCCGGAAGACCGGCGGATAAAATGGGTTTCGTCGACGCGCTCACCGCGCTCGGACAACAAAACAATTTCCCCATCAAAAACGTTATCGTCGAGACCGATGCACGCATCGCGCTGGAAGCGGCTTTTGCCGGCGGAAGCGGAATCGTCATCATCGCCGGCACCGGGTCAATCGGTCTTTACCGGACAAAGGAAGGAACGATCTACCGCGCCGGCGGCTGGGGACGAATTCTCGGCGACGAGGGAAGCAGTTTCGCAATCGCGCGCGATGCTCTTGCCGCCGTTATGCGCGCCCACGACGAACGGGGCGAAAAAACGGTGCTGACGGAAAAAGCTTTTCAGCAGTTCAGAGTTGCCGCCGTCGAAGATTTGATTCCAAGAATCTACCAGGATGCAGTCGATATCACGGGATTCACTCTGAAAGTGATGTTCGCGGCGGAAGACGACGCCGTCGCCCGCGGAGTTCTCTCCAAGAACGCGGATGCCCTTGCTGAGCTGGTGCAAACTCTCCTCAAGCATGCACCGCCGCAGAAGAAAGCCGCCGTGGCGCTCATGGGCGGACTTCTCACCGAAGAAAATGCCTACTCAATAATGGTGAAAGAGAAAATCGTTGCCGCCCTGCCCCAGCAGGTTCTTATGTTGAAACCAAAGTTCACTGCCGCTTTCGGTGCAGCTATCATCGGACTCAATGCGTTTCAATAAAAAACATCTTCTCTCCCTACATTTTTTTTGCTGCCTAGTTTCACTCTGGCTGAGCTCCTGCGTTTCGCCTCCTCCCTCCGTTAAAGAAGAAGTCCGCCGGGAAGCGCTCCCGAAGAATTCCTGGGTCGCTTCCACTCTACGTCGCATGACGCTTGAAGAAAAAGTCTCACAGATGATGATGTCATCTGCATACGGCTATTACTATTCGTCGACCGGCGATGAATACCGCCGCCTCGAGCATCTTGTGAAAGACCGCAAAGTCGGCGGTTTGATTTTCCTCCAGGGAGACGTGGTCGAAACGGCAATGGTCATCGAGCGCATGCAACAGGAGTCCGATGTTCCGCTCCTGACAGCCTCGGACTTTGAATGGGGCGCGGCGATGCGTATCAGGCGGGCGACACGCTTCCCGGAAGCAATGGCGCTCGGCGCCACCCGCGACACAACGCTCGCATTTAAAATGGGAACTGCGATTGCCGAAGAATCCCGCGCGATTGGCATCCGGCAGGTTTTCGCTCCCGTTGTTGACGTCAATGTTAATCCGGACAATCCAGTGATCAACACACGGTCGTTCGGCGAAAATCCACAGCTGGTGGCAACAATGGCCGGCGCTTTTGTCACCGGTCTGCAATCCGGAGGCGTGCTCGCGACCGCGAAACATTTTCCGGGCCACGGCGATACTCAGACCGATTCGCACCTGGATTTGCCGGTCATCAACGCTTCACGCCAGCGCCTCGACAGTGTCGAGCTCCTTCCCTACCGCAATCTGATTCAGCGAAATGTTGCGTCGGTGATGGTGGCTCATCTTGAAGTCCGTTCGGTCGAGCACACCAAACAACTCCCCGCCACGCTCTCTCACGAAGTCGTCGGCGACCTCCTGCAGAATCAACTTGGCTTTCAGGGGTTGGTCGTAACGGATGCGATGGAAATGGGAGCTGTTGTCGGTCGGTACGGCGTGGATTCCGCTGCGGTCATGGCTGTCGAAGCCGGCGATGATATGCTCCTGATGCTACCGGATGAAGATGCCGCAGTGCGCGCACTCTCCAACGCCGTGAAAAGTGGAAGGATTCCGGAAAGCCGTGTCGATCAATCGGTCACGAAGATCCTCGGACTCAAATGGGATCTGGGACTTTCGACTCGCAGATCGGGCGATATTCACGAGATTCCGAATTTCGTCGCAACTGTTGAGCACTCTTCACTGGCGAAACAAATTGCACGGAGCGCCATTACTCTCCTGAAGAATGATGGAATTCTTCCTCTCGAACATTTTGGCAACAAGAAAATTCTCAGCGTTATCGTTAGTGATAATGAGAACTACCGCACGGAGATTCATCGCGCGACGTCACCGTGGCCCAACGAGCCCGTGGGCGATTACTTCACCGCACTGTTCCGGAAGCGATACGCGAGAGTTGAGACGATCCACATCGACCCCACAAGCAATGACCTCGATTTTGACGGCGCGCTCAAGAAGGCGAATGATGCCAGCATTATTCTCTGCCCGATCTTTTCGAAAGCCCGCTCAGGGTCAGGCAAATTCGGGTTGCCCGACGAAATAACCGGCTTCCTGAAAAATCTGACCGCTGTGGGAGCTCCGACGGTTGTCATCTCAATGGGAAGTCCATACATCCTTGATTCCATTCCGAACGCGAGGGCGTACATTTGCTCCTATTCCGATTGTGAATCGATCACCGAGGCGACCGTCGAAGCCCTTTTCGGAGAGATTGCCAGCGGCGGCAAACTTCCGGTGACGATCCCCGGGATGTTTGCCTATGGAAGCGGCATCGAATTGCCTCAATCGGCAATACGCAAAGATGCACCCGAAAATGTGGGATTCAGTCGGGACGGTCTGGAGAAAGTCGACTCGATTATCACTAAAGCGATACGCGACACCGCCTTCCCCGGAGCGCAGGTGCTCGTGGTAAAGGATGGCGCGGTCGTTTACAATAAATCATTCGGACGATTCGAGTATTCCGACACCAGCCGGCAGTTACGCAACAGCACGATGTACGACCTCGCTTCCCTCACGAAAGTAGTTGCGACAACGACTGCGGTCATGAAATTATACGATGAAGGAAAACTGAAGCTTGACGACCCCGTCGTGAAATATATCCCTGAATTCGGAAATCACGGGAAAGAAAAGATTACTGTCCGGAACCTTCTGGTCCATAACGGCGGACTGCCTCCGTTCAAGAGGCTGTATCTGATGTGCCGGTCGCCTCAGGAAGTTCTGGACTCGGTGTATCAAACCGAAACCATCTACCGCGCCGGAGATTCCACTCTCTACAGCGACTTTGATTTTATTCTCCTCGGGAAAGTAATTGAAAAGGTAACAGGCAAACCGTTGGACGGGTACATCAATGATACGTTTTTCAAGGCACTGGGAATGTCCCGGACGATGTTCAAACCACCCGAGGCGATCCGGGACGATATCGCCCCGACCGAGTACGACAGCCTGTATCGAAAGAAGCTTGTCCACGGGGTTGTTCATGATGAAAATGCGTTCGCTCTCGGCGGTGTTTCAGGGCATGCAGGATTATTCTCAAACGCTTCCGACCTTGCTGTCTTTATGCAGATGCTGATGAATGGCGGAAGTTACGGCGGTAGGCAATACCTGAAACCCGAAACCATCAAACTTTTTACCACGAAGCAAAGCTCGACCAGCACTCGCGCTTTAGGCTGGGATACCAAATCGATGACGGGCTACAGCTCGGCGGGATCGCTGTTCGGAGAGAAGTCATTCGGCCACACCGGATTCACGGGGACGTCAATCTGGGCTGATCCGGAAAAGAAAATTTTTGTAATATTATTGACGAACCGCGTGTATCCGACGCGAAATAACATGAAGATCGCGCAGGTCCGGCCTGCGGTCGGAGATGCGGTCATGCGTGCATTGAACTGAAGGCACGTTTCCGCAAGTCGCGTCGCACACCTCAAACTCACCCTTGTATTCTTCCCCTTGGAGGGATGTCGACGAAGTCGACAGGGTGGTAATTGGGAATGACGCTTCGCTCCGCGGCCTAGCTGGGAGGGAGCTGTGCTCCCGACTCACCTGTGTAGAGTCCGGTCCCCAGACCGGACATCCTGGCTTCCGGTCCGATTACGAATCGGACTCTACGGCTACGATCTGCCCGTCGATGGTCGGGAGTAGGAACTCCCTCCCAGTGCATAGACGGCGGACAGGTCTCTTGAGGGGACGCTGTGGCGTCGCTCCATTGCCGTGTTGCGCCGACGTTCAACTTCAGATTCAAATCATTCATTTTTGGATTTGGAAATCACTCCAAAAACTAGCAAATTGTGGTGGATTTCGCTTTTCTTCACCGTGAATCCTCATTATTCGATTAACACGAAACCTAGTATTTGAATCATCTTTTCCCGGAGAAACCATGCCAAGTATTAAATTCAAGAATGAATCCTACACCGATTGGTCGAAACCCGCCAATCGAAAGAAACAGGAACGCGCAATCGCCGGACTCGAAGCCGGACTCGGCAGAGAATACCCGAACATCATCGGCGGCGAACGAGTAACATCCCAGCATAAGTTCAATTCGCTCAACCCCTCCGACCCCGACCAGGTTGTCGGTGTTTTTCAGAAAGGAACCAACGAGGACGCACTTCATGCGCTCGACGTTGCCCTCAAAAAGTATGAGGAGTGGCGATGGGTGGCTCCGGCGAAACGTGCGGGCTATCTTTTCAAAGCTGCAAAAATCATGCGCAAGCGCCGGTTCGAGCTCAACGCGGCGGAGATTCTCGAAGTCGGCAAGACCTGGCCTGAAGCCGACGCCGACGTTGCCGAGGCAATTGACTTCCTCGAATTCTACGCACTCGAAATGCTCCGTTACGCCGATCAGAAACCCGCGATCCAGCTTCCGGGCGAAAAGGACGAGGTTGCCTACATTCCGCTCGGCGTCGGAGCGGTCATTCCCCCCTGGAATTTTCCGCTTGCGATCCTGTGCGGTATGACGACGGCGGCTGCGGTGTCGGGCAATACAGTCGTTCTCAAACCGTCGAGCGATTCTCCGTTCATCGGATACAAGTTCATGGAAGTAATGGAAGAAGCCGGACTTCCGGCCGGAGTGATCAATTTCGTCGCGGGTCCCGGTGGAGCTGTCGGCGACACGATCGTGACCCATCCGCAAACGAGATTCATTGCATTCACGGGCTCCAAGGAAATCGGCATCCATATCAACGAAGAAGCGGCGAAGGTCCGTCCGGGACAAATCTGGCTGAAGCGCGTTATCGCCGAAATGGGCGGCAAAGACTCAATTATCGTCGACCATGAAACGAATGTCGATGAAGCGGCTGCTGCGGTGACCGTCTCCGCGTTCGGCTTCCAGGGACAGAAATGTTCTGCATGTTCACGCGTGATCATCGATGAAAAAATTTATGACAGGATGGTCGAGTTGCTTGCCAAACGGGCGGAATCCATCACTATCGGCCCGGCAAAGATTCTGACGAATTACATGGGACCTGTTGTCAACAAGAGCTCGATGGAAAAGATTCTGGAGTACATCGAGACGGCCCGGCGTGAAGGCGGACGTTTGGTTGCCGGCGGACTGCGCGCGGAAGGGAACGGATATTTTCTCCGTCCAACCGTCATCGCCGATGTCGACCCAAAAGGAACAATAGCGCAGGAGGAGATTTTCGGTCCGGTTCTTGCCGTCATCAAGGCGAAGGATTTCGACCACGCCATTGAAATTGCCAACAACACCGAGTTTGGCCTGACGGGCGCGGTGTTCTCGAAGAACCGGAAAAAACTCGACCGCGCAAAGCGGGAGTTCTATTGCGGGAATCTGTACATCAATCGCAAATGCACGGGCGCGATGGTCGGCGCGCATCCTTTCGGCGGCTTTAACATGAGCGGAACCGACTCGAAAGCCGGCGGCCGGGACTATCTCGGTCTCTTCCTGCAGGCAAAATCGTTGGCCGAGAAGATCAAGTAACACACAGCACCCTCGAATCGACGAATGCCTGAAGTTGACAAATGCGGAAATTGCGGCGAGGAGGCATCGACGGACAGCGATTTTTGCCCGCACTGCGGCGTGCTGTTCGAGCAAGCTCCGTTCACGGTGTGTGATTTTCACCGGGACCGCGAAGCAGAAGGTGTTTGCATCATTTGCCGTAAATTCGTCTGCGAAAGTTGCGCAATCGTCGTTCATAAACGATTGTTCTGTGTCGAGCATCAGGACGTCGTGGTGCAGGAAGACTTTGCCAGAGTTTACGAATCAAACTACACCGCTGAAGCGGATTCCGTCGGCGCCATGTTGAAGGGAGCAGGCTTCGAAGTTGTTGCTCCGGTATGGGGCGCCCGGGGAAAACTTGCAAGAGTCTTTGTCCCGATCCCGGATTACATCGAAGCGATGAAGCTCGTACGAGAGTGGCGTGCTCAATTGACCTCAACGAAAGAAAGTGCGACGTAGATGAGTAGAAAAAATCCTAAACTCGAATCTCTAGATCTTAAGCAAATTCTAAGTCCCAAAATCCAAATTCTAAGCCGAATTGTCAGAACTATAACTATTGTTTTGGGGGCCATTCGTTTTGCTTATCGCGTCAATTAGAATTTTGGATTGGGAATTTGTCTCGTGCTTCGAGTTTAGAATTAGGATTTGAGACATCTGAATCATTAGCGAGGGCCAAACACAAAGGCCAAAGCCAAGACGTCATTCCCGCATGTCTTAAGCGGGAATCCAGTCTGGATGCCCGATAAGAGCATTCGGGCATGACGGGCTGTTGTGATTTTTCAGATGTCTCGATTTATAAATCAGTCAATATTGCATTACCTCATTTTTCTCATAATCTCAATTTTCCTATAATCTCATAATCTCAATTTTCTCAAAATCTTAACATGAAAATTCATGAGTATCAGGCAAAAGAGATCCTGAAAGGTTTCGGGGTCGCGGTGCCGAATGGCGGCCCGGCATTTTCTGCGGAGGAAGCGGTAAGAATTGCCGAGAATCTTGGTGGAAGCGCATGGGTCGTGAAAGCACAGATTCATGCAGGCGGCCGCGGCAAAGGCGGTGGGGTCAAGGTCGCGAAGAGCCTGGACCACGTCCGGACATTCGCATTCCAGATCCTTGGCATGCGCCTTGTCACTCATCAAACGGGTCCGGAAGGCAAAATCGTCAAGCGACTGCTTGTTGAGCAGGGCATCTCGATTGCGAAAGAGTTGTACGTAGGCATTACCCTCGACCGCGCGAAATCGCAAAACGTGGTCATGGCATCGACAGAAGGCGGGGTTGAAATTGAAAAAGTTGCCGCCGAGACGCCGCACCTGATTCTCAAGGAAACGGTAAACCCGACGATCGGGCTCCGCGAATTTCAAGCAAGAAAACTGGTCTTCGGACTCGGGCTCACCGGCGATGCCTTCAAGAATGCAGTTAAATTTTTGCTGGCGCTCTACCGGGCATACGACGAGTCCGATGCCACGCTCGCGGAAATCAACCCTCTCGTCCTGACCACAGACGGGCAGATCCTTGCGCTCGACGCGAAAATGAATTTCGACGACAACGCACTTTATCGCCATCCCGATATTATCCGGATGCGCGACCTCGATGAGGAGGAACCTCTCGAAATCGAGGCATCAAGGTACAATTTGAATTACATCAAGCTCGACGGCAACGTCGGCTGCATGGTCAATGGCGCCGGACTTGCCATGGCCACGATGGACATCATAAAACTTGCAGGCGGCGAGCCCGCGAACTTCCTCGACGTCGGTGGCGGAGCAAACGTGGAAACTGTTTCCAACGGCTTCAAGATCATTCTTTCGGACAAGAACGTTAAAGCGGTGCTCGTCAACATTTTTGGCGGCATTGTGCGGTGCGACCGCGTTGCAAACGGCATCGTTGAGGCTGCAAGGAACGTCCAGGTCAATGTCCCCGTTGTCGTCCGGCTCGAAGGAACGAACGCCAAGGAAGCACGGGAAATCCTCGCCCATTCTGGCCTGAATTTTGCGGTCGCTACCAGTCTGCAGGATGCAGCCCAGCGAGTAGTGGCAGCGTTGAGATAGGCGGGTAGTGGCAGGGTTGAGATGATGAGAAAGGCGGGTGGGGGCCGGGTTGAGAAAGGCGGGTAGTAGCAAGGGTTGAGAAAGGCGGGCAGTGGCAAGAGTCAGAAAGGCTGGTGGTTGCAACGGTGAGATCGTGAGATAGACGAGTATTGGCGGCGTTGAGATGGTAAGGAGGCGGATGTGCACAAGCTTAAGGAACTGAAGGTTTATCAAAAAGCTCTGGATTTTACTGCATTGGTCAGACAGACGACCAAATCATTTCCAAGAGATGAACTATTTGTACTCGCTGTTCAATTCCGTCGTGCTGCTGATTCGATCGTGCTCAATATCGCTGAGGGGGCCGGTAACTCGTCGAGAAAGGAATTTTGCAAGTTCCTCGATTACTCAATTCGGTCAGGTTTTGAATGCATCGGTTGCACAGATATTGCGTTGTTGAACAAGTACATTAATCAAGAATCACATGACAAGATTGTGTCTGACGTTCCGTGAGATTATAGCAATGCTTGATGGCTTACAAAAACGGTTAAGAAACTAATCTTAATTATCTCAACATCTTATTTATCTCATCATCTCACAATCTCAACTTTCTCAATATCTTATAGTCTCAACATCTCATTATCTCATATACTTATTGTCTTCTTCTCATAATCTCAACTACTTAACTATCGAACTATTCAACCACCTAACTACCAAACTACTATGCGAAAAAAGCTAATCGCCGGCAACTGGAAAATGAACAAAGACTTCCACGAAACCGCGGTGCTGGTGAACGAACTCAAAGAGCGGCTCAAAGATTTCAAAAAGGAGGCCGGTATCATCATCTGCCCTCCCTTCACTTCCCTCATTGTTGCAAAGTCGCTCATCAATGATTCAGCGATGAAGCTCGGAGCCCAGAACATGTCGCAGCACGACGAAGGCGCCTACACCGGAGAAATTGCTGCGAAGATGCTACGGACAATCGGTTGCGACTATGTCATCCTCGGCCATTCCGAACGACGCCAGTTCTTTGGCGAGACCAACGAACTCGTCAACGTGAAAGTGAAACAAGCGCTGAAGAATTCTCTGACGCCGATCGTGTGCGTCGGCGAAACTCTCGAAGAACGTGAAGGAGGCGTCACCGACCGCATTATTACCACGCAGGTGAAAGGTGTGCTGAATGAGCTTACTTCTGAGGAAGTGGAAAAGTGCGTCATTGCCTACGAGCCGGTGTGGGCAATCGGAACCGGCAAGACTGCAACGCCCGACCAGGCGAATCAGGCGCACAAGCTCATCCGGAAACTCGTGGGTCAATTGTACTCCTGGGCGATTGCGGAGAAGATCGTTATTCAATACGGAGGTAGCGTCAACGACAAAAACGCGGTGGAATTGCTGTCGCAGACCGATATTGACGGCGCGCTCGTGGGCGGGGCGAGCCTGAAGTCTGATGCGTTTGTCAAAATCGTACAGGCGGCAGTAGAATCGCAGAAATAGGCCTGGCTTACATGGGAGGCCGGCCGCAAGGCTGGCTTTCCCGCTGTACCCCGCTTCCCCCGATGGATAGCGGGGAAAGGCTGTCTTCCTTCAAGATTTTCTTCATATCCTTCACATATTCATTGCTTTCCGCTTCATTTTTTGTTATATTTAACAGGGAAATTGCCCTTTTCGGGCCAAATTAGACACCTGACAAGAGTCAGAGACTCATAGATATCGATATCAACTCATATAGACTCGCCTTGCGCAGGTTTTCTCACACCGCGCTGATTTTCACCCTCCTTTCCACAGCGGGATTCTCACAGGCAAGATTCTTTGAAAATGGTCAGGCGACGCGAACCGGACCCGATGCCGGCATGTTTCCCGACACGCCGACTCGAACCAAAATAGACCTCTCCGGCGAGTGGCATTATTCAACCGACGGAAAAGAGTGGCGGACGGTCACGGTCCCGAGCGCGTACGATTGGACCGGGAAAGTCACTTTTCGACGGACATTCGACATCACCCCCGAGATGCTTGACAGGTACTCCTTCTCTCTTGTCGCCTACGGCATCAATTACCAGTGCGACGTGACCATCAACGGAAACTTCGTCGGGCGTCATACGGGCGGCTACTCCTCCTTCGTGCAACCCGTCCCCCAGAATACATTACAGGTGGGAAAAGAAAACACGATTCAGATTTCGGTCGATAATGAGCTGACACCGAGGACGACATTTCCGCTGCGCCAACAGGTGGGCGCATGGAGAACATACGGCGGGATCTTTCGCGACATTTACTTCCTTGCCACACCGAAATTATTTGTCGAGCTGGCGGAGGCAAAAACCAGTCTCGCCGCCGACCGCTCGTCAGCAACCATCGGCGTTCACGCGGAGATTATGGACCGCGGTTCCGGAATCAAGTCCGAGGCAAACTCATTCATCGGCTTTCAGGTTGAAGCCTTCGATAAATTGAGCGGCAATCTCACCGGTCAGGGCGGCGTCGTTCCGTTTGTTCCCCAGGCGAATAAGCCGGTTCCCGTGAACGGACAGGTCTCTATCGGCACACTGAAATTGTGGTCGCCGGAAGTCCCCGATCTGTATGTCTTGAAATGCCGGATCGTGCGAGTCGTGAACAAGGAAGTCACGTTGCTCGATGAGTATGATTTTGATTTCGGCGTACGGGAATTGCGGTGGGGAGACGGTAAACTTTACGTCAACAATACACTCACGCCTCTGAAAGGGATTTTGTGGCACGAAGACCACCCGAGTTTTGGATCTGCAATGACATACGACGCGATGGAGCGTGACATCGCCATGGTGAAATCCCTCGGGGCGAATCTCATTCGTTTCCTCTATCCTCCTCATCCCTACGTGCTCAACTTGTGTGACCGGTACGGTCTTCTCGTTATGGAGGAAATGCCTCTCGCCAACGTCCCGGGGGAAATTTTGTCAAAGGAGTATTTCCAGGATGAGGCGTTGAATTATATCAAAGAAATGGTCGCCCGCGACAGGCATCACGTGTCGATAACAGCATGGGGAATCGGTAACGAGTTCGAGCAAACATCCTCCTCGGCGTGCGATTACGTCAACAATGCGAGAAACACGGTCAAATCGGTCGACGACCGGTATGTGTACTTTGCAACGAACAACCTGCACGACCGGTGCTTCGAGTATGTCGACCTTGTCGTCCTCAACATCTACAGCGACGACGTAAAGGAGTTCCGGGAATTCCTGAAACAGAGTCAGTTGCAGTACCCCGATAAACCGATAATCGTCGGGAGATACGGCAAGAACATCGAACCGGACAATCAAAACGGGTACAGCGACCCCAATTCGATGGAAGCTCAGGCCCGGTCCATCATGCTTTTTTATGATGCGATGAAGGATTCAAAAGTCGCCGGCAGCGTTCTCTGGTCGTTCAGTGATTGGCGCGATGACCGGCCCGCCCTCACGACGCATGCGAATGATCCGTATCTTCAATCAATGGGAATTGTGAGCTATGACCGCGAGAAGCGTCCCGCGTTTGAAGTTGCGCGCGCGCTCTTCAACGGAGAAAAATTGCAGGCGCTCCCCGTCGGCAATTACGCGCCGAGCGCACCGATATCCTACGTGCTCGCAGGGCTTGTGGTGCTGCTGTCATTCGCATTCCTGTACAACAGCAACCGCCGGTTCCGTGAGTGTGTCAACCGCTCGCTCTTCCGGACGTACAATTTTTTTGCCGATGTGCGCGACCAGAGGGTCATTGCGATGACCCATTCTCTTTTCCTGGCGGCTGTTGTCTCGGTGACATGGGCAATCATACTCTCGAGCATCTTCTCCCATTACCGGGAAAGCATCCTGTGGGACAACATCCTCAGTCAGTTCATGAGTGATCCGTTGAAAGCATGGTTCGTTCAATTGGTGTGGCATCCGACAATGTTCATTCTTGTCATTTCGGGACTTGTTTTATTGAAAATTCTCTTCCTGATCGCACTGGTAAAAATTCTCGCCATGATTGTGCGGACACATGTCTACATGTATCATGCAGTATCCATCACAGTCTGGTCCATGTTGCCGTATGTCATTCTCATTCCGCTCGCCATGATTCTCTACCGCATTATGGAAAGCGAAATGTACGTTCTTCCGGTGGCCGTTTTGCTGGTCATCGTGAACGCGTGGGTGTTCATGAGATTGCTCAAAGGCGTGTCAATCATTTACGATGCATTTCCGCTGAAAGTCTACGCAGTGGGGATTTTGCTGGTTCTCGTTTGCGTAACTGCGTTATACGGATACTTTGATTATACGCGGTCGACATCCATTTATCTGAAATATCTTTTCCAATCAGTTCACCCCTCCATGTAAAGGAACGCCATGTATCTGTCAAATCTTGAAATAATCGGATTCAAGTCGTTCGCGCAGCGTGTCAATTTGAAGTACGATGCGGGCGTGACGGCGATTGTCGGTCCGAACGGCTGCGGAAAGACGAATATCGTCGACGCAATCCGATGGGCGCTGGGTGAACAACGGTACAGCACGCTCCGCAGTGATACGATGGAAGACGTCATCTTCAACGGCACAAAGAACCGCAAGCCCCTCGGCCTGGCGGAAGTTTCGCTGACGATACAAAACACCAAGGGCATCCTGCCGACGGAATACTCTGAAGTGACTATCACGCGCAGGGTGTTCCGCTCGGGTGAGAGCGAATATCTCCTGAACAAAGTCCCCTGCCGGCTGAAGGACATCCTGGATCTGTTTATGGACACCGGCATGGGCGCGGATGCCTATTCGGTCATCGAGCTCAAGATGGTGGAAACGATCCTCAGCGACAAAACCGACGAACGGAGAAGGCTTTTTGAGGAAGCCGCCGGCGTCACGAAATACAAGTTCCGCCGGAAGGCAGCCATCCGGAAACTCGATAGCGTTCAGCAGGATCTCGTGCGGGTCAACGACATTGTGAAGGAGGTTCAAAAAACCGTCAATTCGCTGGAACGCCAGGCAAAGAAAGCGGAACAGTACAACGATGTGTCCCAGCGGTTGAAGACACTCCAGGTCGACCTTCTCGAACGCGAATTTGCTTACATCCACACACGCCTGGAGCCACTTGAACAGAAGTACGGGCTTGCCGCATCCGACAAAACCAAAATCGATGAAACACTTCAGCTCGAAGAAGACCAACTCGACCGATTGCGTTCCGCTCTCAATGAAACAGAACGACAATTAGCAGAAGCAAATGCAATCCTGGAAAAAGAACGGGACACCCTCCATTTTCATGAGAACCAGATCCTGATTGCCAAAGAGCGGCGGGCTTCTCTGCAAAACAACCTCGAGCGCTACGAGCAGGAAAAAACAGCGCTTTTCGCGCAGAAGGATAAGCTAGAGCAAGAATGCGCAACCCTGCGGTCGCGGGCCGAGCAGCTCGGACGCGAGGTCCAGGAGTCGCAGGCACTCTATGAACAGTCGAAGCAACATTACCTCGCGGCCGCCAAACAGGTCGAAACAACGCGTGCCCGCGTGCAATCTCTCAACGATGCAGTTCTTGGCCTTGCCCATGCAACCGTCGAGAAGCGCGGGGAACAGGAACGTTTGAAGGCGCGGATCGACAATTTGAAAGGCCGCATAGAGCGTTCGGCCGAGGAAATCCAGTTGTACGAGTCCGACATTCAGAAAAATGAAGAGCTCATCGCACAGCTGACGAATGAAGACCATGAACTCCGGCGCCGGTTCGTAGAATCGGAGATGCAGATGTTCGAGCAGGAAAATTCGAAAAAGCAACTGAGGGAAGAGATCGACCGGCTGCAGAAGAAAATGCTCGAGACGAAGAACGAGATCCAGCGGCGAAAAGAAAAAGCCGATTTTCTCCGCGGATTAATTGTCAGCAACGAAGGATTTTCCGAAGCGGCAAAGTATCTCCTCTCGAGTGAAAACTGGAAAAAGAAGAAACTCGCTGCCGTCGCCGATGTCGTGAAAGTCCCCGAGCCCTATCGCGTTGCCGTCGAGGCAGCGCTGGGTGAAACCGCCTCGTTTCTCATTGCCCCGCGCGAGGAAGATGCTACCGCGGCAATCGAAGAGCTGAGAAAACAGGATAAGGGTAAGGCCACGTTCATTTGTCTGCAGCGTATTCCGAAAGTTCGCCGGTCGTCGAAGAAAATCCGCGGGCTCACATGGGCAACCGGCGTCGTTGAAGCTCCCGCCCCGTATCGCAACCTGGTCGACTTTCTCCTGAAGGACATTGTTCTCGTCAAGACATTCCAGGAAGCAGAATCCGTTCTTCGCTCGATGACGCAGGTCTGCTGCGTCACTGAGAATGGCCAGATGGTAACCAGCGCCGGATTGGTTCGCGGCGGCGGCCAGCGGCCCGATGAAGTCGGATGGATCGGAAAAGAAGAGCAAATCGCTACACTCGTACAGGAGATCGACCAGCTGAACAACGAACTCAACGCCCTTCATGCCCAGGCCACCGCGGCAGTCCAGGCGCACGATGCGCGCGACATGCAACCGTATATCAGCGCCGTCAAGGCTATCGAGAAGGAAACGGCCGCGATAGAAATGCGGATCGCCCAGGTAGTATTCGAGAAAAAGCGCGCACAGGACGGCATCGACCGGAACCAACAGGAACAGGGACTCCTTGAGCAGGAAATTGACGCACTCCAGCATGGACACGCGACGCTTGTGGTTGAGCTCCGCGAGCTGGAACGGCGCAAGTCGGACTCCGACGCTGAATCTGCCGTCGCCTCTCACGAGCTGGAAGTAGCCGAACTGCATCTGACCGAAGAGACGAAGGTTGTCAACGAGCTCGAAATCAAAGTCGTTCGACTTCAGAGCGATGCACGCAACACCGGGCGCGACATCGAGCGGGCCGTTGCCACTCAATCGGACATCCAAACGACTCTCGCACGCCGCGATGAAGAAATCACATGGGCCAGAGATGAAATCTCACGCCTGAGCGCCGACGTTGAAACGCACACGAAGGAATTGGGCGATCTCGAAAATGAATTCGTTGCCCAGGAACAACGAAAACAGGAAATCGAGAACGGATACACGACCGACCGCAATGAGCTCCATCGCATAGAATTGAAGATCAAAGACGAACGCAGAATGCACGATTCATCTCTCTCTGCGGTTCACGATCTCGAGATGAAAATTTCGGAGCTGAAGTCGAACATGGAGCACCTGAAACAACGGGCTCAAGAAGAATTTAAGATCGACCTTCAGCTCAAAACGTACGCTGAGGATGAGTGGGTTGATTTTGCCCAGCTGCGGGACGAAGTGAAGAGTCTTGAGGAACGAATCCGTACTCTCGGCGCCATCAATTTTGCGGCGTTCGATGAATTCAAAACTGAAAGCGAGCGCTACACGTTCCTGACGCAGCAGCGCGACGACCTCATCGAGGCGGAAAAGACGCTCCTCGACACCATCGAGGAAATTAACAATACCGCACAAAGAAAGTTTCTGGAAACATTCTCAAAAATCCGCGAGAACTTCATCAAGACCTTCAAAGAATTGTTCCAGGAGGGCGACGAATGCGATCTGAAACTCGAAGAGGGCGTCGACCCGCTCGAGGCGAACATTGAGATCATTGCCAAACCGCGGGGCAAGCGGCCCACATCGATCGACCTGCTCTCGGGCGGCGAAAAAACCCTGACGGCGATTGCCCTGCTCTTCGCAATCTACCTCGTCAAACCGAGCCCGTTTTGCATTCTCGACGAAGTGGACGCCCCGCTCGATGATTCAAACATCGACCGGTTCACGCGGATCCTGAAAAAGTTCTCAAATAACACGCAATTTATCGTCGTCACCCACAATAAGCGGACGATGGAATCGGCCCAGGCGTTGTACGGTGTCACGATGGAGGAGGAGGGCGTGTCCAAGATCGTCACAGTTCGCTTCAATGAAGAATCGCGCGTCCAGTCTGCGATAGTCACCACCGGGTTGTAACGTTGAACCATGGAACAACGACATCTCCGTCAAACATCAAGATCTTCATTGATTTCGACGGCACCATCACATGTGAAGACGTCGGCGACGCCCTGTTTGAGACATTTGGAGGGAAGCAGTGTCTTGAATTCATTCGACTCTACCGCGAAGAAAAGCTGTCGGCAGTAGAGTGTTTTCGTCGTGAATCGAACGCATGCGGTCTTGTCGATAAGACCGCTCTGGATGCGTTTCTCGATTCCCGGAAAATCGATTCGACTTTTGCCTCATTTATTGATTTTTGCCGCGCAAACGAGTTCGCGTGTACGATCGTCAGCGACGGAATGGACTATTACATTCAACGGATACTCAATCGCTACGGGCTCGGCCATGTTCCATTTCTCGCAAACACGCTCGACCTGGTCCCGGCAGATGGTTCGCCGAACGTCCGGCTCGTTCCGTCGTTTCCCCATACGGATGAAGTCTGCGACCGATGCGCCTGCTGCAAGCGCAATCACATGCTCAGTTTGGCGGGCGACACCGATGTGCTTGTCTATATCGGCGAAGGATATTCCGACCGCTGCCCAGTGCAATATGCCGATATTGTGTTCGCAAAGGACGAATTATTGAAGCACTGCCGTCAAGAAAATATCCCCTATTTCGAGTACAGAACATTCGGCGATGTCAGGCAACGGTTAGAGGAATTGCTCGCCGCTCGCGGCACACGTGCGAATCGCCTCGGTTTCCGAAAACGACGTCGGGCTGAGCTTGCCCGCCGCGAAGCCTTCATGGGCGAATAAGGCCGGTATACTATGGATATTCGTGAACGATTATTTCAATATAGAAGCTACATCCCATTCCCATTCCTTCTCGTGATGGCCATTTTTGCGCAGCCATCGTTGGAAAGCATCGCGACCGGCTTGGCGGCCGTTGTCGCTGGAGAGTTCCTGAGGTTGTGGGGTGTCGCTATTGCCGGAAGTGAAACACGCACGACCGACCGTGTCGGGGGGACGTTTCTCATTACAACGGGACCATTCGCGTACGTGCGTAATCCACTGTACCTCGGCAACATCATCGTGTATGTCGGTTTCGGCGTTATGTCGTTCGCATTGTTTCCCTGGCTTCCTGCTCTGGCTCTTGTGTTCTTTACGTGGGAATACTCCATGATCGTGAGTCTGGAAGAGCAGCATCTTGCAGTCAAGTTCGAGGTTCAATATGAACGGTACCGCCGTTCGGTACCAAGATTCGTTCCGACGCTGAAAAAATACGTCGCTGAAAACAATCCCCAGCCGGAGATTGATTGGAAGCGCGGGTTCATCTCAGAGAAACGCACGCTGCAGGCGATAACATTGCTCACGGCGGCGGTGTTTGCACTCTGGTACATCCGGGGATAACTCGTGCGCATCATGATAATCGCGGGGGAAGCGTCCGGCGACCTGCACGGGGCGGGCGTGGTCCGGGAGTTGAGGCGGCGTCGACCCGGCATCGATATCTTTGGCATTGGCGGTGATAAGATGCAGCGCGAGGGTATGCGGCTGGTGTACCACGTTCGCGAGCTCTCGGTGATGGGCTTCTGGGAAGTGATCCAGCACCTGCCGCTGCTCCGGTCCGTCGAGCGAACCCTCGGGGCACTGCTCACTCTGCAGCGGCCCGACGTCCTTGTGCTCATCGATTACCCCGGGTTCAACCTGCGATTTGCCGATATCGCGCGCAGGCAGCACATAAAGATCGTGTACTATATTAGTCCGCAGGTGTGGGCGTGGAACCCGGGTCGCGTCAGAAAAATGAAAGGTGTGATCGATAAGATGCTGGTTGTGCTTCCGTTCGAAAAGCAGATCTACGAGAAAGAAGGGATTGATGTGGAATTTGTCGGACATCCGCTGCTCGAGGAATTGGATGAGCCACAGGGCCGCGATGCCTTTTGCAAGCGGTACGCCCTCCAGCGGGACAAACTCACACTCGGGCTGTTCCCCGGAAGCCGAAAACAGGAAATTGAACGGATTTTCCCGGTCATGCTCGGAGCGGCCAGGTTGCTGCAGGCTGAATTCGATATCCAGACCGTCGTCGGCGTTGCACAGGTGCTTGATGCAGAGTACGTCAAATCCTTTTTGCGGGACGATTTTCCGGTGCAGCTCATTTTCAACGCCACCTACAACGCTATGGCAAACTCCGATGTAGCACTCGTCACATCCGGAACTGCGACGCTTGAAACCGCGTGTTTTCGGACGCCGATGATTGTGGTGTATAAGACCTCATGGCTAACGTACATCATCGGCCGCATGTTTGTTCGCATCAAGACCATCGGATTGGTAAACATTGTTGCCGGCCGGCAGGTGGTGCCCGAACTCATCCAATACAGGTTGAATCCCCGTCGCCTTGCTTCTGCCGCGGCAGATCTGCTGATAGACAAAAATCGCAGCCGGGAAATTTCCGACAACCTCGCCGATGCGCGGCAACAACTCGGAACCCCCGGAGCATCTGTGCGAGTGGCCGAGACGATTCTTTCAATGGCTGAACGAAGTCCGGGTGCGGCGGAATAATGCGTTCTGCGAAAGACTGGCAATCATGCCTGCTGCCGTTATCGTGGTTGTACGGTTTCATCATGTGGATCCGCAATATTTGTTATGATAACGGTCTCTTCCGTGTTCAACGTGTTCGCGTTCCGGTGATTTCCGTCGGCAACATCACGGTCGGGGGAACAGGTAAGACGCCGTTTGTTGAATACTTAATCAGATACTTCGTCGCTAAAGGAAAAAAAGTCGCGGTGTTGAGCCGGGGGTACAAACGAAAATCACACGGACCCGTTTCCGTGGCCGGAAATGATACCGACCGCGGCAACGCTGCAATGCTCGGTGATGAGCCGTATCAGATAGCGAGAAAATTTTCTCAGGTAACTGTGCTGGTCGATCCTGAGCGCGCACGGGCCGCAGAACAGGCAGCGACCGGACACGGAGCCGAAATTATCCTGCTGGATGATGGATTTCAGCATCGCGCACTCGGAAGAAATCTCGACATCGTAATGGTGGATGCCCGGGAGTCATTGCCGGCCACCCGGATGTTGCCTGCTGGAAGACGTCGTGAACCATTGGGTGCACTTAAACGGGCGCAGGTGCTTGCTTTTTGCCGACCTTCGAGCGGCATGCCGCAATTGCCGTTCGACATTCCAGGCGCCCTGCAGCTCAAGGTTGAATTTGTTCCAATACGGATACGCCGGATCGGGGGAGAAGATTCATGGGCCTTGAATGAAGTAGCGGGAAAATCGTGTGTCGCCTTCTGTGCCATCGCCAGGCCGGGGTTGTTCAAAGATACTCTCGTGTCGATTGGATTGAACGTCGCGGATTTCATTAGGTTCGGCGACCACCACAGGTTCACAAAGTCGGACGTGCGGACCATTCATAACTCATTCAATCAGCATGAACCGGATTTTATCATTACAACAGAAAAGGATGCCGCCCGTTTGCTCTCAGCCGGACAGGCGGAGAGTCTGACATCTCCTCCCCTGTGGTACCTTGAAATCGAAGCGCGGATTGTCGACAAAGAAACAGAATTTCATAAGATCCTCGACAGACTTGTACAACAGAACTAGTTGTAGGGGCACTAGCATGATCATCGGTATCACCGACAATATGGGTTCCGAGCATAAACTCCAGCAGTATCTCGATTGGTTACAACGGGGAGATGCGTCGATACGAACGACGATACTCTCGTACAAAAACGATAATCTTCAGGAGTTGAGAAACTGCAACGGGCTGTTGCTCACCGGCGGCGGCGATGTTGACCCTTTTCTCTACGGCGCCGACGTGAAACATCCTAAACTCGGACATGTTGACCGTAAGCGTGACGATTTTGAACGGTCGGCAATCGATTTGGCGCTAGAGCACCAAATGCCCTTGTTAGGAATATGCCGGGGTTTGCAACTGGCAAACGTCCACTTCGGGGGTACGCTCATTCCGGACCTGGACGAAATCGGCTCTACGATCCATCAGGTGCGAAATGAGGTTGAACAAAGGCACGTGGTGAACATCGATCACGACAGTCTTCTTGCACAATTCTCAGGTATCCCTGAAGGAGAAGTGAATTCGTCCCACCACCAGGCAGCGGCGGAACCCGGGAACGACCTGAGGGTGGTTGCTCGTTCTGATGATGGGATCGCCGAAGCGCTGGAGTTCCGGGATTCTTTGTCCCGGCCATTTTTTCTCCTCGTTCAGTGGCATCCCGAACGCATGAAAGATTTTCACAATCCATTAACTCAAGGCATCTTACGGCATTTTCTTGCCGCACTTGAAAGCACATCAAATACATACACAGAGAAGGAAAGCTACAACCATGGCACATAAATATGTTTACTCGTTTGGAAACGGTCGGGCAGACGGTAAAGCCCAGATGAAAGAATTGCTCGGTGGAAAGGGTGCGAACCTTGCCGAAATGGCAAACATCGGCTTGCCCGTCCCCGCCGGATTCACGATAACGACTGAAGTATGCACGTACTACTACAAGCACAAGAAGAGTTACCCGAAGGAGCTCCGGCTTCAGCTCGACAAAGCATTGAAACAGATTGAAAAAATCATGAGAGCCGGTTTTGGGGAAAAACAGACGCCTCTCTTGCTCTCCGTTCGCTCTGGCGCGCGAAAGTCCATGCCTGGAATGATGGAAACGGTATTGAATATCGGCCTGAATGACGTGACGCGGGAGGGACTCATCAAGAAAACCGGCAATCCGCGTTTTGTCTATGACGCGCAGCGAAGACTGATCCAGATGTATTCCGACGTCGTCATGGAAAAGGCAGCCGGCCTGGAACCCGAAGAACAGAAAGGGATACGTCATCAGCTCGAGAAGGAACTGGAAAAAATGAAACAGCGGCGAGGAGTACACCAGGATACCGAGTTGTCGGCGGATGATCTGAAGGAATTGGTTGAGATTTACAAAATGAAAGTAAAGGAAGTGCTGGGCAAGCCATTTCCGGAAGATCCGATGGAACAGTTGTGGGGCGGCATCGGTGCAGTGTTTTCAAGCTGGAACGGAAAGCGCGCAATTTCATACCGGCGGATTGAAGGAATTCCGGATGATTGGGGAACGGCGGTAAGCGTTCAGGCAATGGTGTTCGGCAACATGGGAGAAACTTCGGCGACCGGTGTAGCCTTTACGAGAAACCCGGCTACGGGCGACAACCATTTCTATGGAGAATGGCTATCGAACGCCCAGGGCGAGGATGTCGTCGCGGGCATTCGAACTCCGAACCCCATCAACGAGGTCGGCAAGTCGGAGCACAACAGGCATCTTCCATCACTCGAAGTCGCGATGCCAAAGGCCTACAAGCAGCTGCATGCCATCGAGAGAAGGCTCGAGCGTCATTACCGGGACATGCTCGACATTGAGTTCACTATCCAGGAAGAGCGCCTGTGGATGCTCCAGTGCCGCGTCGGCAAACGCAACGGCCCCTCGGCGGTCAAGATGGCACTCGATATGTATCGTGAACGATTGATCACAAAGGAAGAAGCCGTTTTGCGCGTCACCCCTTCACAGCTCGACGAACTTCTCCATCCGATCATCGATCCAAAGACCGAGATCGTCGCGCGACCGATTGCCAAAGGGTTGCCGGCCGGCCCCGGCGGGGCGGCAGGCCAGGTGGTTTTCTCAGCGAGCGACGCTGTCGCATGGCAGAGGTCGGGCAAGAAAGTTATCCTTGTCCGCGACGAGACAAACCCCGAGGACGTAGAGGGCATGCGGGCCGCGGAAGCAATTCTCACGGCGCGCGGAGGGATGACCAGTCATGCGGCTCTTGTGGCCCGAGGCTGGGGGAAATGCTGCATCGTTGGCGCAGCATCCGTCAAGATAGACTACCATGCAAAACAATTTGTAACAGAGGGAACCGTCATTCGGGAAGGCGACTGGCTGACGTTGAACGGGTCAAAGGGATATGTTTATCCCGGTTCACTACCGATGATGAAGGCGGCGGAGGATAATCCGGATTTCGTTGCGTTCCTGAAGTTGTGCGATCAGGTCCGCAAGCTGAAGGTCCGAACGAATGCCGACACGCCCGAGGACGCCGCCAGAGCGCGGGCGTTCGGAGCTGAAGGCATCGGGTTGTTCCGCACAGAACACATGTTTTACGGCAAAGGATCCGAAGAACCCCTATTTAAACTACGCAAGATGATCGTTTCAAAATCAGAACGCGAACGAAGAGCAGCTCTGGACGAACTGTTTCCGCATGTGAAAGCCGATATCAAGGGGACGCTGGAAGCCATGGACGGCCTTCCGGTGACTGTCCGGACCATCGACCCTCCATTGCACGAGTTCATCCCGAACCGGGAAGATGAGCGTGCGCGGCTATCGAAAAGTCTCGGCATCACAGCGGATGAATTCAATGCGCGGGCGTCAGCGCTGCACGAAAGTAACCCGATGATGGGGCACCGCGGAGTTCGCCTTGGCGTCACCTATCCGGAAGTAACGGAAATGCAGGTGCGGGCGATTTTCGAGGCTGCGGCCGAGCTGTTGCTGGCGGGGAAGAAACCATTTCCGGAGATCATGATTCCGGTTGTCGGCACCGTAACCGAGCTTGACCACCAATTCAAGATCATCGAGAAAGTGTATCAGGAAGTGCTGGCCAAATTCAACATGAAAGCGCTCCCCCACCTTGTCGGAACGATGATTGAAATACCCCGCGCCGCCCTGACGGCTTCCAAGATAGCGGCAAGTGCACAGTTCTTTTCCTTCGGCACGAACGACCTCACGCAGATGGGCTTCGGTTTTTCACGCGACGATATCGGCTCGTTCCTGAAGGATTACATCGACAAGAAGATCCTTCCGGAAGACCCATTCCAGTCAATTGACATTGAGGGCATCGGCCGGTTGATGGAGATCGCCGTCACCGAAGGACGCAAACAACGGCCCGACCTGAAAGTCGGCATCTGTGGCGAGCACGGCGGAGACCCGCGCTCGATCGAGTTCTGCGCCCGGATCGGGTTGAACTATGTCAGTTGTTCTCCTTTCCGTGTTCCCATCGCCCGGCTAGCTGCGGCACAGGCCGCAATTCAGGCGACCCGCGGGAAGAAAAAACGTTCCGGGAAATGAAACGCACTCTCAAGGTCAAGCGCGTGATTACTTATTTCATCTCACTTCATAACGGATGGTAATACACAATGAAACTTTCTGATTTTCAATATCCTTTCCCAAGAAATCTCGTGGCGAAGTTTCCCTCGAAACCGAGGGATTCCGCCCGACTCATGGTATTGAACCGAGCGGATGAGAGTATCGTGGAGCGACGGTTTTCCGATATCGTTGAATACTTCAAAAAGGGAGATGCGCTCCTCGTTAACGAAACGAGAGTGTTCCCTGCCCGGCTGATCGGGCGGAAGGAAAAAACGAACGCGAAAATCGAAGTGTTCCTCCTCCGGCAATTAAACAAAGAGGAGAATATATGGGATGTCATTGTCGACCCCGCGAGGAAAGTTCGCATCGGAAATAAGATCTACTTCGATGATGGAAAAATCTGGTGTGAAGTCGTCGACAATACCACATCGCGCGGGCGCACGATGCGATTCAATTTCAAAGGAGACTTGTACAAGATTATTGAGCGTATTGGCAAGACTCCGCTTCCCTACTACATAAAACGGGAATCCGAAGAGGATGACAAAGAATCATACCAGACGGTCTATGCGCGACAAATCGGCTCTGTTGCCGCGCCGACAGCCGGACTCCACTTCACGAAGCGTCTCCTTAGTCAAATCGAACAAAAAGGCGCCACAGTGGTTCCTATCACTCTCCACCTGGGGCTCGGCTCATTCCGCGCGGTTGAAGTTGAAGACCTGTCAAAACATAAGATGGACTCCGAGTACTATGAAATCCCCGAGACGACCGTGCGTGAGGTCAACCACGCTATCGACCACCGGGGACATGTTTTCGTGTGCGGGACCAGCAGCGCGCGCGCGTCAGAATCTTCGGTAACGACCACCGGTCACCTGAAAGCCAACCGGGCGTGGACGGACAAATTCATTTTCCCGCCGTACGACTTCAAGGTCGCGGACCACCTCATCACGAACTTTCATCTCCCGGAATCAACGCAGCTCATGATGATCTGTGCCTTTGCAGGAAGAGACTTTGTGATGAAAGCCTACAAGAAAGCAATCAAAGAGAAGTGGCAGATGTTCAGCTACGGCGACGCGATGCTGATACTGTGAGCGCATCCGGTGCTCAACGGTAAAAATATTGGCGTGGTGATTGCAGCCGGCGGCGCGGGAACGAGGATGGGGACATCGCCTGCGAAACAATTTCTAGAGTTGCAGGGGAAAGCCGTCCTCGTCCGCACAATCGAGGTGTTTGAGCGTTCACCGGTTGTAGATCGCCTCGTGGTTTCTGCCAGGGCTGAAGACGTCCGGATGGTGGAGAGCCTTGTCGGCCTTCACGAGCTATCAAAGGCTGTTCACGTTGTCGAAGGCGGAGTATACCGTCAGGATTCCGTTTGGAAGGGAATCGAAAAATTGCGGGAACACCGTATAGATATCGTCCTTATTCATGACGCAGTCCGGCCATTCATTCGTCCGGAGTTGATCCATTCGGTGGCGCTCGCCGCCTGCGAATACGGAGCAGCTATTTGCGCAGTTCGAGCGAAGGACACACTCAAGGTGTCGAACGCAAACGCTTTTGTGGAAACGACGATGAACCGGGATCAGGCTTGGCTTGCCCAGACCCCTCAGGCATTTCAATTTGACCTCTTCTGCAAGGCCTATGCAGATGCTGCATCTCACAATTTCATCGGAACCGACAATGCAATGTTGGTGGAACGAATCGGAGGGAAGGTCAAAATCGTTGAAGGAAGCTACGAAAACATCAAAATCACCACACCCGAGGATTTGGCACTGGCGGGGCTGATTGCACAGCGTTTCTTCGCATAGGATGAGTTCTTGACTTTCATCAATATTTTCGTAATTTATATAAGATATGGACTTCTTTAACATAAGGGAACAAGTGAAATGCTGCCATTAGGTGTCGTTATTATGCTGAGCTATCTTGTCGGATCAATCCCGACAAGCATCATAGTCTCGAAGCTGACGCATGGAATCGATATACGTAACCACGGCAGCGGAAACGCCGGCGGCACAAACGTCATTCGTGTCGTTGGCTGGAAAATCGGGGTGCTCGTCATCGCTATCGATATCTTCAAGGGATATGTCGCAACGATGCTGGTAACGAAACTGATGTACGGTCCTATTCCCTTCAACAATCGTACGCCATTCGAAGACATCACCGTTATCAGGATCATCGCCGGTTGTGCCGCGGTTCTGGGTCACATCTGGACCGCATTCAGCAGTTTCCGGGGCGGGAAAGGAATTGCGACTGCCGGAGGTGTATTGGTTGCCCTTGCGCCCGTTGAATTACTGGTTGCGCTCGGCGTTTTTCTTCTGGTGTTCACTATTTCTCGATATGTGTCTCTCGGCTCAATCAGCGCGGCTCTCTCATTTCCACTGGCGATGTTGTTCCGTCACAATATTTTCCATGCCGAGTTGTACGGCTACCACACGCTGATCTTCTTCAGTATCGGTCTGTCGCTTTTGCTCGTCTACACGCACCGTTCCAACATCAAACGCCTGATCGAGGGAACGGAGAACCGTTTGACCCACCATCCCCTCCTGAAGAAGAAATAGAATCCTTTTTTCATCCCCGGGTCATTTCTCCCTTGAGGAAATAATATGCGGGTTGCGGTTTTAGGCGCTGGAAGTTGGGGGACAACGTTAGCAATCCTGCTGTTTCACAACACCCACCGCGTTACTCTCTGGTCCCATGATGCAGATGCCACCGAAGCAATGCGCAACCAGCACGAGAATTCTTTGTTTCTTCCGGGAGTTCAAATTCCGTCGGGTTTGGAAGTCACCGGGGATATCGAGTATGCCGCCGACCAGGCCGAGATCCTCGTGACCGCCGTGCCAACGCAGTTCCTCCGCTCGGCCCTTTCGCCGCTCCGGTCGAAAGACCTTCACGAGGTTGTCGTCGTGAACGTCGCGAAAGGCATAGAGAACGGTTCCCTGATGACGATCTCCGAGATTCTCTTTGATGTGCTGCCGACACTCCGGAGTGACCACGTTGCAACCCTCTCCGGACCGAGTTTTGCGGAGGAAGTGAGCCGCCACATACCGACGGCGGTCGTAGCTGCATCCACGAGCCTAGAAACCTCCAGGCTTGCTCAACAGACTTTCATAACTCCTTATTTTCGCGTGTACTCCAGCGATGATATCCGCGGTGTCGAACTGGGCGGCTCCATCAAGAATGTTATTGCCATCGGGGCGGGTATTGCTGACGGTGCGGGATTCGGAGATAATACGAAAGCTGCCATCATGACCCGCGCGACTGCCGAACTCTCCCGGCTTGGGACGCTCATGGGCGCCCGGCCGACAACGTTCGCAGGGCTTTCCGGGATTGGAGATCTGATTGCAACGTGTATGAGCAAGCACAGCAGAAACCGCCATGTCGGCGAAGAGATTGGCAAAGGGAGAAGGCTGGGCGATGTTCTCTCGGAGATGGTCATGATCGCTGAAGGCGTAGCGACAACCCAGTCAGTTTACAATCTGGAACAAAAGTTCAACGTTGAATTGCCCATCGTGAACGAGGTCTACCAGGTCCTTTTTGAGGATAAAGACCCGATCATTGCCACCTCGGATTTGATGACGCGTGATGCAAAGGGAGAAGCATAGAAGTCTTGGCAATCCGTTCCTGACCGATATTCGTTGTACCACCCTCAGCCGGGATTTTGAAGTTCATCGTAGCATGTCGACATGAATTCCTGACATATGCCCCCGACGGTCAAAGCCAGTTCTGACATAAATACACCGGTTCAATACTTAAAGGGCATCGGTCCGAAGCGATCTGCCGTCTTGAAAGATCTCGGCATTCAAACCGTTCGCGATCTCCTTTACTACTTCCCGAGAGATTACCTCGACCTTAGCCGGGTTGAGAAAATCGGCAGCCTTCGCCGCCTTGTCAATTCCGGAGAATTTGTTACCGTCATTGGAACCGTGCGTGCGCGCGATACGATTGGACGTCCGCCGCGACAACGCTTCGTCATTGCCCTCGGAGATGAAACGGGCACGATTTCTCTCATCTTCTTTCAAAGCCTTCGCTATTATCAGAAGGCGTTTGACCCCGGCGATATTCTGGCAGTCTCCGGCAAGGTCACCGATTTTCGCAACCGCCCTCAGATGGTTCATCCCAGCATCGATCGCCTCGCGGCAAGCGGAGACGAAGACTCTGATTTTGAAGGATTCCTGCACACCAAAGGAATCGTTCCCAAGTACAGCTCATCGGAAGGACTGAGGACAGTCAAGCTTGACACCAAGGGCTTCCGTCGCGTCATCAGGGGTGCTCTCGATGAATATCTTGGTGCGGTTCAAGAATGGCTGCCGCCATCCCTTATTGACGAGAACAAGTTTCTCCCACTTCCGGATGCGCTTCGTTCGATTCATTTTCCCGAGTCCCCGGACGCTCTGGAATCCTCGCGTCATCGATTGAAGTTTGATGAGTTGTTTTCAATGCAGCTCTTGCTGGCATTACGCAGGAAGAACATAAAAACCGAGTTTCCCGGAATTTCGTTCGATGTGGAAAGCCAGCTCGCACGTCAGCTTGTCGATTCCCTGCCCTTCAAGCTCACCAAAGCTCAGGTCAGCGTGATCAAGGAAATTGCGCAGGACATGAAGGCTTCCAAACCGATGAACCGGCTGCTGCAGGGCGATGTCGGAAGCGGCAAAACTATCGTGGCGCTCATCGCCATGCTCATCTCCGTGGATAACGGCTATCAGGCTGCTTTTATGGCACCGACAGAAATTTTGGCCGAGCAACACTACCGTACCCTGACAAACTTCCTTCATAATATCCCGGTGAATGTGCGCTTGCTGGTAAGCGGTCAACAGAAGAAGTTGCGCGACGATATTCTTCTGGACATCCGGCGCGGGTCGGCGAATATCATTGTCGGAACGCACGCGCTCATTCAGGAAGTGGTGGAATTCGCCAAGCTCGGATTTGTCGTGATCGACGAACAACATCGTTTTGGAGTGTCCCAGCGAATTGCGCTCAAGGAAAAGGGAGTGTCATCGCACGGCCACCTCGCGCATGCAGATATGCTCGTGATGACTGCCACTCCCATCCCGCGCACGCTTGCACTGACAATTTACGGCGACCTGGATGTCTCCACCATTACGTCGCTGCCTGCCAACCGAAAGGCTATCAAGACAAGCCTGAAAACAGAATCCCAACACGCTTCCGTCTATCAGTTCCTTCGTGAACAGATCCGGCAAGGCAGACAGGCATACCTTGTTTATCCGCTCGTCGAAGAGTCGGAGAAGCTCGACCTGAAAGCAGCGACCGAAGCTCATGAGTTCCTCAGGAAGGAGGTATTCGCCGATATGAACATCGGGCTTATCCACGGGCGGATGCGACCTGAAGAGAAGGACGCCATCATGAGTGCGTTCAAAGAGAAAAAAGTGAATATTCTCGTGGCTACGACCGTCATCGAGGTGGGTATCGATATCCCGAATGCGTCCGTAATGGTGATAGAACATGCTGAACGGTTTGGACTGTCCCAGTTGCACCAGCTCCGAGGACGGGTTGGGCGCGGAGCAGAGCAGTCTTACTGTATCCTCATGGCCCCCGAATGGATGAGGAGGCTCCAGCGATCACCTCAGACCATTGGAACGGTAGACGACGAACAGGAAGAACAGAGGAAAACGGAACGCCGGCTCAGAGCAATGCTGGACACCAATGATGGCTTCAAAATCGCTGAAATTGATCTGGAATTAAGGGGTCCGGGCGATTTCTTCGGAACCCGTCAGAGCGGCCTGCCCGAACTACAACTCGCCAATCTTCTGACCGATGGCGAACTCCTGGCCTTCGCACGTCAGGCCGCCTTCGAACTTGTCGATCATGACCCGCACCTGCGCTTGCCGGAACACCGACCTTTGCGAAAGCACTTTGAAGAACACATGCGCGATGCTCTCAAGCTCATCCAGGCCGGTTGAACATTCATCGACCATCAGCCCACGATGAACGACTATGTTGCTCCGACAGCCGTCGAGAGGAAATCTTCGATTTGTGCCGGAAAAATCCACTTTTTTCTTGACAAATTGTTAAAATTGTTTATATTTAATATGAGGGTGAACGGTGAAATGAGGTGGGGATACGTTCACTTGGCTCATGTTGAACTTTCGAAGAGGATTTAATTAAAAATTTGATAGATCTTCCAGTTGAGACTTCTCCGTTGCACGTTGCACTTGTGTACAACGAGAAAAAGGAAGATGGAACACAACAAGCTGCCGATGACTCCACGGAGCCTCCGAGTTTAAGCCGAAGTGGAATCCCTGCCGATGCGAACGTCGCTATTTCAACCGCGACACTCCAACGAGTCACAGACCTCTACGCCGAATGGGACACTCCGGAAACTATCCACGCTGTGCGGGACGCCCTTGCTGAATTCCACAACGTTACTCTGGTCGAAGCCGATGAATATGCATTCGACCGTCTCCGGGTAGAACGACCCGACATTGTCTTTAACATTGCCGAAGGGATGCATGGCGTTTCGCGCGAATCTCAGATTCCGGCAATGCTCGAATTCCTACAAATCCCTTACACCGGATCCGACCCCTTAACCCTGGCCCTGTGCCTTGACAAGTCCAGAGCGAAGGAAATCTTGACGTATGCCCGTGTTCCCACTCCAAAATTTGCCGTAATCAGGGGCCCGGGGGACCTTGACGCGCTTGCCCAAAAGCTGCCGTGCATTGTGAAGCCGCTGCACGAAGGGTCAAGCAAGGGCATTTTCAATTCATCCGTTGTGCGGACAGAGTCCTCGCTCCATAGGCAGGTACGGTCACTTCTCTCGACGTACGATGAGCCCGCAATAGTTGAAGAGTACCTGGAAGGGCGCGAATTCACAGTCGCACTCCTGGGAAACGACGATGCCGTAAACGTCCTTCCCATCGTCGAGATTAAATTCGATTCTCTTCCCGCGGGGGTAAACCATATTTATTCATACGAAGCTAAATGGATCTGGGATCGTTCCGACGCGCCTCTCAAAATTTTTCAGTGCCCTGCGCACATCCCGCCCGGGCTTCAAACCGACATTGAACGTCTCTGCAGGGACGCCTACTCCGTGCTTCGCTGTCGCGACTGGTGCCGCATCGACGTGCGCCTTGACGCTCACGATCGGCCGCATATTCTCGAATTGAATCCGCTCCCCGGAATTCTCCCAAAGCCGGAAGACAATTCATGTTTTCCGAAGGCGGCCCGCGCCGCAGGAATTTCCTATGATCAATTGATCCAAACCGTTCTTGCGCTTGCAGCAAAACGATATAACCTTGGCGGTCAGATGGTCTCATTCAATTCACAACAACACCAGAGGTGTTCATGAGGAAGAAAATCTATATCGCGATTATTTTCAACGAGCCGACCACTCCTTTGAAATCCGGAAGGAACTACATCTCCGAGAAAGGGCTCCTGCAAGCGGGGGACAAAATCGCTCAGGGTGTAGCGGAAGTTCTCGTCGATATGTCGGAAGTCGGCGTGCTGGAAGAGAAAGAGGATATCTCAAGAGCTCTCCAAACACTCGGATACAGGACAGCCATCTTCAATGTCGATGGAGATCTCTCCCGTCTTATTGATTTTCTGAAGGAAGAGCCGCCCGACCTCATCTTCAACATCTGCGAGAGTGTCGGGAATAAATCAATCCACGAGATGCACATCGCGGGCATCTATGAGCTCATGGGAGTCCCTTACACCGGATCGAATGCAATGACATTGGGAACTGCGCTGAATAAAGTCCGCGTCAAGGAAATTCTGCTCTATCATGGAATCCCGACTCCAAACTTCCAGTTGATCAAAAGCCCGCTTCGTATTTCGCTCGATGAGAAGCTTGAATATCCGCTCATCGTAAAACCCTCGGAGGAGGACGCGAGCATCGGCATTGAGCCGGCGTCCGTGGTCTACACCCTGAACGAGCTGCGGAAACGTGTCCGGTATGTTATCGAGCAGTTCGACCAACCCGCGCTCGTCGAGGAATACATCGACGGCCGGGAACTCAACGTTGCAGTGGTCGGAAACCGCAAGCCCGTCGTGATGCCCATCTCGGAAATCGACATGTCGACTCTTCCGAAACAGTATCCGCGCATTGTGACATACAACGCGAAGTGGATGAAGGGAACCGACGAGTATGAGCACACGAAAGGCGTTTGCCCGGCGCTCCTTCCGCCGGCCCTGGAGGCAAACATCAAAGCAATGGCGTTACAGTCATACCAGCTTCTCGGTTGCAGGGACTATGCGCGCATCGATGTGCGACTGAGCAAAGACCATCAGCCGTACGTTCTTGAAGTCAATCCGAATCCCGATATCTCGGATGATGCCGGCTTTGCCCGATCCTGTACTGCCTACGGTTTGAATTACAATGACATGGTCGGAAAAATTGTCGAATCAGCGCTCGACCGGGCCTATTGAACCATGGGCGAAACCGGAATGACAATTCGCAAACTCCGTCGTGAAGATGTCGCGCCTCTCCGACGCATCCTGCAAGACACCAATTTCTTCAGTGATGAAGAAATCGCGACCGCACTCGAACTGATGGACATCTTCCTGAGCGACCCAAACCAGCAAGATTATGATTTGTACACTGCCGTGAGTGCCACGGGAGAAGCAGCCGGGTATATTTGTGTCGGGCCGACTCCTCTCACCCACGGGACCTATGATCTCTATTGGGTCGCTGTGAAACCCGGCTTCCAGCGCCAAGGCGTCGGAAAACAACTTATTCTCTTTACCGATGAGCTCATACAGTCAAAAGGCGGTCGCTTATTAATCGCGGAGACCTCATCACAACCGAAGTATGAAAGCACGAGGAAATTCTATATCGCCCGGAATTTCCAGCAACTCGCCTGTATTAAAGGTTACTACAGGCAGGGCGATGATCTTGTCATTTATGGAAAATATTACTCACAATAGAGGAGCACATAAGTAATTTATGGAACTTTGGCAGGAATTGCTGCGGCAAAGTGTTGACAGTGCAAAAGATTTGGTAGACCGATTTGGTTTCAATCAGGAAATGGCGGAACGGTTGAACAAGTTATTTCACATCCGGATCAATCCATACTATCTTAGTTTGATTCGATACCCCGGGGATCCTATCTGGCTCCAATGCATCCCCGATTCCAAGGAATTGGAAGAGGATGGACTCCTCGAGGATCCGCTCGCCGAGGATGCTCATAGCCCTGTTCCGAGCATCGTCCATCGGTACCCGGACCGCGTATTGTTTCTGACGACAAGTCAATGCTCGATGTATTGCCGCTTTTGCACCCGCAAGCGCAAGGTCGGTGACTCGACAAAGATCAACATGAAGTATCTTCAGGACGGAATCGATTATATTGCCCAGCATCCGCAAATTCGCGACGTGATTCTCTCCGGCGGCGATCCCCTGATGTTGACAGACGTACTCCTTGAACGAGTGCTCAAAGGATTGCGGGAGATCCCGCACGTTGAAATAATCCGCCTGGGTACAAAAATGCCATGCGTGCTGCCACAGCGCGTTACGCCAAAACTCTGTAAAATACTCCGGAAATATCATCCGATCTACGTGAACACTCACTTCAATCATCCATGGGAAATCACGCCGGAAGCGAAACGCGCATGCGAAATGCTCGCCGATGCAGGCATTCCGGTCGGCAACCAGTCGGTTCTGATGAAAGGCGTAAACGACGACGCGGCGGTCATGCTGGAACTGGTGCGCAAGTTGCTCGCCATGCGGGTGCGCCCTTATTATCTTTACCAGGCCGACGTTACCAGGGGCACGAATTATTTCCGTACGCCCGTGAGCAAGGGTCTGGAGATCATGGACAACCTCCGCGGGCACACTTCGGGACTTGCAATTCCGTACTATGTGATCGACGCCCCCGGCGGCGGCGGGAAGATTCCTCTTCTGCCGCAGTATGTGATTGGACGGGCGGGGAAGAACATTATTCTTCGCAACTACAAGTACGAGATCTTTACTTATCCCGATGTCGAAGAAGAGCCGGCAGGCCACAACCCTCCGATCGAAAAACCCTTCCGGCGCAAGAACGGCAAGAAGGATGCAGCAAAGGAGAAAGTTGTCGTCGAAGAATAGCTGACCCGTCCACGATTTGAGGGAGGCAAAGAGCCGCAGTAACCACCCGCGGCCACGCCGCCGTTCATACGCGGCTCGTATGCCGGAGGCCACATCCCTCCCCGTCGCACGAAAACTCGTTATCACTCCCACCATCACGACCCCGTCCGACTTGACATTCATTCCGAAATTCCCTATACTTTATCTAACTAAAGCACTATGAGCAAAGCCTCACAGAACGATATCGAAATGCTCTACCGAGCAATCCTTTGTCTCCGGACAACCGATGAAGCACGCAAATTTTTCCGGGACCTGCTTACGGAGGGGGAAATCAAGGAATTCGCAGAGCGATGGAAAGCGGCGCGCATGCTTGCAAGGGGCGTTCCATATACCACCATCATCGATGAGACGGGGCTGAGTTCCACGACCGTGGCGCGCGTGGCACGGTGGGTGAAAAAAGGGACCGGCGGCTACCGGCTCGCATTGCGACGCACCGGCGTTACACAATAATTTTTTTTGATCAACGACTTTATTATACTAAAGTATGCCTGCACACAATAATCGCGTGAAACTGGCGGTCCAACGGGACGGTCGCATGACCGACGAAACCGTCAATCTCTTAAAATCGATGGGCTTGAATTTCGAGCTCCATACGCGCTCGCTGTTCTCGCCATGCATGAATTTTCCGCTCGACGTCCTTTTTGTTCGCGACGACGACATCCCGGAGTACGTACAGGATGGCGTAAGTGATCTCGGTATCGTCGGTGAGAACGTCCTGGCGGAAAAACATGCCCGCGTCAAAATCATTCAGAAGCTCGGCTTCGGGAAATGCAGGCTTGTTCTCTGCTCGCCGAAAAATGGAAAAATCAAACGGCTTTCTCAATTGAAGGGGAAGCGAATTGCCACCTCCTATCCGGCAACACTGAGACGCTTTCTCACATCGAATAATATCTCCTCCGATATCGTCGAGATCAGCGGTTCGGTTGAGATTACGCCGACGCTCAACGTGGCCGATGCAACGTGCGATATCATTTCCACGGGCAGCACGGCGCGCATGAACGGTCTCGAAGTAATGCACACAATCATGGAATCTGAAGCGGCACTCGTTGCGAATGGTGCCTCGCTTAAGGCCGGACCGAAAAAACGGGCAATCGACCAGCTCCTCCTGCGCGTGCGAAGCACACTCAGCGCCAGAGGGAAAAAGTATATAATGATGAATGCGCCGCTGGAGGCGGTAAGCAAGCTGAAGGTGCTGATTCCCGGAATGAAAAGTCCGACCGTTGTTCCTCTTGCCGCCCCCGATATGGTCGCGATCCACTCCGTCGTCGGCGAGGAAGTCTTCTGGGAGGTCATCGAGAACCTGAAGCAGGCCGGCGCGACAGACATCGTGGTTGTTCCTATCGAAAAGATTGCGCTCTGAGAACCATGAAATCTTACATGTTGAAGGATTTGTCCCCTCGTGAGATCGATCTCCTTGTAACCCGCTGCTCAACCGACGTCAGCGACATCTTTCCGTCCGTGCGCACGATCGTGAATGAAGTTTGCAAGAACGGCGATTCCGCACTGCGGAAATTCAGCCTTGCGTTTGATAACGTCGATGTCGAACAGCCACGGGTGACAGAGCAAGAATTTGAGACGGCCGAACGCGCGGTGGGCGCCGAGATCAAGAACGCCATTCGGATCGCAGCCAGGAATATCGAATCATTCCACCGGCTTCAGATCCCCACCCCATCTGCGGTTGAGACTGAACCCGGGGTGAGATGCCAGCGACAATGGCGGGCAATCCCGCGGGTCGGCCTGTACGTTCCCGGCGGATCCGCTTCCCTCGTTTCAACCGTGCTGATGCTTGCAATCCCGGCCAGACTCGCAGGATGCGCTGACATCGTTCTTTGCACTCCACCCCGGAGAACAGGTGAAGTCGCACCCGAAATCCTCGTTGCAGCACAGTTCGTCGGCGTGCGGTTCATTCTCAAAGCGGGCGGAGCTCAAGCCATCGCAGCGATGGGATGCGGCACTGAAACAATTCCGAAGGTTCACAAGATCTTTGGACCCGGCAACAGGTTCGTCACAGCCGCGAAGCTTGTGGTTTCCCAACCTCCCTTCAATGTGGCAATCGATATGCCCGCCGGTCCCACGGAACTCCTGATCGTCGCCGATGAAACAAGCAACCCGCGATGGCTCGCCGCCGATCTCATTTCGCAGGCCGAACACGGTGAAGATTCCCAGGTCGTTCTGGTTTCAACCTCAACGGAGCTCGTTCAAGAAGTGGAAAGTGAGCTGGCAGTACAGCTCAATCGGCTGCCGCGTGCCGGGATCGCCGAACGTGCATTGAAGCAAAGCTTTTCGCTGGTTGTGGAAAATCTCGAACAGGCAATCGACTTTTCAAACAAGTACGCCCCCGAACACTTGATTCTTGCCGTCAGGAATCCCAGTCCCTTGGCCGGTCAGATAGTCAACGCTGGCTCTGTTTTTCTCGGCGCTCTGAGCTCTGTCGTCTTTGGAGATTACGCCGCCGGGACTAATCACACATTGCCGACTGGTGGCTGGGCTCGCTCCGTCGGAGGCATGACCGTCGAGAGCTTCATGAAACCGATTTTCTTCCAGGATCTTTCACCCGAAGGATTTCGCTCCCTCGCCCCGACCGTAAAGTCTCTTGCCCGGGCCGAGCACCTGGAAGGACACGCTCTGGCAATCGCCGTTCGGGAAGAATTGCTGTGATCGAAGAAATCATCCGCCCACATTTGAGAAATTTCCAGGCGTATCGCTCCGCGCGCAGCGAAGCGCAGGTGGGAGACATCTTTCTGGACGCGAATGAGCTCTCCTCCGGGAGTCCGGTGTCATTCGACGGACTTCACCTGAATCGTTACCCCGACCCGAACCAGGAAACCCTGCGGTCCGCGCTCGCCAGTGGACTTGGCGTCTCCCGAGACACTCTGTTCGTCGGGGTAGGTTCCGATGAGATAATCGATCTGCTTATTCGTCTGGTATGCGAACCCGACAAAGACTCTGCGGCAATCCTTGAACCGACATACGGTGTTTATCGCGTGGCATGCGATGTGAATGCCGTTGATACAGTCAGCATACTGCTTGATGACAACTTCCAAATCGACTCCAAGCGAACTCTCGAAAGTCTCCCAGCGAACACGAAGATCGTTTTTTGCTGCTCACCGAATAATCCGACCGGCAATCTTCTCCGGCGCGAGGACATATTGACGCTCTGCTCGTCGTTCAAAGGTCTGGTCGTTCTCGATGAAGCATATGTCGAGTTCGCCGGCTCACCGAGCCTATCAAATGAGGTTTCAGCAAACAGAAATCTCGTCATCCTCCGCACGCTCTCAAAAGCATGGGGGCTCGCCGGTATCCGCTGCGGTTATTGCATTGCCGACCCGTACCTGACGTCGTATCTCCAGCGCATCAAGGCGCCGTACAACATGAACGCCATTACGGCACACATTGCCGTCAAAGCTCTCAAGAATGAATCTTTCCTTCGACAATCGCTGACGACTGTCACCGGGGAACGGGCCCGAATGAACGACGAACTCGCCTCTATTTCCTGCGTAGCCCGGGTCTACCCCAGCGATGCGAATTTTCTTCTCGTCGAGTTCGTGGATCCCGACGTCGTTTTCCAGAGTCTTTATCGTCGGGGAATCGTTGTGCGACGACGAACCGAACCCCGCCTCAGAAACTGCCTCCGCATAACCATTGGCACACCCGAGGAGAATAACCTCGTCCTTGAAATATTGAAGAGCGCATCATGAAGAGAATTGTTTTTGTCGACCGCGACGGGACCATTATCCGGGAACCCAAGAGCAAACAGATTGACACACTCGAGAGCCTCGAATTTGTTCCGGGGATAATCTCCGGCCTGAAACTTCTCGTCGAATCGGGGTTTTCACTTATCATGGTCAGCAACCAGGATGGACTGGGCACCATAACATATCCGATTCGTGCTTTCAAAACTGTGCAACCCAAAATACTGACATTGCTCGACGGTGAAGGCATTCACTTCGAGAGGATTTTTATTTGTCCCCACCGGGCAATCGACAACTGCAAATGCCGAAAGCCGAAGGTCGGATTGGTGAGAAGATATCTCGACCGCGTGAAGATTGACAGAGATCGGTCATTTGTTCTGGGAGATCGGGAAACCAACGTCCAGTTTGCGCAGAATCTTGGACTCAAATCCGTTCGATTAACGACAAACAGATCTTCGCGTGCGACGTACATGACACGGGATGCCTTTGATGCATGCAGGTTCATCAGCCACTCTGTCCGCTCGGCAGCTTTGCGCCGGAAAACAAATGAAACCGACATTGCCATTCGAGCCCTGGTTGATGGTTCTGGAAGGTACGACATTTCCACAGGGATCGGATTTCTGGACCACATGCTTGCCCAGTTGAGTCGACATTCTCAAATTGATTTGACCATAAAAGCCCGGGGCGATCTGGAAGTCGATGAACATCATACGGTTGAAGATATCGGGTTAGCCCTCGGCGGCTGTATAAGGAACGCCCTCGGCGACAAGCGGGGGATCGAGCGGTTTGGATTCGCCGCGCCGCTGGATGAAGCGCTCTCACAGGTCGTAATTGACCTCAGCGGAAGAAGTTACCTCGTTTTCAACTGCACATTCCGGCGCGAGCGCGTGGGCGGACTTCCGACGGAACTTGTCGAGGATTTCTTCCGCGGGTTCGCAGGCGGACTGCAAGCGACCATCCACATCACCTGCCGGGGCAGAAATGAACATCATAAAATCGAAGCAATCTTCAAATCGACTGCCCGGGCATTGAAGGCCGCGGTTCGGTCTGACGCCCGTGCCCGGACGGTTCTTCCATCCACGAAAGGCACGTTGTGATTGGCGTCGTCGACTACGAAGCCGGGAATATCGCTTCAATCTCGAATGCGCTGGAGAAGATCGGCGCAGGCTTTAAGATCCTCAGCGATGCGGAAAAACTATCCCACTGTGACGGAATCATACTACCCGGGGTTGGAGCTGCCTCGCAGGCCATCGAATCGCTCCGCCGCCGCGGATTAATTTCATTCCTCAGAAAGCTCGACGTTCCATTTCTCGGAATCTGCCTGGGCATGCAAGTGCTGTTTGATTCATCCGAAGAAGGAAATACCAGGTGCCTTGGCATTTTGGCCGGCAGCGTAAGAACCATGAACGGCCAGATTCCAAAAGTCCCCCATATGGGATGGAATCGGGTGGAATTCACCACCCGCTCCCCCCTGGATCGCGGAATCCCCCCCCCATCCTATTTCTACTTTGCCCATTCCTATTACGCGCCCGTTCTGCCCGTAACGTTCGGAATTTCTGATTGCGGGGTGGAATTCAGCGCGGTAGTTCAGAAGGATAATTTTTTCGGCGTCCAGTTTCATCCTGAAAAATCGGGCGACGCCGGATTGCAACTTCTCCGCAACTTCGAATCCCTATGCGCATCATCCCGGCAATAGATATCTTCGAAGGAAAGTGCGTCCGACTCACTGAGGGTGTGTTCTCCACTCAAAGGGTATATTCCGATGACCCTTTCACGATGGCAGAACGATTTCAGCAGACCGGCGCGAAAGAGCTCCACGTTGTGGATCTTGAAGGGGCAAAGACAGGACGAGTAATCAACTTCCCCGCGATCGAGAGAATTCTTGCCCTGAAGAACATCGTAGTGGAAGTCGGAGGTGGCATCAGAACGGACGGTGAGGTGGAACGCCTGCTCAACGCTGGAGCTGCCCGTATTGTCATCGGCAGCATGGCGATCCAGAACCCGCAGACGGTCGCAACATGGGCTCGCATGTTTGGCGGCAACAAATTCATTGTAGCGCTTGATTTCAAAGATACCGAACTCGCCACGGAGGGATGGCAAAAATCAGAGGTTGTCGACGTGAAAGAAGTTGTGCTTGGAATGATGAAGATGGGAATCGGGACATTTTTATCCACGGACATACGCCGCGACGGGACAATGAAAGGCCCGAACGTGAAGCTCTATAGAGATCTCGTCCAGAACTTTCCAAATCTCGAGTGGATCGCATCCGGTGGAGTCCGCTCGATGGAAGATATCCGGGCACTCGAGAATTCCGGAGTCGATGGTGTGGTCGTCGGGAAGGCGCTCTACGAGGGTCAACTGCCATTAAACTCATTGATGACGTGACATCCATGCTGACACGTCGCATCATCCCCTGCCTCGACGTTCTCAATGGCAGGGTCGTCAAGGGAAAAAAGTTTGTCAATCTTGTTGACGTTGGCGATCCTGTCGATTTAGCAGCGAGATATTCCGATGAGGGCGCCGATGAGCTGGTTCTCCTCGACATATCCGCGACCATCGAAGAGCGGAAACCATTCCACGATGTGGTTAAGCGGGTTGCAAAAGAGGTTGCGATCCCACTGACAGTCGGCGGCGGCGTTCGAACACTCGACGACATTATCTCGTTGTTGCGCTCGGGGGCCGACAAGGTCTCACTGAACACTATTTTGACCGAGAACCCGGCTATTCTCACCGAGGCATGCCGCCGGGTTGGTTCCCAGGCACTGGTCGGAGCGATCGATGCGAAACGCATGAACGGCTCCTGGAGTGTGCACGTGAAAAGTGGAACCGAGGAAACCGATCATGATGCAATCGACTGGGCACGAACACTTGTAGGCTTTGGCGCGGGGGAATTGCTCGTCACCTCGATCGACAGCGACGGGATGAAGAGAGGTTACGACATTGAGCTTCTCGCCCGCCTTGCAGAAGTCATTCACGTCCCGATCGTCGCGTCGGGCGGTGCAGGCTCGAAGGAACATATGCGAGATGCACTGACAATCGGAAAAGCCGACGCTGTGCTGGCCGCCAGCATGTTTCATTTCAATGAATTTTCAATACACGAACTAAAGCTGTATCTCCAATCCCAAAACATTCACATGCGATTATGATCGAACAGATTGATTTCGCCAAAATGAAAGGCCTGGTGCCGGCTGTTGTGCAGGATGCTGCAGACGGAACCGTATTGATGGTCGGATTCATGAACCGGGAAGCGCTCGAGCGGACGCTGGAGGAACGGCAAGTCACATTCTGGAGCAGGTCCAAATCGCGCCTTTGGAAAAAGGGAGAGACTTCCGGAAATTTCCTGAATGTGGTATCAGTCGACGCCGACTGTGATGCGGATGCGTTGCTTATCCGGGCTCATCCGTCCGGTCCGGTTTGCCATAATGGAACGAAGGGCTGTTTTCCCGTACACTCCCTGCCCGGGACCAATCAGATCCTTCAAGAACTCTTCGATCTCATCCGGGAGCGCAAACGCACGCTTCCTGAAAATTCATACACCTCCGGGCTTTTCAGAGAAGGGATACAACGGATCGGACAGAAGGTGGGCGAGGAAGCAATTGAACTCTCAATCGCAGGACAATACCCGGACCGCCAACGCATCGTAGAAGAAACTGCCGACCTCTTGTACCATACGTTGGTACTGCTCGCCGAAAAAGAGGTCGACACTTCAGAAGTCTACCTGGAGCTCGCCAGGAGGATGAAAAAACCGGCACAGGGTTAGACCTGTGACCGCCATCCTGCGCGAAAATTACGCCACCACTTTGGCGTCCGGCTTTTTCACGAAATTAATCAATCCGTGCTTATCTAAGACAACTTCCACGGTACCGCCCTGGGCAACTTCGCCGGAGAGTATTTTCTCCGACAGTGGGTTCACAATATATTTTTGAATGACACGCTTCAATGGCCGCGCACCCAGCGTTGGGTCATAACCGAGCTTGACAAGCCAGTCCTTCGCCTCGTCTGTAAACTCAAGTGTAATCTCCTTCTGTGCCACCAGCTCCGTTACACGTGCAAGCTGGAGATCAACGACCTTCCGCAAGTCATCTTTGCTCAACAGCTTGAAGAGGATGATGTCGTCGATGCGGTTCAGGAACTCAGGGCGAATCGACTGCCGCAGCATGTCAAACAACTCAGCGCGCAGCTCGCCGTAGGCGCTTTCCAGGTCGTCCTGACCGGCCGGCTGTTCGAGAAGCTTTTGCTGGATCAATTGCGAACCCAGGTTCAACGTCATGATAATGATGGTATTCTTGAAATTCACCGTCCGGCCTTTACTGTCGGTCAAACGGCCTTCATCCAGCACCTGCAGCAGAACGTTGAATATATCCGGGTGCGCCTTTTCAATTTCGTCAAGAAGTACGACCGAATACGGCTTGCGGCGCACCGCCTCGGTCAATTGTCCGCCCTCCTCGTAACCAACATAGCCGGGAGGGGCGCCGATCAGACGGGAGACGGAGAATTTTTCCATGTATTCGCTCATATCGATGCGCACCATGGCGTTTTCGTCGTTGAACAGACCCTCGGCAAGGGCACGTGCCAGCTCTGTTTTCCCCACGCCGGTGCTCCCGAGAAAAATGAATGAGCCGATGGGCCGCTTTTCGTCCTGCAGGCCGGCCCGATTGCGCCGGATCGCATCGCTCACCGCTCGAACTGCTTCTTCCTGGTCTACGATTCGTCCATGCAACCGGTCTTCAAGATGAAGGAGCTTCATACGTTCACTTTCCAGAAGTCGGGTCACGGGGACGCCTGTCCACTTTGCGACAATTTCCGCAATATCGTCGGCGTCCACCTCTTCCTTCAACATCTTTTGGTTTTGCTGGACTTCAGCAAGCTTTTGGGATTTTTCTTTCAGCTTCTTCTCCAGATTTGCTATGACGCCATACCGTAATTCCGCTACCTTGCCCAAATCGCCTTCTCTCTCCTTTCGGTCTGCTTCCAGCTTCGCGTTCTCCATTTCTTCCTTCATCTTGCGAATGGACTGAATCAGATCCTTCTCAAGCTGCCAGTGCGCACGCAGGGCTGATCGTTGCTGATTCAGTTCGGCGAGCTCTTTCTCTATCACACCGAGGCGACTTTTCGATTCCTCGTCCCGCTCACGTTTAACCGCTTCGCGCTCGATTTCAAGTTGTTTGACGCGCCGTTCGACGCCATCGAGTTCCTCGGGCATCGAATCGATCTCGATCCGCAGCTTCGAAGCGGCTTCATCCACCAGGTCGATCGCCTTGTCGGGCAGAAAACGATCTGCAATATATCGATAGCTCAATTGTGCCGCAGCGACGATCGCACCGTCGGTAATACGAACTCCGTGATGGACTTCGTACCGTTCCTTGAGACCTCGCAGAATCGAGATTGTATCTTCAACGGTCGACTCCTCGACCATGACGGGCTGGAACCGGCGTTCAAGGGCTGAATCTTTCTCCACATACTTACGGTATTCATCGATTGTTGTCGCACCGATGGCACGCAAATCACCCCGCGCGAGCGCGGGCTTTAGCATGTTCGCCGCATCGACCGATCCCTGGGCCGCGCCGGCACCGACAAGCGTATGCATCTCATCGATGAAGAGGATGATCTCCCCATTCGACTCCGTTACTTCTTTGAGTACTGCCTTCAACCGCTCCTCAAACTGACCGCGGAAGCTCGTGCCCGCCACAAGCGAGCCCATGTCAAGCGCGACGATGCGTTTCGTCTTCAGGTTTTCAGGAACATCTCCCTGCACGATGCGCCGAGCTATTCCCTCAGCGATGGCCGTCTTACCCACGCCCGGTTCGCCGATCAGCACGGGGTTGTTTTTCGTCCGGCGGGATAACACCTGCAGGACGCGGCGGATTTCATCTTCCCGACCGATGACCGGGTCGAGTTTTCCCTTCCGGGCAAGGTCGTTCAGGTCTCGGCCGAACCGCTGGAGGGACTGATATTTTTCCTCCGGCGTCTGGTCGGTGACGCGTTGCGTTCCGCGAATATCTTTCAGAGCCTTGTAAATCTCCTCCTTCGTTACACCCTGATCGCGCAGTAACTTCGCCGCCGTCGATTTAGTGGAGAGAAGACCCAGAAGGAGATGCTCAGTGCTGACGTATTCATCTTTGAGCGACTCAGCTTCCTTCAGCGAGGCATCAAACAACCCAGCAAGCGTTTGCCCTATCTGCTGATTCCCGGTACCCGCACCGGTAACTTTCGGCAGATTTTCGACCGCCTCATTGACCTTGATTTTTATATAGTTGACATTCGCACCGAGTTTTTGCAATACGGGAATGACAATTCCCTCGCTGTCTTGCACCAATGCCGCAAGCAAATGCTCGGGCTCGATAACCTGATTATTGTAACTTTGAGCGATTTCCTGAGCGTTCTGGACTGCTTCCTGTGATTTAATTGTGAATTTTTGAAAGGTCATGAGACTTTGTAATTACTAAGTTAAGTTTTGAGTTTTCAGTTTTGGGTTTTGAGATACAGGTTTCAGAAAATCGTCATTCGCTTTTCTCAAAGCTGACCACCCCTTTTGTCCCCTCCTTATTAAGGAGGGGATACAGGGGAGGTTGATTTGCTTCTTTTGATTTTGTATTGAATCGTTCAAATCGATGTTCTCTGTCGAAACTTATTTTGAATCAAGTTCCATAATCCGCAATCAACCCTCACCCTATAATCTCACGAAGTGATCCCTTCGGGACCTCTGCCACAAGTGGGAGAGGGATGTCACGTAGTGACAAGGAGAGGGTCTCAATGTCGGGTATCTCGAATCAAAGCTATTTGTTCTCACCCGTCTTCTGCTCTTCCATTTTTTTGCCGGCTTTTTGTTGGACAATCTCTTCTACCGCTTCTTGTTTGTCCTTCGGCTGAAAATCGTGGAATGCGGTCAGTGTTGCAATTCCTGCGCTGCGCTTTGAAAATGTGCCGTTCACGATCGCGAGAAACGTCGCGATTGCGCCGAGAATAATCACCGTCCAGACAACGAATCCGATCATATTCAAATCACTTTCCACGTCACGAATAACAAAGCCGCCACGGCGTCAGCGGAGAGATGAAACCAACGCAGGAGCGGCTTTGAACAGTCAGACTCTCAGCCCAACCCTCTCCCCTTGGGAGAGGGTGTCCGAAGGACGGGTGAGGGTTTATTTGTCCTTATCGTCAACTACTTCATACGAAGCGTCTTCGACCGCTTTGCCGTCTTGTTTCTTCGTCCCACTATCAGTCGGCCCAGTCTGGCTGTCGGGCGGTGGCTGTTGCCCGGCTGGTCCTCCGGGTCCGGAAGGGCCGGCCTGTTCACCCGTGGCTGATTTATACATAGCGCTGGAAGCTTCATTCCAGGCGTTGTTCAGTATCTCCATCTTCGCTTTGATATCGGAGATGTTTCCACTCTTGATCGCACTGTCGAGCGCGTCTGCGGATGATTCAACCTTCGATTTCATCGGCGGCGGCATCTTGTCCCCAAACTCTTTCACTTGCTTTCGCGTCTGGAATACAAGGTTGTCCGCCTGGTTTTTCGTTTCGACTTCATCCTTGCGCTTCCGGTCGTCGGCCGCGTGCGATTGAGCATCCCCTTTCATCTTTTCAACCTCTTCTTTGCTCAATCCGCTGGAGGAGGTGATGCGGATGCTCTGCTCTTTGTTTGTCGCCTTATCCTTCGCCATTACGTGGAGCATGCCGTTCGCGTCGATATCGAATGATACTTCGATCTGTGGCACGCCGCGCGGAGCCGGAGGAATTCCGTCGAGATGGAACCTGCCCAGCGTCCGATTATCCACAGCCATCGGGCGCTCACCCTGGAGAATATGGATTTCCACCGAGGGCTGACTATCCGAAGCCGTCGAAAAGATTTCACTCTTGCGCGTCGGGATCGTTGTGTTCGCCTGAATCATCTGCGTCATCACGCCGCCGAGCGTCTCGATACCCAGCGTCAACGGTGTAACGTCGAGCAACAAAACGTCCGTAACATCTCCGGCGAGCACGCCGCCTTGAATTGCGGCGCCGACTGCAACGACTTCATCCGGATTAACTCCTTTGTGGCCTTCTCTTCCGAAAATATCCTTTACCAGTTGCTGTACGCGCGGAACACGCGTCATGCCGCCCACGAGGATCACTTCGTCGATCTGGTTCGGGTTAAGGGCTGCGTCACGCATTGCCTTTTCCACGGGCGGCACACACCGCTGGATGAGATCTTCAACGAGCTGCTCAAACTTTGCCCGCGTGATCGTCATGTTGAGGTGCTTCGGACCTTCCGCAGTTGCAGTAACGAACGGGAGGTTCACTTCCGTTTGCATCAACTGTGAGAGTTCCATCTTGGCCTTCTCCGCAGCTTCCCGCAATCGTTGAAGCGCCATAGGGTCTTTACGCAGGTCGATGCCTTCCTGCTTCTTGAATTCGTCGGCAATATAGTCCAGCACGCGCTGGTCGAAGTTGTCGCCGCCAAGGTGAGTATCGCCGTTGGTCGATTTCACTTCGAAGACTCCATCACCGAGGTCGAGGACTGAGATATCAAACGTCCCGCCTCCAAGGTCAAAAACTGCGACTTTGAGATTCTTGTGCTTCTTGTCCAAGCCGTATGCAAGCGCAGCGGCAGTCGGCTCGTTGATGATACGGCGAACGGTCAAGCCTGCAATTTCTCCGGCTTCTTTCGTCGCCTGCCGCTGTGCATCGTTGAAGTACGCCGGCACTGTGATGACCGCTTCGGTGATCTTCATCCCGAGGTAATCTTCCGCGGTTTGCTTCATTTTCTGCAAGATCATCGCGCTGATCTCGGGAGGCGAATACACGCGGTCGCTGATTTGAACACGGGCCGTGTTATTATCCCCCTGGACAACCTTGTACGACACAAGCCTCATTTCTTCGTTGACTTCATTGTAAAACCGTCCCATGAATCGCTTGATGGAAAAAACGGTGTTTTGCGAATTGGTCACAGCTTGCCGTTTCGCAGCCTGTCCCACCAGCCGTTCTCCGCCCTTTGTAAAGCCGACAATAGAGGGGGTCGTTCGGGCACCCTCCGAGTTCGCTATGACAACGGGATCGTTTCCTTCCATCACAGCAACGACAGAGTTCGTCGTTCCCAAATCTATTCCAATTATCTTTCCAGCCATTGTTAATCTCTCCTTTTAAGCCATAATATTTCACCGCGGACAATTCCGCGGTGTTGTATGTCTTACGCTATACCACAAGAGGTGTGCCAGAGGAGTCTCATGCCTGTTTCCTGCAACCCATTGTCAAATAAGGAATTAGATGATGACTGAAAATGGCCCAGATTGTGAATCTCTTATATGCTCTGACAGCATGGCAGACCATCCGGCCTTCTTTGTCAGTCTAGGCACATCGTGTCAGGTGCACACGATGTTTCGTGTGTCTTGACTTTGGCCACCGATTTCACTACAATCGAAACACATTAGAATTTTCCGTCAATGACTGAATCGGAAATACAGGCTCGACTTACGACACGCATCCTCGGGAAAAAACTCTACGTGTTCGATTCTGTCGATTCTACGAACGCGCGGGCGAAAACCCTGGCGCTCGAAGGAGCGGGCGAAGGCACTCTCGTAATTGCGGAAGATCAAACCGCAGGGCGGGGACGGCAGGGACGGCCCTGGTTCAGCGAAAAGGGAAAGAACCTCACGTTTTCGGTTATCCTCAATCCGGCTGTTCCGCCCGCGCGCCTCGGCATTCTCTCTCTGTGTGCAGGCCTTGCGGTCGCGGACGCGATTCAGACCACGACCGGATTGACACCAGAGTGCAAATGGCCCAACGACGTGATGCTGAACGCGCGGAAGGTCTCCGGCATATTATCCGAAACCGTTCTACGGCGGGGGAATATCCACGCCCTTGTCGTCGGAATTGGAATCAACGTCAATCAATCCACATTCGCGCTGGAGCTGAATGACGGGGCCACGTCCGTCTGTCTGGCGGCGGAGAGGACCATTGACCGGCTTCAGTTGCTTTCGTACGTCGTAGATCGGTTGGAATTCTGGTATGAGAAATTCGTAGCGGAGGAATATTATGCAATTTTGAAAGCGTGGTCAGTTTTCTGCAAGATGATCGGTAGAACAATCTCGGTCAATCATCGGGGAACCCATCTTTCGGGACTTGCCCGCGGGATCGCAGAAGACGGGTCTTTGCTCTTTCAAACAAACGGCAGAGAAATGAAACTCTCAGCCGGTGATGTTACCATCCTTCGAAACTAATTTCTCTTGACTATGCTCCTGGCAATTGACATCGGCAATACCCAGACCAATTTTGGAATCTTCCGGGGAAACAAACTCATTGCCGTCCACCGGCTATTCACATCCTCACTGCAGACAGAGCAAAGCATATACTCATCTATTCGATCGGTTCTTCGAGATACTGGAACGAAGATGGGCGAGATTTCCGGGGCTGTCATCGCTTCGGTGGTTCCGCGGCAGACACGCCGTGCCTCTCGAGTGCTGCTGCGGAGGTGCACTATACGACCGATGATCGTCTCGGGCACCTCGAATTCAGGTCTCAAGGTTCGCTACAAAAGTCCATCGGCATTGGGGGCAGACCGATTTTGCAACGCCGTCGCGGCATTCCACATTTACGGCGGACCCGTGATCGTGGTGGACTTCGGCACAGCGACGAAGTACGAGGCCATTTCACGACGGGGAGAATACCTCGGTGGAGCGATCGGGATCGGCATTGGAAGTGCTGCCGAGGAACTTTCCGGCCGGACGGCAAAGCTGCCGAGAATCAAAATACGGTTTCCACAACTTGCAATCGGGACGGATACGGTCACGGCCATACAATCAGGAGTTATGTACGGCGCTGTCGATGCAATGGAAGGAATGGTCAAACGCATCAAAATATTTACGGGAAGAAAAACGAAAGTAATCAGCACGGGGGGTTTTTCTCATCTTCTGGCCCCGCACAGCAACATCATTGATTGTACCGTACCGCATCTCGTGCTCGAAGGAGCTCGCATCCTCTACGAACGCGAGCATCCCGGGGAAAATTAGCCCGCTGTTCCTGTTTGCTCGGACGCGGCGATCGGAAGGCTAATGGAAAAGACGCTCCCTTTGTTCAGCTCGCTTGCCACGGAAATTGTGCCGCCGTGCGCTTCGGCAATCAATTTTGCGATCGAGAGTCCCAGTCCTACACCCCCCGTTTCGCGTGTTCGCGCTTTATCAACCCGATAAAACCGGTTGAAGATTTGCTGGATCTCATTGGCGGGAATCCCGAGGCCATTATCCCCCACCGCGATTTGGGCGAAGTTGTTCAGCGCTTCTAACCGCAGGCTAATCTCGCCTCGTTTCTGAGTGTACTTGATGGCATTGTCGATGAGGTTGAGGAGCATCTGGCGCAGACGCTGTTCGTTCCCCACAACGGTCGCAGGGTCGAGACGGGACAGTACGACATTGATTGATTTATGAGAAGCGAGAATGACGCTGTCTTCATGCACCTGCCGAACCAGTTCCTGAAGATCGACGCGCTCCTTCATCACTATCCCCTGTCCGCTATCGGCCTTGGTCAACAAGAGCAGGTTCTCGATAATTGCCGTCATGTGGATCGTCTCATCCAGGCAGCCGGCGACAATCCGCTTCAGATCCCTCCCGCCGACATTGCTTTCGAGGGCGGATTCGAGCTGCGTTCGGATCACCGAGAGAGGAGTTCGCAGCTCATGTGAAGCATCCGCGGTAAATTGTTTGATGTCATAAAACGACCGGTCAAGGCGAGCGATCATCTCGTTGAGGGTCGACACCAGTTTCCCGATTTCATCCTGCACATTGTGTTCGGGCAGGCGTTCATGCAGTCGGTCGGCGGTAATTCTTTGCGCCGCGTCGATGACCTGGTTGACTTTCAGAAATGATTTTCTCGCGAGGTACATCCCGCTACCCACCGACACGATGATCACGATGGGACCTATGAACCCGAGCACGCGCAGCAGATGATTGACCGGCGTATGAATGCTTTCGGTGGGCATTGCAACGAGCATCAACACCCGGGACGTCCGTCGATAAGCCAGCCGCAGCTCCATGTTGCGAACATTTTTCAATGTCTTCAAGGCCAATACAGTGTCATCCGGGGAGCCGACATAGCGACGGAGTGTGTCGCCAACAAGATTGTAGGATTGATAGAAGATCCTGCCGGTTGAATCCCAAATTTCCACGTATTCCTTCATCGGGTTATAGGCGATATGTTCGAGAACCTCGTCTTTCATCACCTGCCAGGACTCTCCTTCTTCGAGGAACTTCGAGAATCGCGCCTCCACCCACTCCGTTTCCTTGGTAACCGAACGGTCGAGCGCCTCCGAAAGAGTGCCGCGGACATACTCTTCGACGGCCCAGGCGATGAAGACAAAGGTGAGAACAACGATGATGGTGTACCAGAGCGTAAGCCGGACGCGTATCGAGCGAAGCATTTACTCTTCCTTGAAAACGAAGCCGACTCCGCGGACTGTGTGAATCAGACGCTTCGAAAATCCTTTATCTACCGCTTTCCGGAGATAGTTGATATACACATCGACAAGATTCGTGCCTGTGTCAAAGGAATACCCCCAGACCTGTTCGGCAATAGTGCGGCGGGTCACGACCCGGTTCTTGTTTCGCATGAGCAATTCCAGAAGCAGGTATTCTTTCGTCGTAACACGAATATTCTTGTTTGCACGACGAACCATACGTGTGGCCGTGTCCAGCTCCAGATCGCCGCCTTTGAGAATCGGGCTTTGCTGAACTCCTTGACGTCGAAGAAGGGATTCGATGCGGGCGAGCAATTCGACCAACGCAAAGGGTTTCACCAAATAGTCGTCCGCCCCGGCGCGCAGACCCTCCACCCGGTTTTCAACCGTGCTCTTCGCTGTCAGGATCAAAACCATGCTCTCCACTTTGTTCCTGCGGATATCCCGGAGGAGATGAAGTCCATCTTTCTTAGGCAGGAGAAGATCGAGGACGATAAGCTGGTAGTTCTTTGAAAGAGCAAGATTCGTTCCCTCCTCACCATCGCGCGCGATATCGACAGCGTATCCCTCCTCGATCAAGCGGCGGGCAATAGAATCCGCAAGGTGGGGCTCATCTTCTACGACGAGAATTTTGATGATCTCAGAAGGATGTGTCACCGGGTCGGTTTTTACTTGAGAGGATTTGGCACTCATACTTGCTTTCCCACGCTTAATCCAAACACTTCATCCGGAATGCCAGATTCGGGGATGGAGTAAACGAACACTGCCCGCATATATCGAAGACCTGATGATCAAAGACAATCATCCAAGAGCATTCCGATTTTTATGGCGTTGACTTAACCGCCCGCCAGCTGCAGGCCGACTCTTAATGAGTACCGAACATCACAACCGATGCCTGGGCGAACTGGACGAGCGGAGTAAAATACACCCCAAGCAACAACGTCGGGACCAACAGGACAAATAAAACAAGGATTTCCGTTGATGACAATTGAACCGCCGGCGAAGCGAGCACCGGCTCACGCAGGAACATATTGCGAAGAATACGCACATAGTAGTACAGAGAAACCACGCTGTTCAAAGCGCCGACAACCGCGAGCCAGAACAGCTTTGCGTTGATCAATGCCGCAAAGAGGTACAGTTTTCCGACGAAACCTGCCGTCGGAGGAATACCTGTAAGAGATAGAAGAAAAATTGTCATTGCGACGCCAAGAAATGGGGATCGGTGTCCCAGCCCCCTATAATCGTCGATGTCTTCGCTCCCTGTCTTGTTGGCAACAAGCATCACAACGTAAAACGCGCCGAGATTCATGAAAAGATACACGACGAAGTAGATGAGAACCGCGGCGATTCCTTCATTGCTCAACACCACAACGCCCAACAAGATGTATCCGGCGTGGGCAATACTTGAATACGCAAGCAGGCGCTTGAGATTGTTCTGCCAAATGGCAACGAGATTGCCGAGGGTCATTGTCAACACCGAGAGGATAGCCAAAACCTGATTCCACTCGAATCCCTGAAATGAAGTCCATGCCCCGAACGCAAGTCCGGAGGTCGCCGTGTTCTCAAACGACACCTTGAAAAATCTTATCAGCATCGCAAAGCCGGCGGCTTTCGAAGCGACAGACAGAAATGCCGTGATGGTAATCGGGGCGCCCTCGTAGACATCGGGTGTCCAGAAATGAAACGGGACGGCGGAAATTTTATACCCGAAACCCACAATAATGAGAACACCGGCAATAATCAGCGTAATGATGTTCACGTTGCCGGCGTGAAGAGCCTGATTGATGCCATAAATGTCGACGGCGCCGGTAAGACCGTACAGGATAGAGATCCCGTACAACATCATTCCAGAGGAAACGGCTCCATAGATGACATACTTGAGCGATGCCTCGCTGGAATCCTCCGCTTCCTTCGTGTACCCTGCGAGGATGTAGGAACTGAGACTCGTCAATTCGAGTGAAAGGTACATCATCAACAGGTTGCTTGCCCCGGTCATCAAAAACATCCCGAGCGTGAGTGAAACGAGAAGCGAATAATACTCTCCTTTTCTCTGGCGACTCACCCGGAGCTCGTTCGATTGGGTCGAAAAGACCACAATGAGAATGCTACACGCAAGGATGACGAACTTGAAGAACGTAGAGTACGGGTCGACGGCGATCATGTTGCTGAAAATCGAACTTGCCCCCGATGCCATCTGATTGAGAAGAAAACCGGCGGTCACGAACAAGCCCAGCGCGACAACCGACGCTGTCAACATCCGATTCCGGGGAGCTGCCATACCGACCACAAGGGAGACACAGAATGTAACCGCGAGGGCCGTCTCCGGCAGAAAGAGTTTGGCACTATCAAGAATTTGCTGAAGCATAAGAAATCCCGGTCTCTCAGAAAATTAGAATCGACCCAGCATCGCCGCGCCGGAACCCTGATTGACGAGATCCACAAGGGCATTGACGGAACTCGTCATCAAGTTGATTGCAGGTCCGGGGTAAATTCCCAGGAATATGACTATCACGGCCAGCGGTACAAGGGTAAAGAGCTCCCGGCCATTGATATCGGGCAGGCTCTTCCATTTTTCCGGAAGAGCTCCCAGAAACAAACGCTGCAGCGTCCACAACATGTAGCCCGCCGTCAGGACGATTCCGAGCGTCGACGCAATCGTGATCCAGCGCAAGGTTTGAAATGCGCCGATGAACGTAAACGCCTCGCTGATGAACCCGCTGAGGCCCGGCAGTCCGAGCGCGGCAAAAAATGCGATCGTCATCACTCCGGCATACTTCGGCATCTGATTCATGAGGCCGCCGAAGTCATTCAAGCCGCGCGTATGCGCCCGGTCGTAGAGAACGCCGACGATGAGAAAGAGCATTGCTGTAATCGTGCCGTGATTGAACATTTGCAGCACGGCCCCGGTCATTCCCTGGGTGTTTAGCGACGCCATCCCGAGCACTACAATCCCCATGTGACTGATACTCGAGTATGCTATGAGTTTCTTGAAATCCGTTTGCGCCATTGCGACCAGCGCACCATACACGATATTGATGAATCCCAGGATCGCCAGCGGAATCTGGTAATACACCGCCGCATCCGGGAACATCGGAAAACTGACCCGGAGCAAACCATACGTCCCCATTTTCAGAAGCACACCGGCAAGAATGACGCTAATCGCCGTCGGTGCTTCAACGTGCGCATCCGGCAACCATGTATGGAACGGAAAAATCGGGACTTTGATCGCGAACCCGATGAACAAGGCGATGAAAGCGACGTAACGCCACGACGTGTGGAGACCGCCGAGAATCGACCCGGCATCGTAGTTCGCAGGGTTCATCATTGCCAGCATGTTAAAGGTATGAATTTTCTCCCCCGTCGACGGGTCAATGACCGATACGCTGAAGTACAACGCGATAATCGCCAGCAGCATCAGCACACTGCCCAGCAATGTGTACAGGAAGAACTTTATTGCGGCATATTCGCGACGCGGACCGCCCCAGACACCGATCAGGAAATACATCGGCAGTAACATCAACTCCCAGAACACATAGAATAGGAAGAAATCAAGAGAAACAAACACGCCCATCATCCCCGTGTCCAGCAGAAGAAGAAGAGCAAAGTATCCTTTCATCGACTTTTCGATTCCCCATGAAGCAAAGACCGCGATGAACGAGATAATACTTGTCAGGATCACCATGAGAACGCTGATCCCGTCGATGCCCATGAAATAATCGATGTGGATTCTGCCGAACCACGCAATTGATTTTATGTCGATCCAGCCGGCTTTGTCGACGAACTGAAATCCTTCTTCGGTATTGATGCCGGCCATTCCACGATTGAATTTCATGTAAATGACCGCCGCAAGAATCACCTGCAGGCCCGTAAAAACCGCCGCCGTCCACCGTATGGCTCCCTTATTGTCTTTGTTGACCAAGAGGACGATCGCCATTCCCACGATCGGCAGGAACGTCATCCATGTTAAGATTCCAAATCCAAGAAATTGCATGTGCCCACTATTCTATGATTGATAACAAAATTACATTCCTCGTAATACAAAGAAAATCACCATCACGCCGACGATCACAAAAACAATATATGTTTGAACCTTGCCCGTTTGAAGTTTTCTGAACAATACTCCGAAAAATCCGGAAAACGAGGCAACCCCATTCACCAACCCGTCGACCACATACTTATCGAACCCACCGGCACCGGACCAGAAGAAGAAGAATGTGAGAAAACCTGCACAGAGGGATCCGATGGCCGGCCATATCAACGACAGCACCGTTGGCTCGTGGGGCACCATCCACTCATACGCATAGACGCTTACGACGCCGGCGACAAAAAGACCGATAAACAAAAAGAGCCTGGCGCCGAAATTCTTTTCTTTCCAATGATCGCTGTACCCAAACACAACCGCGCGTGTGCAACTCGCGCTGCCGTTGACAAGTCCGTCGATGATCGTATTGTCGAACCAGCGAAGAACCCGGGTGAGCAGCAGCGTTCCGCCCACAACCACCGCGCCGTAAAGCTCGTCGAAATACCATTTATTCAACAGGAACTTGTAAATCATCCCGAAGCGTACTGACCACGCGTCCGCGCTTATCTTCTTCCATTTGTACGTGGCAAACGCAGCCAGTATTCCGAGTCCCGCAACCGTCAGCGAAAGTCCCATCGCCGGTACGTGGGCCTGATGAACTGCTTCCTCAAACGTTTCACTGTTCGCTGCCTGAACCGACATCGGTACGACGGAGGCCGGACGCTCCATGGCGCCGAAGAACCATCCCGAAGATGCGCCGAACGGATTGAAGGAATAGAAAGCGAAGAAACTCAGTATCGCAAAAACAATCAGCGGGATCGTCATGACGGCGGGCGACTCGCGGAGATGCTCAAACCGATGGGCGTTCTTATGTTCACCGAGGAACGTCAGGATGACAAGCCGGAACATGTAGAATGACGTGAGGCCTGCAACGAGAAATCCGATAACGGGTATCAAATAGTGGCCGGTGAGATTTCCAAACGCTAGTGTACCGGCAAGAATCTCATCTTTGCTGAGAAAACCGGACGTAAGCGGTATGCCGCTGATCGCCAGCGTGTACATGAGAAAAGCGTAAAACGTTACAGGCATTTTGCTTCTCAATCCACCCATGTTCCGGATGTCCTGCGCATCGGTCGTATGGTCATCTGCATGATGCAGAGCAGAATGCATCGCATATATGACGGAACCCGATCCGAGGAATAATCCCGCCTTGAACATCGCATGGGTGACAAGATGGAAAAATCCGGCGGTGTACGCGCCGACACCAAGCCCCATCACCATATACCCCAACTGCGAGATCGTGGAGTAGGCGAGAACCTTCTTGATATCGTTCTGTGTTATCGCAATCGTGGCAGATATGAATGCCGTGATCGCCCCGATGTACGCAATAACCAGCAATGCATCCGCGGTCATCATGGGAAACGTTCGGGCGATAAGATAGACGCCGGCGGCGACCATCGTCGCGGCATGGATCAACGCGCTCACAGGCGTTGGACCTTCCATTGCATCCGGCAGCCAGACGTGAAGCGGGAATTGGGCGGATTTCCCGACAGCACCGCAGAATATCAGGATGCCGGCGGCGGTTAACCAGGCCTCGCTGCCAAAAGGTATCGTACCCGACTTCATAGCCGCGAAAATTTCCGTGAAACCGAACGTACGGAAGGTGAAATACAGGATCAGGATCCCTGAGAACATCCCGACATCGCCTATTCGATTCACTACAAACGCCTTTATGGCTGCATCCGATGCCGATTTCTTTTCGTACCAATGACCGATCAACAGATACGAGCTTAATCCGACGAGTTCCCACCCGACGTACATCGTAAAGAAGTTGTTCGTCAGGACGATCACCAGCATCGAGAACGTGAACAGGCCCAGGTAAGCAAAGTACCGTGAATACCGCACATCGTCCTGCATATACCCGATTGAGAACAGATGCACAAGCGCGCTCACAATGCACACGACAACCATCATGATCGCCGAGAGATTGTCGATGGTTATCCCGAGGTAGACCTGGAGATGTCCGAGCAAAGGAGTGTTGCCAAAATCGATCCAGGGAAATGTCAGCGTGACCGGCTCGGGCAGCGCCGTTAACTTCGCAAACATGACGATGAGCGAGGCGGCAAGCGCCACGAAAAGGAATCCCGTCTCCAGCCAGTCTCCCTTTCTCGGCAGCCGGTTACCAAAGAAGATCAGAATGAGAAAACCGAGAACCGGCAGGAAGAGTATCGCGAGCGAAAGCTGTATCAGAAGTTCTGGATGCACGGGATCATTCCTTAAGTTTGCTCACTTCGTCGACATTCACCGTGTTGAACCGTTGATAGATATTCAAAACGATTGCCAATGCGATCGCGGCTTCCGCAGCAGCCAGGATAATAACGAACACCGCAATTACCTGGCCGTCGAGGTGCATTCCGCCGTACCGTGCGAAAGCGATAAAATTTATGTTCGCCGAATTCAAAATCAATTCTATTCCCATGAGCACCATGATCGCATTGCGGCGTGTGATGACACCGTAAAGTCCGAGCGAGAAGAGAATCGCGCTGACGATGACAAAATGTGTGAGGCCGACAGGGGGTATCATACGATTATGGCTCAGGTGATATATAAGTGGATTTCTTATCCCGGCGTGCAATCATAGCCGCACCCACCAGCGCAACAAGCAGCACAATGGATGCCACTTCAAACGGCAGAGCATAGGTGGTCATAAAGAGCTCACCGAGCCCGTACGTCGTCGTTGCCATGCTGGGCGTTTCGCGCACAGTATTCCAGTCAGTCACATAGAACACGCCGCACAGAGTTCCCGCCAGCAATGCAACGATAATGGAGGCCGGAAGCGTTTGCAGTGTGCCGGTTTTTATATCGACGTCAACGACCCTGTTAGTCAACATTACGCCGAAAATGATCAAAACGAGAATGCCGCCGACATAAATGAGAATCTGAGTAACTGCCAGGAAATCAGCACTCAGCAAAACGTAGATCCCGGCAACTCCACAAAAAGTGAAGAGAAGCGCAAAGGCTGAGTGGACGATATTCCTGGAAAAAACGACAATTGCGGCTGAAACGAGAGAAATGGCTGCAAAAAGGTAAAAGCAAATGTCGTAGAGATTGTTCATCATTGCTTCTTCGGCTCGGGTGTCGATGATGAAGCGGCCTGCACTGGCTTTGCTGCCGGCGATGCCTGGGAAGCTGCGGCGGCCGCTTTCTTTGCCGCCTGTTCTTTGTCGTAGGCCGCCAACTTTGTCTTGGCCTCCACGACTTCCGCCGGCGTCATGGTTGAATAGTTATAAATCAGATTTGTTCTGTTGTATTCTGAAAATTCGTACACATCCGTCATCTTGATGCATTCCGTCGGGCACGGGGGCACGCAGAGACCGCAGTAACAGCATTTGGCGATATCTATATCGAATTTCGTCACCCACAATCGTTTCTTCTGACCTGTTGACGTCGTCCCCAGATCGTCGGTCGGCAACGCCTTCACGGTCTCGATGGAAATACAGTCGACCGGACACGCCATGTCGCATTGAAAGCAGCCGATGCAGTCATCCATATTGACATACAACCGGTTACGCGCCCGCTCCGGGAGTTTCAGCCTGACATCGGGATATTGAATGGTCACCGCGGGCGTGAAAAGGTGAAGGAATGTAACCTTCATGCCTACGAGCACCGTCCAGATCGATCTGAATATGTTTCCGAGATACTCTTTCATCCTTCGCCTATTGCAATTACATCATCAACCAGAATCCCACACCGACGATGCAGGCAAATGCCCAGGGAGTCAACACTTTCCACGAAACGTACATCAGCTGGTCGACGCGCAGCCGGGGAAGCGTCCATCGTAACCACATCTGGATGACGACAAAGAACATGCCTTTTGACAGGAACCAGAAGGCGCCCCACAGCGGACCGCCGAGAACATCCCCAAACGGACTATTCCATCCGCCGAGAAACAGCGTCGCTGCGATCGCCGAGACGGCAAACATATTGGCATACTCCGCCAGGAAGAACAGGGCGAATTTCATGCCGCTGTATTCCGTATGATAACCCGCGACAAGCTCTGATTCCGCCTCGGGGATATCGAAGGGAGTGCGGTTCGTTTCAGCGAGCGATGCGACAAAATAGATTACGAATGCCACAAACGGAAAAGGAAATTTCTGGAAGACGAACCAGTGCCAGAACCATCCGGTTTGCATCCGGTTGATTTCCTGCAGATTCAAAGTGCCGGCAATCATTACAACCGTGAGAAGAGCGAGCGCCGTCGGGATTTCGTAACTCACGATCTGCGCTGCAGACCGCATCGCGCCCAGAAGCGACCACTTGTTGTTGGAAGACCAGCCCGCCATCAGGATTCCGACAACCACGAGGGCGGATACTGCGATGACGTAGAACAATCCGATATTAATGTTGCTCCCGATGAGACCGCTGCTGAACGGAATGGCGGCAAACGCTGCATACGATCCGATGAAAACAACATACGGCGCGAGGTAGTGGAGCTTCTTGTCCGCCGCCGCCGGGACAATGTCTTCCTTCTGCATGAGCTTCAGAATGTCTGCGATGGTCTGCGCCCAGCCGTGCCAGCCGCCGGTGCGCATCGGGCCGAGTCGATCCTGCATGTGTGCGGCAAGTTTTCGCTCGAGCCATACGGCGAAAAGAGCGTAGGGTACAATCCAGACGAGCGGCACGAGCGCTATCAGCACGTACACGAGAATATCGTTGCCAAAAATGTTCTTAAGAATCTGCTCCATGCAATTTATCTGTCGACTTCGCCGAGAACGATATCGATACTCCCGGCAATTGCTACAACATCGGCGATCATGTAGCCTCTGCAGATTTCGGGTGTCACGCTGAGATTCACAAATGCCGGGGAACGCGCTTTGAGGCGGTACGGGGTCGCCGAGCCGTCACTCACGACATAAAAACCAATTTCACCGCGGGGAGATTCTGACCGGACATACACATCACCCACCGGCGGGCGTATGCGCTTCGGAATAGCGGATGCTACATCCCCGTCCACGATCTGATCCAGCGCCTGCTCAATGATATTGACACTCTGTTCCATCTCCCGCACGCGCACCATGTACCGGTCCCAGCAATCTCCAACCGTCCCCATCTCCCCTTTCCCGACCTGCACTTCCCACCTAAACCGGTCATAGATTGAATACGGATCGTCCCGCCGTAGGTCAAAATTCACTCCTGAGCCGCGGAGCATCGGGCCGGAGCAGGCATATGCGATCGCGACATCGGGCGGAAGCACACCGACGTTCGCGGTGCGTTTCACGAAGATTTCGTTATACGTCAGGAGGTCGTTGAGCTCTTTGATATTCGGACGGAAATACTTGCAAAAATCTTTTGCCTTGTCGATGAACCCCGGCGGGAGGTCATGCGAAACACCGCCGACCCAGATATAGTTGTACAGTAACCGAGCACCGCACGTCATCTCGAACAAATCCAGAATCCGCTCGCGGTCACGGAAACAATACAAGAACGGCGTGAACGCGCCGAGGTCCAACCCGTATGTGCCGATCGCGATGAGATGCGATGCGATACGCTGCAACTCCGCCATGATAACGCGGATGAACTCGACCCGCTCCGGGACTTTAATCCCCATGAGCTTCTCAATCGCAAGAGCATACCCGTGGTCCATGTTCATCGCGGCGATATAATCCAACCGGTCACAGTAGGGTATGACCTGCTGGTAATTCGTCATGTGTTCGGCGTGTTTTTCGAAGCACCTGTGGAGGTATCCGATATGGGGAATGACGTCGACGATAATTTCGCCGTCGACGATAAGTTCGAGACGCAGCACGCCGTGCGTCGACGGGTGCTGTGGTCCCATGTTGATGACCATCTCTTCCGTGCGAAGAGCGCGTCCGGTGGAAGTTGTGAGAGGAGCTGTCAACGTTTCAGGCATGTGCATTCAGCGGGTCAGTACGGAACCTTCATTCCCTGGTAAAACTCCGGCACTTTGAAGTCTTTTCTCAGCGGATGACCGGGATAATCCTCCGGCAACAAAATCCGTCGTAGATCGGGATGACCGGTAAACGTAATTCCGATTAGGTCGAAGGCCTCTCGCTCGTGCCAGTTCGCCGTCGGCCAGATCGAGCTCACCGACGGTAGTTCAGCCTTGTCGGCGGGTACTTCCACCTTGAGAGTGATCTTGTGGCGCTGAGTGATTGAGTGAAGGTTATACACCACTCCGAGTAATCCCTTGCCATTGTCCGTGCCGCTCAGGCACATCAAGAAATCAAATTGTAGCTCAGGATCATCACGGAGAAATAAAGAGACCTCGGCAAGCTTCGAAGGAGCCAGTTTCATGTATGGGTCAATCACGCCTTCGATTTTCACTTCGAGAATCGCCTCGGAAAATCTTGCTTTGAGCTTATCGGTAATCGCCTGGGGAGTCATGCCTCTTACGCACTTTTCTTTACAGAACTGTGACTGCGGATTTTCCCCTGCAGCTTCATGAGCCCTTCCATGAGAGCCTCCGGTCGTGGAGGACAGCCTGGAACGTACACGTCAACCGGGATTACGCGGTCGACGCCTTTCAGAACATGATATCCGTGCTCCCAGTACGGACCGCCGCAATTTGAACAACTTCCCATGGATATAACATACCGCGGTTCCGACATCTGGTCGTATAAGCGTTTGATCCGGGAGGCCATTTTAAGGGTCACAGTCCCGGCGACAATCATCACATCGGATTGTCGTGGAGTTGCCCGGAAAAAGATCCCGAACCGGTCGAGGTCGTAATGTGATGCCCCCGTTGCCATCATTTCGATGGCACAACATGCGAGTCCGAACTGCATTCCCCACATCGATGACAGACGGGCCCAGTTCAACAAATTGTCGAGCGATGTAACGACAACGTTGCTGTTATTGAATTGCTTATCGAGAAGTCCCATTTTTTCTTAAACCGTGGCTTCTTGTGGATGCTCGTGGACGACCGGATTCGGGGATTTCATCGTCGGAATTGTGGGAACGGGTCTGTCCCAATCCAGATCGCCCCTTGCCCACACGTATGCGTACCCAACCAGCAGGATGGCAAGGAAAATCAGCATTTCCACGAAGGCGAACATACCCAGTTTTTGAAATACAACGGCCCACGGAAAGAGGAAGACAACTTCGACGTCGAAAATCAGGAAGATAAGCGCGACAACATAGAAGCGGATGTTGAACTTCGTCAGCGCATTGCCGACAGGCTCTTCACCGCATTCGTATGTTGTTAACTTGTTGGGATACCACCGGTGCGGGCGCAAAAGCCAAGCCGTGACCAACCCCGCGGCGACAAAGATTACACCGATAAGGAAGAAGATGAATACCCTACCAAAATCCGTGAGCATTAGTCTGTGTAAATAGTCATGTATCGGCTGACAATTGAATTTCGAGTCAAAATATAGAAATATTCTTAAAGAAAGTCAATAATGAGCGGTGAATCGGGAACAACGGTGATGCTCAGCGCTTCATGCGTTCACGGCTTCCATGTTTTTTCGTGAACATTGCCCAGGGCATTCGCCTTCCGGGCGAGAACGAACAGCAAGTCCGAAAGACGATTAAGGTACATGACCGGACGCCTTCCAATGTGCTCTTCACGCTCCAGCTTTACCGCCAGGCGCTCTGCCCGGCGGCAGATCGCCCGCGCAAAGTGCAACAATGCCGAGGTTCGGTTTCCACCGGGCAGAATGAAATTTCTCAGGGGTTTCAATGTGGGGTCAATCGCGTCGATACGATTCTCAAGTCGGGTGACAGACGAGGCATCAATTCTCTTGATCCGTTTTCCTACGGGATCTTTCGGTGTCGCCAGGTCTGCACCAAGGGTAAAGAGGTCATTCTGGATTTCTTCGAGGATGGAATCGATGGTGCTGTTGACTTTGCCTGCCCGGACGATGCCGATAAGTGTGTTGAGCTCATCGACGGTGCCGAAGGTTTCGACTCGAAGAGCATCTTTCGGTACGCGTTTGCCTCCGAAGAGAGAAGTTTTACCGCTGTCTCCGGTCTTTGTATAGATCTTCACACCCGAATCGGCCCGCCGCGCCGCGTCAACCTATTGTCCAAAGCAAGCAACAAGCGAGGCAACTATACCGGCAGTCCCCACCGCTGTCGCAGTCAGGCTGTCACTGAACGAAATTCCCATGAGAGTGTTTAGTACTCCACTTGGTTGGCTCGACCAAGTCTTGCCTCCGTCAGTGGTTTGTACGACGGCACCTTTCAGACCAACTGCGATTCCGAAATTCGGACCACTATAGGCAATACTGTACAGCGTTGTCGTTGTGCCGCTCGGCTGAACGGACCACGATAACCCTGCGTTCGTCGTCCTTAGGACCGTTCCGTAAGATCCGACAGCCGTGCCATTATTGGTCCCGCTGAAATAAATGCTCAACAGAGAATTGGTCGTGACATTCATTTGTCTTACCCAACTCGCCCCCCCATCGCTCGAATATAACATCGCTCCGGACGACCCGACGACACACCCTGCATTCTGGTCGGCAAAACCGACGGCAGAAAGATTTGTGGTAATGCCCGAGATCTGTTTAGTCCAGGTGGCTCCGGCATCGGTTGAGCGGAGAATCGTTCCCGCATACCCTACAACGATCCAGGTACCCGAGCCCACATAGCAAACTGAATACAAGGCATTGTTTGTGCCGCTCTTAGCTTTCGCCCAAGTGGTACCTCCATCAGTTGTCCGAAGAATAGTCCCGACCGCTCCGACTGCCAGGCCTGTGTCCTGGTCTGAGAATGAGATACCATTGAGGGTATTGGCAGTCGCGCTGGAAAGCGTATCCCAGGTGTGGCCCGCATTGACGGACCGCAGGAGAGTCCCATGAGTTCCCACCGCGAATCCGAAGCTGTTACTCGTGAAGAAGATTCCGTTGAGATCGTTGATTGTTCCCGCAGAGCGGATTGCAAAAGCATCGGTAAGCGTTGTGGCACTCGCGACGTTTGAATGCGCTGAAAGACCGGCGGCGTTAAATGCAAACACCCGGTAATAGAATGTGGTACTGCACGGGAGGCCATAATCCGAACATGTATGCACGCTCGCCTGCGTCGAATCCACGAATATGAACCGCCCGCTTGTATCGTACCGCTCAACTCTGTACCCCATGACGGACAGTGGCGCGGCCGTCCAGCTCAGATCTATTTCCGACTGTGACACAGCAACTGCTTTCAGTCCCGTGGGCGTACCGGGTACCGCCCCTGAACCCCCTGGATTTGGGTTCTGATTCCCCGTGGGACCTTCATCGTTCTTGCAGGCCGCAAGACATAGGATCAACAAGATGAAAAGTGTTTCCCTCATCGCCGTTTACTCCAGCTTACGTCAAGGAAGTAGAGAGTCATGCAATACGTCTCGCGAAGGGCTCATCGCCAGTTCTTTCCTTCACTCTTCATATAGTGGGGCAGCTCATTATAAAAATGCGCAATTGTACGGATGCCGCCGTAGAAGTTCTCCAGGTTGATGAACTCATCGGGCGCATGGGCATTTTCATCCGGTTGCCCAAATCCCAACAGGACCGTATCCAACCCGAGAATTTCTTTGAACTGAACCACGATAGGAATCGATCCACCTTCGCGCTGAAAGAGAGGCTTTTTCCCAAAACCTTTTTCCAGAGCCGCTGCGGCAGCCTTTACACCGGGGCTGTCGATCGGAGTTATTGCCGGCTCGCCTCCATGAATATAACGAACGTCGACATGAACGGTCTTGGGCGCAATTTTCCTTATGTGCTTCTCGAAAAGTTTCGCCACTCCGTCGGCCCCTTGATCGGGGACGAGCCGCATTGAAATTTTTGCGGTCGCCTTTGCCGGAAGTACCGTCTTGGCGCCTTCACCCGTGAATCCTCCCCAGATCCCGTTGCATTCGAGCGTTGGCCGCGCCCACAATCGTTCGATTGTCGAAAATCCCTTCTCACCGTAGAGAGACTTTACTCCCAGTTCCTGCGCGTATTTCCTGTCAGCCCACGGTAGTTTCTTGTATGAAGTGCGCTCCTTTTTCGTAAGCTGACGCACATCATGGTAAAAACCGGGAATTGTCACGCGCCCGTCTTTATCATGCAATTGTGCTATGATCTCTGAGAGCGCCTGCACCGGGTTGTGGATGGATCCCCGAACGAGCCGGAGTGTAAATCACGATTCGGACCCTGCACTTCAACTTCCATGTAGGTCAAGCCTCTCAATCCGTAACACACGGAAGGTATGCCCTTTCCAAACATCGATGTGTCAGAGATAACGACAAGGTCGGCCCGCAACAGATCTTTATGCCCTTTGACAAATCCATCGAGATTCGGGCTGCCCACTTCTTCCTCGCCTTCGATGATCATTTTCAAATTGACGGGCAATTTGCCGCCGTTTCTCATGAAGGACTCGACGCTCTTGAAATGGATGAACACCTGGCCCTTGTCATCCGCAGACCCGCGGGCGTAGAGATTTCCATCCCGAATGGTCGCCTCGAATGGAGGGGATGTCCAGAGCTCGACGGGGTCAACGGGCTGAACGTCATAGTGCCCGTACAACAGGACCGTCGGCTTCCCAGGGGCATTCATCCATTCTCCGTAGACAATCGGATGACCCGCTGTCGGGAAAATCTGAAGGTCGTTCATGCCGATCTTCTTCAGATGACTGGCTACCCATTCAGCACACCGCCGCACATCTTTTTTATTCTCCGGACTGGTACTGATGCTCGGAATTGCTAGAAACTCGTTCAACTCTCTGAGATGGCGCTCTTTATTGTCTTCGATGTACCGTATGATTTTTTCCATACACTCTGATGATTGTCGAATGGGTAGATAAGAAGGAGTCAGATATTTAGGTGAAATATAAGAAGAAGGACTCGGACTTGCAACACACGGAGACGAATTAGGGCACTAATTCCGACAATACTGTGTTTTTTGAATGGGAAGAAAGTCGTTTTCCCGCTATTTTTCGGAAATCCGGCTTTGCGAAAACCATCTCTTTTGAGTATCTTGAAAAGGCCATTTTCCATTTCATCCTGCATTTGATATTACGTTCCCTTGAAATATTACTTCCGCTGCTGTATTTCATCGCCATTTGGGCATATGCCCGGGCTTTTTTCAGTGGACTCAGAATTGCCGAAACGCTCAAAACTCCACTCCTGAGCGTCACCATCATTGTGCATATCGGCTACGTCGCGATGCGGACGTTGGTGCTACAGCATCCTCCCATAACATCGTTATTTGAAATCCTCTCGCTGATGGCTCTCACGATAGGAGTGGCCTACGCATACATTGAATTCAGAACGAAGAATCGCGAGACCGGTTACTTCATTTTGATGCTCCCTTTCTTCTTCCAATTGATCTCCTCCATATTCATTAAGAACGTGACCGAGGTACGTCCGATCCTTCGGAGTAATTTATTGGGTTTTCACGTGTCGAGCGCACTTTTGGGGTACGCTGCTATAACGATTTCCGCCGTTTATGGATTTCTCTATCTTATGTTGTATCACGACATAAAATCGAGCCGGTTCGGCGTAATCTACAAACGGCTTCCAAATCTTGAGATGCTGGAGCGGATGAGCTTTACAGCAACAGTTTTAGGGTTCATCTTCCTGACGATAGCAATAGGCGTCGGGCTCGTCTGGCTTCCACGTGCAGTTGAGAATTTTTCTTACGCCGACCCAAAATTGTTGGGCACGTTTGCGATCTGGCTCATCTATGCAATCGGGCTCACATCAAAGAGACTGGCGGGCTGGCAAGGACGACGGATCATCGTCCTATCCATGTTTGGTTTTGCCGTCGCCATGTTCTCGATAACGATCATCAACATGTTCTTTAGTAGATTTCATAACTTCTATTAATCTCTCCGTGTTGACGGCCGTCGCGGTTCTCCGGGCACGCAAAGGGCCATGACGGCGCATCCGACAATCAACATGGCTGGACAAACTGTTCTATGAATTTATATTGCCTCGGCATAAACCATCGGACGGCACCTCTCGAGGTCCGGGAAAAGCTCTGGTTCTCCGATGATGAAACTCGCGCAACTCTCCCCACACTGAAGAACATCTATTTCGAAGAATGCGTGCTGGTCTCAACCTGCAATCGCACCGAGTTGTACTACATCCCGAAGCAACAGGGCGAGAACGGAGAACCGATCTGGAAAATCCTGGCCATGTACAAGAACGCAGGCAGCTTCGTCCAGGAACATCATTTTTACGCGCTTGATGCTCTGCATGCCGTGAAGCATCTGTTCGGCGTTGCGTCCGGAATCGACTCCATGGTCCTCGGCGACATCCAGATCCTGAGCCAAATCAAGGAGTCGTTTCAGATTGCGAAAAATGTCCGCTGCACAGGGATATCTCTTAACCGTCTCTTCGAAAACGCTCTCCACGTCGGAAAGCGCTCGCGGACGGAAACGGAAATCAGTGCGGGTGCCGTCTCCGTTAGCTACGCCGCGGCCGAACTCGCATCAAAGATTTTTGAAGATCTCTCGAAGCGTACGGCTCTGCTCATCGGCGCCGGTGAAACCGGAACGCTTACTGCCAAACATCTCGCAAGCCGCAGCATTGGAAAATTGATCATCACCAACCGGACCCGGCAAAGGGCCGAAGAGCTGGCCGTCCAGCTTCAAGGTCATGTCGTCGACTTCGAACGCATCGGCGCGGAACTTGAGAGCGTCGATATCATCGTCAGCGCAGTGGATTCCACGACACCCATCCTCTCCGCAAGTGACCTGCGGCAAACAATGAAACTGCGCGGAAACAGGCCGCTCGTCATCATCGACATCGGCGTGCCCCGCAACATTGACCCCGCGGCGAACTCGGTCTCGAATATCTTCCTGCATGACCTCGACACCTTGAATCACGTCATCGATATCAACCTTACCCGGCGCCGGGCGGAAATTCCCAAGGTTCAGCAGATCATGCTTGATGAACTGACCGCCTACAACACCTGGTACAACTCGCTGCAGGTGACCCCCACGATTCAGGAACTTCGCGATCAGTTCGAATCGATCCGAAAATCCGAAGTTGAGAAACATCTTCATCATTTCGCGACTGACCGGCAGGAAGAAATTGAAATGCTTACAAAACGCATCATAAATAAAATTCTTCACACTCCCATGGTCAACCTCCGAAACAGCTCCGACCAGGAAGACGAGGACGACAAGCGACACAAAGTCCATCTGATTCGACACCTGTTCGGATTGGATCAAAAGAAGAAGAATGACTAGGAAGTTGACGATAGGCAGCCGGGGAAGCGAGCTCGCGCTCTGGCAATCCACGTGGGTCAAGAATGAGCTTCAGAGGAAAATTCCCGGATTGCAGGTCGACGTCGTAGCTATCAGAACGACCGGCGACAATATCCTGGATTCACCTCTCTCCAAGATCGGCGACAAGGGACTTTTTACGAAGGAAATTGAAGTCGCCCTTCTCGATCATACGATTGATGCCGCCGTCCACAGTATGAAGGATGTCCCCACAGACCTACCCGCCGGTCTGACGATCGGCGCAGTTACAAAACGGGAGGATGTGCGTGACGTCTTTATCGCGCACCCTCAAAAGCCTTTCACAAGATTCACCGATGTTCCGCAGAAAGCAAAAATCGCGACGGGAAGCCTTCGCCGGAGGTCTCAATTACTCCACTGGCGGCCCGACCTCGAGATCATCGAGATACGCGGCAACCTCAATACACGATTAGCCAAGCTCGGGGAATCCGATTGGGATGGGATGATTCTTGCGCGTGCAGGAGTGCTCCGGCTGGGTCTGCAGAAGCGGATCACTGAAATCCTGCCGACGAACCGAATGCTGCCCGCGGTGGGCCAGGGGGCGCTCGCAATCGAGGTTCGCACGGCCGATAAACAGACGACGGGCTGGGTACAAAGGCTCGCGAGTACTTCCACAACGGCGGCGGTCGCGGGCGAACGGGCGCTGCTGCGTTACCTTGAAGGCGGTTGCCAGATTCCAATAGGAACTTTTGGTCGCATTGATGACAATGAGTTTCATCTTGATGCAATCATCGGAAGTCTGGACGGCAAGAAAATCGTTCGAGGAAAAACTCATGGCGAACCCGACCAGGCGGAAGAATTGGGACGCGAGCTTGCAGAAACCCTTCTCAAAAGCGGTGGACGCGAGATTCTAGATCAAATCCGCAGGATGCTCCCGCACCAATTATCGGCAATATAGTTTACACATGGCATCGTTGGGACTGACAGGAAAGACCATTGTGGTAACCCGCGCCGCTCACCAGGCTGAGCCACTTATCCTCGCGATAGAGGCCGAGGGAGGAACCGTGATTCCGTTTCCCACCATCTCGATCGAACAGCCCGAATCCTGGGATCCCTGCGATCGCGCGATCGATTCTCTGCACATGTACGACGGAATTGTTTTTACAAGCACCAATGGCGTCGAGTTCTTTGCGAAAAGGTTGGATATCCGGAAAAGGTCGATTCAAGAACTCGCGCCAAAAATGATCTGCGTGGTGGGCGAAAAAACAAAACAGGCCGTCGAACGGTTCGGCTTGCGCGTGACAACGATGCCGGAGAGGTTCACCGCACTGGACCTCGCCAACGCCCTACGAGAGGAAAACCTTCGCAGCAAAAGCTTCCTCTTCGCACGCGGGAATCTCGGAAAGAACACTCTGCCCGAAGTCCTCAAGACCCTCGGGGCCAGCGTTGATTCCGTCATCGTCTATCAGACGTGCAAACCGCCGCATGAGGACGTCGACCGTATCCGCGCCATGCTCATGAATCGGGAAATAGACATCGTCACATTCACAAGTCCATCGACATTTAAGAATTTCATCGACCTTCTTTCTGCCGGCATATTGGAAGAAACGCGCCCGAAGACGGCTGTCGCAGTCATCGGACCTGTCACCGCGAAGGCCGTTGCGGAGTCGGGCTTCACCGTCGATGTCCTCGCGGAAGAATCCACCGTCGATTCCCTTGTGCACGCAATTGTGGAATACGTCCACCGCCGGCAATCCTGACATGAAAGCATCCCATGCAAAATGACCTCTTCTTGAAGGCGTGCCTCCGCCAACCCGTGCCCCGCACGCCTGTATGGATCATGCGGCAGGCCGGGCGCTACCTGCCCGAGTATCGTGCAATCCGCCAGAAAGTGGATTTCCTTACTCTCTGTAAGACACCGGATCTTGCGGCGGAGGTCACTCTCCAGCCGGTGGATATTCTCGGTGTGGATGCGGCTATCATTTTTTCCGATATTCTCGTTCTTCCCGAAGCGATGGGCATGGAACTGTTCGTCGAAGAGGGAAAAGGCGGGCCCCGATTTTCCAGACCCATCCGCACCGCCTCAGAGATCGAAACACTTCTCGTCCCCGACCCGACCGATCGGTTGCACTTCGTCCTGGAGGCGCTCAGACTGACGAGAAAGCGATTGAACGGAAAAGTCCCGTTGATCGGATTTTCCGGTTCACCCTGGACGCTTGCAGCCTATATGATTGAAGGACGCGGATCAAAGACCTTCCGGCATGCCAAAGAGATGCTCTACGGTTCTCCAAAACAATTGCATGCGCTTCTCGACAAACTTGCGAAAGCCGTGGCATCATATTTAAGCGCGCAGATTGAGGCGGGCGCGCAGGCGGTCCAGATTTTCGACACCTGGGGCGGAATTCTGACGCAGGACGCCTTCGACGAGTTCTCCTTACGCTACATCCGTCAGGTTATCGCTGAAACGAAAACCAACGGAGCTCCCATTATCGTTTTCTGCAAGGATTGCGGGCATTCTCTCGACAAAATAGCGGACAGCCGAACGGGTTGTCAGGTTGCGGGTCTCGATTGGACGATCGATATCGGTACGGCACGGTCACTCGTCGGAAAACAGGTAGCCCTCCAGGGCAATCTCGACCCGACCGTTCTTTATTCAACGCCGGAAAAAATTCGCGAGGAAGTAAAATCGATTCTGAGAAAATTCGGAAACGGCGCCGGCCACATCTTCAACCTCGGTCATGGAATCCTTCCCGACATTCCGGTAGAGCACGTGAAAGAACTCGTGAGCGCGGTCAGGGAAGAAAGCGCGCGCTATCACCGATGAAATGGATATAGAATCGGGGAAAAATATCGCCGTTGTGTTGTTTCAGCTCGGGGGACCAGATTCTCTCGAGGCCGTCGAACCGTTTCTCTATAACCTCTTTTGCGACCCGGACATCATTAATTTCCCGGGGGCATTCCTGGCTCGCAAGCCTCTCGCTAAATTCATTTCGTCGAGACGGTCTAAGAAAGTCGCCGAACATTATGCGGAGATCGGCGGTAAATCTCCCATCGTCGAGCTGACGGGAGTGCAAGCAACTGCCCTGCAAGCTGAACTCGATAAACGATGCCGGGCAAAGGTTTTTATCGCAATGCGCTACTGGCATCCATCCACGGAGGAGGTAATTGCGGAACTGAAAAAAAGCAAATACGACAAGATTATTCTCCTGCCACTCTACCCTCAATACTCAAAAGCGACGACGGCTTCCAGCGTGAACGAATGGAACCGACAATGCGCGAGACTGGATTTCACACATGTTCCTGCAGAAGTTGTCTGCTGTTACCATAACCACCCCCTCTATATTGAGGCGATTGTTGACAGAATCAACTCGGCGTACCGGAGGTTTTCTGGCATAGCCCCCGACTGCACGGATCTTGTATTCAGCGCGCACGGGATTCCGTTAAGCCTTATCGCCGGGGGCGATCCCTACCAGCAGCATATCGAGGAAACTGTCAGACTCGTTGTGGAAAAGGGACAATGGAGATCGCCCCACGTTTTGTGCTACCAGAGCAAAGTCGGTCCGGCGGAATGGTTAAAGCCGTCTCTTCTTCAGACCATCCGGGAGCTTGCGGGGCGTGGCAGAAGACATTTGCTCGTCATACCCATTGCATTTATTACCGAGCACATTGAAACGCTCTACGAGATCAATATTGAAGCGCGCGCGGAGGCCGGCCATCTCGGCATCGCAAAGTTCGAAATGATGCCGGCACTCAACGACTCCCCGAAATTCATTGGATGCCTCACCGATCTCGTCATGAAGAATGTATAAATCTTACAATGACTGAAACATCTTCCAAATCCGTCGTTATCATAGGTGCCGGCGTGTCCGGCCTCTGCGCGGCTTATATGTTGAAAAAACGCGGAGTGAATGTGACGGTTCTCGAAAAGGATTCAGAACCCGGCGGCACGATGAAAACGCTCCATAATGGCGGGTGGCTCATCGAGGCGGGTCCCAATAGCGCGCTTGAGACAACACCTCTTTTTCAGCAACTCTTCGACGAGCTGGAAATCACAAATCGCCGCCTGTACGCGTCCGAAGAGGCTTCGAACCGTTATATTGTGCGGAAGGGAAAGCTTCACGCGCTCCCGATGTCTCCCAGCGCTTTCCTAAAATCACGTTTGTGGTCCTGGAACGGTAAAATCCGATTGTTGAAGGAACCGTTCGTCGGGCGGGCAAAGCGCGAGGAAACCGTCGCAGAATTTGTGCGGAGGCGGCTCGGGAACGAATTCCTCGACTACGCCATCAATCCATTCGTCGCCGGCGTCTATGCAGGGAATCCGGAACAACTCTCGGTGCAGACGGCATTCCCGAAACTGTACGCCCTGGAAGAAAAATATGGCGGGCTGATGAAAGGAATGGTCCTGGGTCGAAAAGATCGGAAGCAGCGGGCAGAAAAAGCAAAAGACCGGGCAAGACTGTTTTCATTTACCGGCGGGCTTGAAGTCTTTCCGAAAGCTATCGCGGAGAGACTCGGTAATTCGGTCAAGCTCGATTCAGCCGTCGACCGCATTATACCGGTGCGCGCGGGACGTTTTCCGGTCTACACCGTTTCGTATAAACACGACAACATCCAGTTTACGACAGAGGCAAACGCGGTCGTGCTTGCAACTCCAGCGTATGGCGCGGCGGCCATTGTCCGTCCGATCGACCCGGCGATGGCGGCAACTCTGGAATCCATTTACTACCCGCCGGTTGTGGAAGTGTTCCTTGGATTCAGGCAGGAGGACATCAAGCGGCCGTTGGACGGGTTTGGTTTCCTCGTTCCCGAAGTCGAACGCCGGAAGACCCTCGGCACTATCTGGTCTTCGGCTCTGTTCCCGAATCGGGCGCCGGCCGGGACCACAGCGTTGACAACATTCGTCGGAGGCGCACGCCAGCCCGAGCTTACGACAAGCAGCGACGAACAAATAATGGATATCGTTCTCTCTGAACTCCGATCGATAATGGAAATCGATGGAAGTCCTGTCTATTCCAAAATCATCCGTTGGGAGAGAGCGATCCCGCAGTACAACCTCGGGTACTACAAGATTCTGAAGGCAATCGAACAGTTCGAACAGAACTTCCAGGGAACGTTCGTTTGCAGTAATTATCGCGGCGGTATAGCCGTTGGGGATTGCGTGATGAGCGCGGACAAGCTGACCGAGAGAGTTCTTCAATATTTACATATATGATACCACCCACCACCACCGTGCCCACGGAAGAATTCTAAATCCTAAACCTCAAATCCAAGCAGGACCTAAATTCTCATACCTGTAACCTGAAACCTGACTCCTCCTCTCACGTCTAACCTACAGCCTAAATTCTAAACAGGTCTAAAATTCCAAGATCTAATCTTCAAAGTCCGCTCCCCAGTATGCCGCTCCCACTCCCAATCCAGAAGCTTGGTGCGCAAACCTCGAAAATCAAAAATTGGAAATCGAAAATCCGAGATGCATCTCTCCCAAAAAATTCGTACATTTTCATCTAATTCTGCGGCTCTTGAAGAGGGACATACCTCGGAGACCCACTAAAACCAGCGCCTGTACAACATCATTCTGTTGGGACGGCAAAAGTCAACCAGTTCAATCCGCAACCAACGCATAAGGATACGACAATGCCCACGACGAATCCAAAGAACTCGCTCTCAATCCTCGATAACAGGACAGGCAGGCAATATGAGCTACCCATCGAGCACGACACACTTCGCGCCATGGATCTTCGGCAGATCAAAGCGAAGGATGAGGATTTCGGATTAATGACCTATGACCCGGCTTTCATGAACACTGCCTCATGTAAAAGTCGAATTACATACATCGATGGAGACAGGGGCATCCTTCGCTATCGCGGCTATCCGATCGAGCAGCTTGCGGAAAAAAGCACCTATCTCGAAACTGCCTATCTGCTGATTCACGGTGAGCTTCCGACCAAATCGCAGTCTGAGGAATGGACAAACCATATCATGATGCACACGCTTATTCACGAGAACATCAAGAAATTCATGGATGGTTTTCATTACGACGCTCATCCGATGGGCATGCTTGTCAGCACCGTCGGCGCACTGTCAACATTCTATCCCGACGCGAAACACATCAACGACCCCGAAACCCGCAAACTGCAGATCTACCGGCTTGTCGGAAAAATGCCGACGCTCGCGGCCTTCGCCTACCGGCACAGTGTCGGTCGTCCGTACGTTTATCCCGACAACGAGCTGAGCTACGCGGGCAATTTCCTGAGCATGCTTCTCAAAATGACCGAGGTGCGATACAAAGTCAATCCAGTCCTCGAGCGTGCGCTCGACATTTTATTCATCCTTCACGCCGACCACGAACAAAACTGCAGCGCCAACGCCATGCGGAGCGTCGGCAGTTCACATGTCGACCCATTCTCTGCGACGGCGGCGGCGGCGGCGGCATTGTACGGCCCTCTCCACGGCGGAGCGAACGCCGAGGTGCTCTACATGCTCGATGAGGTCGGGTCAAAGAACAACGTCCCGGCATTCATCAAGTCGGTCAAGGAGGGAAAAGGCAAGCTCATGGGATTCGGTCACCGCGTCTATAAAAACTACGACCCGCGCGCCAAAATTATCAAGAGGCTTGCCGATGAGGTCTTCGAGGTCACTGGCCGCAATCCCAAGTTGGACATCGCACTCGAGCTCGAACACATTGCACTGGAGGACGAATACTTTGTAAAGCGGAAACTCTATCCGAATGTTGACTTTTACTCCGGCTTGATTTACCAGGCAATGGGATTTCCGGTAGAAATGTTTCCGGTCCTGTTCGCAATCGGCCGCACCGCCGGCTGGGTCGCCCAATGGGAAGAACTTCTGCTGGACCCGGAACAGAAGATAGCACGACCCCGCCAGGTGTATCTTGGATACGATGCCCGCGACTACATTATGATGGGAAAACGACCGGAGAACAAGAAAAACAAGGTCGAGCCATAAACTGCCCATCTGCAAAATACCGCGTCTCCGATAACAATGACTTCACTCATGCCGTCATGTTGAGAGTATGATTCTTCTTTCTTTCGGAATTCTCGTCATGGTGATGCTTGCGCTCGACCTAGGCGTGTTTCAGCGGCGGGCGCACTTCCCTTCGATGAAAGAAGCTCTGGTCTGGAGCGCGGTGTGGATTGTCATGGCGATTTCGTTCAATTTCTTCGTCTTCCTGAAATATGGAAATGTCAAGGCGCTGGAATTCCTCGCCGGCTATGTTGTTGAAGAGGCTCTTTCGGTTGATAACCTTTTCGTGTTTGTAGTTATTTTCTCCTACTTTGCCGTTCCCGCAGAATTCCAACACCGCGTGCTGTACTGGGGAGTTCTAAGCGCCGTGGTGATGCGCGCAGTTTTCATCTTTGCTGGCGCCGCGCTTGTCGCCCAATTCCATTGGGTACTCTACCTGTTTGGCGCATTCCTCATATACACGGCCTTCAAGCTTGCCCTGCAGGATGAAGAGGAGGTGCATCCGGAGCGAAATCCTTTCGTTCAATACTGCCGAAAATTCTTCCCGTTGACTCAAAGCTACGAAGGCTCAAGGTTTTTCGTCCACCGGGACAAAAAACGATTCATTACTCCCCTGCTTCTGGTACTGGTGATGATCGAGACGACCGACCTGGCTTTCGCTACCGATTCGATTCCGGCAATTTTCGCCATTACGCGCGATCCCATCATCATCTACACATCCAACATTTCCGCCATCCTCGGTTTACGTACGTTGTATTTCGTGCTGGCAAATTTCATGAAGAAATTTCGCTACTTGAAGACGGGATTGTCGGTCGTACTATCGTTCATCGGCATTAAAATGTTGGTTGAGCATTGGTTCATCATCCCCATTCATTACTCGATCCTGATCATCTTCCTTATTCTGACATTTTCAATTATTTTGTCCATCGAACGGAAGAAGTAAGGGAATAAGTCATGCGAGCAACATTGAACGGCGTCGGAATCGAATACGAAATAGCGGGACAGAGGACAGGCATCCCCGTCATATTCATTCATGGTTTCCCCTTCAGCAAGGAAATGTGGAAACCGCAGGTTGATGTCTTGAAGAAGGATTGTTACGTTATCACGTATGATGTGCGGGGCCACGGTTCCAGTGATGTCGGTGACGCGCAATACTCCGTGGAATATTTTGTGGACGATTTGATAGGGCTGCTGGACCATCTCAAGATCTCAAAATCTGTCGTCGTGGGAATGTCGATGGGAGGATATATTGCGCTCCGGGCAATTGAACGGCACCCCGAGCGCATTCGTGCGCTCGTCCTCTGCGATACGCGCAGTGAAGCCGACGGGAACGAAGGGAAGATCAAGCGCGCAACTCAGGCAAAGACAGTGAAAACCGAAGGCGTGAAAAAGTTCGCCGAATCGTTCGTCCAGGGTGTTTTCTATAACAGAACGTTTGAAACCAATCCGTCGGCGGTCGAAATAATCCGCAAGATAATTGAGAAGTCATCTCCACTCGGTGTTGCCGGAACCCTCATTGCGCTAGCCGCCCGAACGGACGCTACCCCCGTTTTGTACGGTATCAAGGTTCCCACGCTCATTCTTGTCGGCCAGCACGACAATCTCACGCCGCCGTCTGCTTCGCATGCCATGAAGGAAAAAATTCCCAACGCGGAACTTCGCGTGATTCCCAACGCCGCCCACGTGAGCAATATGGAGAACCCGGAGGAGTTCAACAAACATCTCATGACCTTCCTCAAGAAGATTGCAAAGTAGGACACGAATCCTTTCGTGTCCACAAAGAAATAACGGGACGCGCCTCACCAGTAGACACGAATCCTTTCGTGTCCATCACGTGGACAAAATGGGAATTCTGTCATACTGAATTGCGGTTATGAATATCCCGAGATCAATGAAACGGCAAAAGACCATTTCAGAATTCACCCTCCATCGTCGGCATTCACCTCACTGGGAACTGCCCGGAGGAACATATCATGTCGTTTTCACTTTGAAAGATCGCGCCCTGTGCGACTTGACCCGTGATGATATCGCCCTCATTATCTTGAACACATCGGCTTTCTACGCGAACAAACGATATTATCTTTACGACCATACGGTGATGTCCGATCATGTCCATGTCATTTTGCAACCGATCGAAAGAAATGGCGACGTTGAACCGTTGGGTGACATCATCGGAGATATCAAAAGATTTTGCGCCCGCAAGATCAATGGAGTACTTCAGAGAACGGGACATCTTTGGCAGAATGAATCGTACGATAGAATCATCCGGGATCAAGACGAATACCACAGGACCGCTAATTATCTCATCGAGAATCCTCTGAAAGCCGGTCTTATAGACAACCCGGAGGAATGGAAATGGTGGCGCCCCGGTATCGAACCAGATCCGTAGGACACGAATCCCTTCGTGTCCACCGAGACAGCGTTTGCCATGTGGGCAAAATAGGGATTTTGTCCTACCATGGAAACAGGCAGAACACGAATCCCTTCGTGTCCACCGAGACAGCGTTTGCCACGCTGGCGAAATAGGGATTTTGTCCTACCATGGAAACAGGCAGAACACGAATCCTTTCGTGTCCATCATATGGACAGAATAGGAATTCTGTCTTACTGCCCCATATTTGTAGTTGAAACCGGAGTTTGGTAAATTGGAAAAACCACATTTAGAGGAAGCACGACGCTATGCGAAACGATAAGAAGCATGTTGCCGGAATCCACGACCGAAAGGACACCCAATCCTTTCACCGTCTTCGCCGAACGCGAATGACCGAAACACTCCGATCTATGGTGCGGGAAACCGAACTGTCAAAAAATGATTTTATCTATCCCCTCTTCGTCTGTCCCGGGAAGAAAGTGAAAAGAGAGGTTTCATCCATGCCCGGCGTTTATCAAATGTCGGTGGATGAGATCGTTCGCGAGTGCGAGAAAGTGAAATCGCTGGGCGTTCCCGCGATCATTCTGTTCGGCATTCCCGAACATAAAGATGAAGTGGGAAGCGAAGCCTACAGCGAACGGGGCGTCGTCCAGCAGGCCATCCGCGCTCTCAAGAAGGATGTCCCGGAATTGTTTGTCATTACCGATGTTTGTTTGTGCGAATACACCTCTCACGGCCATTGCGGCATTGTCCGGGGAAATGAAATTGTCAACGATGAGTCTATCGCGCTTCTCGCCCGTGAAGCCCTTACCCATGCACAGGCGGGCGTGGATATGGTCGCCCCGTCGGACATGTTCGACGGACGGGTGAAAGCAATCCGGCAGGCCCTGGACGAGAACGGATTCCACGCGCTTCCCATCATGGCGTATGCGGCAAAGTACGCATCGGGTTTTTACGGACCATTCCGCGAAGCGGCAGAGAGCACGCCGAAGTTCGGAGACCGCCGGTCACATCAGATGGACCCCGCCAATTCCGATGAAGCGCTCCGCGAAGTTCAGGCGGATATCGAGGAGGGCGCAGACATTGTCATGGTGAAACCGGCCATGCCGTACCTTGATATCATCCGCAGGGTGAAAGACACTTTTCAAATGCCGACGGCCGCGTACAACGTGAGCGGCGAATACGCGATGGTCAAAGCCGCCGGCAAACTCGGCTGGATCGACGAACAACGCGTGATGATGGAAATGCTGACAGGTATCAAGCGCGCGGGCGCCGACCTGATCCTTACGTATTTCGCAAAGGAAGCGGCAAAACTCCTGTAACCTTCCGGCAGGATTCCGCAATTCTCACACAATAGGCCCGGATCAGCAGGGTATGAGAGATTGAAAACAATTCTCGTTACCGGTGCAACGGGATGTATCGGCTCGAATCTCGCCGTCGAGCTCCTGAAACGCGGTTATCGCGTCAGGGCCTTTCATCGCACCGACTCAAGCGCATTGGCACTCAAGGGTATCGATGTCGAACATGTTACGGGAGATGTCCGAGATCGAAATTCTCTTCGCAAAGCGATACAGGGATGCGATACGGTTTTTCACACGGCCGCGATCGTTTCATTCTGGGAGCGAAAGCGGGACGAGCAGATGGATATCAACGTCAACGGGACCAGAAATGTCGTCGACTCGTGCCTCGAACTTGGCATCGAGAAACTTGTCCACACGAGTTCCGTGGCAGCTCTCGGCTTCCGCGCCGATGGTCAGTTCATCGATGAAGACACGGAATATAACTGGGGCTCGAGCGTCGGGTACAGGTATTCGAAACATCTCGCGGAACTTGAAATCCTCAAGGGCTTCCGACAGGGATTGCATGCCACGCTTGTTAATCCAACCGTTGTTATCGGCCCGCGTGACGCCTATATCCACGGAGGCCAGATTGTGCGCGATATCAAGCGAGGTCGTATCCCGGCATACGTTAAAGGAGGAATGAACATCGTCAGCGTGCATGATGTGGTCGCCGGGCACATCGCCGCCGCAACGCGCGGGCGACCGGGTGAGCGATACATTCTCGGAGGGGTGAACCTGACTCACAAAGAAGTATTTGCACTTGCAGCGAAGGTTCTCGGGGGAAAGACGCCGGTAGTCAAAGCTCCGGTGTGGGCAGTCAAGTCTATCGCGAGAATTTTCGACATCATCGGTATGCTAACAAACGTTCAGCCGTGGATCACGTCCGAACTTGTCGCCGGTGTCGGCATGGCTCAGTGGTACTCCATCGAGAAGTCGCAACGAGAGCTTGGCTATCAACCCACATCCGTGGAAGATGCGATGAGAGAGGCATACGAGTGGTATGCTGAGAATGGAATGATGGAGTAGATGAGAAAGACAGGTAGTAGCAGCGCTGAGATTATGAGATATGCCATGGCGTTTTTTAATTTTTCATTTTTAATTTTGAATTGATGGTTGAGATAGACGGGCAATGGCACTGACGAGATTATGAGATACGCCATAACGTTTTTTAATTTTTCATTTTTAATTTTGAATTGTTAGCCAAAAGCCCCAGGCCAGAACAAAGAGCCAAGAACCAACGACAAAGAACTAATGACCGATGACAAATGACCACGAACTGTCGACAGACAACCAAGAACCAATAACCAATGACTAAGTACCAACAACCAGGAACAAAGAACCGCAATACATAATGAAAACAAGAAAATCGGAACGGCTGTTTCGCAGGGCTAAAGCAATCTCCCCCGGCGGGGTCAATTCACCCGTCAGAGCCTTCAAATCGGTGGGGATGAACCCGCTTTTCATCTCGAGAGCAAAGGGATCACGGATCTGGGACGCCGACGGAAACAGTTACATCGACTACGTCGGGTCTTGGGGACCGATGATTCTCGGTCATGCTCACCCGCGCATCGTTCGCGCGGTTCAGCGGGCTGCACGGTACGGAACGAGCTTCGGTGCGCCGACCGAGCTTGAAGTGAAAATCGGGGAGCTCATCTGCCGAATCATGCCATCGATCGAAGTCGTGCGGATGGTCAATTCCGGCACTGAGGCGACTATGAGTGCAATCCGGCTCGCTCGCGCGTATACAGGTCGCGACAAGATCATCAAGTTCGAAGGATGCTACCATGGGCACAGCGATTCCTTTCTCATCAAAGCCGGGTCCGGCGCCCTCACTCTCGGCGTTCCCGACAGTCCCGGCGTCCCGAAATCGCTTGCGGCCGAAACACTGAACGCCAGATACAGCGACATCGACTCCGTCCGCGCGCTTGTCACTGCCTCCAGAAACCAGATCGCGGCGATCATCATCGAACCTGTTGTGGGGAACATGGGATGCGTCCCGCCGTTGCCGGGATTTCTGGAAGCGCTTCGCGCTCTGTGCACACAGGAGGGTATCGTCTTCATCATCGACGAGGTAATGACCGGCTTTCGCGTCGCACCAGGCGGCGCCCAGGAACTTTACGGCGTGAAGGCCGATCTCACGACGCTTGGCAAGATCATCGGCGGCGGTCTGCCCGTCGGAGCGTACGGTGGCAAGAAGGAGATTATGGCCATGGTCGCTCCGGATGGGCCGGTGTACCAGGCCGGGACCCTCTCCGGTAACCCGCTGGCAATGGCGGCCGGGTTTGAAATGCTCTCAGTTCTCTCCCGGCGAAAAACAATCTACAAGGAGCTGGAGCGGAAATCCGCATTCCTCGAAGAAGGTATTCGACAAAACCTGGAGAAGCTTCATTTAAATTTTCGGATCAATCGCGTTGGTTCGATGCTCACCTTGTTTTTCACGGACCGCAACGTGGCCGACTACGAAAGCGCAAAGACCTCGGATACTCGGATGTTTGCCGCCTATTTCCGTGAGATGCTCAGACGAGGAATCTATCTCCCACCCTCACAGTTTGAAGCCGCATTTGTTTCACTCGCGCACTCGCGCGCCGACCTCGAAAAAACAATTCGCGCCTGCGGGGAAAGTCTCAGAACTATCTTCTCTTGAAATTCCCTCTACTGTCGTATCCCCGAAAAAGACTGATCAAGTTCTTCGGCTCTCAACCCTCACCCCATTCGAGGCTGACCAAAAAGCCAATTGTTTTGTCATGTTGAGCGAAGCGAAACATCTCAATGCTCGAAAACGAGTGAGATTCTTCACTCCGTTCAGAATGACAATCACTTCTCCTTTCTTTTGGGTCAGCTTCGAATTGAAGAGGAGAGGGTTGCGAGTGACATGGTACTAACCACTCATAAGCCAAAAACGCCATCCCGCACGTAGCGAGATGGCGTCTTGGTTTTAGAGCTGAGGAGCAGGCTACCCGATAGTCCCGCTCAACTGGATCTCGGACGGGCCACCATTCGGACTGGTGACCAGGATAATGACCGTCGCCGGGATTTGCGATGGCACGCCGCCCTCCGTCTGGTCGACGACCCTGAACGAGAACTGCGTCGTTCCTGGACCGCTCGTCTGCGTATCACCCAGAGTAACACCTGTATTGCCAGTTACGCCGAGGTTGATGTTCGAACCGGACGGTGCAGTGTACTGGAGCGTCACGCTGATCTGCGTTCCGGAGGCAAGCGGATTGCCATTTTCGTCATGAAGTGTGAACGTGATATCCGCCGAATGGCCTCCTGCAGCAACGGCGAACGAGGCTATAGGCGGGTTGAAACTGAGCTGTGGATTACCCGAGAACAGTATCTTCACGCTGTCAGTAACAACGACTCCATTGATGCCGGTAGTTCGCGCTATTGCATATCCGAACCCATTTGCCGAGCGCGGATCCGCGGACCTCAGGGTTGCAGAAGCTGTACCGTCTGCGGCTGTAAACGCACTACCGGAGATGATTCCGATGCGCGTTGTAAAGTAAATTGCCGTATTCGTTGCAACCGGGTTCGCGTACTTGTCACCCACATCCACGCCAATCGTGGCAAGTTCGTTGTCGATATCCTGGCCGGGCACATTAAGCCGCGTTGTATTCACGGAGAAGTGAGTTGAATCCGGTAAACCCGAATGAACGACGATGAAGACCGGAGTGGATGTTATAAGCGTCGTCGGCGACACGACCGTAGCAACAATTTGAACGACACCGGCAACCGTTCCTGAGTGGACCGTGGCTCCAATGTTACCCGTGCTGGGATCGGAGAGCCCGGAATCGGGCGAGATAAACGTCCCCGCCGGGGCGTTGTTAAGGCTAAATCGCACCCGGTAGGATGAGTCAACAGGAACGCCGAGTGAATCCTTGATCTCAAAGAGTAACGAGGATGTCTCCGTGCCGCCGGTTCCGATGACTTGCAGGTCGATCGGTGTTGTTGTCAGCAGGGCAACCGATCCGGGCAATCTCGTGCGCCCGCCGGATTGCAAAATTCCCTGCAATATTCCGGACACCGACTGCGTTGCCGTTCCATTCGGGCCATTGACCTGGATAGAGAATGTCAACGATCGTTGGCCGGTGATCACCGTATTTGTGTCCTTGATTTCGTACGAGAACTTCGCGGCATTAATGTTTCGCGTATCCGGCATTGTCAGATTTATGTTACCGCTCAACAGCGGGGCCGATGTCCCCAACTCACTGACCTGGATGGCGCTTCCGGATGCGAGCGGATTACCGATAGCGTCCGCCACCTTATAAGTGATAACCGTATCGATGCCCGACCTCAGAACGAAATTCGACGGCAAGGCACCGCTAATCATCGCCTGCCCTGAATACAAGGCCGTATCACTGACCGTGTACTGGCCGTTGTCGCCGACTGCGGTCAAGGTCACGATGGCGAGTTCCTGGGCTGGAATCGGTTGTCCACCGTACCACGTCACCTTTGCAAATCCGTTCGCATCGGTAACTGCTGGGCCCGTGATCACACCTGCGTTCGTCGTAAATGAGATTGGAGTGCCCTGGGGAACCGGGTTTCCATTTTTGTCACCCAGTTGCACATGCGCTTCGCCGATCGCTTGTCCTGCACTCGCCACAGCTCCGGCAAAGTTCACCTGCTGCAGCGCGCCGCCGGGTGCCGTCAGGATAAACGAAGTGAATAGTGGAGAAGGCTTTCCACCGACGATGAAGATATTCGTGAAACTGGCGACGATGTTCGATACAACCGTCTTGGCCGAAACCCGGGCAATCCCGGCAGTCGTGCCGCTGTGGAACAGGGTTTGCACATCACCGTTGTTGTCCGTCCATGCCATTGTCGGTGAGAAGCTTCCCACCACCCCACTATCGATAAAAGCAATTTGCACGCTGTCTTTTGGCACAGGATTTCCGAGACTATCCTGAATTTGGAATGTCAGCAAGCTCGTCTCGGCCCCTCCGCCCTGAACCGTCAGCTGATATGCAGTGGCATTTATCAGACTCAAGCGTCCAATACTCGCAAATGTCGGCGGAGCTACAATCGTTCCCTGCAGCGTGCCGTCGACTTCTTGCGTCGCCGAGCCGTTTGGTCCGGCAACCTGTATTACAAAGCTCAACGGCCGTGCATTGGTTACCGTTGTGCTTGTATCTTTCACGTGGAAGCTGAACTTCGTCGTGTTCGTGTCGCGCGTGTCGAGCATCGTCACGTTGGTATTTCCCGTCACCACCATTCCACTCGCTCCCGTGCCGCTCACTCCCACCTGGATCGTCGATCCTGCCGCAAGTGGCTTTAAACTGTCATCCCGGACCGCGTACGTCATAGTCGTGTCGATGCCGTGGCGGAACGTGAAATTGGCGGGCAAGGAAAAGGCGATCCGTGCCTGGCCTGAGTAGATGAGGGCTGAATCAGTCGCAGCAACCCCCGTAACGCTATCGGCAAATGCCGTTATGACGGCTGATTCACCTTTCGGTATCGGGTTACCGCTGGACCAGGCTACTCCGTCCACAATACCGTTTGCATCCGTCAAAGCAGTTCCCTGGATGACACCGGCGTTCGTTGTAAAGTAAATCGGCGTATTCGCCGGCACCGGATTGCCGTACTTGTCTCCGGCTTGGACCTTCATGAAACCAATTTTCTGAATCTCTGGAAATGCGCCGGGGTAGTTCACGTTCGCCGGTCCGTCAGCCACCCGGGAAACGAGAAGCGTGAAGTATTTTTGCGACGGTCTGCCGCCGACGATCACGAATTGCGACAGGCCCGACTGTATTGGCTGTCCGATAATGTGGGCGCCTAACAGTGCAATGCCCGCGTTCGTTCCACTATGAAATGCGGTCTGGGCAAGTCCGTTCTTGTCGGTTGCCGTCGTGTCCGGCGTAAATGTTCCCTGCACGCCGTTGTCCGTGAAGTACACTTTCACACCGGCTTTGGGGACAGCATTTCCGAGACTATCCTGCACCTGGTACGTCAGCAGACTAACCTCGGATCCGCCGCCCTGGACGGTGAGCTGAGGAGGCGTCACCGGACTGACCAGAGCGATTCTCCAGATGTTCGGAATGGACGGAGCGGGAGCGCCCAGCAGCGTATCCGTTGTCGCCTGCGTTGCCGTACCGTTCGGCCCGCTCACTTGAATCGTCACCATCGCCTGCAGGGGAACGTACGTCGCCGTGCTGGTATCCTTGAGACGGAAATTGAATGATGTGATCCCGCTGCCGGTGAGTTTGGTATCGGACAGCGTTACATTCTTGTCTCCGGAGAGCACCAACGAATTCGCGGCGTCGCTACCGACCGATACCTGAATCGTCGTCCCCTGTGCCAATGGGTTCAAGCTGTCATCTTCAACCGTATAGGCAATGGTTGTATCGATGCCATGCCGCATGTTCAAGGTTCCCGTTGCTCCACCCAGGATCATCGCCTGTCCTGAATAGACAACCTGCGTGCTATCTCCAACAAGGCCAGGATCGCCCTGCGCCGTTGCGACGACTTTGGCAATGCCGTGCAACGGAATGGGGCTACCGCCTCGCCAGCTCGCGGAAACAGCACCGTTTTGATCGGTATACGCCGTTCCTGTGATGACGCCGCCGGTGGACGTGAAGTGGATTGGCGTTCCGATCGGCACAATGTTTCCGTAGCGGTCCCGTACCTGCACGATTGCGTTACCGATAGTCTGACCGACCTGGAAGCCGCCGGGGAAATTGACGTTCGCTAAAGAGTCCGGAGGTCGGACGACCCGGAAGGTAAAGAAGTCCTTGTATGGCGGGCCGCCCTGGACAAACACGCCCTGGAGTGTTGATGCGATACCCTGGGCCACCGCCTGGACTTTTGCGCTTTCCGCAATAACGTCGGTGTGGAAAGTATTCGTCGCATGACCATTAGCATCGGTCATTGCCGTGGAAGAATCAAACCTGCCCGCAACACCGAAGAACCTGAAGAGAACCGGTATCCCGGAAGTCTTGATGGTACGGTGGGAGCTGTCCTGAAGCTCATACGTCAGCGTGGTACTTGTATCGGGTTGGCCCACACCTTTGACGCTCAGGTTGCTGGCGCTCATTCCGACCAACGCAAGCACGCTGAACGCCGGAGGCACGGCACCATTGATCGAGCTGTTGACCGTCAGTTGTTTCGAACCGTTGAGACCGTTGACCGACAGTGTAAAGCTCAGGTTACGGTTATCAAGAATCACCGTATTCGTGTCCCTCAAGTGGTAACCGATGTACGTGTAGGCGGTATCTTTCGTGTCGGGCAAGGTTGTATCACCGCTCACAAGCACATAATTCGAAGCCGAACCCGACACGCCAAGGTGGATGGTTGTTCCCTGGGCAAGCGGGTTGCGGTTCACGTCCATAACTCTGAAGATGATGATGGTGTCGATGCCGTGTCTGAAGGGATTGGGAACTGCGGCTATTGAAACCTGCGGGGCATTTGAATACACCACCATCGCACTGTCCGCAAGACTCCCGACTTGGGCTTTCACCATTACAATACCCGCCGCCCCGGTCGGTGCACCGCCGTACCAATCAACCGTTGCGAGGCCGCCGGAGTTCGTGTACCCGGAAGGATTGATGTGTCCTCCAGTGGAGGTGAAATCAACCTCGGTGCCGATAGCAACCGGATTGCCGTAAAGGTCTGTGACAATTGCGCGGGCCTGGCCGATCTTATCAGAGCCTGTGAACACGGCTCCCGGGAAGTTCACTTTCTTGGTCGTGTCCGGAGGTCTCGTGACCGAAAGTCGGACCGCCGCAGGAAGCCCGGGCAGGATAATGAGAGTCTGAGCCGCCGACAAGATGCCTGCGTACTCAGCCTGAATATTTACACTGCCGGTATCGGTCCCGCTGAAAAATATGTTTTTCACATGGCCGAGACTGTCAGTATACTGCCGCGAAGCGGGAGCACCCAACCGCGACATAGAAAATGTGCCCGGCGCTCCGGCCGAGATAAAATCTATAGGTATATTCTTGACAGGGATCGCCCGGCCGAGGTTGTCGTCGATTTCAAACACAAAGATACTTGAATCGATCCCCGTGCCCTTGACGTTCAACCGTCGGTCGCCGGCACTGACCAGCGAAATCTTCTGGATAATCGGTGCAGCGCTCGGTTTCAGGATGCCAACGATATTCTTTGTTGCTGAACCGTTCGGACCGTTTACGGAGATAACTATCTGGAACGGACCCTGGTTGAGATCTCCGGAGACTGAGTCCTTGGCGATGAGCGAGAAATCCGTGATGTGCACACCGCCTGAGAAATTATCCCCTAACGTCGTGGAAAGATCTCCTGTTAACTGAAGTGTTCTGAGCACCACCTGGTCGCCACCCAGCGCCGCGGTGATCGTCGTGCCGCCGGAGAGTGGATTACCATTAAGATCCCTGACGTGGAAGACCACCGGTACCGTGGCACCGTCATTGATCACAACAGTATCGACGGACAGGATCAAGGGAGGTCCGGAAAAGACTACCCGCGCTATTCCCGTTATCTTCACGCTATCTTTGCTGATCGTGCTTGCAGTCACCGAATCAATGCCGCCGACCGGAGTCGGATTTCCCGTAATAAGGGTCGAGGAAGTCGAGCCGCCTTTCGTCAGACCCGTTGGAGTGGTAATCCCACCCGTCGTCGTGAAGTAAACCGCGGAGTTGTCTTGAACAGGGTTTGCGTACTTATCGCCGACGTATGCGGTAATCACATCCGTCAATCCGGCAAACACCAAGCCGGGGACGTTAAATTTCGCAACTGCGAGGGTGAAATGCGCTGCGTCCGGCAGTCCTCCTGCAACAGTGATCGGAACGGGCGACGAACTGATGAAATTGCCGCCGCCGGTATCCGTCGATGCCACAACCTGTACGACGCCGGCTTGCGTTCCGCTCGTAATTGTCGTCTGAACCCGCCCCAGCACATCCGTGCGAATTGTATCGGGGTACAACGTCACACCCGCGAGATTGGTGGCCCTGAATTGCACGAGCGCCGAATTCTGGGCGACGCTGTGTCCGTTACGGTCCAGAACAAGAAACGTCACAACGGCCGATGCGGGTCCTCCGGAAGCCTTGACGCTGATCTGGCCGGGGCTAACACTTGCCAGGACGATACTCGCCGGCTTACCAATTGTCCCGGATCCTCCCTGGGCACCGCGGAGCGTTCCGGACAGAATTTTCTGAGCGGTTCCGTTCGGTCCGGTCACATTGATATCAATGAAGAATGGTTGGTCGACAGCCGCGGGTGTCGCCGACGTGTCCTGAAGCTGTAAATGAAATTTTGTGTAACTGCTGTCCTGGGTATCGGGCAAGGTTGCACTCAGATCGCCGGACAACGCGAGATGGGACGCCCCGTTGCCCACGACGGTCACAGTGATCTGCGTTCCCTGCGCCAGCGGGTGACGCATTTGATCATATACACGGTACGTCACACCCAACACGCCGTTACTTCTCACGGTGAATGTGGTATCGGTTCCTTTCACAGAGTCGATGATCGGTGGTCCCGACCAGAGAATTTGCACGGCCTTTTGAAGAATTTTACTGGAATCGCCCGTGGTGGTCGCGGTTACCACATCATATCCGTTGGCCGGCTGAGGATTGCCCGACGTCAGGGAAACCTGCGCTGTGCCGGTAACATCGGTGGAATCCAGTCCCTGGATCACTCCCGCCGATGTGCCAAATAAAACCTGTGATCCTTGTCGTACCGGATTGCCCCACTTATCGCCAATTTGAACGGTTATCTTGTTCTGCACGCCTATAAGACCGAGCGCGGGAAAGTTCATTTTGTCAACGCCGAGTGAGAAATGCGCCAGATCGGCGGGCCCGCCATAGATCGGGAAAGCGGGGGATGCCGCAGTCACCAACGGATTGTTCACCACCGTGGCCAGCACCTCGGCAATACCCGTACGATTTCCAGTGTTCAAGGTTGTATAAACACGTCCATGCCGACCTCCGGTAATGCCGGTCGAGTCAAGCAACGGATTGAGGTATTCCCTGCCTCCGGTCGAATCGATCAATTGAAATCGGACCTTCGCCTGGTGAAGGATGTCCACCGGAACTCCCAGCGAATCACGAGCCTCAAATGTGAACGTGGCCGATTCAATTCCTCCGGATCCATGAATGTTTCCGTACGAGCTCGTCGAAGAGATGAACACAAGCTTTGCCGCCGACCCGGTTCCCTGACCCGGTAGCGGAAGAGAACGTCGTGTCCGCCAACGTGTCCCGCCACGTCGTGATATTCTGTCCGGCCGAAACGTTGTAGGTGGAGGTCTTCGTAAAGTATCCTCCCGCGGCCAGAGTGAGAGTTACGCTCTTCGTCGCCGGAGAATCGGAGAATGCAACGGTAAAGTGATACCCCGTGCTGTCGATGGTGGTGTAGGTCTGTTTGGTTGTATCGCCCACGGCCTGCAAAGTCACCATGACGCCGGCAATAAGTTGCTGCACTTTCCCGGAAACCGTACCTTTCCCGTACACCTTGCCGCCCACCGTGGCCGGTGTGGACTTATTGACCGTGGTAGGGCCCGTCGAGTTTTCCTTACAGGAATAAAAAAGCAAGGGAAGAAGTAAGAGTGCAATCAGCAGGATGCTCACTGCGATGCTTTTTATTGCAAAGGATGTATCAAATTTCTTAGTCATATTTTACTCCTTCTTATTGAGGAAATTTCACAAACCGATTTCCTGATTCTTCGAATCATTTACTTCTTCTCGTACTCCATCTGGAATTCTTTTCTCTTCTTTTCAATAAGGTTCTCGCGATTCCCCTTGTCAGAAAATCGCTGGCGAATCTGAGGAACCAATTCGGCTCTCAGCAGGATAACCAGTTCTTCCTTGATTTTTTCCTTGCTTTCGGAGCCAAAAACGTATCGTAGTCCGAAGAACCACCACGGAAGATCCCGAAGGAACGGAATTCCCTCCCTGACCTCCGTCTCGGTATTCGACATCAATCCGCCGATGACTGTTTCCTCACCGTCATATAATAAGATATTAGTTATGACACTCGACTTGTTGATTGTCAAGCCCGTCACACCCTGTTCTGCGCTGCTCTGCTCAACCTTCAGGACGAGACCTATGAAGTCGGTATCGGATTGTGTATAGGTCGTGGGAGTAACCTGTATAATAGTACCGGCTTCAAGTGGCTGTTGAATGGTATTCCCCGCGATATCCTTCGTCGTGATGAAAATTGTCGATCCGACGACAATCTTTCCTTCTTTTCCGTCACGCACAATGATGTCGGGGCTGATCGTAACCTCCCCGATTTGATTTGATCCGAAGAACTTCACCAGTGCGCTGATGTTTCCAAAGCTGAGTTGCGGTGAAGTAATTGCCCCGCCGAGTGCGTCATCCAGCGGTGCCTTGGCAAGGTTCGCACCCGGGGATATAGAATCCTTGGCCGCCAATCCCATACTCGTATAGGCCTGAAGGGCTGGACTATTTCCGCTCGATGCGCGAAAGAAATTCCAGCTGATCCCGTAATTTTGTGCCTTGTCGAGATTCACAGTAAAAAAGACGGCGGAGATTTTCACGTCGCGGCTCTCCAGGGTTGGAGGCCGTTCTTCAGCTCTCCCGGGGATACCGGCTCCACCTGCCGCGGGAGCAACGGGTCCGCCCCTCACTTCTCCCTCCGGGGTGACAACCCGGATGAATCGATTTTCTTCTTTGTACCACAATCCGTTGGACTTTAGAATTAGCTCAAGGGCATCGTGCCAATGCTGGTTAAGAACCCAAACCCCGATCTTGCCCGGGTGTGTGCCCGGATAATCGATAATCTTCCCGACAAACTTCTCACTCATGGTATCGAGAATTGCAAGCGCCTGGTCAAGGGTCAATGTCGAATCGAGCGAGACGATTTCTTCCGGATTGACATATCCCTTCTGCCGCAGCCGATCCTCTCGTGTTTGTTGTCCGAACGCGGTCTGGGCTGCGAGGAGAATGAAAATGAAAACAATAAGTTTCTGTGTATATTTCATGGACGCTCCGTTCATTATGCTATTTAACCGGTTGACCAACCTGCATGGATAGTTCGAACTGCTCTGGCACGCCCCCTTTGTTCAGCTTACACTGGACCTTGCCCACCGCCGGCAGAATTTTGTCGATGCTGCCCAGCCAAACCGGGTCACCCTCTTCCAGCATACGGGCTTTCATATTTTGGTCGATGATAAATGCCTTCCCCGGAATCACTGCCTTAAGGATGGATCGCTCGATATCAATCTCGCCGGATCTGATCGTAGGATATTCCTTCCATAGCACCGGCAGAAACGGGTTTGCGTCCACCGTGGGGGGAACAACGTCGGTGTGCACGGGCGCGGCATTCAGCTCTTTGACCGACGAAAAATATGCCAGTAAATCCAGCTGAAACGTAATCGACATATGGTTTCCCAGGCTATCCTTGAATTCGTGGCCTGTGAGGGCAATATTGGGAATCTTGAACAATCGCCGCCCATTTTCGATATACCAGATGAACTTGAAGAGATTTTCAAAATAGGCCGATCCGGTGAGCGTGTACTTGTTAAATCCGAACTGGCCGGAGTCCACACCTGGCTGGTAGGTCATGTTCATGGTGAGGTCCCCGCTGAGTCCGATGAGCTGGTTCAGATAACCGTAGGTTTCACCGGTCACATCTCTCGCGGGAACTTCCTTATTGCGGTTTTCCCATTGATGTTGCGTGGTCGCGAGCTGTTCGGCGAGTGTGTTGAATTTATTGGCAAGATCGGGAGTATTCTGAAGCTCTGTTTCAATTCCTCTGATTTGCCGTTCGTTGTTCTTGATCTTTTTCGGGAAGGATATGAACGTCAAATACCCGCCGATGCCGAAGATCAGAAGCAGCACAGTCCCCAGGACGATTGTATTTCGAACTATATATGACAATCTAACCTCGCAGAGCTGTTAATGTTATGAACGTGTGATCCATCATTTTGCTCCTATCCGGAGTGCCAGGGAATCGATCGATTCGTTCTGCACCGGTGCCTTGATCGCAAATTTGTACACCGGTCTTTGCCTTACCGCATCTTCCACGACTTTCTCCAGCGTTGAATTATCAAACAGTGCCGCTATCCGAGGAATCCGTGGTCGGGAAAGAGCAACCCCCTGAAGTCCAATTTGATTGCCCGGAGGCGCTTTGAGCTCTTCGATCCAGATAGAATTAAGGTCTTCAACACCCTTTGATAGCCGTTCGAGCGTCTTGTTCCACTCAACGGTTCCGGCTACAAGAGATTTGTAAACACCGAGCGCCGTATTATACCGGCCGATCTCATTGTTAAGACTGTCGATTGCTCTCTGCAACTGCTTATTCTCCTCAACCTTTACCTGCAATTGAGCGACCGTGCTTTGTCGTTTTTCCAGTTCGGTTTTAAGACTGAAGAATTTCTGCGGGAAATAGACGGTCAGGACGAAGACAAGTGCAAGCAGGAGATAGCCATGCCATGCGAGTTTGAACGCGCGCTGGGATTCGCGTACACTATCCGGGAGCAGATTAATCGGATAAAAGGCGGGATGTTCTTCGTCGAGCAACTTCCAGGCGGTTGCGATCGGAACGGCATACTCAGGAATCTGTTCCTGTACCTCGGCCGGCAATTCACTCACATCCAGATAGGGAGTATTCAAATACTGGATTTCAACTTCTGGAAGCTGTTCCCGCAAGAAATTGTCGAATGCGATCTTGTGGCTTTCCCCTGCCAGGAGGATTCTGTTGATCCTCGGAATGCCGATATTATCCTGCTCCAACAACAACCGGCTGTAGACGGTGTTTTGAATGTTCGGCGCATCGTGTCCCTCGCCGATGAGCGGCGCGAAATGCAGAAAGTCGGTCCCCTTCATAAAAATCAATCTGCTGAATTCCACACCCACATAAATGATGACCGTGACATCTTCAGGAGCGAATCCAAAATTGGCACGCGCAAGGTTAATGAGAGCTATTTCAGCGCTTTCGATCAGCGGGAACCGGGGAAGTCTCCTTCCGATGAATGGCGTGATCTGCTCAATTGCCCGGAGGAAGGTAAGCCCATCCTCACGGACGACGCACACAAGATTCTTCTCTGCCGACGGGAACAAATCGACCGCATCGGGAAACGGCTGTGTCGCGCGCACATGTCGCAATTCGTCAATGACCCGGGCTTTCAGCCTGTTTCCCTTAAGGCCAAAATCCGACTCGAACGTATGGTAGTAGAGACTTGGCTCGGAAATGGCATACCCGAGAACGAATTTCCCCTGCGGATATCCGGATAGCAGACTCAAGAGCACGCTGTTATTGTCCGTACTGGCCTCCGATGCCGCCGTGAAATCATCGGTGGATCCGGTGGCTGGCTGTTCCATCGGGGCTTCGACGGGCGCCTGTTCATCGAGACGAGCCACAAGCGTGGCAGCTTTCAGTTCCTCCAATACCACATTTCCATGTTTGACAGAAAGTTTTGCGAGCCTGATTTCGAGCCCGTCGACGAACATTCCCACCGCGGTATTTAGACTACCTCGTAGTGAAGCCATACCCTTCTCTCAAGAGTTCGTAGGTGAATGCAGAGCAGTCTTTATGAGACATTAATCTCCTTGCGCTACCAGATTGAGAATTTGTTGCAACCGGCGCTTGTTGTTGGCAAAATTCATAGCCGTTTCCAGCGTGATTCTTTTTGCCAGATAGTGCCGTTTCAGATCTTGCTCCATTGTCATCATGCCTTGCTCGCTTGCCTCCGACATCATCTGATAAATTTCTCCCGTGTTCTTGTTTTTGATTGCGGCTTTCACCGAAGGCGTCGCGATGAGAACCTCTTTGGCAAGAACACGCTTCCCGTCTATGCTCGGGACCAGTTTTTGAGAGATAACGCAGCGTATAACATCCGCCAGACGATTGCGAACACGCTCCTGCTCTATCGGCGGAACCTCACCGATGATACGGTCGATGCTTTCCACTGCGGATGATGTGTGGAGCGTGGAAAATACTTTGTGACCGCTGTCGGTAATTTCAAGCGCGGTCAGAATTGTTTCGGGATCGCGCATTTCCCCAATCATGATGATATCGGGATCCTGCCGCAACGCCTGGATAGCGCCCTCCTTGAATGACATCGTATCGCGCCCCACTTCCCGATGACGGATAATGCACCGGTCGGAACGGTGAACATACTCGATAGGAGAAGCGATAATGACGATGTGCCCGTCTACGGTGTGGTTGTTGGCATCAATGATGCTGTCGAGTGTGGAACTTTTTCCCGACCCCGTAATCCCCGTCACGAGGTTCAGACCTTCCTTTGTGTGGGCAAGGCTCACAACTTTTGTGACGTTCGGGTGCAGGTCAAGACTTTTGTACGGCCTGACGACTTGATTGATCGAGCGCATGTTGAGCGCGATCTGATCGAGGTCAAAGTACGCATCCGCGCGGAAACGAAACATCGTTTCCTCTTTAATAATCGTGTACGAAAAATCCAGGTTCCGATTCTCATACAGGAATTGCCGCTGGCGCTCGAGCAGGATACTCTGAGTCAAAACGTTGGTCTCGTCGAAGGAAAACGTGGGAATCGTCTCATCCGGCTTCTTCACGCCGTGAATACGATACCAGACCTTTTTCTGACTCCCGTAGCCGCCAAAATCGATGTCCGACGCTGAAACTTCGGACATCCGGAGCAGGAAACCCTCGAGCATGCGCTTGAGGATAATTTTTTCTTCCTGCGGGATGCGCGCGACGAGGTCGCCGATAAGCATTTGGCGCTCAACTCCAAAGGCTGTCTCGGGAATACTGCTCACGATTTGGTTCAGTATGGCTTTAGCTTCTTCCATAACGTGCCGCTAGTGATCCCTCGTCCAGATTCTCGATTGAGAAATGTCTTTAATTTAACGTGGTAATATAGGCAAAAGTTGAAAACTTGTCAACTCTTTTCTTCGATTATCATTTTCTGCGTAAAACGCCAAAAACCGACTAAATTGTTAACAAATGAGTGGTTTTGCCTGTATGAACCGGGCATAGGACTGCAAATCTTAGAGATCGGCCATTTCAAGCAAATTATGAAAAGATCGCGGAAACCACATTCATCGTCACGTGTTCCAGCGTGGCGGCGTATCGACAGCTTCTGATTTGCTCTGCCTGCCGTGTGATGACCGTCTCACATTAGCCGGCGTGATTCAATGCGGGGATGCTCCCTCTCGCTTCAGAAGACTGACGGCATTGCATCCAGCCCATTCCCATTCTCAACCTGCACGAAGATGGAAAAACCTCGTTGTTGTTGAAGCACTCGACATGAGTTTTCCATCCGGACATCCCGGTTTTCGCGCCTGTGCCCGATGTCACAGGAAAGATTGCCCCAAAAGCCCGCCATTGAGCGGGTCGAACGGAGCGGGCCGTTCTGTGACGTATAACCTTGCTATTCTGTCGAACAAGTAGTAAATTTCAGCTAAGAAAAAACGACACCTTGCGTTTTATGGTGTCAATGTCTGGAAAAAAATCGTGAGAGAAAGTTATGTCGACAGGTCAGATGATGCTGGTATTGGGAGCGCTTGCCCTCTTGTCCATCGTGATGCTCTCTGCCAATAGAACCTTCAGGACAACGGGACAGACCATTCTCTACTCAGAATTGGGAATCACCGCGATTTCTCTGAGCACCTCGATTGTGCAGTCCGCAGAGGAAAAAGCGTTCGACCAGAACACGTTCAATACCCCCGTTGCTTCACTCTCCGCGCTCACGCCGGTTAATTCTCTAGGGCCGGAAGCCGGTGAAGTGTACCCGGATTATGACGATTTCGACGATTTCAACGGGCTGTCCACAACTGTGACATACCAGAACAGCGCGACATTCAACATTAAGTGTTCCGTTTGTTATGTTGACACGGGGAACCCAAATGTCGCGTCCTCTTCTATTACGTGGAACAAAAAACTGACCGTGACCGTATCGAGCCCTTCGATGCTCGACACAATCAAAGAGTATTATATCTACAGTTACTTTTATTTCCGATAATATTCGACAGGCAATCACATGGGAACCAGTTCACTCTTTGACATACTCGGCTCGGTCTTGATCGGCGGAATGCTTATGCTGATGGTCATCAATGTAAACGGCAATCTGGATCAAGTGAATTACAATTACGGAGCCGAGATGACCGTTCAGAGAAATCTGGTGACATTGGTGGGAATGCTCGAGGCTAATTTCAGGAGAATCGGTTATTGCGCAACGCCGTATAAGTTTCCGGATCCCACATATGCCATCCTGTCTGCGACCCAAACCAGCATCAAGTTCGTCGGCGATATCAACGCCGACGGCAATCTGGATACGGTTTCCTACTGGGTCGGGGATACTCTTTCAGCGAGTATGACCCCGAACCCGAACGACAGGCTCCTCTACATGAAAGTTAACAGTCAGCCAACGTTGCAGTATAACCTTGGCGTTTGTACTTTTAATTTTACATACTACGGACCTTACTACCAAGGGGCTTTGGGGAACCTGGCGGATACAATGACTTTTCCGATTAATATACCGGTAGGGGGAAAATCGGGCATCTTCATGTTTCAGCTGTCCGTCCTTCTGGAAAGCCCTTATGCATACGCCTCAGCGTATCAGTATGCCTACTGGCGGCAATTGCGCTTGGCCTCGATCAATTTACGGAATAGATAAGGAGAGACACTCATGGGAAGAACTGCTTTGATCCTCGTGATGGGAGCGAGTCTGATATTCGTCACCATCGTGCCGAACATCTACCACACCGCCACGTTCGCGTATCAAAATTATCTGACGTATTACGATGCCGAGTCGGAGCACGACCTGGGAGAAAGCGCCGCCAATATGGCCTGCAGCGCGCTGTTCTGGAATGCCAACTGGCGGACGGGTTTCGCCACCAAGACTTTTGGGACCGGCACCTACAAGGTGACTGCCCAGGGCATCAACTACCAGGGCGACACAACGATGGTGCAGCTCACTGCAGTTTCTACGGTCCAGGGCAACGTTGATACCACAGTAGTCTTACTGCACCCGAGCAGCTTTGCAAAGTTTTGCGTTTACATAAATAGCATGGGTAGTGTGTATTTTGCGACCGGCGATTCGGTGCTCGGACCTCTGCATGTCGAAGGCACCCTCAACGCGCTTGGAACGCCCTATTTCCAGGGAAAAGTCACTGTGAAGACCGGGACCAACCCGGTTCTTCCGAGTGCCCAGTCTCATCCAACCTTCGCCGGCGGATATCAATCCGGGGTAAGCATTCCACTTCCGACAAGTCTCACAGCAACGACGAACGCTGCGACCGCGGGCGGGAAAGTATTCACTCCCCCCGGCAGCCCGGCCGGAGAGTACGATGTTAAGGTACAATTCAATAGCAATGGGACTTTGAATTATCAGGAATACAAGGGTGGGACGCTGAAAAACTCCGTCACCAACGTCGCGATTAATACGCTGGCGCCCAACGGTGTCATCATGATCAGCGGAGGAAACCTTTACGTTCATGGCACGGTCCAGGGCCAGGTCACAATAGGATCGACGGGCAGCGGGACCACCGCGGGAAACGTGTTCCTCGACGGTAACCTCATGCAGAACACCGACCCCCGGACGAATCCCGCAAGCACCGATATGGTCGGGATCGTTTGTGACAACAATATTACGATACCTCTGCCGGCAGGCTACCCGCCGGGTCCTCCCAGTCCCCAGCACGATTTCACGATTGAAGCGGCGATGTTCGCCCGCACCGGGGCTTTTTCAGCGCAATATGTTTCGCAAATGGGTGTGCTCGGACACGTGACAGTCGTCGGCGGGATCACCAGCAATACCATCGGCGCCTTCGCCGCGGGCGATGCCAACGGCAACGTGCTCTACGGCTACAGCAATACCTTCGCTTATGATAACCGGTTCATGGTCGGCTCTCCGCCGTCATTTCCTAATACCGGACTCTTCGAAATTCTTTCGTGGAGGGAATAGTCCTCTCCATGAACGGAAGTTAAACTTCCGGCTTCCGCAGATAACAGAAAGCCTCTGCCTAGTACAAGCAGAGGCTTTCAAGTTTTCGTACCCACCAAGCCGGTTATCCCTCCGAGCTACGCAACGAAGCATGCAGGGATGACAGGGACATTAACTGTCAGATCTCCTATTCTTCTTCCACGGTTTCTGAAACCACTTCTTCAAGAGTCGTCGTACCTTCTCTCATTCGTTCCATACCCGAACGCCGCAGCGTCCACATACCATCCTTCGACGCCTGGTCGCGAATGGCGTTTTCGTCAACTTTCTCACCGGCGTTCAAGACGATGTTCTTGATGGCTTTAGTAAAGTAGAGAGCTTCGTGGATTGCGGCACGTCCTTTATAGCCCGCGTGGCATTTGTCACAACCGACGGGCCTGTAGAATGTGTGTTGTTTGAAATCATCCTCGGTGAAACCGAATTTTATCAGGTCGGGTTTCTCGGATTCTTCGATCGGCTGTTTGCAAACCTTGCACAATGTACGGATAAGCCGTTGCGCGACGATAATGTTAATTGCGTAGGCGATCAGGAACGGCTCAATGCCCATTTTGTACAACCGGGCGATGGCGCTCGGGGCGTCGTTTGTGTGAAGCGTGGAGAACACAAGGTGACCGGTATTGGCGAGCTTAATAGCAGTCTCAGCCGTAATCTTATCACGCATTTCGCCGACGAGGACGATGTCGGGGTCGTGACGCAAGATACCCCGTATGGAGTCCTCGAAGGTCATTTTGGTGCCGATCTTGAGCTGGCGCGCGCCCTTGATGATATACTCCACGGGCTCTTCGATTGTAAGCACATTCACCGTTGGGTCGATAACCTGATAGAGCGCCGCGATGAGGGTGGTCGATTTCCCGGATCCTGTCGGACCCGTGAGGATAATGATCCCCTGGGGCCTCTGGATTGCCTTGTAGAAGAGTCCACGTGCGGGGCCTTGCAAGCCGAGTTTTTCGAGGTCGGTAATCACTTTGCGGTCGTCGAGCACGCGGATGACGACGCTTTCGAACTTGTGCTTGAATTCCGTCGTAACGATGGGCATGATGGAGACACGGAACCTGAGCTGGTGGCCGTCGATCACGCGCTGGATGAATCCGTCCTGCGACATTTCGCGCTCAAACCGGTCGACGTTCTTAGTCCGGTCCTTGATCACGGCAAGAACAGCTTCCGGCATCGTATTTTCCTGGACATGCCACACTTCCAAATTGCCATCGACACGGAACAGGAAATTCGTTTTATTCCCTTCAGACGGGACAATGTGGATATCGCTGACTCCTCTGCGAACCGCTTCCACAATGGCTCCTTCGAACAAATTTACCAGCGCACTCTTGCTGATCTCGGCTTCGAGGGCCTCTTCGTCGACGACCTCCTCCTCCGTCGTCGAAATAGTGACGTCCGAACCTTCGAGGAGCTTCAGGAACTCATTCTCTGGCGGGACCACCTTTTCCATCAACCCCTGGAGATCCTTGAGCCGGCAGTAACAGACTTCATACTTCTTGGCTCCGAAGTTCCTTGCGATCGTGGGGATGCTGCGGTCGGTGGGGTCTGCAGCAACGATAACCAGTTTGTCGGGCTGCTTTTCGTCGAACTTGAGGGGCATCATCTTGGTTTGAATGAGCAAGTCACGGTACTGCTCCTGGAGGCCGTCGACATACCGCTTGATGAATTCAATCCGCCCGGCATCGATGGTTTCGTCGTTCATGTACACTTCCCGGAAGGCGTAGAGATTCGCGACTTCACGAAATACCAGGTCGTGTTCGACGTTAAAATCCGAGACGAGAATTTGCCCTAAATTTCTCCGGTTCTTTTTGTCTTCGCCCTCCCGCACGCGCAGGGATTTCTCCAGCGTCTCGTAGTCAATGATCCCCTTCTTCAACAAGGTGTAGCCAATTTTATCAGTTATGTCGACATCGGGCATGGTTCAATCTCCAACATAGTATGACACTATTCCATCATGAACGCGCATTCGCTTGCTCATCCTCCTCCGCCGCCGGCTCCACTCGGGTGGAACTTTGCCGTTTCGGATGAAGCGAGTGTCAACGCCAGCAATACGATCATGATGATCATATTCACCCAGAGCGAGATGAAATCCACGAGATTTTTCATCTTGTAACTGGTCTCCTGCTCATAATAGTCGGCAAGCTGTTGAGCGGTATTTTTCACCGTTCCGGTCTCAGCGCCCGAATGCAGACGCGAGATCGCCGTTCTCGTGAACACGCCAGCCGCTTCGAATGCCTCCGTGATACCGGCGCCCTTGTCGATCATCATGGGAACCGCCACGGTCTTTATTTGGTGTTCCATGTATTTATTACCACAAGCATCCGCCGACATTCTGATGACGTCGATGTTCTCACCTGAACCGCTGTACAACGCATAGAAGACGCGGCAAAAAATTTCGATGCTTGTTTTTTGAAGAAGGTTGCCCAGCACGGGAATCTTCCAAATGTATTGATCCCGGAAGAGTTGTCCTTTCTCCGTCCGGAAGAGAAAATAAAACAGCGTTCCTGCAATCGCCAACGTCGGCAACAGGATGAACCAGATGTTCGCCTGTAAAAAGTCGCTTGCCTTCAACGTATACCATGTCATCGGAAACTGCTTTTTGAACTCCGATTCCGGCATGAACTTAAGAAAGATCCCGGCGATGCTCGGGAATATATCCATGACATAGTAAATAACGGCCCCGGCAAGACCGAGCATCGTCACCATGGGCATGATCAGAGCGCTCTTCAGATTCTTCTTGAACTGAACCTGGCGTTCAATGAACTTCGCTGTGCTTTCGTAAATCTCCGCCATGTTACCGCTCTTTGACGCAAGGCCAAGCATATGCGCGACGAAGCGGCCCAGGACGGCCTCCTGCCTGATGAACACCTTCTCGCTATCCTTTCCCTGTTTCAGCTCGGAGTTGATTTCCTTGATGCAATCCTTCAACACGGGGTTATCGATGTCGTTGACCATCAGTTGAAGAATTTCGTTGTATGGTAGTTTCTGACGAAGAAGGTCTGCGCTGACACGAACAAACGAAACAATGTCGGTCGCCGGAGGTTTGATCTTGAAGTTCAGGAGTTTTTTGTTCACGCTCAGGACGCGGAATCCCATCTTGGAAAGGGCATCCTGGACCTCCTCCTTCGTAAAAGCCCGCTGCTCTCCCGTTATCGGCTTTTCCCCTGTTTTCTGAACTTTGTAAACGAATGTTGTACGGGGCAGGACTTTGACAAGCCTAAATTTCCGCTGGACTGCCATGAGCTTGGCTTTTTCTTTTGCCACGCGCGTGTTCTCAGCTTCGATCATTCCCTGAATGACCTTCCCAGCAGGCGATAGCCCTTCTATCCGAAATTCAGCCATACATTTCCCCTACAGAATATTGTTAATCGTTCGTGTTGCACCGCCATCCACCGTTTTACCCGCTGTCTTTATCGACAACGTACTCAATTTAGAAAGTAGAACAACAAAAAACAAGTGCATTTCCCCGGTGAATGATATTCATCACCTGGAGAAATGCACTTCTAACCTAAGCTTAAACCTTACTTGAAAGCCTCTTTATTCAGGCAAAATTGGAGAAATCACTGGAGAAAATCACCCGTAAACACAAATGGGCTCAATTTTCCATTAAGGTCAATTGTTGTCGTGATCGTTCCGTACGCATATTTCGAAGTCGCATTAAATGTGATGGATTTGCCATCGGCAGCAATTACCGGTGTTATGGTCCCATCATCATTAAGGACAAGGGCTTGAACAGGACTAAACCCAATATAAGAACCCTGCCCCCCGCCCAGTATTTGAGCACGCATGTAGTATCCGTATGCCGCAATTGAAATATTGTTGATATCCCCTACCAGGCTATCTCTGTTGGACTCAACACTCTGGGAACTATACAACAGGATACCAACTGCAATTGCCGCCCCGACAATTATGATCCCCAGAAGTATCAGCAAAAGTTGTTGTTGGCCCATTGTAGTCCTTTCCCTATTCGGTCAATTCAAATTGAGGCGGAATATGCAACTTCGTTCCGCGATGAGAGAGGATCGACATACATGCATTGCCATAGGCAAGGAAGGCATGTTTGCTTTCTATTTGCTTCTGGCAATGCATGGTCGATTCCCATTCCGATAATCACGGTTTACAGGAACTGTCCTGTGTATACAGGCGCGCCGCCCTTGCCGTTCGCATCAAATGTGATCTGAACGGTTGAGCCGGTGACAGTCTTTGAAGTACCCAGGAACGTGATCGTAGCAGCGGTGACCGAGGGCATCGTGTAGACTGCGTTGGGGTTACCCGGTCCCCATGGGCTGCTCGCCTTCGTCGAAGGATCGACATAGGCAGTTCCGCCGCCGCTGTTATCATACGTGCCGTTGCCGCCGCCCATCGATGACGGGCGAATCTTGAACTGATATGAATCCGCACCGAGGTTGTTCAGGTCGGAAAGGATCGCGTCCTTATTCGACTGGATGCTCTGTCCGCTGAACATCGAGATACCCACCGCAATGGCTACACCGACGATGATGACGCCAAGGATGATGAGTAAGAGTTGCTGTTGTCCCATGATACTGTTCCTTTATGATTAATTATGATTGTTGTGAATTATATTCCCTCACGGTTTACAGGAACTGTCCTGTGTATACAGGCGCGCCGCCCTTGCCGTTCGCATCAAATGTGATCTGAACGGTTGAGCCCGTGACAGTCTTTGAAGTGCCCAGGAACGTGATCGTAGCAGCGGTGACGGAGGGCATCGTGTATTTTGCGTTGGGATTATTCGGTCCCCATGGGCTGCTCGCCTTCGTCGACGGATCGACATAGGCAGTTCCACCGCCGCTGTTATCGTACGTACCGTTGCCGCCGCCCATCGATGACGGGCGAATCTTGAACTGATACGAATCCGCACCGAGGTTGTTCAGGTCGGAAAGGATCGCGTCCTTATTCGACTGGATGCTCTGTCCGCTGAACATCGAGATACCCACGGCTATGGCGACACCGACGATGATGACGCCAAGGATGATGAGTAAGAGTTGCTGTTGTCCCATGATATTGCTCCTTTATGGTTAGTTATAATTATTATGAGTTAATTGTACTTCCTTCACGGCTTACAGGAACTGTCCTGTATATACAGGCGCGCCGCCCTTGCCGTTCGCATCAAATGTGATCTGAACGGTTGAGCCGGTGACAGTCTTTGAAGTACCCAGGAACGTGATCGTAGCAGCGGTGACCGAGGGCATCGTGTAGACTGCGTTGGGGTTACCCGGTCCCCATGGGCTGCTCGCCTTCGTCGACGGATCGACATAGGCAGTTCCACCGCCGCTGTTATCGTACGTACCGTTGCCGCCGCCCATCGATGACGGGCGAATCTTGAACTGATACGAATCCGCACCGAGGTTGTTCAGGTCGGAAAGGATCGCGTCCTTATTCGACTGGATGCTCTGTCCGCTGAACATCGAGATACCCACGGCTATGGCGACACCGACGATGATGACGCCAAGGATGATGAGTAAAAGTTGCTGTTGTCCCATTGCTCCACTCCTTTATAGTATTATTAATTAAGTGAATTAAACTTTTCTTCTGGCTAACTAATATCAATGTCCGTGCCATGGCCAAATATTCACAAAATCGACCCGAAATGGGCCAATTCACAAAAAATCACGAATTTGACATCAGCCCGTCGGAAAGAATTACCGGTCGATGGGAAATTTTTACCGCACAGAGCCTGAATAGAACGGCCTTTCGACATACGGTATGGGGTCATCAACGTCAGCCTCCCGAAAACCTCTCAGCCGAAGGGCACAGCTGTCGCACACGCCGCAGGCAGTATCTTCCCGCTGGTAGCATGACCATGTCAGATGGAAAGGTACATCCAGTTCGACACCTTTTTGAACGATCTCGCGCTTCGTCATAGCGATAACGGGGGTGACAATCTCGAGATGCGTTTCAGGTTTTGTTCCCAGCCTCACAACACGATTAAACGCCTCGTAAAACTCCCGGCGGCAATCAGGGTAACCCGAAGAGTCTTCCTCGACCGCGCCGATGTATATCTTTCTTGCGCGCAGAACTTCTCCCCAGCTCACTGCAATCGAAAGGATGTGCGCATTCCGAAAGGGCACGTATGATGTCGGGATACCCGCCCTCTGCAGATCCGCCTTTTCGACCTCAATCGTGCTGTCCGTTAGACTCGAACCCCCGATGTGCTTCAGATGTTCCACACCGACGACAAGGCGTCGATTGACACCAAAGAAATCTGCAATGTCTTGAAAGGCCTTCAATTCTCGTTGCTCGGTCCGCTGACCGTAGTTGAGGTGGAGAAACGCCAGGTCATACGACTGCCGTGCAATGGCGGCGGTCACGCAGCTATCCATTCCCCCGCTGACAAGAACAACCGCAAGCTCACGTTGAGAAGTCATCCTCAGACCCCCTTTTTGTACGGTTCCCAGATGTACTTGTGCAGCTGGAGTTGTAATCTCACGTTCAGCTTATCTTCGAGGATCCAGGTTGCAAGCCGTACGGGTTCCAGAACGCCGAAGACGACCGACATCAGCAGAGAACATCGCTTGCCGAGTTCATGGAGCCCGATCATGCTCTTGGACCATTCGTAGTCCTCCCGCGTGCCGATGACGAACTTCACCTCATCGGTCGGTTTCAGGTGATTCACATTTCCCCAGAGATTTTTCTTCATCATATTGCTCGAAGGGCACTTGAAATCGACGATCCGCTTCACCCGGGCGTCGACCCTGCCGATGTCCAGACTCCCGCCCGTTTCCAGAAGCACCTCGAAGCCTTCGTCGCAGAGACGGGACAGCAGGTCGTGCGCATGGTCCTGAAAGAGGGGTTCGCCGCCGGTCACCTCGACAAGGTTACATCCGAATGCGCGCACAGTTTCGAGTATTTCATCGAAGTGCATTTCCTTCCCTTCTTCAAAGGCATACGCCGTATCACAGTATGTGCAGCGAAGATTGCAATACGTGAGCCGGATGAACACGCACGGGCGTCCCATGTGAGTCGATTCACCCTGGATGCTGTGAAAGATCTCGTTGACGACAAGAGTTTTTGGTTTCATTTCATGTTCGCAATCTGACGGACAACTTCCTTTGCAATTTCAGCCGCAGAAGTCAATCCGGGGGATTCGATTCCGATAAGGTTGATCAAGCCCGGCAGCCCGCGATCACTCTCTTCTTTGATGACGAGATCCTTCGCCGGTGTTCCGGGCGCTTGAATTTTAGGACGCACCCCGGTTTGATCCGGTGAGAGATCCTGCGGGTCCAGAGAAGGGAAATAGCGGCGTGCGGCGTTAAAGAATTTCTGCCGGCGCGCATTCGAATCGTCAAAATTGTACCACTGGTCCTCAGGAGTTGCATCGAGGTACTCCGCATCGGGCCCGAGTTTGCATTGTCCGGCTTTGTCGACCGTGATATGGATTCCCAGGCCGACCTCTGTCGGATGCGGTACCGGATACACGAGACGCGAAACAAGTCGGCTTTTTGCCGGAGATACTCTATAATAGTGACCGCGATTGGGAAACATCCTGTACCCCGCCCGGTCGACATCAATGCCGAATGACCGGGCCACCTTCTCCGCCCCCAACCCCGCGGAGTTCACCACAAACCGGGCAGTCATCTTCTGTGCAGCCCCCCCGCGTTCTCTCAGCGCGAGCCGGTATCCATCCTTCGTATTCTCCACTCCAACGAATTCAACCCCGAACGCAACATCCGCACCGAGAGATCCTGCTTCTTGCAGGTAGGCTTTCATAAGCTCATGCGAGTCAACAATACCCGTGCTCGGCAAGTAGATAGCCAGGCAGCACCGAATGTTCGCTTCCATTTGTGAAGCCTGGCCGGCGTCAACAATGGACAGGTTCTCGACCCCGTTGGCAATACCCCGGTTGTAGAGCTTCTCGATCTCCGGTTCTTCTTCGGAAGTAACCGCGACGATCAGCTTACCGCAGCGCCGGTGCCACACGCCCAATCTCCGGCAGTCCTCGTACATTGTTCTGTTGCCGGCAGGACATAACCGCGCCTTCCATGAGCCGGGGTCATAGTAGATGCCGGAATGAATGACTTCACTATTGTGACTGCTCGTTTCCTGGCCGAATGATTCATGCCGCTCGATGAGGAGCGTGGAAAATCCCTGCCTGGCACTCTCCCGGGCGCACGCCAGACCGACAATTCCAGCACCAATGACAATTACTTCGACATCCATTGTCTCAAGATAGAACTTTTTAAGAATCGATGCAACCGGCTTGTGAATGAGATTGGTCCTTTACCCCTCATTGGATTATCTAGGGAGTTTATTGTATATTTTCGGCTATGAGCCAACCTCATCCGACACGTATCATCAACAGTGTGGCCCCGATACGCATCTGCGACAATGGCGGGTGGACAGACACGTGGTTCGCCGGACATGGAACAATTTTCAATATCGGGGTCTACCCGTATGTTGAAGTCCAGCTGGAGGTCTTTCCGAATGATGGTAGCAGAGACCGCATTATTATTCATGCCGAAAATTACGGCGAGCGATATGCCGCCCACCCGGAGAGTCAAATCTGGGATAGGCACCCGCTCCTGGAGGCAGCAATTGAACGAATGAACATCCCGCAAGATGTCGCAATCCAGGCAACAGTTTTTTCCGAAGCCCCGAGCGGTGCATCGACGGGCACATCGGCGGCTGTCACGGTCGCACTCATCGGCGCCTTGGATTGCCTCACTCCGGGCCGGTTGTCCCCGCATGAGGTCGCCGCAACAGCGCACTCAGTGGAAGTGGACATGTTGAAACAACAGTGCGGTATTCAGGACCAACTCTGTTCGGCGTATGGAGGCATTAATTTCATCGAGATGAAGAAGTACCCGCATGCAACCGTCACACAACTTCAAATTCCCAATACTCTCTGGTGGGAGCTGGAGAAAAGACTGGTGCTTATCTATCTGGGGAAAACGCACAGCTCCACGAAGGTCCACGAGAAAGTGATCGAAGAATTGAAAGATGAAGGACCGGACTGCGCCCGCCTGAACGATTTGCGCCTGACAGCGGAAAAGTCGCGCGATGCGCTCCTCTCAGGAGATTTCAACTCGCTGGGAATGGCCATGATCGAGAACACCGAAGCGCAGAGCCGGTTGAATTCCGCCCTGATCAGCGTGGACGCCTGGCGAGTTATTGAGATCGCACGGACCCACGGCGTGCGCGGCTGGAAGGTGAACGGCGCCGGCGGCGAAGGCGGCTCAATTACGCTCCTGTGCGATTCGATCAATTACCTGAAGCGCACGATGATCCGGGAAATTGAGAGCGAAAATCCCCTTTTCAGACAGATCCCTATTTATTTAAGTCGATTCGGACTTCGAGTTTGGGAATCGTCTTCCCGAGGGTAACGCGCCCACTGGGGCAATCCCCTTCGGACAGCACGTTTCATATTGTATCCATTCAGAATGACCGTCCGCCCGGTCGATTCATTCGCCCAGGGTTCCAGCCTCATGCCATGTTGCGTTTTCTTCCAAGTACTCGTACATTCTCTTGACAATCAGGCTGAAAGAATGTCCGATATTTCACATCACTCACCAGAACAAACCGTTCGGCAGGATATCCGGACGGGACTCACCCCCGAAGCACTTGAGCGCGCCATTATGGACAACCTTCACGTTATTCAGGGAAGGGTTCCAAGAACTGCCACACGAAACGATTGGTACATGGCTGTGGCATGGGCTGTTCGCGACAGGATTATGCACAGGTGGATGCAGACCATCGAGACGTATATGGGTTACAAGGGAAAGTCCGTAAGCTACCTCTCGGCGGAATTCCTCATAGGGCCGCAACTCGGAAGCAATCTTATCAGCCTGGGAATTTATGACATTGTGAAAGATGCCGTGGCGCGACTTGGTCAGGATCTTGACGCTCTCATGGAGCAGGAAGAGGAGCCCGGACTTGGAAACGGCGGACTCGGCCGTCTCGCGGCATGTTTTCTCGAATCGCTTGCATCGCTCGAGATTCTTGGTGTCGGGTACGGAATACGGTACGAATTCGGCATTTTCGACCAGACAATCCACGATGGTTGGCAGGTGGAAATCACGGACAAATGGCTTCGGCTTGGAAACCCCTGGGAGGTGCCGAGACCGGAAATCAATTTCGTGGTTCAGTTTGGCGGCCACACAGAGCACACGACGGACACCAAGGGACATTACCATGTGCGATGGTTCCCTCACCGCGCCGTAAGAGGTGTTGCATGCGATATTACCATCCCAGGCTATAACGTCAACACGGTAAACCTCCTGCGCCTCTGGAAGGCAGAGGCGGTCGAGTCATTCGATTTTCAGTCGTTCAATGTCGGTGATTACCATCGCGCCGTCGAAGAAAAAGTTTCGTCCGAAAACATAACAAAAGTCCTGTATCCAAACGACGACAGGGTCCAGGGCAAGCGACTCCGGCTGGAGCAGGAATATTTCTTTGTCTCATGCTCGCTCCAGGACATGATTCGAGTCCATCTGATGAGGGGACATCCCTTGACGGAATTCCACAACGGCTACGCCGTTCAGCTCAACGACACGCATCCATCCATCGGGGTGGCGGAATTGATGCGGTTGCTTGTCGATGAATCCGGCATAGACTGGGAAAGCGCCTGGGACATTACCCGGAAGACGTTTGCCTATACGAACCATACGCTGTTGCCCGAAGCTCTGGAGAAATGGCCACTGCCCCTTTTTGCAGAAGTCCTCCCAAGGCATTTGGAGATCATTTTTGAAATCAATCGCAGATTCCTCGACGAAGTGAGGGCAAAACAGCATGCCGACGATGCGCTCGTATCACGCGTGTCATTGATCGATGAAACCGGTCAGAAATTCGTTCGGATGGCCAATCTCGCATGTGTAGGAAGCCACGCAGTCAATGGCGTCGCCGCGTTGCATACAGAGCTGCTGAAACGAGATGTTCTCCACGATTTTTACAAGCTTTCCCCTGAAAAATTCCTGAATGTTACAAACGGTATCACCGTGCGCCGCTGGCTCCTCCTTGCCAATCCGAAGCTTTCAGGGCTTATCAGCAGCAGGATCGGGACCGCCTGGATACGCGACATGGAAAAACACATGAAGGCACTCGAACCGTTCGCCGACAACAGCACTTTCAGACGAGAGTGGCGACGTGTCAAGCAAGAAAACAAGACCAGGCTTGCGTCAATGATCCGGGAACGCACCGGCATCGTGGTAAATCCCGACACGTTGTTTGACATCCAGGTCAAACGTATTCATGAATACAAGCGCCAGCATCTCAACGTGCTTCATGTTCTTACGCTCTATATCAGGATCAAGCAAAATCCTCGACTGGACGTAGTACCACGCACGGTCATTTTCTCCGGTAAGGCCGCACCCGGATATTTTATGGCGAAACTCATCATCAAATTGATCAACTCCGTCGCAGAGGTCGTGAACAACGACCCTGCGGTCGCGGGCCGGCTGAAAGTCGTCTTTCTTCCCGACTTCAACGTCAAGAATGCCCAGGCAATCTATCCGGCCGCCGACCTGTCGGAGCAGATCTCCACTGCGGGAAAGGAAGCATCGGGGACGGGGAACATGAAGTTTTCCATGAATGGAGCGCTAACCATCGGGACTCTGGACGGAGCGAACATTGAAATCCGCAATGCGGTCGGCAAAGAGAATTTCTTTCTCTTTGGCCTGACGGATGAAGAGGTTCGAAAAACCAGATCGCACGGATATCACCCGAAGGGGTACGTCGAATCGAACGATGAGCTTCGCGAAGTTTTGGATATGTTGACGAACGGCATTCTCTCAGATGGGGATCCGGCTCTCTTTAAACCTCTTGTCGATTCTCTGCTGCTGTACGGGGACGAATACATGCTTCTTGCGGACTATCGATCGTACATCGAGTGTCAGCGCCGGGTTGAAGACGCATTCCGCGATCGGGAAAACTGGGACAGAATGTCCATTCTCAACGTCGCGCGCATCGGAAGATTTTCTTCGGACAGGTCCATTCGCGAGTACGCAGAGAAGATCTGGAATGTAAAGCCGGTGAAGATCGAGATCGGATAAACCCCTGCCCGCTCTTTGTGCCCTGGGAGGGAGTTCCTACTCCCGACCGCGGAGAGGCGTGAAGGTCGGGAGCGCAGCTCCCTCCCAGCTACGGACTGGGAGGGAGTTCCTACTCCCGACCGCGGAGAGGCGTGAAGGTCGGGAGCGCAGCTCCCTCCCAGCTACGGACTGGGAGGGAGTTCCCACTCCCGACCGCGGAGAGGCGTGAAGGTCGGGAGCGCAGTTCCCTCCCAGCTACGGACTGGGAGGGAGTTCCCACTCCCGACCATTAAAAGGAGGCAAGCAATGTCACATTGGAAGATTTTACCGGATACCAACGATCAATTTTACTTTCTAACCTGCGTCGTGACCGAACACGCCTTCGTTTTCACGGCTCACAACTACTTTCAGACAATCATTCAGAGTCTCAAGTACTGCCAGGAAAAGAAGGATCTGCATCTTGCGGGTTACGTCATTATGCCCAATCACGTCCATTTGATTTGTGCTGGATCATCTGAACATTCGCTATCGGATACATTACGGGACTTCAAACAGTTCACGGCCAAGAAGATCATTGAAGAGCTTCAAACCGAAAACAAAGCGCTGCAACTCGGCTTGTTTCGCGATGCAGCCGGGCAGGATGGCAGAGGAAGTAACTTTAAGGTCTGGATAGAAGGAAATCATCCCATTCTCGTGAATTCAGAGACGATGTTTCGAGAGAAACTTTCGTATATTCACAACAACCCGGTTAGAAAAGGATATATTGAAAAACCCGAGCACTGGCTGTATTCAACCGCGCGGAATTATATTATAGGCGATCACTCGATTATTCAGGTGGAGTGTCTGGTGTAATTCTGGGAGGGAGTTCTTACTCCCGACCGTAGAGGGGCATGAAGGTCGGGAGCACAGCTCCCTCCCAGCGAGGACATGGAGCGAATCGTCATCGTGTTCGATTCCTTGCTACTTCTGGAAATTATTCCTACTTTTAAAACGGTTCTATCGTTATTCCTTCATAAAATCGGACTACTACGATGAGCAAAACGAATTACGCGTTGACGACATTGATTCTCTTCCTTATTCCCCCGCAGGTACTCTTTGCGCAACCCATTCTTGGTTTTACCGAAGCACGCCTGGCAGAGGAACGAACACTCGAGGCGAAATTCGATGCGTCCCTCCGGCGCGACGACCTCCGGGAATGGATGAAAAGACTTTCAGCACACCCCCACCATGTGGGTTCGCCCTACGACAAGGCGAACGCCGAATTCATCGCTTCCCTTTACAAATCGTGGGGGTTTGAGACTGCAATTGAAAACTTCTACGTTTTGTTTCCGACACCGAAGGTCCGTGTTCTGGAAATGCTTGCTCCGGAAAGATTCACGCCCAGGCTCGCCGAGCCCGCGTTGGCGGAGGACTCAACTTCGAACCAGACCGGCGAACAACTGCCGATCTACAACGCTTACTCCATCGACGGTGACGTCACCGGCGATCTCGTCTACGTCAACTATGGCGTGCCGAAGGACTATGAAGAACTCGACCGGCGCGGCATCGATGTGAAAGGAAAAATCGTCATCACGCGCTACGGAGGCTCGTGGCGGGGCATCAAGCCGAAGGTTGCCGCCGAACACGGGGCAATCGGCTGCATTATCTATTCCGACCCGCGCGACGACGGATACTATGAAGGCGACGTGTATCCCAAAGGCCCGTACCGCAGCGCGGATGGCGCCCAGCGCGGCTCTGTCGCCGATATGCCGCTGTACTCCGGCGATCCGCTGACTCCATCGGTCGGCGCAACGAAGGACGCGAAACGCCTCGCGGTCAAAGACGCGCCGACACTCACCAAAATTCCCGTGCTGCCGATTTCCTATGCCGACGCGCTTCCCCTTCTCCGCGCGCTCGGCGGCCCGGTCGCTCCCGATGCGTGGCGCGGCGCACTGCCCATCACGTACCACCTCGGGCCCGGTCCGACGAGTGTACACCTCAAACTGGAATTCAACTGGGATATTGTCCCCATTTACGACGTCATTGCAAAAATCACCGGGAACGAGCGTCCGGACGAGTGGATCATTCGCGGCAACCACCATGACGGATGGGTAAACGGGGCATCGGATCCGATCAGCGGACAAGTCGCAACGCTGGAAGAGGGCCGGGGTATCGGCGAACTCGTGAAGCAGGGATGGAGACCGAAGAGGACGATTATCTATTGCGCCTGGGACGGCGAGGAACCGGGTTTGCTCGGCTCAACCGAGTGGGCGGAAACGCATGCTGACGCACTGCGGCAGAAAGCCGCCGTCTATATTAATTCAGACTCGAACGGCCGGGGATATCTCTTTGCAGGCGGGTCTCGCTCCCTCGAGAGGCTCGTCGACCAGGCTGCCCGGGATGTTACCGATCCCGAGAGACACATCAGTGTATTGGAGCGTGACCGAGCACGCTCAATCACCAGCGGGTCGTCCGACGAGAAACGGGAAGCTCGCGAGAATAGCGACCTGAATCTGTTCCCTCTTGGGTCGGGTTCCGATTACACTCCCTTCCTCCAGCACCTTGGCATCGCGTCTCTCAGCATTGGATATGGCGGAGAGGGCGGCGGAGGTTCGTACCATTCCATCTACGATTCATTCGACCATTACATCAGGTTCAACGATGGGACATTTGAATACGGGATCGCACTGACCCAGACCGGAGGACGCATTGTCCTTCGTCTTGCCGATGCCGATGTTCTTCCCTTCGAATTCACCGAGTTCGGAAAATCCCTGGAAGAATTCATGAAAGAAGTCTCCAAGCTTGCAGACAACATGCGCCAGGAAACGGAGGAAAATAATCGACTCATCAGGGAGAATACACTCGTGGTCGCGTCAGACCCCGGCGAGACATTTGTTGTCCCGAAACCAAAAGATCCAGTTCCCTATCTCAATTTTTCGCCCCTGCAGAACTCTCTTGCAGTGCTCCAGCAGCGCTTAAAAGAGTTCAGCGATTTGATGAAAGAACACGATGCGGGTCAGCAATCCTTCCCGGCAGAAACGGAGAAGTCGCTGGACAAAGTCTTTATCCGTACCGAACGGGCTCTCACCCTGCCCGAGGGACTTCCCCGGCGACCATGGTACGTTCATGAGATTTACGCTCCCGGATTCTACACCGGATACGACGTGAAAACGTTGCCGGGAATCCGCGAAGCGATCGAACAGCGCAACTGGAAAGAAGCGACCGAACAAATCGGTGTTGTCGCCAGGGTCATCGACCAATTCTCGAAAGAGATAGAGAGCGCGTCGGAAGTTGTCAAAAAGAATTAAATCGTTGGTTCGTTGAACCGTTAGTTCGTTTGATCGTTGATTAAATAGAACGCATGAACATCTTCACGATCATTATTCTGGGAGCACTCCTTCTCGAGTACGCCTTGCAGCTCGCCGCAGACTATTTTAATCTGAAAACCCTGCGCGCGGAGCTGCCGAAAGAACTTGCCGGGGTGTACAACGAGGAGGCCTACGGGAAATCTCAGGCATATACGAGGGCGAACACATCGTTCGGCATTTTTACGTCGACCGCGAACCTCGCTGTGATACTCATCTTTTGGTTTTCAGGAGGATTCAACTATATCGACGTAATCGTCCGCGGATGGAATTTCGGCCTTCTCGTGACAGGCTTGCTCTACATCGGTGTCCTGGTCCTGTTGAAATCAATCCTTTCGCTCCCGTTCAGCCTTTATTCGACTTTTGTCATAGAGGAGCGATTCGGATTCAACAAAACCAGCGTGAAAACATTCGTAACCGACCTCCTCAAAGGGTTGATCCTTGCCGTCGTGCTCGGCGGCCCGCTGGTAGCGGCCATCCTCGCGTTCTTTTCCTTCGCCGGCCCGCCAGCCTGGTTGTATTGCTGGATCGCCACCGCGATTTTCACCTTATGTGTCCAGTTTATCGCGCCGACGTGGATCATGCCGCTGTTCAATAAGTTCACGCTGCTGGGTGAGGGGGATTTGAAAACTGCTATCTTCGATTACGCGGGCTCGGTGAACTTTTCGCTCAAAGGCATTTTTGTCATGGACGGCTCCAAGCGTTCAGGCAAATCGAACGCATTCTTCACCGGGTTCGGCAAAAACAAGCGCATCGCTCTGTTCGATACATTGATCGCAAAGCACACCGTTGCCGAGCTGGTTGCCGTACTTGCCCACGAGATCGGTCATTACAAGAAGAAACACATTATCCAATCGATCGTCATCAGTATCGGACAGATGGGCGTGATGTTTTTTCTGCTTTCATTATTTATCACAACACGGGACCTCTTCGACGCATTCGGAATGCAGACAGTTTCAATCTATGCAGGACTGATTTTCTTCGGCATGCTATACTCGCCTATCGAATTGATCCTGTCCGTCGCAATGCACATGCTTTCCCGGAAGAACGAATACGAAGCCGACCGGTTTGCGGCTGAAACCATCCAGCATGCAGAGAGCATGATCGATGCCCTCAAGAAACTTTCCGTAGACAATCTTTCGAACCTGACGCCGCATCCGTTCTACGTCTTTCTCAATTATTCCCACCCCCCGGTTCTTCAACGCATTCAGGCAATAAGGAAAACCGTTGCCGGGGCCGATCATGTGCACCCTTAAACTATTCCCGCCCATGAACCAACCAATCGTTCCTAAAGCAAGTCCTGCGATGCGATCGGCTGGCGGATTTTGGGAAACCCACAAAAAGGTTCTGGGCATTCCAACCGTCAAAAAGGCCGGCGCAAACTGTTTACGAGCACGATTGCTTGAGACTCCGCTCGGCACCATGATCGCGATGGCGAACAGCGATGGGCTGTACCTCCTGGAATTTATCGACCGCCGGGGATTCAAGAATGAAATCCTTTTTCTTCGCAAGCGAACGGGTTTCACTGTTATCCCCGGCAACAATTCCGTTCTGACCCATCTCCACAGCGAGCTGAAGAATTATTTTGCAGGAAAGAAATTGAAGTTCACGGTTCCTTTAAGAATGGTCGGCTCGGAATTCGAGCGTTCGGTATGGAAAATCCTGGAGACGATTCCCCCCGGTGCGACAACCTGCTATTCCGACATCGCGAGAGAGCTGGGAAAGCCGGACGCCTCGCGGGCAGTGGGCCGGGCAAACGGTCGGAATTGCATCGCGATCCTTCTCCCCTGTCACCGCGTCATCAATGCCGATGGAACCATCTCCAACTACGGCGGCGGCATCTGGAGAAAACGGTGGCTGCTCGAACATGAAATGAGCTTTGAGCTTGGAGCCGAGAGAAGTGAAAGGAAATCTTCACAATATCCAGGCCGGACAAAAGATCACACATGAACAGAAGTGTTTCTTCCATGATTGACAGAATCAAACAACTCGAACAAATCGCTCTTGCCCTGGAGCCGCCGGCCGGTCAACGGGGAGAGTTGAGAAACGAGGTTGTTCAGTACACCGAGCGGTTTCTGGAGGATATCTACAACCTGCCAGCGTATACCGTCACCGACGACAAGGGTATCGGCCTGTACGATTCTCCGATTTCCGAGACCCCGATCGACATCAAGGAAGCGCTTCAACTACTCCGGCACAATGTCGACAGGCCCGGATTGAATCCCGCATCGGGAGGACACCTGGGATACATTCCCGGCGGCGGGATCTATGTCTCGGCACTCGGCGATTACCTGGCCGATGTCACTAACCGTTTCTCCGGCCTCTTCTTTGCCAGTCCCGGAGCGGTACGGATGGAAAATCTGCTGCTTGAATGGATGGCAAAAACCGTCGGATACCCCGCAAACGCCGGGGGCAACCTGACATCCGGCGGGAGCATCGCGAATCTTATCGGCATCGTGACCGCACGCGAAGCGTACAGCCTGAAAGCAAAGGATTTCGAAAAGTCCGTTATCTATTCGACGGAACAGGCGCACCATTCCGTCGACAAAGCAATCCGCATTGCAGGATTGAAAGAGTGCATCCTGAGAAACGTTCCCATGGATGACGGTTTTCGGATGAATGCCGGAGCGCTTGAACAGACGATCGTTCGCGATGTGAAATCAGGGTTACAACCATGGCTCATCATCGCGGCGGCCGGGACTACCGACGTCGGTGCGGTCGACCCCCTCGAAGAAATCGGAGATATCGCCCAACGACATCAACTCTGGTTCCATGTCGATGGGGCGTATGGAGCATTCTTTATATTGTGTGACGAGGGGAAGAAGATTTTGAGGGGAATGGAAAAATCCGATTCGCTTGTGATGGACCCACACAAAGGATTGTTCCTGCCGTACGGCAGCGGCGCCGTACTCGTGAAAGACAAAAGGAAACTTGGTAACGCACACTGGTACCAGGCCTCCTATCTGCAGGACGCACTGAGCTCCACCGGTGAACTCTCCCCTGCCGACCTTTCTCCCGAGCTGACCAAGCATTTTCGCGGATTGCGCCTCTGGCTGCCATTGAAATTGCTGGGTGTGGCTCCTTTCCGCGCCGCTCTCGAAGAAAAAATCCTTCTGGCCCGGTACTTTCACGAGCAGATCAAGCGAATCGATGGATTCGAGGTAGGCAATCTCCCGGACCTCTCCGTTTCGACGTTCAGATATGTCCCGGCGAAAGGGGATCCGAACAAATTCAACGAAATGCTCGTTCAGGAGGTCCGGCGCGACGGAAGGGTATTTCTCTCCTCCACGACTCTGCGCGGCAAATTTATTATCCGGCTGGCGGTGCTCTCTTTCCGGACACATTTGAATACGATTGATCTGACGATCAGCATCCTTCGGGAAAAAGTCAGATACCTGGAAAAAAGCTCCTGAGCGCTCTTGACAAAAAAAGCCGCCCGGAACAGACCGGACGGCTTTTGCTTTTTTATTCGGAACGTCGACGAGCTCTTACTTCAAAAGAACTAACTTCCGCACCATTGTGAAAGTATTGCCCGGCTTCAGTGTGCTCGTCGCCTGCAGACGGTAGAAGTAGATCCCGCTCGGCAATCCGCCATCGGCGGCTGAAGCATTCAGCTGAACCGTTTTGTACCCGGCGTTTTGCAGACCGTTCTCCAACGTCATGACGCGTTGACCGAGCACGTTGTACACCTCCAGTGTAACGTGCGAGTTCTCCGGCAGCGCGTACCCGATTGTCGTAGTTGGATTGAATGGGTTCGGGTAGTTCTGATCCAGCCTGTAGACGCTCGGGATAGCCCGAGGTGGATTGGTTACCGCGGTCACAACGTCGGGAGTGAGGGAAAGCGAGGCATTCGTCACCGCAAAGTTCGTCTCATCGACGCCGATGGATGCAGATGCAGTCGATGTATAGCCTTCCTTGTCACCTACCAGCGTGTACGTGTCGGGTGGCAAGTTTTCGATAGAGAACGTGCCGTCCGACTCCACTATATCGTAGGCAACAATCTGGCCGCTCGTGGACGACACGGCATATACCGCGACACCGGGTATAACAGTGGCTGCCTGAGTGGTGAAGCTGCTGCTGGAACCATGCAGCAAACCTGCAATAGAAGTGAATCCGGAATCAGAGTTCGGGCTAACGCAGATCTGTATGCCGGTGATGCTTGTGGACAGTGTCAACGTATCGGCATGGTGATAATTCTCGACTCCACACAGCGAGGCGCTGTACCATGCAGGATGATAACCATCGATGGGTATTGCCCTCACGAAAAATTTTCCGGTGTCGACATGCTGGAACATAAAATTCCCCAGCGAGTCTGTCGCTCGGTAGTGTGTAATTAGTGGACCGCTGGTAGTTAACCTGACCAGTATCACGTGCGACGCAATACCCGCGCCGGTGGAATCGACAACCGTGCCGCCGATGGAATCGGGTGAAACCGACCGCGGAGGAAGTGCAAAGTTAATTCCCGTCGTGTCACCGGTGACATAAATACGGTCGGCATCGAACGGACTTTGTTTCCCGTTGAAAAATCTCAATGCATATCCGGGTTTGTAGGCGAGAGCTACATATCGCAGACCTTCGACGACGGTTCCCGTATAGTTCCCCGACGAATCCGTGCGCCCCGCCCAAACGACTCCGGGGAGTTGGCCAATGTCCGGGACAAATATACGCTCACCGGGCAATCCGCCAAATAAATGCACTAGGTGTTCAAGCTCAAGCAACTCACGATGAGTCCGCATGAAACCCACGAATGCTCCGTTCAATGGAACGCCCGACGTGTCCGTGACGGATCCGGATACATGTGCGAACGATGGAGGATGGACCGCTTGGAGGGTAAAGTTGGCAACAACCGTATCATAGGGCCCGAGGGTTACCAGTGAGCCGCTGTCCGGGACGCTCACATTGTCATACCACTTTGAGAAATATCCCGGCGCTTCTGCGCGAAACAGGTACCGACCGGAATCAAGCCGCGCAAAGTAGTTCCCGGCGGAGTCCGTGCGTTCAAATCGCATCTTCCATGCCCGGAATGGTTTGAAAAATTGGACGATCGCCCCATCGATCGGGGCCTTTGACAACTCGTCTGTGACAATTCCTTTTATAACTCCAAAACCGGGGGGCGGAGGCGGAGGCCCGACCATGAATTCCACCGTGTCGCTCGGTGCGCTTTCTCCGGCCAGATTCAATGCCGTGACATAGTACCGGTATGTGAATCCTGGATACACAAAGAAATCGACAAAGTTGTGCCGCTCAACGATACCCAGACCTTCGAAGGCCATGGTGTCGACCGACCGGTAGACCCTATATCCGAGGGCGCGGACCGATGTATCCCAGTCCAACGTAGCTCCGATCGTCGCTGTGGACACGACAAGATGGGTCGGCGCAGACGGTACCTGTGCGAGCGCTACTCCTGAAAGTGCACCTGCGATGAACAGCATACAAACAATAGTACTGAGAAGGCGCATACGTACTCCTTTAATGATGGAATAGTGGTTGGTTACCATTTCATATTAGAACAAAATCTGGGGGAAAAGGTTTAAGTGCCGGATGAATGAACACCTCCTGAGGATGAATTCTGGGTGATAGCGGTCACACCGGCCTCTCAATTTGTTCCAGGCAGAACTATGGGCGATATCGGGTCAAGAACGCGTACAACATGTGCTCTAATACGTCATCCGCTCTTATTAAAATACGATGAAATTCTTGTCATCTCAATGCCGGCGCGTTCGAATTCTGCCCGAACAGCCCCGCTGATTGCCGCCGCCCCCGGCGTGTCGCTGTGGATGCAAATCGTCCCGGCGTCGACCTTCACCTCTGTTCCGTCATGCGCAATGACTATTCCTCTGTTCACAATGTTCAATGCCTGCCGCGCAGCTTTTGCAGGATCGGTCATCAGGGCATCGTTATGTTTTCGGGAGCGAAGGGTTCCGTCAGGCTCATACACCCTGTCGGCAAATCCCTCGCCGACAGTTTTGAATCCGAGACTCTTCCAGACATCGATCATGAGTGATCCGGCGAACCCGATCAGAATCAGATCCTTGCTTAATCGAGCAACTCCGCGGGCGATGGCTTCGGCCACAGACGCATCACGGGAGGCCTTCGTATAAAGGGCGCCATGCGGTTTGACATGAATGATCTCGCACATGTTCCTGCGGGCAATCTCATTCAGGCTTCTAATCTGCTCAAATACCGTGGTCTCTATCTCATCTGCGCTGAGCTGCATTTCTTGCCTTCCGAAATTAACGCGGTCGGGGTAACCCGGATGAGCTCCAACGCCAACGTTGAACCGGTGCGCAAGTTGTATCGTTGTTTCCATGCTCATGACATCGCCGGCATGACCGCCGCACGCGATATTCGCAGACGTGACACACTGCATCAGACGTTCTTCCGTTCCGTCGATGAGGGCCTCCGGACGCTCACCCATGTCGCAGTTGATGTCAATTCGTTTTGGCATTTAGTGGATTCGTTACGTAGTTGGTTCGTTGATTAGTTCGTTCGTGGTCATTGGTTCTTTGTCATTTGTCATTGGTCACTGGTCGTTGGTCATTATTCATTGCTCATTAGTCATTGATCACTGGTCGCTCCTCGGGTTTTTGGCCTTTAGCTGTTGGCTTTTGGTCAACAATTCAAAATCAAAAATGAAAAATTAAAAAACGTTCTGGCCCATCTCATAATCTCAGCGCTGCCACCACCCGTCTTTCTCATCATCTCTCCAGCGCCACTACCCGTCTATCTCAACGATCAATTCAAAATTAAAAATGAAAAATGAAAAAACGCCATGGCATATCTCATCACCTCAACCGAGCAATTTCCCGCCTTTCTCATTATCTCAACTACTCCATGACATTTATACATTTCCCCATTTATACATTTAATCATTGAGTCAATGTTTCAATCTTTCAATGTTTCAATGATTTAATGATTCAATTCTCAAGATTCCTTCCCTTTGTCTCCGGAAGAAGGAGTATCAACCCCGCGCCGATGATGAAGAATGCCGAGGTCAACGCGAGCGCGCTTCCGATTCCATACACATCCGCCAGAGCGCCGATGGTAAACGGTGCGAGTGCGCTCAACGTCCGTCCGATATTAAAGCAGAAGCCCTGTGCAGTTCCGCGGAGATGCGTTGGGAACAGCTCCGCGAGCATTACCCCGAAAAGGCTGAAATATCCGTGCCCGAAAAATCCGATGAACGGTCCCAGAATCATCAATACGATTTCATGACGGCCCAGTTGACCGTACAACGGGACGAGCACGGCCGCGAACAGCAGGAATCCGATGAAGGTGAACCGCCGGCCGATTTTATCCGCAAAAAATCCGAACATGATGTACCCGAAGAACGCTCCGACCTGCATGACAACAATCCAACCGGAAGATTGCACAATACTCATTCCCGCGCCGCCCTTTTCAACCGACGTGGAAAGGAAGGTCGGCATCCAGGTGAACAATCCCCAGTAGGCGAACAGAACGCTTGTGGCAATGACCGATGCGATAACGGTTTTTCTCAACAACGGTGGACGGAAAATTTCAAAGGGGTTTTTTCCCATCCGGGCTTTCTCCATCCCCGATTTCCATATCTGCGGTTCCGGAATATGGCGGCGTATCCACAGGGTGAGAAGAGCGGGAACGACTCCCAGCACAAAGAGCATCCTCCATCCCTGCTGTGGAAGGATGACCGCCGACAAAAGCGCGGCGAAGATATAACCGACAGCCCAGCCCGACTGCATGAGTCCGATGGCTTTCCCCCGGTGCTCGGGCGCCCATGTTTCGGATACGAGCACGGAACCTGCCGCCCATTCTCCCCCAAGCCCGATGCCGACAAGCGACCTCCAGAGAACCAATTGCATCACCGTCTGCGAGGTCGCCGTCAGCGCCGTGAATACAGAATAGGTGAGGATCGAGAAGATGAGCGCCCTGGCCCGACCGAAGCGGTCCGCCAGAAATCCGAAGAGGATCCCGCCGAGACCGGATGCTACCAGTGTTACAGATGCCAGCGCGCCCGCCGAGGCCGAGGTCAATGCAAATTCACTGCGGATGGCCGTCAACGCGAACGCGTAGAGCATGACGTCCATCGAATCGAGCATCCATCCGAGCTGTGCGGCAAGGAGCGTTTTCCACTGGTCTCGTGTGGCGGTTTTGTACCAGGATTGTGATTGTGAAGTCATAGCTGCATAAAAAGTTTTTGTGAAGTAATCGCGGATTCCTGATCGCGCAGCATCGCCCAAGCTTGATTGAGAGAAACGGGTTGGAATCGGATTTCGTCCCGGGGCTTCAATTGTCCGAGAATATGGAAATCGGCAGATATCACGTTCGCGATTTGAGGATAACCGCCGGTAGTTTGATGTTCGACGAACAGGATGATAGGATTACCGTCCCGTGGCACCTGCACCGCTCCGGTTGAAACACCCTCCGTAAGTACTTCCTTCGCTCCATTATGCAACAGGGTGGGGCCGTTCAATCGTAGTCCCATCCGGTTCGATTCTTCCAGAATTCTGTACGCTGAAGTACACAGGCGATTGAGCAAATCCCGCGGAAACAGGTCGGACCGTGAGGTTGTAACTATACGGAGAACGCTGCGACTGAGCTTGCGCGTGAGAAACGATGCATCGATTCTTCGCGGTGGTTCAGAGTTCATTCTCACGGTAACGCCGGTTGTCAGCACGTCTCCTTTTTCCAGAGCACGCCCTTCGAAACCACCCAAGCCTGTCTGGATGTGGGTTGAGGCGCTCCCGAATACGAGAGGAACCAGGAAACCACCCATGACAGATAGGTAACACCGGGCGCCGTTCTTTGTTGAACTGCAGCAGAGTTGTTGCCCCGATTTCACCGCGAGCGAATTCCACATTGGAACAGACCGGCCGTCGAGTTCCGGCTGAAAATCGGAGCCTGTGAGGGCTACAAGACTATCGGATTCGAATTCAAACGTTCCGCCGGTAAGCGTCATCTCCAACGCAGCGGTATTTTCCGGATTGCCGACGAGCAAATTCCCCAGCCGCAACGACAGCGGATCGGCTGCACCGGACGCCGAGACGCCCAGATGTGCATGGCCATAACGCCCCAGATCCTGGACAGTTGTCTGAAACCCCGGGGAAATCACGCGGATACGTTGCACTGTGGTGTCAATCATATTTCCGATTTTCAATTGCGGGTTTGGGATTTCGATGCCTTTGTTCTGCGAACATGCTTTGGGTAATCGGCACAAATTTCACATGGTCGCCCATTTCAAGCAATGTCGGCGGGACGCGGTCGCGGTTGAAAAGCTTCAGCGGAGTTCTGCCGATGATACGCCAGCCGCCCGGTGTGGAAACCGGATAAATCCCCGTTTGCTCCCCCCGATCGCGACACTTCCCGCCCGGATTTTCGTTCTCGGCGTCGCAAGTCGCGGGATCGAAATTCGTTTTGGCATTCCTCCAAGATACGGAAACCCGGGAGAAAAGCCGAGGAAGTACACCAGGTAGCTCGCCGAGGAATGCAGGTTCACAACATCCTCCGCCGACAATTTGTTGTGGGACGCAATGTCTTTGAGGTCGGGGCCAAATTCCCCGCCATAACACACGGGAATTTCTACCGTTCGCGGCTCCGGCAGCGCCAGCGCGTCGACATTCTCCATTAGCCCGCGGATATATTGTTCAAGGTCAATGGGAGATACAATCATCGGTTCAAACGTGACCAGGACCGATGCATACGACGGGTGGATATTCAGGATTCCTTTGTGTGGATGGTCCAGCAGAAGCCGGCTCAACCGAAGGACATCACAATGACAACTTTCGGAGATTTCGTCCCCGAGGGTGATAAGGAACGAGCGGTCGCCTGCGAACCGGAACTCGGGCCATTGAGAGGGATATGACTTCATGAGTAGTTTTTGTAAGGTAGCAAATTGGCGCTGGAGAATCAATCTGGAGAGCTGCGAGCCCCGGTGGTTTGCCAGCCGATGCCATGTCCTGCCTTTCGGCCTTTTTGGGGAGGGTTGCACACCGGCTTATCATGCGTCTATGCCTGGATGCATGGTAGCCGTAGACGCCGGGACACAGCGAGTACTCTCCTTCATTCTTAAAGAGTTATTACAATCTTAAAGAGTTTATACCTTTTCCAGTTGACAATGCCCGAAAAGTTCATTAGATTCTCGAAGTAAATTAAAGGTGTTGGGAATTGGCAAACTTACCATCAGTTTCGACACGTCTTCCTCTGCATTCAAAAGAAACAAAAAGGCAATATTGGGTCATTACAGATTTTATGCGCAAGCGGCACAAGATGGATCCAGACGGGGCGTCGTGGAATCGTTCGTATATACTTAAATGGAGATTATTTTATGAAAAGAATCTACCAAACACGGCGTAACTTCTTTAAGATGGCGGGAATTGCAACAGCATCGTTAGCCTTTCCCACCAAAATCTATGCAGTACATCCAACAGAGCCTAAGAGCAGCGGAGACAAATCTCCAATAGATTATCAGCTCAGATTGCACTGCGGGCTCCTGCGGCTGTATGACGAGTTCGATCCCTTGCAAGACAAATTGGCACCCAGCTTTGAATATGAGTGTTCACACCCTGAACTCGACCAACTGCGCGAAAAGTATCAGCTGGATCGAGTCGCAGGCACTGGTAATGACTGGTCGAAGGCACTGAATCTGATGAAATGGATAACCGAACACGTAAGCCATAGAGGTGACATCACCAGTGCGCTGCCAGAGGTCTGTAAATCGCTTCCCATGAACGCACTTGGGCTTCTAGAATACTCGTTCGAGAAGGGCCAAGACCATGGTATCAGCTGCTACATGCTTGCTATTGTTCTTACAGAGGCCTGCCTATCTCTGGGATTGAAAAGCCGTATAGTGTCCCTAAACCCTCTGAATCCATATGACTATGATAATCATTTAGTCGCTGTAGTTTGGTGCGCGAACTTCTCAAAGTGGGTGATGGTTGATCCCTCCTACAATGGGTATCTTCGTGATGATCGAGGAGAAGTCCTTAATCCTTGGGAAGTCAGGGACCTTTTTTGCCGACATAAGACAATTGTGTGCAACGACGAGTTGGCACACAATGGAGTCAAGCACAGCTCAGAAGACTACCTCAGGTACATCGCGAAGAATCTGTTCTACATCCAATCGCCAACCTTCAGCGGCTTCAACAGTACGATGACCTCAGAGAAGCCGTGGCTCATACTGACCCCCAAGCACTTCGATGTCTGCAAGAGAGAGAAATACAAAATGAAGTGGTGCAAAGATGGAAACAGTGGTAACTGGGAATACGATGAACTTCAGAGACTGATGCGGGAGGATTGTTACCTTGTTCACACTTCATCTATCGCATCGTTCTCCCAAACGCCTACCTGAGCAGTCCACAGATAGGGAGCTAGGAAGAGAATGTGATAAAGTAACAGTATATCTATGATGTGCACCCGAATGCTTTCTCTTGAAGGGCATCGAAGAGAATGGAGCATGCCGCCAGCGTTTAACAGCAGACATTACGATGCTCACATCATCTGTTAAGAGTTATGGAGTTCGCTCACCACTTTCGCCACGGGCGATTGGTGTATGAGGGGATTCGGGAAAGTATCTCATTTTTACGGCAGACGCTATGCGTCATCCCGACCTCGGCTCTTATGAAGTTCGGCGGAATATATATCGGTACAAAAGCAATGTACGATAAGGGATGCATTTATGACCGCTAAGGAGAAAATGAAGAAACTCTTAGCCCTTGGAACAAAGAGGCAACGCGCTCCAAATGCTCCAGATAAAAGATATTTCAATCTTCATCATTTCCGTAAAGGCTTCTGGGATTCAAGGTTTGTCAGTCCCTACACAAAGGCCGCCCACAACGTTAATTCGCCCATATTCATAGTATTGCAAGACTGGACATCAAGCGATGGAATGAAAGCCAAAAATGCAGATAAAGATGAACCGAGTAGAGTTTTAGGTTATAGTCCCGCAAATAGAACTAACATCAATCTCATACAATTGTTGAACAAAACATATGACCAAGAATTAAAAGATGTATTCGCCACGAATCTTTTTCCGTTCATAAAGCGCGGCGGACGAAGTGCGTCGATAATACGAAAGGACCAGAATGATGCATTTGTAGAATATTGTTGGCCACAAATTGAAATCATACAGCCAAAACTAGTTGTCTGCCTCGGCAAAATCGTATTTACAACATTCGCACGAAACCTCCATCACAAATCGGATCGACATAATGTTGGTGATTTCTTTCTGCGCAAAGTTAACAGAAAAACCATCGCTATTTATTATCAAGCTCATACCGGACGTTGGGGCTCCAATCAAAGAGGTGGAATCAAACAGTTATTGAGAGACTGGAAACAAATGAAAAAGAACTGTCCACCATGAATGAACTTGCGATCGACACGCCGCATAACAACCGCACCATCACCGCCCGGCATCAGGATGAATAGCGGGTGGGTGGGATTCTGGGTATATTGATTTCACGAAGTGATATCACTCGGAATGCAATTCGTGCCAATAATAACGATGATGTTATTAATCTTGGGACAGCAGCAGATACTGCACTTGCGCAGGAACTTCTAGACCAATGGGAAGAATAATTTTTTGCGGCACACCAGGTCACGCAAAGTGAGTCATCGCCACAAACCAACAGCAGACGTAGGTTGACATAATCTTCATGAAAGAACGATCATGGAATTCTTAAAATTCATGGCGCAATGGGGTATATGGGAAATTCTCGGGTTGCTTGTTGCTCTGGTCCCATCCATCTTGGTCTTGCGTTACCTTTTTCCCTGGAAAGCGATTGATAGCTTCTACATAGACACTAAGATGGGAAAAATCAATCAAACGTATCCTAAGGTCATTTTAGTGGAACTTAGGAATCATACCAACGATCCCATCTATGTGTTTTCGAGGGGTTTCTCGTTCGGAAGCGAAATCCAAGCGTGTCCGCACGGTGCCAAGAATGCTGCCACAGGTGTCTATGAGATCAAGTTCGAGGGACGCGAACAGGGTCATCTCTCGGAAATCGATACGCTCGTTCGCCCCAACCAAGTAGTAACCACTTGGATTCCAGTGGACCCCGCTGAGTCAGATGATGATGTGATTAATTCGCTCAAGAAGAGAAAAGTGGGCACTCTACGCCTCAACTGTCAGAAGATTTCATCGCGACCTCATCCGTACACTAAACTGAATATCCCGGTATGAGTCAAGAGTTTGATGTCACCACTCCCATAATACCAGCAGAACGCAATGAATATGGGACTGTGCCTACGCCTAACACACAAAACCCGACATTGGATCTGTCAAAGTATGAAAACCTCGCTCAACGCTCTTTCCGCGGGCGATTGGTGTATGAGGGGGAAGTCAGAATCAGAATTCACAGAATTGATCGGAATTCACAGAACTATAGAATTTCCAGAATATGGGCAAGAACAATTCTGCAAATTCTGAAATCATGAAAATTCTGATTCAGAATGCATAGAATGAGAGCAACAACAATTCTGTTAATTCAACAATCCTGGAAATTCTGATTTGGTCGGGAGGATCAATAATGGAGAAAGATGAACTTACGTACAAGATTATTGGTTGTGCGATGAAGGTGCATAATACGCTTGGCCCCGGTTTTCAGGAAGTGATTTACCAACGTAGCCTTGCGATTGAATTGGAAAGGGCGGGATTGACGTTCGTCCGGGAACAAGAACATTCTGTATATTATGAAGATATTGAGGTCGGAACAAGGAGAGCCGACTTTGTCGTGGAGAATAAGGTGGTGGTTGAGCTTAAGGCATTGGTGAATCTGGAAGATGTGCACATTGCCCAAGCGAAAAACTACACCGTAGCATACGATTTCCCCAAGGGACTCCTGATCAATTTTGGCAGTAAGAGTTTGCAGTATAAGCTTCTGTTCAACCCTAAATACAGTCAGAATCAGAATTCACAGAATTGATCGGAATTCACAGAATTATAGAATTTCCAGAATAAAAACAGGAGCAATTCTGGAAATTCTGAAATCATGAAAATTCTGATTCAGAATGCATAGAATGAGAGCAACAACAATTCTGGAAATTCTGAAATCCTGAAAATTCTGATTCAGACAATTAAACTATGAACACAGCATTTGAAATAATTAAGCAGCTTGTTGCGGACTTCAAAGCGCAAGAGTCCGCTTATCTCTCGCCGTCCTATCAGGAAAGTCAGGTCCGGCAGGATTTCATCGATAAGTTCTTTACTGCACTTGGCTGGGATGTCACACATAACATCCAAAAGAATCCATACCAGCAGGAAGTCCATATCGAGAACAAAGTGCATATGGCAGGATCACAACGTCGTGCTGATTATGCATTCTTCCTTGCTCCCAATTTCCGCGATCCAAAATTCTTTGTCGAAGCCAAGAAACCGTCCCGTTCCCTCGCCAACCCCGATGATTACTATCAGACGATTCGATACGGTTGGAATGCGGGAACACCAATAGCCATCCTCACCGACTTCGAAGAACTCCACATCCTTGATTGCCGGTATAAGCCGGCCATCAAAGGTGCCATGGATCATAAAATCGAAGTCTTCCATTACAGCGATTATGCGAATGAGGAAAAGTTCGCACGGATCTATTGGCTCTTCTCACACGAAGCAGTAGCAGGTGGTTCCATTGAAAAACGTATTGCCGAACTGCCAAAACTGCGAGGAAAAGCCGTCAAAGGTGGATTAGCCAAGGGCGGTTATCAACCCGTCGATGAGGCATTCCTGGAAGAGCTGGACGGATACAGAGAAGTCTTCGCGAAAGCGTTTAAGAAATCCAATCCCGACCTCCAGAGTGAGGAGCTGACAGAGGCAGTTCAGAGGACCATCGACCGCCTGGTCTTCATTCGATTCCTTGAAGACAAACAAATCGAAGAGCCGGAAATCATCAATTTGCGGTCAAAGAAATCCGCCTGGAAGGGATTTCTTGTACTTAGCAGTCAGCTTGAGCCAAAATACAATGGACTTGTTTTCAAGCCGCATAAATTACTCGACGGCAAGGATTTCAACCCTCCCGACGACGAAGAATTTGTCCGTATCTGTAATGAAATGGCGGATCCAAGCTCGCCGTATAACTTCGATCAGATTCCAATTTCTATTCTTGGCAGCATCTATGAGCGTTTTCTTGGAAAGGTAGTGCACGCAACAGAAAAACGTGTGAAGGTGGAAGAGAAACCGGAAGTTCGAAAAGCCGGTGGGGTGTATTACACTCCGGGATATATTGTCCGGTATATTGTGAGTGAAACAGTGGGAAAGCTCATCGAAGGGAAATCCCCTAAGGAAATTGCGGAGATGACGTTTGCCGACATTGCCTGCGGCAGCGGTTCATTTCTTATTGAAGTGTACGGCCAGTTGCTCGATTATCACATTCGCTACTACAACGCCAATCCCGACAAGCGAAAGGAAACGGATGTCTTTGAGCGGGACGGCAAATTGCACCTGACTCTACAGAAGAAAAAGGAAATACTCCTGAACAATGTGTACGGAGTGGATATCGACTTCCAGGCAACGGAGGTGACACAGCTTTCGCTGTACCTCAAATTGCTGGAAGATGTAACGATGCACGATGCGCATCAATTCGGACTGTTCAAGGAAACGATCTTGCCCGACTTGAGGAAGAACATTATTAACGGCAACTCGCTTATTGGTCGCGATATCATGGATGGCCAGCTCTTTGCTGCGGTGGATGAAAACAAACTCAAGCCGATGAACTTTGAAGATGCGTTCCCTGCGGTGATGAAGCCCCGCCAAAAAGACGGCGGGCAAGGCGGAGGGTTTGATGCGGTAGTGGGAAATCCGCCTTATCGGATTATTGTGAAAGATGATTACGAGAATATAGCTGTTGAGTATCTTCAAAAGAAGTATTCAAGCTTCCAGTATAAGGCAGATCTATTTCATCTATTTATCGAGAAGGCAATATCATTACTTAAGGGAAATGGATCTTTGGGGTATATTACGCCAAATACTTGGTATACCCTTCAATTTACAGATAAGCTTAGAGAATACGTTCTTGGAAATACAATTTTGAGCAAACTATTAATCTTCAATCATAAGGTATTTGAAGCAGATGTTGACACTTCTATCACAATATTAAAGAGAAAAACATTAAACGATAATATTGCGAATCTAGTTTTAGTATGGACGTTTCCCAAAGAATTCTCTACTGACATGATGGGTTCTTTTGAACCTGCAACATTTAATCAGAATACATGGAAATCAAATCCTCTGTTTCGATTTGAGACTCGAATAGTCGGTAAAGTTGGATCATTACTTCAGTCGCTATCCTCAAAAGCAAGACCATTAGGACAAATCGCAAGAGCATCATTAGGGACTCAAGCTTATAATCGCAGCAAACACACGAAGCAACAAATTGAAGATCGTGTATTCCATTCGAGCAAGAAACTTGGCAAGGAATACATGATGGAATTGTCTGGAAACGACGTGGGTAGATATACACTACAATGGCAAAAGCGCGAGTGGATTAAATATGGTCCCTGGTTGCATGATTATAGAACAATGGAATGGTTGTCTGGTCCACGAATCTTAGTCAGAGAAATAACTGGGAAGGGGAAATATAAAATTTGCGCGACCTACGTGGAAGAGACATATTGTAATTATAAAACGATCTTGAATATTATTTGTAATGATGTTGAAAGATATTCGGTAAAATATCTACTTGGTGTCTTGAACTCAAAATTACTTTCTTTTCTATATCCATTTGTGTCTAATAAAATCGTGAAGGATAATTTTCCACGACTTTCGGTGGGCGATCTTAGACAGCTTCCCATCCGTACCATCAACTTTGAAGACACGCTGGACAAGTCCCGACACGATCATATCGTTAACCTTGTCGAGCAGATGTTGGAAGCGAAAGAGAAACTATCGACCGCCAAGACGGAAGCCGAAACCGATCGCCTCGAAATGCAATGCCAAACCATCGACCGCCATATCGACGAAGCTGTGTATGAGCTGTATGGATTGACGGAGGAAGAAATCAAAGTTGTTGAGGGTAATGAAAAATAAAAGGGACTACAATGGAAGACGAAAACAAACCAGCCCAACCAGTCATCGATGAATATAAGGGCAAGCCGGTCATCCGCATCCCCACCGTAGACGCACCGGATCCGAAAACACCCTGGCATTGGGTCTCATTCGGGAAGAACAAAGCCAAGGCGATTGTGAAGTTCTATGATGCGATCAAGAAATTTGCAGAAGAGTAAGCGCCTAAATACAGTCAGAATCAGAATTCACAGAAGTACGGAATTTCCAGAATCGTTACGGCACCAACCAGTTCTTGATAGGAATTGGTTATACTGTGTGGTTATAGGGCGCCTTCCCGGGTAGTAGCTGAACAAGAGATCATCAACACAAATATATCCTTCTTGCGAGTCCATACGCGGGCGAAAGTCTGCATAGGGTTTTTCATCACATATAATTTACTCGCTTTTGGCCTAAAGGCAAGAGTAAATCTGAGATGGAGTATTACCAGGTGGCGGGCTTTGTTCGGGATGTGCCGTCGGCAAGCACAACAGTATTTGGAAATTGGTGCTTTGAGTATTGCTCTTTGGATATTTTGAATCCAGGTGCAAGATTAGCAAGAAGCTTATTTTTTCTTTTATAGGGAAAAAGGAAACGAATTGTTTTATCTGGATAGCAACGCTGAACAAATCTTACTGAAGGTGCAATATCCGTGTCTCCGGTCAACAAAACCGCGGTATCACAATCATTATGCCAACATACCTCGATTAGTTTCACGGCGAGAGCAACATCTGTCTCTTTCTCTTCCTGCCTGAAGAACATCTGATTACACTTCTTACATTTAATCTCTTTTTTCTTGAAACTCGCCAATTCGATTTTTGCCCCGGTAAATTCCAAACAATCTATAAAAGCTTGATGCCTCGCCACAGTATTGGGATCTTTTTGGTTCATGTGTTTAGCTAGAGCGGAGAAATAGTGAAGTTCGTGAAATTGGTTGTCGGGACCGAAGAGATGAAGATATGACTCACACAGGGAACGGATATTCAACCATTTCGTAGAAATACCCCCCATATCATCGCTCGCATCGACTACGGAGTGATAAAGGTTGAATCCGTCTACAAGGAATGTGGTTCTACTAATTGGCATAAAAAAAATCCCCAGATCGTGACCTGGGGAGGGCCATTTGTGCATTTCTGCACTCATGGGGTTGACGAGTTAATCTAAGAAAATGGGCCGAAATGTCAAAATTCAAAATAGCCCTTTTCTGGTATTGCTTGACAGAAAAATAGTCAATAATCTGTGATTGCACGTCAATTTCGCACGTTTCAGGTTTATTTGTGGCTTTAGATGCGGATACAACATCGATTCCCGCTTTCCGTGTGGGTAAACTTACCGGAGAATTGGCTAAGTCTGTAATGGTGGAACCTTCCCGGAAGGGTTTGACCTTCCCCTTCAAGCTTTGTATCTTACGGCGTCACAATTTCACGAAAGGAGCAACATGCTATGAAAAACCTCAGAAGAGAGCTGCTGCAAGGAAGATTTGTTCTCACCTTAGTTCTGATTCTTGCAACTGCGGCAATCGGCCAGTCAAAAAAGGCCAAATTACCCTATAAAGACGCTACACTGCCGACCGCACAGCGGGTCAATGACCTTCTCGGTCGCATGACACTCGAGGAGAAAATTGCACAACTGCAGTGCGAGATCCAGGATGTCGAGGGCAAGGACTCTATTATAACACGGGGTGTCGGTGAATTAGCGTGCACCCTTCGTCCTCTCGGTCCGAAAGAGGCCGCGGAACGCGCGAACAAAATACAGAAACTCGCAATAGAGAAGACGCGCCTCGGGATCCCCATCATCATCCACGATGAAGCTCTTCACGGTTTGATCGGCAAAGGCGCCACGAGTTTCCCGCAGGCGATCGGGCTTGCGGCAACGTGGGACCCGGAACTCATGGGGCAGATCGCTACCGTTATTGGAAAAGAAACGAGAAGCCGCGGCATCCGTCAGGTACTGTCGCCGGTAATCAACATCGCCAGGGATGTGCGGTGGGGACGTGTCGAAGAAACATACGGCGAGGACCCGCTCCTGACATCGCGCATGGGAGTGGCATTCTGCAAGAACATCGAAGCCGAAGGCGTCGTCACAACGCCGAAGCATTTTGTGGCCAACGTCGGCGACGGTGGACGCGACAGCCATCCGATAGAATTCTCCGAAACGCTCCTCCGGGAAATTTACCTCCCGCCGTTTAAAGCTTGTTTCCAGGAAGGCCATGCTACTTCGGTAATGGCGGCCTACAACGCAATCAATGAGCAGCCGTGTTCCGGCAACCGATGGCTCCTGACCGACGTCCTCCGCAATGAATGGGGATTCAAGGGATATGTCGTATCAGACTACGGCTCGGTTGGAGGCATCCTCGACCTGCATCATACTGCTGCGGACCTGAAGGAAGCCGGAAAGCAGGCGGTCGAAGCCGGTCTCGAAGTCAAGCTGCCCAATATTTATGCCTACGGCACGCCGTTGCTGGAAGCAGTGAAAGAAGGAATGGTCTCTGAAGCTACCATCGACACTGCCGTTGGCCGCGTTCTCACGGCCAAATTCAAGCTTGGCCTTTTTGAACATCCGTACGTCGACCCCGCGGGCGCCGAGAAAATCAACACCGACCAGGCGCACCGGGCGTTAGCCCTCGATGCCGCTCACAAAGCGATCGTGCTCTTGAAAAACGCCGACGGTGTCCTGCCGTTCAAGAAAGATCTGAAATCCATCGCTGTTATCGGACCGAATGCGGACGCCGTGCAGCTCGGCGGCTACAGTGGATTTGGAACGAAGGTCGTCACGCTTCTGGAAGGAATAAAGAACAAAGTCTCCCCCTCCGCGACCGTCTCGTTTGCAAGAGGATGCGATCTTATAGAGACGGCTCTTCCGGCCGTTCCTTCCGAATACCTTGTACCTCAGGACGGCAAGCCGGGCGAGCACGGATTGAAGGGTGAGTACTTCAACAATAAGAATTTATCCGGAACACCGGATCTTGTCCGGATAGACAAACAGATAAATTTCGATTGGGGTGATGGTTCCCCGGACGCCCGGATCAACAGCGACCACTTCTCCGTCCGGTGGACGGGCAAAATCGTTCCAACAACCACCAGCGGCTACCGGTTCAGTATCATGACGGACGACGGAGTTCGTCTCTACCTCGACGGGAAATTGATCGTCGATAGCTGGTACGACCGCGGCGCAACGGCGGATTTTTTCATGGTCAATCTTGTCGCCGGCAAGGAGTATGATCTTCGGATTGAGTACTATGAAAACGTCGGCGAAGCATTTGCAAGTCTGGGCTGGAACGTCAAGGCAAGCGAAGACCTGGAAATGCAAAAAGCCGTGGATGCCGCCAAGAAGGCTGATGTCGCAGTGGTCGCCGTCGGTATCGTGGAAGGCGAAGGACGAGACCGCGCCGAGCTCAACCTCCCCGGAACGCAGGAGGAACTCATCAACGCCGTCGCGGCAACGGGTGTACCGACAGTCGTCGTTCTGGTAAACGGAAGCGCCGTCACGATGAACGGCTGGATGGATAAGGTCGCTGCGATTCTCGAACCCTGGTATGGCGGCGAGGAAGGTGGAAACGCGGTTGCGGACGTTCTCTTCGGCGACTACAACCCCGGCGGCAAATTGCCCGTTACATTCCCGCAGGCCGTTGGACAGTGTCCGCTCTATTATAACGTCAAACCCTCCGGACGGGGATATGACTACGTCAGCATGACCGGAAAACCGCTCTTCGCCTTCGGATACGGACTCAGCTACACCAAATTCGACTACACGAATTTGCAGGTAACCCCGAAGCAGATAGCTCCTTCAGAAAGCATCCAGGTGAGCTTCGACGTACAGAATACCGGTGTTCGCAACGGAGACGAAATCGTGCAGTTGTACGTCCACGACAAGGTCGCCAGCGTCACCCGGCCGCTGAAGGAACTGAAAGCATTCCGAAGAGTGACGCTTGCACCACAGGAGAAGAAAACAGTGAGCTTCACCCTGACACCTGATGATCTGTCGTATCTCGACAAGAATTTGAAATACGTTCTTGAACCGGGAACGATTGAGGTGATGGTCGGAAGCTCGTCGGATGATATTCGTTTGAACGGGACCTTTGATGTGATGAAGAAGTGACGCGAAGCGTCAGCCCGACACATGTCCTGGGGCAGGTCGAAGGATGCTTCTCGTCGGGATCCGTCGCGAAGCGTCGTCCTGACACTCTTCAAGTCAGGATCTATGGGTTGCCTTCTCAGTTTAGTTGCCGGTCGCATAGAAGTCAGTACGAGGATTGATTTTTTGGGAAGCCTTGGCGGGGACTACCGGTTCCCCGGAAACTTAATCCATCATTTGTGGGTTATCATTGGCATGAAGAACATACTTTTTGCCTTACTCGCTGTTTCAACATCTTGTTTTTCCCAAAAAGGAAAACCCATGGACCATCTTGAACAAGCCACCTTCGGGGGAGGGTGTTTCTGGTGTACTGAGGCCGTCTTCGAGCGGATCGACGGCGTAAAATCCGTCATGCCGGGCTACGCCGGAGGCACCAAGGAAAATCCCACCTACGAAGAGGTCTGCACAGGGACGACAGGCCACGCCGAGGTCTCCCGGATCACCTTCGACCCCGCCAAGGTCAGCTACGAGAAACTCCTGGAGATGTTCTGGGAATGCCATGATCCCACCACGCTGAATCGTCAGGGCGCAGACGAGGGAACGCAGTACCGGTCGGTCATCTTCTACCACAACGAAAAACAGAAACTCGCCGCAGAGAAGTCGAAGAAGGAAGCTCAGAAGAACTTCGGCGACCCGATCGTTACCGCAATCGAACCTTTGACGACATTCTACCAGGCGGAAGATTATCATCAGAAGTATTACAACAATCACTCCAACGCACCGTACTGCAGATTCGTCATCAAGCCGAAGTTAGACAAGCTGAAGCTGAAATAATCCTCCGGTTCATTCCCAACGGGAATGCCCGGGGATCGCACGCTCGATGTTTTTCTTATAAGCAGGGGTTACAGGAAAAGCGATGAAGAGACTTTACATTTTTTCGATTATCGCCGCAATCTCCATCCTCATCGCTCCGGCCGGCGCGACGGCCCAGCAGGAGACGTCGAGGGACTTCGGAAAAGCCGACGAGCATGCCGTGAACGCACCGCCGGAGAAGGCGGCATCGATGGATTCACTTGCGGTATGGCTCACCAAACCGTTCACGAGCGACGAAGAGAAGGCCCGCTCGCTCTACCGCTGGATCACCGAGAATATCACGTATGATCTTGACAGTTACTTTTCAGGCCATCTCACAGGCGGAAACGCCCGCCAAGCTCTCAACCAGCGAAAAGCCGTTTGCGACGGTTACTCCGACCTTTTTGACTCCATGGCCCGGAAAACGGGACTTGAAGTGGTAAAAATCAGCGGCTATGCAAAAGGCTACCAGTACTCCCTTGGCAAAGGCCTCGGCGCCAAACCCAACCACGCCTGGAACGCCATCAAGATCAATGGTGAATGGAAACTCATGGACTGCACGTGGGGCGCAGGCTATGTCGGCGAAGACAAAAAGTACCACCGGAGATTTTCGCCCTATTATTTCCTCGCCCCGCCCGAAGAGTTCATTTACGCTCACTTCCCGGAAGACGAGAAATGGCAGTTATTACCGCACCCCATTTCCAAGGATGAATTTGTCCAACTTGTTTATCTCCGGCCAAAATTTTTCTCGCTTGGAATGCACATCGTTGACCAGCGAAAGGCAACCATCCGGGCGGGCGGCGAGGTGACCGCGAAGTTGATCGCGCCGGGACCCGTTATCTGCATGACAACGCTCACGGAGGGAAACAAAACTCTCGGCGATCGCTTCACGTTTGTCCAGCAGGACGGGGACACGGTGGCCATGAAAGCCCTGCTCCCGTCGCGCGGAAAATACATTTTGCGGCTGTTTGCAAAAGACAAAGAGGATACCGGCAAGTATGAGTGGGCGCTGGATTATAGGGTGGAATCAAGCCACGGGGCAAATGCCGTGTTTCCGAAGATGTACGGAACATTCAGCAACGGCGGTGCAGTTCTCCACGAACCGTTCTCCGGCAATCTGAAAGCCAAAACCTCCCAGCATTTCAAACTCAAAGTGCCCCGGGCAGAAAAAGTGGCGGTCATGGTCAACAACCAGTGGAGTTACCTGAATCAGGTCTCAGAAATATTTGACGGAAATGTCGCTATCAAGCCGGGTAAAATCCTTGTGCTCGGCAAATTTCCAGAACACAAGGACTTCGACGTTCTGCTGGAATACTTCGGGAAGTAAGTTCTGAATATCAGCCGCTGAGACGGGCGAGTTTCTTAAACTCGCCGGCGACTGCCGGATACAGGGAACGGTATCTGTTGTAGTATTTTTCATATATCTCCGCCGATGTCCCCGGGAGTACAGACCCGGCGGTATGCGTCGTCTTCTCACACGCTTCGCTGACATTTACAAAAAGACCCGCGCCAACGCCCGCCAGCAGAGCGGCGCCATACGCCGCGCCCTCAGTAACATTGACCGTCACGATCTCGGCGTTGAAAACATCGGCAAGGAGCTGCCGCCAGAAGAGGCTTTTCGCTCCCCCGCCCGACACGCGGACTTGCCCGACCGATATTCCTAAAGAACGCATCAGCTCTAGCGAGTCGCGCAAGCCGAAACTCACGCCTTCGAGCACCGCGCGGGTCAGGTGAGCTTTCGTGTGACGGAGCGTGAGTCCGAAGAATACACCCCGCGCATCCGGGTCGGGATGCGGCGTTCGTTCGCCGCCGAGATACGGAAGGAAGATCAACCCCTCGCACCCCGGCGGGATTTCTGCCGCCTCGTTCGTCAAGAGATCGTAAACGTCTTTCCCCAGCACTTCCGCTTTCACTTTGTCCCAACCGCACAATGCGTCGCGGTACCACCGGAAACTGCCGCCCGCCGAGAGCATGACTCCCATGACGTGCCATGTGTCAGGCACTGCGTGGCAGAACGCGTGGAGTCTCCCATGCGGGCGAAAAGTTTTCGACAACGCGAACACAACACCCGATGTTCCGATCGTAACCGAAACCACTCCCTCCTTGATAACGCCTGCGCCCACGGCTTGCGCAGCTTGATCTCCCGCCCCGCCGACAACGGGAGTGCCATCGAGCAAGCCGGTCTCTTTGGCCGCCTGTGGACTTACACGGGAGCTTACCACCGGCGACTCCGTCACATCGGGCAGACATTCCCGCGGTACGGCGAGCGCTCGAAGCATCTCATCCGACCACTTGCGCCCTCCGACATCAAACAGGGATGTTCCCGATGCATCCGAGACATCGCTCAGGAATTTCTGCGTCAATCGAAAACGGATATAATCTTTCGGTAGGAGAATTTTTGAAATCCGCCTGTACACCTCGGGCTCATGCTCCCGCACCCACAGAACCTTCGGAGCGGTGAACCCGGGCAAAACGGGATTGCCGGTGAGCTCCAACAATTTGGCTTCGCCGACTGCATTCGTGATTGCAACACATTCTTTGGCGCTCCGTTGATCGTTCCACATGATGCAGGGACGGAGCACGGCGCCCTTTCCATCCAGCAGCACCAGGCCATGCATTTGCCCCGTAAGACCGATTGCGGCAACCCGGTCCGGCCGAATGGCGCCCTCACGCATAACGCTTTTGATGCTTGCAACAGTCGCACGCCACCATTCATCCGGATGTTGCTCGGCCCACTGCGGCTGCGGGGTCATCATCGCATATTCCGTTGTGGCGCCGGCCTTCAGCGCGCCCCCGGAATCGATGAGCAGCGCTTTGCTGCCCGTAGTTCCGATGTCAATGCCGAGAAGGAATTCCGGCATGCCGGTCTCGTTGGAATATGGCCATAACTCCTTATCCCTTGATAATCAATGGATTGGCATTAAGATAGGTAATCGGGAAATCAGACACAACAACTTATTCTTCATCGTTGGTCATATCGACGTCCGGTTCAGCAACGGCTTGCCTTCTACGGTCATTGGACAGCGTCGATTCCGATTTCTCAATCGGAATTTTATCCAGCACTTCCTCTTCTTCCACCATCATATCATGTGCCCGAATTCTTCTTTCCTGCACCAGAGGAATCCGGACGACATAGTACCTGGGTATTTTTTCGGACCAACGCTCGCCATTCTCTGCTCTTGAGTAGACAAACTTCGCCTCAATCTGGCCCTTGAACATCCTGGCGAACGTCAGAGCCTCGTACCCCCTCAACGCCTTCGATAGACATATTACCCTGATTTTCATTGTATCCTTCCTTTCTCCAGATCCTGTTCCGAAAGTGATAATGAACCGGCGTTTTCGTTGAGCATTAGCCGTGATGTAAAGAACTTTGCCCGCGGAAGAAGCATGCAGCCACTGTAGTTATGACATCGCGGGCTTTCTTAATAACAACATACAACAGAATCATTGCGGAGAAAATAGGATTTTATCTGTTTTCCTTGTAGGAGCAGGAGAAGAAAGTGTGTAGGAATTATCCTACGAAGAGGACAGAAACGTGGAATGGATGTGGGAATCCGCGTTCTTGCTGAAGAATTCAACTATTCAAGGAGTTTGCGCTCTATCACATAATGGATAACCTCAGCGATGGATTTCATTTCCATTTTTTCCAGCATGCGGGAACGGTACGTACTGATCGTTTTTATACTCAAGGACATTTCCTCGGCGATCTGGCCGATAGTCTTCCCGGATGCGAGCATCAGCATGATTTGATACTCCCGGTTTGAGAGACGTGAGTGCGGCAGTACGTCGGCCTGCACGTCCAATTCGGAAGCCAGCCTTTCTGCCAGAGATTCACCGATGTACTTTCGCCCCTCCAGCAACTGACGGATCGCCTTTATGAGCTGTTCCGGCACGTCCGATTTCGGCAAATATCCCGAGGCGCCGGACCTCAGGGCACGAATCGCAAATTCGTCTTCGGAGTGCATGCTGTAAACAAGAATCGGAATTTTGGAGTTTTCCCGCCTGATCTCCTTGAGGACATCGAACCCGCTGCGGCCCGGCAAAACGATATCAAGGATGACAACATCCCATGTTCGCTGTCGGACAAGGTCGAGCGCCTCCCCGGCATTCCCTGCTTCGCCGAACGTAACTCTCAGAAACTCGTCTTCGAGTATCTGTTTTATGCCTTCTCTCATAACTGCGTGGTCATCGATCAGGAGAATGTTTTTCATATGTTTATTCCTTTCTTATGCCGCGACAGACTGGTGAAGTGGTATTTTCACGGTGACCGTCGTACCTTTGCCCGCAACACCGCGGATATTCAAATTGCCGCCCAGGAGCAGTGCGCGTTCACGCATTCCCAGTATTCCCAGCGACTTGGTATGACGGATTTCTTCTTCATTGATACCGATGCCGTTATCCCCGACCTCCAGGATGAAAGAGCTATTCTCCATCCGCAGGAGTATGGATACCTTCGTCGCGTGAGCGTGCCGGATGATATTGGTCAGTATTTCCTGGAAGATCCGGAAGATATTTGTCGATTGCTGTTCGTCAAGCTGATCTTCCTGCACATCCACCGAAACGGTCGACTGAATTCCCGTGCGGCCTTGAAATTCCCTGGTCTGCCAATCGACCGCTGCCGTCAACCCCAGTTCCAGTACTCCCGGCCTCAATTCGGTCGAGACCTTTCTTACTGTCTGGATCGCCGTGTCGATGAGATTCGACATCGAGATGAGCTTGTCATGCGCCGCTTGCTGTTTCTTGGAAATTCGCTTTCCCAGCCACTTGAGATCGATTTTCAATCCCGTGAGAGTCTGGCCCAATTCGTCGTGGATTTCGCGGGCGATCCGGGTATCTTCTTCTTCCCGGATGGTCTGAAGGTGGGCGGCTAGTTCACGCAATCGTTCTCGCGACGAGAAGATTTCTTCCTCGGCGAGCTTTCGCTCCGTAATATCGCGCGCAACACCGACGGTTGCGATGGGCTTCCCGGATCCGTCACGCACCAATGAAGTCCAGAGCTCGATAGGAAATTCAGAACCATTCTTGCGGCGATTGACGAGCTCGCCGTGCCAGCCGTCTATTTGCGTTTCGCGGAACAGCCTCTCGCCTATCTGCGGTGAGACTTGCGGCGCCCGGACGAGCGTAATGTTCTTTCCGACGAGTTCATTTTCCGTGTAACCATAGGTTGCGAGAAAGGCATCGTTTACGAAAATGATGGTGTCGTCGAGTTCTGTGACACTGATGGAATCTTTCACAGATTTCAGCGTTTGCGCGAGAAGCGTGTTCATACGTTCTGTCACCTTGCGCCCGCTGACGTCATTCATCATGCCGATCATACGACAAGCTTTTCCTGATTCGTCCGGGAGAAAGAATCCCCTGTCGTGCATCCATCGATAGCTTCCATCCCTGTGGCGGAAACGATACTCTTTGTCGAATCCCGCCAGTTTCATTTTGGCAATATCGAGCTCGCGGAGGATGTCATCTTTATCTTCCGGATGGATCATTTCCTTCCATTGCGCTATTCCGCCTGTCATTCCTTCCGCAGAAAAACCCACGACTCGTTGGAGATCGCCGCCCCAGAGAATCGCTCCGGAGGAGACATCGTAATCGTACACCAACTGGCCCGATGCCGCGAGTACGAGGTCGTAACGGTTTTTCCAGTTCGAAATTTCCTCCTCGGCACGAAGACGCTCCGTAAAATCGCGGACCACTCCCTGTAATCGTCCGTCGGTCAGGAACTTAGCGGTCGTCTCTATCGGTTTAATCGAACCGTCCTTACACACCATGCGGCGGACGTTGATGACAACCTTTCCAGTGCGGAGGTCGTCGAACTGAAAGGGGTTTGCCGCAAGGTCATCGGGATGAATGAGGTCGATAATGTTCATTCGAAAGAGCTCTTCCCGGGTATATCCCGACATTTTCAAAGCACTCGTGTTTGTTTCATTGATGTTGCCCTGATTGTCGGCGATGAAAATGCCGTCGGCGGCCTGTTCCACAAGGGCGCGATACCGCTCCTCGCTTTCCCGAAGCATGACCTCTGCCTCTTTGCGCTCGGTGATATCGTGGATAGTCGAGAGGATGTGCGACTCACCGCGGAGGTTGATCAATTCCCCCGAGAGCAAACCGATTCGCTCCTCGCCCGGTCTTGACCGGAAATTAAGCTCCAGGTTGATCGCCCTGCCTTTTTCTTGCATCATCGAAATGAACCGCTCGTAAACGTGACGGCTAGGCCAAATGCCAAGTTCGGACATGCTTTTGCCGACCAATTCCTGCAGTTTGTATCCGGTAAGCCGCGCGAAGCTCTCGTTTGCATCTATGAGTCGTTCATTTCTCATGCCCGCAATGAATATTGCATCGGGAGAGGTATTGAAAGCTTTCGCGAACTTCTCTTCGGATTGAACCAACTCCTCTTCCAGCCGTTTCCGTTCCGTAATGTCTGAGAAAAAGACCAGGAGTCCGCCGGGGGATGGAAAAATCCGGGTCTCGAGCAATCGATCCCTCAGCGGGAAGTAATCTTCCAGGGAGATCGGCTGCTGTGTTTCCACCGCCTTATAGAAATTTCTGATGGCCGATCGTCCAATCCCATCAGGAAACTCAGACCAGAATTGCCTGCCGACCAGTGTCTCAGGCGAACGGCCGAGAATCTCACCCGCTCTCTTATTGACAAACAGACATCGCCAATCCGTGCTGAGAACAATCAACGCATCCGAGATATGCTCTAGGATATCAGGAACGCGCTCCGGCGATTCATCGACCTCGCTACTCTCTGGGGATTGGGCCATTGCGGAATTACCTTTTAGGTGTTTTCGGAAATAAAGTTTCTCCTTACAAAATGAATATATTACTTTTCCGCTGAAATCCCAATGCCCGAAGGCAATTCCCGGCGGGATCGAAAAGAGCGTCCGCCTCATTGATATTGAGGCAATCGCGAACATATGGCACGGGTTTTACTTCAGGGAGGACTGTACATCCGGTTCATCCGGCTGCCTCGCGGGGGACGAAGGAATCGGTGCAGGGCCGGAACGGGACAAAAATGAAGAAGGCCGGATCGCTCCAGCCGTTCTCCATTTCTAATCCACTTCCTGTTTACCGGCCTATTCAAACCACTGGCTCACCGTATTGACGTAGTACTTGCTGAGCTTTGCCATGGCCTTGACGATCTGGAGCGTTGCGCTGCTGTACAGCATCTGCGATTGATTCTTCAATCCGAGGTCTTGACCATGTTGCATGAAAAGAAGAGAGCCGAGGATTCTACTGGTTCCATCCAGGGTCAAATAGCTGGACCCGGAAGCATTACCATAGCAAATCACCATGCCATTCCACCGCAGGTTCCCCGGCGCAGTGGCATTTCCCCGAATGATGAGAATTCCCCATCCTACGTACTGGCTGTCAAACACGGCAGGATTAATAGTGCCGGCATCAACATAAACGATCACAGGATTTTGAGCAGAGCCCCACGCCGCGTTGGGCAAATGCATCTGCACGGTTCCTGCTGCCCTGTATACGTAATCCGCGTTCGCCACCAGCGTATCGATATAGGCCGAAGGTGTCACGCTTGCATCGACTCTTAGTTTGAGAGAGTTCCGGGAATAACCATTAACATTCCACAGGGTGGAAGAATAAAAATTGATGTCCAGGCTATCCTTCGCCGTCGGCACCGTGACATCGAAAACGTCATTCGTTCTCGTTGCCGTCAACGCGCCGGAAGTGTCATGGTCGCGCCCGTCAATCGTCAGTGGCAGGCCAAGCGTCGAATCAGGAGATGCCTCGAAACGAACTGCCGCCTTGTAGACCGGCTTGGGCAAGTATTTGATGTGGTGGAAGAGAGCGGCACTCGCGGTATACGAATTGTCCTGATAATTGCCGGTCGATTGCACTCTGATCGTGTCACCGGTAACGATAGCATTGACAACGTAACTTCCACCTTCCAGGTCTCCCGAAAGCGTGAACGATGAGACGCTGGCAAAGCCGGAATCAATCGTAAGGCGGGCGAGACTCAAACCATCATACGCAATCTCTCGAGCGACATCGGTACTGACATATGTAGCGATGTTCTCGGAGGACTGAACGTTCTTCGTGTTGAGCGTCGTATTGATGATCCCAAAGAACACCATCAATCCGAGTACTGAGAGTATTGCGTTATTTCCCATAAGCTTCCCTCCAATATATATAGAGATGGCTATTCGAAACAATGGGCACGAGACGCATTTTCTTGTAATCCAACTTTTGTTCGCACGTAGTCCTTGGACTACGAGGCTAACCACTTAAGAACCATTGAGTTATCGGAATGCATCTGTCTCACCACAAAAACCGTGGAATGTCCGCGGCGGCTTTTTGTGATGTGGAACACGTCTTTTGGGGTGGTGGAGACGTGGGAAATTGGGTAAACGGTGGTAGGTTGGGTTGGGGTTTGAGGTTAAAGGTTCGAGTCGATTTATGCCGGCGAAACAATCGGCATGCGTGGCGCCACAGCGGTCACCCTGTGAAAGGCGAACAGAATAAAAACTTCCACTATCGCCGCAGCGATTATGATGATGAGCGGGAAGTCTTGATGCCCTCCGCGGTCGAGAGGCATTCCTGAAGACTGAACATACAGGAAAAGAAACCGGCCGGCGGGTTAACTAATTTCCCGGAAACGTTTGAGACGAGCATGCCCAAGGAAATGAGAACCGATTGACCGTTGAAATAGATGGCGCCAACCCCCAGCATTGCAGGAATGGCGGCGGCCTGAGAACTTCGGTGCGCCCGTTCCCATGAACCGTCAAGAAGATTGTCCTTGGTCGCATTTTCTTCCGCGCCACTTCGTTCGGTCAATGGAGAACTGTCCATCAGATCTCGTACGGCAGAATGAGCGGCGTCCCGCCATCCGGCTCGGGGCCGAACTCGCCCGTTCTCGCCCTCAGGTCGAAGTAGAGGACGCTGATGTAGATCGGTTCGACGAGCATCGTAATGATAACGCTCAGACATGCAGTCAATCCCACCCCAAGGCCCATCGACGAGAGAAGCTGCAACGAGAGTTGCGGGTTAGCCTTCTGCGGGTTCATCGTGCTGAGAAGTTTAAAGTACTCACTGAACGAATTCCACATTGCAATGAACATCACGGGAGCGGAGACGAGTGAAACCGCAAACTGTACGACAACGCCCAGGAGCAGAAGGATTCCGAAGAGGCGCCACCATTGTCCTTTGACGAGGAATTCGCTCCGGCTGAACGATCCCAGGACACCCTGCTCTTCCCACGCTATCGCATTGAGGGCCATTGACCAGCGGATCCAATACATGACTGCAAGGGGAATCGTGACAAAAAAGGCCAGAACACCGACAACGCCGAGAAAGGCCGAACCCGCCGACGCTCCAAGGAAAACGAGGAAAAAAGGAAATAGAAAGAATCCCGCCATGGCAAGATAGCAGAGCACAGACTGACCCACCGCACGTCCGAATCGTCTGCTGAGGGTGCGCTGCAATGATTCCCTCCAGCCCAGCGGTTCGTCGTTTATCTCGCCGCAGGCTATCAACGTCACGGAGAGTTTCGAGGCCAGGTAGGCCAGGAAGTAGATGACGCCGACGCAAGCAATGAAGAGCATTGCGCCAAGAAACACGGAGAAATCTTTGACGCCGGCCCCTCCCCCTGCCGAGGCATCCTGCAATGCATCTCCCACCATCGAGTAAAAGGCCTGGAGCCCGAGCACGAGCAGGACCGAAGGAACTCCGAGGAAAATCAGAATGAGGATGATGTTGCGCCCGAACGAATTTATAACTGTCCTGAATGTCCGGTCAAAAATGTCGCCAAGCTGCAGCGGTGTAAATTGCATGGTTGTGCCTGTTCTCTTGTCAGCACAAACATACTAAATTGCAGGGACAAAAGCCTAGAACACCTCGCCCAAATTGACAAAAATGCCCTGTGAGCCCTGCAGTCCAAAGCCATAATCAACAGCGACATTGGTATCGGAATACTTATTCATTTTGAACCGGATCCCGCATCCGACCCCGGGGTGGAGAACGGTGAATTGATTGCTCGGCCAGTCGGAAACGCTTTGTACATTGGCAAACACGACGCCCCCAAACAATCCGTCACGTGTGATACCGAAGCGATATTCCGATTCGAGGGAAACAAGATTTCTTCCTCTGAATCGAGCCTGAATATATCCCCGCCCCTGGTTTGCGTATTCATCCCATGACGAGGCCGGCAAATCGAGGTAGGGCGGCGTTCCACCCAGAACGAACCAATCGTAACTCCAGAATGCCAGAACATTCCTGGAGTCCGTGGACAACTTGTAATAACTTCTCAAGTCGAGGATCATGGACTGCCAGCTTGCATCACTCCCAAGGAATGTGGAATTATTGCGATATATAATAGACGCGTAATATCCTTTGGGTGGATTGATCGGGTTTTGCCTGCCGTCGTACATCGCATTGAGGGTAAACCCTGAGGAGATTGATCTCAGAGTTTTCTCCGTAACGCTGGAAGTCCGATACCCCTCCCCCGGGGAGCCCGCCATCGGTAATATCCCAATGGTCATCGAGGTCATATCCCACACCTGCGTACACGTCCGTGGATATTCTCTTCATTACCGTTTCACGGATCAGAACGTAACGGTAATCCAACTGCTCGGCGGCATTTTCCGATGAATGTCCCCCCAGGCCATACGTCAGCTCCGGGTATTTGTAGTATATCCAATCGCCGAGGATATTGTAAGAATTTCCAGAAGTCCAGACATTGGATTGAAACGGCAACAGAATTTGATTTCTGAGAGTATACGTTGGGTTGAAATTGAACGTCGACAGATTCACGCTATCAATGTCATCCGTGTAAATTCCGGCGTTTGCCCCGATTGTGACTGCAAATTGTGTGCTCAACGAATACCCCGCGGCCGGCATCGCGGCCATATAGAGTTTTCCCTTTTCTTTGCGCACGGTATCCGAGCTACTGATATCCATATTGAACAGCATTTTCAGAATATCGAAAGCATCCCGTTGTTCCGCGAGATCGCTCTTCATTGTTGTCCCCGGAGAACCGGTGGGCTCAGCTATGAACACACCCGTCGAATCGGCACCATCTTTCAAGCAATAGTTCATACCGATGTTTGATTGCTGGGCGTACGAATTTACACACAGGAACGTGGAACACAGAAATGCAACCACGTCACTGATTTTTCGAAAGTATCCCGCAGTGCGTTTCCGGTCTATCCCTGGAGTCATTTGCACGTTATCCATTGGACAAGTTTTTGCTTATATGTATGTTTCTTCCAATTCTTCAGCGCTTTAACTGTGTGTGAACGGGCAGCTCGCGCATGTAGAATGAATTGTTCCGGACCAAGGGTAAGAAAAGCAGGTCCTAAGAAAAGACCCTGAGAGATGTCCCGTTTAACGTTGTGTTGTATTTCCCGAGTGCACTGCCGGCGGGCCCGTTGATCACCGAACCGTTTGTAGCAAATCTTGAGCCATGCGCCGGACAGTAAAAAGAGTTTGTCCCCAGGTCATAATAGACAGCGTTTCCCTGGTGAGTGCATGCCGAGCTGACGGCGATGTATCCGCTCGGCGCGTGCGCTACAATAATGCCGCCGTTGTACAGATATCCTCCGACGGATTTCAACGCGGCGCTGGCTGCATTAGTAAGATCCAGGGTAAAATCAACATTCGTAGGCGCTGTGATTCCCGAGTCGGGCACTTTGCATCCGCCGAGGCAGTAGCTGCAAGCGAGGACCGCCGAGCCAACCCAGAAGATTGACAGGAATTCCTTTCTATTCATCAGTTCCCTTCCGCTCTCATGGATAATGGATTGTGCGTTTACCGGGTTGAGCAACACAGGAAAATGCTCTGCTGTAATGTGCGCAGCTTCTCACGAAGCCGATATGGCGGTCTCCTGCGTAGGTTAGCACTTAATTACAGAACATTGGATCCCGACCGGAGGTTCCACCACCGAAAAAAGAGCGTCTCTGGGACTGGTCGGCGAAGTCCAAACCCCTTCTGGTCTTGGCAACTGGGGGTTTCATATTTCTCCGCCCAAATAAAAATGAGTCGGCTTGGATACCAATTGGATCTGAACATAGAAATCACTAACATTTTAGTTGTCGGATTGGGAGGCAGAGCTATTATCAAACGATTGCAAAGGGGAAACAAACATTACAACGGGAATAAATGTTGCCGGAATTGCCCGACAATATGTGTGAAGGATGACACGAATGAGAATGCGAAGGTCTCGGGACGGTATATGCGTTGCGCTTTCATTTTCATTAGCATCGGTGGCATTTGCCGGTCCTCCATTCAAGACTGATGACCCACAACCCGTTGACTATCGCCACTGGGAATTCTATGTCGCATCGGAGCAGGAATTCCAGACTCATTCAACCGGCGCTACCTGTCCTCACTTCGAAGTGAACTACGGGGTCATTCCCAACGTTCAGTTGCACGTTGTTGTCCCCCTCGGCTATGTCCACACAGTCCAAGGAACCCATTATGGTTATTCCGACACGGAGTTTGGCACCAAATACCGGTTCATTCAGGAAACGGAGACGGTTCCTCAGGTAGGAGTCTTCCCCCTGATCGAGATTCCTACGGGAAATGAAAACGAACAACTAGGAGCGGGGAACGTCCAACTCTACGTTCCCGCATGGGTTCAGAAGAGCTGGGGAAAGCTGACAACGTATGCGGGCGGAGGATACTGGTATAATCCGGGCGCAAGCGAAAAGAACTCCCTATTCACGGGCTGGCAAGCTCAATACGATTTCTCGGAAGTTGTCACTCTCGGCGGAGAAGCATTTTACCAGGCAGTTGACGGCCAGAGCCCGGGATCAGGCGTGGGATTTAATTTCGGCGGCTTTATCAACGCCAGCGAAAACCACCATATCCTGTTTTCTCTTGGGCGCAGCCTCTCCGGTGAATCCACTATTACCGGCTATCTCGGCTATCAACTCACGATTTGACTCTGCAAGGGGCTTCAGTGTGAAACTCGAGCTGGGAACGATGTCCGCCGATAGGATTGAGTCAATTCTCGAACCGGGGGCATTCGTGCTTTTTCTCCTGAGGTCTTAGTTGTTCCATTCAGCGGCATTGCTGATGGTATCGTGCGTGCACCCCTCCGCTTCCCTGCGCGGGCATTGTTCGGAGGCGGGATTTGTTTCCGTAGAGTGGAATCCGACGCGGAACGTTCTTTGCTTCCTGGACGTTTTGAATTGGGATAGGCCACATTGAGAAGGAGAGACTCATGGTGAGGGATTATGTCAATTTTGACGAGTTCAAAATCGCCGGGGAAATTCCTCTATTAATAAAACTCCGGCTGAAACATCTCCTGAAGAGAAAACGCGCTTCCGGAGGCAGAATACTCGTGGTCGACACATGTATTATCGGCGATTTTATTGCAACGCTTCCCGCCCTACGTACCTTCATCCAATACACCGACAGCGAGGTTGACCTGATTGTGTCGCCGCCCGTAAAGTCGATCGCAGAATCGATCAGGGGAGTGCGCAAGGTTTATACGGCCAGATCGATCTACAACAGAAGCACGGAGAAACAAGACGAGCCTACGATTCTTCCGTCTGAATATGAGCGGGTGCTGGTTTTACGAATCAGCCCCGATGCGTATGAATTGTTGAGTCGTGTCAAATTTTCGGATCTGTCGACGTATGATATTCCGCTCCTCAAGTACTTCGCCCATCTCGTATGGAATATTTATTGGAAAAAGGACGTCCGTCAGTGGCGGGAGGTCAATTATGAAATTGTCGGAATAGCAGAACCCGATAGGAACCCGGATTTCGATGATATCTTCTGTATCAATGAAGCCGAGTACAATCGGGTGAAAGATCTCCCTGAAATGCGTGGCGCGAGAAAACGCGTCGTCATCCATACGGGCTCCGGGTGGCGTGTAAAACTCTGGGACAATGAGAAATGGATTGAGGCGATCAGAAATATCAACCGGCTGGGAGATTTCGACTTCATATTCGTTGGAGGCGGCGAGCAGGAGGAGAGAACATTCGAGTATATCCAGCAACGGGTGGACTTTAGGCTCAAGTCGCTGGTGAACAAGGTTGACCTCAAAGCTACCCTGCTGGTCATGCGGCTGAGTGATTATTTCATAGGCATCGACAGCGGTCCGAGGAACATGGCTCACCTCGCCGACCTCAGAAGCATCACCTTGCTCGGCCCGGCTCCGAAAAACTTCATGCCGGTCAATAATCTGGATGTCATCATCGATAAATTCACGTGCCGGTGCAAGAGTCTTTTTTACCTTCACAAGGTCAGTGCAATTCATGACATTTCATCCGATGACGTTCTGGATGGGTTCAAGAGACTTGTCACACCTCCCGTTCCGGTTGAGGGGTGGTCCGTAGCACGGCCCGCGGTGCCGAGAATGAGAGTTTTTCGTGGTCGCAAGATACGCGTTCCGATAAGCGCCTGAAAAGAGAGTTCCCGCCCTATTTCCCTACACTGCGACTGATTATGACATGAGAAGAAATTGACATCGGGATACGGGTTTTAGATAACGTACGCGGAATTGCATATAACACAATAACTAACAGATGGTCGCTCATAATTATGGATAGGAGCAGATGAATGAAAAATTTCTTCGGATTCGTTCTTGCGTTGGTGATGTTGTGCACATGCTATGTTGCCACCGCACAAATCACAAATTTAACGGTCAACGGCGCCACAACCACTTTCTCCATAACGTCGGGCGACACCATCCGGTGGCAGTACAACATCAACCCGGTGGGCGCAACCGTGAACGGTGAATTATGGTACAACGTCAATCAAAACGGGGTGATCGATACTGCGGTCGATAAACAGTTCCTTGCATTCAGGCAAACCGACGGTGACACCAACGGAAACGGAGGTCCCCCTGATATGGATGGACTGGCAAACGGACATGTCCTTTTCTATCAACCCATTGGTTTCGCGCCCGGGAAGTATATCTTCAAGCTGTCATACAACTCTGATGTGCACATTGTTACCGGAACGATGTTGCCTCTATTGTCGCCGTCGCACACTATTTCGGGGACTGTCACACCGCCTCTCTCGATGGACCCCCGATATATCTTCGTACAGGTGAAGGCCAACACTCATGGAAACAGCGACAAGTCGTGGGATGCCATTACGGACTCCGCCGGGAACTTCACGATCGCGATGAGCGCGGACACTTCGGGAAACCCATGGGACGTGCGATTTGCGGACCAGTACAACCCCTTTCCCCCTTCGATACCCAATCCATCGGACTACAGCATCACAATCAGCGCGCCAAGCTACGGCGGAATGAATTTTGGATTCCTCGTGGCGGCTGCGCAGGTCGCAGGATACTTGAAAGATGAAAACCAAATCCCGTTACCGGGCCAGTCGGTCGAAGCATCCAGAAGCGATGGAGGCGTTAACCGTCAATCCAAAACGAACGTGTCAGGGTTCTTCCAGATCGGACTTCAATCTTCGGAACTGACAACGCAGACCTGGCAGCTGCAATCCGATTGCAATTGCAATAACGGAGTCACGGGCAACGACCTCATCGCATTGGCACAGTTGCCCATGATAACCTCGGGCGAGAGCTTAAACGTAGCACTGACCGTCTACTATGCGAATTCTCAGATCACGGGACGGGTAACATTCAACGGCAACCCTCCCCAATTCCCGTTGATGGTGCTCGCCACGAACATGGACACAGCGCAGGCTCAGACGTGGAGTGATTCTGCTACAGGAAACTTCACACTGAACGTCAGCGACAAGATTCGCAATTACTCTATTTTTGTCACAAACACCGGGCTGAATGCACAGCAACAGAATATCGTAGCCCATGCCGGCCAAACGGGAGTCATCGTGAATCTCACCACAACGTCGGTCGAACAACATCCTCCGGGAATTCCGACCAAGGTTGCTCTGGGTCAGAATTATCCAAATCCGTTCAACCCGACGACGGTCATCAATTATGAACTGCCGAAAGAAGAGTACGTTCATCTGGTTGTGTATGACATGTTGGGAAGAGAAGTTGCGACGCTGGTGAATGGAATGCAGCAGGCAGGCAGTAAATCGATAGAATTCAATGCAGCCTCCGCCGTAGGCGGACTGCCGAGCGGACTGTATTTCTACCGCATGACCGCAGGATCCTTCAGCGAGACGAAAAAACTACTTTACCTGAGATAGGCGGGGTCGCCCCGAAGAAACAGATCCATACACTGTTATAGTAGAAAAGCAGCCAACACAACGGCTGCTTTTTTCATTTCATGCGTGGTGTCTGCACACAATGAACCGCAGGTGAATCCGCCGGCCGGCAAACTTGAAATTAACCGTTCGTTTGAGTAAGTTTCCTCATTCATTTGGAGACCGATACCCAACACTAAAAGGAATCAGAATGAAATTCTTCTTTCCTGGAGCTAAAGATCCTCAAAAAGCCGAGGAGTTATACAGGGGAATCAGGGAATTTAATTCCGGCATAGTCAAAATATCTCCTCGCCGTATTTGTGCCATTCATTACGTTCGCAATAAGAAATCCGAATATGTAGAAGTCGGAAAGCTGCTTCCGGCGATAGAGGATATCGTGCTTGCCATCCTTGAGACGCAGTATGTTTATTATGTCTGCACACTTAATCGTGGCGGCGGAAGCGGAGAACCGGTTTCGATTGCGCGGCCCGATGTTAGGAAGGTAATTGATTTTGAACCCTGATGTCTTTTCACCTATGTTTGAAACACAAACAGCAAGATTAAGAAAAATGACAACAATCATAAATCCAGGAAGACAGCCGCGGAAATTAAAGTCTGGAGCAATGAAATTTCCCTCAGCAACATGGCAAATACTTTTTATGATGCTGGCAGTGTTTTCCTTTTCAAGCAGTACCGCCCAGGAAATCGATCATTCACAATTACACTATGGAACATCCAGGCCATACGCCCGCTGGTGGTGGTTCGCTTCAATAATTAAGGCACCCGATGTCAGAGCACAATTGGACTGGGTGAAGAAAAACAACTTCGGGGGAGTGGAGATTGCATTTGTATATCCACTAAACAGAAAACGATTTCCTAACGAAAAGTACGACTCAACATATACTCCCCGTCAGGAATGGCTGAGTCCGGAATGGTCAGAAATAGTAGCATTCACCAAAAAATATGCCGACACCATTGGTATTGGATGCGACTTTACCTTCGGTACCGGATGGCCGTTTGGCGACACACATGTGAAGCGCGAAGATGCCACGCAAACATATAATGAAAAAAATGACAGTTCGAAATGGACGTACTCTGTGGTGTCCTGGGAATATCCCAGGAAAGGATTTATTCTGAATCATATGGACAGCAGTGCATTCCGGCGGTATGCGCTCCGCATGGGCAATGCCCTTAAGCCTGCATTGAGAGGCAACCGGTCGGCTCTCTTCTGCGATTCCTGGGAAGTTGAAACGAACAGAATATGGACATCCGGGTTTGACACGGAATTTATGAAGCGCTTTGGATATGACATCAAGCCATATATGGACAGTATATACAGTAAAGGTTATGCGGATGAACGTTATGACTATATGAGCCTGGTCTCAGAATACGTACTCAACCAATTTTACAGACCATATACTGCGGAATGCAATAGACTTGGCGCCTTTTCGAGAGTTCAGTGTGCCGGCGCGCCTATTGATCTGATCTCGGGTTATAGCAGCGTTGATGTTCCTGAGACTGAAGCCATGCTGTACGAACCGGGGTATGCAGTGATTACTGCCTCTGCTGCCACTCTGTCGAAAAAGAGAGAGGTATCGTCAGAAACGTTCACATGCACGTATGGGTTTCCCAAGTATAACGAGCTGACGAAGAAAATGGATTTTAAAATGCGCGGACAGGAACAGGTTGCCGACCTGAAACTCATCGCAGATGGTCTGTTTGCCAACGGAGTAAATCAGATCATCTGGCACGGAATGCCGTTTAATCCCATCGGTATCGATACTGTCCGTTTTTATGCCAGTGTTCATGTCGGCACGTCCGGCAATCTTTCCAAAGATATCCCCGCATTTAACGCCTATATGCAAAAGGTGTCGCAGTGCATGAAAAGGGGAGTGAATTATTCTGACATTGCAGTTTATCTCCCTACCGAAGACTCCTGGATGGCGGGTGAAATGAAGAATCCGGATCCGCAACAACCATGGGCATGGGGCGAATATGAAATGCGAAATGTCAGAATGCCGCAAGACTTAAATGGATTTCATCCACTCTGGATCAATGCAGAATTCCTGAAAAAAGGAACACTTGAAAACGGAAAGCTACGCTCCGGTGATGCAGTATTTTCAAGTCTTTATCTGGACGTGGAATACCTCCCCTATGATGCATTACTCTCCGTCCTCAGCCTTGCCCGAAACGGATTTTCTGTTTGTGTAAAGAAAGAATTCATAGAACCCGGGAAAATGAAGACCCCGGATTATGACACAAAATATGCCCAACTCAGGAAGTTGCCTACTGTTTCCGATAATTTCAAACCATTGAATAAACCCTTGGTTGAAGGAGATTCTTTGCCGGATTTCTGGTGCAGGAAAGATGGGGACAATTATTATCTCTTCTTTGCCAATCCTAAATCGCAAAATCTGAAATTACCTTTAACATACGGGCAATCGCTCTGCAATGAAACAGTTACTAGAAATATTGAAATCAATCTTAATAATTTACAACTGCCGTATGAATTGAGATTTAAGCCTTATCAATCGCTGATGTTAAAGATACATGATACGGGAAAGATCGAAGAAGTCAATATTGAATACGTTCCGCCGACTCCCGTAGTCGATTTCCTGAAATGACAGGAGAAGTTTTATAGAAGAGCACCATCTGGAAGTGCTATCGATCCTGATTACCATGCTTGGGATTTCAAGGTGGTGGATACCCACCATACAAGGTTTCCTGAATATGTACCGGGCATCGCAATGGGTCTTATCCTACGATCACGGTCTCGTTCGCAGAGGATTCATTGGGACAATCGTCAAATTGAGATATCTGAATTATTAACTGATGTTATGCCCTGAACGATTACCGATGATAGCGAACACGCGAGAATCGAAACCTCACTCGTGACTCCTAAAAGAGAGCGTTTTCTGGGTCACGGAGGAGAGAAAATTGCCATTACATCCTCTCCTCGCAGGAGAGGATTATAGGTGAGGTCACGAAAGGATGCACGTCGAACATATGAGACCCCATCCTAGCCTTCCCCTAAAAGGGGAAGGGACGTTGATCGCGGCAATTGAGAATTTTTCAGACGTCTCAAATTATGGATGCCTGTTATAACCATCGATTAGGTCCTCAATATTGCATCCTTCTAAATCTTTGGACGCATGCATTCAGGAGCTGTGGGGCCCGACACCGAGCTCTTCGGTTGTTCTTTCTCTGCACCCTGAGCGGAGTGATCCTCGTGCCAATTGCAACCGATTATGGACAATGGCTCTCCGCGATTATCTTTTGTAATTTCTTCCCCATCTTTTTCCTTGTGAGTAAGAACATTATCAAAATTCAGGAACTCGCTGAGTATACCGGGGGTTCTTCAACGTTATTGTTCATATCCCTCGTTCTCACATATTCACTTTTCGGTCCATTCCATGATTGGAACCCATATCCATACCAGGATAATGTGATGTCGTGTAAATCAATGGCATTGCCAGACGCCCGATCTCAAGACAAAGAAGCTTCTTCTGCTTAGATAACGGGCCACTTCGATTGACTATTCGTTTTGCAGGGTTACGCATCCGGAGGCAGCAGTACAGTCCGATCCAATCCAACCCTTGCACGACACCCTCAAAGGAGAGAATTCCCTTCATTTTGCGGCATCCGCAGGATGATTTGGAAATCAGATAAAACAATCTCATATTGATACATCATTTGAGACGGCACCGAGTGCAGGTGGTGCCTGCAATCGGTGCGCAATCTACGTGTTCTTTCAAGTGGAAGCACTCCATCAACCGCCTGCCTCGCAACTAATTCCAATTCTTATTTACTATACTCAGAGAGGATCTATGCGAGACTATCTAATGCTACAAATTGTGATGATTGGCCTGCTGGCGATGACGCTTTGTGTTACTCCGGCACTCGCCCAATGGTCACACGACTCCTATGTGAACACTGCCGTCTGTACAGCGGCAAACAACAAAAGTGATCTCACGACCGTTTCAGACGGCTTTGGCGGCGCAATTAGTACATGGCAAGACTCCCGCGGCAGCGATGCGGACATCTATGCTCAACGCGTGAATGCTTCCGGCGCTCCTCAGTGGACGGCCAACGGTGTTGCCATCTGCACGGCGACAGGCGATCAAGCTTCTCCTACCATCGTTTCAGACGGCTCGGGCGGAGCCATCATTACATGGCAAGACTATCGCAACGGCAGCGACTACGACATCTACTCTCAACGCGTAAATGCCTCCGGCGCTCCTCAGTGGACGGCCAACGGTGTTGCCGTCTGCACGGCGACGGGCAATCAATCAAATCCCATTATCGTTTCCGATGGCTCGGGCGGAGCCATCATTACATGGCAAGACTATCGCAACGGCAGCGACTACAACATCTACTCTCAACGCGTAAATGCCTCCGGCGCTTCCCAGTGGACGGCCAACGGTGTTGCCATCTGCACGGCGACGGGCGATCAAGCTTCTCCTACCGTCGCTTCAGACGGCTCGGGCGGAGCCATCATTACATGGCAAGACTATCGCAACGGTAGCGACTGGGACATTTACGTTCAACAGGTGAACGCCTCCGGTGCTGCCCAGTGGACGGTCAACGGTGTTGCCGTCTGCACGGCGACGGGCTATCAACAGTATCCCATTATCGTTTCAGACGGCTCGGGAGGAGGGATCATTACATGGATGGACTATCGATCTGGCCCCTCCCACCTTTATGCCCAACGCGTGAGTGCATCCGGCAATCCCCAGTGGACAACAGATGGTGTCGCGATCTGCTCGGCGACCGGAGGTCAGGATAATCCCACTATCGTTTCGGACGGCTTGGACGGGGCTATCATTACATGGTTCGACTATCGCAACGGCAATGCCGACATCTATGCTCAACTCGTAAATGCTTCCGGCGCTTCCCAGTGGACGGCCAACGGTGTTGCCATCTGCACGGCGGTGAGCGATCAACAAGAACCCACTATCATATCCGACGGCTCGGGCGGAGCAATCATTACCTGGCAGGACTATCGCAATGGTGCCGCCGACATCTACGCCCAGGGCATCAATAGCTCAGGCGCGGTGCAGTGGACTCCGAATGGCGTCGCCATCTCGACGGCGACTAGCGATCAAATATGGCCCACGATACTCAGCGACGGCTCGGGCGGCGCCATCATTACATGGGAAGACTTTCGCAGCGGCAATGGTGACATCTATGCCCAGAAGGTTGACCGCTACGGTTATCTGGGGGATATCAGACCATTAATCCAAGGAGTCAAGGACGTTACAAATGACCAGGGCGGAAAAGTTACCGTCACATGGAGTCCGTCATACCTGGATGCCTATCCAAACACGACAATAACATCATACTACATTTTTCGTGGGGTCAGTCAGACCATTGGGATGAAAAATGTCAAAAGCTGGGGAGATTTCTTGAAGGAAATTGTGATTGGAAGGATCCCGAAGAATGCGCTGATGACAACACCCCGCTCTGTTCAGGGCACCGATGCATATTACTGGGAATACATCGACAGTGTGCGTGCACTGCAGTTGCCCGGATATTCCTACACAATGCCCACAGTTTCAGATTCAGGTCCACAAGGCACAGCTATGTGTTATGCAATGGTGATGGCACGGACGAGTAACGCGCTTACGTACTGGCTATCCATGACCGACAGCGGCTACTCAGTTGACAATTTGCCGCCACTGCCCGTGGCCTCGCTCTCCTTACAGCCGGAGGCCGGCCCGTCGGTTAACGTGCACTGGAGCAAGGATATCACAGATCCAGAACGTCGGTTACTATGAAGTCCATCGCTCAACCAGCGACGGCTTTGCACCTGGACCATCGACCAAGATCGGCCAAACCTCGGATACGACGCTGGTCGACGCATCACCGAGCGCCGGCATAACAAACTACTACCGCGTGATTACTGTCGATATCCACGGAAACAAGAGCATACCGTCCGGGCAAACATCGGTAAGCCTGCCTGTCACAACTCAGTACGCTGTATCGGATCGATGGAACCTTATCTCCATTCCTCTAACGGTTACCAATTACAACAAATCTGCATTGTACGCCACCGCTGTTTCCAATGCCTTCGCCTACCAGGGTGGTTACATCGCAGAGGCGACACTTGCCAATGGCTCAGGCTACTGGCTGAAATTCAGCGGCGGGCAGAGTGTCGGGATCACGGGAATGGTCCGCATGCGGGATTCAGTCACGGTACAAGCAGGATGGAATCTGGTAGGATCAATTAGCTCTCCGGTCGCGGTTGCAGGCCTGGGCAGCATCCCGGGCGGCATCGTGGCGTCCCAGTTCTTTGGGTATAGTGCAGGGTATCAGATAACGGATTCGATTCAGCCCGGCAAAGGTTATTGGGTGAAGGTGAATCAGAGCGGCAAATTGATCCTCGCGTCGTCAGGAGAGCTCACTCCGGAAACGCGCATCAGGATAGTACCGGACGGTGAGAATCCTCCCGCTCCACCCGGAGAAGAACTCTCGACTCTCACATCCGGATCCCCGAACCAGTTCGCCCTACAGCAGAACTACCCCAATCCATTCAATCCCACAACGGTCATCAATTACGAATTGCCAAAAGCAACCTACGTTCGTCTGGTAGTGTATGACATGTTGGGGAGAGAAGTCGCCACGCTTGTGAACGGGACTCAGGATGCAGGGTACAAATCGATCCAGTTCAGCGCGGCGAACCTGCCGAGCGGCATTTATACTTATAGACTGACAGCAGGAACATTTGTGGAAGTGAAGAAAATGTTGATGCTCAAGTGACGAAGTCACTTGAGCAGAAATCCCGCGTTCTTTCGCGGGATTGATGGAAACTTGGAGAAGTCATTTTATCAGAAGTCCCGTCCCGATGCATCGGGACGGGATTGATAGAAACGCGGAGAAGTCACTTGATCAGAAATTGATTAAGCCGCCCTCAGGCGGTGAACGAAATGCCTCATTGTTTTTGCGGCATCCCGTCTTCTTTTAGCGGGACTGATCGGAGTATGGCGACGTGATGTCATCAGATCCTATCAGCGTTCATCAGCGGTATCAGCGGTCCGAAACCCCGTTCAATCTGAGCGGGGTTTTTTAATTAGCGTCTGATTGTAAAAACGGCCCTCACTTGCAGGCCATCCTAAGCAGGTAAGGATGAAGCCCATCCAAATGCTGCCAAAGTCATCGCGGGTCGGCTTGCTTTTGCAAAGTCATGCCTCCGGAGTGGCAGCATGGATCATTTCTTGACACTTTCTCTCGAAATCCATACTTTACACATTACAATCAAAACCAGGGGAAGCAACTACGGTCCCAGAGTAATCATAAATGAAAGGAGATACAACATTGCGATACATGATGTTCATGATCCCGCCCGAATACCAATCTAACGCGCCTGCCGATCAAAAGGCAAAGGCAAATTTCGCTCCGAGCAAGGAAGCTGTTGCAGCGATGGCCAAATACAACGAAGAGCTGGCAAAAGCCGGTGTTCTCGTTTCGCTCGATGGACTTCATCCGCTTATAAATGGGGCGCGTGTTACGTTCCGGAGCGGAAAGCAACTCGTAACCGATGGAGCCTTGATTGAGGCAAAAGAAGTTGTCGGGGGTTATTGGATGATCAATGTGAAGTCGAAAGAAGAAGCGGTTAACTGGGCGAAGCGCTGCCCCGCCGTCAAAGCTGAATCGGGCGCCGTCATTGAAATTAGACAGGTATTCGAGACTCTCGGAATTCCCGGACAACGTACGAAAGGCGGCAAATGAAACAGCCCTTAAGGCTGCAATGCGGGATAACAAATCAGTATGACCAATGTTGGCGGTAAACACGACAATGGCAAGGCAAATTGATTTCACTCCTTCCATATACGAACACGCTGCGGCGCTGATCGGAAAGACGCCCTGGCAGGTGTCACGGGATTCTGAATTGCTTTTTCAGGCTCACGCCGAAGCGTTCCGTCTTTACCGCCACGCCCCGGTTGTCGCCGGCATCGACATCTACAATCTGGAGGCCGAGGCATACGGCGCAACGATTGAAGTGCCTGAGGGTAACGCCATGCCTGCCATTTCCACTTGCCTGTGTTCAGGAACCAATCAGGTCGGGAAGCTCAAACTACTCGACCCCAGGAAAGACGGCCGCATTCCGATGGTCATCGAAACGGGCAAACGACTTGCCCATGCGTTACCGGAAGCAGACATCCGGATACCTTTGAGCGGGCCATTCTCCCTGGCCAGCAATCTGGTGGGTTTTGACAGGTTGCTCTGCGACATCCTGGACGATCCTGCCTCTGTCAAACAGGCGCTCCACTACCTTGCCCAAGGGCAGATCGCATTCTGCAGGGAGGTCATTTCTCAAGGGTTGGATGTTACTTTTTTCGAGTCGGGCGCCACACCACCACTGATGTCACCGGAGATGTTTGCCCGGATTGAACTCCCCGTACTCAAATACGTCATCAATGAAACTTCCGGCTTAGCCGGGCATCCCATGCCCTGCATTATCGGCGGCAACACATTGCCGATCCTGGACTCGATTTTGGAGACCGGAACAGGGTATGTCATTTGTCCCAGCGAGACGGACCAGGCGTCATTCATGAGAAGGATGCAGGCTTATCCTGAAGTAATGGTTCGCATCAATACTGATCCCGGTGTATTTGCGTCGGGGAATCTGGCCGCGGTCTATCGTGAACTCGACAGGGTTCTGACACTGGCGGGAAACCGGCAGAGAGCCTGCATCGGGACCGGAGCTTTGCCGTTTGAGACAAACCCGGACGTCGTTCTGAAGGCGAAAGCATTTGTCCGAAATAGATAATTGTCTCGCGCCCTTTCGCATATAGATTCAATTCAAAAACATCGGTTGCCTCCGATCTGCGGCTGTAATTCATACCTACTTGTCTGCGATGTGGACTATCATTACGGATGGGGAATTTGACATTTTCAAAATTGCTTGTTACCTTTCCGTACAATCAATCGAGGGTGAATCATGAGCCTATTAGATCTTCCTGATTGCAAACCCGTGAGTTCGAAATGAACCCGCTAGTGCTGAAGTATATGGCACGGCGGGTTTAATGATTTTTGTAGCACTGGGAGTTGATAATCAACTGAAAGGTCTACCGGACAACCATCTCTCAAATCGAAGGAGCCCTTATGAAACAAATCGTTTACTGCATGCTCAGCGTCATGCTGATAGCAAGCATATTGTTTTCAACTCAGACAGTCTTTGCTCAAACTGCATCTCTGCGCGGACAACCGCGGAGTACAATTGCAAATCATCACGTCATGACTCAGGAAAAGCCATCGAAGAAAGCTACGCTAGACAAGGCGCAAGCCACCGGCGGGGGTAGACACGGTCATGTGCTCGACTTATCATCGGTAGTACCCGATCCTGCATTTGGTACTAATGGTTCAGTGAGGACATTCATCAGCGGCGGAAACAGAACTCGCGACCAAGCACATTCCGTCGCCATGCAATCCGACGGGAAGATTGTCGTTGCGGGTTACTCCAGAGATGCGCAAGATCATGATTACTTCGCGCTTGCTCGGTATGGTGCTGACGGAAGTCGTGACCAACCCGCGTTCGGTGATGGCACGTTGAGATCATTTATCAACGGCGGAAACGCTACTGATGACAGAGCAAATTCCGTCGCTATACAATCCGATGGGAAGATCGTTGTGGCAGGTTATTCCAAAGATGCGTCAGGTCATGGTGCATTTGCGCTTGCAAGGTTTAATACAAACGGATTTTCTGACATCACCTTTGGTACCGGCGGCTCAACAAGAAATTATATATATGGCGGAGACAGTACGTATGACGGAGCATTGTCCGTCGCCATACAATCGGACGGAAAGATTATCGTTGCGGGTCAATCCGACAGTTCAGGCAATGGTGCATTTGCGCTTGCAAGGTATGATACAAACGGAAGTCTTGACGGCACCTTTGGTACCGGCGGCACAGTGAGAAATTATATCTATGGCGGAAACAGTACTGGTGACATAGCATATGCCGTCGCAATAGAACCTGACGGAAAGATTGTTGCAACGGGGGCCTCACTTGATGCTTCACTTCATTACGCATTCGCACTTGCCCGGTATAATACAGACGGAAGTCTTGACAGCTCGTTTGGTACCAACGGTACGACAAGAGACAATATCGGTGGTGGAGACGGTACTGGTGACGAAGCGTTTTCCGTTGTCATCCAACCTGATGGAAAGATGGTCGCAGCGGGCATGTCCGATGGCGGTGGTGGCTTCGCATTCGCACTCGCTCGCTACAAGACGGACGGAAATCTTGACAGCACCTTCGGAACTAACGGCATGGTAAGAAACTACATCAGCGGCGGAAGCTCTTCTGACAACGCAAGCTCGGTCGCTTTGCAGGCCGACGGAAAAATAGTTGCAGCGGGTCAATCGAACTTCGAATTCGCACTTGCCCGGTATACTATAGACGGAAGTCTTGACAGCGCGTTTGGTATCAACGGTACGACTAGAAATGCTATCAGCGGCGGAAGCGGTGCTGATGACCAGGCACAATCTGTCGCCATACAATCCGATGGGAAGATAGTAGCGGCCGGTTTCTCCCTGGATGCTTCATTAAATTATGCTTTCGCTGTCGCGAGGTACGTTGTTCATCCAGTCGATATCAGCGTGTCCGGGGCGACATCCATTACCACAACCGGTGCAACGCTCAACGGCACCGTGAACGGATTTAATGTTAGTACCACTGCACGGTTCTTGTACGGCACAAGCTCGGGTGTGTATTCAGATAGTGTGGATGCGACTCCGGGTACGGTGAGTGCCGATGCAGACGTACCAGTTTCCGCAGCCGTTACAGGACTCAGCCCGGGACAAACGTATTACTACACAATTTCAACTACAAGCAGTGAAGGTTATTACGTAGGGCTCGAAATGAGCTGCACGACGAGCTATGCCACGGCGGGGAAAGCGCTGAAGTTCAACGGATCGGACACGTACGTCTCGATACCGTGGAGCGCGAGTTTCGACATATCAAATTCATTCGCGATCGAGTTCTGGGTCGATATACAGGATACGACGCAAACAGACAAGTATCTGATCGCAAGAAATGGAATAAGCGCCGGGGACCAATTCGGAGTCATCTACGGATACGTGCAAAACACAGTGGAGTTCTATGCTGCGGGGTACGGCGGCGATAATCCGAGAACCGGCTCGCAGATTCGCATCCCATCGCCGGGCTGGCATCATGTCGCCTACAGCTACGATGGGACGAATTTCAACGGCTTCCTGGATGGTCGGTTGATTTTTTCGAGTGCAACAATCTTCAGTTTGAGCACCGTACCAAACGATCTTCAGATAGGCGGCGTGCTGGATCCGGGCCCCCCCTCGAATATTCTGCAGGTCTTCAGCGGTGTGATGGATGAAGTGCGAATTTGGAATGTTGGAATCGATTCGAACAAGATCCGGCTTGACGTCCACCGGACGCTCGGCGGCACAGAGACCGGACTGGCCGGCTACTGGAAATTCGACGAAGGCACGGGTACGGCTACGTCCGATCAGGCATCGGGTGGATACGGAACACTGGAAAATTTCACTTTTGACGGTACTACAAATGGGTGGATAACATCGACAATTCCAGTCGGCCTTGGAACAAGTGACAGCACAACGAACTTCACCACGGGTACAGCAGCCCTCGGAACAGTTTCACTGACAACGACCGACAACTTCGATAACCCGGTTGGCCTTTTCTCGACACAGATAACCGCATCGCCGGACTCGCTCCCATACGGTTCCATCACGGTGCTTAACGACCGGTACTGGGTCATCCATGCATATGGTATGCCGGGAACATTCTCGACGAACCTTACCTTTACCGTTCCGTCAAGCTTCACTAATAATGGCGCCGCTTCGCCGTCATTGTATACACTATACACTCGCAGCAGTACATCCGAATCAAGCTGGAACACGGCCGTGAGCGGAGCATCCGCCATAACCCCGACAACGGTTACGTTCAACGGGATCACCTCATTCAGCCAGTTTACCATCGGGACGGATGCGGCTCTGCCAATTCAGCTTGCATCTCTCACGGCGGCTACTGTCACTACCGGCGTCAGGATAGAATGGACTACCGTCAGTGAAACGAACAATTACGGCTTCTACGTTGAGCGAAAATCACGAACCGGCGGCGCATTCACAACCGTCAGCAACCTGATCCCCGGCGCGAGGACATCGCTCCAGGCGCATCATTACTTCTGGCTCGACAGCACGGTGACAACCGGAAGCTACGTGTATCGACTCCGGCAGGTCGATTTGAACGGTGCGGCATCATATTCGCAGCAAATCGCTGTGAGTGTTGTTCTTGCCGTGGGTGACGACCCCGCACCGAGGAAGTTCCAGCTTCTTCAGAGTTATCCGAATCCTTTCAATCCGTCGGCAACCATCAAGTTCAGTGTCGAGCAGTCTGAACATGCGAGGTTGATTGTGTATGACATGCTCGGACAAGAGGTCGCAAAATTGTTTGATGGAATGGCTGAACCAGGGAATTACTACCGCCTGACCTTTGATGGCTCACGTGTTGGGAGCGGCTTGTACATTTACAGAATCGTGACGGAGAGCCACACGGACGTAAAGAAGATGCTGTTGTTGAAATAGCAACAGGCCGGAGCAAACCGAAGGTTGAAAAACGTAGTAGCATGGTAAGTAGTCAATAATGAATACATCCGAGAGTTCTGCCGGATATCCAGCAGGCTTCAAACCTTCGTTTCCAACTCGATTGTTCCTCCTTTTTCTTTCGTGCATGGCGGGATTTGCCTGCCGGCAGGACAACATTGCGGGGCCGCAGTCACTTAGCCAGCAAATCCATTGGAACCAAACCCAAGGTCCATTTGGAGGGAATGTCAGATGCGTCACTGTTGCTAATGATGGTTTAGTGTTGGTCGGGACGCTTCTCCACGACGGAGTTTATGTATCTTCAGATCAGGGCGCGTCTTGGTCAAATATCGGCCCGAAAGGGAGCGGAATTAATGTGCTGCAGGTAGATGCGAACGATCGCATATTCGTCGCCGTCCAAACTGTTGAGGGTGGACTGTTTCGATCAAATGACCTAGGGAAGACGTGGCTTCCACTCGCTGCACCATGCAATTACATGGCGTTTGATGATTCCGGCAAGGTCTATGCGACTTCTTACGATGGCCTGGGTACGTCGACCGACAACGGTAACACGTGGACATTCTATCCGATATCGTCAGCAAGCAAAATTTCAATCCTGCCGGACCACCAACTTTACCTGTGCTCTATCGATGGACTGCTCCGATCTGTTGATGGTGGCCAGACGTGGACGAATCTATTTCCCGGTGAGATAGAAGACTTTGCGACAGCCGGTGGGGATACGCTTTTTGTGGTCGACAACCTTCTTATCTATCGCAGTTTTGATCGGGGTGAGCATTGGACGACGTTGACAGGCGTTCCGCAGTACTGGCAGTACATCGCTATAGCAGTTTCCCGGAATGGCCATGTCTTTTTCGCTGCAAATACTGAGACCACGTCGCTCGAAGTGGTCGGTCACATCTATCATTCTACGGATGCAGGAGTAACGTGGACAGATATTTTCCCCGGCGCACCTGCAATCTGGTCGTTTGCAATTACCCCCGAGGGACGATTGATTGCTGGAACATCGGACGGTGTGTGGATGAGTCCGGATGAAGATGGCCAATGGACGCAGATTGGTATCCCGACCGGCACGACCATGGCACTGGCGGAAGCACCAAACGGCACATTGGTCGCGAGTACAGCGAATGGCATCTGCCGGTCGACTGACGGCGGCCAGGAATGGACCATGACGCATCCTATCCGCGCCACGGACTACTCGCGTTCGATAACTGTTCATCCCAACGGGGCAATATTCGCAACGACTCCAGATAGCGGGACCATTCGTTCGACAGACAACGGCCTGACGTGGCAATCTGTTCATCAACTCTTGAGCTACCGAGCTCCCATCCTTGCATCAACCAGTTCTGGCTCGGTATTTATTGTTGGTTGGAACCCGGGAATAATTCTGCGTTCCGATGACGTGGGGCAATCGTGGCAACCGAAAACGACTGGTCTCCCATCATCAAATCCATCGTCTCTGCTGGTGAGTCAGCTTGGGCCGCTCTATGTTTCGTTGTTTGAGGGTCTCTTCCGTTCGACCAATAATGGTGATTCATGGACACGCATTAGCACTTTGGATTCGCTATCGGATTCCAGGTTGGTCGAATCTCCGGCCGGCGGCTTATTCCTCATCACTTACGCAAATTGGCATGACGAGGAACCCGTCATATACAGGTCTGATGATCAAGGATCTCATTGGTACGACATCAAGAGCACCTTCCCTAATTACATTACCTCGATGCTCATTGACTTCAATGAGCGGTTCATCGTGGGCTCATCAACCGGTGTTTACACCTCTACCGATGGCATACATTGGCAGCAAAACAATGATGGTCTCTTCGATGTAGTCGCGCTTTCTTTATGCCAAACTCGGGGGGGAGTTTTTTTCTGTGGCACCAGTGGTGGCATCTTCTATTCACACTAGGACCAGTCTTTTTCAAAAGAGCGGCGCAGACTGAACCAATCCACTCCGTATTCTTCTTTGTAATCGAACACACAAACGCCAAGCCGCACTCCAAACCCCGCAGTAGCGAGCCGGTAGCAGTCTAGTAGTCCACCTCTTGTATCTCTCCTCGGTCTTGAGTACAATCATTTTGTTGGAACGGTACTAGTTGACAATCGAACCGAAATTATGTAGATTCTCGGGACTTATTTGAAGGTATTGGGAATTGGCAAACTTACCATCGGTTTCGGCACGTTTTGCTCGACATTCAATCGGAATGCAATATTGCGTCATGACAGATGGCAGGCCGCAGACACAGCGGCAGCAAACGACTATCAAGCCTCTAATCCCGGCATAGGGAGGGTCTGCATCATGGCAAGCAATGATCGCAACAAAGATGTTGAGCATTTCAACCGCTGGTCTCACACCTACGACGATTCATGGATTCAACGATACGCCGATCGAATGCACGCGGAAATGCTCGATGTGGTCACCAACGAAATTGCGGCGCCAAACACAGTCCTTGATGTTGGATGCGGGACCGGACGGTTGTTGCGCAAAGCGCGAGCGCTCTATCCATCGGCGCAACTGGTTGGCATTGACCCCGCGCAGGGCATGGTCGAGATCGCTCGCGATCAGTTACCATCTGCCACGATTTATTTGGCCGCGGCAGAATCACTGCCGCTCGCGGATTGCTCTGTCGATGTCGTCCTCAGCAGCATTTCATTTCATCATTGGAGTGACCAGATTGCAGCCCTCCGAGAGATACGTCGCGTTCTTCGCGCAGGAGGCTGCTTCTGCCTGGCTGACATATCAATGCCAGTGTGGCTCGCGAAGCTCCTTCGACATTCGAAGGTCAAAAGCCCCGCAGCGATGAGTCAAATCTTCAATGAAGCAGGCTTGCCGGTTAAGGTGCAGCACCGGACCTTCACGCGTTTTGTTTTGTTGACCCTTGGCGTCAAGGAATTAAGGGGTGTATGAGCAGGAAGTCAGAATCAGAATTCACAGAATTATGAAATTTTCAGAATGTTGACGACAACAATTTTGTTAATTCTGAAATCCTGGAAATTCTGATTCAGACAATATAGGAGAAACAATCATGGATATATGTAGTCAGAGTAGGTTTTGCCACGTAGTCCTGGCGATTGCCAGCATGCTTTTCTTGTCTGCGCCCGCTGACGCACAGGGGAAAGCCATCTCAGAGGAAGGGAAAGCATGCATCGAATGCCACAAAGAACTTTCACCTTCTTTTGTCAAAGAGTGGGAACTGAGTAGTCACGCTAAACAGGGTGTGGATTGTTACTCCTGTCATAGGGCCGACAAATCGGATCCCGATGCAATGGAACACAACGGCTACACTATCGCCATCCTGGTAACGCCGAGGGATTGCGGACGGTGTCATGCGAAGGAAGTGGCAGAAATGACGAACAGCCACCATGCAAACGCCGGTGACATACTAAACTCGCTCGATAACTATCTTGGCGAAGTGGTTGGCGGCCCGGAGGCAGTAGCAGTCGGTTGTCTGCAGTGTCATGGCTCGAAGGTGAAAGTTCTTTCCGATGGCACACTGGACATTACGACGTGGCCGAATACGGGCATTGGAAGAATTAATCCCGACGGATCAAAGGGATCCTGCTCGGCATGTCATACGCGACATCGATTCTCAAAGGCACAAGCTCGTGAACCACAGACATGCGGAAAATGTCATCTCGGTCCGGATCATCCCCAAATAGAAGTCTATCAGGAATCAAAGCATGGAATTCTGTATGAGGCGAATAAATCGAGGCTGAACATGGATAGCGACAAGTGGGTGGTTGGAAAAGATTACACTGCCGCTCCGACCTGCGCCACATGCCACATGGGCGCCACGCCAAATCAACCCGTGACGCATGATGTCGGAACGAGAATCAGCTGGACACTCCGTCCGCCAATTTCGAAGAAGCTCGAGAACGCGGACAAGAGGCGGAACGACATGAAAGATGTTTGCAGCAGTTGTCACTCCGCGCCATTTGTCGACGGTTTCTACAAGCAATTTGATAACCTGGTGGAACTGTACAACGACAAGTTTGCGAAGCCGGCAACGGCGATCAGGCAGGAGTTGATGGATTCATCGAAGCTCACAAAGGCGGATTTCGACGACAAACTCGATTGGATCTACTATGAACTCTGGCACCATGAAGGCCGGAGGGCACGACATGGCGCAGCGATGTCGGGACCTGACTATGCCTGGTGGCACGGCATGTATGAGGTTTCAAAGAAGTTTTACAGTGAATTTCTCCCCGAGGTGAAGAATGTGGCCGGTCCGGAACTGTATGACGAGCTGATGAAAAAGTATCTTGAGCCGGATGTCAGGCATGAGTGGTATTTAAAAGGAATGAGCAAGGAACAACTTGAGAAGATCAAGAAATTCTATGAAGATCGGTACGGGAAATGAATTGGGAGAGTGAGCACCAACAAGAGGCTAGAATGCCCCATCCCCCGCACACAACGCCTCGTTCCGGGAGGGCGGGGTTTGCGGCATCATGGAAGTGGGTTCATGTTAATCCAAGAAGAAAGGACGGCGAAAAAATGACTGAGCAATTAGAACGTCGTACAGCGATCGGTCTGGCGTGGTATCGTTCCGACGAATGGGAAGAATTGAAGGCTTTCTGCGATGACCGAAGCACATTGGAAGAGAGCTATGATGAATGGAAGAACAATGCCGAGAAAGCCCGTGGGGATCTTGAGCTCGACGGCTACCATGTGGAGATGATCGACTTCGATTTAAAAGAATTCAAGGCATGGTGTCAGCTGAACCGCAAGCGTCCAACGGCCGCGTCACGGTCCGAGTTTACGGTGCAGAAATTACGTGAACGGCATGCATCGATGGGGATGACACACAATTAGAGGTAATAGCAACTTTTGTGAGCATACCGGGTTGACGCTCAGCTTCATGATGAACAGCGAATGGGTGGGATTAGTTTTTTAAATGATTAGCTTTCCCTTGAGCAAGCGCTTCGGCAATTTCAGACGCTTGTTCTTCAATGTGCCTCATTGCTGAGTTTCCATAGATGCTCATGCTCTTTAAATCTATTTTGGGGGTTGCTGACACGCCGATTTTTGCAACCGCAAGAACTGCTTGTGTATGAGGGTCTATGGCCCTTGCTTCGCATTCATCGCCGCGCCAAGATATCAAAGCCTTGATTTTGTTCTGCATGAGCCGTTTCTTTCTTTTTTTGTATGATGGGTGAATCAATCTGCTCATTTAACGTAGCTGATTAATGTGCCAATTGCAATGGCATGAAAAAAACCGTCGCTGAATTTGAAACTCTCTGTTTGTTTGGGTAAGCTTAATTAATCGTAAGGTACACTGGAGGAAAAAGTGGCAAAAACAAGTGGGCCCTGCAGGACTTGAACCTGCGACCCGCAGATTATGAGTCTGCTGCTCTAACCAACTGAGCTAAGGGCCCGAAAGCAAAAAAAAACACATCTCAAGCATTTCCCCGTCTCGCGAGACAACAATTTAGTCAATCCCGGCCAGATTTTCAAGACAGGCAAATGCAGGCGATTCTGTGGCGTTCGAATCAGTCCGGACCCTCCAACCAAAAGAACGGCCAGCTGGTTTTGCGAATGAGTCTCAGTTCAGGAATAATTTGTTTCTCTCCATTCTTATAAAGCCCAAGACCGTGCACTGTAAACATATCCACGTCTTTCGTCTCCGTCTCAAACTCGAAACGTACACCACGCGTCCCCTTGGTGATGTATAAAGGCTCCGAGACCGAATCAGGATTGAGCACATACTGATTATGCGCAACCGCAGAATCCTTGACCAAGGAATCCACTCTGCAAACGACAAAGGATGCCGGCTCGATAATTCTCCCCGTCGAGAAGGAGAATCGAGCTTCCGAGGGCATCATTGTCCACCGGGGCGGCGTTACGTCGTCCACGCTGTCAATTGTAAGCAGCACGACAATGGAAAACTTCTCGTGATGAGAGGAGAATGGAAGAGCGAGAAGAAAAGGGTTTGGAATGAGAGAAATACCGGGCGGCCCCCAGAGGATGTTAAGCTTTCCCAGCTTGCCCGGATCGAGAGCGACCCTCAAAGAATCCAGCGGGAGTTCAAATCCAGGTTGTGTTACAGAACCCATCCTTGAAAAGCCTGGGCCTGCGCTCTCCTGCCAGCATCCGTAGTATTGCCAGCGCCCATTTTGCCAGCATCCGAAATCGTCGGTCTCCAGGTTGTCCACTTTCCAGAGCCCGGAGCATCCCGACAGCATGACGACAAGCAGGAGATTTGATATGTGCTTATTCACCGAGAGTATTCAAAAGAACGATGGGTGCTTGAAATCCGGGACACTTTCGAATTTTTCATCAAGAAATATACCTCTGCGTGACATCATTTATAAAGATCAAACAAGAGCTTCGCAAGATGAGGCGTTCACCAGGACCTGATTAGACGATCATGGGAATGAACATCTTCGTCCTTTGCATGTAGCGAGCATATTCAACGCCAAATTTCTTGAGCATCTCATTCTCTTCCGTCTTTGCTGTCGCTGCTATTGCCCACAGATTCACTAACGCGCATAGTGCTGTCAGAAGGGTAATATCCTTTAAAAAAATACCGGTCCCAAGCAGCAAGAGCGATGCATACAGCGGGTGACGGATATAACGATATATGCCGGATGTAACGAGCGCTGTCGTATTCTCGATCTGGCCCTCCGGCCTGCCCGCAGTGCGCAACGCATGGAATCCACAAACAGGAACAGGAATTGCTCCCGCAAGAATCACCCAGGAGATGAGTTGATTCCATTCCAGCGGGTGTGCGAACCACACCGGCGCACACAACAGTATCAACACAAGGATGCTCTCAAACGAAAAGAACCGGTATATTCCATGGTAACGGCCGGCCCTGATTGAGAACAGCCATGAAAAAACGATATTCGTAATTGTCCCGATTACAAGGATAATTATAAACAAACGCATCGATATGCAGTTCATGATGTGATTCCATCCCCCCCCGATGCAGGCACACGCATTCGCATGCTCATTGTGATTTTTTCTCTACCGATTCCGGCCACCGCCAATGATTGCCCTATTGCGAAAAGGTACGAAAGCTCTCCGAGAATGTCAAATGAAGTGGATTTGACGATCTCACCAACATTTTGTATTATCACAGAGAATGAGGAACCAATTCAAATACTACGCGTTAATTCTTACAAACCATTGATTCGTGACCCTCAACGAATTGACAAATATTGCCGATTCTCCCGATTCCTTAGAACTGATGCCATTGTTGTTCGTGGGACATGGCAGTCCGATGAATGCCATTGAGGACAACGAGTTCACCTCGGGATGGAGAGAAGCCGGGAAGAAACTCCCGAGGCCAAAAGCTATCCTTTGCATTTCGGCACACTGGGAGACCCGCGGCACGTTCGTGACGGCGATGGAGAAACCGAAAACCATTCATGACTTCTACGGCTTTCCGCCGGAGCTGTTCGAAGTTGACTATCCTGCAAAGGGGAATCCTGCTCTTGCCGAACAAGCGAAAAAGCTGGTCACACAAGCGATCGTGATGCTTGATACCAACTGGGGGCTCGACCACGGATGCTGGAGCGTTGTGCGGCGCATGTACCCAAACGCCGACGTCCCCGTGCTGCAATTGAGTCTCGACCACTACCAATCGCCGGACTGGCATTACAACCTGGCAAAAGACCTGGCGCCCCTGAGAAGAAATGGCGTGCTGATCATCGGCAGCGGCAACATAGTCCACAACCTGCGAATGATCAACTGGCAGCATCCGGACTCCGCGTATGACTGGGCAGAAGAAATGAATGTGCGATTCAAGGAGTACATCCTTCACGGCAACTACATGGACCTGATCAACTACCCTTCACTCGGCAAGGCCGCGGCTCTCTCCGTCCCCACGCAGGAGCATTTTCTGCCCATGCTCTATGTTCTGGGTTTGAAGGAAGACAACGAGAATATCACTATCTTCAACGATAAGATTGTCCTGGGCTCAATATCGATGACGTCGTTTAGAATATCCTGAGGAACCGATTTGGGATTTCTCCGCCGAAGGCGGATGCACTTCTGGCGCAGGATTGGCGATTGCGGATCGAGAATTTAGGACTGGGGATTTGTTTAGTCCGCCGACGGCGGAATCGATATTCGGAATTATACGTGGCTTCTATCGGGTTAACTCGTAATTTATCAGAAAGGGAACCATGGCGGCAAAGAAAATCGGAGTGATCGGATCGGGAATCGTCGGACAGGTGCTCGCCAACGGATTTGTCAAGCATGGTTATGACGTTATGATCGGAACCAACAACAAGTCCAAGCACGAGGAATTGAAAACCAAAACCGGAGGTAAATGCCGCATAGGATCGTTTGAGGGAACGGCAAAGTTCGGAGAGATCGTCGCACTCGCTGTGAAGGGAAACGCAGCAGAATCAGCATTGAGATCCTCCGGTAGACCCAATCTGAAGGGGAAAACGGTAATCGATGCCACAAATCCGATCTCGGATACGCCTCCGGTCAACGGCGTCATTCAGTTCTTCACTTCCCTCAACGAATCACTCATGGAGCGCTTGCAGAAACTCGCACCCGAAGCACATCTCGTGAAGGCGTTCAGCTGCGTCGGCAACGCCTTCATGGTTAACCCCGACTTCGACGGAGTACAACCGACAATGTTCATTTGCGGGAACAACGATCATGCAAAACACGAAGTGCGTATCATTCTGGAACAGTTCGGCTGGGATATTGAAGACCTGGGAAAGGTCGAAGCCGCCCGCGCCATAGAACCGCTGTGCATTTTATGGTGCCTCCCGGGAATAGTCAACAACCGCTGGACCCATGCGCTGAAATTGTTGAGAAAGTAGCCCCGCAAGCGCATCCACGGATGTCAGAGATTGGCCCCGCCAGCTTGAAATTGACAAAACCGGGAATTCTTTGTACATTTTTTAAAACTCTGTTTGACAAATAGAGGAGATCGGGAGAACTCGAAGTTGCCGGCGCGGCTTTCTTTGAAATGTGCGGCGCATGATTTTTTACGATGGCATGATACACATTTTGCGTTGAAGAATCCGGAATGCATGCACGACGGTTCATTGTCAAAACCGGCACACGCGATTCAAAGTCAATTTCTAGCGGGGTGATATGAACATTTCTCTCAGGAGCGACCGGCGAGTCCGTGGTCAAGCAAGAATTTTCTCCTTCCTGGCATTGATCTTGTTCCTCCCGGCTATGTCAAGGCCGCAGGAGAATCCTGCCGCTGATAGCGCCAGGAAGCTTATCTCTGGCGGCTCTTACGATGCGGCTATTCGCATCCTTCAGGATGCCATTATCCATGAAAACAATTCGGCAGAGATGTACCGTCTTCTTGGTGAAGCCTCCCAACGGAACCAGAGCCCGGGACAAGCTGTCGATGCCTATCTCAGCGCGGTCGCACGGCAGAGTTGCGATACCTGTCACCGGGACTACGATAGTATATGCGCGATTTTCCTGGAGAAGAAGGATTACTCGTCCGCGATGAGATACGCCGAGCAGGCACTGCGGCGACATAGCCCGACCGCGGCAGCAGTCCTCGCGCTGCTCCATATCATGAAGGGAGACTCCCTGGCGGCACGACAAAACTTCGGCGATGCCCTGGATGAGTACAACGAATCCCTGAAGATCATCGAGGACACTCTGGCCTATCAGCGCATCCTCCTGGTGTATGCAAATCAGGAGAGAAAAAAAGACTTGATGAACAAGGCCGCGGAACTTGTAAAACAATTCCCGGACTTTTATGCGCCGAAGCGTTTTCTTTCCGAGGCTTATTACGACGCAGGAATGATCCTGCTCACAAAGGGAGACCATGAAAGAGCGATACGAATGTTGACCGGGGCAATGGAAATCGATCCACTCCACGCCGCCGAGTTATCTATCGAGATTGCCGACTGCTACATGTCCTTACGAGACACCTCCCAGGCCTTCATCTATTACGGAAACGCCTTATTCGACACCGCATTCTGTTCCGATGCCGCTCTTGCCCTTTCGAATATCTACATGGGCAGAAACCAGTTGGAAGTCGCGCTCCGGACAGTCAAGAATTCCATCAACATCTTTCCGGCAAGTTCTTCATGCTGGCGCCAGCTCGGCGAAATCTATTTGAAGCAGGGAAAGAACATGGAATCGGTCGAGTGTCAGAAGATTGCAGCAAAACTCGGCGATGATATTTCCCAGGAGCGACTGAGAATAAATCACATTTCTTACGACGCCCCGGATACAAAAGTCCTGCCCTGGTTGACGAAAGACCCCTTCGACAGCATGTGGTGGGAAATATCCTTGGGCAACGCTTCCCCTAATCCATCGGACGTCGTACCCGTCGACCACGAACCCGTACCCGTGAAGCAAGTAGCTCCCGAGTATCCCGTTCCGGCAAGCGACGGTGGTATCGAGGGCACCGTGTGGGTTCGATGCCTCGTCGATGAACTGGGCCGCGTGAGGAAGACGATCATCACCCTATCGGAATCCCCTCTCCTGAACGACGCGGCAGTCTCCGCCGTCCGGCGATGGAGATTCACTCCCGCTTTGCTACACGGCAGACCGGTGGCTGTCTGGACAACTATCCCCATCCCTTTCAAGCTGGACAAGCAAATGTTCAGGTAATTTTCGGCCGACAACGGCCCGCCAATTCGCTTACTGCGACCCGGCACAGAGAAAACGTCTTCGGTTGAGATTCACCCGGCATCTGCGTATATTTGTCTCGTTCATTATCTTATTATCAAGGAATCGCCATGGGTAGCGTCCGTCTGGAGCATGTGTACAAGAAGTTTGAAGGCAATGTCATTGCCGTCAACGATGTAAACCTCACCATCGAGGACAAGGAATTTGTCGTGCTGGTGGGACCGTCGGGCTGCGGCAAGTCCACCACTCTCCGCATGATTGCCGGGCTTGAAGAGATCTCCGAGGGAAGCATTTTCATCGACAATGCAGTGGTGAACGACGTACCGCCGAAGGACCGCGACATCGCCATGGTCTTCCAGAACTATGCGCTGTACCCCCACATGACCGTGTACGAGAACCTCGCCTTTGGACTGAAGCTCCGCAAATTTCCGAAACCGGAAATCCGTGAACGCGTGGAGCACGCTGCCGATATCCTGGGCATCAGGGAATATCTTGACCGCAAGCCGAAGGCGCTCTCCGGCGGCCAGCGGCAGAGGGTCGCGCTCGGAAGGGCCATCGTCCGGCGACCGAAGGTCTTTCTTTTCGATGAACCGCTCAGTAACTTGGACGCCAACCTGCGCGTGCAGATGCGCACAGAGATATCACGACTCCACAACCAGCTCAAGACCACCATGATCTACGTTACCCACGACCAGGTGGAGGCGATGTCGATGGGAGACCGCATCGTTGTCATGGAGAAAGGGCTGGTGCAGCAAGTGGACTCTCCCCTCACGATCTACAACAAACCTGCAAACCGTTTCGTCGCCGGATTTATCGGCAGCCCGACAATGAATTTCTTCGAAGGCCGGCTTACCGACGGGAACGGGCTGCAATTTGAGCAGCAGGGTGGCACCTTCCGCCTCCCCGTTGCCTCGCCCGAGACTAACCGCATCGCTTCCCACAAAAACGCCGGCATCACGCTCGGCATTCGTCCGGAACACATTACGGCGAAACCGCAATCGGGAGCGAGCTGCAGCGTCCCGGTGAAGGTCAACGTCACGGAGCCGGTCGGCAATGAGATCTTTGTGTACTTCACTCTGGGTTCATCCGGTGCGCAATACGTATCCCGCATCACGACGGAAGTTCATCCGACCGTTGGAACAACGTTCAATCTGTTCTTCGACACATCCAAGCTCCATTTCTTCGACCAGCAAACGGGGACGGCGTTATAAACCGTACATGATCGCCGCATTTGCTGAGTGCGTTTGAAACGTGGTTTGACTTCAACTGTTCCGGGCCACAACCATCGTCAGCATGTGTTGAATCGATCGACCGAGCTTTGAGAGTTTGTTCATAAGCGTGCGGTTGTTCTTGAATCGTTGTGAGTAATCTTCAAACGCGGCGGACAGGCCGACATCTTTTCCAACTTGCTCGCTCAGGTAATACTTGTGTAACATGATATCGAGATACAAGGAGGAGGCCGATCGTTCCTGAAGATCGTCTAGAATTTCAGACTCGTTGAATAATTTCAATACTGGTTTGAAGTGATTTCGGTACCAATCCTCTGCCGCTGATTTGAGCGGCACATTCTTCCCAACGCTCTCGCTCAGGTACCATTTGTGCTCGTAGATGTGTTTTAGCAGCGCTTTCGATTGACCGCTTGTCTCAAATGACCCCAATAATTCATCGACATCGATTTTCGTAAGAAGCTCAAATTTCTGTTCTTCACGCTCGACCTCAAATAAATCCGCATACCGGCGTAGTATATACTTCTGATCCTCCAACGTCATCACCCGCCCCCGGATGATTCCACTCGCTTTCATGTCCGCCTCGGTCCATGCCATCGATTCCAAGAAATATTCAACGTCGGATGTGCGCAACCGTTCTGAAAGGGAATTCTGAACTTCGACCGTCTCTGCATCGGCAAGGACGGCGCGTAACACCGTCCGAATTCCGAGCTCGGGAGACGGCTGTTGCGCAAAGACAATCATCATATTCGATAATGAGGCGTCGCCCCAGTACACACCCTTGCAGTGCATTTGCACAAACAGATGCACGACGGCATCCCAGATACGCCGCCGGTTGACTTTCGTGAAAGCTCGCCTGAAAAGAAAGGAATGCGGAAGCGCAAAATCAAGCAGCCGGGTGACAAGATATCCTGTGCTTTGCGTCTGGGCCTGCGGGCCGAGATGCGTCTCAACTGTGCGCATTCCCTCATCCCGTATGACCGTACCGACCGGGAGCACGGCCGGGACGCCTAATAGTTGAATTCGCTGGTAGGAACGAAGTTCTTTCACAGCGACTTCCGCTGAAGTTTCTTTGACGGCAAATGCCATGTTCCCGGTCTCAATAAACCGGACAACGTGCCGGGAGAGCCCGCTTTTTACTTCAAGAAACTTCGCATCTTTTCGATCCCATTGTGCGAGTGGTTTGTGCCACGGAAGGTCTTTCAGCAGGCGGCGATACTCCGCCTCAAAAGAAAGTCTGATCTTCACCCTCCGGCGTGAGGAGACCGTGTTACTTTCCCCGTCCACGGTCGCGCGCGTGTTACTCGGCTGGAAAATAGTACTTGTCTGCGTATTCCATCAGCATGCGATGGGTGTTGAATGTCGGGATGATGGTTCGCAGCGAGTTCCGGACGTGCGCAATCCATTTCCGGGGGATACCCCTGTGGTCCCGTTGATAAAAGGCGGGAAGAATTTCCTCGTGCATAAGCCGGTAAAGAAAGTCGGCATCGCTCTGGTCTTGTTCCTCCGGCGTAGCAGACACCTTTGTGTCTCCAATGGCCCAGCCGTTCTTCCTATTGTACGCTTCCATCCACCATCCATCGAGCACGCTTGCGTTCAACCCGCAATTCACGATAACTTTCTCGCCGCTCGTTCCGCTTGCCTCCAGGGGTTTGCGCGGTGCGTTTAACCATATGTCGCAGCCCGAGACAAGATGCCGGGCGACATCGATGTCATAGTTCTCAAGAAAGATCACCTTGCCGAAAAATCTCGGGTCGTGCGTCATCTCGATAATTTTGTGAAGATACGCCTTCCCATCGTTGTCGCGCGGATGAGCTTTGCCTGCGAAGATGATTTGCAACGGCCTGTCGGACGTGTTGAACAGCGCATACGCTTTCGTGATATCGTGGAAAATCAGGGGAGCCCGCTTGTATGGCGCGAACCTCCGGGCAAACCCGATCGTCAGCACGTCGGGCGACAGCAAATGTTCGAGCGACGGTTCTCCGCTGAACCCGCCCTGAACCTGGCCTTCCTTCGCTTTGTTGCGGATAAATTCCGTCAATTCCCTCCGCAGCCTGCAGCGCAACGCCCAGATTTCCTCATCGCTGACAACTTCCGGATCGGAAACGTGTTTCCAATAGTCATTATCCATGATACGCTCGGTCCAGCGATGTGAGTCGTGGCGCTCCCAGAACTCCCATGTCGAACGCGGAACCCAGCTCTGGATGTGCACGCCGTTCGTGACATGACCTATCTCGGCCACATGAGTTTTATCTTTGCCGTAAAGATGTTTCCACATCTTCCGGGAAACCTCTTCGTGCTTTTTGCTCACCGCATTGGCGGCGCGGGAAAGCCGAAGCGCCAGCACCGTCATCGTGAAGACCGTCGGGTCCATTGCCGGATCCTGTCCATAGCTCATGAGGTCATCGATCGACAGCTTCATGGCGCCGGCATGGGGTTTGAGTGTAAACTCGATCAGTTCACGGTGAAAGCGGTCGTGTCCTGCGGACACCGGAGTATGGGTCGTAAAAACGCATTGCTTTTGTACAGCTTGTTCTGCTTTGGGCTTCGACTTTCCGAGCTTCAACTGTTCCCTTAGCAATTCCAATGTCAGGAACGCCGCGTGTCCTTCATTAATATGGAAAACCCCGGGCTCGATCTTCAGCGCTCGCAGTAGGCGGACGCCGCCGATCCCCAGCACAATTTCCTGCCGTATTCTGGTTGTCACATCGCCGCCGTACGCGAATGCTGTGAGCCCGCGGAGCATCTCTTCGTTCTGCGGGACGTCGGTATCGAGCAGATAGATCTGCGAACGACCGACGGCAACGCGCCACGCCTGGAAATATACTTTACTGCTGCCGATTTCAACCATCTGAAACAACGGTTTCCCGGAAGCATTCTTCACCAGCTCTACAGGGATTATTTCCGTGTTCAGGTGAGGGTAGTTTTCCTGCTGGACGCCAGCGGCGTCGACCTTTTGCTGGAAATATCCCTGGCGATAAAATAAGCCAACCCCGACAAACGGTATTCCGAGGTCACTCGCCGACTTCGCGTGGTCGCCTGCAAGCGTTCCAAGTCCGCCGGAGTACATCGGCAAACACTCGTGCAATCCGAACTCCATACAGAAGTACGCAACGGTACCGATGTGCCGTGTTCCGAATTTCTTCTTTACGCACTCCGGTATGCTCGACATATACGCCTCATACGAGCTGAGGACAGACATCACCCTTCGCCGGAAGTCTTCATCACCCAACCGGGCCCGTAGCTCCGCCTCGGAACATTGGTTGAGGACAGCCACGGGGTTGTGGTTGCTGAGTTTCCACGCCAGCGGCGAAAGTTCGTCAAAAAGCGTGCGCGCAGGCGGATACCAGCTCCACCATAAATTGTACGCCAGATGCTTTAAACTCTTGACTATTTCAGAATAATGAATCTCGTTATCAATTTTCACTTTGGTCTTTCCATGCATGGAGTGTAAAAAGAATGTTAAATCTACTCTTTTTTTTGTTCCCAATCAAACCGGCGACCGCGGAGACAGGATACTATCCCGGCTTGCTGGTGTAGGACAGAAAAGGGTTTCTGTCCAACGGCTGGATTTGGCAATGGTGTGATCCAGCGATGGCATCCCGTGAAACCCGTTCGAACGCGCCGGGAAATATTCAGTCCTTCCTTGTGGCAAATGTCAGTGAACGGTCACGGTCGCGGATACGGGCGTAAAATGCGTAGCCGCCCATGTTGTTCTCGATCTTCAACAGCAACGTGTTCCATCCCTTTTTCAGATCCGCTTGAACGGTATCCTGGTCCGGGTCGGCTCCCCTCAGGATGTATTTCCGATGAATTTCCTTCCCGTTCAACAATACCTTCACCCCATCATCCGATCCGAGGAGAAGCGGGAGTGTTTGGTCTTTGGGCGAATGAACATACGAAACCGCATACACGACAATGAGATCGGACGGAGTATAGAGATTCACGAGTTCCATCATTCCCGAGGGCTCGGTCCTGTGCAGCGTCCATTTGACCTGCTGGCTATCGACCCCAAGGTACGTTTTATTGAAATCGATTTCTTTCTCGGGTGGATATGGATAATCGAGCCCCAATCTGATGTCCGCGGAATCCCGGGGATTCGGGAACGGTCCGATCAACATCCAATCGGTGATAAATTCACGGTGAACCTGGACAATAAACGCGTCGAGCCCGACGTTCAGTCCCTTCGATTTTGCATCTTTGCCCTTCACGACAAATGTCAACGGCAATGTATTGTTCATCGACCGGATGTTTGAAAGCGGGATCTTTCCGCCCGGGAAAACCGCATCCCGGTAACCTTTGATCTCGCCCACCTTCTTCCCCCCATACATGATATCGGCATTTCCATAGTCCGGACCTTGCGTAAAGTAGACATCGACGTTGTACAGATCTTCCAGTGCCCGAGGTACATCCACGGTACATTCGTCTCCCGGCTGCTTGGCTTCCAATTTGAGCTGTTTCAATCCGCTCCAATCGGGACCGAAGTCCGACATGTCCTCGACTTTGGCTACAATGGCCGCGCTGTGAGTTGTGAGTGATTCTGCTTCAACTGCGTGATTCGGCACGGGTACCCGCAGCGGGATGCGAAGGCTGGCCTTCATCATCTCAGGAAATGGTTTGTGCGGCTCTTTCTGATACCAGTACGCGGTACTGCAGTAGTCTGCCATTTCCTGATTTGCGTGTCCGTGTTCAATCGTGAACCGGATTGATTTCTTGAAGGGAATGGCATCGCCGACATGGTACCGGTATGCTGCAATACGGCCAAGAGAATCGTCTTTCAGGATGAGTCCGTGATATGGCGCAGAAAATTCCCCCCGGCTGAAATACCATCCGCACGTAAAATAATCCTCCGTCCCCGTTCCATACACGGATGGGAATTTCTCGCCGTCCACATACACCATCTCGTCGCCTTCGAGGAACCAGAGATTTTCCTCGTAGCTTTGCATGTTCAGATTCACACCGACGAAATGGCCGATTCCTTCAGCGTCGAGAATCGTGTAATTATGCGCGGGGTCGGCGCGAAGCTCGCGGCGCCATTGCGCATGGAAATACGCGACGTCCGCCTCCAGCGGCTCTTCCATTTTCTGATAATCGATATGATAGTAAAACGCGTCGATCTCCTGCCCGGTCTGGTTCACAATCTCAATGCGGGCGGAACGTCCTGAACGGCATGGGGAAATAGGAATAATAACCGCCGCTTGACATGCCGACGAACTGTGAGATGTGTTGTTTGTATTCGAAACCCGTTCCGAAGAAATCGCCGATGGGAACTTCAACCGACGGGTTATTCTCCCCGTCCCAGTACATGCGCAGCACAATCCGACGCAGGAAATATGGGTCACGTGAAGAAATGGTGCACCAGAATTGCGTGACAACTCCGGGACCGGCAACGTTCGCGAGTGTAGCAACGGCTCCTTTTTTCACGGTAATGAAATCGGCATTCCCACCCGTGGTGTCATAACTCGAAACCTGGATCATCTTGCTCTTTTTCAAGTAAGGAAGCCGGGAAATGGAGAGAATGTTGTCGAGAGATGACTGGCCGAAGACCGCTGATGACAGGATAAGAATGAATGCCGATAAGAGGTATTTCCTCATATTCATATTTAGGACCTTCTTTGTAATCAATAGAATGCGGTTTCTTGCTGATTGACGATTTGAGATACGATGTTTGATTTGTGAGATCATGCGCCAGAGAGGCAGATGTTCGAATTTGAGACATTTGGATGACCGAACGAACTCTCGTGTAGGCCGAAGCACAACAGACAACAAGTGGTTGTCATTCGGAATCCGCCGAACTCCCGAAGGGACGTAGGCGGATGAAGAATCTCATCTCTGTTTTGTCAGATCCTTCGCTCCGCTCAGGATGACAGGCCTTGTTTTTCAGACTTCTCAATTCACAGCTTTTGATTCACAAGCATGGGTCTCCGAAACATCATTTACTGGGACAGAGATACTTCGAGTATTCCGTCTCTTGGAATTTCAACAGGTTGTTCAAATTGGATAGCTGTCCCTTCTTTCGCCTCCGCAAATTTCGCGGGAACAGGATTGCCGTTAAGGGTCACTTTGAGGCGTTTCGATTTGTTGGGTTCATGCCCCAGCGAAAGTGACTTCAGCTTCAAGCTTCCATAGTGAACCTCGATTGTCGCCTTTTCCCGACCTCCTTGCTTCAGCTCGACAAAGGTTCCCCAACCCGGGCCGCACGACCAGAATGTTTTGAATTCGTTCTCGGGTATCGCGGGATCAAAACTCATGCACTGGGCAACGCCGTCGAAATGGAAACCCGAGAGCGCAAGGAGAACCGCCCAGCTCGCCATTGCACGCGCGTAATGATGACCGCATTCTTCCTCGTCCCACGGATTGCGACGCACGCCGTCATACCGGTCGCGCACCGCCTTCACAACCGAGAGCCCTTCTTTCAGCCAGCCGTTGTAGATTAAGGTCGCAGCCACCTGGTATTCGATCCCCGTCCACACTTCATCGCTGTACACGAATGGTAATGCCGGGCGATTTCCCTTCGGCCAGGAGCACAGCAACAGACCCGCATCATCGTTTAATGCAAAGACCCGTTGAACATTCGGGAAACCGGCCATCGACTTCCGGAAGTTGTACTTGAAAATTGAATTCGCCGCAGTCCGCACATGCTGTGGATCAAGGACATAACCCAGTCCTGCCACATGCGCCAGGTACTGACCGAGGAGCTGGTCCGAGAGACAACCCTGCCCGTATTGATACTTTGGAACAATACCTCCGACTGTGTCGAGCGACGTTGCACCGGCCTCCGGAGAAATCCTGCACGAACCTCCGCCCGCACAACATTCCTTTTCCGGTGATATTAATTGCTTCGGGACCTGAAGACCCTTGAGCACATACACATCCTGAGTGTAGTAATCGCCGTTCCACAGTTCTTTCTCATACAGGGCCGAGCCTCGCGTAAAAAGGGACCGATATGTTTCGGCTTTACCGGATTCACCGACTGCCGCCGCCATCTCCGAGGCCGCCTTTAGAGCGCCGAGGTAGAGAGAACCGGTCATCGTGTTAGGGCCGTAGAACTCGATGTCGTAGGTATTGTGCTGCTCGCCCTCCATCACGCCATTGGTATCGGGATCCCACGGCATCGACACCTGTTCCTTGGTCCATTCAAAACCCTGTGGCGGCGGCGAGCCCGTTCCGCGCCAGGCAAATTCCAGGGCATTCTGAATATTCGGCCAGAGCTTGCGCAACCATTCCGTGTCCCCCGACAGCTTCCATTCACGGTACGCCCGTATAATACTTCCCATTTGACCGTCGGCGCAGGCCTTGAACTTCCACCAGTAATTTCCAAGAGGAACGAGAGTCCGGAATGTCATGTATCCGTTCGGGAGCGTATTGTGGAGAAAATCCGTCTCGCGCATGCTGCGCTCGAGCTGGGGGAACAAGAATGCAAGGCTTTGCTCGTAGTTCCATACATGCATGCAATTCAGCGGACAGCATCCTCCGTTATCGCCGTTCCCTTCAAATCCGTAGAAGGATCCATCATCGAGGAGCATGCACACATTGGTTTTCAGAATAGACATTTGACTGGAGACCGCGTCGATCACATACGGGGGGAGCGTGGAGCTGAAAAGGGCCTGATGAAATGCATACGTATCCTCTTCCAGCTGTTTCCAATTATCGACGCAGTGTCTGACGACTTCCCAGGCGTCGCTGAATTTCTTCGCGACATAGTTCTTCATCATCTTCCCGCGCACTTCGGACTCGCCGTTCCAGTAATTTTCCCTGTTCGGGAAATGCCACGCGATGAGAACGGGTAATGACACTTTCCCGTGGGGGGGGACTTTCGCATGGAGCACGAGACACCCCACATCGGATGTGTGGTCGTCCGACGCTAATGAGTCGCGGAGGTCGGTGACCCTTCCGTCGTCGGAGAAATCATCCCAGAACGTGTGACATGCATCCCACCACCCTCCCCGGTACCACCGCGTTTGCACATCCAGGTCGCCCCATGTCGTCGCCAGAGCCATAGTGCCGTAGTTCGGGTCATCCTTCCCGACTTTTTCGGATGATAAGAGAAGCCCGCGGAAATTCTTTTCCTCGACGAACCGGTTGAGGTTCTTTCCCAATCCCGGGGATTGATTCTTCACGTCCGTGTATCTGCTCCCGATCGGATTGAAGAGACTGGAAGAAAGGGAGATATCGACCGTATCGCCCGAAGGATTGTCGAACGTCCAGACAAAGAACGCGACCGGAAGTGCGCTGTTGTCGACATCAAGCGGGATGAATGGATTCCATGCGGTTAACTCCACGTTGACCGGAAGGGATCGGTCTCTGAACCTGATGGTCGCGAAAGGATACTCGCCTTTGAACTCGGCTTCATCGAGTCGCGGGAGGCCGAATAACTGCTGCTGGCTCATCCCGAACCCACCGCCACGGTACGGCGGCATGGCTTTTCGTTCGAGGATACGCGCGACGGGTTTCTTTCCATGAGCTTTCGCCCAGAGGGCAAAGAAAGAGAAGTCCATGCGGCTTCCTTTGTCGGGCCGGTTGAAAATTTCCCAATCCCGCAGGTCGCCGCGTCCGCCGAGAGAAATCGAGCCGGTGCCAATCCCACCGATGGGAAAAGCAATTTCCTGGAGCGATGAACCGGTGAATAACCGTTGATGATCCCCTGCCTGTGAAGGCTTTGGGGAAGATGACGAACGTTGAACGGCCACCAGCCCGATGATTGTGGCCACAGACACTAAGCAGAGAGAACGAATCGACCTTACCATTTCTTTCTCCTTTCGTTTCACGGCATGAACAACGCAGGCATACACATATCGCCTGAGGCCAACAGATTCAAACAAGTCCGCCATTGGCGGATGGATGTAATAATCACAAGATGGCTGGAATCACGTCTCGCAATCCATTGCGCGTTAAGACCTCACCCTACCCCTCTCCTCAGAGGAGAGGGAAAAGGAATTAGCAACGCATTTCGAGACCAGATCAGTCCCCGACCCCGCAGAAACAGACCTTCAGGCCTAGCTCTCTCATCGCCGAGGCTTTTGCGAACATTCCGTGTTTTGCCGCAGCGGCATCGGGGGCATAAACGACCTGAATGTGATTCGCTTTATGGCGGGCCATCATCTGGTCGCGCGTAATACCTTTCAACACCGCATGCATAACGGGCCACTGCGGAGTGGTCAGGCGCCACCGTTCTTGCGTTTCGGCATCGGGAAGTTTCACTACTTCTCCGATTCCCGTGTCGTAATTGAGTTTTCCATTCTCGATAAATACACGGCTCCACACGATATGGCCCGGCCTGCTAACTCCTTTAATTGTCCCTCCACCGAGCCGGAAAAACATCGGAGGCTGCCGCTCACTCGTGGCGCCCTTGTAACCGCCGATGAGATGAGCCGGCGGCACAGCGCCGGAAATCTCGAGCAGCCAGACGAAATCATCGACCCCGTCGCCTTCGAAGTGTCTTCCCCATCGCAGGTCGTGCAGGGTGGTCTCGGGCGGGTATCCCAACTTTCTCCATAAGCGGTATGTGACGAGTCCATCCAGGCCTGCGCATTCATCAACTTCATTAAAGTGGGGAATTGCTTCTCCTTTGAAAAGTTCTTTTCCGGTGTGTTCATGGTACACCGGCGGCCGGTCGACGTTGTTCAATAATCCTTCCGCCAAGTCGGACGCAGGGGCAAGATCTTTCAATCCCTGTTGATATTGAATGCCGATGATCCCGCATCCGAATTCGTCGGCAAGGCGGGCGGCCGCAATATACATCTTGCACTGGAGGAGAACCTGCGCTTCAGTCAGTTGGGTTGCCTCATCCGACCCGAAATCAAATTTCATTCCCTTGTCTACGAGCCAGTTATAAACCTCCACGGCATCCTTGTCTGCCACTGTCAGCATCTTCGCGTAGAGTGTCGACTGGCTCAAGCGTTCCTTGTAGACGCCCGTTGGATTCAACAGTTCATCGGGAATGATGGCGTTGTACATTCCCATGCAGCCCTCGTCGAAGACACCGAGAATCGATTTCTTCTCCCGGAAATCCCGGGCGAATTTCTCTCCGGCTTTCTTTGCGCCTGCCGGGATTGCTGCCTTCTTAAACGGAACGACATGTGAAGTGTCGTGCTTGACATTTCCTTTTTTCAGCCATCGTCTCAGACCGGTTAAGAAAAAATCATCCGTAAAGTCTTCACTCCACAGCGAGCTGTACTTTACCCCGGCCTTCGTGAGCGAGCCGTTAATGTTCAGGAGCCCGACAAGGCCGGGCCATGTGCCGCTCCAATTCGCAACCGTCAGGATCGGACCACGGTGAGTCATGAGGCCGGGAAGAATGTGATGACTGTACTGCCAGACGGCTTCGGCAACAATAAGAGGCGCGTCGGGAGGGATCGATGCGAACACTTCCATGCCGTATTTCTGGCTGTCGATGAATCCGTGTTTCTTTGCTTTGTCGTACGGATGGGCACGCTTCACTTTGCCGCCGAGTCGCTTCACCGCCGCCACCACTTGTTTTTCCATTTCGGCTTGCGCCGCTTCACAATCTTGATTCGCCGCTAATCGAAGGTCGCCGCTGGCGACGAGATAGATGGTTTGCATTGTAGTATCTCCTTGTGGATCTTTGATTTCCAGGGTCGAATGGTCGTTGTACGAAATGATGTGCCCGTACAATCGTTCAAAAGATACAGAATCAAAATTTAAAACGCCAACGGGTGGACAGGATTCCATCCTATCCGCAAAGGACGGGACCGTCGGTTTGAATTGATCCTCAAACTTCGTTATAATTGAACAAATTCGCACGTTGAATTCAGACTCATTTGACTTCATCTATCCTGGAAGGACGACTATGGAACCGAGAACTTTTGCAAAACGGGTTTATTTCATCCTTTTTATCTCCTGTCTTATTGGATCTTCCTACGCACAGAACAACGAAGGAGGGCGTGCGATACCGACGCCGCCTATGAACGGAATAAACGATTTCTATCCTGGCGACCGCGCACCACTCATTGAAAACCCTCTTATCAAACTCCCCATCGCGAGCATCAAGCCCGATGGATGGCTGAAGCATCAGCTTGATTTCATGGCTGATGGGTTCACGGGACATCTCACGGAAATCAGCAAATGGTGTACGTTCGATGGCAGCGCCTGGGTGAGTCATGACGGGCTCGGCAGGAATGGCTGGGAGGAGATGCCGTATTGGCTGAAAGGCTTCATCGACCTCGGCTATGTCACCGGTGACAAACGCATCATCGAAGAAGCAAACCGCTGGGTCGAAGGCATTCTCTCAAGCCAGGATTCCACCGGCTATTTCGGGCCGCGCGCAAACCGGACCATTCACGACATCTGGCCCAACATGGTAGCGCTCTGCGCAGTCCGCACCTATTATGACGCGACGCACGATCCGCGCGTTCTTCCATTCATGACAAACTACTGCCGATGGCTCATGACGGTTCCGCTCGAGAATTATCTTCCCGGCAGCTGGCAGAAATGGCGCGGCGGCGACAACCTGGATCACATCTACTGGCTGTACAATCAAACCGGCGAGAAGTGGCTTCTGGACCTGGCGCTTGTGAATCACGAACGCACTGCCGACTGGGCGGGCGGTATCCCCACATGGCATGGCGTCAACTTCTGCCAGGGGTTTCGTGAGCCCGCCGAGTACTACCAGCAGACGAAGGACGTCCGATATCTCAAAGCCAGTGAACGCAATTATGACAGCGTCATGAACGCGTTCGGACAGGTTCCGGGCGGCATGTTCGGCGCCGACGAGGACGCCCGTGCCGGATTCACCGGTCCCCGCCAGGGAGCTGAGACATGTTCGATGGTCGAGTTCATGCATAGCGATGAGATGCTCGTTGGCATTACTGGGAACCCGGTCTGGGCCGACCGCTGCGAGGAGGTCGCATTTAATTCGTTGCCCGCGTCGATGACTGCAGACCTGAAAGGCCTGCATTATCTCACCGCGCCAAATCAAGTTCAACTGGATACAGCCAACAAGGCGCCGATGATCGAAAATGACGGCAACATGTTCGCCTACAATCCATGGGATTTCCGCTGCTGCCAGCACAACGTGGCGTTCGGCTGGCCGTACTTCGCGGAGCATCTCTGGATGGCAACGCGCGACAACGGCCTGGCTGCGGTTTTCTATGCTGCCAATTCCGTGACCGCAAAGGTCGGCAATGGCGTTGAGGTTCATATCAGTGAATCGACGGACTATCCGTTCGATGAAAGCGTCAACCTGAAACTCCAGACTCCGGAGAGCGTCAAATTTCCACTGACCCTCCGCATTCCTGGATGGTGTTCGCATGCACGGGTCATCGTCAACGGAAAGGAGCTGGACATCAAGGCAACTCCGCTGTCGTGGGTCGTTCTGAACCGAACATGGAAGGATGGCGATGCGGTGCGTCTTGAATTGCCGATGACAATTTCGGTGAAAGTCTGGGAGAAGAATAACAATGCAGTATCCGTACAACGCGGACCGTTGACCTATTCACTGAAGATTGGTGAGCGCACCGAACGATTCAGCGGAACGGACCAGTGGCCGGCATATCAGGTTTTCCCGGCCACACCATGGAATTATGGGCTCGTGGTCGACATGAAAAATCCGGCTGCTTCAATAGAGATCGTCAAAAGGAAAGGACCATTGAATGCACAGCCGTTTTCGGTGGAAAGCTCACCGGTTGAGTTGCGTGTCAAGGGCAAGCGCATACCGCAGTGGAAACTGGAAACAAACGGACTTGTCGGAGCGCTTCAGGATAGTCCGGTGAAATCGGCTGAATTCAATGAGAGACTCGTATTGATTCCGATGGGCTGCGCACGATTGCGGGTCTCTGTGTTTCCGCTCATCGGCGTCGGGCCGGACGCGAAGGAGTGGAAGTAACTTTCAAGCAAGCTCAATTCAGCGTCCTCGCTGAATTGTACGGAGCATGCAGGCTGTGTGCCGACCGCGGGGACGCGGTCGGGAGCGGGGTTGCGATGCTCGTTCCCAAATTCCATTTGGGAATGCTCATTTGCAGCCTGTCCTTGCGAGTCCCGTTGAAGCGGGACTCTTTTCGGACGAGCGAAGTCCCTTCTTTTGGGATCCTCGCGTCTGACCCCAACGGTCGGCCGCGGGACAATCTGGACTCAGCATGCTTTGCGTCCCGCTTGCACCGTCTAGATTGCTTCGTCGTCCCGCCCCTCGACAAGCTCAGGGCGAGACTCCTCGCAAAGACAGGAACGCTTGGCGAGATGGGGCTGGGAGGGAGCTATGCTCCCGACCTTTTGCGACAACCGTGTGTAGAGTTCTTGCTCACCCCGAACTCATCCCCTCTGATCCTCTCCCGCCAAGGCGGGATCTTCGACTTCTCTACAAGTAGAGAAGGGGAATCGCTTACTCGGTCAGCGTCCCTCTCTAATTTTAGAGAGGGACTACAGGGTGAGTTCGCGTTACTGTTTCTTCACATAAAACCTATACATCGTCGTTGACGAGTACTTTCCGCCCGGCTTGAGAACCGTCGTGGGAAATGCCGGTTTGTTCGGAGAATCCGGAAAATGCTGCGTCTCCAGACAGAATCCGAATCGGTGCTCATAGCTTATGCCGCCCTTGCCGATATTGGTCCCGTCCAAGAAATTGCCGGAGTAGAATTGTACTCCCGGTTCCGTTGTAAGCACATCCATCGCGCGTCCGGTTGTATTTTCATACACACGCGCCGCCAGACTCAATCCGTGACCTTTCCTGTTCAACACAAAATTGTGGTCATAGCCCCTGCCGTAGCGCAGTTGTTCATCGTCCGCTGAAATCCTCGCTCCGATCGCGGTGGCCTTCGTGAAGTCGAATGGCGTCCCCCGAATAGGCCGCAGCTCTCCTGTCGGAATGAGCGTGCTGTCGACGGGCGTGAATTTATCCCCGTTGATCATCAATTCATGGTCGAGAATATCTCCCCTGCCCGCCCCCTTGAGATTGAAATATGAATGGTGCGTCAGGTTCAGAACCGTCGGCTTGTCGGTCGTCGCCGAGTACTCGATCTTCAACTCGTCGTTGTCGGTAAGCGTGTAGACAACCTTCACGGATAGATTCCCCGGGTAACCCTCTTCGCCGTCTTTGCTGAGGTATGTCAACACGAGCGACCGCCCCGGAGTACTCTCCTTTTCGTTGACTGTCCATACCACCTTATCGAACCCTTTCAGGCCGCCGTGCAGTGTGTTGGGGCCGTTGTTGAGAGCCAGCGAATACTCTTTTCCGTTGAGGGTGAATTTTCCTTTCCCAATCCTGTTTCCATACCTTCCGACAAGCGCCCCGAAGTACGGACTATTGTTCTTTTCGTAGGTCGCGAATGAGTCGTTTCCCAAAACGACATCGTCTAATTGGCCATTCTTGTCCGGCACAAGGAGGGAAACAAGAATGCCGCCGTAATTCATCACCCGCGCCTGCATCTTGTGGGCATTTTGAAGCGTGTAGATGTACACGGGCGTCCCGACCGACGTGGTTCCGAACATTTCCTTTTTCATCGCTGAGCTCTTTTCCTTTTCCTTGGAAGTGGTTGCCAGGGAGAACATCATGGTCATGATGAGAATTGAAAACACACATTTGAGTGCAAACATGGTTTGTTCCTTTCGTTGAGAATTCATTGTGCCCGTCCCGCCCATTTCTTCCACATCGACGGGTCGGACAGCATTTTGACGAACACTCCTCCGACCACCGAGCGGGCCTGGAAGCCGACCTGTTTTGCATCGGTCGTCCAATACCAGTCTGTGAGAGGCACGCGGTTCGGGGTTTGATTCATAAATTCATAAATCGTTGAAATGAATGACTGAAAATCCGCCTGCGACCCGGCCAGCGTTGCAGTCCAGACTTCCCAATCAAGTTTCGTGTACGCCTTCCGGTTATCCAGCGGCAGGCCGTAGGTATTTTGATTCTTAAGATAGAATGCGACTTCCCTTGCGGCAACCTTTTCGGGAAAGAGATTCAGCCCGAGGATCTTATCCCATACAAGATTGTACTTCTGGCTCCACGTGTTCGGCTTATCGAAGGCAAGCCGGTAGTGGTCGCCGTCATCGGCCATCTGAACCCATTTGCGCGCAAATTCCATTGCTGACTTCCGGTACTTTGATGCTTCGTCCCTCTTGCCGGTCATATCGCACAGCATCGCATATCCGCCAAGCGCGAGGATAGCTTTGACGGAGAGATTCGTGTTGTGTGCAAGATGTCCGGCAAAATCATCCGTACAGAGCTGATTCTCCGGGTCGAATCCCTTCTGGAGCAGATAGTTGGCCCATTTCGAAAGCGCTGGCCAGTACTTGAGCGCATAATCGGCGTTACCGTCGATCTTTGCCATCGCGGCAATCATCAGGATCATATTCCCCGACTCCTCGACGGGCATCTGGTCTTCTTCCGTTCGTTCGCCGCCGCCGTACACCTGTCCATTGGCGAGCGGATACGTCCCGAGGTCATGCGGCGCGAACGGGTGGGGCCAGCGTTCACTCGATCCGTACATCAACACAGGCGTCAGCGACGCTCTCAGGAGGTTTGTGTTGAACAGCATCAATAATGGAGACGCGGGATAGAGGACATCGACCGTGCTGATGCAACCGTTGCTGAAATTTTCTTTCGGGAAGAACAGCGGTGTTCCGTCCATATCGACCGCCAGTTTTTGAGCAGCGAGGCATTGGCGATACGCCAGCGTCGCCAGATGAGCGTATTTCTCGCCTCCTATGCGTTCCAGGTCTGCCGTTAATTCGTCGTCGAAATTCTTGCACTTCAAAACCAGGCCATCGTACTCTCGGTTTGCTTTGTTAAGAAGATCCGCAGTCTCCGTTCCTTTTCTTCGCCAGTACGGGCGTAGCTTTCGGTTGAAAAATTCGATGGAAAAAATGTCGTCGTAGGCGAGAATCACGTGGCGGGAGACGGGTTGTGTTCCAACATTCCCGAGTTCGAACGTCACGGCCATTACGGGCCAATCGTCGCTCGCAGCCCTCGGCATCCTCAGGTCGTCCGATGACGGAAGCGTACCTTTCCCGGCGAATCCCTGCCGCGCCAGATCGTTGCTTGTGATAACGTCTGTGAACGTGAATATTTTGGGAATCGCAAGGTAGAAATATCCCCAATCGATGCGCAGGTCGTCGCCCGATTTCTCCAGCATGCGCTGCTCGGAGGTTCCGATCCGCAGCACGCTCAGGCTGTCGAGATTATTTCTCGACCAGATGACTTTCTGGTCCGATGTGTTGATCGCGATCTCGGCAGAATTGTCGAAGTAGAGCGAAACCGCGTGGCTGTTTCCGTCGACAGAGTGAACATCCCAGGTCAGGTATGCGATTGGACGCGATAGAATATCGAGGTCGTAGGCCAACAAGGGATTCATGAAAGTGAGAATTACCTGAACACCGTCATTTTCAAACGTGTAGATGGTTCTGGTCGGAAACACCTTGAGGTCGGTCTGCGACATCGCCGGTGTGGATTCCGGTTCTCTACCGATGACGCGATACGTTTTGCCGTCGATTCTCACCATGCCGTCGAGTGCCTGGATCGAACCAGTCCAGTGGCGCGTCCATTCGTCGGGCAGGCGGTCGCTGACAGTCCAGATACTGAAATAAGGGTCACAGGTCACGAGCGGAACTGCCGGAGGGCGGAAATGGGTCGGTTGGTTGGATGATTGTCCTCTTGAAAAAGAGACTCCGAGAGTGAGTACGAAACAGAGAATTGAAAAGAGTTTACGCATGGTCATTCTCAAATTATTCATGGAAGGATGGATTTTGCCCCCGTAATCTAACGGAAAATTCGGAGGTTGTCAAATGAGGAGATGAGCATTGAGCGGGGAGCTGTGAGCGAGGAGCACGGAGTTGTGAGCGGTTGGTTGCCGTGAAATGTATCCTGGACGGCATTTCTTGCATGACACTTTAACCCTCACCCACGCTCCCTCTCCCACAAGTGGGAGTAACTATGTTACAAATAAAGTTGAGCCTCACCGTTAGTTGTGATATATTTTGATTACCCAAATCATTCATTCACAACATAACAGGAGACTCAACATGAAAAGGTACAAGATAAAACGACAAATACCAAACGCGATAAGCGTTTCGGATATCTATGTCGGGCTGGATATCCATCAAAGGAACTGGCACGTGAGCATTGTGCAAGATGGAGTTATCGTCGTCAGTATCAGTATCCCAGCTCAATGGGACGCTCTGAAGAAAGTGCTCGACCGATACAGGGGTTGCCGGATTCACGCTGTGTATGAAGCCGGGTATTTTGGGTATAGTTTGCATGATCGACTTGTTGAATACGGCGTTGATTGTATCGTCACTCCGCCGAATATGATTCCACAGGAAAGCGGTAGCCGAGTGAAGACCGATCGTATTGACAGCCAGAAGCTGGCAGTTCTGCTCTCGCGAGGTTTACTGAAGAGCATTGCCGTTCCGTCTGCAGAAGAACGCACACATCAAAGCGTATTACGCCGTCGTCATCAACTCGTAAGCGACCGTGTCCGGGTCCAACTTCGCATCAAGGCGGAGCTACGGTATTACGCTATTCCCTTTCCTGAGATTCAGGGAAAATGGTCAAAGACGTTTGTCGAGAATCTTCACAACCTTGACTTTCAGAACCGGTGGCTGGCTGAAAGTTTCCAGCGTCTCTTGGCTGTGTACGATCATCTGAGCGTGGAAATTGAAAAACAAACGCATTTAGTCCGAGAGTTAGCAAAAACAAATCGCTATCGTGATGGTGTAGCACTCTTGCGCACGATACCTGGCATTGGCATACTTACAGCAATGGAGATGTTGGTGGAATTGCAAAGTATTCATCGGTTCCGTAATGGCGATGCGTTGGCTGCGTACGTTGGGTTGACGCCGTCTCAGTACTCCAGCGGCGAGCACGTCCGGATGGGCAGAATTACCCGCAGCGGCAAGGGCCATTTACGTTCTCTATTGGTTGAAGCATCGTGGGTACTCGTTAGCAAAGACCCCGCGATGAAAGAAAAATACCAGGCGCTAAAATATCGTGCCGGCGCTAAGAGAGCCATCGTCGCTATAGCCAGAAAGCTGTTGATCCGGGCACGTCGGGTCTTACTTGACCGCACTGCCTACGTACTCGGCAAAGCAGCATAATACTGTGAACGTTCAAAATCATCAATAAACGAGAATAGTCAAAGGGCGAACATCCCTCTGTGGTGGTTCATCGATCTGATCCAACCACGATTTGGGAGTATGCCACTGACTATTTTGTGATATCTCGAATTATTTACCTGTGGTCTCTGTAAGCAGAGAACCACGAATAGCAGATTGGTTTGAATTCACAACTAACACCTCTTCTCTACCCTCAATTTGCTTTTGTACATAGCAGAGGGATGTCACGCAGTGACAGGGAGAGGGTAATGAGGCCGATTCAGCATGGCGGGGAAAAGCAATCATCGTCGTCCGACTGCAATGACACCGGAGGCACCATAATTATCTCCAACGGCAACAAGCATATTTCCCTTTATTGCCACGCTGTAGTACTCCCCGTACGTCGTTTGAACAAACCTTCTCCAGTCCGATCCGTTGAAATGAAGAATGTCACCCACTTCGTTTACGACAACCACGTCATTCACGTCATTACCGCGTACCGCGTAATTGTGGTCGTTTGGGGCATAGTAGCTCGCCGGATCTATTGACCAACAATAACTACCACAATAGGGGTTTCTGCTGGTGAAAATCCCGCCGCCTGCAACATAGTACTCTCTCCCAGGGACAAACCACACTCCGCTCAACGGGGGTGGAATCTGACTCAATGGGGCGAAAACTCCGCTATCAGATAGCGCGGTCACTGTTGTCCCGGATATTTTCAGAATCTTTCGATCTGTATTCCTCAGTAGATCCGAGGCTACCGCCAAGATTTCCAATCCACCTGTTTTGCTGTTCGTCGAGCCCCAGATGTCCTCTATAGCAAGTGTCGTTCCGCCACTAAGCTTCTGCCAAGTTGTACCATCGTAGAAAGCGATGGATCCGCTGTCTCCAACCACATAAAGTGTTTTCCCCTGCCCGAACATCTTTCTTACTAAATGAGGGCCCCATACCGTAGGGGAAAATTCAATCGGCTCATAGATTTGACCATTCCAATGAATCAGGTTCCCTATTCCAAACCAGACATCGGTGTCCGCCAAGGCGAGGACGGTACGTATTGGTGAATAGAACGGCTGCCCCTGATAGTAGTAGGGAATTCTAAAAACACTCCAACTGCTACCGTTCCACCGAGAAGCGTTGTATAGTGTTTCCGAATCACTTTGATAAATCTCTCCCACTGCAATCACATTCGTATCGTTTATGATTGCCACATCACTTATCGTCGAGCCCACCCCACCTAATGTGAAAATCTGCCAGGTGAAGTTATGGCTTGTCGTGTCCATTGTCGTCACAACGAGTTGAGCGCTCGAGTCAACGGGTAGATTGCTGCTGTTCAGTCGGTATGCCTTGTACTTGTAAGTGTGATTTGGCAGAAGATGAAGGTCAGGCCATATCCATATATGTTCGGTGTCGGTTCTGGCAGAAACGAAGACCTCTATGCTATCTCTCATCACCATTATAGCGTTTAATGCCTCAGTGTCGGTGCTTGCAAGCGTTAACTCCACCGTCACGGATCTGACATCGTTGGCTGTTAACAAAAGGCGAGGTACATACGGCGGCGGGCACGTAAGGCATGGCCCATTGTCGTTGTGGCAAGCAGAGAGGAGAAACACTGACAATGCAATGAGAAGGATTTTTTTCATATCAATTGCATCCTGAACCATCTAATTTGCTAGTACCGTGTCACTCAAATAGTTTCAATATGTCTATCGACCGTTAAGTCACTCGATACCCTCTCCCCTTCAATTCCCCTCTCCCAAATTTGGGAGAGGGGAAAGGGGTGAGGGTAAAAGTCCGAAAGTCTTATCAAGATGTTTTCTAGACAAGACACTAGACGAAAACAAAAACCCACATCATCCCATCAACGGGGACAAGCAGCTTTTGATGAAACCAGAACTCGTATGGCTAATTCCTCAATCGAAATTAGTAACATTCAACGACCGAAGCTAACCTCATACTCCCGACAAGGTATGAAAAAACTTAAGAAATGCAAGAGTGTGGGGTTTTCAAGAGGCGCCAGTGCCGTGCTCTACTCCCTCTTGTGTTCTCCCCCTTGAATAAGGGGGAGAAGTTGGCTGCGATAACCAAGGGAAGGACGGAACGCCGGCTGGCTTGCTTTGAATTGCACCGCCCACTCTTGACCTCACTCCGCTGACGAATAGAACCCTGATTGTCACTCCCGAACTTTTTTGTTGGGAGTCCAGTGTTCAGGTTTTGCAAAGTTCTGGATTCCCGATTGAATTCCCGCCTTTGGGATTCCGCTTACGTTGGCGGGATTCTGAAAAGCGGAAAATTCGGGAATGACGCAAAGAATAAAACACGGGATGAACACTCCACTAACTCACCCTGTAGTCCCTCTCTAAAATTGGAGAGGGACAGTGGCCAGGGAAATGCTTCCCCTTCTCTACTTGTAGAGAAGGGGGCAGGGGATGAGTTTGGATGCGGCCAAGACGCCATTGTTCCATTGGAAAACAAACGGTGAGGAGATCCGTCACACCCTCGCGATTGCGTTGTTCTCCATGATGTAATCCAGCCACTTGTTGCTGATCTTCTCCATGAGACTGTTCGCCTTCAGGCGGGAGCTGAGGTTGGTGAAATCGACTTCGTCCATCTTCTGGTCCTGGTTGAAGCACGTGAAGACGAACACCTCCTCTTTCGTCTCGGGAATGACATGCCGCTGCACGCATTGCGCACAGACCGCCTTCATCATGCACTGCATCGGTGAGTTGATCGAGGCGATGCCGACGTGACGGTCATTCAGGTACGGCTGGAGAATGGAATGCCGAGCTTCCGCGACCGCGGCCATCATCCGGTCGGAGCCGATTGCTATCACGCGTGTCGCATCTCGCAGCGGAATTTCCGTCTTTCCCAGCTCGCCGGAGGCATATGCCACCATTGCCTTGACGATATTCCCCACGAACGTTTTGTCCTGCGGTCTTCTCGTCCCTATCGGTTCGCCTTCATCGACACTGTACACCACAACATCCGCAGCCACTTCGATATCCTCGCGCTTGAAAAGATCCTGGGCTTTCTTGTACCCCGCGAAGTAGAGAACTTTGCTGTTCTTCTCCTTGAACGCCTTCGCAATGGAGAACAGCACTGCATTACCAAGTCCACCGCCGAGCAACAGCGCGGTGGCATTTTCCACGATCGATGTCGGCGCGCCGGTCGGCCCCATGACGACAACGCGCTGTCCCGGTTTTAACATGCTGCACATCCGGGAGCTTGCCCCGAATTCCAGAACAATAAGGGAAACCAGACCTTTTTCCTTATCAACCCAGGCTCCCGTGAGTGCGATACCTTCCATCATCAGGAGCGTATCGTCAATTTTGGGCGAGTCGGTTTCGTAATTCTGGAGACGATAGAACTGACCCGGTTGAAACTGACGCGCCGCCTGTGGCGCGCGGAGAATTATCTCAACGATTGACGGAGTAAGCCGGTCGACCCGCACAACGACGGGTCTTAAATCGTCGTCAAGCTTGCGGCTCAGGTCGTTCCACCGCTGTATCTCGACCGCTCCCGCCCGACCAAGTTTCCCCTCGAACAATTCCAGGACCTTCTTGAATCCAAACTTGGCCGATGCCATCGCTTTGACAACGTTTCCCTCAAAATCGGGGTGATTGTCCCCGTAGAAGCTCACGCGCCGACCGTTCGAGTCATGCGATGTGAAAAATCCGACCTCATTCTCCCTGGCCTTTTCAAACTGAAACTCTCCTTCGCTTTTCCCCTTCACCGTGTAGCTCTCGAAGAACTCATCCTGCTCATCCAGCTCGAACGTTCCGGGACGCTCGCGTTCATACATCACGTTCGGAGCCGTTCCGGCCGCAACCAGAAGTGTCCGCGCCGGAATGCGATGCACTTCGCCCGAATCCTTCCACTTGCCGTTAACCTTCACCATGCGTGAGAAATTGATCTCCTTGAGCGCTCCATATTCATCCTGGACAGCTTCGACAGGGCCCATATTCTCAACAAAGGCGATTCCTTCCTCAAAACCCTTGATGATTTCTTCATGATTCAGCCGGTACGCCGGCGAGTCGAGTATCGACTTCCTATAATAGATATGCACCCCGCCCCACTGACGGATGAGCGGGATATAATTGGGCTTCTCACCGGCTGCGTTGGCCCGCGCCCGCTCGCGTTCGATCGCCTCAGCGTGTGCAAGATACGTTTTCAGGATCTCACGGTCTTCATTGGAGAACGTTGCATCGACGGCTTCTTTGCCAAATTTCTTGCGGAGTTTTTCGTAACGCTGCCGTGCTTTCGTCACCTGAATAGGATAATACGCCATCAGCTCGGTTGCCGAATCGATTGCAGTGAGACCGCCGCCGATGACAATCGCAGGAAGATGCACCTGTAGATTTGCCATCGAGTCTTTCTTCCCCGCGCCCGTGAGCTGAAGCGCCATCAGGAAATCACTTGCCATTCTGATGCCGCGGATCAGGTTGTTCTTGACCGATACGAATGTCGGTTTCCCCGCCCCGGCGGCGAGGCACGCGTGGTCGAACCCGAGGTTCCAGACATCTTCGAGCGTCAGCGTTCCGCCGAAGCGAACTCCGTCGTAGATCCGGAAGTGTTGTCTGCGCAGTAAATTCAGATAGATTACCGTCAGAAAATTCTTGTCCCACCGGGAGGTGATCCCGTACTCGGACACGCCTCCAAATCCGAGAAGAACGCGCTCGCTCAATTTGTGGACGATCGAATCAAAATTCTTCAAGGGCTTGAAAGGTGATTTGCCATCGCCGGCGAGGTCGGCAGGAAGCGGTTCTATTTTCAACGCATCGATTCCGACAACACCAAAGCCTTCATTCAGAAAGTAATGAGACAGCGTGTATCCTGCCGGTCCCATTCCGACGACGAGAATATTTTTTCCGTTATAGGGCAATGCGTGCGGGCGCTCGACGTTCAACGGATTCCAGCGTGTTAGCAGGGAATAGATCTCAAAACCCCAGGGCAATTTCAGAACATCGGTCAGGATTCCGGTTTCAGCCTGGGGAATATTGACCGGATCCTGTTTCTGGTAGATGCACGCTTTCATGCAGTCGTTACAAATCCGGTGGCCCGTTCCGGGACACATCGGATTGTCGATGGCGATAATAGCAAGAGCGCCGATCGAATCGCCACAGTTCTTCAGCACATGAGATTCGGAGATCTTCTGGTCGAGCGGACAGCCCTGTAATTCGTACCCGAGCGGATTCTTTTTGAAATCATCGTTTTCGCGGAATCCTTGCGAGCACGAATCCTTCTCCCGCTCATGGCAGAAAATGCAATAATCAACCTCGCTCATGACTTCACGGGGAGTGAACCGCGTGTCCGTCAGATCGAATCCTTCCCGCCTCCGGTAGTGCTCTTCAGGCCCGACTTTTTCATCCGGCACCGGGCCATTGAGCACGCGCAGTTCCACCAGATTTGAATAATCCATCGCGTGAGGGAGTTTAAACGTGATCCACTCCTTCATCGAAGGGGTTTGACGGTAGTAATGGGCAACGAGCCATTGCTCAACGACGGTAAATACGCCCTGGAGGGTTTTCTTCAGCGACTCGTCGCCGGCATCGAGGAGAATCACGCCATCAAAGAGTCCGGACTTCTTTAGCTTCTCCTGTAAGGCTGCAAATTCTTTTCTAAGTGCATCGGTAGGCAGTGCGCGGAACGATTTATCTTTTTCGACAAGCTCCATGATAAGCGCTGCAGCTTCGAGTTCTGGATCTAAAGGAAGCTTGGCGGGCCGCAACGATTTCAAAACGCTCACTTGTGCGTCAAGTGAATTGAGGTCAAAAGCCTTTGCCTGATCCTGAGAATATTTTTTCAGTGCACGACGCGCGAAGAATTCTTTTTTGAATTTGAAAATGATCTGGTCCCGCTCAGCCTGACGGAGATGGGAACCGTGCTCGTTTTCCACGCCGAACAAGTGCGCGATGAAATTGCTCAGGTGGGGAGCCATTTCGATGAGCCGGCGGGATATCTCCGGATGTGACATTCCGGCGCCTTTGGTCCGGCGGTATTCGTCGAATCGTTTGAAAACCTCCGGGTCTTTGGTCTGAACTTCTTCGAAGAAAAGTCGGGTTAGTCCAGCGAGTTTCTCGGGTTTGTAGAGGTCGTGAAACGAAAAATTTGCAACGTGAAGCTGAAGCGTTTCTTTATGATCGGGCATTGTTCCATGGAAATTATTGAGTACTGAGCAATAGAAAATACGAAATTTTCAGGAAGGATGAAACCGTGCTCGTCCTTCTACCATCGTGTGACTCAAATGCCCGGGGATCGTTATGTCCTTTGTTACCCTCTCCCCTTCAATTCCCCTCTCCCGAATTCGGGAGAGGGGAAAGGGGTGAGGGTTAAAAGCCGCGAAACTTAATCAGCCTAATTCCAAGACAGGACACTAGGAGTAAGATACGGGTGAGGTTTCGTGGGCCATCCGTCACTCCACAACAATCTCATCCATGAACATCCACGCTTTGTTGCCTTTGCCCGGATGCCAATCGGGGCAGACGCCCATGTTCGCAGCATGGACTTTCACATACCGGGCTTTTACGTCGGAACAGGTTGCCTCGAAAAGCTTCACGAATGCATCCTCGCGTTTGGGAGATTCGTCGTTCTGAATTTCCGAAACTTTCGTAAAGGTCACTCCGTCGACGGAGACACTGAACACAATACTGACCGGAAGAAAAATCCAGGAAGGGTTATTCTGAAGAAAACCGGCCGCGAGATGATGGAGTTCGACGGTATCTCCCATATCGATCACTCCCTCGAAGTCGACTCCCTGGTACCCCTGCCAGTGCCCGTCTCCGTAATCCAGCGACCCTCTCAAGCCGTCGAGCAGGGCATTCTCTCCACCCGTATACCGCTCCGAACATTTGTTTACAATGGCGATCTTCTTTCCGATGCCAAGATGTTTGAGATACGAGGCTTCGGCGATGAGCAAGGACGGCGTTTGTCCTTTGAATGCCCTCGCCTTTATTTTGGTCGATTGGAGAAGCTCAACCCCACCGCTGAATAGTGACGACTGGAAGGACGGCTCGCTTCCATCCAGGGTGTATCGGATCTGGACGAGAGAGTCCAGGCACATCATTGTTGCCAGGGGGACGCTGGAGCCGTTTCTCCACGTAATCCCGATGCGCACGTTGCGAACGAGAAACGGAAGCGTATCCGTCCTGAACGATGACGCCGGCAGTCCGGTTTTGTTGAAGAGGGTTGAAGAATCCGTGTTCGTGAACGCAAATCTCACCGCAACAGGGTCGACGACACTTCCACCCGAGACAACGACGCTGTTCCCATCGACCGCTGCGTCAGCATCGACGAACTTCCCGTCAGTTCCCGCTACAGTGAAACATGTCAGCTTGCCATTTCTGGCGACCAGACCGCCTTCGGCATGGTCGAAGAACAACCGAATGGCGCTACCCTCTTTTTTCATTTCTCTGAAAACCGGACCGGAGAAAGCTGGAACTTTCTTCCCGTACGTTTTCGCCAGCGCCCAGAGCGCCAGGCGTCGGCCGACTTCCTGCTTATTTTTCGGATGGATATTGCCGACATTTCCGATGTCCATCGTCACGGCCATTCCTGTGTTCGCCACCGAAAGCGTCTTCAACTGTGCTTCGCGCAAATACGCCGCCGAGGGAAACGGCTCGTCATATTTGTACGGAGCGATCTGGACATAGTAGAACGGGAAGTCGCCAAGTCCCCACGCCTCACGCCAATTCCGGATCATGGTTGCGAAGAGCCGTCCGTACGTGTCGGCATCGTTGCGGTTGGCTTCTCCCTGGTACCAGATGACTCCCCGGATGGCATAGTTCAGGATTGGATGGATCATGCCGTTGAAGAGAACCGACGGGCGGCCTGGAACCCACCCGTTGGAGTTCGGCGCCTGGAGATAGTACTTCAGGTCCAGGTCTGTTTCCAGATAGCTCTTTTCCGTCCACGCTTCAGCCGGCGTTCCACCCCAATTCGAGGAGATCAATCCGATGGGGACATGAAGTTTCCGGTAAAGTTCTCTTCCGAAAAAGTATGCGGTCGCGCTGAAGTTTGTAACATTTTTGACATTCGCCGGAGACCAGGATGCGGTGCAGGTGTCGGCTGGAACTTCCAATGTCGCTTTTTGAACCTGGCACAGGCGGATCCGGGAGAAGTCATTTTTCTCAAGCTCCTTTTTTTCCTTAGGATAGAACGCGTCCCACCCGCCGAGCATATCGATTGTGAATTCCATGTTCGATTGCCCCGAACAAACCCAGATTTCGCCGAGAAGGATGTTTTTGACTTTCACGACATTCTTGCCGGTAAGTGTGAGCGTGTAGGGGCCGCCTTCCTTTGTCGTTTTCAGTACGGTGATCCATCGCCCGCTGTCGTCTGCCGTGACGGAGACGGCGGATTTCAGCCAGTTCGCTCGAATCCGGATCTTCTCGCCCGGTGACGCCCATCCCCACATTTTTACTTTCGAGTTGCGCTGGAGAACCATGTTGTCGGAGATGATTGACGGAAGCTTGACGTTTGCCACCACCAACGTAGAGAACAGAACAAAGATGGTCGGGACGAAGAGACCTGCCATCGTTATATTCTTCATGATTCCATCGATGAGGTTTCTTTTCTTTGAGAGTCTATAAGTGCCCATAGTATTTCCTTTATGCTAATGAAATGACCGCCGATATATTTTGAGACCTCCCCTAGCCCGATGGCAATCCACGGGAGACCTCACCCGTAGCCCTCTCCTAAAAGGAGAGGGCGCTAGACATTCGCGACATGAGAACTGAGCCATTACATCCTCTCCTCTCAGGAGAGGATTTCAGCCAGAGGCTTGAGCCTGAGGCTCATCCGCCTCGGGAGGAGATGCGCCTCTGGCGCAATAGGTGAGGTCTTGTCGACCATCCATCACTCCACGATAATTTCCTCATTCATCTTCTCGTCCTGCGGAATCGAGTCTGAGATGGAGCGCTTTGAGGCCGCGGCCATGCGCTCCTGCAAAACGCTCGGGATACGGCATGTCCGGACCTTTGGCCGAAAACCAGAGAACTCGATTGAACAGGTCATCGTCGATGCGGTCGGGCCTTGAAAAGTCGAACATTTCCCCCATCGTCCGGTCTGGAGATTGCTTGCCGTCGATGATTGACGCATGTTTGTTCATCTCGTCGAGCGGAATAGTATTCGGCAATGCGGCATACGGAGTGAAATCCGGGTGTGGAGTAAAACAATCCTCCATGGTCGGCGCGAGCGCGTCGAGCTGGTTCATCGGCGGAAGGCCGAGGATGCGCTCGATGGTGTGGAGGACAGAACTCTGGTTGTAGAATTTGCTGATGACCTTCCCGCGTTTTGTGTAGGGACTGACGACCAGACACAGCGAGCGGTGTCCGTCCACGTGGTCGAACCCGTTTTGTGGATCGTCCTCATTGACGAAAATGCACGTGTTCTGCCAGAACGGGCTTTTCGAAATTGCCTCGATGAGTCCTCCCACCGCGAGGTCGTTGTCTGCGACATGGGCACGCGGAGTCGGAGCACCGATCTGGTTTCCCGAAGTATGATCCTGGGGTAAATACACAAAGACGAGGTTGGGCCAGTCGCCGTTCTTCTCGTACTGCTCGAATTCCCTCATAAAACGGTCGAGTCGCACAGCATCCGGGATACGAAGGTTCCATCCCGGATAGGTCGGACACGTATAGGGCACGAGGGGCTCGAGGGGCACCCACGGACGAAAGCTCACTTTTCCCTTTTTGTTTATGAAGTCGTCGTAGACGGTGGGCCATGTGACGGTGTCGGGTTCGACCGCCGGAAAATCAAACTCGCCGTAATTGCGAAACGAGAGCCCGTGGAGAAGTGCGTTATCCCAGATGAAATTGGTCGGCGCGAACGCGAGCGGGTCCGAACCGAAATCGTAGCTGCGCGACCACGTTCCCCATGCTTTTTCCTGATAATCCGTCGTGATACCCTGCGTCGCCCACTGATGACCGTCGGCGGACACAATGCCGCTGCAATAGTAGTTATCCAGAAGCACAAACTGCTCCGCCACCGCATGGTGATTGGGGGTCACGTCCCGGCCGTAGATGCAAAGGTCAGGGTCGTTGTTGCCCTGTTTCATATCGCCAAAGACCTGATCGTAACATCGATTTTCTTTGAGGACGTAGACGACATGACGAAACACCGACGGCTCGCCCGCGTGTTTTGGGATGGGAACCGGTTTGACGCCACGCTGCGCCGGCTTGAATGCATCCAGGGATTGCCGTACGAGCGATAGCTCACGGACCTCCTTCGTGTACTTTGCCAGCGTCGATGACCCGGGAACAGGGATTTGACTCATCGTTCCCCGTTGCCATTTGACATGCCACTTGTGCGTTGCAGAATCAGCCTGGCGCGAGCCCTCACCTTTCGCGTTAGCAACAAAGAGCCGTTTTCCATCGACTGCCAGGGCAGCGGGAAACCAGCCGGTCGGAATAAACCCGAGCACTTTGCTTTTGCGATGCCCTACGTCGCCCAATGAGATCACCCCGACGGCGTTATTCCCGCCGTTTGCCGCATACAGAATTTTGCCGTCGGTACTCAACGCCACGGCATTGGTGATACTGCCGAAGGGCAATGCGGCGTCAGGCCGGACCTTGATAGTTTCGAGTACTTTGAATGTCTTTGTGTTTATGATTGAGACGTTGTCCGAGTTCGCATTGGCAATAAACAGCAGAGAACCATCGTGCCGCAGCACCATGCCCGAAGGATGCAAACCGACGGCAACGCTCTCGATCATGGCGCGCGATGTGAGGTCGACCGCCGATACTGTTCCGCTGGTTGGAAGACCGTGCTCATCTACAAGCGTTTCAGTGCCGGACGATTTCATGACGCGTTCGCCGTGTGACGGTCTGCGTCCGCCCCAATTCGATACGTACGCGATCTTACCATCCGGCGACAGGACAACGTCGAACGGAGCAACTCCGACGGCAACTTCAGCCTCGAGCTTGCCTGCATCCAGGTCGACGATCGCCAATGAATTGCTGCGCGAGAGCGCCACGTAGGCGTGCGAGCCGTCAGCGCTCACGGCAACGCCGCACGGATACGAATCTCCCTGCCCGCTTCCGGAGATGTCGATTCTTCTACTCCAATACCATTTACTGCTGTCATTGAGCCGGGCTTCCCACAGCAGACTGCCAGAACTCGTAAGATAGATTCGCTTTCCATCGGAGGAGACAGTGATACCGTGCATCGAGCCCCCCTCCTCTTTGTCAAACGGCACTTCCTGGCGGATCTTCATTGAATCCGCATCGACAATTACCAGCCCGTTGACTTTTTTCACGTACGCCACTTGAGAGTCGGCCGAGAGTACCAGGTCAACCGGACGGCCTGCAAAGGCAATCGTTTTCCCTGCGGGCTTCACTGTCTGGCCCGTCGTGACAAACGTCCCGCCGTTGTACTTTGAACCGACACGATTCTCTCCTGTGGCAGATATCTGCTGTGGAAAATTCCAGGCGGAGTTCGAGACTAACAAGATTAAGAATCCGATTACGTGTACGAAGGGAAATCGGAAAACGTTTTGTTTTATGAGGCGTTTGGTGGAGAGATTCATATGTTCTTCGGCCGTAGCAATCATTGGATTTCCATTGTTTTTCCCCCGCGGTAGTAACTCAGGTTAAGGCGTGTGCTCCAGACTCCCTCTTGTATTCTCCCCCTTGAAAAAGGGGGAGAAGTTTCCTCCCCTTACCAAGGGGAGGACGGAAGGTGGGGTCAGCAGAGTTCGCAATAATGAGAATGATGCTCTACCGTTCTCTAAGATATTCATTTTATAAGGAAAATCCACATCACTGCGCAACTTTCAGCACCCACGCATAGTCGCACGGCGGATTGTTCCTCATCGAGTAGGGAACGTGAACGATGCAATTCTCGCCTTCTTGTTCCCATGTTAGTTTCTCCCTTGTCCCGAGGAGCATTACCTTGCTCCCGTGCTTCGGAAGGAATGAGCCGAGCGAAATCGACGCAGGCAGGGAATGCTCATTGTCTCCCGCCAGGTAGATTGCGAACACGGAACCATCATCTTTGGAGGTGAAAACAATTTTGTTTGACTGGTACGGCGCGATGGGATGCGTTCCATAGATCGCTTCACTATTGACGCTCATCCACGCTCCCAGTTCTTTCAGCCGGCTGTAGGCCACCGAGTCCAGCTCGCCGTCGGGACCGGGTCCGATGTTCAGGAGAAGATTTCCCCCGCGGGAAACAATCCGGGCCAGCGTATGGATGAGTTGCCGGGCCGGTTTGTAATTATCATGCGGGACATATGACCACGAGGTCGCCATCGTCATGCACGTTTCCCACGGGTAGGGAAGCGGCTCCCTGGGAATTTCCTGCTCGGGCGTCAGGTAGTTTTGATATTCTCCTTCTACCGCGCGGTCGACGACAATAAGTCCGGGCTGCAGTGAGCGTGCCATTGCCGCGATTTTCGGCATGTCGATGTTCTGATCGATCGGTCCTTTCCCCTCGTGCGGGGATGTCGCTGTCACCGGCTGCACCCATCCGCCATCAAGCCAGAGGATGTCCATTCGGCCGTAGTCGCTCATCAGCTCTCTGATCTGGTTAAACGTGAAAGTCTTGAATGCTTCCCACTTTCCCGGATACTTCTTGATGTCATAATTCACATTCCGGTCGAATGGCGGGAAGTACGGATTCCAGTAATTGGGACAATGCCAGTCCGGTTTCGAAAAATACGCTCCAACGCCGAGTCCCTGCTTGCGGAACGCGTCAAAGATTTCTCTGGCGACATTACTCCTCGGGTTCGAGCTGAACGGACATGCCGGGTCGGTGATCTTGTAATCGGTTTGCTTCGTGTCGAACATGCAGAATCCATCATGATGCTTGGTGGTAAACACGACGTACTTCATACCCGCGTCTTTCGCCGCCGTTGCCCATGCGTCGGGATTGAATCTGACGGGATTAAACGTTGTCTTGAGATTTTCGTAGGCCTTTTTGTATTCAAAATAGTTGGAAGCGTATGGCCCCTTCCGTTCGCACCAGCCTTCATCTTCCGGACATAAACTCCAGCTCTCGACGATCCCCCACTGACTGTACGTCCCCCAGTGCATCAGCAGTCCGAATTTAAGATCGCCCCACCAGCGGAGTTTTTGTTGCACGAGCGAGTCTTTGGGAGGATCATAGCGCTGCTGACCGAGTGCAGAAGTAAAAACAATCAGGAAAAGTAAACAGAAGTATTTTCTCATCGGATTTCGAGTTGGGTCGTTGGATCGTTTGTTCGTTGGGTCGTTCGTTAGTTGGATCGTTGGTTGGTTAATTCGTTTGTCAGTTGACGGTTTATCTGGCCATTGGCCTTTGGCTTCTGGCTTCTGATTTCTGGTTTCTTCCTTCTGGTTCTTGCTTCTGCTAATTGCTCATCGGATGATGATTTCGTCGACGAAGACCCAGGCGAGACCTTTCACGCCGCGCCAGGCCGGGACTTCGGCGACATTTTTTGCGACCACCCTGACATACCGGGCGTGCAGAGGAGCTTGAAGATTGATAAGAAATGTCTTTGTCTGTTTTGCCACCTGTTTGCGCGCGTCGGGGTTCTCAATCACTCCTGCATCGACGAATGCTTTCCCATCAACTGATACAGCAATTTCTATTCTCTTCGGGAAGAGAATCCAGCTCTGGTTGTCATCCAGACAGTCCACTTCCACTGATCTAATTTCCCGTACGGTATCGAGGTCGATTGTCGCGCTCATGTCGGTCCCTTCCCAGCCGAGCCACAGCATCTCATAATCTTCCGTCCCCTTCACGCCATCGATCAAGGTGGACGGTCCATTCGCCGGGAACTTCGGGGATGGGGGAATTCCGAATTGAATCTTCTTCCCTACTCCCAGATGGTTGACAACTCCTTTCTGAAAATACTCTGTCATGTTTTCCGAATACTCGTCCGGCGTATTACTGCTTTCATGCAGTCGCGGAGGACCATATCTCCTTGCCGTCGACGTAAATTCAAACAGAGTATTCATCATATCTCTTCTGGCGGCATAAGTCCCCGAAGCGGTCTTCTCAAACAACCAGTCCTCGCTCAGGATCATCTTCTTCGCAACCTCCAGCGTTGCGTAGCGCACGGACTGTTTGACCATTTCCACACGATGGGCAAGAACCGAGTCGCCCCCGACGGCAACGGAGGCCGAGTCCAACAGGCTGAAGTAGCGTTTCAACCAAGCGGGAGACAGGTAATCGTCTGAATGGACTCCCGGCGGCTCATACAACGTGAGTGCCTTGCCTGATTTGTTCAGGGTTTCGGTCTGAAGCCCGATGTACCGCTCGATGTATTTTCCCGCGGGGCCGTAATATCCGCCGAGAAAATCGTGCATGATGCTATCGGCATTCGCCCCGGGGTTCCACATGAGCTGAGACAGCACATACGCTCTCAGCTCTTCCAGTTCGCCGCTGCCCGCTATCCACCCTTGTTCAAACAACATTTTCACGCCATACTTCGCAAAGAGACGGATGTTGGGTTGAAGCACCTGGAAATTCGGGAACGGCATTACGACATGGGAAAAATTGATGACGTAATCCCACACAATTATATTGTGCGTCAGCGCCGTCCACTCTTTCAGATCATAGAGAAATCCCTCCTGCGAACTATCCGCTTCGATCGGCTTGCTACGGTCGCATTCAATCGTGCACAGCATGATATTGACATTCTTCGCGGGCTTCACGTGGGAAGGCGCTTTCCGGCTGAACTGGTATGCCAGTGTTGAAATGATCTTTTCCGGAAATGCCGCCGCCACTTTGTTGACAAACCGGATGACGCTTCCGCTCGGCGACCCTTCGATGCTGTCCACCGCCCGGCAATCCGCACATTCGCAGAAACCGTAGTTGTCCATCTGGCTCACCGACCAATACCGTGCGGTTGGGTTTTTTGCGACCTCATTCTTGAGCGCGTCGATCACAAGCGGTAGGACATCCGGATTGGAAAGGCAAAGCTGGTCGGGAATTCGAACGCCGTTCTTATAGGCGAAGTATTCGGGATGGGTCGAAAAGTATTTCTCCGGCGGGACGAGCCGCTCAAGAGTATGTACCCACATCCCCCAATTCGAAGAAATGACAAATCCCTTTGCGCTGTCGCGCGGCTCGTTATTGAGTTTGTGCCACCGGATATATTGCGGATTGAATCCCTCGGCGTAGTAGGGAACCCGGAACGAAAACGCGGGGACCTCCGTGTCTTCGATGTTGCCGATTGAGATGGAAGTCCGGTGCGGAATGACACATCCATCGGCAGAATAGCATCTGCATCCCAGATATCGTTCGAGGAAGGAATAAACCGCATTCCGAATCCCACGATTCGTTCTTGCAGTCACAAAGATGTTTTTCCCAACCGTCTTGATGCGGAAACCATCGTCTCCGAGGGAACTAACGCTAAACTTCCGGTCCGAGGATTTTCCGGCTTCGAGAACAATCTGGAGTCCTGGTTTTATGCGGAGGTGAGTGATCCGGAGGTTGGCACCCGAGATTTCATAGATATAGCGGCGCAGCGTGTCGGCGCTCGCCGCCAGCCCCGGATGAGCGCCGGCTGGGACGAAGATCGAATATTTGCTCGTCCCATTGTTGACCAGACCAATGAACGTGACGGCGGAAGAGATCTGGACAATGGAACATAGAAGAATCCCGGGCAAGAGTACCTGCAATCGCAGAACACCGATTTTTTTCATCCCCCTTCTCCGGTTTCTATTTTTCGTTCCCGCAATTCCGTACATCATCCATCATCAATCTTCCATCTTCCATCATCAATCTTTCATCTTCCATCATCCATCTGAATGAAGAGGCTTGCATCGGGCTTATTCACTTCGTGATTTCCGCTGTGTTATTGGAGGAAAACAGAATTCCCAAATGCAATATAGTGCGACCCCATATGAATGTCAACCGCTCGCGAGCTGAACGGAACAGGTCCCGTCTTTGCGAGTCCCGCGTTAGCCTACCTGTCTTTGCGAGGAGTCCCGACCTCTTCTGTCGGGACGACGAAGTGGCGCAAAGCGCCATGGCGCCAGAGGCGCTCACAATCCAGACGATGCAAACAGGGCGCCAGGTGGTCGGGGGCGAAGCTCCCTCCCGGCACGCATGCAGTACCTGAGGAGACATTCCTGAGTATAGTTGACAATCGGAGAACTTCCCGTTATATTTATACAGTACTGCGGTAAAGTTATCACAAGAAAGAATACACCATGAAATATCCACTACCCCGCATCCTTGCCGTCGCCCTTGCGACGCTTCTTGTAAGCATTCCGGCGGTTTCGCAGCAAACGACCGTGACCGCCGACATGGTCAAGACCGAATTCTTGCATGCATGGAATGCCTACAAACAGTACGCATGGGGACACGACGCCTTGCGACCGTTGAGCAAGAGCTATCGCGATTGGTATAGCACCCCGCTGGTCATGACGCCCGTCGATGCGTTCGATACGATGGAATTGATGCGGCTGAAAAAGGAAGCAGCCGACGCAAAGCTCCTGATCTTCGAGCGGTTGTCATTTCATAAAGACATCGAAGTGCAGAGCTTTGAAATCACCATCCGGTTGCTCGGCGGGCTGATCGCCGCGTACCAGCTTGACGGCGATTCGAGATTCATGGAGCTGGCGGAAGATCTGGCACGACGGTTATTGCCGGTATTCGATTCACCGACGGGCATGCCCTACCGGTATGTAAATCTTCTCACTGGAAAAACCCGTGACCCGCTCAACAATCCGGCTGAGATCGGCACATGCCTTGTCGAGTTCGGCATGGTATCCAAGATCACCCGAAACCCGGTCTATTACAATAAAGCAAAAAATGCCGTGGTGCAATTGTTCAACCGGCGCTCAAAAATCGGACTCGTGGGCACCGTCATCAATGTGCAAACGGGCGTGTGGATCGACTCGACCAGTCATATCAGCGGAATGATCGATTCCTACTACGAGTATTTGTTGAAGTCGTGGCTGCTCTTTGGCGATAAAGACTGCAAGGCCATGTGGGACAGCAGCATCACGGCGATCAACAGGTACCTCGCCGATTCCACGGCAAACGGCTTGTGGTACTGCCAGGTGAACATGGAAACCGGAAAGCGGACGGGAACATCCTACGGGGCGCTCGACGCCTTCTTCCCCGCAGTCCTCGCGCTCTCGGGCGATACTGCCCGTGCCGCGAGACTCCAGGAGTCTTCCTTCAGGATGTGGAACCTGTACGGGATCGAACCCGAGTCCATTGATTACACGACGATGAAAGTGACCAACGCGCATTACGTCCTGCGACCGGAAATCATCGAATCGGCGTACTACCTGCATCATTACACAAAAGACCCGAGGTATCTGAAGATGGGAGAGGTGTTCTACCAGAACCTTGTCAAATACTGCAGAACGGATTCGGGCTATGCAGCATTGAAGGATGTGACAACGAAAGAACAACTCGACCAGATGGACAGCTTCTTCCTGGCAGAGACCCTGAAATACCTCTACCTGCTGTTCGCGCCTGAAGATGCACTGCCCTTCGATAAGGTCATTTTCAACACTGAAGCACACCCCATGCACAGAGTATCGGAATAGTAGATCCTCAGCGTCCCTACCTTCAAATTAGCGAAAACGATGGGAAAACAGCATTTCTGCGATGCCGGAACGCCGACCTGGACGCAAAATTCTACGCGGAGGCTATTGATTCGAAGTCGGAAATTCTGTATATTATATAATGAGGTGCTGTTCGTTCGTACGCGGTTTGCATCATTCCGGGGACTGGATCTACCGCCAGCGCACGTGGCAACCAAAGAACCACGCTTTACCTCCTGCACCTTTCATCGAATCATGAACCCTAATAAAGGAGATTGTTGCATGACGCGATCAAAACATAGTGAGCTCTTCTGCGCTCATTGTAACAAAACGGTACGCATGGCACTCGTCGGAGACATGCAAGCCGGTACGGAGAAAGTCTGGTACCGGTGCACACGATGCCATCACATGAGCCTCATCGACCTCAAGGCACTAGCGAGTGATGAGGAGAGAAAGAAAGGCGACGTAAGCTCAGCCGTGGTGTACAGTCCCCAGGAAAGTTTTAACGTCGGTCAATCGATTCTCCATACCGAATGGAACGATGTCGGCAGAGTCATGAGTAAGACAAGAACATCGAGCGGCGGCCAGGCAATCGTCGTTTCATTTGAGAAGCAGGGTCAACGAACGCTCATCGAGAATCTCAAGTTGGAAGTGTAAAGAATCATGGTACGAATATTTCATCCGAAAGGAGGTGACTGCGATGGTCGGAATCGTTGTTCAAGAGAATGAAAACATCGACCGCGCAATCCGGCGCTTCAAAAAGAAATATGAGCGCTCGGGAATACTGAAGGAAGTGAAGCGGCGTTCATATTTCACGAAGCCTTCGGTGGAAAAGCGGGTGAAACGCAATAAAGCCATCCGGAGAGCACAGCGTGATATGACGGAACAGCAGTAAGTACACGCGAGGTTATCGGGTTCCACAATGCAACGGGTCGTAGATACGACCCGTTTTTTATTTCTCCGCCCGCTTACCCTTCGCAGGTTTGCCAGGAAACTTCTAAGATCGAACCTTGCGAAGGTTCACTCTGCAGGCTGTGCCATAGCCGCTCCCGGTCGGATGACCTTTTACCTCCCCTTCCCCCATAAATCTGGGAAGGGGAATATACGGAATGGCTGAGAGGATAGTAGCAACAAAGCCCACTGAGCCGGGAGGGAGTTCCGCCAGAAAAAAGGCGGACAGGTGTACTCCCGACCGTATGAGAAGCAGACCGAATCCGTAGAGTCCGTTTCGCAAACGGACAGGGTTGCAATTTCGCCATCGAAGAAGACAACGATTGGATGTCCGGTCTGGGGACCGGACTCTACGCAAGCAGGTCGGGAGCGAGCGTCGGCCCGGAGCGTTCCCAAATTCCATTTGGGCACGAGCAGAACGAAAAGAGGTAACCTTCAGCCCTGAATGTACAGCGCAGATGGTTACCTTTTGCCTGACCTTGTGTAGGTTCACTTCCGGCCTGCACGGAAAAGCTCCCGTCTTTGCGAGGAGTCCCGCCCTGAGTTTGTCTCCGCCAGAGGCGGATGCACCTCTGGCACAGAAGGGCGGGACAACGAAGCAATCTAGACGATGCAGGCGGTGTGCGAGGTGGCAGAGCGAGAGGGTCCCTCTCAGAAAGGGGGTTGGCTGGAATCATGAAGTCCGAAACTCACCCTAACGTCCCTCTCTAAAATTAGAGAGGGACGTTAGCGGGGAAATCGCTTCCCCTTCTCTACTTGTAGAGAAGGGGGCAGGAGATGAGTTCGGCGAGGACTGTAACCTTCGCAAGGTTTTCCAAGAAAAAGGTAACCTTCAGACCCGAATGTACCGAGCAGAAGGTTACCTTTTGCCTAACCGTAGAGTCCGACTAGTCAGCTGTCTGTTTGGCTGGTTCGTAATCGGACCAGATTGCTAAGCCGGTGGGTCGGGAGCACAGATCCCTCCCAGCCATCACACCGGGAGCGTTCCTATGAGGCCGGGGCCGGTTCTTTCTCCTCGCGCTTGCCGCCAAATCTCGTCCTCACGGCGGGAATCTGAAACAGTCCGAAAAGAATCAGACCGGCCGTCACGATCCATGCACCTATCGATATGTTATATCCCAGTTGATAGGCCGGCGGGTCGAAGCGGAATTCGACGGCGTGCTTTCCCGGCGGCACGAGTACGGAACGCAGTACATAGTTCGTCTTGTAAATCTCCGTCTCCTTCCCGTCGATAAACGCCTTCCATCCTGCCGGATAATACACCTCGCTGAGGACAAGGAGCGATGACGCCGTCGTGGATACGTCGAGCTTGATCTCGCGGGACTGATACACAGCGACCGCCACACTCGCTGAATCGGGCTTCGCAGGCCGGAGCGGAGGGTCTTTCTCAAGAATCGCCGCATGCCGCGCATCAAACGAAGCGGAGTTAAGAATCTCGAACACATCGTGCTTGCTACGCGCCACCACAATACTATCCACAAACCACGCATGCGGCAGGTAATTCGGATTGAGGTAGACCGCCATGCTCCTTGCCTGGTCCACATTCACAATGGGAAGGTTTGTCTCCGGTAATCGGCCGGGAGCAATAATGTACTTCGTGCTGAGCATGTTGAGCACATTCATATTCATCGGGAAGCGCGGTGGCAGAAGTCCGGTCGAAGTCTATCATTTCCTGATACATCTTCGGCTTCGCCGGACTGTACCCACCGATGGACGGAATGAAATTGGCCATGAATGTGTACGAGCGGTCCCTGAACAGATCTTGTCCAACCGGGAAGATGCGGTAGTATGTCGTGTCGGTCTTCAGGAAGTTAATTGTTGCGTCAGGAACAAACGCCTGCTCGATCGATGTTGCAGGCTTCGGGTCCACATAATATTTATCGTCGAGGTAAGCAAGGTCGGCCACGAGGATAGCAATCAATCCAAACCCGAAGAGGGTTTTTCCGACCTTCCCCCGGACATAAGCAATGACCAGTATGGTAATTACGCCCAGAATAATTATGAATTTCACATAATCGCTGAAAAGAACGTCAAACCTTTTTTCCCTGAAGACCTCCACGGCCTGACGGCCATACTGCTGGAGGTCGCCTTCCTTCGAGAACATGAAACCCGAAAGAAAATTGTAGATTGCTCCTCTTGCTATCAATGCCAGCACGAGTAATCCCCCCAGAACTCCGAGAGCCATCATCAATCTCTTCTTGAGAGCCACCATATTGATTTCCTTGGCACGAGCCGGCAAGTCCATCAAGAAGTCTGTTCCGTATGCCGCAAGCAAACCGAAGGTAATCGGTATGAGATGGAGAATCATCACTGGCACCCGGAACTTGTTAAAGTAGGGAAAATACTTGAAAAAGAGGTCGAAGACAACGGACAAATGGTTGCCAAACGATATGAACAGGGCCAGGAGTGAAAAAAGCCCGAGAAACACGGTCATCCGGTTTCGACAATATACGAGGGCGACCACGCCCAGAACGATCGGCAGTAGACCGATGTAAACCGTCGAACTCGTGAACGGCATCCACCCCCAGTACAGGGGCATGGGCATCTGTTGTCCCTGCCAATCGGTAACGTAGTCACTCGAGAATCCAAAAAATGATGGAATCAGGTAATCAACTGTTTCGAAAGGATGGAACGACCAACCCGTGGCATAGTCATAGCCCAGGCCGCCTGCAACACCGGTGTCACCTCCACCACGGATTGAATACTGCGCATATTCTTGGACGCTGAGATAGACGTATGCCGAAATCGCGAATCCGATAGCGATCGCGCATGCAAACAGCAGCACTTTCTTGACCGACTCGGCCGCATGATGCTTGAGTTCAAGAATGACTTCGTACAGGACATAACAACCGACGATGAGAAAGCCGTAGAATGCCATTTGCGCGTGGCCTGCCAGCAAGAGTGTCCCGACGGCAGCGCACAGCAAGCCGAAGTACAAAGCGTTTCGCCGCTCGAGCAACTTAAGTGTCAACAGGAACAACAACGGGATGTAACTGAGGGCCACGAGTTTGGAGCCCTGACCGGCCTGGGACAACCCGATGGCGTAGGGGTTCAGCATGAGCGTCAGGGCAGCTAGCATGGACGGCATCTGCGAGAACTTCAACCCGCGTGCCAGAAGAAACATGAAAACCCCGGCGAGAAAATAGTACCAAACTTCCCATCCCCATTGACTGCCGAGCATCAGAAGGTTACCCGGGATATAAAGCAATGTTTGGAGAAAATTTATTTCTCGCGGTCGAATAGGTACCGCGAAGCTTCCAAACCCCGGCATCCCGCTGAAGGCGTACGGAATCCATAATTGTTGTTCGGGGCCCTGCGTCTCAACAACATGGTCCGCCGCTTTCTGCCAGGCAATCGCGTTGGCATTGTCGCCCCCGTCTGTGAACGCCATATTGCTGAATATGATCTTGTTGAAAAGGATCAGAACCAGAACGTACATCGCCGCGATGCACAGGAGGTCCTTTTTCAATGGCGAGAGCTTGTCGAACCAGGAAGGCTGCCGGTCGTGCGTTTTTGTCACTGTTTGTTTTTGTTTTGCCATGAGATTCTCCTTAATGAACCATTGACGATTCCTGGTTTGCCGCTCCCTTGAGCAAAGTACCGTAGATATTCTCAAGATCTTTTGCAACAGAAGTCCACGCATAGTGCCGTACAGCCGCCTGACGCCCCCTCCGGGAAAGCTCGGCGGCGCTCTCCGTGTCGCTGAAGAGTGTCATGATGCCGTTGACGATTTCCTTGCATTCCCTCTTCACCACCATGGCATCAACACATTCCCGTTCGATCCCCTCGGCGCCAACCGGCGTTGTGACAACCGGAATGCCGTAACTCTGCGCATGCAGGTTCTTTGTCTTGATCCCGCCGCCCGTGCGAATCGGGGCAACAAAAACGCTCATGCGATTCATGTATTCTTCGATGCGGGGAACGAACCCGAGAAGTTTGATGCCCGGATTGTTCGACGCAAGCCCGCGGATCTGGGACGGCGCATCTTTTCCAATGACGTAGAGCGTCGACTGCGGACACACTTTCTGGAGCTCGGGAAAAATTTCAGAACACAGCCAGTATGCGGCATCGACATTCGGCATGTGGTTAAACGTCCCGACGAAGAGAAGGCTATACCGCTCACGACTCGAGTAGTCAGATACGGCCTCCGGGATTTCGATTCCGCGCGGGTTGTAGCTGACGGTGTGCACGCCCGTCAGCCGGCTAAGGAGACTCCTGTCCTGTTCGGTAAATGTGAGGATACGGTCAAATCGCTGTACCATTTTCCGCTCATACAGCGCCCAGTGGCACCACTCGGCGAAGTAGACGAGCTTCGTGACAAGCGGCGCCTTGCGGTACTGCCGGTACGCCGGACGGAACATCACGTCGTGTTCCCGAAGTACCTTCTTCCCGCTCCGGACAAACCGGACGTATTGTCCCATCTGGGAAAATTCAGTTTGAACAATGTCATACGTCGTCGTCGTTGTTTCCTGTGCGATGAGACGTGCCATCCGTCGATTCCGGTACTTGCTGATGTAATACGGCTGCCACAGGATAATGCTGCGCGCCAGTTGAAACATACGCACTGCGAATAGCGAGAAATTCCGGAGCGGATTTTTCTGATTCCCTTTTCTGCGTGGAATGACATGACACCGGACGGGAAGGTTTTTCAAATCTCCCGATAGTTCCATTTCCTGCTCATCCGCAAAAGATACAACGGAGACTTCGTGGAATTCTGAGAGATGTTTGACCAGACCATAAACGTACTCACCGCCGCCGTGTCCGGATAAAGGATGCGGGAGGTAGGCGGTGACAATGAGAATCCTCATCGCACAACGGCGGAATAATCAGTGCGGCCGGACATCTGTATGCGCCGATGCTTTTTTGTCGGGCGCAATTTTCCCGACTTCGTCCTGAAGGAGGTTGTAGATTCTCTCCGCGGGGATGGTGTTCATGCAATTCACGTCTTGTGTGCAAACGGGTCGATAAAAGCAGCGGCATTCAACCGTCTCGGATTGCACCTTGCGCACACGGCCATACGTTTCAATTTCCGAGACGGAGGTGGGCCCGAAAATTGCAATGACCCTTTTCTTCAACGCCGTTGCAGCATGGAGCGCGAGCGTATCACCGGTAATCACGACATCGCTCAGGCTGAGCAGAGAAAAGAAATCGCGCAGCGATCCCTCGGTATCGGCGGCAATGACCCGCTTCCGGTCGATGCCTGAAAGCTCTGCGTTTCGCTCCCGCTCGTGCTTGCCGCCATAGAGAATGACCGTGTAATTCGTTTCATTCACGATTTTGACGATCAATTCCCGGTACCCTTCCAGTGTCCATTTTTTTTGTTGCCAGCGGGGGCCCGCACCCGTGTTCATTCCGATGACAGGACGGGACAGATCCATCCCATGGCTTTGGGAAAAATCCTTCGCCCGGGCCAGCTCATCTACTGTGAGATTCAGGATAATCTCAAAATCGCGAGGCTGCAGCCGGCAGATTTCCAGCATCAATGATTGGTACGTTCGGGTATTCCGCTTCTTGAGATGGTCGAAAGCGCCCATTTCGAACCAGGTTTCAGCTTCCTTGTTAAAACAGAAGACTTTCCCTTTTGTGTCGAGCCCGAACCCGAGTTTTTCATCGGCGTGGCAGTACGAAGCGAGGGCAGCGCTCTGGGAAGACGTGTCGAGATTGACGAGGAGAGAGAACTTTTCCACGGCAAGATGCGCTATCGATTCTGTGGATTCATACGATAGTATTTTGTCCACAAGGGGATTGTTGTCGAAAATCTCAATGGAGTTTTCAAGTGTTACCCAGGTGATATGCGCATGGGGATATTTCTCCCTCAACCCGGGGAGTATTGACGTGGTACGGAGAACGTCTCCCGCAGCGTCCAGTTTGATGATGAGAATTCCGAATCCGGCCGGCTCGTAGTGCTTGCAATCGGTGCAAATGACGCCCGTCTGTTTATGGAATGAGCATGGGCGGTCGCCGGGAAAGTGAGTACAATCCTGTTTCAGAATCATAATGCTGCCGCGAAATGAGAAATGAGATCCATCAACTTATCATCCAAGATCATCTCGGCGGTTTTCTGTTCAGGAAAACGGGGTCGAAATAGATCTTCTTCATCATCACCAGATAGTAGCGCGGTATTGTCACGAGCGCTTGAAAGGGAAAATACTTGAACCAGAAGCGAAACGTATTCGGAATGTTATAGCCGCTCTTCTTATTGAACAAGAGGTACAGCAATTGTGAACGATAACTCTTCATACGCTTCTGAATGATTTCGGATTCCTGATAATCATGCCAGGCAATGGCTTTGGGATTGCTGATAACTTGAAATCCCTTCCTCTTCGCGCGGTACGAGTATTCTGAATCGGCGAAGTACATCTTGTAATGATCGTCCCAAAAACCTATCTGCCGGACGACGGAGAGCGGATAAAACTGCCCGGAGCCGTCGACCATATCGACGGGGAATTCCTGTTCATACGTTTTGCCGTCGTCCGGGTCATTTTTGCTCAGCCACGTGACTCCGACGCCAAAAACTCTCTTGGTGATCATTCCACCTACCGCCCAGATGATCCTGTCCGTGCCCAGCTTGTACGAGCGGATACCCAGAATGCTGTCGGGATGTCTGCGGGCGCAGGCGATTTGTTCTTTGAGCAAATCCGGCTCAACGTAATTGTCGTCATTGAATACCGTGGCATACTCGAACTCATGCTCCAGCGCGTATTTCAGACCGAGGTTGCAACTTCCCGTGAACCACAAATTGCCGTCCCCGAAGAGCTGGACAACGCGCGTGAAATCTTTTCCCAGCATCTCTTTCGTTCCGTCGGTGCAGCCATCGTTGACAACAATCAATGTGAAATTGTCATAATCCACTTTTCCCCATTGCTCGAGTGCCCGGCGCAGTCGTGCTTTGTTGTTGAAGGTGGGAATGATGACGGCAACCGGGGGATTCATTCGCGAGTGAGAAGAAAGGCGGCGATAGTATTACTTCACGAAATTGTTCCGGGGACCTTGAGAGCGGCGCGAATAAAGGCGAATACGGTGTCCCGGGTCATCGATACACGGGTGTGCCTTAGAAGCTTCTTGACACATACTTCATAATGTTCGAGCGGGGGATTTTCGACGGCATACTGCAACGGATACTTCGGTATCTCATTCGTAATTTCCCGGAGAGAGACGCAGCCATCGCCGCAAACGTTGAAGACTTCGTTCTCAATTCCCTTCTGTATGAGTGTCAGGAGAACTTCTCCCGCAGACGCCGTCGACAGATACTGGTATTGAGAATCGACGTGCACTCGCAGCGGCGCCCCATGAAGGATATCATAGATGGAATTTTTTTTAAGCCCTTCGCCAACAAACCCTCCAAACCTCAGAACCAGCCATCTGGCGGCATATCGTTGAACAAGTTGCTCGCCAAGAGATTTATGAAAGCCGTACAACGAAAGCTTTTTCGGGTCAATCACCGTATCTTCAGCGTTCATCCCGGGATGTTCGTGGTCCGGATACACATCCACGGAGGAACAGTATACGTACAGACCGCATTTGAAATCAACGAGCGAATACTCCACGCTCTGAACCGAAGCCCGGAAGTCTTCTTTGGGTGATTGTGAAGCAAGATATTTTTTGGAATTACCGTTGGCATTGACGAGCACGTCAAAAGATGAACCGGTCAGGCGCTCATAATTTTCCAGCTCGATATTAACGGTGTCGATATGCTGGCTCTCGAGATATTTTCGAATGCCCGAGCCGACAAATCCATTCCCTCCGATAATCCCCACTTTCATAAGCGGACCCCGCCGCGGTCATATTCGCGGCAGAACCATTCAATCGTCCGCCGCAAGCCTTCCTCAAGCGATGTGGGACATTTCAACCCCAGCGACTCAAGCTTTGTAACATCGAAAATCTTGACCATCTGACCGTCCGGTTTCGAAATGTCCCACTCTATTGCTCCCGTATACCCGATGTATTTTTTTACCGTCGCCGCAAGCTCGGCAATGGGAGTGGTGGTCCCGGAAGAGATATTGACAGGATCGGATGAATCATAATTTTCGAGGAAATACGGGAACAGGGCCGCGACATCGCCTGCATACACAAAATCGCGTTTCGGCTTTCCCGTCCCGAACAGGGGAACGGACTTCTTCCCTTCCCGCTTGGCTTCGTAGAATTTTCGAATGAGGGCGGGTATGACGTGAGAGTGCTCCAGCGAATAATTGTCGAACTCGCCATACAGATTTCCCGGAATCAACGATATGCTGTTGAACCCGTACTCATCACGATAGGCGACCGACTGAACAAGCTGCATCTTCTTCGCAACAGAATACGCCGCGCTTTCTTTTTGCGGATAGCCGTTCCACATCTGCTTTTCATCAATGGGCGAAGTGGCCGTTGAAGGATAACTGCATCCGCCGAATGTCATGACGAGTTTCTTCACGTTCGAATGATATGCCTGATGAACGACGTGCGTATTTATCAGGATATTATCGTAATAGAACTCGACGGGATACTTCTTGTTGGAAACGATTCCGCCAACCCTCGCTGCAAGATGAACAACGAGCGTGGGTTTCACTGCCGCAAATAATTTCTCCACCTCCTCCCGATGCCGCAAATCATAATCCCTGGAAGAAACGGGGATAATTTCAGAGGCGTATGCCTTTTTCAAGACCGGCACAACGTGCGAGCCGAGGAATCCCGTCGCTCCGGTGACCAGGATTCTGTCGTTTGCCGTCGGCTTCATTTCTTAAATATTGGCAAACTTGTTGTTCGTGATGATGCTGAACCCTTTGATCAACTCACGGATTCCCATCTCGATGGTGTGGTCGGGCTTATAGCCAAGTCGCTCGATCTTTTCGTTGCTCACGATGTAGTTGCGCTGGTCCGGGTCTTTGCCGATTTCCGACATGAAGACGTTGAAGCCGGGTATTTGTTCCTTGATCTTTTCGCACAATTCCAACTTTGAGAGATTGGCGCTGGACAAACCGACGTTGAACGGCTCATTTTTCATCCGGTCAAAATTCTCGATAGCAAAGAGAAATGCCTTGGCAACGTCGCGGATATGGATATAATTTCGTTTGAAATGCGCCTCGAAGAGGACAATGTACCGGTCATGGTATGCCCGGTAGGTGAAATCGTTCACCAGCAAATCGAGCCTCATGCGGGGGCTAAACCCGAATACCGTTGCCAATCGCAATGTTACAACGTTCTTGCTGTCGAGTAAGTCTTTTTCCGCGTCCACTTTCGTCTTTCCGTAGAGCGAGATCGGGCGGAGCGGCGTTTCCTCGGTGCAGAACACGCCATCCTGTCCGATACCGTAACCGCTATTCGTCGTCGGGAAAATCACAACCTGGTCCTTTGAGCGCAATCGATTCAACAGCGCCACGGCTTCGTAATTTGTTGAGCGCGTTGCCATGGGGTCGAGGGCACAGGCCGGCGCCCCGACGATCGCGGCAAGAGGAATAAGAATGTCCTGCCCTTTGAGTACCTCCTTCAGGGTCGATTCGTTCCGCGCATCTCCCTTGAGGACTCGGAAGCCATCATGAGAACAGCACTCCAGGAGCGACGTCTGGTCGTACATGAAGTTGTCGAGCACGGTCACGCTGTGACCGTGATGCAAAAACGTGGGGACGAGAATCGAGCCGAGGTAGCCGGCGCCCCCGGTTATGAGAATCTTAGCATTTTTCATGATCCAAGGCGAAGAATTGATTGGGGTACGGAATAATGTATTGAATTTCGGGCAAAGTTGCTACGGGACCATGTCGGAGTTGAAGCAGGGAAAGTAAACGACTTTGTAGTCCAGGTCCTTGTTCCGTTCTCCGATTTTCTTTGCCGGAACACCGGCTACGATATCGAACGGCGGAACGTCCTTCGTGACAACGCTTCCGGCGCCGACAATACATCCTTTTGACAGTGTCACTCCGGGCAGAATCATTGCCCGCGCTCCGATCCACACGTAGTCTTCGATGACTACTTCCTTCCCAACGGCGACAAGGTCGCGACTTTGCGCATCGTGCGTCAGCGAGATGATGTATGTTTCGGGGGAAATGCTCACGCGGTCGCCGATACGGATTTTTACCCGCCCGTCCAGATAGCAATTCCGGTTGATTGCCGTGTAGCTGCCGATCGAGACATTGCGGCCCGCGAAGAAGCAGCCCATGTGAACGGAAGTTTGTGTGCCGATGGGAATCTTAAAAACGTGCCTCAGAAAGGCATGCCTCACCGAGTACAGGGGGAAATGCGTGAGGAAGCTGTTGTAAAAATAAAACAGGCACGCACCGAGGAATTTGTAGAGTCGTTTCATTGTCTCAATTCAATCGGCTTCATTCTCAGACATTAACGGTCAGCAGGAATGTAATAATTGAATTCGGGCCTACCTTTAATCCCGACTGGCTTCTGAGCGATAAGGAAACTGGCCCATCCCAATGCTCCGCGACACGAAAGTTCCAGGAGCTTTCCATTTTTCGTAATTAGCGCATACAAGAATCTAAAAGGAAAAAACACCCGATGACCAACGGAAGTCAGATAACCAACATCCAGTGGATCAAATGAATAATATCGTGCAAGCCTGAAAAATGATTGTGGTGGCCAAGGACGAGAAAGATGAGTAGGATCGTCGAAAAATGAAAGGCTAAAGAATTTTTCACGTTCAAAGGGCATGCTGGGCAACAACAGTGATCGCTCAGAGGGCGCCTCAAAGTACAAATACCCACCAGGTTTACATACCCTCGCACACTCACCGAACAGATTTATCGGATCCTTAACGTGCTCAATAATATGACTTGCCACTACCAAATCAAATTGGTCGTCTTCAAATGGAATTGGCTCCTTGCTTAGATCCGCTTTTCGGAAAATGAAATCCGGGGGTAGCTTGCCCTTCACTTCGCAATAATCAACTCCGGAGTGATGTAATGACAGTAAACCGAGCCTCTTGGCGAGTTCCACTTGCGCAAAGCCAAAGCACCCAACATCAAGCACGTGGCCGTCATTCTTGATCCTTGCATAGAGCTTCTCTATTGGCGGTATCATATAATTTCACACTTGTCGATAAATATCGTTTTGATTATACGCTCTCCAAATTTCATTTTTTCAGTCTACCATGACAATGTCAACAGGTCTTCAGACTGCGAACACGACTGTGATACACAAGATAAAGAATTGCATCTACCGTTTTGGGGGATAGCTTCAAGACTCGATGTTCAAGATATGGTTCGAACGTGTCCAAGCGACTCTCACCTTTGCGAGATTATCCGTTCCAAATAGGAGTTTGGCAATCCGCCTGGCGATTTCTGGCGTTTCTTTTGACATTCTTTCCCTAATATGAATAAGAAAGTCTCATTGAAGACGGCGGATCACAACAAGAATTCTTTCGGAAACACCTACTCATCCCCCGTTCACTTTTCTGCTTTGATTAACCGAAATCAGCATAGGGGAAACAAGGATGTGTCACTCCGGATACCCTTACTTCCCATTGAACCGTCAGCGAGGCCGATTGCCAGGGAGAAGAGTCTCGCATGAAAGAAATCCGAACACTGTCATTTTATGCATCGATGCGGCGCTTTTCAGCAAATCTTGTCTGTAAGTTATGAAAATCATGACAGATATTCAACCGGAAGGGGGCTCGTGACTGCCGTAGCAGATATGGGGGATCCAGCATCCGGTGCGCATCTAAAGAAAGGAGGATACGAGCATCCCGACGATCAATGGAGGGGCGGAAGGAAGGTTGTCATGCATTCGCCCAATGGCACCAGAATTACTTGATTGGTGATATGATCAATACGTCTTGGGGTAGCCGTCACGATTTCCTTCTTAGCTCAAAGACGATCTGCCTTCTGTTGTCATATCGCTGATTGAAAAGATACGCTCTCGCCTTTGCCAATGGTATTCTCCATAATGGACGTCCCCACGCGCCCGGACATCGAAAAACCCACGTGCGAATTTCCAGACCTTTGCTCTTCAAGGAATCAAAAGTCCTTTCATCAAAAGTGGCTACATGCCATAAACCGAGTTTGGCACTTAACGGTTCTCCGTTGTGCAGCTCCATATATGGAACCATGATGTAAGTAATTTTGCTAAGACGTGCAAGATGCTCCACCATTTCCACATAATTTTCGATGTGCTCGATAAGATTCGAGCAGAAGATCACGTCAAATGGCTGAGTCAGCTCATGAATTGATGATTGAAAGAACTTTGCATAGTCACCATATTCGATGCTGCAACGACGAACTGCCTTCGCTGAAACATCGCAGCCCGCCAGCTGCGCCTCCGGGTAAGCGGTATGCAATACGGGCATTGAATCGCCGAGTGCACAGCCGACATCCAACAATGAGAACCGCCCGGTCAACGGAATGTGCACGTGCTTGACAAAACATCGAGTTATTCGTCGACCAATGATCCGCCCTTTGTTCTTCTCCCACTCACCATTCTCAACAAAATGAGTGTCAATTTCCGATGGGCGATTAGGATTTTCGGGACTCAGAATAAGTTCGGGCATTTCATTTTGTTTGATGTTGTATCTCTTATGATTGAATTAATTTAGCTAATTCCTCGACGAGATGCAAAGGAAGGAAACGAATATCGCGATCAAGCTTCACAGCTCGCTATTCAACATTACCGGCAGATGTGTTGGATGCAGGAAACTCAAGGTAGTAACCTAACGGACCTTTGGCAGGCCCATGGCCGCAGTGGCTTCCTAGCAGGCTGTTGAAAAAGCATTCCTCCCGTCTTTGCGAGGAGCGCAGCGACGAAGCAATCTCACTCTTTAAGGGAAGAAATCAGACTGCTTCGCGATGAAACTGCTCGCAGAGACACTCCCTTTTGTGTTTTTCAACACCCTGCTAGTGTCCTGGTCCTGAAATAACTTGGCAAAGTCGTTCGATCTTGGCAAATATGGAATCGGCTGTTGCAGTCCAGAGAAATGGACGCGACTTTGAATTGTAGTGCTCGACGAAGTTATTGATTTTGTTGATCAATTCTTTAACGCTGCGGAACGTACCGCGTCGAATAGCGCGTTGCGTGATGATATTAAACCAGATTTCGACCTGATTGAGCCACGAGGAGTACGTTGGCGTGTAGTGGACATGGAAGCGCGGGTGCAGTGCGAGCCAGCGTTTGACCGACGGATGCTTGTGTGTGGCATAGTTGTCCACAACCAGATGAAGGTCGAGTGTGGATGGAACGCTCAACTCAATTTGTTTGAGGAAGCCGAGATACTCCTGATGACGGTGGCGCTTCTTGCACGAAGTAATGACTTCACCGCTAGCAATGTCGAGAGCGGCGAAAAGGGTTGTTGTTCCATGTCGCTTGTAGTCATGGGTAATACCTTCGACGTAACCCAGTCCCATGGGAAGCATGGGCTGAGTGCGATCAAGGGCTTGGATCTGGCTCTTCTCATCAACGCACAAGACCATCGCTTTGTCCGGGGGATGAAGGTAAAGGCCAACAATATCACGCACTTTCTCGACGAAGAACGGGTCAGCGGAGAGCTTAAAATGGCGCTGGCGGTGTGGTTGAAACCCAAAGGCTTGCCAGACTCGCAGAACGGTTTGATGCGATAGGTGGGTCACCGTGGCCATCGAACGTAAAGTCCAATGCGTGGCGTGTTTAGGTTTTGTTCGAAGTGTTCGCCGCACAAGGGATGCGATTTTTTCGTCAGAGATCGATCGGGGCCGACCGGGCCGTAGTTCTTCATGTAACCCTGGCAGCCCATGGTTCAAAAACCGTTTTCGCCACAGACAGACGGACTGCTGGCTCAAGTTAAGCTTGTCGGCAATACCAGAATTGGATACACCATTGGCAGCCATCAGGACAAGCCGAGCGCGGGTAACCAGTCCGTGTGGTAAGCTACGAGAATGGGCAAGTGAAATCAATTGTGCTCGATCCTGTTCCGAGAGCATGATGGGTTGTTTGGGACGTCCGTTTCTCATGGGTTTCTCCAATATAGTAAGGGATATACCCATGATACAAAAGAATTATGACTTATTCAAGTTATTTATGTTACAAGATACTAGGTCTCGGGGGTATGCGGTCTATCCGGAATCTCTTCGAAGATCTCAGCTTACACTTTATGAATCGTGGTTTTCATATACGACCAAGCATCCTGAACTCTACTAGCAACATTAGACATCTTCAAGTGCAGTTGAGGTTTTAGCAGATTGACCAGAACGAACGTGACTACAAAGTTTGCTGCAACGTATCCAATACTCGTTCCCAATGCTCCCGCCATTGGAGTGAGCAGGAAGTACGTTGGCAATGCTATTGCAACGAGGGCAAGTCCACTGTATAGTCCCTCTTTCACTTTCCCCATGCCAATCATGTAGCTCCCGGCAACGGTATTCCATGGGACAATCAAGGCCAGCAAACTGAACATGCGCACGATTGAGGCGCCGCCATCGTACTTTCCTTTGTACAACAGATGGAGAATCTGTTGAGGAAAAAAGAACATCGCCACACAAATCGGTATGAGAACGAGCACGGAGAAGCAGATGGATTTCTCCGCCACGGATGTGAGTTTTTCCGTCTCCTGCTTTGAATATGCCTTCGAAGAAAATGGGATGAGAAACATCTGGAGCACCTGAGCGACCATGTCGAACAAACGCGTAAGAACTTTTGCGGAGTTGTACATGGCCACCGCCACAACGCCCGCGAACGAGGTAACAAAGAAAATATCCAATTGTGAAAACAGAATATACGTAACGTTTCCGCCGGAGGTGTATTTCCCGAAATTCCACATCGCTCGCAACGCCTCTTTGTCCATCGAAAGCGAAGAGGACATCTCGCGCCATGTCAAAACAATCGACAGCAACGAAGAACAAGCGAGCATGAAAACGTTGATCGAGAGCATGTCGGATGCGCTATGAAAGATACCTGCACTCCGTGTCATGGAGACTGCGCCAAGAACGCCGAGAAAGTACACCGCGTCAATCCAGAATATACGCTCGACCCGGTATCTCGCCTGTAACAAACTGACGGCGAAATTGCGATAGTACGCTGCCACAAGAAGAAGTGGCAGGTAGCCAATCAGCGACACCAGATTTACCAAGTGTTGCTTATCGAGAAGGGCCGACAGGGCATCTTTGAAAACAACTGCGGCAACAGAAGTGAGCAAAAAGAAAAGAAATTGCAGGAGGAGACTTGAGACGACATATTTTTCCGGTTGCCGGGTTTCAGCGACGAATTTCGTCAATGGCTGAAGGGCAAACGAAGTTGCTAACGCTGTAACAATGGCAAACATCGTCTGTATGACTACAAATGCACCGAATTCTTTCTCGGGCAGCCCGCGGACAACAAGAAACACGAACCCGATACCGTAAATAGCCGGGAGCGCCTTGTCCGCAAATGCCCACACTCCCTTGCCGATATGTTTTCCAAACTCCATGATTTTTCAGGTTATGATGACAGTGCCCGCAGGCCCCGGCCTGCGAACATACGCGGGGAATTCACCCTGGATAGCTTCAGCACGCGAAAATGATCTTCAATGTAGCGCTTTTGAGAGTGAGATGAAAATGAGGGCGAGGCAATCTGGACATGGCTAACATGGTCTCCCCTGCATCGACCAGATTGCTTCGTCGTCCCGAGAAAAGATTCGGGACTCCTCGCAAAGACAGGCAGGCAAACCCGTCTTTGCGAGCGAAGTCCGCTCTTTTCGGACGAGCGAAGCAATCTGAACGCCGACGGCCTCGCGCCCCGATCGCATCGTCTGGATTGTGAGCGCCTCTGGCGCCATGGCGCTTTGCGCCACTTCGTCGTCCCGAGAAAAGATTCGGGACTCCTCGCAAAGACAGGCAGGCAAACCCGTCTTTGCGAGCGAAGTCCGCTCTTTTCGGACGAGCGAAGCAATCTGAACGCCGACGGCCTCGCGCCCCGATCGCATCGTCTAGATTGTGAGCGCCTCTGGCGCCATGGCGCTTTGCGCCACTTCGTCGTCCCGAGAAAAGATTCGGGACTCCTCGCAAAGGCAGGCAGGCAAACCCGTCTTTGCGAGCGAAGTCCGCTCTTTTCGGACGAGCGAAGCAATCTGGACTCAGCATGCCACGCGTCCTGTTTGCACCGTCTGGATTGTGAGCGCCTCTGGCGCCATGGCGCTTTGCGCCACTTCGTCGTCCCGAGAAAAGATTCGGGACTCCTCGCAAAGACAGGCAGACTAACACGTCTTTGCGAGCGAAGTCCGCTCTTTTCGGACGAGCGAAGCAATCTGGACTCAGCATGCCACGCGTCCTGTTTGCACCGTCTGGATTGTGAGCGCCTCTGGCGCCATGGCGCTTTGCGCCACTTCGCCGTCCCGAGAAAAGATTCGGGACTCCTCGCAAAGACAGGCAGGCAAACCCGTCTTTGCGAGCGAAGTCCGCTCTTTTCGGACGAGCGAAGCAATCTGGACTCAGCATGCCACGCGTCCTGTTTGCACCGTCTGGATTGTGAGCGCCTCTGGCGCCATGGCGCTTTGCGCCACTTCGTCGTCCCGAGAAAAGATTCGGGACTCCTCGCAAAGACAGGCAGACTAACATGTCTTTGCGAGCGAAGTCCGCTCTTTTCGGACGAGCGAAGCAATCTGGACGTAGCACGCATGGCCTCCCCTGCATCGTCTAGATTGCTTCTCCGCCTGCGTCCCGACTACCGTCGGGACTACGGCGGATCGCAAAGACAGGTAGGCTAACGCGGGACTCGCAAAGACGGGTGGGTTTTTCCGGTGAGAAAACAAGTGCGACTCACCTTGACTTTCCAGGTGAGTCGCACTGATCTCTGATAAACGTAACGCGTTACTTCATCAGCACCATCTTTCTGACGGCCGTGTACGTGCCCGCAGCCATGTGACAGAAGTACACTCCGCTCGGCGAGTTCGACGCATCCCACAGCGCCGTGTGGTAGCCCGCGGATTGCCGGCCCTGTACCAGTGTCGCAATTTCCTGTCCCACCAGGTTGTACACCTTGACCGTGACAAACGCGTCTTGCGGCAATGCATACTGTACCATCGTCGTCGGGTTGAACGGGTTTGGATAATTCTGCTCGAGCGCAAACTGCCCTGGAATATCGGATTTCACGCCTGCATTCACGACAAAGTACAGCTTGTTGACCGCCTTGTCGGTCACAAGCACAGAGCCCGTGCCTGCAACGTTCGGCATGATCTCTCTACCGGTCGCGGCGTCCATGAGCGCGAACACCGCCGATCCGGCATGTGCGAAATTCCACGAAATTTTCACAGGGTACGCCACCGCCTGGATGTCTATCTCGTACTGCTGCGGCCCGGTCCGGCCAACATCGTACAGTGCGACAAACTGGTCGCCTCCGAACCTCGCATCAAACGCTCCCAACGGCGGCACGGGCGGAGCGACGTAACGCGACGCGTCAAAACGGTCGCCCGCTTCCGGACGCGAAGCAACGTAGAGCGTCCCGGCATTCCCCTTTGCATCCGTAATATCGAGCCGGCTGAATCCCGCATCGTCTTGCTGGACTGCCGCCACCCGCATCGCTGCGTTGCCCGCCGATTCGTTCAGAACGAGTTTTCCGTCCGAGTTGACCTTCACCCAATAACCAAACATCGGAAGCAACCTCACCGCAGAGCGGTATCCTCCCTGGTAATTGAAGTACTGCGATACAACGTTGTTCGCCGGGATCTGAATGATGTCTCCGATTGGCGTAGGCGCCGACACCGTGCCGAGCATGTTCCATCCCGCGGCAACGCTTACCGTATCCGTCGTGATCAGCGAACCGCTCACGCTGATGTTCTGCACGGTGTCGAACTTGATCCAGTATCCCACACCGTACGCGAGCGAATCCGACAGCGTGTAAGCGCCCTGGTATGCAAATGCCTTCGAGGATGCCGTTGGAAACAACTTTTTAACGCTCCGGTCGGGCACAGTGAGCGGGAGCGAAATCATGTTCCACGCAGGGAACACGCTTCCGACGAACGACGGCGTGTTGTTGTATACAATGACAAACGGCTGAGGGGATGTATCGGAAAGAACAAACGAATTCTGCACCCGCATGTTGACCCTGTAGCCGTTACCGTAGGACACCTCGTCCACAAGCTCGAGCGATCCGGGGGGCAGTGAGTTCGGATCCCATTGCAGGGTTATCGGGAATCCTCCCGGGCCGGGCTGGGCAGTGCCGATGTATTCATTTTGCGGATGGCCGCCCCCGAGCGTATCCTCGAGGTCGGCGAGAGAGCCCTGCGTCCCGCCGATCTGCCAGCGTGCATCAAAATCTCCTTTCGGCGGTTTCGGCGGAAGTTCCTGCTCCCCGAGCGCAGTATCGAGCCCGTCCGTGGCTCCCGGCATCGTTCCGAACTGCAGGACGCCACTGCCGTTGCCCGCATCCTGAACATGCAGAGCCACTATGAATTCTCCGTGCGGCATGTCGAACTGACTGGGTTCGAGCGCAACTTTTGAAATACGAACTTCATCGATGATGCCAGGAAACTCCCGCACACCTGGACCCCCGACAGCATGACCATCCATATTCGTCCCAATATAAAAAACAGGCGTGTTTTGATATTGGATCGGTTGTGAAAATGCCGAACTATCTTGCAGGGTTCCATTCAGGTACGACTTGACTACCGTAACAGTGTCTGCTCCATTAGTGGTGCGCTTATATACAAAAGCTACATGATAGAACTGATGGGTTGCATTGATTGTCATGCCCGGAGATATGTTCGAGATAACGGGCAAGCCGACCCGGCAATCGAGTTGAATGTCCGCGCCACTTTTCAAGAATACATTGTAACCACCTCCATTCGGGTAGATGCCCGCATTGGAAAGAACAATAGGCAACGCTTCTATTGACGGTGGCACAGGAGCAAACTGCAAGGTGTCCAATGAAATCCAAGCCTCGAGTGTAAACTCACTTGCCGGTTGCAAGGATGGAGAATTGGGAAGCTCGACATACGATGTCGAGCCGTCAAAATGTAGCGCAGAGCCAAACTTCCCCGGTACCCACTGACAGTTATGAATCTGTCCATCATTGTGATACGGCGAAGCATCATGCAATATGGATCCACTCCCTTCGTCGAAATGCCAGAGAGCCACGACGGTATCCTGGGAAGAAATCGGAACAGCTGCAAGAGATGAAGTTGCATATCCTGTTTGCCACCGACCTGTCGAGGCCGACAGTGCACTATACCAGAGATGAAATGTGTCTTGCACAAAAACAAATGCCCCGGCGGCCATCGCTTCGTCGTCCCACGAACCCGGCGGGCCCTGGACGAAAACGGGATTATTCAAGTATTTTGTCCAGTGTGTTCCGTCCGACAATGTTGCAAGGCCAATGTTCGATGAACAGCAGGCTTGAGTGGCCTGGAGGAGGAGCATGTAATAAGTTCCGTTCGCGAGTACAACGACGGGCTGCCCGACGCCAAAGATGTCCCATCCCGCGCCGCTTCCTTGCACTACGGGATTGCTGGCATTTCGTGTCCACGTGAATCCGTCCGTCGAAGTCGCGAGACCGATTGCATTCACATTGCCATCTCCTCCCGTGTACCACATGTAATAGGTAGTCCCAACGAGCACAACATCGGGATATCCAACACCTAGAGATTCCCACGAACCGCTTGCACCCTTTGAGAAAATCGGATTGCCGGCGTACTTCGTCCACGATATTCCGTCGGCCGATGTGGCGACGCCAAACGTACTTCCCCCGACACCCATCGCCAGGAAGTACATTTTGTATCCGGTATTGTCACGGATGACGCATGGACCGCGCAGGTCAGAGTCATAGGAACCCAATGTATCCGGATACATCACCGGTCCGGTGGAATCGATAAGCCATGTCGCCCCGTCGGTCGACCGCGCATGGTAGATAGCAAACTCTTCAGTGTACGTCGGATTCTTGCCCACAAACCACATGTCGTAGCGGGCATGCACGCTATCGTAGAGCACGGAAGGTTCCAATGCCAGTAAAAACTCTCCCGTGGCTTTAATGACCGGGTTCTGCGGAGATCGCTGCCAGACAATCTGACTGAGGGAACTGTAGGAAAGAACAAAAACAAGAATGATGATGACACCTGCTGCAAACACAGAACGTTTCATGACACGCACTCCTTTCCCCAGGATAAGATAATTCGCCTTTCTAATGGTAAGGAAGTATCACACAAAAGTCAAATTCTTCGTCAACGCGAAAAAAATCCGCGTTTTCCTACTCCTGTAATATATTGATAATAAAGCTGCTTAGGAGGGAAGGAAAACTTTGTCCGGACAAACATTGATGCATCAGCTGTGTGCCTGATCACGTTGGTGAGGTTTAACGGAAAAGCATCGCTCATGTATCGAACAACGATCACTGAGAGGGCGGCAAAGACAACCGACCGTCTTTGCGAGCGAAGTCCGCGCTTTTCGGACGAGCGAAGTCCCTTCTTTTGGGATCCTCGCGTTTGACCCCAACGCTCGGCCACGGGACAATCTGGACTCAGCATGCCACGCGTCCTGCTTGCATCGTTTAGATTGTGAGCGCCTCTGGCGCCATGGCGCTTTGCGCCACTTCGTCGTCCCGACAAAAGAGTCGGGACTCCTCGCAAAGACAGGTAGGCTAACGCGGGCCTCGCACGGACAGGTGGGCTAACGCGGAACCCGCACGGACGGCTGGCCTTAGTATCTGAACCGGTCCGAGTGCGGGGAACTGAGCCACTGCGCAAGCGTCTGAGCGGACCCGTCCTTGGCCGAGAGAATCGGCTGCCCGACGGGCCACGCGATGCCGACCGCCGGGTCATTCCACAGAATACTTCCTTCAGATTGCCTGTTGTAAACCCCCGTACACTTGTATTGAATCTCGACAACATCCGAGAGCGCGCAAAAACCGTTCGCGAAACCGGGGGGCGCCCAGATTTGCTTCCTGCTGGGTGCGGACAACTCAATCCCGAACCACTTGCCGAGCGTCGGCGAGCCTATTCGGATATCCACCAGCGCGAGGAATGCCCGTCCCTGCGTCACGCGGATGAGTTTTCCCTGCGGAGGGTCCCACTGAAAATGCATGCCGCGCAGAACGCCCTTGGCCGAGCGGGAGTGATTGTCCTGAACAAATGAATCCGGCAGCCCAAGGGCACGGAACTGGTCGGCTCTGAAGACCTCCATGAAGAAACCACGTTCGTCTTCGAACAGCTCGGTTGCGATGATTTTGAGGTCGCGAAAATGCGTCGATTCGATCTTGATACCCACGTGTTGTCCCTTATAGATGAATGAGAAACACTACAAAGATGCTGCTCTTTTCAATGCCCGTACAAATCCGCCGGCGAGCGCTCCGACAACCCTGAAATTTCCCTTCAGCAATTCCCTTGCAACGAATACGACAGCAACGCCGCCGACGCACCAGGGAATCGTCAGCCAATGATACCACCTGGCATAACGCCTGAAGAAAATGAGATTGTGCTCGACCTTCAGCCGCGTTTTCATGGGAGTCGTTCCACCGCCGCTGGACGCCGACACCTTATGCCAGAGTTTTGCCCGCGGAACGTACCTCAGCCAGTAACCGGCTCTCTGCGCTCTCACGGACAGGTCGGCATCTTCCGAGTAGGCGGGATGATAGACGGGGTCGAACAACCCGACCGTTTCAAGGACTTCACGCCGGACAAGAAAGGCGCACCCCGTGACGTATTCCGTGTCCCCGGCGGCGTCAAACTGGCCGCGGTCGATTTGCCGCAACCCGCGGTGTGAAATCACCCCCGTAAAATAGTTTATCCTGCCCCCGGCATACCACAGTGTATTGGGTTCAGCATGGTAGTAAATTTTCGGACCGAGAACGCCGACGTTCGGTTCCGCCATGGCGTCATACATGAGTGCCGTCAACAGGTTCGGGTCGACCATGATGTCGTTATTCAGCAGAAAAATCCATTGAGCGCTCTGTTCCAGCGCATACTTCATCCCGACGTTGTTTCCCTCCCCGAACCCCAGATTCGTCCCATTCTCGATCAAGGTCGTCCATGTATAGCCGGAGCGAATCATTTCCCGGCTTCCATCGTTCGAGCCGTTATCGATCACGACAACCTTGAAATTCGGATACGTCATCCGTTGCACGGAATCGAGCGTTTCCCTCAACAATTCCCGACCGTTCAGATTGAGAACGAGGCAATACACGAGGGGAGATTCCGCTTTCATGAACGTCGATTACTGTTTCTTGCGGGGAGGCTTTGAAGGCTTCCGGAATGTGTCGGTAAGTCTCCGCACGATCTCCGAGGCAAAATGCCGGACCGAGAACAAATTATATTTGAACGTCACGAACAACCTCAGCGGGATGAGGGGCGAGACTTTGAGCGGTGAACGCAGGCCGTCATCTTCTCCGCGGACGTGGAACTTTCCGACATCGATGTATCCGGCTTTGACTCCAATGAACACGGGCTGACGGGTAATCCGATGCTTGCTCACTTCCAGGTCAAGATACCCGACGCTGAACCCGTGTCCGTGCAGGCGGTCCAGCAGGTCGCGACCGTATGTCCTGTAGGCAAGCGTTTGCCCTCCGCCGCCGTGGTACTCAGGGGGAAGCACAAAAATGTCGGTATCCCCCTTCGTTTGCACGCGGATGAGCGTCTTTTCCCACTCATGATTATACGGAACCGTCATGATGAACGTGCCATTCCGTTTCAACACGCGGAAAATTTCCGCGAACCCTTTCTCGTCCTCGCGGACATGTTCGAACACGTCCGTGGCGATCACAAAATCAAACTGTTCATCGGGATATGCGAGCTTCTGGAAGTCGGCAAATTTCGTGAACGGCTTGTTCATGAGTTCGGAATCAGGATTGAACTCCGTATTATAATAGTCGAACTTGTCCTTCAGCATCATGGGGTATGAGCTCCGTCCGCTCGATTCCAGAATGCGGATGCGCTTGTCGCTTCTCCAGCCGGCGACGGGAATATTTCCGGCTTCGAGACACTTCCCGAGGACGTACATCACGGCGCGCAGCCGGCTCGAAGCGGAACAGTTCGCACAGAGATATCCTTCGCGTTCCTGCTCCGGCCGGACGAACTCGCCTTCGCTGCCGCAGATGTTGCAGTATGGAACGCCGTATTCAGGGCGCGCGTTCATGCCGGCACCTTCTGTTGAAGTATATCGACAATTCTCGCCGCGGACTTGCCATCGCCGTAGGGGTTCGCCTTCGTCGCCATTTCCCGGTAGGCGGCCTTGTCGGAGAGAAGTTTTTGCGCCTCGCCGATGATGCGCTGCCTGTCGGTGCCCACGAGCTTTGCGGTTCCTGCTTCAATGGCTTCGGGCCGCTCGGTCGTGGTGCGAAGCACAAGCACCGGCTTCCCCAGACTCGGGGCCTCTTCCTGGACACCGCCCGAATCAGAAAGGATCAGGTAGCATTTGTTCATGAGCTGAACGAACGGACGGTATTCCATCGGCTCGATGAGATGGATGCGCGGCCGGTTCGCCAGTATCTCCCCGGCTGTTTTACGAACGTTCGGGTTGGGATGTACAGGATAGATTAGCTCCACATCGGGGTTGGTTTCCACCAGATGACGGCACGCGGAGAAAACCTCTGCCATCGGCTCGCCGAAGTTCTCTCGCCGGTGGGATGTGAGAAGAAGAACGCGCCGTTGAGCGAAATCGATATGATTCATCGGAGATTCGTTGAACCGGTAGTTGGGGTCGACAATCATCAGCAGCGCGTCGATGACGGTGTTGCCCGTAACAAAGATTCTTTCCGCGTTGACGTCTTCCTTCAGGAGGTTTTTCTTTGCCCACTCGGTCGGGGCAAAATGAAATTCCGTCAGCCGGGTCGTCAGCTGGCGGTTCAGCTCTTCCGGATACGGGTTCAGCTTGTTCCACGTGCGAAGTCCGGCTTCGACGTGGCCGACCGGAATTCGCAGATAGAATGCCGCCAGGCTTGTCGCAAAGGTTGTTGTCGTATCACCCTGGACGAGAATCACGTCGGGTTTTTCTTTCAGCAGAACGGGTTTGATCTTGTTGAGAACGGATGTCGTCACGTAAAACAGGTCCTGGTCATGCTGCATGATATCCAGGTCATACTCTGGCTCAATGCCGAACACTTCCAGCATGTGGTCGAGCATTTCACGATGCTGGGCTGTGACGATCGTGAGATGGTCGAGCTTGCGCCGTTCGAGTTCTTTCACAACCGGCGCCATTTTAATGGCCTCTGGACGGGTGCCAAAAACTACTGCAACCTTCATGCGACTGCCGCCTCCTTGATGACGTGACACTCAACCCGATCGCCGAGGATGCCGAAGAGTGTCGTGAGAAAATAGTTAGGATAATGAAAGGCCTTCTTTGCCGTTTTCATGATGGCGCTGCCCCGCTGGGCGATCCTGGAGGGCGGAATAATCGCCTCCTCTATCCTGTCCACCCGAAAGCCGCTCCTGCGAAGAAGCCCGGCAAGACTACGGGAACGATATTCGAAAACATGGTACGGGGGCAAAGCGACTGCGGCTCTCTTCCCGATCATCCCGTACAGAAAAAAACCTAACCGCGAAAACAGCGTATTCGTTTGCATGGGGCAGAGAATGACCAGTACTCCTCCGACCTTCATCACACGATTGACTTCCCTCAGTGCTGCGAGAGGGTTGGTGAGATGTTCCAGAACATCTCCCATAAAGACGACATCGTACGTGTCCGACCGAAGACTCACACTTTGGATGTCTCCCGTGCGGACATCGAGACCGAACCTGGTCCGGGCGAATTGTGCCGCCTCATCCGAGAATTCCACACCGTGGACGTCATATCCCGCCGCGCGCGCCGCGTTGAGAAAAGCCCCGCCGGCGCATCCGATTTCCAGAAAACATCCGCTCGATTTTTCGCGCTTGATGCGCTGGAGGAGATTCCCGTCCGCCATGCGGTTTAGCGTCGCGTCGTCAAAATAGCTTCCTTCATGGCCGCAGCGAAAATCACCGGCGAAATACTCTCCCGAGTACAACTTCGTCAGCTCTTGCGCGGACGGCTGCGGATGGATGAAGATGATCCCGCATTCCCGGCATCGAACACCGCCCAGCCAGTTCCCGTTGAATCGATAACCGAACGGTTCGGATGTCAATCGTTTCGAAAAACAAATGGGACACTCAAGGCCTTGGGGCACCCGACATCCTCAAAGGCTGTAGGGAAAGGAGCATGTGGACGTTGCGCGTCGGCTTTCGCTGTGAAGTCTTCAGCATTTCCAATGTATGTCGTATTGATGTTGTGTACAAAAATCTCACGATCAGGGCAATAAAAAAGAGAGTTCACCGAACCGGAGATTCAATAAACTCTCTTTAATATACAAAAATTTCTAATTTGGTGAAGCAATCGTTCCTACGGGGAAAATCTTAAATCCGAAGCACGAAAAATAAAGCCCGCCCGTCTTTGCGAGCGAAGTCCACTCTTTTTGGACGAGCGAAGCAATCTGAGCTTAGCCTGCCTGCTGCTCTTCTGCATCGTTTAGATTGCTTCGTCCCCTTCGCTCCGCTCAGGGTCCTCGCAAAGACGAGTGGGAGAACCCGTCTTTGCGAGCGAAGTCCACTCTTTTTGGACGAGCGAAGCAATCTGGGCTTAGCCTGCCTGCTGCTCTTCTGCATCGTGTAGATTGCTTCGTCCCCTTCGCTCCGCTCAGGGTCCTCGCAAAGACGAGTGGGAGAACCCGTCTTTGCGAGCGAAGTACACTCTTTTTGGACGAGCGAAGCAATCTGAGCTTAGCCTGCCTGCTGCTCTTCTGCATCGTGTAGATTGCTTCGTCCCCTTCGCTCCGCTCAGGGTCCTCGCAAAGACGGGTAAACTCGACCTACAAAGTACGGATGTAGTTGTGTAGTTTGACAAATGTCCGTGCACTTGAGACCTCACCTGTAATCCTCTCCTAAAAGGAGAGGATGTAATGCCTTGGTATGTTCTCGGGTAGCGAGCGAAGTCGCAACCCCAATTGATACTATTTCAATATCATCAACTTCTTCGTCTGACTGAACTCCTTCGCGCCCGTTTGCGGATCGACTGCGAGTACCCGGTAGAAATACACTCCGCTTAACAAGCGTGATGCGTCGTAGGTCATGCGGTACGTGCCGGCGCCAAGCGTGGTGTTCACAAGGACGCCGACCTCTTCACCGAGAGTGTTATAGATCTTCAGTGTGACAAAGCTTTCCTTCGGTATGTCAAACGCCAGGGTTGTGCTCGGATTGAAGGGATTCGGATAGTTCTGGTGCAGTGCGTATGATGTCGGAATTCCCGCTCCGACCTCAATGACTCCCATGACTTCCAGAAGGGCCGGCTGACTGGGCTTGCTCAGGTTGCCGTGGACATCCTGTGCTCTGACTGTATACGTGATGAGATCCACCTGGGGCGGATTCGTATCCACAAACATTGTGTCACAACACTTTGCCAATGGAATCAACCCGGTGGGACTGCATATCCGGTACAATATGTACCCGCGAAGGTCCGGTTCGTGGTTTGCACTCCATTGCAGTTTGACGGAAGTGCCCTGCCGCGTTGCAGTCAGATTGCCGGGAGGTGCCGGCGGTATGTTATCGACCGAGTACCCGCTGTCGACATTGGAATCGTAAAACACATTAGGGTCGGTCGTCTGTGCGGAAACAAGAAAATACTCTTTGCCGTCGGTCAAGTCGCTTGAGTCATAGAGCGTCGGCGCAGTGTACGAGTATTCCGAAAACCGGTGCGCCGGCACGTTGGCGATCCATTCCCACGCATAGTCGAGACCCTTGAACTTCTTAACCCTCCGGACGGCCTTCGGCGTCATGGGCGAACGATGAGCAGCTGCGCCCGGACAACACCACAAGGGATTGGTATCTGGCAATGCGCGCCAGATGCTGTAGGATGGTAGATAATCAACATTCGTGTCCAGGATCGACGCATACCATTTCAGTGTAACAAACCCGCCCTGATCGAAGGGAACGTCCTGTACCGAAATAAGGTACGGTGCGACACTTCGATACTGCTGCGGCCAGGATGGAGTGAGGATCGGCCCCACAGCGGTTATGGTTATACTCAGAGCGCCAGGGATTGTGACGCTGTCAGTAGATTTCATATCAATGCCCAGGAAGCGCTGTGATATAACAATGGGGGAAGGCAACATCTGAACGGTACCGCTGTAATAATTGTGCAAATCAGGCCAGGAAATTGTTATCGGAAAGCCACCCGGCCCTGGCTGGACTGTGAAAACGTACACGTCTCTTTGGCTTGAGCTATCGTACCTGCGCAAATCCAGGTTGACACCCTGGCCGAAACAGTTCAGATTCACAGAATCGTTCATACGCGGGTCGACGAATCGCGTATCGAAGTCGCCGGTTGGCGGTCGCGGCGGAAGCTCGTATTCACCCAGCGCCGGATCGATGCACCCTGTTGCATTGACGTTTACGCCAAAACGTATCACACCCGACCCGGTGCCGTTATCTCGTACCAACAACGGAATGGAAAATCCAGCGCCGGAATCCCCGGCGAGCGTCGTAAATGCCTGGTCCGCACCTTGAGCACTCCCTTCCGTGTTGGTAGCACGCAATGTGTAATGATACGTCGTGTTCGGGGAAAGTCCACTGAGGTTGCAGGTAACGGGCGTCGGAGTAATCGCCTGAATCTCGGGAACCCAAACGGAATGGTCATACGACGTCGTAGTACCCCAATAGAAATAACCTGTCGCAAAACTGGAATCTGATTCCAGCGTGGCATTCAGCGTTGCGGAACCTGCCGTAATATTGGTCGCGGGCAGTGTGACAATCTTAGGCAACTTCGCAGGATCGGCGGTTTTAAATCGCTGATCGAATCCGTACCCTATGCCATTCGTGTTCCGGGCAGCAATGCGAAAATGGTAAACGGTGTTGGGAGTTAATCCTGAAACCTCCTGGGAAAACTGCACCAGTGAATCTGCCGATAGGATCTGCGGAATCGTCGAATTGCTGTACGCAGTCGTTGTTCCGTACTCAAACCACGCACTGGTCGGCAGGCCATTGGGATACACCGTACCCTCGAATTGAAACGGTGCTCCCCCTGCAGTGGTTGTCGTCGCGATTGGAGTCAGCGGCTGGGCAATAGGCCCGGACGCTATGACATAGAGATAATTCAATCGGGGATTCGTAATAGCGTACAACGTCTGAGCCTTCATGTCCACATTGACCAGCGTGCCCGTCAGGACATCCTGCAGAATTACGGGTCCGCTGTAAAGCGAATCAAGATTTGGCCAGGAAAACGTCAACGGAAACCCTGCATTGCCCGGCTGAAAACGCACCTGGTATGTGTCAACCTGGGTCGTGCTGGCAAAGGATCTCAGATCCAGATACAGCCCCTGTCCCATGCAAGCCCCGGGCGCTTCCCGTACATCTACAAATCTCATTTCGAACGCTCCCGTTGGAGGCGGCGGGGGAACTTCCATTTCCCCGAGGCCGGCGTCGATACAATAGGTGGCTCGAGGATGGACCCCAAACCTCTCGATAGTCAAACCATTGCCGGTGTCCGACATCTTCAGCGGTACGATAAGCTGTCCCTTAACCGGGGTCAGGGTCGTAAATGTCTGGTCGCCTCCATACGATGTGCCGTTCACATTTGTCGCATCGGCGCGATAATGATACACGGTGCCCGCCGAGAGGCCATTGAGATTGTAGGTCACGGAAATAGGCCCGGATGCCGGCGTGCCAATGATGGGCGTGGAATTTCCGTAATCGCTTGTCGTGCCCCATTCGAAGTGCACGGAAGCTGAACTCCCAATGGATATCACCGACGCATTGAGTTGCGCTGAAGCCGCGGTAACCAGTGAAACAGGCATCGTCGTGATCGAAGGCGCTGACCCCGGTCCGGGAGTAGTGAACGTTTGATCGGCACCATACGCCATGCCGGCCGCGTTCCTCGCGTCCAGCCGGTAATGATACGTCGAGGTGGCGGATAGTCCCGACAGGTTGTAGGAAACCGCAACGGACTCCGATCCTGCCGCAAACGTTGCGGGAGTTGAATTTCCGTAGGAGAGGGTCGAACCCCACTCAAATGTCACCAGTGCGGTGTCGGCATTTGCAGTCACCGTTCCTCTGAGGGTGGCGGAATTGATCGTTACATTCGATGCGGGATATGTCGTCGGCACCGGTAGCTGGCCAATGCGCGGTAATGGACCTGAAGCGATGATGAGCAGGTCGTGAAGATTGGATTTCGTAAGACTGTAGGAAGTCTGCCCTTTCATATCCACACTGACCAGCGTGTCCGTGACAGGATCCTGCAAGAGCACGGGCCCGCTGTAGAGGGAATTGAGGTCGGGCCAGGAAAATGTCACGGGATATCCGCCGCTTCCGGCATAGACATGCACCTGGTAGGTATCGACCTGAGAAGGGCTCACATACGGTCGAAGGTCGAGAGCCAATCCCTGACCGAAGCAGGACGGCGTCCGCGGGTCAATCAGACGGAGGTCGAAGACTCCCGTCGGAGGAAGTGGCGGGAGTTCCCCCTCCCCGAGCGACGTATCGATGCAGTACGTGGCATTCGCATGCACTCCAAAACGCACGGTCCCCGCAGCATTTCCGTTATCATAAGCGTTCAGCTGAACAATAAGCGACACGGGCGACGCGGCAATACCGTTCCTTGAATGCGGTGTTTGACCACCTGGTACTTGGCCATAGGCATAGGGCACGGCGGCCACAAAGAACAAAATTAGTGTCGTCAGGAAAGTCGTTTTCATGGCAATCTCCTTGATGCTTGTACCTCAAGAACAGGTCCACACTGCCGGACCCCCACCTCCAAACTAAAAGATAAAAACTACTCTTTCGAAAGTCAAACCCGAGGGCCTTCCGGTAGTGCATCATTATCATTTTTGAATGCTGGCCGAAACTCCTCCTATAATCCTCCCCTGAAAAGGGAGGATGTTTTGGCACTCTCCCTTAACAGGGGAGACTCGGAGAGGGGTTGAATTTGGGCAATACAATTCAAACTGAGCCATTTCCAGATACCGACAGAACACTTCGGAGAAAACAGGCAAGGATAAGTGGATTCCGCTATTTCATTGAATGTGATGCCCGGCACGGGTCAGGGCTTCAATTGCCTCCACCAACCTGTCCCATGAATATTTTTTCTTCTCCTCCTTCACGTGCGCTGAGAATTCCTCTTCTCTCCCTTCCTTATAGAACCTGAGAATGCCGTCGGCAAGAGCCCGGCTGTCGTTGGGGGCGACGATAAATCCGGTTTTCCCGTCGATCACGACTTCGGCGAGCCCACCTACATCGGTGGCAATGACCGGTTTGTCAAACTGATACGCGATCTGGGCGATGCCGCTCTGCGTTGCCGAATGATACGGCAGCACGACAACATCCGCGGCGCTGAAATAGACGGACACTTCGCCGGTAGGAATATACTCGGAAACAAAACGGACATTGGCCTCAAGCCGCAGCGACCGGACACGTTCGCGGCACTTCGTTTCACTGTCGTAAAATTCCCCGACAACGAGGAGGAGAATGTCTTCCCCGCCGTCTACGACCCGGCGCATGGCTTCAATCAACGTCATCAGACCTTTGTACGCCCGCACATATCCGAAGAATAGCAAAACATGCCCGGCGGTAATCCCCAGCTTCCGTCTCGCTTCTTCTTTCTGAAGAGGAGAACCGAAGTTTTCATACACCGGGTGGGGAACGTTCCGGAACCGGGCGGAGGGAAAATACCGGACCAGGTTCTTCTCAACGGCATCCGACTGTACGATAAAAAAGTCGGCCTGTTTGAACGCGTATTTTGTGAACATGACGTCGCCGGGCCGGCGCTCGTGCGGGATAACATTGTCGCAGATGAAGAGTACTTTTGTTTTTGAGTTTTTCTTCACGAGCTTCGCGATCGTGCCGAAGCACGGTCCGAAGAACGGAAGCCAGTACTTGAAAATTACGAGATCGGGTGAGCGCCTGCGAATTTCCCGCGCGACGGCGATCCAGTTGAACGGATTTATCGAATCGACAAGCTGCGGGGCCGAAGCCGCATGCGATTGTTCTCCGACCTCCACCTGTGTTGTTCCGGGGAACAGGAGCCCGGGATACTGCCGCTTGAAGGTGATCGTTTCTACATGGTGCTGCCGGCCCAGGTGTTCGGCGAGCAGCGCGTTATAGTGCGCGATCCCTCCCCTCAGCGGATACGCCGTACCGACAATGATGATGTTCATTTCATGACTCCCGACGTTGTACAAAAGACCCGGTCGCTCTGTCTGAATAACAGATTGAATAAGATTTGCCGTGTGTAACCCTCACCCCTCCGCCTGCGGCGGTTTCCCCTCTCCCTCCGCCTCAGGCGGAGTGGGAGAGGGGAATTAAAGAGGAGAGGGTAACGAACGCCATGGCGATTCAAGGACGTACCAACAATAACCGAGTTACCCGAAACTATGGCGATGCGAGCAAACTCCGGCAGGCATCGAATACACGGTCGACCGATACATATTGCATGCAATTGTTCGGGCAGGTCGGCGAATAGAAACAGGTGCATTCGAAGTCCGGCTCGAGAATTGTTCCCCGGCCGTACAGCTCGAACTCATGCTTGTTGAAAATATTATTGAACAGAACAATCTTCTTCTTCAGTCCGATGGTTAGATGCATTGCCATTGTTACCGCTGTGACAACGAGCTCGCACGTGTTTACCTCGCTCATAAATTGCTTCAGCGGGAAATGACCGAGGTACAATGCTCCGCTCTGCCGGGCAAGTTTCAGGTTCTTTTTGTGCTCCTGCTCGCCGCCGAGGAGCAGCGGGACGTACCCCGCTTTTTTGAGTTTCCGTGCAAGCGAAATCCACGAGGCATCGGGCCACAAGCGCGATGTCCAGCGGCCGCCACACCCGGTGTTCAATCCGACAATCCTCTTCTTCTTTGGAAGCTTCCAGACGTACTCACCGATCGCCGGCATAATGTACTCTTCACCCCGGAACTCAAATCCGCAGATTTCAAATATCTCCTGCTGGTAGCTTCTCGTATTCGCCTTGCTGAGGTCATCGAATACGCCGGTGAGGTATTTATGTTCTGCCGCTGCATCGATCGGCACACATTTCCCCTCGCGGAGGGTGTAACCCTTCTTCACCCGGGCATCGATTCTCGAACAGAGAGCGCACGCTTCCCTGTCTTTATCCAGGTTGTACACCGTGTCGAATAACGTCGCGCCGAGCGTCGCAATACTCTGCGGCGTAAACGGAAGAACGAGGTCGGCTGCGTTCGGCACGATCTCCGGCGTCAATGTGAGCCACCAGATCTCCGCGTGCGGCTCTGCAAGCTTCAGCGTGCGGAGCAGCGGCGTTGTCCGTATCACATCGCCAATCGCCCCGAGTTTGATGATGAGAATTCTCTTGTCGATGCGGTCGTAATGCCGGCATGCGTCGCCGCGATCATCGATGCAGTGCACACCGTGGAGTTTATGAGGCCGGCACGGAACATCACCGCGGAAGAACCGGCAATCCTGCTTGATATCTTTGACGGTCATATCGATTTAGGATTTATTCGTATTTCATTTGATAGAGAACTGCGGGCGGGTTGTACACCTCAACGACAGGCTGCAATTGTCGCGGGGCCCGCGCCGGGTCGAGCAGGTAACTGAACTGCGGCCTCAAACCGGCCTCGATACCGCTGTAGAAGAGATAGTCGGCATGCGCTTTCCTGCATTCGGAGATCAGCTCATCGATCGAGTTCACGTACGCGAACGGGACAAATTTCATCTTCAGGTAGTAGGCGGCTTGCGGTTTCCTGGCCATGATAATAGTGCCGTCGGGAACGCCGGCCGAATGCTGGAAAAATGCGTCCCGCAGCTGAAGAATTTCCGACGGACCGGAGTCGATATCGCCGGAAACTTTTTCGAGAGCACCTCTACCGGCGATGAACATGACGACGATCAGAACAACATGCTTCACCCCGAACCGCGCGAATCCCATCGCGGGAATCTTCCGCCATTGGAAGAAAACGGCCACAAGCAGGAGGATAGTCGGCGCGAGAAACAACGAAAACCGTTCGCCGTAAAATACCGGCAGGAGAACAAGATAAAAGGCGGCGGCGAAGACAAAGTACATGAGCTGCTGCCGGTCGATCTTCTGCTGGATGAGAGCAACGATCCCGCCCGCGGCGAAGATCCCGAGGGGCAGGTCAACAAGCGAGCTGATGTCATTCCAAAAATGCTCGCCGGCGTTTGTGAAAATTTGCCGGACGAATCCTCCCGGATCCTGGACCAGCACATCGATGTACGAAGAAAATTTCCCCGACATTTTCCACCAGTATTCATCCCAACCGACTTTTCCCTTGCCATACATTTCGTAGGCGATGTTGAGGTAGTTCTTATTATAGAAGAAATTTCCGGTTTCGCGGTGACAGTACAGACTCCAGGGAACGACGAACACAAGCGACGCCAGGATGAAGATGCCCGTTGCGGTCAGTCGATCTTTCATCGGAACGTTCTTGTAATTCAGGAGGATCAGGCCAACTGCCGCCGCCAGGTAGAACGAGATCGCATTGTATCGGCTCACGTAGGCGTACCCCGTCACTGCCCCGGCCACGGCGAGTTCCCAGAACCGCAGTCCTGTGCTCCTCAAAAGAAAGAACAAAACGATGACCGCAAGCATATTGAAAAACATGTCCGTGCCCGTCGTGTAGGAGTACTTGAGAAATGTATAATTCGTCACGAGGGCAACCGAAATGATAACGGCACATTCCGGGTTGAACAGCTTCGCGATCAATTTGTAGGTCACGTACAGCACCACCGCCGCACTGACCAGAGAAATCAGTATGCCCGCACGGAAGAATTCCCCTGCGACGGAACCGACCGCCGCAAGGATCAATTCGTACCCCGGACCTTTGAATGGATCGACCTCGAGAACTCCCTTGAGTATTTTCTGTGCGTGGGGAATGTACGTCCAGTAAAAATCGGTTTCGACCCCGTAGTCGCCTATCGTATGATAGGTGAACGCCGTGCTGCACATGACGATGAAATACAGTGCCGAAATGAAAAGGGGGACGTGCTCCCCGGAGAAGAACTGTGGTAAGGCAAAGGTGGTGTGGCTGGGTTCAAGGGAATGGGGTACCCCATTCCGTTTCTTCTTTCCAGTCATGACACTCCGGAACTACTTCCAGATTTCCCGGATAGAGTATTCTTCCTCGGATGCCTGGCTGGTCTTGGAAATCATCTCGCCGAGGAGTCCGATGGAAATAAACTGAACGCCCACGATGATCAGCAGTACTCCAGCGAAAAAGAGCGGCCGGTTCCCCAGCGCCATGCCTTCGGCGAATTTGAGATACGTAAGGTAAAGATCGATGAGAAAGCCGGCGAAGAAGAATGCCAATCCCCAGAATCCAAAAAGATGAAGCGGGCGCCGCAGATACCGGGTAGTGAAAAGAACGGTCAGCAGGTCGAGAAATCCCTTCCAGAACCGGCCCACGCCGAACTTTGTCTTGCCGTACTTCCGGGCATGGTGCTGGACCGGAATCTCCCCGACTTTGTACCCCTGCCAGTGGGCAAGCGCCGGGATGAAACGGTGCATCTCACCGTACACTTTGACGTCGCGTGTCACTTCCCTCCGGTAGGCTTTTAATCCGCAGTTGAAATCGTGAAGACGAAGACCGGTGAGTAATGAGGTCACGAGATTGAACATTCGCGACGGAACCGTCTTCGTGATGGGATCGTATCGTTTTCTCTTCCAGCCCGAGACGAGGTCGTATCCTTTTTTGAGCTCGTTGATAAGATTGGGAATTTCATTCGGGTCGTCCTGCAAATCGGCATCCATCGTGATGATGAAAGCGCCTTGGGCGTGATGAAAACCCACCGCCAGCGCGGCGGATTTCCCGTAGTTGCGGCGGAACCGGATAATCTTGACGCGCCGGTCCCTCCTTCGCAATTCGTGCAGCACGCGCGTCGAACCGTCGGTACTTCCGTCATCGACAAAGAGAATTTCATATCTCCCTGTGCGATTCAGAACCGTTCTGAGCTGTTCGTATAACTCCGGCAACGACTTTTCTTCATTGTACAGCGGAATGACAACGCTCACCTCGGTGTTCTCCCGCTGTGGCTGGCGGGGGCGCTGTTCGCGTCGCACCTGGTCGTGGGGACGGCCCCCGTGCCGCTGGCGATCGTTCGTCCTTTGTGGGGGCTGCGGTCTCGTCCCAGGTGTCTGGTTCACATTCGGAACTGCGGGCGTTTCCGGAGGCGTTTGGGGTACTTCTTGATTTTCATCGGCCATTGATTCTCCACTTCAGTTTAAGCTTAATAATACGACTATTTCCCCTCATAATCAATGCTCCTCGGGACAGGTTAGTAAGTCGATTTGATCCGTCATTTTGTCCCAAACCGACATGGCAGAGGAACGACAACATTGCGTCCCCTCTTGCCGAAGCCATTCCTCGGGTCGAGAGGGGACTATAGGGGTGTGTTATTGACCGATAGCTTCCTGGTTGTGTGAGTGGCAGTGAAGTTCCATCCATAGTTACCCACCCCGTCGACTTCGTCGACACCCCTCCAAGGAGGGGAATTCCGTTTCCCCGGAATTCAAACTGCCCCACTACCCGGGACAGGGAATTGAGCAAGAACGAGTAACTTTAAGGGCTGGAGGACTCATTAATTGCCACAAAAATGACCCAAGTTCTTTGATGCCACCGGTGATGAAACCCTCCAAAATTCCGCTACAGCGGTAATCTACTTCTTAACTGCAATGAGATGATGCAGGTTGCTTCTGCCAAAGGTTTCATCCCTCATGGTAATTTTATAACCAAGTCTTTCCAATTGCCGTTTTATCCTGCGAGCATTTCGCTCATCATCAAGGTCATGAATCTCAAGGGTGAGGGCTTTAATCTGCATTGATACGGCAGGATCAACCTGATCGATAATATCATACTCACCTCCTTCGCAATCGATCTTCATGAGTTCAATTGTCTTTCCCTGGAGACTTTCAATGATAGACTTCAAGTTAATCGAATCAACTTCAAATCCTTTTGACGAATCGTGTTCAGTTTTTTCACCCGCATGACCCGATACGCTCATTTCTGTATCCATGAAGAACTTGACGCGCCCATTCGTTTGGGTTACTGCCTTCTGTACGATTTCAATGTTTGTCCGATTATTCAAAAGAATATTATTCCGGAGGTGGACACAATTTTCTTCAATCGGCTCAAAACAAATAATCCTACCCGGATGCATGACCGATAATGCCATAACGGAAACCCCGACGTTCGCTCCGACATCAACCACAATCGTGTCACCGGATCCCGAGAACACAAAATTCTTCAATTGGTAACAGTCATGATCAATGATCTCAACGATACTTTCATAGAGAGGAGTCGTGTAGCCCGCCTCAAATATCAAAACATTTTCTCGCCATCCGACTTCCATACGTTGTTTCCGTATGCTTGGTGCCGGAAGAAATTCATAATTGTCTGATATTCTGAAGATTTTCTTTACAACCCGTTTAATCTGCCATCTTAGACTTCTTGTTGCCTTGCTCATTGTTGATCCTCTGAAATATAGTATGCCAAATATGGACCGTCAGCGAATCCGGCGCAGGCGGTGAAGGACGTGATAGGTGGATACAATCACCAGTTCCACGAGTTTTTCCGTTGCCCGGTCGGGGTGAACCCGCAGGTTGTTCAGAGCACAGATCGTCTGAATTTCACGAAGATAGACCCGAACATCCCGTTTGTCGAGACCCGCGATCCACGTTGCAAGCTCTTCCTCGAGATACTCTCCGTAGTTCTGGATGAACAGCTCCGCGCGGATGAAGCGGCGGGTCCGGGGGCTAACACCGGAAAAAATTTCCTTGAGGTCCTGCGTGTACTCCTTGACGCGCGGGTCCACTTTCTTCTCAATTGCAAAGTATTCCGCAACCGTCAACGGGATGGTTTTGTAGTTCCCCGACTCGTCGTAGCGTACCTTCAACGGGCGGCGGTCGGCGATCTTTTCCTTGCGAAACAACTGGTCGACGTAGCGTAGTTTCTCGAGCGCACCGTTCCAGCGGCGGTAATTCCACTTCCACTTGGAGGCCGGGTCAAGCCAGACGGCAAACGTTTCGGCAAAATCTTCGTCGGGGTGCTTCTGTGCGTAGTGGGGATTCCCGATATGGTGAAGGTACCGGACAAACTCCTTGCTGTAGGCATCGTAGCTGTAAAAATTCCGGTATCGCTTCCGGAAGTGTCCAAACTGGCTTTTCCAATCATCGCGCTGCCACAGTTTGTACGAATAATTCAGCGCGTGTCCGACTTCATGCCGGAGAAGCATCATCATTTCATCCTTGGAGTACGACATGTAGTATCGTTTCGCGACCGCGTGGAGCGTCCGGCTCGCGAGATAGAACGGTATCTCGATGGAACCGGTCCTGTCGATGCACCCCCAGGGCTCATCTCCAAAATACACATGGGGGAAATAGGAGATGTGGTTTTTCTTCAGCTCCCTTCGCAACTGGATGAGGCAATCGCGAAGCGTATCCGCGGGGCGAAGCTCCATCTCGCCGATGCGCTGGTTGAGAAGTTTTTGAAATGAAAGCTCCCGCACGCGGGGATGCTTTGGTGAGATCGTCATTTGTCGGAGTCAGAATAAAAAACCCCGTCCCGGTGGTCCGGGATGGGGTTGAATTTTACGGGCGTCGTTCGTCACGAAACACTGGCGCCCTCTTCCTTTGTGGATGCCACTTTGTTTTTCTTTGCACGATTACTTTCGCTAAACCTGAGCTCATCGGCCTTCTTGTTGTACTTCACGTTCACGATGCTCTCATCCGTGAACTTATTGCGCAGGATTTCTTCTGCGATCGGGTCTTCGAGATACTTCTGCAGCGCGCGCTTCAGGGGACGGGCGCCGAATGCCGGGTCATAGCCCTTGTTCACGAGGAATTCACGCGCGTGCTTCGTAAGATGGATAGTGATCTTCATCGAAGCCATTCTCTTCACAAGCTCCGCCATCTGGATGTCGATGATCTCGTCGATGTGTTCCCGCGTCAGACTGTGGAAGACGATCGTATCGTCGATGCGGTTCAGAAACTCGGGGTTGAAGACCCGCTTGAGCGCGTCTTCAATCGTGTTCTTCATCGCCTCGTAGGCGTCCTGGGGTTTGTCCGTCCCGAAACCGAAACCGCCGCCGGACTTGATGTCGCGGGAACCGATGTTCGAGGTCATGATGAGGATCGTGTTCTTGAAATCGACGCGGCGGCCGAGATTGTCGGTCAGCACGCCGTCATCCAGCACTTGCAGCAGAATGTTGAAAACGTCGGGGTGGGCTTTCTCGATTTCATCCAGCAGGACCACGGCATAGGGCTTCCGGCGGACTTTCTCCGTAAGCTGGCCGCCTTCTTCGTATCCAACGTATCCCGGAGGCGCGCCGACGAGCCGCGAAACATTGAACTTCTCCATGTACTCGCTCATGTCGATGCGGATGAGAGCTTCGTCCGTATCGAAAAGGTAGCGCGCGAGAACTTTCGCGAGCTCGGTTTTGCCGACACCGGTCGGCCCGAGAAAGATGAACGAGCCGATGGGGCGCTTCGGATCTTTCAATCCCGCACGCGTCCGGCGAATGGCTTTGCTGAGCTTCACAATCGCTTCGTTCTGGCCGACAATGGCGCCATTGAGAGCTTTTTCCATCTTGAGCAGCTTCTCGGATTCCGGCTGGGCGATCTTGTTCACCGGGACGCCGGTCATCATCGAGACAACATCCGCGATAATTTCTTCAGTGACCTCGTACACAGTTTCCTGCGCCTTCAATTCCCACTCGCGCTTGGCTATCTCAAGGTCGCTGATGTATTTTTTCTCCAGGTCGCGCAGGCGCGCGGCTTCCTCAAAATTCTGACTCTTGACCACCTGATTCTTCGTCTGCTTGATTTTCTCTACTTCACCTTCAAGCTCGAGGATTTCCTTGGGCACATGAATGTGCGAAAGGTGGACCCGCGAACCGGCTTCATCCATGACGTCGATGGCCTTGTCCGGCAGGTAGCGGTCGGTGATATAGCGGTCGCTCAAACGAACGGCGGTCTGAAGGCCATCGTCGGAATACCGTACGCTGTGGTGCTCTTCATACTTGTGCTTGATGCTCCGGAGAATCTGGAGAGTTTCGTCGACGGTCGTCGCGTCGACCATGATTTTCTGGAAACGACGGTCAAGGGCTCCGTCTTTCTCGATATACTGGCGGTATTCGTCAAGAGTTGTCGCGCCGATGCACTGGACGTCGCCGCGCGCGAGGGCCGGCTTGAACATGTTCGAAGCGTCCAGCGAACCGGAAGCGCCGCCCGCACCGACAATCGTGTGCAGCTCATCTATGAACAGGATGACGTCCTTCGCTTTTTCCAGCTCGTTCATCACGGCCTTCATGCGCTCTTCAAACTGGCCGCGGTATTTTGTCCCCGCCACGAGAGCGGCAAGGTCGAGAGTCACGACGCGTTTGTCGTGCAGGACGCGCGAAACTTTTTTCTGGACGATGCGAAGAGCGAGTCCCTCTGCGATGGCGGTTTTCCCGACCCCGGGTTCGCCGATGAGCACCGGATTATTTTTCTTGCGCCGGCTTAAAACCTGCGCGACGCGCTCAATTTCCTTCTCTCTCCCGATGACGGGATCGAGTTTGTCTTCCATCGCGAGTTTGGTCAGGTCACGGCCGAAGTTGTCGAGAACCGGTGTTTTCGATTTGTCCGCACGGCGTTCGGCCATTGAAACCGCGGGCTGCGTGGACGGTTTGCCGCTGATGATGTTATCCAGCTCATTGCGGACGACGTCATAGTGCACATTAAACTGGTGGAGAATCTGCGCCGCGATATTATCGTCGTCCCGGAGGAGCGAAAGCAGGAGGTGTTCCGTCCCGATCACATCGGATTTGTACAGCTTCGCTTCGAGATATGTGATCTTCAGAACTTTTTCGGCTTGTTTTGTCAGCGGAATATTCCCGATCGTCAGCGTGCCGCCGGACGTGCGCACCGTCTCTTCAATGGCTTTCTTCAGCTTGAAGAGGTCGACGCCGATGTTGCGAAGGATTTTCACCGCAATTCCCTCTCCTTCGCGGATCACGCCGAGCAGCAGGTGTTCGGTGCCGATATAATCGTGCCCAAGGCGTAATGCCTCTTCCCGGCTCAGCCGGATGACGTCCTGAACTCTATTGGAAAAATTTCCTTCCATCTTCTATCCCCTGATTGATAATTTCATTACCGCTATCTACAAGAACGCTTCTTTTGGGGTTCTGGTTTCCTGTACGGGCATCTTTTGATTAATATAGGCAAAAACGCAAGATTAATCAAGAATCGATATCACACCGGGCTACCCTGTCTTTGCGAGGAGTCCCAACTGTTTTGTCGGGACGACGAAGTGGCGCAAAGCGCCATGGCGCCAGAGGCGCTCACAATCTAGACGATGCAAGCGGGACGCAAAGCAGACCACCTTCAGATTGCTTCGCTCGTCCGGAAAGAACGGACTTCGCTCGCAAAGACGAGTACACCCACTGCTGCCGCTCCTTCATCCGGACCCTCCTGTTGCACGGTAGTGCGCGCACACCGCGCAGAGATCACACTTTTCACAACGAATGATGACATTGGCGGATTTTCTTCCGAAAGCCGACGATCGAACTCACGTACTTCCGGAACAGCGGTTTCAACGCATTCATCCATCGGGTGACATTCGGAGAGGTTTTTTTTCTCATTGCCATAAAATCAGACGGATGTAATGGCTTGTCCAATAAGATTGTTATACACAAGAGACCCGGAATGCAGCAGGCCGGTTTGTCCGGCTCGATTTCGGTCTTTTTTGTTATTGCAAGCTGAAATTACTATATTTTCCCAACAAATGACAATTATGAAGCGAGAACTACGCGTTCGCATCAGCATCGTCCTGCTCGGCATGCTCATTGCCGTTGCACTCCTCGGATGCTCCGGCTCAAAAAATACGGCAGAACCCCACTCAGCGCAGGTCGCGAAAGCTGCCGGCACTCCTGTCAACGGTCTCTCCCTCGACCACTACCTCAACGGCCTGATGTTCGACCAGAAAGAGGAGTTCGCATCGGCTATTCTCGAGTACCAGGATGCCCTTCAGTATCAAAAGGACCCGGCGATTTACTTTGCGCTCTCGCGAGATTATTCCGTCCTCGGAAAACATACTCTCGCGATTCAAAACGGCAGGGAGGCCCTCCGTCTCAATCCGGACAACCGCACGTATCACGAGAACCTGGCCGAGATCTACGAGCGCGCATTTGAATGGGACAGCGCGATCCGGGAATATGAAACGATCATCCGCGCCGACTCCGACTATCAGGATGCATGGTATAACGTAGCGCATCTGTACCAGATCAGGGCGCCTGCGAAAGCGCTGGAGGTGTACCAGAGCATTATCGACCGGTTCGGTCCAAGCTGGGATGCTTATTTGCAGTCCGCCCAAATGTACACCGGGTTGAGAAAATTCGACAAGGCGATCGAAGCATTGAAAGGACTGTTGACCCTTGACCCGACGAACTTCAACGTCAAGAAGACTCTCGCCGACACGTACCTGGGTGAGGATAGTGTAGACATCGCGCTCGCATTGTACGGGGAGCTCATTGAACGCCACCCCGCAGATTTTCTGGTTCGCGCATCACTCGCCCACGCATACCTGGCGAAGCGGGACTACGATAACGCCAAGCAGCAATTCGAGATTGTTCTCAAGAAGGATACGCTGTCTGCGGACCAGGAAATTCAGTTCGGTCAGGTTTTTGCATCGTTTATTCAAAAGGATTCCGCCGTTGCCCCGATCGCCCGCGATCTTTTTAATTCCATCCAACAATCGTACCCTAACGATTGGCGACCGTGCCTGTTCCTCGGCGCCATTGCCAACGCTGTGCATGACAACTTCGAGCGCGCTGTTGAATTTCGGGCGGGTCACAAAACTCGCAAGCTGGAATGCCGACGGCTGGATCGGAGTCGCATCGGTCTGGTTCGACAGAAATCAATTCCAGAAAACTATCGATGTCCTCGATGAAGCGAAACATTATATCCCGAACGAATTCCGCCTCTACTTTCTTCTCGGATTATCGTACCAACGAAACCACCAGGGAATCGAAGCCGTCGATGCCCTCGAGCACGCCGTTCAACTGAACGAAAAAAGTGCCGACGCGCTCTCCTCACTCGCTCTGGTCTACGACGAGATGAAACGCATCGACGAATCCGACAGCGCCTACGAGCGCGCTCTACGCATCGACCCGCACAATCATCTCGTGCTGAACAACTACGGCTACAGTCTGGCAGACCGCGGCCTCCAACTTCAGCGCGCGGTGAAAATGGTAAAGGAGGCGCTCGACCAGCAGCCGAACAATACCTCGTATCTCGACTCCATGGGCTGGGTGTATTTCCGCTTCGGACAGTATGAAGAGGCCGAGCGGTTCATTCGCAAGGCCGTCGAGCTCGGCACCACGAGCGCCGTCATTCACGAACACATGGGGGACGTGTATTCGAAACTCGATCAGAAGGAAAAGGCCATCGAATCTTGGAAGAAGGCGCTCGAGCTTGACGCCGGGAACGCCACGCTGAAAGAAAAAATTGAACGGGGAAGTTTGTGATCAAATGGCAATCGGCTCTTGCGGTCGGTTTGACGCTCGCATTGATCGGTTGCGCCTCTCAACGGGAAATTGTCAAAAAAGAACGGACGCTGACCGCCGGTGAAGTCATGAAGCGCGTGCGCGACCGGTCCGGTTTCGTCACAACGCTCGGGGGAAGCGGTTCGATTACGGTCGAGACTCGCGAAGCTTCCACCAGCGGTTCGTTTGACGTGGTTCTCAGGAAACCCGATTCGCTGCGTGTAGAATTTCGCGGACCATTCGGCATCCATGTCGGGACACTCTCTGTCTCGCGCGACCGGTTTGTCTTCTTCAACAGAAGAGAGAACACCGCCGTCGTCGGCAAACCGGACGGCTCGACCCTCCAATCCATGTTTCGCCTGAAGATCCGGTTCGATGAACTGCTGAACGCATTCGCCGGCGGATTCCCCGACCCCGATGATCATGATTCACTCGCGGGGTTTTCCGTCGACCGGGATCTGTACGTACTCCTCTTCCGGAGCACCGACGGAACGAAGGAATACCGGGTCGACGGCGACAATTTTCTCGTCATGGGCTACCGAACGCTCGACGCTCAGGGAACCGCCACTCTCACCGGTCTCATCTCCCGCACGACGGAAACGGGCAACGTGACAATGCCTTCATTGCTCCGAATCGTATTCCCCGACGAACAACGCAGCGTCACGATCGCCTACGACAACATCCGGGTCAACAAGCCGGTGGACTGTTCCTTTGTGCTTCCGAAAAATGTGGAGCGCACCGACCGATGATGCGTTTCACACTTGTACTGGCCCTGGGTGCGACCCTTCTCCTCCCGACACGCCTGTTACCTACCGAGGAAGATAATATCAAGAGCAAGCAGGCCGAGCTGACGAAGCTGCGCGAGGAAATCGAGGAGTATGAGGAAAAAATCAAAGAACATGAAAAGAAAGAGCATGCAACGCTGGAATTGCTGGACAACTACGACCGCCAGGAGACACTTTTAAGAAAGCTTGTCGGCGAATTGCGCAAGGAGGGCCGGACCCTCCAGGGGAACATCGACGATACGAAACGTTCGATTCAGGATCTCAGCGGACAGGTTTCCTACTTGAAGCGCAACTACGCCAGTTATGTTTCGAATGTGTACCGCTACGGCCGGACGTACGACCTCGAGCTGCTCCTGACATCAAAATCCCTCAACCAGGTCCTCGTGCGGGCTGAATACCTGCGCCGGTTTTCGGACCAGCGAAAAAAGGACCTGGACAAAATCACGACGCAGCGCGAGGCCATTGAGGAGGAGAATCTCAAGCTCCAGCGGCAGCTCGTCGAACAACAACAGCTCATCACCGACAAAGCTGTCGAAGAGAAGAAACTTCAGGACCAGGTGAAGAAACGTAAACAGGTGCTTGCCGGCATCCGGCGTGACAAAAAAATGCTCCGACAGGATGCCGACCGGACACTGGCGGCTGCCCAGGAGCTTGAACAGCTGATCTCGAAACTCATCGAGCAGGAGCGTATCCGGAAAGCCCGGGAAGCCGAGCGGGCGAAAGAAGGCAAAGCGCCGCCGCCGAGCATCGCGCCATCCGGGCAGGCCTTCGTCGACCGGCGCGGACACCTGCGGTGGCCGGTGTCGCAGGGCAGAATCGTCACCCGCTTCGGCAATCAGCAGAACCCGGTCCTGAAAACCATTACCCAGAATACAGGCATCGATATCGCCGTACCGACCGGGACGGATGTCGAAGCCGTCGCTAATGCCGATGTCTCGATGATTTCCTGGCTTCCGTCCTTTGGAAACCTGGTCATCCTCGACCATTCCAACGGATACCGGACGGTGTATGCGCATCTGTCGGAAATTGCCGTATCCGAAGGCGAACAGGTAACCGAAGGCAACGTCATCGGCAAAAGCGGAGAATCTTTTTCCGGCTCTGTCCTGCATTTCGAAATCTGGAAGGACCGGGAGAAACAGGACCCCGAGCACTGGCTCACGCCACGAGGGCTCACGAAACGCTGAGCACCCTACACCCAATACCTGTCACAGCCAGTCTTTGCTTTGAAATTGAAAATCGCTATCTTATTAGGAATACCTCATTTATGTCAAACTTAGTGGAAGGAGTACTATGAAGTACCTTTTTTTCATTTTGACTGTTCTCGGGTGCTTACTGATCACCGCCCCGGCGACGAATGCTCAGGATCTGCAGGGAACACTCCAGCAACTTTCCCAGGACGCCGCGAAGAGCTACGTAGCGCCAATCGTTTCGGGTCTCGGGGCCGACCTTAACGGCGGCTGGTTCCATAAAGCTCCCCGGGCGGTCAACCTTGGGTTCGACTTTGAAATCGGCGTCGTTGCGATGGGAACATTCTTCAAGAATGAAAATAAGGTGTTCTCGAACACAGGCTCTTTTCAATTTGATTCCCTTCAGGCATATGATTTGGCCAACAATGCCCAATACAATGGGACCTCGCTGCCCCCGCCACTGATCGATTCGGCTGCGAGAGCCGTAAGCAATCAAAAATTCCAAGTGACGATTTCAGGCCCGACTGCCGTAGGTAATAAATCCGACAGGATATTGGTGACCTTCCCGGGACAAACGATTTTCGCCGGTGGTGATTCGATTGTCATCCCGACCCGCGTTGAGTCGCTGATGGTCGGAGGCTTGTTTAGTCCAGCCCTCACCGCCCTTCCACTGGCTGCTCCGCAGCTTACGATCGGCACGGTGTTCGGGACACAGTTTTCATTTCGCTATCTGCCCAACGTCCAGATCACGCAGCAAATCGGAAGCTTCAAGTACTTTGGCTTCGGCATCCAGCACAACCCCGCAGTCTGGTTAGGTACACCGCTTCCGCTGGACCTTTCCGTCGGCTACTTCACTCAAACCATGGACGTCGGAACGCTCATTTCCACTACTACAAAGTCATGGGGGATACAGGCGAGCAAACAGCTGGGTTGGAGCTACTTGAACCTGACTCCCTATTTCGGATACTTGCACGAGAGTTCGACCATGACGTTCACGTACACACCGGCAGCCATGACATTACCGGACGGGGAAATTTATCAGCCGGATCCGGTAAATTTTGCCCTGACAGGTCAGAACACTTCTCGGATCACCGCAGGCCTTGGAATCCGTCTCGGGATTATCAACGTCAACGCAGACTACAATTTCGCGACATACAATTCTGCAACAGCGGGCGTCATGCTCAGTTTCTAACCACCCCGTCTCTGTCAAGAAGAGTCCCGCTTCGTTACGGAGCGGGACTTTTCTTGTTTATGGGAGTTGACTATATTATAGAAAAGGCCAAAGAAGACCAGTTATGCTCAATACCGGACTGCAAAACAGGGTTGCCCTCATCACCGGAGGAAGCCGCGGCATCGGCAAGGCCATCGCAACGGCGTTCGCAAACGAAGGAGTACGCCTTGCGCTGTGCGCGAGAGACGAACGCTTGTTGAAGCAAGCAGTGGATGAACTCCAGCATACCGCCCATGCCGACGTCATCGGCGTCAAAGCGAACACGACCAAACTTAACGACATCCGGCGCTTCGTCGACGCTGCCGTAAAGAAATTCGACCGCATTGATATCCTGGTGAACAACGCGGGCAGCGCGCACATCGGCGGCATTTTCGACACGTCGGATGAAGACTGGGAATATCACGTTCAATTGAAACTGCTCGGGTACATCCGGATGGCACGCGAGGTCATCCCCACCATGAAGAAAAACAACGGCGGCAAGATCATCAACATCGTCGGGACAGCCGGCAAGGAACCATCGCCGCAGTACATGCTGCCCGGCGTGACCAATGCCGCTTTGCTCAACTTCACCAAATCGCTTTCGATGGAACTTGAGGTCTCTAACATCACCGTGAACAGCATCAACCCCGGAACGACGGACACGCCGTTGACCGTCGAGACCTTCGCGTCCCTCGCCCGCATCCTCCAGAAAACGCCCGACGAAGTCAGGCAAGCCGTCGCCGCCTCGTTCCCCGGCGGGAGAATCGCCGCGGCGGATGATATCGCCAGACTCGTGACATTCCTGGCCTCTGACGCCGCGAACTTCATCAACGGTATCTCTATCAATAGCGATGCCGGGAAATCCTCCGGGTTTTAGCGATGTCCCGATGGTCAGTCCGTTTATGCGGAATGCTGTTCCTCTGTTGCCAGCTCTGCCTTCCGCAGAGTGAACTCGGGGGAACCCATCCTCCGGGGACTCCGTCCGATACATCGCGGCCAATGAACAACGCTTCGATTGCCCTCGACAAGTCGCTGGACACGTACCACTGGACGGGACTCGCCGCCTACGACAACCTCTTCGGCCCCTGGTCGCTGCAGTTCAGGGAGCAGTTTCTTTCGATGCTCATCAACACCGATCCCCAGCTCATCAGGGACGAGGAAACACTCGGTCTTTTCCTGAAACACCGAGAAACCGACTGGCTTCAAAGCGCTTTTCAGGTCTCATCGTACAGTCTCTCCGACAATCAGAACGTGGGAATCGGCAGCGCTTCTTCCCATGCGTTCTATGCCGGTGCCGAGCTCGAACCGGTCGAACGCCTCGCGCTGCTTCCGATGCTCGGCTACCGGTTCGATAATCAATTGAATCAACATGACAAGGGAATATCGTATCAACTCGGCATTTCTTCCGACAGCCTTTATTACAACGGATACCGGACAAGTCTGAACGGAAAAATGGAGTACGACAATCTCGACCCCCGTGCGGCAGAGACACGCAACGTCTCTCTTGTGATCGACAAAGACTTCTTCGAGCAAACCCGCAACATGCTGCGGGTCCAGTACAACCGCAACCGGCGCGATTTCTACGATGCCGCGGACACAGTCATCCAGCGTCAATACGGCGTTTCAAACAATATCGAAACACGGACCGACGATTCATACGCTTTTTCGGATGTTCTCGACTACACTCTCGGACGAGGCACACTGCTCTCCTTCCAGGGAAATGTTGTCAGCCGTGAGGTTACCCGGGAGCTCAGGTACGAGGATTTGACCAATCCGCGCAGAGCGACGCTCGGAACGACAATCAACGAATTAACATTCGACGGCGGCGTACAGGCAAACTATGCGCCCGGGGGTTTCCTCTCCGGCTGGCTGAAGTTCTATTACCAGGATCGGGACGAGGAGCACACCATCCAGCCGGAACAGAATGAGCTCACGGTCGTCAGCGACTCCCTGTCACTCGTCGAGGAGCGGAAGAACAACCACGCTCGCCGGACCCTTCTGGCGCTGAACATCGGCATGACGCCGTCTCATGCCGATTCCGTCGCACTCTCCGCCACAACCACGCTCCTCCGTTATGACACGCCGACGGAACTCAACGACGACCAGCGCGATGAACTGCGGTATATTCTGAGTCTTTCTGCCGCGCACCACTTCAACCGTTACCTCAATTTCCAGTTCCTGGCGGAAGCCGACCTGACGCATCTCGTGTATCTCCTTTCGACCCGAAGCGCCGACAACACCTGGAACCGGATTTTCAGGCTGTCGCCCCGCCTGGCGTATGCTTCGGGCGGCGGGATATCGTCGGTGAATACCTTCGAGGTACTCGCAAACTACACGGTCTATGACTATGAGTATTTGCTTTCACCCATTCGAAGTTTTGCATTTCGCCAATTTGGGTTCATCGATTCTACAACGGTCGAGCTGACGCGGCGGCTCGCCGTGGAGTGGTTCAGCCAGATTCGATTGTACGAGCGAGGTGAACTCCAGTGGCAGGAGTTTTCCGAAACACCGTTGAATTATTTTGAAGACAAGACGTACATAGGGACCGTGCGGTACCGGTTTCGCGAACGATTGGTTTTTTCACTCGGTATTCGTTATTTTAGTCAGGCACGGTTCAGTTACCAGGGCACCGAGCGCCAGCTCGATAGTTTCTTGCGCAGCATCGGGCCGATTACTGGCATTCGATGGAGCGTCGGACAGCGGACCGAGCTTTTCGTGAAAGGCTGGTACGAGAACCAATCATTGACGGGGCAACCCGGCCGCAGTTTCACGAATGTGAATGCATCGTTCATGGTTCTTATTTAACGAAAGGGAAAGTTCGTACGGAATGCAAAAAAGGTTCACGCTGATATTATCGAGCAAACCCCAGGAAGTGAAACGGGTCGAAGGATTCATCCATAGCGTGAATCGTGCCGCCCATCTGGACGAGGAAGGATACTACAAGTTACTGGTGGCCACCACGGAGGCAGTCAATAACGGTATTATTCACGGCAACAAACGGGTTGCGAAGAAGAAAGTGACGGTCACCTGCATTCTCAGCAGTTCTCTTCTTGTCGTACGGGTCCACGATCAAGGACCTGGCTTCGATGCGGCATCGCTCCCCAATCCGCTGGCCGAAGAAAATCTCCTGCGCGAACACGGCCGCGGAGTGTTTCTCATCCGCTCACTCATGGAAAGTGTGCAGTTTGAAAGACATAAGACCGGCTCGAACGTCATCATGAAAATCTCGCTCCCAAAGCCGTCGACGGCAGTCCGCCTCAAAAAGAACTGAAACGTCGCGGGCATTCTGCTGGACCTGCCATCCGCTGTAGCGCCTTCCCTCGTATTCGAGATGTATCGTAAACCGTGGCATTGTAATTACTCTTCACTTGTGCGGGACTACTCAGTCAACGAATTCCCCTCCTCCGGAGGGGACCAAGGGGTGGGTTTTTATTGCACTTCGATTTGTGAACCGCACCCCGAGAACTCCTTTTCATTACAGCAGTCACACACCACTAAATCTCCTGCTAATCCCCCCTACTCGTAGACAAGGGGAAGCAATTCCACAGCCAACGTCCTTCTCTAACGTTAGCGCATTCCAGAATCGGTTAGCGAGCCGCTGCCGTCGAGCAATGACTATCGAACAATGACGTGAGCAGCGCTGCAGTCTCTCCCGGCGATCTCCTCTCGATATCCGACCGGTGGACCATTGCGACAAGCTTGCGATCGCGCAGGAGGGCAAACGACGGTGACAACGGGGGTTCACCGGTAAAATATTCGCGTGCGGCGGCTGTTGCGTCACGGTCGGTGCTCGCGAAAACCGTAGCAACCACGTCCGGCTTTGTGTGATGTTGAAGGGCAATGCCCAGCGCCGGGCGGGCGATACCGCCTGCGCATCCGCAAACAGAATTCACGAAGACGAGCACTGTCCCTTTTGAATTGTCCATCACATCCTGAACTTCTCGGGGCGTCTGGAGCTCCCTGACACCGTGGCGAGTAACTTCCGTTTTCATCTGCTGGATCATAATATCGTACATTGGTATCTCCTCATGGTTAAAAGAACACAGTAGTTTGATAATACAAGATACGAAATTCCGGGAAGAAGGGAAAGAGGCGACACCGCAGCTCGTTCCGAAATTCCATTTGGGAATGTTCTCTGCTGTCTTCAAGGAGTGATGGACGGCAAAGCAGACGGGATGGCCGAGTCCGTTCCCAAGCAGGAGCTTGGGAACGAGAGGGGGCACGGATGCTCGTTCCCAAATTCTATTTGGGAATGTTCTCTGCTGTCTCCCAGAAGTGAATTCGTTAAGAAGAAAAAGAACAACCGGTGGATTGGCGGGAACGACCGGTTTGGTGTCTATTGTCTGTCGCCTCTGTTAATAATATCAAAGGGAATTTTGGAATCTGCATACACCTGCCACAATTGAATTTTCCCATTCTTGATGACCGCTTTCCACGAAGCCGGCAGACGCCAGTGATTTTCTTTCTTATCGCTCAGCCCTTGATACGTACCGCTTGCAAAACCAAATGCTGCAACCATATTCCCATCAATGAACATATCCGTAATTTCGATTTGATAGTCGGGAAACCACTGAAAGTATCCAATCCATCCTGCCCTCATTTTTTCTTTGCCGGAAACTTCATTCCCCTGACAATCGATGAATGTATGGTCATCTGCCATAAGGGAGCAAATCTTGTCAACGTTGTGTTCGTTGATTGCGTCAACAAATTTGTGGAAAATCTGTTTGTCCATATCGCGGAAGGTTATTCCGGGCACTGGTTGTTATTGGATAGATACTCTTTCCCCAACCCTTGATCCATCCGATGATCTGGCAATACTTAACACTTTTCCCGTGATGGCTTTCTCATCAACGAATCCAAAATAACGGCTGTCCAGACTGTTGTCCCTATGGTCGCCGAGAAGAAAACATTTGCCGGGCGGAACAGTTATAGGTCCATAGTTATCGCTGTTGCCGGCCCCCGGGGGAAATATCTTAGGGTCATTAACGCCTGGCGCAAGTATTACCGGATTTGAACGCTTCGTCTGAAGCTCCGGCATGAACTGTTTATTGTCGACGAATACAACTCCTTGACGGATGAATACGATTTGTCCTCCCGTTGCCACGCATCGTTTGACTACGACGGCCGACTCATCCGTGGGATTCTTGAATATAACAACATCTCCCGATTGAACCGGGTCACTGCGATAAGCATCCAAATCTACGAGAATCTCCTCATCCGGGAGTATGGTCGGTTCCATTCCAACCGTAGGGACTTTATACGTTTTCATGGGTGAACATGAACAAACAAGGATAGCACATATAGTAATTAGCACAATGGAAACCAAAGCATGTTTTTGCATCTTTGTTCTTCCTGATTTTGACATATCCACGTTTGTAGGCCGCGAAAACATATAACATTAATTCTTAATCAAATTCCTTACGGGGTTTGGATTGTTCCAGCCCGACTTTGCCCATGGTGATATCTGCTCTGAAATAGTTTTCACCTCTTGTGGGTGCGCCCGACAGCCGTCGGAGCATAGCGAGCTGGCCAGCATGCGTGAAAGCGTCGGCAATCGGCCCCTGAAACAACTTATTTAATGGGCAGTCGCTTGGCGCATTGCTTGCGAAGTACGCATCGAACTTCTGCATAGAATCACAGAAGCGCGCGACTTCATGATCCCAATCCTGAGGATGGGAATCATGCCAGACATTCTCACCTTTCGACATTGAAAGGGCCCAGTCAAAAAGGTCGCCCATGTGTGCAAGGATTTCAACCGGCGTTCGGGATTTCGCATCCACACGAAAGGTTGCAAAAGCAGCAGGAGCATCGCGAAACGTTTTCGTTACCCGGTACGCGAGACTGGCAACAATGTGCCGGAACATTTCACGATTGCTTTCAGAGTTCGATGTCATAGCTTCCTCATGATGCTATATGATGCGGCCGCTCAACGAACACGAAAAGTGAATCATAGTGGATTGGCGGGAGTGAACGGTTAGGTGACGTTAACTTGCTTGGTTTCATGTTGACCTCTGATAAAATAGTAACAAGCTATCGGTAAGAACACAATGGCAATGGTGTAGTTAGGCCATCCTGCCCAGTCCGAATTCACCACAAAAAAGTATGGTGATGACAGAACAGTGAGAGAGAATACAGTCAAAGGATGTAGAATCATCGCCGAGATTGATGACCCCGTCTTAAATCTTGCATAGACCAACACAGTTCCAAATTCCAGGCACTGCACCCAGAACAAAAGGTACTGCTGGAAATGAGAGAACCGCATAAATGGGAAATGCCAAATTGCCCAGATGGTGTTAATCAGTAACACTTGTTCAGTCCAACGAAGATGTTTCAATCGAGAGTACAGATAACCCCTCCAAGCGAACTCTTCGGCAAAGCCGGCGTGGATGAGCAAGAGAGAGAGCCATATCAACGAACCCCAAAATGGCGAGAACTGGATACCAAACAATCGGAAAAACGCCTCGTTGCTCTCGGGCCGAATGAACCCAAAGTCGTACTGAATGAGTGTAGAAAGTGTTGCTGCGAGAAACAAGAGGATGAATGCTATCACCAAGGCCGAGATGTTGCGAAGCTTATTCAGACCGACCGTCTGTAGGATGTTGTCTTTGCTAATCGCAAGAAAGATCAACGATGCAATTGTGGGGCCGAAGAGAAACAGATGGTAGACGGGATCGATGAAGCTGACATAGTTGTAATTGGACCGGAGCAGAAAAATCAGAAAACTGAATCCCACCGAGGTGATCAGTAGTAATAGCGCGATAACGTAGACTTTCACTCTGTTCATAGATACTTCCTCGAAAAACGGATGTATGGTGCGCCACCTAAGATCCAATCATGAGGCACATGCCATTTGTCATGGCGCTCTGTTGGGTATGTGCTGGACGATTTTCGCAACGCCGGAAGGAGCTTCCGGTAAAAGAAATGTGTTTCCCTCATTTCATATGCCTGTCAACCTAATGATTGAAAGGTACAGAAAAACATACGGAAAGTCCAGAACGATGTCGTCGAAACAAACATTGTACTCCAAGGTCATGCAGTGCTGAACAGGACATCGATTCCACAGGGTCCGGGAGGGAAACAGATGAGGCAAGTCGCTTGAAATGAGCGCGGGTCACGGTCAACGCGTAGTTGGTGAATTTAGTCTGACATCATACGTCTGACCGACACGGCAGAGGATCGACGACATCACGTCCCCTCTTCGAAACGTCTCCGCCTTCCTTCAGGCGGAGGGGACTACGGGGGTGTGTCGACGACCGGCCACCTTCTGAACTTGTACGTGAGAGTGAGGTGCCATCCCCAGTTACCCACCCCGTCGACTTCGTCGACACCCCTCCAAGGAGGGGACATCCTTTTCACCACAATTCAAATTAACCCAGTACCGGTCACCCGGAAATTTGTTTGGGGAACTTTTTTGTATTATATTAAGTTTCAATAATTGAAGTTTAAAGTACTTTCATGAAAACAACGCGAAAATACGGCAAGAAGGCGGACCTGGCGCTCGGCATGTGGGTGAAGCTCGTGAGAGCCACCACCACATTCGGCAAATTGACGCTGGAAAACATCAAATCCTTCGGTCTCACAGAACCGCAGTTCGGCGTCCTCGAATCCCTCGGCCACCTGGGCCCGATGACGCTCGGACAATTATCGAAGAAACAGCTCGTGAGCGGCGGCAACATCACCTGCGTCGTCGATAACCTCGAGAAAGAAGGCCTTGTCGAGCGAAAACGCACGTCAAAAGACCGCCGGACAATCGTCGCGCAGCTGACACCCAAAGGAAAAAAAATGTTCACGAGTATTTTCGAAAAACACGCACGGCACGTCGCATCCCTCGCCGCCGTGTTGACCGAACAGGAGCAGGAAACATTGTCCATTCTGCTGAAAAAACTCGGACTCTCGCTGAAGGAAACATTATGATTTCTTTAACATAAATGATGGTGTGCACTAACACCAACAGAAATTGCAGTTGAGAAAATCCTAAATTCGAAGCACTAAATCCTAATCAAATCATAAATTCGGACTTCGAGCTTAGGATTTGCTGCATAACGCTCTCAATAATCCAACATCAATCACAAAGGAACATCGCCATGAACAAACTATTCGCAATTGTCGCCGTCACGCTGATTCTCGCCGCCGGAGTTTCTGCACAGACGGTCTGGAAAGCCGACAAGGCCCACAGCAGCGTCAACTTTTCCGTCAGCCACATGGTTATTTCAGAGGTCACGGGTAATTTCAGAGATTTCGATGCGACGCTCACTTCCTCGAAAGACAACTTCTCCGATGCCGTCATCGACGCGACCATTCAGATAGCAAGCGTCAATACCGGCAACGACAAGCGTGACACTCATCTGAAGTCGGATGATTTTTTCAATGCTGAAAAATTCCCGACCATGACCTTCAAGAGCACGAGCATCGAAAAAACCGGCCCCGGCACATTCAAGATCACCGGCAACCTGACAATGCGTGACGTTACGAAACCCGTCGTTCTCGACACAAAATTGCTCGGTCAGACAAAAACTCCCTGGGGAGTCACGGCGGCCGGCTTTAAGGCGACAACCGTCATCGACCGGCTTGAATTCGGAACGAAATGGAATCAAGCTCTTGAAACCGGAGGACTCATCGTGGGAAAGGACGTCACCGTCACGCTGCTGTTTGAATTCGATAAACAGGAACAGGCTCAAAAGTAACCGTTCAAGGGCACTTCATCAGGACGGGGAACAAATGAATCTCCCCGCCGCAAGCAGCGGGGTATCAAGTTGATTGTGTTTCCTTTTTATTTTCTCGCCGCAAGCGGCGGGGAACTAACCCCGTAGAGATTAGAAGCTGATTCACCCTGATATTCCGAATCGGACAATTGAAGGGGAAGCCGGAGGCGAGATGCAAGAACCCGAAACAAATGACTGAGGACAAATAACCAGGAACCAACAACTAAGAACGTCTACACGTGATTATCATATAATGGAAAGGAAACATTTATGGAATTCTTTGCAGGTTTACATCAGTTGAACGATTGGGGGCTTTTCGTGGTACGCCTCGCCATGGGAATCATTTTCTGGATGCACGGCAGGATGAAAATGGGCACGTGGAAAATGCAGCCGTCCGAAAAGATGCCAAAATCCCTTCTCGGAATTGTGAGAATGCTCTCGATTACGGAGCCGCTCGGTGCGCTCTCCATGGTCTTCGGATTGCTGACCCAGGTGACGGCAGTCTGCTTCGGCCTCGTCATGGTCGCGGCAATTCCAGCCAGGAGAAAGCAGGGCGCGAAGTTTCTTGACATGCAGACCACCGGATGGGAGCTCGACTTTCTGATTCTGGTTGTCAGTATCGCGCTCGCCGTGCAGGGAGCGGGTCAGTATTCCCTCGACCGTCTTCTGCTCGGAATTTAGAATCTGGTCTTAGGACATTTTGACTACGTCTCTTGGCCTTTTGACCCTCTCCCACGCTCCCTCTCCCATTAATGGGAGAGGGATGTCACGTAGTGACAAGGAGAGGGTTCCGAATGCTTCAGTGTTTCAACAACCTATTCAAATAATTTGACGAACCCAGATGAGTAAACTTCTCTCGCCCATAAAAATCAGAAACCTCGAATTCAGGAACAGGATCTTCGTATCGCCGATGTGCCAGTACTCGGCGGAGAACGGAATCCCGAATGACTGGCATTTCGTTCACCTCGGAAGCAGAGCCGTCGGCGGCGCCGGACTCGTCATGACCGAGGCGACGGCCGTCTCGCCAGAAGGCAGGATTTCTCCCGCCGACCTCGGCATCTGGTCGTCCGACCACGTCACCGCGTTCAAACGCATCGCCGGTTTTGTTGAATCGCAAGGCGCAATCGCCGGCATACAGCTCGCTCATGCCGGAAGAAAAGCGTCCACGAAGGTTCCCTGGGAAGGCGATGGCATGATCGTCGAGAACGAAGGCGGGTGGCAGACCCTCGCCCCGAGCGCCGTGAAATTCTCCGGCAGTTACCCGCAACCGAAGGAGATGTCGGTATCCGACCTCAGGATGGTGAATGATCAATTCGCGGAGGCCGCGCGGCGGAGCCTCGAAGCGGGATTTCATGTTGTTGAGATTCACATGGCCCACGGATACCTGCTGCACGAGTTTCTTTCACCCCTGTCCAATCACAGAAAAGACGGCTACGGCGGCGACCTCCGGAATCGAATGAAGTTCCCTCTCGATGTCGCGAAGAGCGTGCGCGACGTATGGCCCAACGATCTTCCGCTGTTCGTGCGCATCTCGGTAACGGATTGGGCCGACGGCGGCTGGGACATGCCGCAATCGATAGCGCTGGCGAAGGAACTGAAGCGCATCGGTGTGGATCTGATCGATTGTTCAAGCGGCGGCCTTATGCCGGGCGTCAATATCCCGATCGGTCCGGGGTACCAAGTCGGATTTGCGGGGTCGGTCCGCAAAGAGGCCGATATCCTCACCGGCGCGGTCGGCCTCATCACCGGGGCCGCACAGGCGGAACAGATCCTTGCAGCAGGAAGAGCCGACGTTGTTTTCTTAGCACGCGAGTTCTTGCGGGATCCGTATTTTCCGCTTCATGCGGCGAGCACTCTCGGCGACAATGCGCGGTACCCGGTCCAGTACCTGCGGGCAAAACCAAATATCAACAGGAGATAGAACTGTGAAACAGCGACAACTGGGGAAATCAGGGCTGACAGTTTCCGCTCTCGGACTTGGCTGCATGGGAATGTCGGAATTTTACGGCCCAAGAAACGATGTGGAATCCACCGCGACGATCCATAGGGCGATCGAACTAGGAATCAATTTCTTCGACACGGCGGACATGTACGGTCCCTTCGTGAATGAAGAGCTTGTCGGTAAAGCGTTGCGGCCGCATCGCAACAGGGTGATCATTGCCACAAAATTCGGGAATGTGCGGGGAAAGAACGGCGAGCGCCTCGGTATCAGCGGCAAGCCCGAGTACGTGCGACAGGCATGCGAGGCGAGTTTGAAGAGGCTCGGTGTCGAGACGATCGACCTTTACTACCAGCATCGAGTCGACCCCGACACGCCTATCGAAGACACGATCGGGGCAATGTCCCGGCTTGTTGAAGAAGGCAAAGTGAGGTTCCTGGGAATGTCCGAGGCGGCGCCCGCAACGTTGCGGCGGGCGAACAAGGTGTACCAGATCACCGCTCTCCAATCGGAATACTCTCTCTGGACACGTGATGTTGAAGCCGAAATCCTGCCGGCCTGCCGCGAGCTTGGCATCTGCTTCGTCGCGTATAGCCCGCTGGGAAGAGGATTTCTCACGGGTTCCATCACGACGACGGATATGTTTCACGAAACCGACTTCCGCCGGCACCATCCGCGGTTCCAGGGAGAGAATTTACAGAAGAATCTCACGATCGTGTCGAGACTCAGGGAGCTTGCCGCCGCGAAGCACTGTACACCGGGCCAGCTTGCGATCGCCTGGGTCCTCGCCCAAGGAGAGGATATCGTTCCCATCCCGGGCACGAAGCGGAGAACATATCTTGACGAGAACGTCCGGTCGGTCAAAATTGAATTAACCCCGGAGGACGTGAGCATCGTGAACGAGTCCGCCCCTCCAGGTGCGACAGCGGGATTGCGTTATCCGGAACCGGCCATGCAGTCCGTCAACAAATGAGACCCAGTCCCTGGAGGCATGATTGTGTCATTCTCAGTCTTGGGCTCTGTAGGAATCAGCCGCGGAAGATCCGATATCGTACTGAGACAATGTCCCGGAGCACCTTAAGCCTTTTTTCCCTATCTTTGTAGATCACGCATAGACGCACAATCAATTTTTTGTTCTTTTAATCGCAACGATGAAACTCCTATACTCCTATCTTAAGCAGTACTGGAAGCTGATTGCCCTGGCCCTTTTCCTGGCTACGATCAACCAGGTTTTTTCACTCCTCGACCCTCTCATCTTCCGGCATATTATCGATACGTATGTATCCCGGTTCAAGGAATACACGTCGGGGGATTTTTTCAAAGGAGTCGGCGTGCTCCTGGCGGCGGCAGTCGGTGTGGCGTTTGTTTCCCGGGTCGCGAAGAACTTCCAGGACTACTACATCAACACGATCACGCAGCAGCTCGGGGCCCGGATTTATTCCGACGGCATCCGACATTCGCTCGAGCTTCCCTACCAGGTTTTTGAAGACCAGCGAAGCGGTGAGACGCTCGGCAAGCTTCAGAAAGTGCGGGCCGACGTCGAACGCCTCATCGCGGCATTCATCAACATCGTTTTCACTACATTCGTGGGAGTCGCCTTCGTGATGATCTACGCGTTCAGCGTCCACTGGCTGATCGCACCCGTGTACTTTTCCACCATCCCGATTCTCGCTTTTATCAGCTCCGTTATCAGCAAGAAAATCAAGACGATCCAGAAGGTGATTGTCTCCGAAACGACCGCGCTCGCAGGCGCGACAACGGAATCCTTGCGCAACATCGAGCTCGTGAAGAGCCTCGGACTGGCACAGCAGGAAATCGGACGCTTGAATTCCACAACGTCAAAGATCCTGAAGCTCGAACTGAAAAAAGTGCGGTATCTGCGGAGCCTGAGTTTCATCCAGGGATCGTCGGTCAATTTTCTGCGCACCGGCATCCTCGGGCTGATGCTGTATCTCATTTTCTCGCAACAGATCACGTTCGGACAGTTCTTTTCATTGTGGATTTATTCGTTCTTCATCTTCGGACCGCTTCAGGAATTGGGAAACGTCATCAATATATACCGGGAGGCGGAAGTCTCGCTGAAAAATTTTCAGGACATTCTCGACACGCCTAAAGAACGGCGGCCGGAGCATCCCGTTGCCACAGGGAATATCTCCCGGCTTGCGTTCGAAAACGTGACCTTCAAACATCAATCGGCCACGAACAACGCGCTGAACAATATATCATTCGAAGTCAAGCTCGGCCAGACAATCGCGTTCGTCGGTCCGTCCGGCGCCGGCAAAACGACGCTTGTCAAGCTCCTGGTGGGTTTGTATCCGCCGCAATCGGGGGAAGTGCTGTATAATGGAATTTCCTCCTCCGACATCGACCTTGACCAGCTTCGTGAGCGCATCGGTTTCGTCACACAGGATACCCAGCTATTCTCCGGCTCGATACGGGAAAATATGCTCTTCGTCAGTCCGAAGGCGACCGACGCAGAATGCATGGAAGTACTTCGGAAGGCCGCCTGTCAAAGCCTGCTCGCGAGAGCGGACAATGGCCTGGACACGCTGATCGGCGAAGGCGGCGTCAAGGTCTCGGGCGGAGAAAAGCAGCGCCTTTCGATCGCCCGGGCGCTGCTGCGAAAGCCCGACCTCCTGGTGTTCGACGAAGCCACATCGTCTCTCGATTCGCTGACGGAAGAAGAAATCAGTGAAACGATTCGCGACGTGACGATGCAAAAGAATCTCATCGCTATTCTCATCGCACACCGGCTCTCCACGGTCCTCCATGCCGACAGAATTTTCGTACTGGAAAAAGGCAACATCGTTGAATCGGGAAAACACCAGGAGTTGATAAACCTCAAGGGTCTCTACTATGCGATGTGGAGACAGCAGATCGGTGAGCGACAGGACGGCCTTCTCCGGACGGCATTAACGGTCGCCCGAGAGATCGTCAGAAACTGACCGCCGGTCGTTCCCCCCGGACTCGCAAAACATAGTTCACGGGAGGACCGCAACATTCCTCAAAGAAGATCGTAATTTCTCCCAGAGCCACTTTCCCGGCTTACCGGGATCTCCTTCCTACAAGCAGCAAAAGTCGACGTGACAAGCCAGCAGGCAGCGCTCAAGGCATGAAAATCTTTTTCTTGACATTTGAGCCGGAAAACACTATACTGTGTTCGTAAACTGAACAATGTTCATTAAATGAACGATATTTATGGGAATTAGCGAACGAAAAGAACGCGACAAGCAAAAGATGAGGGAACTCATCCTCGACGCCGCAATGAAGCTTTTTCTCGATGAAGGCTACCTCAACGTCTCGATACGGAAAATCGCCGACAGAATAGAATACAGCCCGGCGACAATTTATCTGTATTTTAAAGACAAAGACGATATCCTGTATGCCCTTCACAACGCGGGATTTGAAAAACTTTATAAACTGCAGCGCAAAGTTGTCTCAATGAAAAATCCCGCCCAGCGCCTGTGGAAGCAGGGGGAATTGTATATACGGTTTGCCCTCGAAAATCCCGAATACTATAACCTGATGTTCATCACAAGGGGGCCCGCACGCAGAATCGTGAAAGACGATGAGTGGAATGCCGGCCGTCGTTCGTATGAAGTCCTTCGCAACGATGTGCAGGCGGCCATCGATGCCGGCATCTTTACAAAAACCGACGCGGAAGTAGCCACGTTTGCAGTCTGGTCGCTCGCACACGGCATTGTTTCCCTGATCCTGCGTCACCGCTGTCCGATGATGGATAAGAAAGAACTGCCGGCAATCGCGAGGGAAGCGTTCGAGTTCCTTGCGGGCAATATCGGGATCACCAAATGATTTCTGGACCCATGGCATGAGTTCTGGCGACACATGGTGCAAGATTCATCCAGGAAAGAAAAAAGTAGTCGGAGAAAACGAACAATGAGAAAGAAGATACAAAACGGCACTCTTTTCCTTTTGAGCATCCTACTCTGGTCGACGATGTCCGCCCAGGAGAAGCTGATCCTCACGATCGAGAAAAGCATCGAGATCGGACTTGAGAACAGCAAATCCTTGCATTCATCATTGATGAAAGTCCAGGCCGCAGATTCGAAGTCCGGTGAAACACACACATCCCTGCTGCCGTCGTTGAAAGCGAGCGGTTCATACACCCGGTTGAGCGATGTCCCACCATTTGCCGCTATTATTGCCCCGAATGAGCTCGGACCCGGCTTCCCTCCCCAGGAGGTAGACTGGACGCTCTCCCAGACGGTTCTGGACAACTACAATCTCCGCCTTTCGCTGCAGCAGCCGCTGTTCACCGGCTGGCGCCTTCAGAGCAGCAGTCAGATGGCCGAGTATTCCGCCCGGGCCACGGAGGAAGACTACAACAAAGACAGATCCCAGCTCGTGTACAACATCAAGAGCGCGTACTGGAATCTGTACAAGGCAAATGAGTTCAAGAAAGTCATCGATGAAAATGTCGAAGAAACGAGGGCACACCTGAAAGACGTTGAAAATTTCTATGCCCAGGGTCTCGTGACGGAAAATGAAGTGCTGAGAGTCGAAGTGCAGCTTTCCAATGCCGAGGTACTTCAGCTCGATGCCCAGAACAACGCCCGGCTCTCGATGCTCGCCTTGAATAACACGATCGGCATTCCGCTGGGCACAACCATCGAGCTCACTTCTGAAATTCAACCGCAGGAAAACACATACGCCGACCAGAAAGCCCTCGTTGAGACGGCGATCGAGAATCGCCCGGAGGTTCGGGGGATGGACCTCCGCGTGAAGGCGAGCGAATCCGGCGTTTCATTGGCAAGGTCCGGCTGGCTGCCGCAAGTTTATCTTGCCGGCAATTATTATTATGCCCGACCAAATTCGCGCATCTTTCCGACAGTCGATCAATTCCGGGACACGTGGGACATGGGGATCTCGGTTTCCATGGACATCTGGAACTGGGGAACGACCGTCTATCAGACCAATCAGGCGCAAGCGCAGCTCGCTCAAGCCCGGGATGCCCTCGGACAACTCCGCGACGCCATCAACCTGGAAGTGGCACAAGGTTGTTTCAACCTCTCCGAATCAAAAGCCAAGCTTGCCCTCGCCGAGAAAGGCGTCCGTCTGGCAGAGGAGAATTATCGCGTAACCCACGATAAGTTCAAATCGGGGTTGGCGTTGAACTCGGATCTTCTGGACGCAGAATCCGCATTGCTGCAGGCGAAATGGAATCGCATCCAGGCAGCCGTCGACCGTGAGCTCGCAGACGCACAACTCGAAAAGGCGATTGGCCGGGATTCATCAGTTTCAAACAAATAACGCACACCGTTCTTCAAAGGAACAAGTATGAACAGAACAAAGATCATCGTAGCGGCCGCTGCCGCACTTGTCATTATCATCGCCATCTTGTTCTACAACAAGACACAAAGCGAGTCAAAATCAAAAGCCGACATCCAGACATCGATACCGGTCAGCGTGACGACTGTCGGCAGGCAGAAAGTTTCCGATGTTCGTTCCCTCGTCGGGACGATCACGGCGAATAACGATGTGGCAATCATCTCGGAAACTCAGGGCAAAGTCACGGCAATATCGGCGGAGGTCGGGGACTACAAGCAAGCCGGCGCCATCCTTATCCAGGTTGACGATGAGCTGAAGAAAGCAAATCTGGCCTCTGCCGAGGTCAACTATGAAAAGGCGAAGAAGGATCTGGAGCGGTATGAATCGCTCTTCAAAGAAAATTCCGCAACCGACCAGCAGCTCGAAGCGGCACGCCTTGCCTCGAAGGCGGCCGAGGCGCAGTACGTCACAGCGCACCGCGAGTACACGGATACTAAAATCACGACGCCGATCCCGGGGATTGTCACCTCGCGGCTGGTGGATGTCGGAACGTACGTTCAGAAAGGAATCCCCGTCGCGAACGTCGTCGACATTTCCGTTCTCAAAGTGAAAGTCAACGTGGCCGAACACGACGTCTTCAAAATGAAAGTCGGCGATAAGGTCGAGGTAACGACCGATGTCTATCCGGGCGTGAAGTTCCTGGGCAGGATTCGGACCATCAGCTCAAAGGCGGACGATGCGCACACGTATCCCGTGGAAATCGCTCTCAACAACGCGGGGGAACACCCCCTCAAGGCAGGGATGTTCGGGCAGGTCTCGTTTTTTTCAGGGTCAATCAACGAGGTGCTGACTGTCCCGCGTGGGGCGCTTGTGGGAAGCATGAAGAATCCCCGGGTATTTGTGGTTGAAGGAACAGTCGCAAGGTTGCGAGACATTTCCGTCGGTTCGGAGTTTGGCACACAACTGACCGTTCTCTCCGGCCTGAAGGAGGGAGAAACAGTTGTCCTGAGCGGGCAGAACAATCTCAAAGACAGTGTTGTCGTAACCATTATCAAATGATGATGCCCCGCGGGAGAATCGACACCGCAGAACATCGAATCGGAGAATATCCATTATGACATTGACCGAGCTTTCCATCAAACGACCGACGTTGATCGTTGTCATCTTCGGGGTACTCGCGGTGGTAGGAATGTTTAGTTACTTCCAGCTGAAGTACGAGCTACTGCCGAAAATCACTCCACCGTATGTGACCATCGCCACCATCTATCCGGGCGCGTCTCCGAACGAAGTCGAAACGTCCATTACGAAACTCATCGAAGACGCCGTGTCCGGCGTCGACAAGATCTCGACCGTGTACTCAACGTCGCAGGAAGGGCTGTCGTTCGTCAATATTGAATTCCAGATGAGCGCCGACATCAATGTCGCCCTGCAAGATGTCCAGAGAAAGGTCAATGAGATTGCTTCCCAGCTCCCCACCGGGGCGAAGAACCCGAACATAACAAAATTTGCCCTCGACGAACTTCCCATACTCCGCATGGGTGCGACGGCGAACATGCCTTCCCGCGATTTTTATCAATTGATGAAAGACAGAATCGAACCGAGGCTTGCCAAGCTCGACGGCGTCGGTCAAATCACGCTCGTCGGCGGCGACGAACGCGAAATCAGTGTGAACATCGATCCCCAGAAGTTGCGTTCCTACGGCCTCTCGCTGCTGCAGGTGACCCAGCTGATCAAATCATCCAATCTCGATTTTCCGACTGGCAAGGTCAAAGAAGCCAATGAGCAGTATGTCGTACGGCTCGCGGGAAAATACAAGTCGATCGACGATCTCCGCCAGATCATCATCGGCCAATCACGGCAGGGCGGTTATATTAAGCTCTCCGATGTCGCAGAGGTCGAGGACGGCCAGAAGGAATATTCTCAAATAAGTCGTGTCAACGGGAAAACTTCTATTGGCGTGATCGTCCAAAAACAGGGAGAAGCAAACGCCGTTGACCTGAGCAGGCTGGTCCGCGCAGAAATAAAAAGAATCGAGGACGATTATGCGGATAAGAACGTGAAATTCGACATCGCTGAGGACAGCTCGACGTTCACGATCGATGCCGCCGACGCAGTCAAGCACGACCTCATGCTGGCAGTTATTTTCGTCGCCCTCGTCATGCTTGCTTTTTTGCACAGCATTCGCAATTCGCTGATTGTCATGATTGCCATTCCCTGCTCATTGGTCTCGACCTTCATCGCCGTGTATGCTTTCGGAATGACGCTCAACCTGATGGTACTCCTGGGCTTCTCGCTCGTCATCGGAATTCTGGTTGACGATTCGATCGTCGTGCTTGAGAATATTTACCGGCACCTTGAAAAAGGGGACGAACGGAGAACCGCAGCGTTACGGGGCCGGAACGAAATCGGGTTCGCGGCGCTTTCCATCACATTCGTCGATGTCGTCGTCTTCGTTCCCCTGGCGCTCGTTTCGGGATTGATCGGGAATATCATGCGGGAATTCGCCCTCGTGGTCGTCTTCTCCACCCTCATGAGCCTCTTCGTCTCGTTCACCGTTACGCCGCTTCTTGCTTCACGCTTTGCGAAGCTGGAGCGTCTCACGAAAGGTACTCTTCTCGGAGCGTTCGCTGTATGGTTTGAGCGGCAATTCCACACGCTCCAGGCCCGCTATCTTCAAGTGCTACAATGGAGTTTGCTGAATCGATGGAAAGTTGTCGTTAGCGCCTTAGCCCTCTTTGTAACAACGCTAACTCTTGTTCCGCTCGGTTTCATAGGATCGGAATTTATGACACCCACCGACCGCGGCGAATTCACGGTAACGCTGGAGCTGCCTTCCGGCGTCACACTCGAACGGACAAACTTTGTGACGCACCAGGTTGAGCAATTCGTTTCCACGCTCCCGGAATTGCAGAAAATGTTCGTCAACGTCGGTGTCTCAACCGAGGGGCTCATCGGACAATCCTCAAACTATGTTTCAGAACTCAATGTCACACTCGTTCCGAAAGAACAGCGAAAGCGGTCGACCGACGATGTGGGGTTGGAAATCAAACACTGGGTTCAACAGATTCCCGGAGTAAATGTCCGGGTCAGCCCCATCGGAATGTTTGGAACGGCCAACCAGTCCCCGATTGCCATTGTTGTCGGCGGAACCGAGTACGAGGAGGTGCGCCAGACTGCCGAGAAAATTGCCGACCTCGTCAAAACCATTCCGGGCACTGCCGATGTCCGATTGTCTTCCGAGGAAGGAAAACCCGAGGCGCGGATTGAGATCGACCGGGATAAAATGGCCGATCTGGGACTAACCCTGGGCGACGTTGGCGCCGGCCTGCGCGTAGCGTTCAACGGGGACGACGACTCACGGTTCCGCGAAGGCGCCAATGAATATCCCATCCGTGTGGTGCTGGACCAGTTCGACCGTTCGAGGCCAAGCGACATCGAAAATCTTGCGTTTGTCAATCGAAAAGGTCAGCTCATCGAGCTAAAACAGTTCGCCCATGTGGACATCACCACGGGACCTACAAAACTCGGACGCCAGGACCGCAATTATGCAGTTACGGTTTTTTCGCAAGCAGTCGCACGCCCGAGCGGCAACATCATCGGAGATTTCAAGGTGGCTCTTCAAAAAGCGGGGCTTCCACCCGGTATCAGGATAACTTATCTTGGCGACGAGAAGAACCGTTCCGAGTCGTTTTCCAGTCTGTTACTCGCGCTGGCCGCGGCGATTCTGTTTGTTTATATGATCATGGTTGCTCTGTACGATTCCTATATTTATCCTTTTGTTGTCTTGTTTTCCATTCCCGTGGCGGTCATCGGTGCCTTCCTGGCTCTCGCGTTGACGGCAAAGTCTCTCAACATCTTTTCCATGCTTGGAATGATCATGCTGGTCGGCCTTGTCGGGAAAAACGCAATCCTGCTCGTTGACCGCACAAACCAGATGCGGAGGGAGCTCCAGATGAACACTCACGATGCGTTGATGGAAGCGGCACAAACCCGGTTGCGCCCCATTCTCATGACAACAGCTTCCATGATTGTCGGCATGTCGCCGATCGCGTTCGGCGTAAGCGCCGGGTCTGAATGGAAATCCGGTCTCGCCTGGGCTCTTATTGGCGGGCTCGCAAGCTCTCTGATGTTGACGCTCGTACTTGTTCCAGTTATATATGTGAAGGTCGACCAGTGGCGGGAAACCGTTCCCGCGTCGCTTGCGCGCATCCTCGCAAGGCTGAAAGCGCGCACGCCGGCCACCGCGCCACTCCCCGTATCAGGCACGACGCAGGAAATCGGCTTGAGTAAGACGAACTGAACCGCATGAATTTTCATCTGAAAGAATATACAGCAACAACGGAGGACATCACCGTGACGGTGAGTCCCGTGTATCTCGATGGACAATCGGACATTATGGCAAGAAAGTTTACTTTCGCCTATTTCATCCAAATCCGGAACAATGGTCCGAACCCGGTGCAGCTTATACGCCGCCACTGGTTCATTCACAATTCTGCGGGAGAGACCAAGGAAGTCGAAGGCGAGGGTGTCGTCGGCAAGAAACCCATCATCCTGCCGAACCAAATGCATGAGTACAACAGTTTCTGCGTGTTGGAAACGTTCGAAGGATTCATGGAAGGAACTTTTCTCATGCAACGGCCGAGCGGCGGACAATTCAAGGTGACAATTCCCCGTTTTGTTCTTCGGGCGAAGTCGAACTGAGTACCGGTGAATTCTCCCGGCGGAGAGGGCGCCTTTATCTCTGCCCTTGAAGAAATTCCTCGCACTTTTTCACATCCTCCTCGCTTCCCAGGAAAACGGGAGTATGTTGATGGAGCGACGCCGGCTTGACGTCGAGAATCCGCTGTTTTCCGTTGCTGGCCATTCCACCTGCCTGTTCAATAATGAAAGCAACCGGGTTGCATTCATACGCCAGCCGGAGTTTGCCTTCAGGGTTTTGCTTGTCGCCGGGGTACGCAAAGATTCCTCCATAGAGCAGTGTCCGGTGTGCATCCCCGACCATCGTCCCGATGTAACGCGAGGAATACGGACGTCCGGTCGCTGTGTCTTGCTCCTTCAGGTATTGAAGGTACCGCTTCATTCCGATGTCCCAGTTGAAAACATTCCCTTCGTTCATGCTATAGATTCTTCCCTTTTTCGGGATCACGATAGATTCGTGCGAAAGGAGAAATTCTCCGACCGTCGGATCGAGCGTGAAACCGTGGACCCCCCGTCCGGTCGAATAAACAAATATCGTGCTGGAGCCATAAATGATGTACCCTGCAGCCACCTGTTTGCAGCCGGGTTGCAGACAATCCTCCAGAGTCCCTTTGCCCCCGGGCGATACTCTCCTGTAGACGCTGAAGATCGAACCGATCGTAATATTCGCGTCGATGTTGGAGGAACCGTCGAGCGGGTCGTACAGAAGCACATATTTGCCTTCGGGATATTTGTCCGGAATGTGCAGGATATCTTCGTTTTCTTCCGACGCCATCACGCACAGGTGGCCGCCGTGATCCATGGCTTTATAGATCGTTTCGTCGGCAAATTCGTCCAGCTTCTTCACTACGTCGCCGCTGACATTCATCCGGTCGGTGGTCCCGAGAATGTTCACCAGCCCTGCTTTGCTGACTTCCCTCCACACCAGTTTTGCCGCAAGTGACATGTCGTGCAGCAGACCGGAAAAAGTTCCCGTCGCATTCGGAAACATGCGTTCCTGTTCGTTGATGAAACGCTCAAGCGTCATGAATTTTGTTGCCGATGACATTCCGACACCTTCCTTGTGAGTGATTCGCGAATCCTTAATTTAAAAATGTACCAAAATGTGGATTAAGTTACAACAGATTTCTTGCGTTTTTTGGGATTAGTGCCTATATTGACTGGTGAGTTCACTCAATTTCGCACATCGTTCAAATCTTCTCGGATAAAAATGAAATTCGTTGTCTGTATCAATCACGTTCCCGACACGGAGACCAGAATCAAACTCGGGTCCGACGGCAAAACCATCGACAAAGCGGGAGTGAATTATGTACTGAATCCCCACGATGAGTTCGCCATCGAAGCCGCGCTCCGGCTCAAGGAGAAATTGGGCGGAGAGACCATCGCCCTGTCGCTCGGTGGCGACGCACACAAGGAGACCATCCGTAAGGCGCTGGCAATGGGCATCGAGAAAGCCGTTCTGCTGAAAGATGATTCCGTCCGCGATTCCTATTCCGTGTCGTTTGCACTCGCGGAAGAGCTCAAACGCTTATCGCCGGACTGCATTTTTTTCGGAAAGCAATCCATCGACTATTACGATGAACAGATTCCCGGGCTTGTTGCGGAATTTCTGGGATTCCCTTCCGTGTCGGTGGCCGTAAAACTGGATGTCGAGAATGGAAAGGTGGTCTGTGAGCGCGAGATTGAGGGCGGCCATGAGGTCGTTGAGACAACGCTGCCTGCCGTCATTTCAGCACAAAAAGGCCTGAACGAGCCTCGATATCCATCTCTCAAGGGAATCATGTCTGCGAAGACAAAGCCGATAGAAGAACACCAGCCCGCTGCATGCCCGTCGAAGGTTGAAGTCGTAGCAATGAGCAAACCCCCGGGTAAGCAGCCGGGTAAGATCGTCGGCTCCGTTCCCGAACTTGTGCGCCTGCTCCATGAGGAAGCAAAAGTCATATAGAAAATTATGAGTTGATGAGATTATGAATGGGAGAACGGGTGAAACGGAGATTGGGTGAAAGGTGGTAGGATGTAGGTGGTAGGAGATAGGGCGTGGGTGATAGAAGACAGAAGCAAAGAGCTAAGGGCTAGAGGCCATGAGATAGAAAAAGAAGCAGTTGTGATTTTGAGAAAAAGAGACGAGCCATTTCGCTTTTTAATTTTTCATTTTTAATTTTTAATTGATTATGAAATTACTGAGCTTTGCGGAGCAACGGGAAGGTAAGTTCAAGAAATCAGCGTTCGAGGTAACGCAGGCAGCACGGCGCATAGCCGATCAGCTTGGCGCAGAACTCGTCACTCTCGTCATCGGAAGCAAGATAGAAAACATCCTTCCAGAGCTTGGCAGCTATGGCGCTGCAAAGGTCCTGTACGTCGATGACCCCCGCCTGCATTTCTATTCCACAACCGCGTATTCAAAAATTCTCGCCGAAGTTGCGAAGCGGGAGCAGGCCGCGATCGTATTTTTGCCAGCGAGCCAGATGGGAAAGGACCTTGCACCCCGCATTGCCGCAAAGCTTGAAGCCGGCCTGGCGGCTGATTGTGTGGCAATGAAAGTTGAAGGCGGGGAAATCCTCGCGACGAGGCCGGCGTATGCAGGCAAGGCGCTGGTTGATGTGAAAGTCACTTCGGCAACAAAGATTTTCTCGCTTCGACCGAACGTTTTCACGGCAATCCCGGCGAATGGCACCAAGATCGATGTGCAGTTATTTGCAATCGAGTTAACGGACGCCGATTTTGCTTCCCGGGGCGTGAGTGTAAAAGTCAGCGCCGGCCGGCCGGATGTGACTGAGGCGAGCATCATCGTTTCTGCCGGGCGCGGGTTGAAGGGGCCCGAGCACTTCCACATCGTCGAAGCTCTTGCGGATACGATGGGCGCCGCTGTCGGCGCGTCACGCGCGGTTGTCGATGCCGGGTGGCGCCCGCACGACGAGCAGGTTGGGCAAACCGGCAAGACGGTTTCTCCGTCGCTTTACATCGCCTGCGGAATTTCCGGCGCAGTGCAACATCTCGCAGGAATGTCCACCTCTAAATGCATCGTTGCCATTAACAAGGACAAGGATGCCCCTATTTTCCAGATTGCAGATTACGGTATTGTCGGCGACGTGTTTGAAGTCCTCCCGGCATTGACCGCAGAATTGAAGAAGACACTTGGAAAATAGGTTCGCGGGTGGTACATTGTAGGAAGAATTAAAGGATTTGACCGAAACGAAATTTTTTCTGTGACCAAAATTCAAGTCGAAATATTAGGGTTATCATCAAGCCCCGCAAGCGGCGGAGCGTACGCCCTCATTCTCAAGGAGATGAACGGAGAACGCCGGCTGCCGATCATCATCGGAGCCTTTGAAGCGCAATCCATTGCACTTGAAATGGAAGGCATCAAGCCTCCCCGTCCTCTCACCCACGATTTGATGAAAAACATCATTGATTCCATGGGTATCGGGCTCTCTGAAATAGTCATCAACGAACTTCGCGAAGGGACTTTCTACGCAAAAATCAGTCTCGACGGTGAGGAAATCGATTCGCGGCCGAGCGATGCCATCGCGCTTGCCGTCCGGTACGGCGTCCCGATCTTTGTAATGGACAAAGTCATGGACGAGGCGGGATTTTATCCGGAGGAAGAGCAGGAACCCGCCAGCGAGACCGGTGTCGTCAAGAAAAGCAAGGAACAGAAGCTTACCAAACTCGAAGCGCTTCGCGCCCAGCTCCAGGAAAAGATCGAGCGTGAAGATTATGAACAAGCTGCGCAGCTCCGCGACGAAATCCGCAAACTCGAAGCTAAGTCTTAAGCAACATTCAACGAGGAGGCTCCCGAAGAGAATCCTGTCATTCCCGAACGCTTCTATCGGGAATGACAAGCGGCCTTTGGAATTCATTTGTAATATCAATCGGTCGACATGTTGCTGAGTGAGGACACCAGCCTTCCCCGATCTACCTTGAGCTGAAGCACGAGATACCCATCACCGGCTCAAGGCGTACGAGTTTTTCATCTCCCGGATAATATACGCGTTCGAGGAATAATCCGGACGGCGGGGCCGTCAGTTTGGCGGGGGCATCCGATCTGACGTTCAGGAATCTTTCGACTTCCTGAACAGGTAGTTTTCCGCGACCGACCTCGGCGAGAACGCCAACCACCTGACGGACCATCTTCCACAGGAAATGGGATCCTTCGATACGCAACAGAATCAGCTCGTCCGCCTCCTTCAGCGTCAACCCTTCGATGAGCACCTTTGTCGATTTCTCCTCGGGGTCGTCGGCAGTGAATGACTGGGCGTTTTTCATTCCGACAAAGAGCTTCGCGGCATCTCTCATCCTGTTGATGTCCAGAATATCCTTGATCCACCACACGTACCTTTTTCCAAAAGCAGTTCGCCTCCGCGAGATCTGGTAGAGATAGCTTCGCGATACCGCATCGTGCCGTGCGTGGAAGTTCCGGTGAGTTTTTTCTACTTCAAGGATGTTGATATCCGCCGGCAGGAGGTCATTGATCTTCATCCTGATGATTTCGGGGGCAAGGACCGTTTTCACATCGAGGTGGGCGACCTGGCGGAGTGCATGAACACCGGCATCGGTCCTGCCGGCGCCGTAGAATTCAAGATCGCTTGTGTCGAACACTTCCCGCGCCGCATCCAATAGCTCTCCCTGGATGGTGCGGGCATTCTGTTGGACCTGCCATCCGCTGTAGCGCGTTCCTTCGTACTCGAGATAGATCTTAAACCGTGGCATTGTAATTATTCTTCACTTGTGCGGGACTATTCATTCTTAGGCCATAACGAATTCCCCTCCTCCGGAGGGGACAAAGGGGTGGGTTGCTAAGGCACTTCGATTTGTAAATCGCACCCTGCGGACTCCTTCTCATTTACAGCAGTCACACACCCCTAAATCCCCTCTCAAGGGGGGACTTACTGGTTCCATTCACATGCCATTACAAATTCCCCTCCTCCGGAGGGGATACAGGGGTGGGTACATTTTCATCAATCCAATCTTCAATGGCCATTACAACACCACGCAGATTGCTCTTCACATCAAGATCGTTGAATCTCAGAAATTCAACTCCTAACGATCGTAACCGTTTCTCTCGCTCCTTGTCGTGTTCCGTTTTTGCATCATGACTGCAGCCATCGACCTCAATGGCAAGGGATAAGTCGCTGCAGAAGAAATCGACGATATAGTTATCAATCGGTTTCTGGCGATGGAAATCGTGCCCTCTCATCTTCTTCCCTTTCAGTTCTTTCCACAGTATAATTTCAGCAAGCGTACTGTTGTTTCGCAAACTTTGAGCGAGTTGTTTCAACGCCGGATTGTATGGTATTATTTTCCTTCTCACCAAATGATCCTCCCGAGAACACGCCCCTAAATAGCCACAACAAATTCCCCTCCTCGGAGGGGACAAAGGGGTGGGTTGCTAAGCCATAACGAATTCCCCTCCTCCGGAGGGGATAAAGGGGTGGGTTCTCATTGCACTTTGGTTATTGAGCCGCACCCCAAGAACTCCTTTTCATTTACAGCAGTCACACACCCCTAAATCCCCTCTCAAGAGGGGACTTACTGGTTTCGGCTCTACTCCCCTCGTTTTACCAGCCGCACCATCTCGCGCACGGCCTCATCGAGTCCGACGAAGACGGCGCGCACCATGATAGCGTGTCCGATGCTGACTTCCTCAATCTCCCGAATTCCGGCAAACGGTTTGATGTTGCCGTAATCGAGCCCGTGGCCTGCATTGACGCCGAGCTCAAGGTCCACAGCAAATTTCGCAATCGACCGCAGATGCCGGAGGAGATGTGTTCGCCGGTAGCTTGATCGAGCATTGGCATATTCGCCGGTGTGTATTTCCACCATATCAGCGCCGACCTCTTTTGATGCTTCAATTTGATCGACCCTCGGATCTACGAAAAGACTCACTGCAATGCCCCGCTGATGCAATTCCGCAACAGCCCGTCGCACCGATGCCCTGCGCCGCACGACATCGAGGCCTCCTTCCGTTGTCAGCTCCCGCCGCCGTTCAGGAACGAGAGTCGCCAGCTCCGGCCTGATCCGGCGTGCAACGGCAATGATCTCCGGCGTTGCCGCCATTTCCAGATCCAGCTTTGTCGTCACCGCTTCACGCAGTCTCTTCACATCGTCGTCGCGAATATGGCGCCGGTCCTCACGCAGATGACAGACAATTCCGTCCGCGCCGGCTTTCTCGGCAACAAGGGCGGCAGCCACCGGGTCTGGAATATCCCCGCCCCGGGCGTTGCGCAGAGTAGCCACATGATCGATGTTGATTGAAAGCCTCATGGTAGCTTCACAATTTTTTTCTGATGATGAACTGAAACCGCTCCGGAGTCCGGCGGATGACGCTGACTTCCGACGGCGCGGAAACAAGAGGTGTGATTATTCCGGTCGTGTCCTGAACCAGCGCCTCGTACGCTATACTCGCCTGGAAATCCGATGCGGAAAGTCGTGCGAGCTGGTCTATCCCACCGCGGACAATCAGATCAATTTTCGGGGGGATGAAGATCACTTCCCGGTTCGGGGGCAGCAAGGTCGCGGTGAGGGGAATTCCGGAAAATGTCTTCTCCGCGAACGGCTGCACATCGACCTGGAGATGCACCGTGGACGGGACCACGTTCAGCGAGAAATCGGTCGGCTCCTCAACCCCCAGCTCCTCATTGACGGGATTGTGCTGGTTATCGTATTTTCTGTAGACTGTTTGCCACCGTGAGATCGTCTCAATGAGATTGGCGGCTCCGCCGACAAGAACGCTGTCCGGGAAAATGTGCAACGGGCCGACCTGTCCGTACCCTTCCCGATAACTTAGAATGACCTGGGGGACCAGCGGCACGCGTTTTTCTTTGTAATCCGCAAGCGCGAGCACGAGTGTCTCCGGCTTCACATCAACCGGTTGAACTGCCATCGGCAATTTCACATGCTCAAAAAAATCACGCTTTGTAACCATATACTCTTCGATGCTCAAGGACAACATGTCGATGTAGTATCTGACATCGCTTGAAAAGTAGATGGCGGCAAGCTGCCAACCGCGCCCCTTAAAGCTGACGACGATGGTCTTCGGAACAGCAAACTTAAGTGCCTTCCCTTCTTTTAAATTCTCCACCACCACCGGGACGTGCTTCACCAGCGTGTATTCCTCTGCCATGTTGATCGAGATCCAGACCAGGATGGCGAAAATTATCGAAGCGATGACGATATGGTAACGTTTTCTTTCCATTCAGGATGGTAACAAAAAACTCCACTCATCTCGATGCTGTTCCGGCTGGCCGGAACAGCAAGACGAATGGAGTCATAAGCGACATACCCTTTCTATTCTGAAAATCGCGCCTTCAGAAGTTCCGCGATCAACCCATCTCTGTTTGCCCGGGAAATTTCGCGGCCGACAATAGAGAGACCCTTCACTCCTCTCGCAAAACGACGCAGCGCGTGTACCGTCATTGCCTCAAGCTGGCGGCGATACTCCTGCGCATCGTCGCTCATCGCAATCTCCGGCGGCGGTTCGACCGGGGCGGAAATCTCCGGGAGTTTTTCCTCCTGATGACCTTCCGCGACAGCATGTTCGGCGACTTTTTCTTTCGGGGGTCTGCCGGATTTCCTTTTCACCGGCGGCGCCGTTTCTTTGGGCACACGTTCACTCGCTTTTTTCGCCGGGGGATAGATAAGAATCTCCGTTTCGTCATCGGGGCGTGGAATGACATGTGAAGAAACGAGCTCCCCGACACGTTGTGCGGCAGCAGCGCCGGCATCGACGGCGGCGCGGACAGCGGCAACATCACCTCTGACCATCACGGTGATCAAGCCGGATCCGGCGCGCTCTTTGCCGATGAGCTCGACATCCGCAGCTTTGACCATCGCATCGGCTGCCTCGATGGCGGCAACAAGCCCCCGCGTCTCAATTAACCCAAGTGCATACTCAAGCATGAAAATCTCACGATCGATTTAATCCCCTCGGCGGGTCGCAGGCAAAATCGCCGTGTCACCCGATCCCGGGGGTTGAAATCAGTCTTTGGACCGCTTCGGAAGAATCATCTCAACGTCGCTGTGCGGGCGCGGGATGACGTGGACCGAGACCAGCTCTCCAACGCGTTGCGCGGCGGCAGCGCCGGCGTCTGTCGCGGCCTTGACGGCGCCAACGTCTCCGCGCACCATCACGGTCACATACCCGCCGCCAATGACCTCCTTACCGATCAGCGTCACTTTTGCAGCCTTCACCATTGCATCGGCAGCTTCGATGGAACCGACCAGGCCCTTCGTCTCGACCATTCCAAGCGCATCAAGAGAAATATCTGCCATGTAGATTTACTCCTTTCAAAGAAAGATTATGGAAATTCTTTTCAAATAAACGTGATTCGAATATACTGAAACGGGAGCATAATGTCAATCAACATTGGAAATTCCGGCGAAACCGGCCCATTTTCTCTTATTTTTTGTGCTCCCGAAAGGCCTGGGATTTTCTTCTTGACCGGTCTGGATCTGGACCTCCAAATCCTGCTGTAGATCCAGGGATTTAACCGGACTTGCCCGTCCGTCTGTCGTAATTTCATTCCTGGCGTTTCAGAGCCTTTAGGGCATGTTGGCATTGAGATTGATGGATGGTTTTACGATATTCCGAATAGAGTAAGAACGAGGAATGAAACACGTACTGAGCACAACAGTCCTACTGACCATCCTGCTTGGCATTTCGTGCCACAAGGATAATGGGCCCTGCCTTACCTGTCCGCCGCCATATACGCAGAGTATCCTTCTCGATACCCTGAGCATTGAGCCGGCTGCCGTTGTTTTCCAGGTAAGCACGAGGGATTCGACGCACTTGGGTGTTGTTCAAATATATCGCGATAGCGTTTCAGTGTTCTCCAAAACGATTCTGAGCATTGACACGACGATAATTGACACGGCGCTTCTTCCAGCGCACCACTATCGGTACAAAGCATATCGAATCACGGGCAGCACTCCAACTGACTCCAGCGCCGCGATCGTTCTCACTACGATGGACACTACAAGCCACAACTTCACGTGGGAGATTGATACACTGGGGGATGGCGCATCCAGTCATCTGTCGGATGTTGCTATTGTGAATGATACCTGCGTGTGGGTAGTGGGAGAAATTAACGTCCACGATTCTGTCGGTGGATGGAAGAATCCGCCGTATAACATTGCCCGATGGGACGGTCATAGTTGGCAGCTATACACACTGAACTTTACTTATGATTATGGGACAGGGTACGCTCAAGCCGTGGCGGTGTATGCTTTCGGGCCGACAGACGTTCTCGTAAGTGCCGGTGCGAGCGTAATGCATTGGAATGGACAACACTGGACGAATCTTGATTACTTATACCATTCACAAGGTAATATTCTGATCGGAAGCGTGTACAGGATGTGGGGGACATCAGTGAACGATTTGTACGGTGTTGGGTTGCAAGGGAGTATCGTGCACTGGGATGGTACGAGTTGGCAAACCATTGCAAGTGGCACGACACTTGATATACAAGATGTCTGGGGGTCCCGTAACCAGAAGACTGGTGAGTGGGAAATCCTGGCAGTGGCATCCGATAATGAGCTAAACGAGGGAAACAAAGTTCTAAAGATCAACAGCAATGGTGCTATGGCAATCCCGGATACTGGATTGCCCTGGAGTCTTACTGGAATCTGGTTTTCTTCAAGCCAGGCTTACTACATAGTCGGCGATGGTATCTTCTTTGAAAGATCCCTCAACCAACCATGGCGTTCTCTTCACCAAGGTCTAACAACCTACTACACGGGTGCAGTTCAGGCTGCTAAGATAAATGATGTGGCCATTGTCGGGGCTTTTGGAGTTGTGTTGCATTATAATGGATCGACGTGGCGAAATTATCAAAGCGAGACCGGCCTCACATCTGGATCCTGGACTGCTGTCAGGATAGAGGAGAATTTGCTGATTGCCGTTGGTGAAAATCTTGATAAAGCAGTAATACTTATTGGCAGACGATAAAATGATTGGATCGCACGCCGTCTGAACCGCTGATGCTCATGATGGAATGATGAGTATGATAAAAAAAGAGAAGAGACGCCGAACGATTCTTGGATTATGTTTACATCACAACGCCTGAAGTTGCCATCATGATCATCATTGTATCAGATTTATCAGCGGTTCAGACAATGGGACGGGGACCCTTTCCCCAGGAATCTCCCGAAAACGATTGACATTCCTTCAAGATTTCGGTATATTTTTCCCTTAGCACACTATCTATTGAGTCATCAGCAAGAGAGAGCAGGCGCTGACTAAAACCAAGAAAATTTGGATTCTCGTTGTCTCGATCCCGGCGGTCATCATCATCGCCGGCGCCGTGGCTCTGAAGCTCTATTTTACGTCCGACCGTCTTAAGGCGCTTATCCTGCCCCGCATCCAGGAATCGACCCACCGTACCGTTGAAATCAGGGACATCTCGCTCACGCTCTTCCCGCGGCTTGGCATATCGCTCGAAGGGCTGAGTATCTCGAATCCACCGGGAGCGAAATTTCAAAACGAACAGTTTCTTACCCTCGACAAATTGCTCATCGATGTTAAGATCCTACCTTTGCTCGGGAAACGAATTGAGGTCAGCCGTTTAACTCTTGACCATCCAAAAATCAATCTTGAAAAACTGGAAACTGGTGCGAAGAACTACTCGAGTGGAGCCGTAGGGACTCGGGCAACTCAAAGTGCAGAAGGAAGCCCGGCCTCCGCCGGAGGCGCCCTCCTTCTCACGAACTTCGAAATCATCGACGGCGAGATCGAGTACGTCGACAGCAAGTCTAATTCACATGCGGTGATTCTCGGTTACAACCAGACTGCGAAGGCGGAAACCCGTCCGGCCGACAATTCAATCGCGATTGAGCTTCATGCAACCGTCGACAAATTAAGTTATGGCTCTCTGAAGATGTCCTACGTGAGCCAGATTGCGGTCACAGCAACTGCGCGTTTGACGCTGGACCTCCAGAAGTACCTTCTCACCCTCGACGACATCGAGATACGCTTGAAAGACCTGCCCTTGAAAGTCACAGGAACGGTTTCGCACCTGCAAACCGTCCCGTTCCTCGATATCGCCGTCTCGGCACCGGATGCACACATGGGGCAATTGCTGTCGCTTGTTCCTCCCGAACTGCTGAAAGCGGCGAAGGGCCTGACCAGCACCGGCGACGTCAAGTTCTCCCTAACCCTCAAAGGCGACATGAGTGAGACGATGAATCCCGGTGTGCATGGGACGTTCAGCGTGACAAACGGAAAGATTCAGTACGCTCCGCTTCCGAAATCGATTACCAACATTACCATCAACGGATCGTTCGACAAACCCGCCGCACCAATCACTGCGATGGGAATCGGGTCGTTCAACCTTGACCAGTTTTCGGCAAGCCTCGGGAATAATGACATCGTCGGAAAACTGCACGTGACAAACTTTGACGATCCTGATCTCTCCGCATCAATGTCCGGAACATTGAACCTCACTGAGGTGAAGGACTTTTATCCCCTCGAACAGGAAACCGAGCTCAGCGGAGTCCTCCGGACCAATGTCTCTCTGCAAGGTAAGGCGAAAACTCCGGCCAACATGAAGGCGAGCGGCACGCTGGAGTTTCAAAACGTGACCGTAAAGACTGCAACGTCACCACGGCCGCTCAGGAACATGGCCGGCACTATCACGTTCAATAATCAGCTGGTTGAATCGAAACAGCTTGCTATGAATATCGGCGAGTCGGATGTGACTCTCTCGTTTGTCCTGAAGAACTATCTCGCTCTCGTCGTAAAAGAAGCCGAAAAGGCCGGGAAGCCCGCCGCGAGCATCACTCTCTCGTCGAAGCAGCTCCGGACGGCGGACCTGCTTCCGGAATCCGCGGCGAAGAAATCTCCATCAAACAGTCCTTCGACAAAGGCGGGAACTCCGGTTGGTCTGCTTCCCGGGATCGACATCGACGCGAATGTTAACGTCGGCAAACTCGTCACCGAAAAATTCGAGTTTGAAAACGCCCGCGGATCCATTTCGATCTCCGGAGGTACCGTCACGCTCAAGAATTTCTCCGTCAATGCGTTTCAGGGAACCGTTCTGAGCAAAGGAACTCTCGATTTTCGCGACCCTGCAAAACGGCCGTTCAACCTGGACCTCGCCATTGCTGGAGTCGACGCTCACGCGGCACTCGAGAAGTTTACATCCGTCGGGAATAACCTCTCCGGCAAATTCACGATGAGAACAAGATTGCAGGGCGAACTCGACGACACACTTGGTCTCAACCGGCAGACGCTGGCCGGCAATGGAACCGTGCAGATGTCCGACGGCAAGATCGCTGGCATGGAACTCACCTCAAAGATTGCGGATGCCACCGGGCTCAACGAACTTCGCGAGGTAAGCTTTAGGAGTTGGTCCAACACATTTACGATCGCGAACGGTCGCGTCAACATTTCCGACTTGCGCGTGAATTCCGGATCGGCCGACATTCTGATGAATGGCTCCCAGGGACTTGATGGCTCCCTCAATTATAGTCTGACCGTTAAACTACCGGCTTCTGCCTCCGACCGCCTGCGGATTTCCGGCATCGCCGGGGAATTGCTGCAATTATTGAAGGACAAAGACGGGCGCATCAGTTTAAGTTTTCTCGCGACGGGAACGTACGCCGAGCCGGTTCTGAAACTCGACACAAAATCACAGGAGGATCTGGCAAAGAAGGCCCTGGAGCACAACGGGAATGATCTCAAGAAGAAGGCAGAGGACATCCTGAAGAATCTCTTCAAACATCCCTGAGATCCCGTGCCCGCAGGATATCTCGCAGTCAGACCGAAACGATCCCTTGGCCAGAATTTTCTGGTCGACGATAACATCGCCAGAAAGATCGTAGCGTCGTTACATCTCCAAAAAAACGATGTTCTTCTCGAAATCGGCCCGGGGCATGGAGCTCTGACGAAATACCTCGCGCAGAACGTCCGGCATCTGATCGCCGTAGAAATCGACGGCCGGGTGGTTGAACAATTGAGAGAGACGTACGGGTCATCCGCGACGATTTTGCACCAGGATTTTCTTGAAACCGACATTCATTCATTTGCAAGAAAGTTCAACACGAGGATTCGCATTGTCGGAAATATTCCCTATCATCTGACAAGCCCGATCCTCTTCAAGATTTTCGATGAGCATCGCTTTGTCGACGACGCGACTATGATGGTGCAACGGGAAGTTGTCCGGCGAATCGTTGCAAAACCGGGAACCAAAAACTGCGGAATACTTTCGGTGCTCTCCCAGTTTTACGGAACGCCGAAAGCTCTTTTCACCGTCTCGCCGAACTGCTTTTATCCAAAACCAAAGGTGACATCGACGGTTCTCCGGATGAAGTTGAATGAAAAGCCGCGGTCCGCCGTGAATGCGGATCTCTTGAGAACTGTTGTGAGGACTGCCTTCGGAAAGCGTAGGAAGACTCTGCACAACAGTCTAAAATTCCTCCCGTTCGATGAGGACGTCGTGACGCGAATATTTCCGGGCATCACGATTCCACTCAACAAACGGGCTGAGGAGTTGACCATCGAACATTGGATCAGACTCACCAATGAGATCGGAGTATGCCTGTCGTGAATATAATCGTTAACTTCTGCCGCGCCAGTGACCGGCCTTTCCACCTGAATTTCGAGAGTGTATCACTTCCATCCCTGAGTGCTGGTCCAAACTCCTCCTATAATCCTCCCCTGTTAGGGGAGGATGTGTTGACGCTCTCCCCAAATGGGCGAGAGTTGGAGAGGGGTTCAAATTGGACGACACTCATCAATCTGGGACACTGGAGTTACTGAAATGTCAGAAAATACAAAGAAAAATCTGTCGGCGGCCTCTCAAGATACTCGGGCCTCATCTGCCATCCTCCTCACCGAAGCTGCCCGTCAAACGCCGGCCGACCTCTGCGTCAAACTCGAGACGCAGCTGTCCGGGCTGCCACAGGAAGAAGCGGATCGACGGCTGGAGCTGCACGGCCCCAATGAAGTCGCGAAAGAGAAGCGACACGGGTGGTTGTGGCGGCTGATGATGACGACCAAGAATCCCCTCGTTGTTCTTCTTTCCGTTTTGTCGGTGATCTCGTTTGCAACCGGCGACATCCGCTCGGGTGTCGTTATGCTATTGATGGTGTGCCTCGGCGTTATTCTTCGCTTTGTTCAGGAGTCGCGCGCGGATACGGCAGCGGCCAAGCTCAAAGCCATGATCAGCGTGACGGCGACGGCCCTCCGCGACGGTCAAGCGGTCGAGATTCCGCTGAAACACATCGTTCCCGGCGACATCGTGAAGCTTGCCGCCGGCGACATGATCCCCGCCGATGTGAGAATCATGTCCTCAAAGGATTTATTCATCATCCAGGCATCTCTGACCGGTGAGTCACTGCCTGTTGAAAAATTTGACGCTCCCGAAGCCAGAGAAAACGCGGCCGTGCTCGAATTGTCAAACGTCTGTTTTCTCGGGACGAGTGTCGAGAGCGGCAGCGCCACGGCCCTTGTCCTCAACACTGGTTCCCAAACATACTTCGGCCAGATGGCCCACAGCATCGGCGGAACTCCTATTGAAACTGCGTTCGAGAAAGGCGTCAATCGCTTTACATGGCTGATGATCCAGTTCATGATGGTGATGGTACCGTTGGTATTCCTGATCAACGGCTTCACGAAACACAACTGGTTTGAGGCGTTCTTCTTCGCGCTTGCTGTTGCCGTTGGATTGACGCCGGAAATGTTGCCGATGATCGTATCGGTCTCTCTTTCAAAGGGAGCGATCGCGATGTCCCGCAAGAAGGTCATCGTCAAGCGATTGAATTCGATACAGAATTTCGGCGCGATGGATGTGCTCTGCACGGACAAAACCGGTACATTAACGATGGACCATGTCATCCTCGAGCGGCACTGCGACGTGGTCCAGAAGGAAGACTATGAGGTGCTGCTCGACGCTTACTTGATCAGTTCATTTCAAACGGGTTTGAGGAATGTTCTGGACAGGGCAATACTTCAACACAAGCAGATTCCCGACCAATCGGTCATAACCCAGTACGCGAAGGTTGACGAGATACCCTTCGATTTCTCCAGGCGGATGATGTCGGTGGTCGTGAAACTGCCAGCCGGAGAACCCCGGCTCCTGACCAAGGGAGCCCCGGAGGAGGTTTTTCTCCGCTCCACCCATTTTGAATTGGACGGTGAAGTGCTCCCCATGGATCCGATTCTCATCCAGGATCTCAAGGATGAATACGAACGACTGAGCAGAGACGGCTTCAGGGTGCTAGCTCTTGCCTACAAGGACGTGGAGAAAAAAGCTGCCTACTCCAGGAATGATGAAGTCGATCTGGTCCTGAGAGGGTACGTGGCGTTTCTTGACCCGCCCAAAGAAACGGCCGCGCCCGCTATTGCCGCGCTGCAACAACATGGCGTCACAGTGAAGATTCTCACCGGCGACAATGATCTCGTCGCACGAAAGGTGTGCCATGAAGTCGGTCTTCAGGAAAGCAATGCCCTCGTCGGCGGTCAGATCGAACAAATGTCCGACGCGGAACTTATTGAGGCCGCAGAGAAAACGACACTTTTTGCGCGGCTCTCACCGGTTCACAAGAAACGTATCATCGAGGTATTACGAAAGAAGGGGCACGTCGTCGGCTTCATGGGAGATGGAATCAATGATGCGCCCGCCCTCCGGTCCGCCGACGTCGGAATCTCCGTGGATACGGCAGTCGATATCGCCAAGGAGTCGGCCGACGTCATCCTGCTGGAAAAGAGCCTCATGATCCTCGAGGAAGGCGTTCTGGAAGGGCGCAAGGTCTTCAGCAATATCCTGAAGTATGTTCGCATGGGCGCGAGCTCGAATTTCGGAAACATGTTCAGCGTTCTTGGAGCGAGCGCATTTCTACCGTTCCTGCCCATGGCTCCCATCCAGGTGCTGACGAACAACCTCCTGTATGACTTTTCCCAGGTTCCCATTCCGACCGACAGCGTCGACGCCGAGCAAATCGCGAAACCACGGCCATGGACCATCGACGAAATCAGGAAGTTCATCCTGTTCATCGGCCCCATCAGCTCGATCTTCGACTATACGACGTACTTTGTGATGCTGTACATTTTCAAATGCTGGGATCCCTCCCGGGCATCGCTCTTTCAAACGGGATGGTTCGTCGAATCTCTCATGACGCAAACGCTAATCATTCACGTCATCAGAACCAACAAGATTCCATTCCTCCAAAGCCGTCCGAGCCTGCCGCTTATGTTAACAACAGGGCTTATCATGCTGGTTGGCATGTGGCTGCCGTATTCTCCTTTTGCACAATCGCTTGGCATCGTTGACCTCCCGGCTTTGTACTGGCCCATATTGCTCGTCACACTCTTATTGTACGTGACATTGACGCAGTTCGTGAAAGCATTTCTTCTGAAGAAAGGCTGGATCTGATCGGATGAAGGCATGAGACCGATCTTTTCCAATAACGAGAATCCGGAATTCTTTTCCGCATGGGTCAACTAGTGCGCCGTCTCCGATTCTTGCGCCCCGTCGACGCATTGACCATTGCCTTTGCGTTCTTCTTGTCGGCCATTTGCCTGGTCATCGCACCGCGCTTCAGCCTGTGGTTTTGGATCATCTGCATCAACGTACTCGCGAGCGCCGTCGTTATCGTGTTTGCCCGGATAGCCGCCGATGCGACGGGCACTTCGAATCTCGGCGAGCACCCGCGGGAGAATGTTCTTCTGAAGATTATCTACGATTGGTACCCGGCGCCGATTGTTTTTCTCTCCTTTAAGGAGATTTACCTCATTCTACAGGCCCTCGGATTACCCGACCGCGACAACGTCCTGATCGCCATCGACCGATGGATTTTCGGCGTTCACCCGACAGTCTGGCTGTATCAATTTGCCACACCTGTGGTGACAGAAATTCTTGAGATCGCATACGCAAGCTTTTACATCCTGATGCTGATAACAGGCCTCGAACCGTACATGCGGAAGGATTACGGAAAGTTCAATTTCATCATCTTCACATTCCTCTATGGTTTTTTCCTGTCATACATCGGATACCTGCTTGTCCCGGGAGTCGGGCCGCGATTCACACTTCACGATTTCTCGGCTTTGAAGAATGAATTGCCCGGCATTTTCTGCACCGATGCAATTCGCGATTTCCTTAACGCAGGGGAATCCATCCCCCGGAATGCGGCCAGTGCAATTGCGACAGTCCAGCGGGACGTGTTCCCGAGCGGCCATACAGAGATGACACTCATTGTCATCTATCTCGCAGCGAAATTCAAACTTAGAAGTCGCTATTTCTTGTTTATTTTGGGGACGTTGCTTATCTTTGCGACGGTCTATTTGCGATACCATTACGTGGTCGACCTGATCGCGGGCGCTCTATTCATGATGTTTACTGTCTGGTCGGCTCCAAAATTATATGCCCGGTGGGAAAGATTCCGGACTCGCACTTAACCATGATCTGTTGCGTCGCATCGACCCGATGATCTTAACAACCGGTCGACGGGGACCGGCGATTAAAGTCGTCAGTATTGAAATGATTCTGTTACAATTGCTTTGAAGGAGGAAGAACCCATGCTTAGGAAGAACTTAGCCGTAATTCTCGGTATCATCCTTATTCTCGCCGGATGGATGTTGGGGGGGTGTTCCACGAAGGATCCCGACAGATACTATAATGACCGTGAGGGTTTCTCCATTAAATTCCCAACGGCATGGGAGAAGCAGGAGGGAGTTTTGGCGATAAAAGTCATCGCCAAGGCGCCTCAGAACGGTGCGACGAATCAATTCCGGGAAGATGTCAATGTGGCCGTCGACAGACTGCTGAAAGCCATGACCATCGAAGAATACTTCCAGCAGAGCGTGACTAATATGAAGAAAGTGCTAACCGAATTTCAAGATCTGGAGAAGGGACAGGGTTTCATCGACGACTACGACGCGAAGTGGATGGTTTACACCCACAAGATGGGCGCTTCGACCTTCAAAGTCCTCGTGTACATGATTGTAAAAGATAACCGGGGTTACGTGATTACTTGTACGGCTCTACCGGACCGGTTTTACACTTTCAGGAGCGAGTTCGAGGACATCGCGCAGAGCTTCCAGTTTGAATAAGACAGGGGGATTCTTCAATATTCTCAACCTCGGGGACGGCGCTCCGAGCCAGATCCCTAACTTGCAGTTATAGAAATATCCACCACACCAGCGCGAATACTGGAATCAAGATCGGTATTGAATACTTGAATATATAACCACCGAAGCTCGGACACCGGGCGCCCGCATGGTCGGCTATGGATTTTACCATGAAGTTCGGCGCGTTGCCAATGTAGGTCATCGCGCCAAAGAAAACCGCGGCGATTGAAATCGCCTTCAGATACGCGCTGTGGTTACCGATGAGATAAGCAGTTTGGATATAGTCAACGGGAACGCGTCCTGCGGATACGGGGCCGGGGTGGTTTGCCATCAGCGTCGCGACGGTGGCGCGAATTTCTTCAGCGTGGACGCCGGCGACATCCACGAGTCCGATACCGTTCGTTGAAATCACATGTTGCACCTGCTGGATGATGTCCCGGTCGACGAACAGACCCACGGACGCGCTGAGAAAATTGAGGTATGTCGGCGCATTGGCAAGCACACTCGATAAAATCCCCGTCCCCCAGTAAAAATTCCCGGCAGAAACGATCCCAATCTTCGCGGAATTCATTTCCAGCCATTCGAGGGCAGGGACCATTGTTGCAAATATCCCGAAGAACAGAATTGCAACCTCCTTCAGCGGCAGAAAATGGAACTCGTTCCTTTCATGAATCTCTCTCTTCGTCGTGAGGTATGATCCAAGCGCCGCAGCAGCCATGATGGACTCCCGGGCGAAGATCGGATGCTCTACGAAGACCGCGCCAAGAATTATCAGGAGAAAAAGAATATTATGAATCCCTCCGATTTCGAATCCGTCGCTGAGATCTTCTTCACCTGCCCGGGATTCCAAGGTTTCCGATCTTTGAAAACTCAGGTAGTCGATGATGAAAAAAACCGAGAGAATGATTCCCACCGCCAGCGCCCAGGCCTGCCAGACGTTTTCGAGGATCCAGAAGAACGGAACTCCTTTGAGATACCCGAGAAACGGCGGCGGATCGCCTATCGGAGTAAGCACGCCCCCGATATTGCTGACAAGAAAGATGAAGAAAACCACGTGGTAGCCGCGAAGCCGAGAACGGTTCATACGGATGTACGGACGGATCATGATCATCGACGCACCCGTGGTGCCAAAGATATTTGACGCCACAGCGCCGGCAGCGAGGAATAATAGATTGGAACGCGGTGTAGATTTTCCGCCGAGGCGAATATGCATCCCTCCCGCGACTACATACAACGATCCTATTAGAACGATAAGACTTACGTACTCGTATCCCGCCGACCATATCCTCTGGGGATTCCGGAGAACGAAAAAGTAATATACAATGGTAACGGCACTTAATCCGAAGGCCACGAGCGGGTAATTCCTCTCCCACCACCGCTTGTTCACAAGCGGCATTACAGCGATTGCGGATAAGAGAAGAACGAAGGGAATTATCATGCATGAACCCACAGGCATGACAAGCTTCGCGCCACCGGGGACCGGCGAAACCCGCGAACGACAGTCATCGACCGGGCATCAGAATGCCGGCGTCATCGTGGTCCGCTGATCTTGCGACGGACAATGTTCATTACTTCTTCCGTTTTCATCTTGCTCGTCTTGAGCAACGATGCAACCTCTTCTGACTTCCAGCCGACAAATTCAGCATCCTTGATACCGCCCAGATTGATTTGCACGTTGAGAGAAGCGCCCTCGGCGGCCGCATGCAGCATCAGCGCACTCACCCCCGCATCACTGAGGGAATTTGCATTACCTTTTTCCGCCACCACTTTTGCCAATGCAAGCGCATCAATCACATGTTTCATGACTTCAAGAGGAACGAGGGCAGCTTCTTTCGTCGCCGCCTCGACAGCAGCCGCCCGGAGCGCCTTTTGGTCTTCCGTGTCCTTCGGCAACCCGAACGCTTCCATCACTTTATTGAACGCGACGGTGTCGCTGTCGACAAGCCGCGTAAAAGTCTGCCGCAACTGCTCTGATTGCCGCACGATATTCTTCATTTCAGGTTCAACGTCGGCGTACTTCTTTTTGCCGATCGTCAAATTGCAAACCATTGATGTCAGTGCAACGCCCAGGGCACCCGACAATGCTGCGACACTGCCTCCCCCGGGTGCGGGGGAGTTCGATGCAAGTTCATCAAGGAATGTCGTGACTGTTTCTTCTATAAGCATGTTGATTCTCCTTCAATCCACCGCTGTTCGCCTTTGGCGGGATGTCTCTCGCGAGAGAGATGACAGCGAGAGGGTCGTTACTAGATCATGTATTCAATTATTTTTGTCTTTGGATCGAAAGGCTCAAGCTGACTGAGCCCGAGACGTTCAATCGCTGTATGAATTAGTTGTTCCTCACTCGTCGATGCGGCCGGGCTGCCGGCATAGAAGGTCCCTGCAAGCAACAGCGCTTCCTTGGGAATCAATCCCACCACCTCGCTTCCCGTCACATCGACCCCGAGGTTCTGCGCTTCCTTTCTCACTTCCTCATACGCACGGTGCGGCGGCGTAATGTCGTAATTCGTGAGATTGATGGAAACCTGGGCAATCTTGAAACGTTCGAGAAAAACTCCCATCGCTTTGACGGATTTCAAGGAACCGGGAATCTTTGTCGAATTTCCACTCGCATTCTTCACCGTTCTCCCGCTCTCACGGATCCGCACGGCGATTTCCTGGGCGATCTCCTTCTTGTCGGTTTTGAGATTGACATTGTAGGCAATCAGAAAACACCGCGCTCCAGTCACGGTTGCCCCGGATTTCTCGTTGAGAACGGGTTCTCCGTAGTCCGGCCGCCATGCAGAATCCTTGAGTTTATCCCGGAGTGCTTCATACTCGCCTTTTCTGACATTGGCAAGATTCCTTCTCTCGGGCATGCGCGCCGCTTCCTCGTAGAGATAAACGGGGATATGAAGCTCTTCGGCCACGCGCTTGCCGTATTCGTTGGAAAGCCGTACACAATCGGCCATAGTGACTCCGGAAACCGGCACGAACGGGACGACATCCGCTGCACCGATCCGCGGATGCTGGCCCTCGTGATGCCGCATATCGATCATATCTGCGGCAGTCTTTGTCGCCTGAAACGCGGCCTCTTTCACGGCCTCTGGCTCACCAACGAACGTCACGACACAACGGTTGTAATCCTTGTCCGGCTCAACGCCGAGGAGTTTCACCCCGCGCACCCGACGGATGCTGTCGCCAATCGCTTTGATGGTGCGTTCATTCCGCCCCTCGCTAAAATTCGGGACACATTCCACAATTGGTTTCATCTTCTCAAAAAGGCTTTCCCTTGTTATTCGATACAGGCACTACAATTGCGCCCTCTCTGAAATTGCCCAGCACTTCGGCTTTCCCCCGCAAGAACAAGTGTCCGACAAGAGCGCCCGTCACGGCATCAAGCTCGTCGCCGTTCATTTTCTTATCCAGACCTTTCGCTCCGAGCTTCCGCAGCCCTCTCAGGAGTTTTTCCAGCCCTTCCTGCTTCCTCGGAATTCCCCAGACATCCTGTGCCGCGCCCGGATACATTTCGATGACTTCATACCCTTTGCGCTTCAATTTCTTTTGCAGTGCAATGCCGCGCAGGGTCAGGGAGCGCATCGGACCGAGAGTAATCGGAAAGAACCGGATACCCCGCCTGAGCAATTCCCTGTCACATACGCGGAAATGCTGTCCGTTGCGGTCATCGATCGTTTTTCTTCCCGGCGGGAGATTCAGGGGCGCATCGATCGCCACGAGGTCCGGTTTCGCCTGCTCGACAAAATCGAAGATTTCATCGTCTGCGTAGACTGTGGTCCATGAAGTTATCGTTTTTCCTCTCAACGTACAAATCCCGGTGTTGCGCTTCGGACTCCCCGCAAGGTCTATACCGACGACAGTGAGAATCCGGTTTTTCCTGTCAGAATTCAAGAACGGTTCCTCGCTTGATTACCTGTTTCGGCGTGATTCTCCCCGAAATGATACGGGAGAAATTTATAGTCCGGGATGTTCAGGACCACCATGTCGGCCTTTTTCCCGACCTCGATGCTTCCCACTTCATCCGAAAGCCCGACGGCAGCGGCGGCATTGATGGTTGACGCGGTTATTGCTTCCTCCGGAGTCATGCGCATTTGCGTGCAGGCGATTGTCATCATCAAAGGCATGCTGTACGACATACATGAACCCGGATTGAAATCGGTCGCGATCGCGACGGGAACGCCGGCGTCAATCAGCGCTCGTGCTGGTGCATAGCGATGGTTGAGGAAAAATGAAACCCCCGGCAGCAGCGTCGCGACGACTCCCGCGCCGGCAATAGCTTGTATTTCACTGTCCGTTATGTGCTCGAGATGGTCGGCAGATATGGCGCCCAGTTTCGCAGCGAGTCCCGCTCCACCCGACGCGCTGAGCTCGTTCGCATGTATCTTCGGCATAAGGCCGAATTGTTTACCGTTCCGAAGAATTGTCTCGCTCTCCGCAACATCAAAATATCCGGCTTCGCAAAACACATCACAGAAGGTCGCAAGCTTGTGAGAAGCAACGTAGGGGATCATACGTTCGTTGATCTCGCGCACATACTCCTTTTTGTTTGCCTCGAACTCCGGCGGGACGGCATGCGCGCCGAGAAATGTCGAGACAATCGAAATCACTTCTTCTTTTTCCAGCTCGACAATTGACTCAAGCATTTTGATCTCATTGTCCATGTCGAGCCCGTAGCCGCTTTTAATCTCCACCGTTGTAGTTCCGTGGTGCAGCATGTTGTTCAACCATTGCCGGGCTTGCTTCTTCAGCTCCTTCTTCGTCGCTTCACGCGTCTGCCGCACCGTATTCAGGATCCCGCCGCCCCGCTCTGCAATCTCCTGATACGTCATTCCTGCGCTTCGCATTGCAAACTCAGCCTCACGGCTGCCGCCGAATACCAGATGAGTGTGTGAGTCGACGAAACCGGGCATCACGACGTTGTTCATGCAATCAACCACGTCGGCTTCTTTGAGACTACCCAGCGCAAGATCTTCCATCCGGCCGACCCAGGTGATCGTGTCGCCCTCCACGATAACGGCGGCATTTTCGATCAAACCGACGTCGTTCATGTCATGACCGATCTTTACTTTCTTGCCGTGCGCAGACACGGTGACAAGTTGCTGTATATCGAGAAGTGCAAGTTTCATAATTCTATGATGTGCTTCATTCTGTGCAACGGTCTCAAAAGATACTCAAAAACATTCGTTCTTTCAAGGTGGACGGGGCTCCAAGTCGCGAAGCGAGCATCTCTAGCATACACCTGCATCGTTCAAGGGGGGGGGGCGTGGCGTCAAGAAAGCAACCATCAGAGGATTAAGTGGGAGGGGTGCACAGCGCCGGGGACAACAGCCGATCTTGCCCGCGCGTCACTTAACCGTATGCGCTGCAAACTGATGAATCAAAGCGTTATTCGATAGAGATTCCATTCCTTCATATGCTTCGCCCCGAGCTTTTCATAGAAGCGGATGGCAGACGTATTCCAGCCGAGCACCGTCCATTCCATGCGACCGCACCGGCGCCGGCGCGCCACACCCCAATAATACTTGAACAACTTGATCCCGACCCCTTCCTTCCGGTATTCCCTCAAGACGAATATGTCTTCGAGATACAGGGTTGGCAAAGCAAGAAAAGATGAATACGTTTCGAAAAAAATTGCATAGCCGACTGCCTTCCGGTCGACAAAAGCGATCAACGCTTCAAAGCGCTTTCGTTTACCGAACGCGTCGCGGAGAAGTCGGCTGCGAGCCGAACGGGACGGTTTCTTCAATTTCTCGTAATCTGCCAGAGCATCGACGAGTTCCAGGAATTGCTTGCCGTCTTTCTTGCCGGCCGGTCGGACAATGATGGATTTCATCTCAGTGTTCTTTCTCGACGTGGGAAAATCGTTGTGTGTAACCATTACATCGCACAACGGGCAGTGACGGGTACCTGGGGAACGACGGATCAGTTTTAGACATCAGGCAGAGCACGAATGTCGAACCTTTTTCATTCTGAATACATTTAGCGTACTTGCACTGTGTGCATAAGCCCGCACCATCAGGAATTTTTCGGTTCATGAATCATTCGGCTGCGATGATGTTTCCGATGGCGCGACTGAACCGTGGCAGGTTGCTATCCTCATCGGACAATTTCAAATATTTCCTGAAGAAATCAACTGGCCCCCGGACAATGGTTTCAACGAGTGCGGTTCTCCCCATCCTGAGGTCGATTTCTCTCGCCATGACCATGCCGGCCATTGCTCCGTAATTATCCCGGTATCCGCTCAGGTTGGCCGTTCGAATAAGTTCCGATGCCCGTGATGGGGAAAGGTTGTCAGAGAGCAGTTCCGTCGCATTCGCGTTGAACGTCGAAAAGACCTCCCTCGTTCTATTGTACCAGTCTCTGGGCAGGTTCCCATGTCCGAGTTGGTCGAGAGAAAGATAGTAGGCGATGCCTTCATTCTGCGTCAGATCGATTAACTCATGGAACGGCCTGTTGTGTGTCGCATAGTAACGCTTCCACGCTGACGAATTTTCTTTGTAGGCACCGAAGGCAGCGTGAAACACCTCGTGCGCCGTTACGCCCAGAAGGGAAACGAAACGTTCATTGAGCGTCTGGCCATAATTGACAGCGTGGGCAAGATTGATGACGATGGTCAACTCACCCTCCCCACCGCCGACAAATTGGGGCACATCTCCGTGCCAGATGATCCGGCGGACATACGCATCGACGTTTTCGTGGCCGAACCCAACGACGTAGACCGGGATAGTCAAAGAAATATCCGCATCCTGCGGGAAGATCTGCTCGACAGTAGCAACAACTCTGCGATTAAAGTTTTGCTTCTTCATTTCCCCGAGAAGCTCCTTGATGCTCACGATGTTCTTCCGCGCTTCTTCAAGATGATAGATGTTGTCCCGCATGAAGTCGTGGTATCTCAGCGAATCGAGGGATGATTGGAGCCGCGCGGTTACGGAACCGCTGTTTGCGATTAATCCCGTTGTCGACGCGGCGACTAGGCTGCCGCGCAGGCCTGCCAATTCCTGTGTGCTCACGAAGCGATCTTCGTAGAGTTCGACACACTGTTCAGCGACATCAAAATTCAATCGCAAGTCGACATTGAACTTTGGGTTGGTTTGGGCCATAGCAATGGGCCCAACCATGTGCCCCAACAGAATAAGCAAAGCAAGCAGACAAAGAGCCAAATTCATTGGGGGATAAATCATTCTGCAAGTTGCCAGTGACATGAAGTCTGAGTCGTTTCCCTCAACTTTTAGCCTGTGAACAAACGCAGCGGCGTCTCTCGAATTGAAAACCGGATTGTGTCCCACGAGCTTTAGCTCGTGGACGAAGGCGACGCCATGTCTCGCACGGAATTTTGAATCGCACTTCACGAGTCACCTGTATCCTTCTTTTACATAGCTCCATTTCCACTCTTCGGGCGTACTCGTTATCCCTGCAACGACGGAATTGTACAACACGTAATCAATAATTCGTCTCAATTCCTGGCCGCAACGCACGACATGGTCGTAACTTTCATGGTGCCAGAAGCTTCCACTCCTGTCAAGCAACTGATTTGCCCGACGTGAGGTGCGTCCCTTCAGGAGTCGCAAGATGCGCGTCAACCTGAATCGATTGTTCTGGGTATTGCCCTGCGGTTCAGACGTTGGCTCAAACCCGCGCAGATCAATCACCATGTGGACATGATTTGGCATAATGGTATAAGCTATCAAACTATAGAGTTTATCATCCATGTCGTGCATCTCCTTTGCAACCAATCCCGCTACTGCAGGATCGTTCAACCAATGCGGACCGTTCTTAGCCTTCTCCAGGAACGCAGTATATCCATCAACGTACTTCTTCGGCAACTCTCCCCGACACCGACCATGCATCCCGTTTATGAGAACTCTTCTCTTCTCCACCGGATCGTCGACCAATGCCTTGAGGACATTCTTCGGTAACGATTCCGCTAATCGGAATGTGACGAAGAAAACTGCTTCAGCCGGCTGATAGTGCGGCAAATGCCGCCGATAATATGTGTTGTCCTCCCCCATATCGCAACCCTGTGTCACGAGCTTCATCTCGTGAACATGGCCAATTGCATCCTCTCGAACTGAAGTTCGAGACACATCTCACGAGCTTCATCTCGTGAACATGGCCAATCGCAACCCCTCGAACTGAAGTTCGAGACACATCCTTCGAGCTAAGATTCGGGATGCATCGGGATTTTCACCCCGAACTTCTTGGCGTTTTCAATCGCCCGATCGTAACCTGCATCTGCATGCCGCACAATACCCATTCCGGGGTCGTAGGTTAACACCCGCTCCAGCCGTCGTTCGGCCTCTTTAGTCCCGTCGGCAACAACCACCATACCCGCGTGAATCGACATCCCGATGCCGACACCACCGCCATGGTGTACGCTTACCCAACTGGCGCCGCCAACAGCGTTGAGCAGCGCGTTCAGTATGGGCCAATCGGCAATGGCGTCGCTTCCATCCTTCATCTTTTCCGTCTCGCGGTTCGGCGATGCAACCGAACCACAGTCGAGATGGTCTCTTCCAATAACAATCGGGGCTTTAATCTCACCGCGGGCGACGAAGCTATTGAAGATTTTTCCCATCTTCGCCCGTTCGCCGTAACCGAGCCAGCATATGCGCGAGGGCAGACCCTGGAACTTCACTTGCTTCTGCGCCTTCTCAATCCATCGGCAGAGGGGCTTGTTCTCCGGAAATGTTTCGAGAATAGCACGATCGGTTCTGTAGATGTCTTCCGGATCTCCGGAGAGCGCCGCCCAACGGAATGGACCTTTCCCGTCGCAGAACAGGGGACGAATGTATTCGGGCACGAAGCCTGGGATCTCGAACGCGTTTTCCACGCCGCTCGCGAGCGCTTCGCCCCTGATATTGTTGCCGTAATCGAACGTCACAGCGCCGCGTTTCTTCAATTCAAGCATGGCCCGCACATGTTCGACAATGGAAGCTCTCGCCATGGCAATGTATTTCTCCGGTTTCATTTTTCGAAGCGCAAGCGCTTCATCATACGGAATACCGTGCGGGACGTAGCCGTTGAGAGTATCATGAGCCGAGGTCTGGTCGGTAAGAACGTCCGGTGTGATTCCCCGACGAACAAGCTCCGGTAAGACGTTGGCTGCATTCCCGAGAAGAGCAACTGACACCGGTTCTTTCTTCAATTGTCCATCGTTAATCCATTGAAGCGCTTCATCGAGGCTCTTCGTTGTCTTATCGACATACTTTGTATCCAATCGCTTTTCAATTCTCAGGGGATCCACTTCAACCGCGAGGCACGCCGCGCCGTTCATTGTGGCCGCGAGCGGCTGTGCGCCACCCATGCCTCCGAGGCCGGAAGTGAGTAAGAATCTTCCGGCGAGCGAACCATGGAAGTACTTTTCACCCGCAGCCGCGAATGTCTCGTATGTTCCCTGCAAAATCCCCTGCGTGCCGATGTAGATCCAACTGCCCGCTGTCATCTGTCCGTACATCGTAAGGCCCAGCGCTTCGAGCCGCCGAAATTCATCCCATGTTGCCCAGTGGGGAACCAGCATTGCATTGGAGATGAGCACGCGCGGCGCATCGGGGTACGTCTTGAAAACGCCCACGGGCTTTCCGGATTGGACGAGAAGAGTTTCATCGTTCCCAAGAGTTTTGAGAGTTCGGACGATGGCCTCGTAGCATTCCCAGTTGCGCGCTGCTTTTCCCGTGCCGCCGTATACTATAAGTTCATCCGGCTTTTCTGCGACTTCAGCATCAAGATTGTTCATCAACATCCGCATCGCCGCTTCCTGCAGCCAGCCTTTGCAACTGAGTTGGGTACCGTGTGGGGCTTTGATATTAGTGTGGTGGTCTGTCATTGTTTCTCCCAAAGGTCATTGCGATGGCGCCGACCTGTCCGCCGTCTTTTGGGCGGAAGGCGCCAGAAGCAATCCGATGTTATAATTCATAGTACAAATCTCTCCAGTTCTTGTTCATTCGCTCCACGAGCTCAATCTTATCCTTCCGGGAACCGGCTTTGATTTGTTTCTCTCTCGCAATCGCATTATACGAGTCTCGAAAAACTTCGTAGTAAACCAATTTGGTTATATTGTAACGTTTTGTAAAACCATCAACCATTTTCTCTTTATGCTCAAATACTCTTTTCAGCAAATTACTCGTCACGCCGGTGTATAGGACACTATTATGCTTGTTGGTCATGATATACACGTAGTACTGCTTGTCCATAATCGTGCTCTCAACAGGCCGTCAGATTGTGAGCGCCTTCCGCCTACGCTTCGGCGGACAAGATGGCGCCATGGCGCGCCGCGCCACTTCGTCATCCACCTCCCGCCAAGAACATGGCGACCAAGTCGGTGGATTCCTCGCAATGACACTAGGCTACTCATCCGCCGTCATAGTGACGTTTCGAATGCTCGGCATCAACAAAACGCTGTTCAGAAATACCTTGTTAAGGCTTTCCCAGAATAGCCGGAAGTTCGGGTCATCGGCGAACAGGATAATATTTCCCGAGCCGAGCTGTTCGTGAATGAGGAATGGAGTATCTTCCAGCTTCTTCTCGTTCTCCTTCGACATGTACCCGCTCAACCGCGGCGATTTCGTATAGATGCCTACATTATACCCTTTTCCGCTCAACTCGAAGGCCGTACCGGATGTCTTGAAAACTGCTATGCTCGTATCATAGCCAAACCCCAGGGGATGAGAGATATCCAGTTTTACACGCACCATCGTCCCCGGGATGGAGGCCAGTCGATTTTTTCGTTCGCGTTCTTCGACCGTCATACGCTTCTGCAATTCCTCCTCGGAGAGCTTTCCATCCTTGCCTCCGGCAGTATCCTTCTTCTCTTCCTTGAACTTTACGCTTGCGATTTTTCCTACGCTCGCCGAAGCAAACGCCGCCCCTCCTTCAATGCCGATAAATGCCCCGCCGCCCGCGATCCATGTCTTGATTTTTTGAATCACATTTGAATCAAGCTGATTTTGATATCCTTTTCCGTCTGCGTTGTTGTCCGGGGCAACGAGCGCCGTGTAATCGTGAAGGTCCGCATTCCGGAGTTGAGCAACCTTCATGGGAACAAAATCGATCCCGTACTGCATGTCGAACATTGCCCAGATTGCGCCGTATGATTCGGAATTCACCGGTGAGCCGGTAAGGACAATAATTCTCGGCTTCTTCAACTTCACGACCCGGTCCGAACCGAGATTGATACCGCTTTGAGTGAAACCACTATTTGACGAGTAGACCTTCAGCGAGAACTTCTGTGAAAGTTGTTTCATGCGCTCGTCAAGGTCGGGTTTATTTTCATGTACAAAGACAACGATTGTTCCGCGCGAAAACGAATCGCCGTTCAGGCTGAATGGCTTCATTGACACATGCGCTTTGTAATCATTCTGGAGCAGCCAGGCCAGCGCCCTGACAGCATCGTTGGAATTCCACTTGAAGAGATAGGCATAGGACGCTGTTCCGCCGATGATATCGCCGCGGGGGAACTCAATCTCCTCGACTTTTTTTGTCGGCACGTTTATCGATTTCCCGCTCCAATACGCTTCTACTCCATATGCAACCGGGAGCGCCCAGGCTGAGATATCATAAAAAAAGGTGTCGCTCATCGCCGGTTCTTGCTCCATCAGCGCCATAATCAAGTGCTTTGCGGGTTGATCGAGCGGGATGATGTAGCTTCCCTGCGGAAATTTCCTGGTGACCGGCTTCGCCGAGAAGTATGTCGACACACCCTCCGCTGAGAACTCTTTTTCTGATTGCAGCAGTTCAATACCCTGGTCTTTCAGGAGCGAAGCCACTCGGGCCGCCTGAGCCGGGCCGGAAGTCGGGTCGACAATGAAGGATCTCACCGGTCCCGATTTCCCCTCCTCAATACCGTCTTTGAAGAATTGATAAAAATCGCGGAGGCGTTTTTCCTTCTGTTCCGATGTGGCTTTCAACGTCGCGAAGGATGTTGTCGAATGGTGTTCGAGTCGATCCTTCAACGTCAGAACGGTCTCGTCGGTGCGTTTGACCCTGACGCCCACATTCCCTGCCTGCTCGTAGGTCATGCCGATTGCACCGCTCAGTGAGGGCCAGGAATCCCCGTACCCCGGGTAAAAAAAGTCAAATTCTTCACCTGTCCAATAATTCCACCCCTTGGCATCGAAGGCTGCGGCATTTGCCTTGCCGTAAATTTCACCCCACTCCACGGTGCTCTTTGGAAAATTCTTGTTGATCGGTTTGAAGGAGGGGAAGAAGAAGTACGAGCTGTTGTATCCCATCTCATGAAAGTCGACAACCACTTGCGGCTTCCATTCCTGATATACTTTGACGCGCGCCCGGCTCTCCTTTTGCGTCAGCCAGGCCCAGTCACGATTGAGGTCGAAAAGGTAATGGTTCGTTCTGCCGGACGGCCAATCTTCATTATGTTCGACGGCGTTCCTGTCCTCGACCGGCCGCGCGCCCGAATGCGTCAATTCAAAGTTGACATAACGCTCGTGTCCGTCCGGATTCAACAGGGGGTCGATCACGATGACCAGGTTCTTTAACAACGATTGAACCTCTTCGTCATTGCGTGAAACGAGCTGGTACAGCACGTTGAGCGCGGCTTCCGAGCTTGACGCTTCATTCCCGTGGACTCCATAAGAGAGCCACACAATAGCAGGACTTGATTTGATGATCCTGTCGGATTCCGCCTCGGAAATTATTCTCGGGTCCGCTAACTTCCGGATATCCGACTTGATCTCCTGAAGCCGGGCGAGATTCTCCGGAGAGCTGACCACCGCCAGATAGAGTTTTCTGCCCTCGTAGGTCTCTCCGTACGAAAGCACCTGTAATCGATCCTTCGCTGCATCGCGAAGGGCAAACAGATATTTCTCGATGCCCGCGTGAGATGTATATTTGTGACCGAGTTCGTACCCGAGAACTTGTTTTGGCGACGGAACAGCCTGGTTCGCCGGCGGCTGCGCAAGCAGACTGCCGTACACAAGCGCGAGAAGCAGGAGAATTTGTTTCATTCGATTCACTTCGATTTATAGGCAATTGCTGAAATCTCGACATGCGCCTCGCGCGGCAACGCGGCCACCTGCACGGTCGCCCTTGCAGGATAGTTTCCCGCCTGGAAGTACCCGCCGTAGGTTGTATTCACCTTCGGGTAATCCGCGATATCTTTCAGATAGATTGTCGTGGACACGACATCGCTGGAATCGAACCCGGCGTTATGCAATACCATCATAAGATTTTCGAGGGCCTGGCGGGTTTCAACTTCAATGTCTTTATTTTCCAGCAAGCCCGTTTGTTGATTAAGTGCGATTTGTCCCGAGACAAAAAGAAGGTTGCCGAGCTTCTGCGCAGGACTATAGGGGCCAACGGTATACGCATCCAGCATCGCCGTGCGTTTCATAGCGGAGGCAAGTTCTTCTTTCACAATTACACGTATGCGGTCATCGTTGGTCTGGCACCCCTGAACAACGATACTCGATAACAACGCCAAGAATATGAGGCTTCTGTTGATCATAGCGGTCTCCTATACTTTAAGAAGTGATGGTTTACAATTTGTATCCTATCTTCCTCAAGAATTCTTTTCTCGATTTGATATCGGCTTCCGTTTCGATCCCTTTCGCTTTCACCCCGTCGATCACACCCATGATCCCCCGGCCCCGGTCCGTCTCTGCTACGACGACTTCGACGGGATTGGCGGTTGCACAGTAGATCGTGCACACCTCGGAGAGATTTTTGATCGCGTTGAGAATGTTGAGCGGGAATCCGCCCTCCATGAACAAAATAAAACAGTGCCCGCAGGAAATATTCAGCGCATTCTTCCTGGCGATATCCATGAGATTGCCGTCGTTTCCCGTAAATCGTACAAGTGCCGGCCCCGACGATTCGCAAAACGCAAGACCGAATTTCATACCGGGATTCGTGGCGACAACCGCTTCATGCATGTCCTCGACCGTCTTAATAAAATGTGCCTGACCGAGAATGAAATTCATATCGGTTGGTTTGTCTACGTCGACAATTTTCAGTTCCATATCATGCTCCTGTGTTCGTGATATCCCTGCTTATGCCGGAAGATTTTTCTCCTGGACCGGTTGTGCCATGCCTCAGCTCGATGAAGCCGCCCTAGAGCCAATCGAACATCACCAACTGCGGGTCGAAACCGACGGTTACAACTCTGAACGCCATTGGAGAAAACACCGAGTGAGCGGGCCGGCAGTTGAGATCCCCGGTGAGGCTCTCTGCGATGGACCACGTTTGATTCATTAAGTCCGACGCCTTCAAGGTACGAATTTTTTCTGCCCAAAATCAAGCCGAATATTCGAATTTTCCGCTATTTTTCGGGAATCCCAGGGAAACGAAGGGAATTGACTTGCCTCTGGCGGGGAAAATTCGTATGTTTACAACACAAATAACAGTACACCGTTTTTGTCCCAAGGGCTCCATTGGAGCGTGTTGGGAGATGGTTTTGCCAATCGGAAAGAAGTGGTAAGGCCACGCTTTTAAGTTGTAGCTGCAGATGTAATTCCCGTGTTTGGTTCAGTCCTGCCTGAGGCGGGACATTCTTTCGTTGAACACTCCACGAGATTCGTCATCGCTAGCTGAAGTACCGCTGACAGGCGATATTCCTGTTCAGAATTTCCGCACGTATGAACGCGCACCTACAGCGGAGCTAATGAGTTAAAAGCCAAAAAGTTCTGGCGCGAAGCCTCGGGTACATTTTTATTGATCTATCTGAAAGGATGTTTTTCATGGAACAGGGAACTGTGAAGTGGTTCAATGGAGCCAAAGGTTACGGCTTCATTACGCGTCAAAATGGAGAAGACGTGTTCGTTCACTTCAAGGCGATTGTCGGCGAAGGCTACAAAACCTTGAGTGAGGGCGACAAGGTCCAGTTTGACGTTCCAGCAGGGGCCCAAAGGATTACAAGCAGCTAATGTAACGAAGATATAGCGTAACTCTTGAACATCAAACCCCAGTCGCCTGCTACTGCGGACTGGGGTTTTTTATTAATCATGAAAAGGAAGAACTATGCAGCAGGGTGTTGTTAAATTTTATAATTCAACAAAAGGATTCGGATTTATCACGGCAGAAACCGGCGAGGATATTTTCTTTCATAAAAGCAACGTGAAGAACACGGGATTTCGCGATATGCTGGTCAAGGGAGATAACGTTCAGTATGAATTGAAACAAGACCAGAAGGGAAAGCGAGCATACAACATCGTGCGTGTGTGAGCACGATGAGTCGATCGCCAGAAAAACAAAAACGCCCCGACTCACTTCTGGGGCGTTTGTCTTTACAGCCGGAATGGTAACACCTCGGCTACCCGATTACTTCAAACCCGGTGTACTTATGGAGGACCCTGGGAACAAGAACCTTTCCTTCCGGAGTCTGGTACAGTTCCAGTAACGCGGCGAGAACCCGGGGCAGGGCAAGTCCGGAACCGTTGAGAGTGTGGACAAATTCCGGCTTCCCCGCTCCTGACGGACGGAACCGAATGTTCATACGGCGCGCCTGGAAAGCTTCAAAATTGCTTATCGAGGAAACCTCCAACCAACGCTTTTGACCGATTGACCACACTTCCAGGTCATACTTTTTTGCCTGCGTGAATCCCATGTCCCCGCTGCACATCAGCAGCACATGGTACGGGAGACCCAGCAGGCGGAGCGCATGTTCCGCATCTTCCCGGAGACTTTCCAGCTCATTGTACGAAACTCCCGGATGAACAAATTTCACGAGTTCCACTTTGTCAAACTGATGAACTCTGTTCAAACCTCGGACATCTTTTCCGTAGGAACCCGCCTCGCGCCGGAAACACGGTGTGTACGCACAGTATTTGACCGGCAGGTCGCCCTCCGCCAGCACTTCATCACGATGGATGTTCGTCACCGGGACCTCAGCGGTGGGAACAAGATACAATCCATCCCGTGCCGCAACGTACATGAGGTCCTCCTTGTCCGGGAGCTGGCCCGTTCCGGTAGCGCTGGCTTCGTTGACCAGGAGCGGGGGCTGGACCTCCTGGTACCCGCGGGCAGAAGCTTCATCTAGGAAGAAATTGATAAGCGCCCGTTCAAGTTTCGCTCCCTTGTTCTTGTACACGGGGAACCCTGCCCCGGCAATCTTCGCGCCTCGCTCGAAGTCGATAATGTCAAGCTTCTCCGCAAGCTCCCAGTGCGGCTTCGGCTTGAAATCGATTACCGGTAGCTCCCCCCATTTTGCGGTCTCAACATTGTCTGCGGGAGTTTTTCCGACTGGAACGGACGGGTGCGGGACGTTAGGTATGGTCAGGAGCAGCTTGTTCAGTGCATCCTCGATCTTGTTCACTTCATCGTCGAACGTTTTGATCTGAACTTTCACGGTTTCCATTTCGGCAATCGCCGACGAGGCATCCCCTCCGCTTTTCTTCAACTTTCCAATCTCCTCCGAAACGATATTCCGTCTATTCTTTAACAGCTCCCCTTTCTGCAAAAATTCGCGCCGCTGCGCATCGAGCTTCAGAACTTCGTCAATGCAATCATCCGCACCTTTCTTGCGAATCCCTTCTTTGACAAGATCGGGATGATCGCGAATAAATTTTATGTCAAGCATGATGGTGTTCTCAGGTCTTTATGATGGATACGTATGGCGCTTTAACGAGCCGTCGTACTCAACGGAATTTTTCGTCCGGACATCGAGTTGATTCTTCAGCACTTCCAACCCATGGTCAATGCCGGATAGTTTTGCGCCGAGTTCTGTTTCCGCCTTGAGCGTAATGAAACCGGATTTCAGCGGGCGGGGTGCGAGTTGCTTCAATGCAGCGGTCTTAACGGGGGAAATGAGGCTTTTATCGAAGTTGAATGTCCGCGCAAGCGCCTGGGCAAAATCGAACCGGCTGACCAGATCCCGCCCGGCAATATGGTAAAGGCCCTGCCGGTCTAATTCGACGATGTTCAGAATCGCGTAGGCCAGGTCATCGACGAGCGTTGGATTACCCATCTGATCATCGACAACCCTAAGGGGCTTCCCTTCGCCCAGATTCTTGATCAGCCACAGTGCGAAGTTCTGCTTTACAGCGAGACCGGTACCGTAAAGAATCATTGTCCTCACGAGAGTGTACGGGATTTCGCTCGTGCGGAGGACATTTTCGCTTGCCAGTTTGGTTTTCCCGTAATATCCCAGGGGACTCGGGCGCGCCGATTCGTCGTAAGGACCATTCTTCCCGTCAAACACATAGTCAGTCGAAAGGTGTATGACATTTGCTCCGACCAGCTTGGCAGCGTACGCCAGATTTTCCACACCGCTGACATTCACTTTCCAGGCAAGTTCACGTTCCTTTTCGCAGAGATCAACATCCGTCACCGCGGCGGCATTGATGATCACTCCCGGTTCCAGCTCATCCACTACCTTCAGGACGTTCCTGCCTGCGAGTGATATCGAGTTGAACATAGGGGAGAACCTCGTCGGGGAACACGGATTGTTCCTCCTGCGAAGCCAGAAGAACATCAAAATGTCCGCAGAGCGTAAACAACTCGGAGAGTTTCTGCCCTAATAGTCCGTTGCAGCCGACAATCAGGACGCGCTTCACGGGGGTTTTCATCGCAGGCCTTCTTCGAGCACGGTGGAAGCATTAGTCTTCTCGTCACGGTACTTGATGATAACAGGGGTGTACATCGAGAGATTATGTTCTTCCGCAAACGGGTGCTTGATGGTACGACTCCCGGCTATGACAACAGCATAGGGGGGAATAACGAGCGATTGATTTCCAGACCTTCGGTAAATGGTCGTCTTGACAAGGTCATACACGGGCGTCGAGCCAGTGAGAAGCACGCCGGCGCCGATAACAGCATGATGTCGGACAATCGCGCCCTCATAAATCCCGCAATTGCCCCCCACAAAAACATCGTCTTCGATAATGACGGGAAGCGATCCGACCGGTTCCATCACGCCCCCGATCTGGGTGCCGGCGCTCAGGTGAACGCGTTTCCCCACCTGTGCACATGAGCCGACAAGAGCATGCGAATCGATCATCGTGTGCTCATCGACGTACGCACCGATATTGACGTAGGATGGAGGCATCATTACCACGCCCGGCGCTACGAATGCCCCGTCTCGGATGGCACTGCCGCCGGGAACAACACGGACATTGTCCTCCACGCTTAGATTTTTCAGCGCCATCGTATCTTTGTCAAAAAACTGAGGAGTGCCACCGTCGGGAAGTCGTATGAGGTTACCGACCCGGAACGCGATGAGAATTCCTTTCTTCACCCATGCGTTTACGTGCCATTCTCCGGACATATGCTCCGCGGCGCGCACTTCACCGCGATTGAGCAACGACTTGAGCTGTCCCACCGCCTCGAGGGCCTTGGCCCGGTCTATGTTCCCGGGAGGAATTTCATACAGCAGTTCGATGGTCTGTTCGAGATCCATACTAATCGACCAGGTCCAGATCTTCGAGGATTTTCTTCAGCTTCGGACGATGTTTCTTGCTCATCGGAACCATGGGCAAACGATAGTGTTCCTGTATCATTCCCATCATGGCGAGCGCGGCTTTGACGGGAATAGGGTTCGATTCCACAAAGTTGATATTCATGAGGGGCAGCAACCTATTATGGATCGTCAGGGCACGGTCGAATTTTCCTTTGAGGCACAGCCGGACCATGTCAGAAAAAAGACCGGGGACCTCATTCGACACGACCGAAACGACGCCGTCCGATCCGAGCGCCACAAGCGGCAGTGTAACCGCATCATCGCCGGACCAGACACCAACTCCCTTGGGCCGATGGCGGAGAATTTCCATTATCTGTCCGAAATTCCCGGACGCTTCCTTCACGCCGGCAACATTCGGAATTTCTTCAGCCATGCGCAACATGGTTTCCGCCTCGATATTACTCGCCGTCCGTCCCGGAACGTTGTAGACCACGATCGGAGCATCAATCGCCTCGGCAATGGCCGCATAGTGCTGAAAGTAACCCTCCTGGGTTGGCTTGTTATAGTACGGTCCGACAATCAACACTCCATCCGCCCCGGACGCGATGACCCGTTTCGATAGAGAGATTGCCTTCTTCGTATTGTTGCTCCCCGCACCGGCAATGATTTTTACGCGGCGGCCGCTCACCCTGCGGCGGGCCTGCGCAACCACAATCTCGACAACTCTAGCCTGCTCGTCGTCGGAGAGCGTTACACTCTCCCCCGTCGTTCCGGTTGGAAGCAACGCCTCCACGCCGTTCTTGATTTGAAAATCTACAAGTCTTTTCAGCGCAGCTTCGTCGACCTCACCGTCACCCCGAAATGGTGTAACGAGCGCTGTTCCTGTCCCGCGGAATAAGAGTTTTTTAGTCATAGTTATACCAGCACGTCCTTCATTGTGAAAATGCCCTTTTTCCCCTTGAGCCACTCGGCCGCGAGCAGAGCGCCGAGGGCGAAGCCGCTCCGGCTTTTCGCCGTGTGAATCAACTCGATACAATCCGCTTCCGAATCGAACATCACCCGATGCGTCCCGACGACATGCCCGACTCTCGTCGAAGTGATGTGCAGCTGGTCGGGCTTCAACATCGCATTCGGGGTTTCATGCAAGACCTCTTTTTTCCGATGAAGATGATGGAGCAGAAGTTGACCGAGCGTAAGGGCTGTTCCGCTCGGACTGTCGGCTTTTCCACTGTGATGAATCTCCGAAACGGCTGCGTCATAGTATTCAAACTTGTCGATGAGATGAGCCGATGATGACACAATCTGGTAGAATATATTCATCCCCAGAGAAAAATTCGAGGCGTACAGCAGGCCGATTTTTTTCGCTTTGACGATCTGCTTCACTTCCTCGAGTTTATCGTACCATCCGGTAGTTCCGACGACTATATTCTTGCCGCAATCGGCAACCGATTCGATGTTATCAAGCACCGCTGTCGGAGTGGAAAAATCGATGCAAATGTCGACATCCTTCAGCGACTGTTTGGTAATGCCAATCCCCTGCAGATTGTTTTCGTCGGTGAAGATCTGTTTGACAACTATATTACGGCTGGCGGCAATCTGTTCGATCTGTTTGCCCATTTTCCCATGGCCGATGAGTGCTATGTTCATGCTTTTTGCCCCTCCTGTATTGGCTCTTCCAGGCGAAACGATGACAATTTGTCGATTTCCCGGGATCCTGGAAGTCCTGCGTTTCGCGCTGCAACACGATTTGCAAAACTCGCTGATGCCCGGATATTTTTTGACTTAAGATAATGAGCGCAGTAGGCCGCGCCAAAAACATCACCGCAGCCGGTCGAATCGACCGCTAGGTCGCCGGCTATTCCCGGCTCGTCGATCCGCTGCGTTTGCTTGTGCTCATCGATAAAAGCAGTATATCCCTTTGATCCGCGGGTGATAAATATCGCCTTGGTATTCAGCGCCAGAGTCTGCTTGGCAAGCGTCATTTCATCAAATCGCTCCGGCGTGAGTACTGCAGCTTCCGTTTCATTCATCTGCGCTGCATGAAGCCAGAAAAGCCATCGCCGCCAATCCACGACCGGACGGTGGAACCGTTTCGCATCGGCCGAAATGCCCAGCGTTAAACTGTGGACATCCATGTACACGGGAATATGACCTTCGCGCACCTCCATCCGCAATGCATCGAGCGTCTCAAGCGTTATGTCGAAGCCGGAAATCATATTTACCAGCACCATATTGGTCTCAAGAGACGAGTGGATTTTTTTCCACGGAATCGGCTCGGCAATGTATTGAGAACATTCTGTTCGTTCATGTTCATCCTGGTACAGGAGATCGACCTGATTGGTCGGTCCATTGAATTTATAAATACCCGACGGATCTATGTTGGAATATGACTGTATCCGCTCGATGAAAGCGTCATAATCGGATTTGCCGACGCCGAACACCGGAAGAATTGAGTCCTTCGGACCCAGGAGGTTGGCCAGTGTCACAAGAGTAAAGAAGATTCCACCGTAGCTCCTGGTTTCTTCTCCATTCGAATGATGGATAACGTCAAGACAAAGATGCCCGACGACGGTAATGGTCACAGTGACATTCCTGTTATAAGCGAAACTTTCTTCTTATCGCCCTATTTCCAACATATCCAATATTATACTTTCGCCGTATACGGAAAATTCCCCGCCTCGCACAAGCGCCACAATCCCTGGCATGAGAATTGGTTCTCATACAACGCCCTTCCGATCACCACGGAATCCACACCAATCGGTTCCAATTCCTGCAGCTTCAAAAGATCATCCAGCCCCGATACGCCTCCAGAGGCCGTCACGCTCATGCCGGTCTTTTCTGCCAACATTCTAATCGCAACGAGATTCGGCCCGCGCATGGTCCGGTAGACCAGGACATCGGTATAGACAACTCTCCTGAATCCCAGTTGCTTCGCGTTCAGGACCGCACTGATCGCTGTGAGTCCGGAACCTACGTTCCTGCCCTGGATCTTCACGATTCCATTTTCAGCGTCGATACCAAGAACAACCTTGCTTGCCCCGTATGCATCGATAGCTCGTTTCGCCTGGTCGGGCTCATCAATGAGCATGGTACCGATGACCACCCGATAGATCCCGCACTCCAGTGCTTTTCGCACTTCGTCAAATGTCCGCAGACCGCCTCCAATTTCGATCGGGATGTCGACGGCTTTTACCATTCGTCGGATGATATCAAAGTTCACCATCCGTCCGGCAATCGCACCATCGACATCTGTTACATGAAGCGCCTTGGAGTTTTCCTTGCGCCACAATTTTGCGCGTTCAACCGGGTCATCCGTGTACGAAAATCCTGCGGCGCCTTGAACCGGCCGCAAGCACTTTCCATCTTTGATTTCAATCGAAGGTATTACGAGCAACATCGAATGTTTAAATTCTATAATCCAAAATGCGAATTTTTTCCGTCAAATTCAAACACCGGAATGGTAGCGATTCCTCGTGTGGGGCACTGGTTGTCAGGAAAATTTTGTATCTTGTGACTTCCGTTCCACTATTGAGAGTACTTATGAACAGAACCACGTGCATTTTTCTTATCGTCTTTGGCGGGCTTTTCCCCCGGTGTGCCGCAGGACAGCCACCCGACGTGCAGGGCCGTCGGCCTCAGCTTATAGTCGAGATCGTACTCGACCAGGTGCCGTACGATTACCTGGCCCGTTTTCAGCCGTACTTTTGTGATAGCGGATTTACGTACCTTCTCCGGCGCGGGGCTGATTTCACGGATGCGCAGTACGGCTATGCCTACACGAAAACAGCGCCGGGGCATGCGGCAATCGCCACCGGGACATACAGCCACATCAGCGGCATTGTCGGCAACCGCTGGTACGAAAGAGCTAGGAAGAAAGCAATCGATTCTATTGACGACGACTCGGTGAGCATGGTCGGAAGGAACGGAAAGGGTTGTTCTCCACGCTGGCTCATGGTCAGTTCGTTTGGCGACATGCTGCGCAAGACAAACAATTTCCGGTCAAAAGTCATCGGCATCTCGAACAAGGACCGAAGCGCAATCATGCTGGCGGGAAAATCGGGGACGGCATATTGGATAGAGGATTCGACGGTTGTGTCATCCACTTATTATATGGCGGATTTACCATCGTGGGTAAGGGAATTTAATGAATCGGGAATCTTCCGTCGCAATTTCGGGAAATGGTGGACAGAGCTCAAACCCGATGTTGCCGCCTCCATCTGCGATATCGACGATGCTCCGTACGAAGCCGACGTTCCCGGATTCGGGAAGGCCTTTCCCCATCACATCGTCGGAAATGACAGCCTGCACCTCACCTCTTCGTACATCGAGGCGCTTGACACTTCGCCTTTCTCGACGGAGATTTTGCTCCAACTCGCACGACGCGCGTTCCTGGAGGAATCACTGGGCGTGCGCGGCGTGACGGACATGCTCTGCATCAGCATTTCCGCGACGGACATTGTCGGACACGCTTTCGGACCGAACAGCCACGAGGTCTTCGATAACATGCTCCGCACCGACAGAATGATCGCCGAATTCCTGGCGTTCCTTGAGCAGAGAATCGGGCTTGACAACTGTCTCATTGCCGTCTCGGCCGACCACGGTATCGCTCCGATACCCGAATACAAGATGAAAGAGTCCCCGGATGTGCGAACTGCCCGCATCAGCGCCAAAGAAATAACCGCGCGGGCGACCCGGGCGCTCGATCATACGTTCGGAAAATCATCTTCATCGTGGGTGACTCAAACCATCGACGCGCAAATTTATCTGAATGAGAACGCCGCGAAGGAAAAGGGACTATCTCTTCAAAAGATTCGAAGCGTGTTGAAAGACTCTCTCACCGATTCATTCCCCATCGATAAAGCGTATACGTCCGACGAACTTTTGAAGGAACAAGACGACGGCTGCTTCTGCGAACGGGTGAAACGCTCATTCTATCCTTCGCGCAGCGGCGATATTCTCATCCTTGTCAAACCATTTTCTATTATTGACAGCGCTCAGAAGGGAACCAACCACGGAATGCCCTATACCTACGATACGCACGTCTTGCTCATCCTTGCAGGAAAGGGTGTGAAACAGGGAGTCTATAATGATGCCGTCAGCCCCATCGATATCGCACCCACGCTCGCGGCGTTACTAGGCATTCAGGCCCCGCCACAGTGCGAGGGGAAAGTGCTGGACGAAGCGATCACCATTGCAAAATGACCGCCCCCGAACTTGATCCGAATTCTTTACGATCAAAAATGGCGGGCAGACCACCGGGCTGACATGTGAATGCTCGCCGGTGGGAAGACCGGAATTTACATGCGTTCGCCGGTTACTTGCCGAACACCCACGGGATGGCGTCGGCGATTTTCTCCACACAGATAATCTTCAGACCCTCCTTCACCTTTGCGGGAATTTCCACAAGATCCTTTTCGTTTTCCTTCGGGATGAGAACCACCTTCATACCGTTGCGCTGTGCCGCAAGGAGTTTTTCATTCAATCCTCCGATGGGGAGCACATTGCCCCGCAGGGTGATCTCTCCCGTCATGGCGATGTCGCTGCGTGCCCGGCGATTGGAGGCGGCCGAGACCATGGCCATTGCCATCGTAATTCCGGCAGAAGGTCCATCTTTGGGAATCGCACCCTCCGGCAAATGAATGTGAATTTCCTTTTTCTGATAGAAGTTCTGCGGTACGCCGAGCGCCCTCGCGTTCGAGCGAATGTAGCTCAGCGCCGCCTGCGCTGATTCCTTCATAACTTCGCCAAGTTGACCCGTCAGCGTGAGTTTCTCATGACCGTTCATGATTGTAACATCGACATTGAGAATGTCGCCGCCGACGCTCGTCCATGCGAGTCCTATCACCGATCCAACCCTGCGTTCCCGTTGAGCGGGTCGCTTTCGGATCTTCGGAACACCCAGGTACTTCTCGACCTTCTTTTCATCGACGCGTATGAGTTTCGGAGCCGATCGTTTGCCGTTCTTCTGTCTCGCAAGAACAATTTCCTTCGCGACCTTCCGGCAGATCGAAGCAATTTCCCTTTCCATATTCCGCACGCCGGCTTCACGCGTGTACTCCTGAACAATCTTCACAATGGCATTCTCGGTTAGATGCACCTCGTTGCTCTTCAGGCCGTGTTCGGCAAGCTGTTTCGGGATGATGTGGCGCTTTGCAATCTCTCGCTTGTCGTATTCGAGGTAACCGGGCAACTCAATGATTTCCATCCTGTCCTGCAACGGGAGAGGAATATTGTACCGCACATTCGCGGTCGTGATGAACATGACGTGCGAGAGGTCGTAGTCCACGTCAAGATAATGGTCGTTGAACGAAACGTTTTGTTCGGGGTCGAGAACCTCCAGGAGAGCCGACGAGGGGTCGCCGCGGAAATCCATGCTCATCTTGTCGACCTCGTCCATAAGGATCACCGGATTGATGACGCCGGCGCGTTTCATGGACTGGATGATTTTCCCGGGCATCGAGCCGATGTAGGTACGGCGGTGTCCGCGGATCTCGGCCTCATCGCGTACGCCGCCGAGCGAGATCCGGACGAACTTCCTTCCAAGCGCCCGGGCGATGGATTTTCCCAGGGAAGTTTTTCCCACTCCCGGAGGGCCGACAAAGCAGAGGATCTGGCCCTTCATTTCCTTCACCAGATTCAGCACGGCGATGTGTTCGAGAATTCGCTCCTTCGGTTTTTCAAGTCCGAAGTGGTCCTCATCCAGGATCTGCTGCACATGCTTCACATTGAGATCATCGTTTGTCCGTTTATACCACGGCACAGCGATCAGCCAGTCGAGGAAGTTCCGGCTGACACCAAATTCCGGTGATTGCGGCGGAGTTTTCTTCAACTTGTTGAATTCTTCCATCGCTTTCTCGTACACATCCTTCGGCATTTTCGCTTCATCAAGCTGCTTCTTGAGCTTCAGCAATTCCGGAGACGCTGCCTCCTCTTCGCCGAGCTCGTCCTGCAGCACGCGCATCTGTTCCTGCAAGAGGAACCGCCGCTGCGATTTCTGAATGCTCTCGTGAACTTTCGAATCAATGTCCTTTTGGATTTTTAATACGTCGATTTCCGAACTCAGCATGCGAATGAGTTCCAGGTATTGTTCCCTGAGCGTCGTGAGACGCAGAATCTTCTGTTTCACGTCAACAGCCTGTGTCATATTCGCGGCAACATAGTAGAGCTTGCGCCGGGGATCCTTGATGTTTTCATACGCCACCATCACTTCGCTTGCCACATTTCGATTCAGATGGACGTAGTCCGTAAACAGTGATGAGACATGGCGGACAAAGGCATCTATTTCCGGCGTCATCTCGACCGGCTCACTGATGACGGTTACGTCGACTTCGAGGAACTGCGGGTTGGGAACGAATGACGTGATGAACGCCTGTGCGACTCCATCCACAAGAATCTTCATCAAACCATTGGGCAGTTTGAGCGTTTGTACGATCCTGCCGATAGTGCCCTCGACGTACACGTCATCTTTCGTCGGCTCTTCGGTGGAGGCGGTCTTTTGCGTGACCAGGAAGATGAATTTGTCCCGCTCAACGGCGGCAGCCGCGGCACGAAGCGATGACTCCCTTCCTACGAGCACGGGAAAGATCATGAATGGAAAAATAACCGTATCCCGCAGCGGGAGCACGGGGAGACGGGTTGGGATTCGATCGGGTGGCACCGGGCTGATTTCTTCCCGGTTTACTGAAATGGTTTCTTCTTCTTTCATGTTCGAGATAGAAATGCCCCGACAGCCGGCTCTTCCTCGCATATCGGGACGGATGAGTGAATAATGTGGAGGTTTATGTATACAATATACGAAGATTTCAAAAGTGATGCAATGGAACGGGTAACCGGCGCATTGAGTCAAACCCAGCGTCAATACAACATCCCGTCCTCCCGCCCGACACGGGAAAAAATCGAACCACTAAGGCACAAAGGGTTTTCTCCAGACCAAGTCGTATGTCTGCGCCGATGGTTCGGATTGCACAAGAACGGGATTTTTCTATATTATGAAGTTCAGACATGAAGAATGAAACGTATTTGACCTTTGCCTCGCGGCTTTTCAGACAATACGAGTTCTATCGGAATGACGCATTCCCTGCGCGACGGTTCACTCCCGAAAAGCTGCACTGCGTGATCGATTCCCTGGCGAACGACTCGGGCGGGCTGGTCGCTATTCGGGATGTCGGAAAGTCGTTTCAGGGAAGACCGCTACGGCTGCTGACGGTCGGCAAGGGCAAGACCACTGTGCTTCTATGGTCGCAGATGCACGGCGACGAGTCTACCGCGACTCTGGCCATTCTGGATATCCTCAGCTATTTCAATAAATTGAAAGACACTCCGCCGGCCCGCCAGATACTTTCGTCGCTCACAATGCACTTTCTCCCGATGCTCAATCCCGACGGGGCGGCGTGTTTTCAGCGGCAGACGGCTCAGGGGATCGACATGAACCGGGATGCGCTTGCCCTTCGTACTCCCGAAGCACGCATCCTCAAATCGCTTCAGCGGAAGCTCCGCCCGCACTTTGGGTTCAACCTCCATGACCAGGAATTAAGCACGGTCGCAACTTCGAAAGAACTGACGGCTCTCGGACTCCTGGCCCCGGCGTTCGACGTCAGACGCTCGGATAACCCGATCCGAAAACGAGCCAGACTTCTTGCCGCGAGCCTGGTGGCGGCCATGAACTGCGTCGGCCAGCGCCGTCTGGCAAAATACGACGACACGTTCGAGCCGCGGGCGTTCGGCGATAACATGCAAAAGTGGGGAACGAGCACCGTGCTGATAGAATCCGGGCATACCATGAACGACCCGGAAAAACATTCGGTGAGAAGACTCAATGCCGTTGGCATTCTTGCGGGCCTGTATGCCCTCGCGACGGGAGTGTATGCACATGCAAACGTCTCTCTCTACGAGGATCTCCCTTTCAACGGCAAGAAAGCATACGACCTCATTGTTCGAGACATTCTTGTCGTGCACAGAAAGAACCGTACGACTCTTGCCGACATCGGTATCTCTTACCAGGTCGACACGCATCCGGAATCGATTCCTGTGCTTGTTGACCTCGGAGACCTTCGTTCGTTCATCGGACTTCGCGAGGTTGACGGGAAACGGGCAAGACTCCCGCAGAGCAAGTTGATTCTCGGAAAACCTTTTTCGTTCAGACGATGGTAAACTCACTGTTTCACGTCAGAGTTCTACCCTACCGCCCATTCCTTCCTCCAGTCAGTGACAACACACGATATTAAACCACGAAGGCACAAAGGACAGTCAGCCCTGAACGATGCGACTTCGAACTGAGGTCAAGCGACACGGAACCTGTCGCACTGTGCGCTTACCCACGACTTTAGTCGTGGGACACGAAAAATCAAGAAGCAAAACAGAAACCGCTTCAGCGGTTTAAATCCTCCCCGGGGTATTCGCGGCTGGCACAGCCGAAGGTTACCTTCAACTTCGTCATTGCTTCGGAGAAGGTAACCTTCTTGCAGGCGAGGGTTGTTCTCCTATCCCGATATCCACCCGATGAGCGAGGTTGCCAGTGTGTAGAGTGCCCACAGGCCGAATGCCGTCCCCATAGCAACACCATTAGACTTCCCGGAGATTTTCGCCAGTCCGATTCCAACAACCGCGGTCTGCCAGAGGGTGAACACGTTGAGCGACGCGAGCAGATTATGACCGATATTGTGCGGGTCGAACGAACCCATGAGCAGCAACGAACCGCCGGGAGTTGCATGTATCGAATCGAGCGCATACATCATGAGCACCGTCACGATGGAGCCCAGAATTCCGATCATCGACGCAAGCCCGGATATCTCAAGAAGTTTCTTATAATCTCCCCGTGATTTGAAGCCCAGCTTCACGATGAGCCATAACACGAGCGGACTGGCAAAGAATATAACCGACGTCCAAACAGCCGCACCGACCGTTCCGGTAATCATCATCAGGGGACCGGATTCTGTGAATTGCATTGCCTGCTCCATCTGTTCCTGCGTCATTTTACCCGCATCAACTTTCTTCTGCATTGCCTGCCGGGTGGGTTCGAGCACCTGGTCGCGCAATGTCGGATTACTGAAAAGAGCAATGGTCGTCAGCACTGCCAGGAGAAGCATGCAGATGTACGGCACAAGCCACGATGTCGTCTGAACGTCCGTTTGAACGACTTCGCCGTACAGTTCTCCCGGCGAAGCAAAGACATTGGTTGCTCTCGTAAGAAACGAAGATACCTGCGAAGGGACTTCCCCGGTTTGTTGTTCCTGTTCCATGGTAGACTCCTTTCTTTCTAGAAGTTAGACAATTTTCTGTTTTATTTCAATGCGCTTCTTCCCCGGGATTCCAACCCGGGTACCTCGAAATTATTTCATCTTCGAACGTATTTCGGCCAACCGCTCGCTCGCGACGCCGTCAAAGTTCGTTTCCAGGAACCTCTGATAACAATACGCGGCCCTCGTATAATCTTTCACCTGGAAAAAATAATGACCCAGGTTATAGTATGCCTCCGGACACGGGACCGTGCTGCGCAGAAGTCCGTTCAGTCCGATTTGAATTGCCGCACCAAAATCGTCATCATAGTAGCAGAAAGTCGACACTGCAATTTCCTTCTGCGGGAAGTACCACTTTTTCAGGAGATAGAATGGAGGAGCCGCCGGATACGGTCTTTTCAGGATGCTGTCGATCCGTGAGGTGTCGATCCTCTCATAACCGCTCAGCAGGTCTCCGGTATGGAAGGGGGGAATCTTTTCGGCGTACCCGTTTTTCAAGTAGACGGCGGCTAGCTCGTCGACGTACGAGAGTCGCCACGTGGTATCCTCCGTGAAATAGTGCACCCACAGGAAAGCGTTTTGATACGGAAAAATCACGATCTTCGGGTTAAACTCATCCAGCAGCGGTTTCTTGTTGACGGGCACCCAGTACCGGAAGTACGCCGTGACGAGCGATTCACCCATGACTTCGTTCCTGCCGTCGATGAACACCTGTTGTGGAATCGCGTGGATGAGAAATCCTCCGAAGCTGAAATGGTTTACAATTCTTGCATCCAGTTTGTTCTCGCGGATAAAGCTGGCAGCTTTCGTCGGAACAATATAGTTATTGAAATGATATCCAAAACGGAAATCGGAGCGGAAGTTGATGTAGTATGCGTCCGTCACGATCGCCAGCATGAGAACAATGGCCGCACCGATGGTGAGAATATTCACAACGGCCTGCGCGCGCGCCGAGGTCCACGATGTCCACACAGACCGTACCCACCGCACAAGGAATTTCCCGGGATTTGCCCCGCCCGACAAACCTCCCGCCGATTGAAGTCCTCCAACTGTGGCCGGGAGTACCGCGAACACAAAGAAGCCGATATTTTTAACAGCATTGATCCCGATGTAAAGGAAGAACCCATAGATCAGGAGATCGTGCAGCGCTATGCGACGCAGCCGGCGCAAAAAAGCAACCGCACTCAGCACGAAGAATATATGAAAGCCAAGCAGCGGCTGGAATAAATAGAAGTGACCGTTGTAGAAATAACTGCTGACATTCAGGGGAGAAACGTATTCGGTAATTACGCTCTTGAATACGTTGTACCGCTGGAGAAATTGAAACTGGTAGAACGGCATCCACACTCCCTTGGCAAAATACGGATTCACGAAGGAAACAGCGATGGACAGAAGCGCGTATTTCGTCACCGGCGTCCAGAGTTTGTTCTCTCTCCATGCAATGCCGGCGGCATACGACCCGACAACAATCCATCCCAGGATGAACAGCGTATGCGTGTTCGTCCATAGCACCATCACCACGGGAAGCAGATAGAGATGGTTTCCCCTGCCGTGGGAGAAATCATCAAGAACGAGAAGGATGACGTTGAGAAAAATCCAGGAGAGCACGTGTGGTCGTATTCCGAATTGAAAAGCCATGGCCATGATGGCGATCAGGAGCAAAAATTGCCAGTTGGCTGTCTCGGCAAGTTTCCGTTGACGGCCGATGCGTACAAGCACGATAAGGAAACTCGCGGCGATGAGAAGAGCATTGCTCGCTACCAGTCCGAACTCGCCCCCGGATTTGTTGATGACGGAGAGCACGACCTGGTAGAGCCAGTACATATCGACATAATCATGCGTACTGGCAGTGTATGTGAAAACGTCTTTGCCTGGAAATTTCAGATTCTGGAGAATCCACTCTCCGGCCCGGAGATGGAATCCCAGATCCTCGCTGTAAATCTCACAGAATGAAAAAGCGACAACCAGAGCCAGCAGGACGAAAGCGACAATCCTGTTCGTCACGGAGTAGAACCCACTTCCTGCCGGGACGAGCATATTCTGCGGATTTAATTCCACACCGCTTCCTATCGTCGTTGAGTTTTGATCCTGCATTGCCTTTTCGGTTATGAAATTGAAGAGAAAAGTAAGGAATTAATACTGGAGAAACAACAGGCTGGGGAGGGAACTTCTCCCCCTTTTTTAAGGGGGAGAATACAAGAGGGGGTCAGGCGTGGACGAAACGGCGTCAAACTGAGACACTACAGGGTTTTCAACGCATGAAGCGGCGGATAGTGGAGGGAAGAGATCTTGTGTACGGAGTTGTGGCTCATTTTCGATTCTTGTCGCTGTTAGCCGTCGTTCACCTTTGTTGTCTGAATCAGAATTCTCAGGATTTCAGAATGAACAGAATGGATTCTACTCAAATTCTGGAAATCCTATAATTCTGTGAATTCTGATTCTGACTTTCCACTCACATACCAATAGCCAGTGAACAAAACTGTTGAGTGAGGATTTTCATTCGCTGACCATACCAGCGTCGTTATTTTGCGTGCTAGCTGCAGTTGGTTCTCCATTTGGGGGACAATGAGTAAAACTTCTTAATGGCACACGAATCGGTTAAGCAACATTAGAATTGCAATCGTAAGTATGGCAAAAAAACGTTTTTGGACTTGCACATAGGATTTGTCAATGTCTATAGGCCTTGGATTAGGCAGCAAGTTTGCAACTTGATTCAAAATCTTTTTGGTCCCACCTAGGACGCCATAGTAACCTAACAGTTTGCCATCTGCGAAAAACGCTTCTCGAGTTTGACCGTTTTCCTCGAACTCAATATGTACCCAGGCATTGAGGCCTTTGCCGCCAGCGAGCCCATAACTCACTTTCAGGATTTTCCTTATGATGAAATGGTTATTCTTGCTTGTAAATTCAACTTGATTATTTTCAATCCGAAGTCTGCCTCGATCTCTGTTGAATGCTTCCGCAAGAGAAACCACTAACATCGGCTCCGAACGGTACCAAACACCATGTATTGTCATTTGTGACAACCCTTCCATTTGGAGGAGAAACAATTGCAGTTAAATCCCTCCATTTCGCAGTGCGTCATTCCAAACAATGGGAGAGGTAATGACGCAGATATGTGTGCTGTGGTTTCTTGTAAGTGCCAACCGGGGTATGTTGAAGCCAATCGTAAGTCTGCCAATTCCCACACCTTAAATTTACTTCGGAAATCTACAAAACTTCTCGCGGATTGTCAACTCAGGGGATCGCTAATATGGCCAGAAAGGATTACCGAGAAAACAATACGAAATGCGTATCTCCGGCTCCTAGCAGAGTGTTGAAAAACACAAAAGAGAGTGTCTCTGCGAGCAGTTTCATCGCGAAGCAGTCTCATTTTTTTCTTGAAAAGCGAGATTGCTTCGTCCCCTTCGCTTCGCTCAGGGTCCTCGCAAAGACAGGGGAAGTTCTTTTTCGACAGCCTGCTAGTGGTACTGTTTCCTACCAGAAAACCTGCGCTTGGTCGGGTTGGCGGTCAATCGGAGAGTCTGTCGAGAGACTCGATTGCAAGGGAAGCTATTGTCGGTTACTGTCCGCTGGGGCTTTTTCAACTCATCCTTGCCAAGCGCGGAAGAATCGGTGGTGGGGCGCGCAGGTTCGTCCAGGTCGTATTGGCATTCTAATCTGTCGGCTGCCCATAAAAGTCGGCCAGAACATTTGTGTAGTAGCAATTCTCGATCTTCATTTGAATTTGGAATACGGTCGGTTCTTTTGCACCGACAGGCACCAACATCAACCTTGATTTCCCTTTGGCATCGAAGTCCGGGCCGGAGTTGGTTTCCGTGTTGTCAAAAGCCATGTCGAGGTAATACAGATACGGGTAAATCCACTCCATGTAGGCTTCTCTGTCAACATCCGAATAACTCCTTATCTCCAGCTTCGCAGAATGCCGGGCTATTCCTTCCTGGAGTTCCACAGCATTTAATGGAATACCGTCCAACACCGGCATAACATCCCACTGCCCATCCACGAATGCCCATTTGCCGATGTCTCTGAGGAAAACTTCCACCGCAACGTGTCCCGCTCCGGATTGCGTTGTTTCAACCTCTCTTGTTTTCAACGCAACCGTTCTTGCTTTCAGTCCTACTGCATTCAGACAGGCTGTTGTCACAATGGAATACTCCACGCATCTGAAATTCTTCCCTTCTTTGGCTTCCTCCAAGATGGACAGCGCATCATTCTTCCTCGGCTCGTTCGATCCATTGTGTTGCCACCGCTGGTGAACCCAATGCAAAATCCTACTTGCTTTTTCAGCGTCTTCCTTTGAATCTTTGATAAGAGCTCTCAGGCCATATTTCTCTCTCAATGTCTTTAAGTACTCATTGTCTGCATTGTGTTCGTACTTTATTCTAAAGAGAGACTCCCTGTTCGAACTGTCGTAGTGTACCACTTCATAAGGAACAACTTTCAGTTCTGTCAATGCGTAATTGCTATCCCGAAGCAATACATAGAACCGGACAGAGTCATTCATTCCCGCCTTCCAGACGATCGAATCCTGATCTGTGTAGAACGCAACTTGTGTGCTATCCGACTGTGGCCGGATGGTGAGAATATCCGGACTGAGCGGCGGGGAAATCCTCCAACGACCTTGAAAAAGCCTGTTTCCGATTCTGTAATTTGCGCTACTTGCGGTGGCTTTTACAACCGGGAGGCCGTTATGTACGGTCTTACCGAAAAGCAGTAGTGGAAAGATTAATGTTACTAATGGTGCGAGCGCGTTCCTCATACGGATTCCTCTAATGTCCTCATTCGTTGGATACGTACCAATCCGCTCTTGGTTACTCCAGAATTATACGACAATCGAATGAATCGGTTTCACATCACGGGCCGGGGCGCGCCGGCCAATGTGTCTTCCCGAAAAGTTTCTCGTTGGGATCCGACGCGAAGCGTGGTCCCGACATCCCGACCGAAGTCGCAGGATGCTCCTAGTCGGGATCCATGAACTGCCAGCTTAATTCAGATGCTGACTTAGAACGTGTCAGCAAGACGGGTTCGGTTGGGACTTAGATATGAGGATTTGTGATTTGTTAGAAGTTAGAGATTCGAATTTGAGACATCTGGAAAATCAAATAGGCTTGTCATTCTGAGGAGCGAAGCGACGAAGAATCTCCTTCTTGCCTCATATTGAATAGTCAGATTCTTCGCTCCGCTCAGAATGACACTCTGATTATTATTTTTCAGACGTCTTGATTTAGGATTCTCGCGCCGATCTATCCCTCGGGCGAAACATCACTGGGCAGATATGATGACGGGCTAGGCTGTCTCTCCCTTGTAGTATTCGCTCATGAGCACCCCGAGCGCAACAGAGAGTAACTTAGCATCACTCTTGTCGGCACGGGAAGGGATGAGGATGGGGACTTTTCCGCCGACAATGACATGCGCCAGCCGGTATCCCGCAAAGATCGTCGTACTCTTGGCAAGCATGTTCGCCGCCTCGATGCTCGGAGCGACGAGAATCTCGGCCTTCCCGGCCACCGGCGAATTAATGCGTTTTTCATTCGCAGCTTCGGCGGAAATTGCGTTGTCGAGAGCAAGAGGTCCGTCAACCACGCATCCCTTTATTTGTCCCCGCTCATTCATCTTGGACAACGCGGCGGCATCGGTGGTCGACGGAAGTCCTGCCGACACCATTTCCGTCGCGGAGAGAATCGCCACGTTGGGCTTAACATTGCCCAGCGCATGCGCGACCTCCACCGCATTATTTATCAACTCAATCTTGTTCTTAAGATCCGGGGCAAGCGTTAAACCGCCATCGGTGATCATGATAAGTTTATTCTCATCCCGGCCGGGATATTCAAAAATGAAAACATCCGAAAGAAGGCGTCCAGTGCGTATTCCCGAATCTTCGGCCAGCAGAGCCTTCATCATTGTTGAAGTATCCACCCCGCCTTTCATGAGAATATCGGCCTGGCCCTCTTTCACCAGCTCGACGGCTGCCTGGAGGGCATTCTGTGTATGCGGCTGGAGGATGATTTCGAGCCCCTCGGTGCTTTTTCCGGCTTCCTCGAACTTGCTGCGAATGGTCCGCTCTTCGCCGATAAGAATGAATTGCGCCAGTCCCGATTCCTGTGCCGCGACGACCGCAGCGATAGTCTCGAGATTATTCGGCAGGATAACCGCTACCTTTTTCCCGGGAGTTCGCGATGCCGCTTTGAGTAGTTGTTCAAAATTTTGAATCATGCTAGTACTCCTTTGCCTGCTCCTCTCCCCGCAGCACGCGGAGCGCTCCCTGGGCGAGCGAGCACATTTCATCTTCACCGGGATACACTTTCACCCGGGCGATAAATTTTACGCGTTCTTCAATCCATGAAGTCACCTTCGCGGACTGCGCAATTCCGCCCGTCAGCACGATGGCATCGACCTTTCCGTTGAGAACAGTTGCCATCGCCCCGATTTCTTTTGAGATTTGATACACCATTGCACGGTAGACTTCGAGGGCGACGGTATCTCCGGCCTTGATACGGCCTTCGACATCCTTCGTGGAGTTCGTCCCGAGATACGCGGAGATGCCGCCTTTGCCCATCACGAGGTTACGAAGCTCCGCTTCGGAGAACTTCCCGGAGGTGCACAGAGTGATGAACGGCTGGAGCGGAAGTCCCCCCGTGCGTTCGGGGGAGAAAGGCCCGTCGCTCGCCGCATCGTTCACGTCGATGATCCTGCCCGACCTCACCGGCGCGATCGATATTCCCCCGCCTAAGTGTCCGATCACAAATGATGATTCCTCCAGCGGAATTTGCAACTCTTCTGCTGCCCTCCGCGCAGCGGCATGAATATTCAACACGTGGGATAAGCTTCGTCGCTCGATGAGAGGGTGACCCGAATAGCGGGCGAGGGGTTCAAATTCATCAACCGACACCGGGTCAACGACATATGCGGGAACCCGGTACCGGGATGCGAGATCGTGAGCGAGCGCGCATCCGAGGTTGGAAGCGTGTTCACCCTGAAGATTCGCGCGTGCGTCTTTCAACATCGTTTGATTGACGAGATAGACTCCGCCTTCCACCGGTCGCAGCAGGCCCCCCATCCCCACGACGGCGGAACACTCTTTGACATTTTCTTTCACCCATTGTCCGCAGAGTTGCAGCCGGTAGGGATACTGTTCCCACGCTGTCGAAAACCGGCGAAGGTCGCCGACTCCGTGCGCGATCGTCTCTGAGCGGACAGCATGGTCGTCGTGGAACAGGGCAACCTTTGTTGAAGTTGACCCCGGATTCAGAACGACAATGCTGAACGGAGCGCTCATTCAGGTCGGAACGGATACTTCTTCAATATCCTTGACGAGAGATGCCTGTCCGGACTTGGTGAGAAGGTACTTATGGATTGCAGCGGCGGCCTGTTTGCCGTCCCTCATGGCAAGGATCACCGTCGCACCGCCGCGTGAGAGGTCTCCTCCCGCAAAAATTCCTTCACGACTCGTGCGCTGGTCCTCGTTGACGACAACCGTTCCGCGCTTGCTCGTTTCCAACCCTGGCGTAGTTGCCTGGATGATGGGGTTCGGTTTCTGCCCCACCGCCTCGACAACCGTTTGCACGGGAATGACAAACTCCGATCCTTTGATAGCAATCGGTTTGCGGCGCCCCGATTCATCGGGCTCGCCCAATTCCATCTTCTGGCACTCAATACCGCGAACCCAGTTGTTATTGTCGCTCAAAATTTTCACGGGGTTTGTCAGCAGCATAAACTCGACGCCTTCTTCTTCCGCGTGATGGATTTCTTCCTCGCGCGCAGGCATTTCCTGGCGTGACCGCCGGTAAATGAGATAGGCATGTTCCGCCCCGAGCCGTCGCGAAACTCGTACGGCATCCATTGCGGTGTTGCCGCCGCCGATGACGGCCACCTGCTTGCCGATTTTGATGGGCGTGTCGTAATGAGGAAAATCGTACGCCCGCATCAGGTTTATCCTTGTGAGGTATTCGTTCGCCGAGTAGACTCCGCTTAAACTCTCTCCGGGAATGCCCATGAATGTCGGTGTTCCCGCACCCGTTCCGAGGTAAATTGCGCTGAAACCCCACTCGCCGAACAGTTCATCGATCGTGGCTGTCCGCCCAACGACAAAGTTCGTATATATTTCCACACCCAGTTTTTTAATGCGTTCGGTTTCGAGGTCGAGGATCGTTCGCGGCAACCGGAACTCCGGAATTCCGTACCGGAGCACGCCGCCAACCGCGTGCAACGCTTCAAAGACTGTTACTTTGTAGCCCAGCTTGGCAAGCTCCGCCGCGCAGGTGAGTCCGCCGGGTCCCGAGCCGACAATTGCAACCTTCTGCTCCCGCCGTTCCGTAATGGTTGGCAATTGAAACAGGTTGTGTTGCATTTCGAAGTCGGCGACAAAGCGCTCAAGCTTTCCGATTGCAACGGGAGAATGCTTCTTTCCCAGGGTACAGACCTCTTCGCACTGCGATTCCTGAGGGCAGACACGTCCGCAGATTGCCGGAAGGTAGTTGGCCTCACGGATCTTGTTCACTGCCCCGACAAAATCCCCCTTCATGGCAAGTTGAATGAACGCCCGAATATCAATACCGACGGGGCATCCTTCGACACAGACAGGGTTCTTGCATTCCAGGCATCGGGTGGCCTCGACGCTTGCGCGTTCCTGGTTCAGGCCCAGGGATACCTCAAGAAAATTTCTGGATCGTTCTCCGGCGTTTTGTTCGATAGACTGTTGACGCGGAATTTTCATCCGCTCCGATGGTTTGAGAGCGTTAACGTAATTCATACATCATCCCCGTATGCAAGTCAATAGATTCGTGGTGGGCTGCGGCGGCGTCCGAGATATGTTCGAGATCGACGTACGTTCTGTTGCGCATAATGAGTTCGTCAAAATCGACCTTGTGACCGTCAAATTCTGGTCCGTCCACACAGGCGAACTTCATCTGTCCGTCGATGGTCACCCTGCACCCGCCGCACATTCCGGTTCCGTCAACCATAATGGCATTGAGACTCACATAGGTTTTGGTCCCATAACTGCGCGTGAGATTAGAAACAGCTTTCATCATCGGGAGCGGTCCGATGGCATACACCGTCGAAATGCCGGCAGGCGACTCAATGAGGTCTTTCAGCTGGTCTGTTACAAATCCCTTCCGGCCATACGAGCCGTCGTCGGTGGTAATAAAGATACTGTCGGAGAAAGCACACATCTCGTCTTCAAGGATAATCAGGTCTTTGGAGCGGGCGCCCACGATGGAATAGAGTTTATTCCCTGCTTCCTTGAGCGCCTTCGCTATCGGATAGAGCTCGGCCGTCCCGACTCCGCCGCCGACGCATGCGACTGCGCCGTGATATTCAATGGGGGTGGGAATGCCAAGTGGACCGACTACGTCGACCAGCGAGTCTCCGGCCTTCTTTGTCAATAGCAATTTGGTTGTCTTTCCGATTCCCTGGACGATCAGCGTGATGGTGCCCTTCTGCGGGTCGCCGTCAACAATCGTCAGTGGAATTCGCTCGCCAGTTTCTAACACACGGATGATGACGAAATTCCCCGCCTTGCGTTTCCGTGCGATGAAGGGAGCTTCAATCACAAACTTACCGAGCGTTGGCGCCAGATCCTGTTTTTCTAGAATTGTATACACCCGTTCTCCTGAATAGTTATTCGTGTTTTTACTTACAACCTGTCTCCATCATCCCTGATACAATCCATGATGAATGCAATCAATCTCCGCTACGAAACCAGCGGGGGCAAATTCGCCATGCTCTCACGCAGCTCATTATACTCCTCTTTCGTGAGCATTTGTTTTGCCGTGGGGAAAACCACTTCATTTTCTTTTGTAATGTGACCGGTCAAATGATCGACGACAGCTTTTGCAGACTGGACCAGCTCGACGATTGAAGTCCCATGCAATCGCCCTTCTTCAATATCTTCGACTGTTCCGATCAGTTGTTTGAACGCAATCCATAACTCCCGGTGTTCATTCCGCATCACCTGCGGCGCCCCGGTGACATGGCGGTCCATCATCGAAAAGAGATATTTTTCTTCCCTCTCATCGTGTTGCCGCATGACGGTATCGATGAATCTGATGGCTTCGGCAATTTGCGTATATGCCTCATGCGAAAATCCGTTGGTTTGGATATACTCCGCCGCATTTTCCATCCGTGCCAGATGGTGGAGGCACTCCTCATGTTCCTTTACCAGGATTTCGATCGGGTCGAGCGCGCGTCCGGTGGAATGCTTAATTGTATGTTGTTCGTTGTGTTTCAACCTCGTTGGACCTAGTTCTCATGCATCATGAGTTGTGAATGTGTAAATCCCATTCCACATCATCCTGAGTGATAAGCTCGTCGACGAATGCTTTGGGCTTGACCGTAAGAACCGGAACGGGCGAAAGGCGAACAATCTTTTCGGCGATGCTGCCCATCAGCATGTGCGCGACCCCGGTGCGCCCGTGGGTTGCAATGATGACAAGGTCAATCTTCGCCTCCCGCGTGTAACGCAGAACCTCGCGGTGCGGGTGGCCGTGCCGGATTATCAGGCGAAGAGATTTATGGTCGACACCCTGCTCCGTCAGGAACTTTTGCATTTTTTTCCTGCGCGTCGCTTCGCGAATTCGATACGATGCTGCTGCCCGCTTCACAGAGGCCTTCTTCGATCGCTTTGAAACCTCTTCGATGACGTGAATAAGATGGACTTTCGCTCCCGTCAGCAATGCGAGAGTCAATGCGTGTCCAAAAGCAACGGCAGAAAGCTCAGACAAATCTGTCGTTACAAGGATGTTTTTTATACTGTACGGGGTCATTTTCAGCAACTTTCTGTTCTATATTAATAGCAACTGATATGCCACCATGCTTCCTCCTCGATACGCGCATCAAAGCCAACGGGAATTCAAGAATTGCTGAAAATCATTCATTCAGAAGAGCTTAGAGCCTCTTGCCGGAGTGTCATTTCTCAATGGTGAAAAACAGCCATTTTACTCCTCGCAGGTTTGAGAAATGAAAAAATCAGGCGGGGATTTTCCGGACAATAATTCCGTCCGGAGAAAACAGACTAATTGCTCATTTTTTCTGTCAGCTTCTTTCTCGTGAACGGAATCAGCCCTCCTGCGTCGACGATGGCTTGTCGCGCCAACGGTAATTGGACGACCGGATAGGTCTTCCCCGTTGTAACGTTTGTCAGTTTGTCCCGCTCGACCTTCAACTCATCTCCTTCGGAGGCCTCGACGCCGCGGGCTTCCACCAGTTTCAGCCCGAGATTGACGGAATTTTGGAGAAAGATCCTGCCAAAACCTTCCGCGACCACAACGAGATCGTATCCCTTTAGTGCCGATACTGCCTGCTCGCGCGATGACCCGCAGCCGAAATTCTTCCCTGCAACAATGACGCTGCCCGCAAGAATTTGTTTAGCTTTCAACTTCGCGTTAAACTCAACAAGGTCTGTAAACGCGTACTGCGGTGTTTCGGTCGGCAGGACGGTCGCCATGTACCGTCCGGGATATATTACGTCGGTCGAAACATCGTCACCCAATTTCAATACTACGATTGCCATTTTCAATCTCCTTTCCGTGGGTCAGTTATTACTCCCGTCAGCGCCGAGGCCGCGGCGACTGCCGGAGAACACAGATAAACCTCAGAGTTGGGATTTCCCATCCGTCCTTTGAAGTTCCGGTTGGTCGTTGAGAGAGCAACTTCACCATCCCCCAGCGCACCTTCGTGGACACCGAGACACGGACCGCAACCAGGATTCATCACAACGGCGCCTGCCGACATGAAATCCAGGATGTATCCCAGATCAAGCGCCTGCCGGTAAATCTTCCCCGAGGCGGGAAAGATCAGCATGCGCGCGCTCTTTGCAATCCGTCTCCCCTTGATGATGCGTGCAGCAACGGCCAGATCATCCAGGCGGCCATTCGTGCACGACCCGATGACGACCTGGTGAATTCTCTTGCCGGCAACCTCGTCGATCGACTTTACATTATCGACAGTGTGCGGGCATGCAATTTGGGGCGTGAGCTTTGATACATCGATGGTGATCGTTTGGTCATAGGGTGCGTCGGGGTCGGGTTGAATCAACTCCAGCTTTTCCTTCACTCCCGCCTCTTCTCTTAGATAGCGTTCAGTTTCAGCGTCTGCCGGGACGATACCGGACGTCGCACCGGCTTCAACAGCCATGTTGCAGATGACGAGGCGACCCGATGTCGGCATGCTGCGAATGGTCTCGCCCTGAAACTCAATCACCTTGAAGTTCGCACCTTCGGCGGTCAATTTGCCGATGAGATGGAGGATGAGATCTTTGGGGCCGACAAAATCCGGAAATTTCCCGACGACGTTCACACGAATTGTGGCGGGAACCTCAACGTTCAGAACCGTTCCCAGCGCCCAGACGCTTGCCATCTCCGTCGCGCCAATACCGAAGGCGAAAGCGCCGAGCGCCCCATGGCTCGTGGTATGCGAATCCGTTCCTACAACCACAGAGCCGGGCCGCACATATCCATTTTCCGGAAGAATCTGATGGCAGATGCCGCCGACGTCACCGCGGATGTCATGAAATTTCACGATGTCGTTGGCAGCGACAAACTCCCGGATCTTTTTCTGATTCGACGCGGTTTTGGGAGACTCCGCCGGAACGCGATGGTCAAAAATGATCGCAATTCTCGACGGATCCCAGACTTTCTGCCGGAGTCCAGTTTCCTTGTAGATCTCCATGAATTGATTCATGACCAGAGCGCCATTTTCGTGCGACATGGCAAGGTCGACTTTCGGCTCCAGCACATCGCCCACTTTGACCGATCTCTGTCCGGTCGCCCTCGCCAGGATTTTTTCAACGACTGTCATTCCCATAGTTTCTTCCCTTAAGATAGTTGCAATAACTCCTTGGGTCATTATGCCACTCGTTACCCTCTCCTCTTCAATTCCCCTCTCCCGCAAGCGGGAGAGGGGACAGGGGTGAGGGTTAACAGCCGCAAGACTTGACCAATCTATTTCGGAGAAGGTACATTAGATGATTTTCTTCTCTCTGAATTTCTTAATCTCTTCCTTCGTGTACCCTGCTTTCTCGAGCACTTCGTCCGTGTGCGCTGACAGACGCGGCGGGGGGGCATCGAGCGCACCGGGAGTTTTATCGAACCGTGCAGTGAGATTGAACAATTTCACATTCTCCGATCCCATCGACGTTGACCGATTGAATCGTCCTGCGATGTTGAATCTGCGGGGCGGTAAGGGCTTCTTCCAGCTCCAGAATTGCACCCGAGGGAACATCTTTCGCGTTAAGCGCTTCCACCCAGTAACTCGTCGTGTTGCGCATCAGTTGTATTTCCAGAAGTGGTGTGAGGAGCCGGCGATTTTTCTTCCGCGTGTCCCGTTCCTGAAATCTCGGATCCGATTTGAGTTCGGGGACGCCAAGAACGTCGGCCACTGCTTCCCACTGTTCCTGTTTGTTGGCCGCTATGTTGATGTGGCCGTCTTTTGTCTTAAATGTTCCCGACGGCGCCGCCGTGAAGTTGTCATTTCCCATCAGGACGGGTTGTTGGCCGCCGATGAGGAGATTCGCCGCCACCCAACCCATCAGCGGCATGATGGAATCGAGCAGGGCGACATCGATGAATTGTCCTTCGCCGGTTTTCTCTCGATGATAGAGCGCCGCCATAATAGCGAAAGCCGCGTTGAGTCCGCCGACAGTATCGCACACGGGGAAGCCGGCGCGGAGCGGACTTAATTGCTCGTCACCGTTGATTGCCATCTCGCCGCTCAAACCCTGAATGATCTGATCGTACGCAGGTTTCATGGCATCGGGTCCCGTCTGGCCGAATCCGGAAATCGCGCAATAAATAAGTCGTGGATTGATCTCAGATAACACTTTATACGATAATCCGAGACGGGACATGACGTCGGGGCGGAAATTCTCCACGATGACATCGGCAGTTTTCGCCAGTCTCTTGAAAATCTCTTTCCCTTCGGAGGCTTTCAGATTCAGAGTTGCCGATTTCTTGTTGGCATTTTGCGCAAGAAAGCTCGTTCCCAACAGCATTTGATTGTACTTCGGCACACAACCGAGCTTGCGCGCAAGATCGCCATCCGTCGGATTTTCGATTTTGATGACGTCTGCGCCGAGCAGGGCAAGATGCAATGTTGCAAATGGACCCGAAAGCACGTTGGTCAAATCAAGGACACGGACACCCTGGAGTATTTTCATGTATGACCTCTATCGCAGAAATGAATTCATCGCCGGTTCTCTTTCACGATGCGATCGGTCCGGTCTTATACACAACTCCAGACATGTCCCGGGCAAAGAATGTTGTCACATCGTTTGCGAGACCGATGAGTTTTTGCAGATCGATATCGGGTCGAAGGTGCATGCGGTGGATCATGTGGACAAAATCTTCCGTGCACACATTACCACCGGCAATTTTTGTGAACGGGCAACCTCCGAGACCGGCAACGGAGGACTCGAAGTTCTGTACCCCTGCATTCATTGCGGCGTAACAGTTCGCAAGGCCGAGACCATACGTATTGTGAAAATGGCATGCGCATTCAGCCGAACCGTCGAGTTTGAATATCGCTCCGTACAATTTCTCAACCTGGTCGGGCGTCGCGTGGCCTGCGGTATCCGCAAGACTGATGTTCTTCAATCCGGCATCAAGGTATTTCCGCACGACGCCAAGCACGCGCTCCGGCGGCACATGCCCTTCGTATCCGCAACCAAAAGCAGATTGCACGGAAACCTGCACCTTCCTGCCTGCGGTGACTGCTCTGCTTGCCATAGCGATGATTCGTTCGGTCGCGTCGGTGATGCTCATGCCGGTATTCTTCTTGCTGTGTGTTTCGCTCGCCGAAACACCCATACAAAACATTTCCACTCCGCAATCAAACCCGCGGTCAAGACCTTTCTCGTTCAGAACCAGCCCCGAGAGCGTGACATTTTTCTTCTTTTCCGGGTGTTCTTTGAAATAGGAAAACATCTTATCGGTGTCGGCCATCTGGGGGACCTTCTCGGGATGCACAAACGACCCCACCTGGACGATGTCGACTCCGGCCTCGATAAGACCTTCAATCCACCCGAGCTTGCGATCGGTGGGGACAATTGCTTTCTCCATCTGGAGTCCATCCCGCATCCCAACTTCATGGAGAATGATTTTTTCTGTTTTCATGTCTTATCCAAAACCATCGTTTTTCAGAATTCCGGGCGGCGGACGAAGCAGGCGTCGTTGTTGAAAAACTCAGAGTTTAGCAGCGATCGCTTTTGCCATTTCGATGGTTGTGTTGCGTCCGCCCATATCGTACGTTCGGACGTTCCCTTCCCTGATTACTTCAGCAACCGCCTTTTCCAGCTTTTTGCCTTTCTCGATTTCCCCCAGCCAGTCCAGCATCATCTTTGCGGCCAGGATGGTGGCAATCGGGTTGACTTTATACTGGCCGGCATACTTCGGGGCAGAACCGTGCGTCGGCTCAAACACGGCCAATTGGGTTCCGATGTTGCCCGAGCAGCCAAAGCCCAATCCTCCAACCATTTGAGCACACAGGTCGGAGATGATATCACCATAAAGATTCGGTGCCACGAGCACGTCATAGTTGAAAGGATTCTTGAGCAACCACATCGTCATCGCATCGATATTCGCATCGTCCATCTGAATCCCGGGAAAGTCCTTCGCGATTTCTTTCGCGATCTCCAGGAAGAGACCATCCGTTGCCCGCACGACATTTGCCTTATGGACAATGGTTACTTTCTTGCGGCCCGACTTCTTCGCAAATTCAAATGCTGCACGCACGATGTGCTCGGAACCCTTCCGCGTATTAATCTTGCAGGAAATCGCGTACTGGTCCCCGGGGAGATTCTTGAACGCCGAAAATGGCTTCGAAATCTTTGATAAGAGAGCAGACAACTCGGGAGGAACTTGATTGAACTCCACCCCGGCATACAGATCTTCCGTGTTCTCCCGGAACACTACCAGGTCAATGTTTTCTTTATAGTTCAGTGGATTCCCGGGATATCCTTTACACGGGCGGAGACAGATGAAGAGGTCAAAAAGCTGCCGCATCCGGACGATCGGAGAACGATAAATTAGTCCCTTCCCCTTCAACGAAGGCGCGAGCTCGGCTTCCGCGGCTTTCACGGGTTTTGATGTTATCGCACCGAACATCGCTGCGTTAACCCCGTTCATCAAATCAATGGTGCGCTGCGGCAATGCATCCCCTTCTTTGCACCAGAAATCCCATCCGATATCGCCGTGAACGTACTCCGCATCGAGGGCCATTCTGTCGAGAACTATTCTCGCTGCTTCCAGTACTTCGACCCCGATACCATCACCGGGGAGCCAGGCTATTTTATATTTTGCCATGGAACGTATACTCGTCTAATAATAATTCTGAACCAGTGAACTTGGTTTCGCTGCGGGATCATTCGCAGCACATCCTTCGGTACATCTCTCTCCTGCCGCACTCTTTTCAATCTCGCACGGGGGCCGTCCAATTCCCGTCTGATACAATATTCAATGACTATGCCAATGTTCCTCTCTGAGAGGAGAAAGAAAAAAGCCATTCCTTGGGGGGAATGGCTCAAGACCGGCGGAATGCGCGTTCAGCTTTTCAATTATGACAAACTACTCCGAGCTTCCTTTCACAGTTGAGAATTCACTGTCGGGACGGTAGTATCGTGTCGTTCCGGAGTTGATCCCATGTTCTTTTGTCACAACGATTTCTTCACAGTCTCAGAGGTTGCCTCGTACTTCGACGGACACTTCGTCAGAATGTCGCTCGCGTGAAAACATCCATCCTGGTAGCGGCCCTTTACTACAATCGCGTTGGCGATCTCAAAATTGTTCGGTTTCGCTCCATCAAAGACGACTTTCGTTTCCTGTCCGTTGTCGTCTTTCATGAAGAACACAAATTGGCCTTTGTCGGCATCAAACGTCGACTCCTTCTCCCTCACCCATTCGCCTTTTACCTGCACCTTCTTATGCGATGACATCGCGGTCTGCATGTCGGTGTACTCGACATTGCTTTCCACAAACGAAAGCGCGCCAAACACCAGAGCCGCAACGATAACCACGCTCGCGATAATGATTTTGCTCTTCATCGAAACACCTTACTCCTTCATGCGTTGTTCAAGTCGTGTAATCTTCTTGTCTATACGTACAACGTACGTGAATATTCCCAACCAGCATATAAGAACGATGAGCAGGACGATGTACAACGGGTTCTGCGTCATGAATTCGTACATTAATTCTCCTTTTTATTGCTTTTCAAGGATTGCTTTGATAAATATCGTGAACTTTCACCATATAATCAAACAACGGGTATACCGCACATCCCATCATCTGAGAAATATCATTTTCTTCGCCGATTGAAAGGCGCCCGCTTCAATTTTATACATGTAGATTCCGCTGGCGACATGATGACCGAATCGATCCACACCGTCCCAGACTACCGAATGGTTTCCGGGCTCCTGCTGGCCGTCGACAAGCGTCGCGACTTCCGACCCAAGCAGATCATACAGTACAATGGTGACACGGGTTGCCCTTGGAAGCTGGTATCGGATCACCGTTGAAGGATTAAACGGATTCGGATAATTCTGTTCCAATGAAAAGTCCGAAACTACAGGGGCGGGTCCCGCCACTCCGTCCGGCACGAGGGCCACATCCTTGAGGATCCAACTAACGCTGTCAAGAAAGACCGACGTCGGATTATGCGAAGTTCCTACCGTGAACGATTGCTGTTGGGAATCATTAAACACTGTTACGACGGTATCCCAGCCGGAAGATACGAATTCCAGATCAACCGGCATCGTGAAAAACGGGGGATTTTCGGTCCCAGTGGCTTGAGTAATATGCACTGTCACGGCGAAACTATCCGAAGAGGCGCGCGAAGCCCAGGAGTACGTGTACTGTGGGTAGTTTTCACCATAAATCCATTCGTTGAAAAAATAATCCAGATTCTTTCCGGAGACATTTTCACATGCCTTCTTGAAATCCGGCGTCATTGCTGTGGAATACATCAACGCCGGAGTATTGGCATACGTGTACATGGCGTGAAAAAACGTGCTGTCTCCCAGGACGTGCCTCAACATATGCAGGAAGGTCGCGCCTTTCGAGTATTCAAGGTTGCCGTTGAAAATATTGTTCACCGAGGTCGTGTCTTGCACGAAAACCGTTCCCACCGCGCTCTTTGCCCCGAACATTTCGTCTTCCATATATCCATGGTATGTATCGACACCATATTCCTTTTCATAGTAAAGCGCGGTGCAGTACACCGCAAAGCCCTCATGGAGCCAGATGTCGGACCACGTCCGGCAGGTGATCATATCGCCGAACCATTGATGTGCCAGCTCATGGGACACAACATATTCTCCAAATCCGCTGGCCGCGATGGATGTCATCGTCTGGTGCTCCATCCCCCCGCCCCATCCGAACTCCGAGTGTCCGTACTTCTCCTTGATAAACGGATACAAGCCAAAAAGGTTTGAATAGATCGTAAGCATGTCGACCGTCTTAGGAAGACTTGCCAAGGCAGACGACAGGTCTTCCGGCAGAACAAAATTGAGTATTTCCATCGAGTCTGTCGGCGAATACTTGAACCAGTTTGAAAAGGAAGTAAAATTTGTAAGCGCTACCGAAATGAGATACGAAGCGATGGGATATCGTTCCGCCCAGTGCCATGTTGATGTCCCATCTTCGTTGTTCACAACGGAGATGAGCTTGCCGTTGGAACCGACCTTGAAAGTCGAGTCGCAGGTGACGATGATGTCCGCCGAGTCTGCTTTGTCGCCGGGAGAATTCTTGCACGGCCACCAATCTCTCGCACCGTAGGGTTCGCTGAGAGACCAGACCCAAGCGGGGGTCCGACCCGTGTCGATTTCAAAGCTCCCAAATCCCGTCGGATGGGGAACACCTTCATAAAAAACATCGACCGTAACCCGCTCGCCGGGACCGTAACTGCGGCCAAGTGCGATTCGAACAGAAACAGGATCCTGCTCAAACGATGCAGGAACCCCCACAACTCTCACCGAATCCACTATCATCGGTTTCATCAGATCCAGAACGAATGTGTCAAGGCTGGCCTGATTCACGAAAGCGGATACGGTTACATCACCTTTGAGACCGGCAGAAATCGAAGAACCCGCCGCCATTCGCAAGTTGAGGCGGTAGTATGTTACATCATAGGAATCGCCCGCCTGGCTCACGCACATCCCGCCATGGAGGCCGGTCTCATGAGCACGAGCTTCAGACTCGATGAGTTCTTTCTCTCCCCGATGGAAACCGGCCGAGCGCGGCTGAGCCAGGGCAGACAACGAAAGCATTGTGGCAACGATCAGGGATCCGGGAATTCGTTTCATACGATCCGGGGAATACCGTGACCGCTCATCGCATACTTTCTCCCACCTGCGAAGAGAGCGGCATGAACGCATCCGGTTTGTTCATTGCTCATACACACCGGGCTGGTTATCGTGGCCGTGGCAACCGCCTGCCGTTGAACAATTCCCTTCTGTGTATGCTGTTGGTCCGATTGCTTTCTGGAACCCGATGATCACGGATTTATCGAATTGCCCGACGCCCAGGTAATTGTACGGCTGCACATCGGATGCATACCCGATAAGGCGGGAACGTTTCGACCCGTGGGGAACGACGATGTGGCAGGTAATGCAGCGAATGTTCAAACCGGCATGGTCGGGGGCATCATGGGCATTATTGAAGAACGCGATACCGTTAAACATGGTGTGGCAATTCGCACAAAAAAGATCATTCTGCCAGTTATTCCTGCCGTACCGAACGTCGTCAAGCGTCCAGAGCGAACTGGCGGAATTTGTCGGCCAGTATTTGCCGTTTCCTGTGAGCATATATTTGGCGTTCGATGCGTGCGGTCCCTGGGGAGTAGTTGCCGATGTCTGCTGGTCGTTTCCGTGGCAATCGGAACAGTACATTGTTTGGTTGCCGACTGAGTTCCAGGCGGTGGTCATCGTGGAAATGTCGAGCGCTTTCGGAGCGTGTGAACCGGTCTGGCCATTCGAGGTCGTTACCACCGGATGGGCAGAATGGTTTGCCTGATTGAATTCCATTGCCTGATCCGTAATCAGAACTCCTGAGGGTCCGATGATTGTCGTCACGCCATTAAAGGCATTCCCGAAAGCATTGTATGAATGGCATAAAAAACAAATCTGATTTTCCTGCAGCGCCGGCGACATCGAGGTAAATGTGGTCGGTTGTGTCCACTCCGTCGCTGATCCGGGCGCGACTCCGTTCACCCCGAGAAGGACGTTCGAGACTGCGTTTGATTGCAGAACGTGCAAACCTTTCTGTGCCTGATGCAAGTTGTGGCAGTCATAACATTCCGCGTGACGGTTGGGGACATTCAGACTTGTCTGGTCGTCGGGATCGTGATGTTTCCCGCTGACATCGACCGTCGGATGACGGTAGATTTTTTGAAATTCGCTCTGAATATTCTTCGTGTTGACTCCTGTCCCGGATGTGCCGTGGCAGCCGGAAAGGAAGCATGTATTCTCCTCTGATTTCACAAGAAGATACGGTACACCCTGGCCGTTATGGGAAGTATGACAATCCCGGCACGCCCATTCGCCTATCGTTGTGCTGATGCTGTCCGGCTGAGTAACATAAGCCTGACTGGAAGTTTTATGGATGGCGTTAGTCCAGTTGGTCTTGTTATGGCAAAACGTACAAAGAGCGGCGTTGGTGTTCGGCATCCTGAGAAATTTTCCATTTGAATCGTCGTGCGGATCGTGACAGGTCTGGCATTCGACCGTGCCGTTAGAGGCATCGGGGTCCAGTTTCACCGAGGTATTCCATGGCCAGTTGCGGTTGACCAGTTCCGGATCTTTCGAGTTATCGTACACGAAACCGACCGGGTGATCGTCGCGCAGCGATGTTCCCAGATTTGAGAGCGAAGAGCCTGGCATCGTGGTCACGTTGTTTGCCATGGCGATATTCGTCACTCCCCTGTTATTGTAGACAGCGCCGAGTGCAACCGTGCCATCGTGGCACGAGAGGCAAAATTTGGATCGCTGGTTTGGCTGGTTGGGTGTCTCGTAATTCAGGTGCGTCAGATACTCGCTGCTATAAAGTTCGTAGGATTGTGTAGAAAGTTGATGATTCCATAACTGCACCGAGGCACTCGGGGCGTGAGGCGTATGGCAAAAAACGCACGTCTGGCTTTCAGAGACGGCCTTTATTGTTCCGGGCCCGGTCACGCTGAGGTTGTGTTTGGTATCAAAAACGCGCGATTGGCCGAGGAGCGAACACATGCCCGCTGAAAGTAACGTTACGGCGGCGAACAACAATGCGCTACGCAAGAAGGTGGAAAATCGGCTTGTATTCATTTGAGATACTGGAAAATTGCAATGCGTTTGTTCAGCATATCGACAACGTAGATTTGGTCGTGAGCATCGATTGCGATTCCGTTGGGACTGGTGAACTCCCCGATGCGATCTCCATGTTTCCCCACGATGAGAAGTAATTGTCCCTGATTATTGAAGATTTGAAAATTGTCCATGAGAGCATCGGTGACGTAAATGTCGCCGTCGGAATCGAGGGCGATCGATTTCGGACTCGCCAAGGACCCGCCGGCGGACCCTTGCTTGCCAAACTTGAAGCGGAATTTCCCGGTGGAGTCAAATTCCTGGAGGCGATAATTCAACGCATCAACAACGTAGAGCGAACCTCCACCCGCGGCGGCAATCGGAAAATTAAATTCCCCGTCTCCACCCCCCCGCTGGCCGAACTCACCAAGGTATCTTCCCCGGAGATCGAACATCAGCACCTTTTGCCGACCAGGGTCGGCGACGTACAGCTTTCCCGAATAGATTGTCATGCCGGTCGGGTGCACAAGATTGTCCTTAAAAACGAATTGCGGATCGCGGTCGCCGTTCAAAACTATAATTTCGCCGCGCTCGGAATCGGAAATATAGGTGGTGCCATCGGTAGCAATCGCGATGCCGACGGGCGAGATAAAATCTCCCTGATTCGTACGGGAAAGAAAATCATATTCTTTTTTGGCGCGGTCAAAAATGTGAATCCCGTGCGCTCCCGGGTCGGCAACATAGATCTTGCCGTCCGGAGCGATGGCAATACCCACCGGCTGCACCATCCAGGTTCGTTCCCTTTGCTCGCCGAAAAGAACGTTGACGATTTTCGAGAACCATCCCCCTTTCTCCTGCTTGAATGGCTGGTCGGCGGAGATCATGTCGACGAACTTGATGCGCGCCTTATCAGGAGGCTGGGGCCACACATATCCTGTATCAGCCTGGGGATAGGCGGATGCCGTACAGAGGATCGTAAACCAGAGGACGTAAGATCGTCTCATAATGCGAATATACAAATTCTTCTACTCTTTAGCATCATAAACGCCCACTTTCGGAAATAAGAACCGGAGCCCCGCACTTGACGCGCGGGACCCCGATCCGTTGTCTCTCGGCAAGGGGATTGCTGAGAGGTTTTGTATTCAGGACACATCAAAATGGTCTTGAAAAGGAAATCCAAAAGTTACTCCGGTTGTTGTACAACTGGTAATTCTCGAACCGTATCTCAATTGCTATAGCCCGCCAGCGGTACTGCGACGAGATCGAGTGATTGATCGAGGCGCGATCGTAGTCCGGATCAAATGTGCGGATGAGCCTGTAAAGGAACGAGAGATTACGGACGAAAAATTGGGGGCTGGTAAAACTCGCAGTCCAGTTGTATGTGCGGCTGACAAGCCCTTCATAAAACCAGTTATTCCCACCGCTCACACCAAGCGTAAAGGGAACAACAACAGACATCATGGGGCTGCTCAACGCCCATTGAAGCTGGACCCCTTTATGATTACCGTATCCCTCCAAATCGCCGCTGTAGACGTCCGATTGGTAATTGATCATGCATTGTCCCTGGATATTGTACACTGTGTAGCCGGTAATATTCGCATTTGCGCTATTGGTCACCGATTGACGGTGGATGTCATCGCTCACCTGTCCGTACGATATCGAGTGCCCGACTGAAAGCTGATAGGAGCTGAAGTTGGTCGAGAAGCTATTTGACAGGCCCCCCGTGAATGTCGCCTGCTGCTGGAGGTAGTCCATGATACCGTACCCGAAATTCAGTCCATTTGAGATCCCAATCGATTTGTATGAGTCTGTGTGCTGCGCGGAGAAGCTGGCGCTTCCGCCCGAATTATCCCCGCTTCCGACACCCGACGCGTATTCATTGCGTCCATAATTGCCACCGGCCGAAAAGAAGTATCGGAAATGATCGTTCTGGATATACAGAACCGATTGCGACAGGTTGGAAAGCAACGACTGGTAGCTCGGGCCGGAATTTTGATGCGAACTCAGCGTCGTAGAAAGATGAAACTCTTTGCTTGCAGCATCAACATACGACGCTAATCCGCTGACAGTTGTAAGTTCGGCGTAGCGGCTGTAATTGACGTCGTAATTGAGGTTCTGCATGTCTGCCAGCGATCGCATGCCATGGACGACTACGTTGTAGTATTTCGAGTCGGCTGCGCTGTAGATGTCGTTGTTGTCGCTCATTGTTCCGCTGACACTGACAGATCCCCCCTTGCCTCCGGAGGAGAGATTCATTGAATAGCTTGTCGATGTCTGATCAACAGGGGCACCGGATCCAAGCGACCACTGGTGCGCGCGATATACAATAAAACTCGTGCTTGGAAGAAAAGGAATATCATGGGTTGAAAAACTGAGGTTTTGTTGCTGCTTCCGAAACTGCTGCCCTTGCCAGTTCGCCTGCGGAGAGCTTGAGAACGACTGTGTAATTCCATCGGTCAACCGGATCAGAGTGGTGATGGGCAGATCGCGGAACACCGACAATCCCAGGTCATAGTAGTTCCACGAAAATGATTTCGTGGAAAGCGTATACTCCGAAAGGCGGGAGGACGAATTCGAAAGATTGAGTGTCGTGTGAAGATCGAATGAAATGATTTCGGGATCCACCAGAGAACCGGTGGCGCCAAGATCGAGCATCGGGCTTTGCGTGGAGGCGGTTGTATGCGTTCCTCCGCTGCTAAAATCCTGGTACTGGTATTCATACCGGAGGATGCCATTAAGCGTCTTCAGTTCCTGCGACCAACCGGCGAGGCGCAGTACTGCCGCACAGGCCAATATGATTGCCGTTCTCTTCAATTCCCCTTGCCTTTCTTATCCGTTCCGGGGCATCCCGTCCCGCCGATTTTTCAGCGGGACGGGCTTGCCGGAACGTGTTGTGACTCTACAATGAAACCGCGTGAAGCACTGTTACTTCTTGTGGCATGCAACGCAAAGCTGTCCGCCATTGAGCGTGCCTTCGATGAGCGGAAAACTGCCGGAACCGCTCGGTGCAGTCGAAGGGTTGATATGCGGATTATGGCAGGACGGGCATTGCATCGTGTAGTTGCCCGAACCATCCGGGAACAAGCGGCCGACTGCTCCGTAAGTAGCGTCATTGTACAAATACTTCTGGGTTCCGGGATCGTACAAACCCTGATCCACGGCGGCCAGAGCTGAATTGTACACAAAATTGACGGGGTGGATATGGCTGAGTCCGCCATAGGAACCGGTCGTAGCCATGCTCATATATGACGGAACCCTGACCGTATCAAATCCGACTGAGCTACCGGGCCACGCTACACCATGGGGAACGGGTAATGACTGATAGGCGGCGGAGGCAAACATCTGGCTTCCGTCATGGCAGCTCAAGCAGAACGAGCTGTAATTATCCGTCGTGTTCACCGGATTCGTCGTCGCATCCATCGTACCGCTGGAATACGTGCCGAAGGTGATCCCGGCATGTGTTGATCCGGTCACAAGCGACTTGCGCGCCCAGAGAGGATAGCCGATTCCCGCGCTGGAAACGTGCGGAACGTGGCAATAGCCGCACAGGAAGTTGGTCGGTCCGATCATCTTCATGCTGAGTGAATCGGAGGCCGTCGAGGTGAAATCGTGCGGTCCACCCGCCATACCCGACGTCACGCCCTGCGTACCGGTAGTCTGAAGTGAAGTACCGCCGAACCCAGTCTGTGCCGACGCGATGCTTGCCAGAAGGCAGATCGCGACAACGGCGATGAGTAAGTGTTTCATAAGTATATCTCCTTGTTAATTAAGTGATTGTTGCCTCTTGTCTGGTACCGTACCCTTTTTCCCATGAGGCGACTGGAAATTGAGGTTTATTTTTCTTTTAACAATTGGAACAGCTGGACCCTGGCGTTCAAATTATCGGTAACGTAAAGCATATTGTTCTGATCGATCGTGATGCTGACAGGGTCCTGGAATCCGTCATTGCCAGCAGAAAACTTGCCGACAAAGAGCAGGAGTTCTCCTTGCTGGTTGAAAATTTGAAAATTGTGATAGTACGAGTCGACAACATAAATATTGCCGTAGGAATCGAGCGCAATTCCTTTCGGGCGGGCAAACATTCCCCACGCGTCACCGTGCGAACCGAACTTCCGAAGGAATTTCCCCGTGGAATCGAATATCTCCACACGGTAATTGAAGGCATCGACAACATACATGTTGCCTGCATTGTCAACCGCGATGCTTTGCGGAAAGTTAAACTGACCGTCGGCGTCACCCCGTTTCCCGATCACCATCAGTGAATCGCCGTTTTCCGAATAGATCGAGACATTGTGCAATTTATTATCGACAACCAGCACATGATGCCTCAGGGTGTCGACGACAACATCCACAGGATTAGGAAAACTTCCGCGCTTGCCAATGAGATGGATGTCTTTGCCTTCGGGTGTAAGCACCGCGACCTGACCCAGCGCGCCAAGTCCAACAAAGAGCTTGCCGTCGCCATACGCGATCCCTCGCGCTCCTTCCAGCGGTATCTTACTCAAATCGCCGAGGATGGTGACTTCTTTTTTCACGTTATCGAAGAGAAAGATTCCCCGCCCTGCATCCGTAACCCAAACGCGTCCGTTTCCGTCGGTGCAGACATCATAAGGGTTGGTGAGTGCGTTGGAAACCGAGCTTCCTGCGAGCGCTTTGGTGATTACCCCCAGGCCGGAAGTATAGTCGTCTTCGCCCCTCATCGTCCGGATATATCTAATGCGAGGATCATCGGGGGGGGATGGCCAGACCAAGTCAGAGTCTTTTGCCGCCTGCTTTGAACTGCTGCACCCGCTCACGAGCAGGGCGAAGGCTCCGGCGAAAAGAAACAGCAGGGTGTGTGGTATGGCACGCATGGTTTCGTTAATCCTTCTTTTTTTCATCGTGAATCTGTTTTTCCAGGTCGTCGAATGAAGGAATGACCGCCGGTTGTTCTTTCGGCTTCTCAGGATTCATAAATTCGATACTCGCAGTGGAAACGGAAACGCCGGCGGAAAACATCCACGATGATACGCCGTTTGACCGCAAATATCCGGGACTGAGTTGCACGCAAACGTTTGGATGGGCGCGGAAGAGCAGGAGTACCGAGCCCTGCCGGTCATTGTCGCCGTAGTAGTTGTATTGAAATTCCCCTCCAACCTTGAGGAAACTGTTGAAAACATGGGAAGCATTACAGCCTGCGGCGAGGCGCCGTTCGTTCTCCGCCGATGTTACTCCAACGAACAGATTTGCATTCAGCGTGCTGAGCATCCCGGGTTGGATGATAAGGGCCCCGCGGGTGATCCCCGACGGCAGCAGCGCCGATCCGTTTTCACTTGTCGTGGACACCTCTTCAGCCCAGAGCGCAATGCGCGAGCTGAATGGAAACAAAAAGGGAAATACGAATTTCCCGCCAAACCCTATGAACGATGGTGATAGTGCGGTCCCGGCCTGAAGCGACTGAAATTTCGCGGAGAATTCCATGTTCGACGAAAGACCGCCTGTGATCCCATAGCTGTTCAATCCTCCCTCGCCTCCGTTCACGAAACTCAAACGGGTAATATCGAGGCGGAAATGCGATTCAGGGGTTACTCCGATGGTCGGGGTGAACGCCATCCCGCTTCCACCCACCAGGCCAAGGTCGCTCATCGGCTGCGCAACGGCCGGCACAGAGGCAAGCAGCAGCAAGGCAAGCAGGCAATATAGGGGACAGAATTTCATATTCAATGACACTTTGCACACACGGCCATTGAGCCGCCTGCCACTTTCAGCAGATGATCGTTATCGGTACCATGAGGATTATGGCAGCTCACACATGAGATTTCCTCACCGCTCCTGGTGAGAGCAAAGCGCATCGGATGTTTGCCCACAGGATGATTCAGCTTCTGGTCGGCATGGCATCCCGTGCAAAGATCGTAGACATTGGTCTTGAGCAGGTGGGGCTGATCGCTGCTGTGAGGCGAGTGGCAGGTGATGCAATCAGATGCAATCGGATGCACGGATTTCGAGCTGTCGACTGCCGTTTTCTTGTCACTGTGACACTCGTAACACGCATCCGGCACCCCTTTTGTTACCAACATCACTTTCTTTTCCCCCGACCACCCGTGGCAGGCATCGCACTGCTTCATCTCGACCGGGCCATGAATCTTCAACTCGGGCGGTGGCGCCGTGTGGCAAACCGAACAATCAGCTTTCATCGTCATGCCATTGTCCGCACTCGGAAGGCCTTCGTGGCATGTCGTGCAGTTCTTCTCGAACTCCGAATTATGAAAATGAGTGCTGCGTGTATCAAGCGACTTCGATTCATTCACATAGTTGGTGGTAAATTCCAATGCCTCATCCTTCCGGCCCGCCGGCGCAAAATAGATCAGGTTCAAACCCGGAACGAGACGCAGGTGGAGCTTGTAGAGCTTACGATTATCGTCGTTGGGGTCATCATAGGGAGTGACATAGGAACTATCTTTCCAACCCGAAATTTTCATGACTACGTAAAGGGGAGATGTATTTTGAACTTCCTTGAGAAGCCCGGCAAATTCCGGGGTCCTCCAGAACCGGCGTATGGTCATCGTGTCGCCGTACTTGTACGCAACCGACTCTGGAGTCGTGAAGTAATTCGTAAACTTGTACGTGAACCATATTTTCTTGATCGTGGTATGCGGTTCAAAGAGCTTCAAGAAGGTTTTGGGAAACTCATCTTTCGCCTCGCTCGCCGTGAGGTCGATCTGCTTCAGCGTCCGCCACTCCGTCGATACGAGCAAAGCTCCGGTGGTATCTTTCTGGGCAGACACGATGAATATTTGGCCTTGGTCATACGAGGTCGAATCCTGAAGCGTGGGATACAACAAAGAGACCTTCTGGGTGGGAGATCCACCCATAAGAACGGCCGCCAGTCCCACTACAGGAAGAAATATTTTGAAATTGACTCGCATTGAACCCTGATACCTTCCTCAGGATAGTACACACCAAGTGCCAGACATTTTGCTCCTAAAACCTGTCCATTATGGCATTTTTTTGATTTTCTTGGGATGGTCGAATTAATGGTGGGTGATTTGACATAGCGGCATTTCCAGTTATGACAAAACTCGGCCAGTTTCGACATTTTCCGGTGTTCGCAATTGAGGTACTGCGTTATCACAAGTGAAAACACAATGCGGTTGAAAAATGGCATGAAATGAGCAAAATCGCCTGTTCTGGAAATTTTCGGGCCAGGCAACCGGCAGGAACGTAGTTTGTCAATCTTGTGGGTTAAATCCCCCGAATCGACCTAAAACTTCTTGGAAGTAAGATCTTTTACGAGTTTGACCATTTCTCCTAGATCAAAGGGTTTGTCAATGAACTGTTCAATTCCGAGATCCGCGGCCTTTTTCCGTGATTGTTCATCACGGTAAGCCGATATCATTATTATTTGTGTGTCGATTGGCCCCCCTTTTCCCGCCTTCGCAACCCCGAATCCGTCAACACGGGGAAGTTTCATGTCCGTTATGATGACATCGAAAGCTGAAGACCGGATCAATTCGATGGCCTCTTCACCCGTGCTGGCAGTTGTAACTCGAGCGCCGGCTTTCTCAAGAGCATTCTCAATCGACCAGCACATCAGTGGTTCATCATCGACAACAAGAACCGATGGACCTTTTTTCTCTGACTGGCCTGGTTTATTATTCTGGTTGATATTCGTGAGCGTGTTCATGCATAGTCCCGGGGAACATTCTATGGTAGACGGCAAGATGCGTGCCAATGACGGAAAGGGTCTCGACTGCAAATCGCAGGCGGAAAAAGGAGGTTCGACTCAGGAGATTAAATTTGGAGGGAGCGCAGATAAGAAGCAATGGGTCAATTGACCCATCTATGGGGAATCGCTATCACCGGTGATAATACTTCGATTCAAAAGGCCGAATTTTTTCATTCGATAACGCAGAGTATCCCGACTGATATCCAGCAACTTCGCAGCCTGCGTTTGGTTATAGTTGACCTTTTTCAGCGCGTGGACAAGAGCTTGTTTTTCCAATTCAAACAACGGCATGTCTGCCGCTGCCGATGCTTGACCTGACGTCGGCACTGATCCTCGATGCAAAGGAAATTCAATGTGACCCGGTCGGATTGCTTCATCATCCCATAGCAATACCGCACGCTCCAGAACATTTCTCATCTCTCTCACATTGCCGGGCCAATGATAGCCGGAGAACAGTTCCTTTGTCTCCCCGGCGAGTTGTTTGAATTGTTTATGGAATTTTGCGTTAAATTCCTGGAGGAAATATTCTGCCAGCAGGATGATATCTTCACCCCGTTCCCGGAGTGGCGGCATATGAATACTCGCCACGTTGAGCCGGTAGTAGAGATCGGCCCGGAACTTCTCTTCTGCGAGCCGCGACTCAAGGGATCTGTTGGTCGCAGCGATAATGCGAACATCCACGGTGATGTCCGAGGTTCCACCGACGCGCAGGAACGATTTCTGTTCGAGCACGCGAAGCAGTTTCACTTGCACTTTCGGTGAAGCGTCTCCAATCTCATCCAGGAAGATGGTCCCCGTATGCGCAAGCTCAAAGACCCCCTTCTTCTGATTTCTTGCGTCGGTGAAGGCCCCTTTCTCATGTCCGAACATTTCACTTTCAATGATTGTTTCCGCCAGGGAGGAAAAATTCACCGTTATCAGAGGATTATCCCGGCGCGCACTCAGAAAATGAATCGCTTTCGCAGCCAGTTCTTTCCCCGTCCCACTTTCACCCGTGATCAATACCGTTGTCCCGCTGCTTTGAGCAATCTTCGTAATCGTATCGAATACTTTTTTCATCTGCGGAGAGGACCCGATCATGCCGCAGAAGCCATAACTTTTTTCTTGCTCCCTCAGAAAATGTGCGACCTGCCGTTTCAGCCGGGTGGCTTCAAGTTCTCTCTCAATGACGATTTTCAACTCGTCGATGTTGACCGGTTTGGTCACATAATCGACCGCACCAAGTTTCATGGCCTGCACGGCAACGTCAGATTTGTCGATCGCCGTGAGCATGATGACAGGCACCACAATCCCCAAACTCTTGATTTCCTGCAGAACATCAATCCCTGTGCCGTCGGGCAGAAGCTGGTCGAGAATCATGAGGTCGGGTTCATGCTCTTTGAGTAACGAAACACCCTGCTTGACCGTCTCTGCGCTCAAAACGTTAAAGCCAGACTTCGTGAGTTCCTGCTGTAGAGACCAGCGGATCAGTTTTTCATCATCAACAATGAGGATCGTTTCCCCGCGCATTTTTCCTCACTTACCTTCTTCGTGCAACGGCATCACCAGCGTCACCGTTGTTCCTTGATCAACCCGGCTGACGAATGAAATGGATCCTCTGTGCTGCTCAATGATGCGCTTGGAGATGGTCATACCGAGCCCGGTCCCCTTGTGCTTGGTTGTGAAAAATGGCTCAAACACCCGATCAGCGAGATCCTGCGAGATTCCCCGGCCGGTGTCGCTGACACTGATTTTGACAAACGAATATTCCGGCGATGATGTGATGATAAGTGTGCCTGAAACATCCATCGCCTGGAGTGCGTTCAGGATTACATTCCACAGCACTTGTTGAACCTGTTTCCGGTCGGCAGAGACAATGGACTTCTTATCCGACAACCTCAGTTGAATGTCAATTTGCCTTCCCCTGAGCTGCCGGGCAAGAAGCGAAACGGTCTTCTGGATTACCTCATTAATGGAAAATTCCTCATACACGGGTGGAGTAGGCCGGGCATAACTCAAGAGATCGCTGACGGCCTGATTGACCCGGTCCAATTGCTGTTTCATTTCTTTGAGAATCTCTTTTCGCTCGTCTCCTTCCGGGACTTCGCTTTCAAAAACCTGGAGCGCTCCGAGCACGCCGGCGACGGGATTCCTTATTTCATGCGCGACGCTTGCGGCCATTTCACCGGCGCTCGCAAGCCGGTCGGCGTGTTCCAACTCTCCCTGGTGCAATTCGTTCAATTTCTTGTATACTTCGTTGAGACGCCGAGTAAGTGTGTTGAAGGCGAATATCACGTCCGTGATCTCATCCTTTGAGGAAGGGACCTGGAGCTGAGAGAACTGTCGCTGCTCACCGCGTTCCACGCTTTCCAGCTCACCCTCCAGATTCTTGATCTGCCGGTGGATACTTCTCATCGGTCGGACAATGACAAAAAGAAGCGTGATGATGATAACGCCGCCCACCCCGAAGAACGTACCGATGATCATGAGAATGTTCGTCGCTCGATGTTCGAGCGCGGTTGCCCGCACTTCGTCCATGGAAAGCTTGACCGTTAGGTAACCTCTGTTGGGCTCCGGCAGTGTGTGGCACCGGTAGCACGTCGGATATTTGACAATCGGCATAACTATGTATTCGTAGGTGGACCCCCGTTCGGTTCTTGAAATGAATCGTTCCGATGACTCTTGAACGGTATCGCCGAATTGATCCGGCGAAAGATTTTTCTCCTGCTGGAGAGTATCCGTACTGCAATACACCGTGCCGTCGCGGCGGAGGATGAATACGTCGGCAAACTGGTGGGAGGCATTCAAGGCCTGGAGGAATTCTCGCAGGTGCTCGTGCTTCTCTTCGGTCATCGCAGTGGCAAGAACCGCTTCACTGACGGTGGCGACATCGTGGGCTTTTTCACGTACCTGCGTTTCGAGCATCATGTAGCCGGTGTGATGGGCAACGTACACGAAGATTCCTCCCGAGATCGTGAGCGCAGCGCCTACGGCGAAGAAGATCTTCTTCGCGAGAGACGAAAAGAGTCTGGTTAACATTGGCCGCATCATTGAGAGAATACTACGACAACGTGTCCTTCGTCAGCCTGCGCTTCATTGCAATGAAGGTTCCAGCAATGATGAGCACAACACCGGTCCACACAACCATCATAAGCGGCTTGGTGCTGAATTCAACCACCAAATCCTGAACGGCGGGAGAGCCGGCGTGCCCGTCTAAGCCGAGAAATTCGAGATCCACTTCCTTCTGTTCCACACTCATCCCTGCAAGCGCCACCTGTGGCTTCGCAGGACCCTTCGCCAAACCGGATGCAATGGGCAAATCTGCAGGAACGAACTCGCGCTCTCCCCTTTCATTAATCGTCATTGTCGGAACAACTTCCCGGGTTCCACCCTGAAAGGCTATGCTCAGGACCGCCCCGACGGACATTTTCCCGGATTGATTGTGTTGACCTGTTTCAAATCGAAGGAATTCTATTTGGTATTCGCCCAAGGTCTTTTTTTCGCCCTTCGTAATTTCCAGGGTCATGTGCGGACTTCCGACCGGTGTTGATCGCAATTCAATCGGAGAGATGTACAAATCCTTCAACGGAAATATCTTAATGTCCGGCTCGCGAAGCATCGATTGATTATAGCTGCTGAAATACAGCGCAGGATTGGCAACATATGTATTCCTTCCATCAGATATTTCAATCCGTACCTGCGTTTTCTGGTCGGGAGACTGAGTCGCCCCTTTGAACGTGCATTGGTAACCGAAAATAGTTTGGGGTTCATTGAGTCGCAAAATCGTCTGTCTGATCTCGTCAAAACTACCGGATCCGATGATGCCGATGAGGAGCAGACCCGTGCCGATGTGGGTGATCGGGCCACCTAATGTCAGCCACCCCGATCGATATTTCCGGAAGGTGATCACAACATTGCTAATGAGCCCGAAGCTTGCCGACCCGACGAATGCGAGCAGGGCGACCGTCGTCACTCCCGCCACATACGCAATGACACACGCGAGAACAGCCAGCGAGAGCGGCATGGAAAGCCGTTTAACGAATCCCCATTTATTTTCTTCCGTCCAGCCAAGAAACGGGGTGACGCCGAGCAATAACGCGATGCCGATCGCGACAGGCAGATTGACCTTGTTATAAAAGGAAGTGTCCACCTGTGATGCTTTCCCGAAAAGCCCGGTGAGAATCGGCGAAGACATTCCGACAAACGTAAAGAGCGCGCCCAGAACCAGCACCCACACACCGAGTAACAACGTAATCTCCCGGTTGAGTCCTGAGAATGGAATCCTGGGAGATGCGAAGTCTCTGAACCGAGCTGTGAACCATCCCAGGCCCAGTGCGGCGCCAACGACCATCACACCGATGAGGTAGTTGCTGATGCCGAGGTCGACGAACGAATGGACGGAAAAATCAGCCAATATCCCGCTGCGCGTGAGGAATGTCGCGTAAAGCACAAGTAAAAACGAGAGAATGGCGAGGAACATATTTGTCCGCATGAGCGAGCCTTTGGCCCTCTGCACGAGGAAGCCATGAATCAACGCCAGCAGTATCAGCCACGGGACCAGTGAGGAGTTTTCCACCGGGTCCCATCCCCAGTATCCGCCCCAGCCCAGCACTTCGTACGCCCAAAACCCGCCGATGATGATTCCCGCGCCCAGCATGAGCGTCGCAAAGATCGACCAGGCAAAGCCCGATTCAAGCCAGCGTTCGGTATTACGCCGGGCAAGGGCAGAGACAACGAGCGCAAATGGGAACACCGTTGCGGCGTATCCCATGAACAATATCGGAGGATGCACGACCATCCAGGGATTTTGCAGCAGTGGATTAAGACCCGCGCCGTCTTCCGGAATTGTTGGCGTCATTTCAAACGGACTCTTTACAATTAACAACAGATAGAGGAAGGCACAATAACCGCTCACCACCGACATTGCAAAGCCGTCCTCGTTCTTCGAAGTCGTTATGAACACCCATCCCATCACCGAGACCATCAACGCCCAGAGAAGGAATGTCCCTTCCTGGCCTGCCCAGAATGCTGAGATGAGATAAAAAATAGGAAGCGACCGCGAGCTGTAATGAGCAATGTAGGAATACTGAAATTGATGAGTTATCAGCAGTTCAATAAGAATTGCCGAGGCTGCCACACCGGCGAGAATTGCGATCCAATAAAGACGATACGAAGTGGCACCGGCCATTCCCCCGGAGGGAACATGCTTTGGGCGAGAGCTATTCCGCCCGTCGTTGTAAAAGAAATACGCGCTGCCCATTGCGGCCAGGAAAGCCACCCATATGCTTGCTTGTCCCACATTCATATACCTATTCTTTCACGACAGTGATTTCTTCGTGCGTTGCTTAGCTTCAATTCTCTTGATGGTGAGGTATAATGATACGCCGACGATTGTAATGATCAGTGTCGCAACGCCAAGGCCCCATCTCCGGAAATAATACTCATCGATCGCATGCTGTCCTTCACTACCGACCAACGATGCCACCGTCAATCCCTTTGAAATGACGTCACGGAACTTACTCTCATCAAATGAATGCACCATCGTTCGTGACTGCAGCCGCGCCTGGTGCGCATCGCGGAGCTTGAACTTGGATTCGGAAACTTCCATCCCCTTTTGTTCGGCCTCGTCAAGAAGTGTCGCGGCGCGGTTCTCCGATGATTCAAGGCTGTCGGTCAACGATCGCATCGTTCGTGCGACAACAAATCCCTTTCCAGTCTCATTCTCATGGTGGCACCGGCTGCACACCGCATCGGGCGTGACACCGAGAAGTTTACTCGTCGCTGCAACGATTTCATGATTGCTGTGACACGTTTCGCATTCGGGAAGATGCTTCTCATCAAACGCTTTCTTATGCGGGCTCGATGAGAAGAGGTCTGCATTGAGCGCATGACAGGTCCCGCAGACTTTCGACACCGATTCCACGCCCGGCGGCGTAGCCCCATGATTGCCGTGGCACGAATTGCACGCCGGAGCGCCGACGTCGTGTTTCTGAAGCAACGCGATGCCGTGCACGCTTCTTGAGAATTTTTCAAACTGGTCCGTCGGTATTTTGTACTCCTGCATGTACTCTGCATTGCTATGGCAGGCGGCGCAGGTGGAGGGAAGGTTGACCGCATAAACGCGTGACTTCGCGTCTTTCGCCGACCGAATGTCGTGGCTGCCGTGGCAGCTTGCACACTCCGCGGGTTTGGGATCGCCTCCGGCGTTTCGAACGCCATGCACACTCGTCCGGTATTTCTCAAGCTGGTCGATCGGCAACGATGGATTATACGATCGCATAAATGCGGCATCTGCGTGACATTTCGTGCAGGTTTTTACGACGTTGAGCGGATACACCGGCGATTCAGGGTTATTCACCGAAACGATGCCGTGCGGGTTATGGCAGGTGATACATTGTGCAATATGCTCTTTGCCGGAGATGTCAAGTTTCCCGTGAACACTCTCCTGCAGCGTTTCCCACTGGTTTGTCGGAAGCGACGAGCCCAACTCTTTCATCTTTTCGGCACTCGAATGGCAATTCGCGCAGGCTTTGGAGATATCATCCCCCTTCGGCACGCCGATGAACCCGGCGCTTTTGTCCATCGCCTGTTCCATCTCTTCCGCTTTGGCATTTCCCCCGTGACATCCGGCACAGGAGATTCCTTTCGCTGCATGTACATCGTGTTTGAACAACTCCGACGGTTTGTCGCCGAGGGCTTCGTGACACGTGATACACTGGTCCGCCGCAACTGCGGGACTATTCCCGAGAAGTGCCGTGATGATAATTGCTATCGCGTATAAAATTCTCCGGCTCATAAGATCCACCCTAGCACTGTGAAAATCATAATGTACAGAACGATGAACAACCCGATGTAATTGATAAAGCGATTTCGTTCACCCCGAGAGCTTTTCGTATCCCAGAAGGGGACCAGAAGCCACAGGAGTCCCGCCAGACCGAAGAGTCCGATGCCGAGCACTTCGCCGTCCAGGAACAACAATTTTGCCGGAACAAACTTCAGTGTCTGAAACATGAACAGGAAATACCACTCTGGCCGGATGCCTGCCGGCGCCGACGCGAATGGGTCCGCTTTTCTTCCCAGTTCCCATGGGAAAAAGACTGCAAGTATCGCGAGCAGATTCAGGACGATAAGCCAGAATAGCAGGTCCCTCAACAGAAAATTCGGGAAGAACGGCATTGTCTTTCGTTGGGGATCCGCTCCCTCCCCAGTCTCAATCGGCTCGCTCATACCCTGGCGCTGCACAAGAAGAAGATGGATTCCGAGAAGCACGGTAAATAATCCGGGCAAGACCGCCACATGAAAACCAAAGAAGCGGGAGAGGGTCGCACCCGTGACTTCTTCTCCGCCCCGGAGGAATATCATCATCGGTTTGCCGACGACGGGAATGATACCGGCGATATCCGTGCCGACCTTCGTCGCGAAGAATGCGAGTTCATTCCAGGGAAGAAGGTACCCGCTGAAACCGAAACCCAACGCGAGAAAGAACATCAGCATGCCCGTCAGCCACGTCACCTCTCGTGGTTTGCGGTATGCCTTCCCGAAATACACGCTGAACATATGAATCATCGCCGCCAGAATGAACAGGTTGGCGGTCCAGCTATGAATGGAACGTATGAGCCAGCCGAATTCGACTTTCGACATGATGAACTGGATGCTTTCAAATGCGAACTCTTCGCCGCTCTTATAGTAGAGCAGCAGGAGGATCCCCGTGACAACCTGGATGATGAACAGAAAGAGTGAGACACCGCCGAAGTAGTACCAGATCGAATGGCTGTGGAGGGGCACGTACTTCTTGCCCATAAAATTGACCACGTCTTCGAGTTGCACCCGTTCGTCGATCCACGAGTAAATCTTTTTCAATCGTAGCTTCATGATTTCTTCGAGATGGAGACCTCCTCTCCCTGAACAATGACCCTGTATTCGTCCAGAGGACGCGGCGGCGGACCGGATACGTTGCGGCCGTTGAGGTCATACTTGCCGTTATGACACGCGCACCAGATCAGTCCGTAATCCTTGCGGTACTGTACTGTGCAATCGAGGTGCGTGCAGGTCGCCGAGAATGCCCTCAGGTTCCCGTCTGCCGAACGGATGAGAATCACCGGTTTCGTTCCAAATTTGACGATTTTTCCGCTATCCTTTTCAATCTCGCTCAACTTCCCCGCCTTCACGCTGCTCACCTCAACCTCGCTTTGCTTCGGCGGCTTAAGATATGCAAAAATCGGATACAGGATGGATGCCGCCCAGGCGAGCAATCCTCCGGTGAGAACGTACCTGAGAAAATCCCGCTTGCTTTGTTGCGTCGGGTTTAGAATCTGTTCATTCATTCCTTCGTTCTATTATTGGTTGTTAAAGTGGCAATCACTGCAGTTCATTTCCTTCCATGCATCCCCGATATCGACGGGATGCTTGTACGTGATTCCTCCGAGGGACAAACGGAGCGTATCATTCTCAAATTGCTGGGCGAGAATCGTATGACATGTGTTGCATTCCCGCGACAGTACTTTTCCGTCTTCACTCACATGCTTGCCGTCGTGACACCGGAAACAACCCTGGTAGTAGAGATGGCCGAGATTGTCCGGAAATTTACGCCAGCTCACCATCATCTCCGGGAAATAGTTCCGGCTGTAAATTTTTTGCACCTCGGTGATCGTTCGATCGATTTCGTTCTTTTTTGAAGATGCGACGTCCGGGTAGTTGTTTCTGTAGTACTCTTCGATCGACATCCTGATGCTGTCCAGTCCGGTCTGCTTTGTGCTGTACGGATACTCCAGCGCTTTGACGGCAACACTCTTGGCCCCGGGCAGCTTAGGATCGATCCAGCCCAATGCCATGACGTGATCGACCGACCGCGCTGGTGGGTTATAAATGTGCGTAGGCCTGTTGTGGCAGTCGATGCAGTCCATCCGGCGATGAGGGGCTTTCGCCAGCGAGTCGTCGGAGACCGTCATCTCGGTGCTGCGGTAGATAGATACCGATCCATCGGGTCGTTTTGACCGCACCCACGGGATGACCTGACGCTGCGCATCGAGCGGAATGTACGTGACCGCATTATTGATGTTCATGTGCCAGTGGATGCCCGATGTCGGGCCCGCTTCCACATTTCCGCCTCCGATTTTCATCAGGAGATTCAGCGTCCATTTCGTATTGTGCTCATCCGAAAGGAAGTAGGTGTTGACATGCAGCTTCTCGCTGAAAAACTGCTTTGGCCAGTGGCATTGCTCGCAGGTCTCCTGAGCCGGGCGCAAATTCTCGATCGGGGTCGGAATTGGCCTCGGGTACTTGTCGAAGGTCGCCGCGTAGACCTGGTACGTTCCGGAAAGTTTGGACCGGATAAACCATCCCGCACCGGGGCCGATGTGGCACTTCACGCAGCCCACGCGGGCGTGTGGAGAAAACTGGTAGGCCGTGTATTCGGGCTCCATCACTTTGTGACACGTCTCCCCGCAGAACTGGTCGGAATCTGTGTGCTCATACGCCTGAAAACTGCTGAAGGCTGAAAATGCCAGGAGGATGAGCGCCCCTACGGAAAAAAACAAGAATGCAGTTCGATGCCGGGGATTGCTGAAGTCGATCTGCGGCATGTGGAAACCGTGAGGCTTTCCCAGGCGTTCCCTGCGATGTTCTCGCAAAATCCCGATGACGACAAGAATGACTCCGATAATGAGAAACATGGGGAGAATAACAAACGCGATGATCCCCATGTACGGCTTGGGTTGCGTTGCCACCGCTTCTAGCAGCATCAGGAAGACGATGAGCCCGAAACTGACTGCCGCGATGGCGGACCCAATCAGCGTGACCAGATTATAGAAAGAACTCGGGAAAATACGTTTCATCGATTTTCTACACTGTAGTTCTGCGTACGCTAACGACCATCCTCCCTGCGAGCAGCATCAGCGTCATCAATAGGAGATGTTGATTACCTCGATCAATTCCGCATCGGGGTCATGCTCTTTCAGGAATTTCACGAAGTCGGTGTTAAAGTATTCCTGATGAACGACCTCGTATTCTTTCAGCAGTTTTCTGATGCGTTGCTGTTCGAGCGAGCTCTTGATGAAATTCAGCTGCTCTTTGTCGTCATAAATGCGGTAGTAGTACATGTTTTTCATCCTTAAAGTTGTTAAATAGCGAGTTCACTTCAAAATTTTATCCGCATGGAGGAGGTCGGAAAACAACCCACTCTTTATGGATTCCGCGTTCCTTCTTGCATTTGCCGCCGCGTTCAGGATATACCGGTTGGCGACAAAGGCTTTTCCGGTTTCGATTTCCGCTTCGTCGAGAAGCAGGTAGCCCACATAGAGATAGCTGTACAGCTCCACCAGATCCTTGGCCGCGACATCCTGAAAATCGGTGTCCTTCCTCTCCAGTGCGTACTTCAAACACTCTTTGAAGATGAGACGTATTTCCTTCAGATGGTTCGCCAGCCTCGTCAAACCACCCTTGTATTCCTTTTGCTCCTTCTCACCGAAGTACTCTGCCAGCACATCGTTGATGACGTTACCGGACGCCGCAACGATCTGCAGCTGGGATGTTCCCTCGTAGATATTCGTGATGCGGGCGTCCCGGGCAAGGCGTTCCACTCTGAATTCCTTCATGTATCCGGTCCCGCCGTGAATCTGCAGCGCGTCGTACGTGATCTTGTTGGAGCATTCCGCCAGTACATACTTCGTCATCGGCGTCAGCAAATTTGCGATCTTCGTTTCCTGTTTCAGTCGGGTATTTGCTTCCGCGAAGGATTTCCCTCCGGCTTTCAATTGTTCCACCAACTCTTCGGATTTTTCCTTCCGGTCGACCCATTGGGCGACGCTGTAAAAAAGGGACCGGTTGCTTTCCAGCATCACCCTCATGTCGATCAGCATGTTGGAAACGACCGGGATATTGTAAATCGGTTTCCCAAACTGCTCTCTCTCCCTGGCGTATTGCAAAGCCTCTTCATAGGCGGCCTGCGAAATTCCCAGCGCCTGAGCTGCGACTCCTACGCGTGCGCGAAACATCAAATCGAGGGTGTATTTTATGAGTCCGAATTTCCTGCTTCCGATAAGTTGTGCCGGAGTGTCGTTGAACTGCAATTCACATGTCGGCGAGCCATGAATACCCAGCTTGTGCTCGATTCGGCGAACTTTTAAAGTCTCGTCTCCGTAGCAAACGAACATGCTGAGACCGCGTCCGTCCTTTGACCCGGCCTCGGAGCGCGCGAGGACCAGCAGAACTTGCCCGCTTCCATTGGTAATAAACCTCTTGACGCCCCGCAAAAACCATTTCCCGCTGCCGTCCTGGTACGCATGGAGTTTTACGGCCTGAAGGTCGGAGCCGGCGTCCGGCTCCGTAAGCGCCATCGCTCCAGTGTGTTCTCCCGAACAAATCCTCGGCAAAAATTCCATCCGCTGGTCTTCGTCGCCGAACTTTCTGATCGTATCGCCGATATCCTGGAGGCCGAAAATATTCATCAGAGAGGCATCCGCCCGGGAAATTATTTCCACTGCGGCCATGTAAATTGTAAACGGAAAATTCAGCCCGCCGTACTTCCGCGGAAGGACCATCCCCATCAGATCGGCGCGGGACAATTCGAGAAGATTCTCCTGCGTTCCCTTCGCGTACTCCACTTTCCCCAGATCAAACGTGGCTCCCTCCACGTCAACGAGCGCCGCGCGGGGCGCGATGTGGTTGCCCGCAATATCGCCCACGACCTCGAGCACCTTTCGGTAATTCTCGATTGCATCTTCGTAATTCACCGGGGCGTAGTTAAATTCTTTTGCCTGCGCGTATTCTTCCTCGGTGATCTTCACAATCTCCCGGAGGCCGAGATGATTGAAATGAAACTGTAAATCCGGATTGTCCGTGAAAAAGTTCGGCATTGTCTTGGCTATTTCAGTTTGTTCTTGTACGCTTCGATGAACTTGGGAAGAATATCCATTGCGTCGCCGACGATGCCGTAGTGGCTGACCTGAAAAATCGGGGCATCGGGGTCGCTATTGATGGCAATGATCTTTTTCGCCTCCTGCATGCCCGCGCGATGCTGAATTGCTCCGGAAATGCCGACGGCAATATACAACTTCGGCCGAACGGTGACCCCTGTTTGCCCGACCTGCCGTTCGGGAGAAACGAATCCTGCATCCACGGCGGCCCGGCTCCCGGCAACCTCACCCCCAATTGTGTGCGCGAGCTCGTGGATCAAGCGAAAATTTTCCCTTGTGCCAAGTCCGTAACCGCCGGAGACGATGATGGGGGCGGCTTTCAGGTTTACCTTGCTTTCTTCCCTGTGTCGCTCGATGATGGTTACCAACTTATCGCCGTCAGCCGGAACATACGGAATCGGGGTTATTTTCACGTCACGTTGACGTTCCACGGTATGCATTTCCATCACGCCTTCGCGCACCGTGGCCATTTGTGTCGGATTATCGGGCGTGATGATGGTCGCGATGATGTTTCCGCCGAATGCCGGGCGAATTTGCAGCAGCAAATTCTGATATTTCGTGCGCAGATAGTCGACATCCGAAATCTGGAGGTCGGTGCAATCGGCGGTCATTCCGCTCCGGGTGTTCGACGCCACACGGGGCGCCAGGTCTCTTCCAATCACAGTGGCCCCAAAGAGAACTATTCTCGGAGTGTGCTTCCTCACGAGTTCAATGAGGATGCGGCTGTACGGAAGTGTTTTATAGTTCTTCAAATCCGGATGATCGATCAACAAACTTTCATCCGCGCCGAACCTAAATGTTTCAATCGCTATATCCTTGACGCCGTCTCCCACCACAACGGATTTGAGCAGCCCGTTCATGCCGGCGGCAAGCTTGTGGCCCTTGCTCAGCAATTCGAAGCTCACGTCGGCCGGTTTGCCGTCGCGTTGCTCGACGAACACCCACACTTCATTTGCGAATGTGCTCATAGAATCGGTCATCCAAAAATGTGATCTTCCATTAATTTGCCAATCAGGGCGCCCATCCCGGTTTTCGTCGGCTCGATCATAGTGTGCTCCCCTCCCGTCAGCACGACAGATTCAATCTTATAAACTTTCGTGGGAGAACCGTTGATGCCGCAGCGATCCGCATCCAGCCGGAGGTCGTCCATCGTGAGGGTTGGAATGTATAATGACCGCGTTTTGTACTCATCGACCAGCTTATCGATATAAAGGAGGGAATTCCCCTCAACGAGTTTTTCAAGCTCCATCAACGACTTGGCGCTCTTGAAGGCCATGATCCTTTTCGCACTGTAGGGCCTCGGCACGGCGGCGTCCTTCATGACGGTCAACAGCACGGGCAGAGTGCTTTCCAGGATTTCGAATCCGCCATCGATTTTCCTTTTCACTTTCACTTTACCGTCACGTACGTCGATGAGTTTTTCGGCGTAGGTGATCTGGGGGATGCCCAGCTTTTCGGCTGTTTGAGGACCGACCTGCGCAGTATCGCCATCGATCGCCTGCCTTCCGGCAAAAATGAAATCGTAGTTGCCGATCTTCCGTATTGTTTCACTGAGGACGTACGACGTCGCCAGCGTGTCGGCGCCCGCGAATTTCCTATCACTGATGAGATGTACCCGGTCGGCTCCCATGTACAGGCACTCACGAAGAATATCCGACGCCCTCGGCGGGCCCATCGTGATGGCCGTGACTGTTCCGCCAAATTTGTCTTTGACCTGAAGCGCCAGCTCCAGGGCGACTTTATCTTCATGATTGAAGATCGCCGGCAATTTTGCCCGGTTCACCGTGCCGTCATCGCGCATGACGTTTCCGGAGATGTTCGCCGTGTCCGGCACTTGTTTGACTAATACGATCGAATTATACATAGTTCACCGATATGCAAAAATCATTGCGTAAATGATCCAAACAACCATACAAAAACCTATCGTCAGCGCCATCCATCCGAAAACCCGCACCGTCCTGATAACAACGGGCGGATAGGGATCAACGAGATTCCGGCTCAGTTTATCACTCGCCACGAGCGCTTCGTACTCTCCCGGTTTATCCCGTTCAAGTTCTTCAACGTCCATCCGCCCTGTAAAGATAACAATATCCATCGGAAATTTCTCGGGACGGAGGTGCGTATTAAAGAAATGGACCGTAAAAATGAAACCTACGGCGAGCAGAGCTTCATCGCTATGAATGATTGTCGCCACGTTGATAAACCACCCGGGGATGAAGCGCGTAAAGAATTCGGGAAACCACAGTGTCAATCCCGTCGATCCGATCACGGCGATCCCCCAGAATACTGCAAAGTAATCGAATTTTTCCCAATATGTCCAGCGGTCGAACTTGGGACGGGTATCGTTTCCGAGAAACCATTTTACCGACGCGATAAAATCCCGGAGGTCTTTCTTGTTGAACATCATCGAGTCGGGTCCGAAGATTACCGAGCGCCACGACCGGTGCTCCGCCCGCTTCATCCGCAGGATATCGACAAGATGGGTCACAAAGATACCGATCATGAACACCGCGGCAACTCTGTGGATATATCCCGCCGACTCAAATCCACCGAGAAGATGCGAGAGGACCGCCGCCCATGTCGTATAGGAAAATTTGAGCGTCATACCGGTAAGAGCCAGACTCATGAAACTGACGATCATGATGACATGAAGGGCTCTATTCAACCGGGTGAAACGCTGAAACTGTTTACCGCTCAGATCACTCCTGGGTGTCTGGACCGTTTCCGCTTCCATTGGTGTTGTCGTTTTGTTCTGATCTATCGTTTCCATCATTCGAATTTATTGAAATCTGTTTCTTCCGCCGTGCCCGTCGCATTTGAAACGCCCGGGGAAGCCAAAGCAGTGTATGAATCCCGCCAAAGACAAATGTCCCGATAAGCAACGTGGTCATTCCCCAGAATGTCCAGAACAAAAACGGATATTTCTTGGGATCATGGTGTGTCGCGTGCGTCAGGTACCCGGCGAAGCGCCGCGTCGCCCCTTGATGGCATTGCTGGCATGTGGCAACAACATGTTCGCGGCTCAAATGGGAGCGGGGGTCGGCAACGGGGAGAATATCGTGTGCGCCGTGGCAGTCGTAACATTTCGCCGTCTTTGTGTACCCTAATTGAGAAACTTTGCCATGGTACGTGTCAAAATACGTTTTTGCAATCTCCTGATGGCATCTCCCGCATTGCTGCATGATTTCGAGCTTGAAACCCAGCTCATCCGTCCGCCGGATTGTGTGCGCCGTATGGCAATCGTTGCACACCGGTAATTCTTTTCCGGAGGTTGATACAAGAACAGAATGAATGCTTTTTTCGAATTGTTCTTCAATCCCATGGTGACATCGACCGCAGGTCGCCGGCAAGTTTTTCGGGTTAACGCTCGATGCTGAATCGCTGCGCGGCAGAATGCTGTGCGCTGTGTGACAACTCGTGCACATCGCTGTCACGGTCAGCCCGCTCTTCATCAGGCCCTTGCCATGGATGCTTTCGGTATACCGTTCGATAATTTCGTGCTCGCTTCCCGTGTAGCGCATCGCTGCCTTCTGTCCTTCGCGGTGACACCGCGCGCAGAGGTCGGGAACGTTTGTCGCAAAAGTCACGGATTGCGGGTCCGATTTGCCCAGCACCTTATGCGTGCCGTGACACTCCTTGCACGTTGGAGCGTTGGGGTCGTTCTTCGCCACCAATGTTCCGTGGGTACTTTTTTGATACTCCTGGCCGATTTCTGCGTGGCAGGATGCACAATCGACTTTTTGGGTGATTGTCTCACACGGTCGGAGATGCGACGCATTGACGCCTGAGTGACACTGGCTGCACGCGATCTTTGCATGCCGTGATTGTCCGACATCGTCAACGCGAACGAATAACGACCGGCCGTCATCGGTGGCTTTCAGCGCCTTGTTCGCGTGGCAACGCATGCAGTCCTTGTCTGCCATTCCCTGGTCGTAGAAAACCTTCCGGATTTTATGAGGCTGATGGCAATCGACGCACGCTGGAAGAGTGTGGGCTTCTTTTTCCCATAACTCCCCTTTAATAATCTTGCGATGGACGGTCTCGATCATCGCGTGGCATTTTGTGCACGTGGCCGCGATGTTTTTCCGGGCGATCGATGAAGCCGGATCGGTATGGGGGAGAATAGAATGGGCCGTATGGCACGACGCGCAATTTGGAGCGACAATCAACCCTTTTTTCAAGAGTCCCTCACCGTGGATACTCTCTGAAAAATTCTCGAGGATGTGGTCCTGATGAATTGCCCGCTGCTGCTGAACGGGGGCGCCCTCCTGGTGACATTGTCCACAGGTGAAAGGAATTTTCAGCGGAAAAACGGGTGAATTCTTGTCTTTCACAGGCAGAATGTCGTGCGTCCCATGACAGTTCTTGCACCGGGGTGCGAGCGGATCTCCACGCGTGATTGCCTGCCCGTGAAGTGATTTCGCATGCTGCTCTTGTTCCGTCGAATGGCATGTTCCACAATCAACGGGTTTCAGAACCTCATCGTGCGGAAATTCCTTCTTCTTCAGGTCGGTATGACAGGTGATACAACTCAGAGAGCCATGAACGGAAGCCGAGAACCTGCCGGCTTCCACGAACATAGAGAGTGTCTTACCATTCCGTTTTTCCGTCAGCGATTTGTCTTCGTGGCAAGTGTAGCAATCACTGTTCTCCTGCGCTAGGGAGCGCACGGTCGGATACACCGGCAGAATGGCGGCGAGAACTACGAGCCGGATGAATGTACGGGGACCTGTCGTCATTTTTTACACGGCGGTTCGTTGCTCGTTGCGCAACTCCTCTTTCAACACTTCTTCCATATTGCCGGAACCGTTCGGCTCTTCTGTCAGTGCCTTCCTGCGAAGATCCTCCAGTTCGAGCGGATGTTCATCGGCCATCTCCTCCTCGGTCAGCGTTCCCTTCCAGAACGCCAGATTAATCGGGTAGACGTCCGGATTGAAAATGACGAAGTAGAAGTGCCACACAATGATGGCGAGTGTCGCGAGCCATGCTTCATAATAATGGATCGTGCGGGAAATATCGTAACCGAGCTTGGTGAACATGCCGATGAATGTGTTGTCGAACCACATGATCGCTCCGGTTGCGGCCATGACGATGGTCCCCCAGACAAGCGCCCAGTATTCACTCTTCTCGATGTAACTGAATCTCCCGAAACGGGGTTTCACGCTCGACATGCCAAGGTTGTATTTCGCAATACCGAGTGCGTCTTTCGCATCCTGGAGTTTCGGCATCAAATCCCTGAAAAGCTGCCTGCCCCGGGGAGTTGTGATAAGATACGAAAGATGGTAAACACTCGTCGTCACCATCACCACCGCGGCAATGCGATGAATGAGACTGCGAAGGTCAAAAACGCGGTCGCTGAGCTCGCGGATCGCCTGCACCCACCATGCCTCGGGGAAGCGGAGCATGAACCCGGTAATAACGAGGGTCAGAAAACTCGTGAGCAAACAAAGATGCTGCAGGCGTTCGTTCAGCGACATGCGTAAGTAGAGACTATGGCCGAGGTGTTCGTGGATATCCAGTCCGCGGCGAATTCTTAGCTTCCTTTTTGACTTCTGTACAAAATCAAGGAGATTGTGGATAAACATGCCGCCAACCACCACGACGATCAGAATGATGTAGCTGTTGACGATCCAGTACAGGAGGGGCTCCTGTTTTGCCGCCATCGTCACATGGACCGAGCCCATGGCAAACCGTTCGTTTGCTCCGGGATGACATTTCCCGCAGGTCGTGGCGAGATTCGCTTTGTTGGTTTTCGATGTGGGATCATTCGACGGCTTGATACCGTGCGACCCGTGACAGCTCGCGCAGTTGGCAACCTCAACGGAACCGCCGCGGATCGCCAGCCCATGATAGCTATCCGAGAAAGTTCTGAAGCGATCGCTCGAGAGTCCGTACTTCGTTGAGAGTGCCACGGAGCTATGGCAGGGCGAACACACCTGCTGAGACAGTCTTCCGGCCGATACGTTTGAGCGGGGGTCGGTGTGTGCGAGAATATTGTGCTCCCCATGACAGTTTGTGCATACCGGTGCATCCTGATTGCCCTTCGCCACCGCTACACCGTGAACGCTTTGGGCATATTCATTGGCAATGGCTTCGTGGCACTTCGCGCACGTCGCCTGAATGTTCATCCTGTTCATTCGTGCCGAAGGGTCAAGCCCCTTCTTCATTTCATGGCTGCCATGGCAATCGACGCAATTTGCGGCGCTCGCGTTTCCATGGAGCAACGATGAACCGTGGATGCTTTGCTCATAGGCAGCGATGAATCCAGCGGTCGGTGAAGTTCGTGAGCGCACGTCAGGGTTATCGAGATGGCACGAAAGGCACAGTTGCATCTGCGCCACCTTGTATCCGACGCTATCCAGCACGGCACCGGTTCCCGTAATGCTGTGCCGGTGACAGGTAAGACAGTTGGGGGCGCCCTTCACCGCTCCGGCAAGCGCTTTTCCGTGAGCTGATTCAACAAAGTTATCTTTGACGTCTCCGTGACATTCACCGCAGGTTTGGACAACGTTGGATTCGTGAAATTTCGATTCCGGCCGTTTTGGCGACACAATATCGTGCGTTCCGTGGCAATCCTTGCAGGAGACATCCGGTTCCTGGTGGGCAGCGATTGCCTGCGCCAGTTGCGGATGAAACGTGTGTTTCACCGGAACGTCTTTATGACACGTTAAACAGTTTACCGGTTCGATTTTCTCCTTGTGGGGAATATTGTTAAGATCGAATCCGGTGTGGCAGGCGATGCAAACGAGTTTCGCATGGGGTGATTTGTTGAGAACAGAATCGTCGACAAAAATAGAAAGCTGCTTTCCATTTTTGTCCATCGTCAGCGAGTGGTCGCTGTGACAGGTTAGGCAATCAGCTTTGGATTGTCCATAAATACTCCCCGGTCGAAGGGCGAGCAAAATGCTTAGCCAAACGAGTGCATCAAATCTGTATTTTTTCATGCGTCGGATGCCGCCATGTTCAGGCCAGCCGGCAGGGGTGCGTACGGCAAATTTCCCGCACCCTCTGCGGGCTGGCGAAGAACATAGTCAGGGAGTGATCTCGACCCGTTACGACTTCTTTGGTAACGGATGCTGTATCTTTCCCCACATGTCTTTGAAGTTGAACGCTTTATTCGTAGGGCTCTTGTCATTGTGACACGTCTGGCAATGTGCTGCAATGGCCGCATCGTCCTTGTATGCGCTCATGCCGGCCGCAATCGCTTTTGCTTTGTCTTTCATCGTGGACATCGTCTTGTACGATGAACCCGGCCCATGGCACGCCTCACACTGCACGCCGTCTTTCGCATCGAACGTCTTGTCCGTTAACGCCGCATCCGCGGTGATCGTATGACACCCGAGGCACTCGGGCGATTCTGCCGCAGGTTTCGTCAGACCTTTGGTCTTCGCGATAGCATTGGCTGCATCGGTTGTGAGAGTTTTGTAGGCCATGGCATGTTTTGACTTCTGCCAGATGCCAAATTGATTCCCGGTGCTCTCCGACTTATGGCACATGGAACAGATCTTCACGCCAACATACTTATTGGTCGCCTTGTCATCCGCCCTGCTCCCGCTCGTCAGAAACAACGTGCACACAACAAGCATCAGGAAAGTGAGAAGTTGCTTCATTGGTTGCTCCTTTCTATTGTTTGATGATGAAATGGACTGTTTACACGACAATTTTCCGGGTTCATTTCCGTCGTATCAAGCCCGACTTTGTGCTTTCGGAGCATCCTATGTTCAAACACTATACCCAACATTTTTCTCCGAAAAGAATGCCCATTTTCTCAATTTAGCAGGCTTTTTTTTCAAAATCAAGAATGAAAACTCGCTTCATTTCAGAATTGAGAAAATTTACTCGTTTTCCTCAATAACAGCCCGGCGATGCTTTCATCAAGTAATTGTGGGAAAGGGCTTTGGGCGGCGAGGCGGGTTCTCTTCCTTACGTGCAAGAATCACGAATCGGGGAACTTGGCAATGGGGGAATCTCGACGCACCAATGTCTCCATCCACCTTGCCAGTTCTTCTATCTCAATCGGCTTTGAGAGCGCCACATCAACCAAGCTTTGCTCGTGTTGATGGAAGTGGTCCCTGCCGACATGCGACCCATAGAAGACAATAATCCGGACATCGGGCCGCTCGCGTTTGATACTGCCAAACCGATCCTGCATGCGTTGCGTCGGCAAAGCATCGATGATGAGCAATGAAGGATGGAAAGTGCGCACCGTGGTCAGCAGCAGCTCCGGGTCGGTGATCGTGATGACGTCATACCGGTCCTGGAAGTACAACTGGAGACTCAAACAAAGATCCATGTCGGGACTGTACAGGAGGATGGTCTCCTGCTTTTCTTCACGATGCCTGTTCGTTGAATAGCCGGCATCCGAAACGTTGTTCCGCGCTGGATGCGTCGCCGATTCATGGGATGTTCGAATGATAGACATTTCTTGGTGCGGTCGTTATTGGATCTTGACCATTTTGGTCAATCCTCTTCTTTATACCATCCACAATCTCCGTGCCACTCCGGATGGACTTGTGCGAGGCCATAGGGGGTTGTGCGGATCCTTCAAATCAGGGAGGAATAAAGAGATCTCATCCTGTTTGGATGACATCCTGGGCTGGTTTCTCTTGGATGAAAAGATTTTCCGGGGAGGATTTGCACATATGAGAAATTTGATGGAATCTCCGCGATCACACAACTGGGCGCCGGCGGGGGATAGCATCGATCTTGAGTGATAAAACCGGCATCGGGAGCTGATTGACTGACGTTACGCAGAACTGTTCTCGATGTCCACAATGCTGCGCCTGAGACACAACCGACTCTGGCGGGGAAGAACGAAATCATAGACAAATCCTAAGCACTAAATCCGAAATCTTAAACAAATTTAAAGTCCTAAAACCCAAATTCAAAACACCATATGGTTACTCGTTTAGATGCTGACCAAAAGAATGTCAGCAGGACGAGACCAGCGTTAGAATGCCAATACGGTTTAGAGTTTAGATGTTAGAGTTTGGGATTTGTTTAGGATTTAGATATTCGGATTTAAGATTTGTTTAGGTTTTAGTGCCTCGAGTTTAGTGCTTTTCCCACGGACTAGGATCTATTGAGTTATTCCCAGATCCTTGATCGCGCCGGTAGAGCGTTGGGAGACTGATCTTGAGGTCCTGGGCTGTCTTTTCCTTGTCGAAAGCGTGTTTGCGCAGGACTGCCAGAATGTATTGCTTTTCGAAGTCGTTGATGGCGCCCTCAAGCGAAGCGCCGTCGACCCGTATCCGTGGCTCGGTATGGAGAAACTCGGGCAAATCCTTCAGCGTAATAAATTCTCCCTCCGTAAATATCATGGCACGCTCAATGATATTCTCCAGTTCCCGGATTTCCCCTTTCCACTCATGTTGCATGAGCAGCAGCATGACGTCGTTGCCCACGCCTTTGATGTTCCTTCGCAGTTCTCGCCTGTACTTGTCAAGAAAATGTTCAACAAGGAGAGGAATATCGGCCTTACGTTCGGTAAGCGAAGGGAGCTTAATCTCCACGACATTCAGGCGATAGTATAGATCTTCACGAAACCGGCCGGCTTCCACTTCCGCGAGCAACGTACGATTCGTCGACGCGATCAACCGAACATCGATTTGCTGGGGCGTTGAGGTCCCAACGGGCGTTATTTCGCGCTGTTCGATAGCGCGGAGCAGCTTCACCTGTAATTGGAGTGGCATTTCACTGATCTCATCGAGAAACAGCGTTCCGCCGTCTGCCGCCTTGAAGTAACCCGCCTTATCCATCACCGCGCCCGTAAACGATCCCTTCTTATGCCCGAATAACTCGCTCTCGATGAGTGTTTCCGGGATTGCCCCGCAGTTCACAGCTATGAACGGCTTCGTACTACGCAGGCTGTTGAAGTGAATTGCGCGGGCGACCAGTTCTTTTCCGGTTCCGCTTTTCCCTGAAATGAGCGCGTTGCTTTCCGTCCCCGAAACTTTCTGGATGATGTCGAACACTTTTTGCATCTCGGGGCTTTTTCCCACGAGATGGGAGAAATCGTACTCCCGGTTGACCTCTCTCCGGAGAATCTGGTTTTCGAGCATAAGCTTCTTGTAGTCAAGCAGTCGCCGAATCTTCACCAGCAGCTCATCGAATTCGAGCGGCTTCAGGATGTAATCGCACGCCCCCTTGCGCAACGCGTTGATTGCAGTGTCGAGCGACCCGTACGCCGTGATGATCATCACCATCGATTGGGGGTTTAGCTGTATTGTCTTGTCGAGCAATTCAATCCCCTTCATCTGGGGCATCTCGAGGTCGGTAATGACGAGGTCGTACGTATCCGCAAGAAGTTTCTCGTACGCTTCCTTGCCGTTCGCCGCTTCGGTAACGGTGTATCCTTCTTTCCTTAAGACGAACGACATCGACTCCCTGATTATTTCTTCATCATCCACGACCAAAATTCGATCTGACATAGAACTGCTCCTGATAGTTATGATAATTCCGAACGCAACGGAAGAAAAATTGTAAATGTCGTCCCCGCTCCCGCCACGCTATCGACTTTCACATTTCCCTGGAAACTCTTGATGATGCCGTAGCTCACCCATAATCCCAGACCGGTGCCCTCTCCGACTTTTTTCGTCGTATAAAACGGCTCAAAGATTTTGGGGAGAGCGTCTTCTGAAATCCCCTTTCCATTATCTGTAATCGCGATAACGACTTCGTCGTCACGCACAGCGGTTTGGGCCCTAATCTGTCCATGAGCGGGCATCGACGGGGAAGATGGCTGCCCATCCATCCTTGCATGGATCGCGTCCACGGCGTTAATGAGAATATTGATGAATACCTGCTCAACCTGGTCGGGTACCAACGGAAGCGGGGGGATAGTACCGTCCAGTTGAACATCGAACGCGATTTCCTTGGCTTTTCTGCCGACCCGGACGATTTCGACCGCTTCGCGCATACTCTTGTTGACGTCGGTAAGCTGGACTTCATAGTTGGACCGCCGCGAAAAATCGACAAGGTCGCGGATGATCCTCGAGATCCGGTTGACCTGGCTCTTGATGAGCTCCAGTTTCTCATGAGTGAACTCATCCTGCGTTGTTCGCTGAATAACCTGTACAAGCGAAGAGATGGAGGTCAGCGGATTACCGACTTCGTGCGCAATGCCGGCGGCGAGCAACCCGATACTTTCCATCTTTTGAGCGTGGACAAGTTGCTGCTCAAGGTGTTTCTGTTTCGTAATATCGCGGTGAACGCCAAAATACCCGTTGACCTTTCCGCCGGCGTCGAGGATGGGAGAAACGAGAAGATGCGTAAAAAACGGCTCACCGTTCCGCCGGCGATTCTCAATTTCACCGACCCATACTTTGCCCGCATTTAGCGTGGACCACATTCTTTCCCAGAAGCTCCTGGGATGTTTACCGCTGCCAAAAATACTGGGATTCTTGCCGACAAGTTCTTCTTTCGAATAGCCGCTCGCCTTCTCGAATGCGGGGTTGACGTAGATTATGCACCCGTTGACATCTGTGATTTCAAGAGGGTTGACGGTGTAATGTGCTACATTTGAAAAACGCAGGAGGTCGAGCTCTTGCTTCTTCCTCTCGGAAATATCCCGCGCGAGGATCAGACAACCGGCCTCCGGCGAGGATGGGCCTTGCGGATACCGTGAAAAGAAGAGTTCCACGGCAATCGTTTCTCCTTTTGCGGTCGCAATGGTCGTCTCGGACGCCTGAGGCATCCCGTCGGTACAACATGTACCAAACAAAGTCAGAAAAGCACTCCGGTCGACGGGAGCGAGGAGTTCTGAAAACTCCGAGTTCTGAATGTCTTTCCCCAACAACCGGAAAGCGCGGTCGTTCGCCCTAGCGACGTGACCGTGCCGGGTTACGACGAAGCACATATCGGGGAGCGCTTCCAGGATGTCCCATGGATCCACGACTGGCGGAGATGTACCCCCGTCGTGACCGGCCGAACCGATCGTATGTCGTGTCCCGGTAGTCATTCCTTTTTTGTTGATTTCAACTTGAGGCGGCAATGATGGGAAAACCGGTCATGGCAAGATCATCCCTGCAACATCTCAAACCGTTCGAGAGTACAGGGGCTGCTGTCGGGACACCTTCGACGTGTAGGCATCGAAGCACAATGCAATATTCCGCAAGAAGAGCCTGCCGTCGGCGGTCACGGTGAGTGTTTCCCCGTTGTCTTCGATGAGGGCATCCTGGACAAGCGGGCTAAGCTTTGCCAGCGAATCCGCGAAATACTCGGCGAAGTTAATCCTGAATTTGCTTTCCACCTCGCGTTTGTCCAGAATAGTATGGCACATGAGGCGCATGATGACGAACTTACGAATCTCATCATCAAAGGACATGCGGTACCCGACGCGCGTGGCAAGCCGCCCCGACTCGAGGGCCTGATAGTATTCGGAAAGCGTTTTGAAGTTCTGCGCATAGGACGAGCCGAAATGACTGATCGCCGACATTCCAAATCCATACATGTCGGAGCCGGCTTTCGTCGAATATCCCTGGAAATTACGATGGAGGGTCCTTTCCCGCTGGGCGATCGTCAACTCGTCCTCAGGCTTCGCAAAGTGGTCCATGCCTATGTAAACGTATCCGGCGCGGGAGAGTTTGTCAATCGTTGTCGTCAAAATCTCTATCTTCGTTTCCGGCGACGGCAAATCTTCAACATGGATGAGCGATTGATGTTTCTTCATCCACGGGACATAGGCGAAATTATAGATTGCGATGCGGTCGGGAGAAATATCGATAATCTTATCCAGCGTCGAACTGAACGATTGCACGGTTTGCAGCGGCAGTCCGTATATCAGGTCAAGGTTCAGACTTGCAAATCCGAGCTTCCGGGTCCAATCAATCGCCTCCTGCGTGATAAACTCACTTTGTGGACGATTCACCGCCTGCTGAACTCTCGTGTCAAAATCCTGAACACCCAGACTGACGCGGTTGAACCCGACGTCCTTCAGCGCCTTGACGTGATCGACCGCAAGGTCCCGGGGATCGATTTCAACACTCACTTCGGCGTCGGGACTGAAGCTGAAGTTATCCTGAATGTACCGTCCGAGTTCAGTGATTTGCAACGGACTAAGATAGGTCGGCGTGCCTCCACCCCAGTGCATCTGCACAACCTTACGCCGCTTGCCCATCAGCGGCGCAACAATCTCCATCTCCTTTTTCAAATTCCTCAAGTACTCGGGGAAATGCTGGTGGTTGCGTGTTATGACCGTCGTGCATCCGCAGAAGTAGCAGAGCGTGTCGCAAAACGGTATGTGAAAATACAAGGAGAGATTTTCGTGAGATGCCGCCGCCTCGGTGGCAATGATCGCCTTCTTGTATTCGTCAGGACCGAATTCGGGGGAGAACAGCGGCGCCGGCGGATAACTGGTGTACCGGGGACCGGCGCAATCGTACTTCTTGATCTTTTCAATCAGATTACTTTCCATATGCTCAAACCTTGGTCAATGAACGGCTGAAATTCCTCTTGGTTACTTCGTCTCTATTGTAATAGCACAATTGTCATGCCATTGGTCTTCAAACGCCTTTCTCAAATAGAAGAGAAAGTCATCTATGATAATTTATGAAAATATCAACAGAATATCAATTTTGACGACCTGGCAACTCTAACATTCTCAGTATTGAGAAAGATATTAAACCACAAAGGCACAAAGACACACAAATGGACGCGAGGGTTCATCTCGTTCCCAAATTCCATTGGAGAATGTTCGTTGCTCGCTGGGAGGGAGCTGTGCTCCCGACCTATGCGCATTCTTTGGTCGGGAGTAGGAACTCCCTCCCAGAAAAGGGGATGAGTTCGGACTTTGTCCGTTCCCAAGCAGGAGCTCGGGCAAAGACCGGACTCATCTTGTTCCGACGAGTTCGAGCTTCAGGGTCTTGATTTCGTAGGGATTCATTCCAAGCGTCAGCGATGTTCCCTCGACCCGGCCATCCTTCAACTCTTTCTCATCCCATTCAACTAGATTGGTTGACGTTGCTTTCGAAACCGCGTTCCAAAACCGAAATTCGACTCGCGAAGATTTTCCCGCCGTCTCATAACAGCGGAGGATAAAACTATCATCATCTTCACACTTCTTGAGCGTCGTCAGGACAATCGACGGCGCTTCAAGTGTTATGAAGGAAAAGGCCGGGGGCAGGCTCCCCGTGTGCTGATCGGTCGGGAACATGACCATCGGTGTGTTGAATTCATATCCTCGTTGCACCGTCATCGCCTCTTGCCAAGTTCCGGCGTGCGGGTAGAGAGCGTAGAAAAATTCATGGTCGCCCTCATCTGCTTTCGGGTCGGGGTCGGTCGACGAGCGCAGGCCGGTTAGCCGGACGACATTTCCGCTGACATCACAGCCGTACTTCGAGTCGTTCAGCAAACTCACACCGTAACCCGCATCGCCAAGATCCATCCATTTCTGCGTGACAACCTCCTTACCGTTCACCGTATCCCGTTCGATCGTTCCGTAGGGAATATCGAATGTTGCTTTCGGATTCCCGATGTTCAGCGGAAAAGCGATTTTCAGAATCTTTTTTCGATGATGCCATGCGGCGGCAAACCTAAAATCAATCCGCGGCAGATTCGAATACAGAATGACGTCCTGCGTGAACGAAGAGGCATCAACCTTGTATTCCACGCGGACTATTTTCCTCACGCGTCCATTTTCAATGATGCTGATGCTCTTCGGGGCACCGACGGCCCGCGGAGATCCTTTCAAGCCGATAACCCAGGCCGACATTCCAGCCTCATCATCCTGTAATTGAATCTGATTTGCAAGCGCACCGGGTTGTATCACTTCGCGTTTGTAAACTTTATCGTATATCCGGGAGACAGAACCCGTCGTACTGTCGATTTGAACTTTATAGAACTGATTTTCCAGACTCAAATCGCTTGTGGGCTTGGAAGGCCACTCCTTCTTCGTTGTTACCCATAACGTTTTGTAGCCAACGGACGGTACGTCCCTGGGAATAAACACCACCCGAACCGAATCTTTCCAACGCCCGGTCACCTGCGAGGGCAGTTCCTTTCCGCTTTCATCCATGATCCTGGGTGAGATATTCACCTGTTCGGTTTTCCATACCATTTCCACCGGCTCCGTCCGCTTCCAATTAAGGGGATTGAAGAGCACCAGCGGGGTCGCCTTTTTCATCTTGCCGATTGTTGAAATGTTTTTTGTGATGACGCCGAGTGCTCCATTCATGGCTTCGTGTGCCCGTTGAAATGCTTCATCGTAGAATTGCTGTCCATCGACGTAAATATCGTGGATTCCCGAACCGCACATCATGTCGTGAAATTGATTGAAGAGAACTCTTTGCCACGCCTCTTCAAACTTTTCCGAGGGATACGCATATCCAAAGCGCATGGCAATCGTGGAAAACAGCTCCGCCGTCGGCAGGAGCGCCTCTGCCTTTCTATTATAGAGCTTCACCTTGGCCTGGCTCGTGTAACAACCTTCGAATACGGAATTCTGCTCGCCACGCTGAACAGGAGCATCCTTTTTAGCCGAGAGAATGTCCGCATAAAATGCATCGAAGGTGGAAAGTTTGACTGCCGGATAGACGTTCAAGGAACCCAGGCGCTGCACCATGTTGATTTGCCGGCGGGTAGGCCCTCCGCCATGGTCTCCGACTCCGTAGAATTGCACTTCCGTATTTATACCGAATTTTTCCCGCGATGTCTTGACCGTTTTCCACACGGTATCGGAAATCGCCGTCCATGTGCCGTACCAGTCCGGGGGACGGTGAGCGAATACCCTGCTGCCGTCCGGGCTTTCCCACACGAACATCCGCTCTTCGCCCCACGGGCGGAAAAAGGTGTACGTCTCAATTCCACATTTGCTGAGAATTTGGGGGAGCGACGCAGCATGACCGAACGTATCGGGATACCAGCCATGTTTTACATCAACGCCGAACTTTTTCTTGAAATATCGTTTCCCGTACAGATACTGGCGCACGAGCGATTCACCCGACGGCATATTCGCATCCGACTCGACCCATGTCCCGCCCACAATCTCCCAGCGTCCGTCTTTCACATATTTTTGAATCTCATGAAAGAGCTCGGGATATTTTTCTTCCATCCACAAATAGCTCTGCGCAGAACCGTGGGAAAATTTGAAATCCGGGTAGGCCTTGAGATTATCGATCGCCGCCTGGAATGTCTGTTTCACAACGTCAATTGATTCGGTGTATCGCCACAGCCAGGCCATGTCAATGTGGGCATTGCCGATGAAGTGAAGCGATGATTTTTTCGCTTCCTGCGACAGGCTCAAGGTCTGTCGATGGAAATCTTTCAGGATGTTCTCCGCATCTCCCAGACGATGTTCTTCAATGAGTGAAAGCAATTGTTTGTTCATCGCCGGTCCGTCGCCGATGTCGGCGGCGTAAATGTCTTTGGCGAAGCGTGCGTCGGAGACGTACCGCTCGACCGCTTCCCAGCGAACCCGCAGATACGAATCTTTGACGACGGGTCCATGCACGGGCTTGCTCGACGCAACAAAAACCTCCACGCGGAAGGTATCGTTGGCGGCGGCATTCGTCGTCAGCGTTAAATCACCGGAATCGCCGCTGAAACGCGGCAGCTTCTCCTGTCCGTTGACGAGAATTCTTCCCCACGTTTCGCCTATGTCGACCATGAATTCAAGCCCGAAACCCGTCAGGTCATTCGGCACAACGATGGTGCGGGAAAGAATAGCCGTGGTATCCTTCACCGTTTCTTTCCAGTCCTGCAATTCCCACGGTTCAAACAATTTCACAAGGAGGTTGTTCGACAAACCATACTCGTGCAGCGTGTTCGCCTTTTCAACGTCCACTCTGACGGTGAGAGAATCTCCCTTTTCACAAAACTTCACGGCCCGCAGAAACGGAATTTGCTCCGGTATCCCCAGAAGTTCCCCTCCGCGAACTATCGGGATGTGCACCCGGCTTAATTTCTCATCTCCTGCGTATGCCGTTATCGTCGCATCGTTCCCCGTGGCGCTGCCGCGATTCAAGAGATTTACGGTGAAGTGAAGCTCGGCCTGGTTCTTTTTCGTCAGAGCAAAATGGAAATCCGGAGCCGACCCCGTAGATATGATAGAAGCAGGCGTGGGCGGTGTTGCCGTCGGAGAAGGATTTTCCGCCTGGACAATCAATCCATCCCCATCCGCGAATCGGGCGCAGAGCGCGAACCCGCCAAGTTCATTGGCGACTTTGAACAGGATCGTATTCCACCCGCTCTTCAGCGAGACAATGATCGTGTCGTTGTCCGGGACAATCCCGCGGCTCGCATCGTTGAAGTGCTTCCGGTCGCCGTTGCACCATATGGCAACGCCGTCATCGCTTCCCACGAGGAGGCGGGCCTTCTGGTCTTTTGGAGATTGAACGAAACACGCTGTGTACACCACACATTGTTCGTATTCGTTGAATCCGAAAGTTGATTTATCGGAACCGACAAAGTCGAGAATGTCGGCGGAAGAATGGAACAACATCCATTGACGTCCGTCCACAACCTCACCGCCACGGGGAACGACGGAAGATTCTCCCCCGACGTAATCGTGCGAAAGCCGGGTGGATGCATCCGGGCCGGGAAAACTCCCAAGGATGAGCCAGTCTTTGATGTAGGAGGTTTGTGAGAAGGAAACCGAAACGAGGGCGAACAACAGTGCGACGAGCTGTTTCATGGAAGACTCCCTATCAGAATTTCAAGGATTTCACGATTAACAGAATTGCAAAGATGTCTGAATCAGAATTCTCAGGATTTCAGAATTAGCAGAATCGTTCTGGCCTCCCTATATTTTGAGAATTCTATAATTCTGTAAATTCTGATTCAGACAGTTTTACCACGAATACCGGATCGTGTACGTCACGACTTTCTCTTCATCCTTGCCAATTTTCACGGGGAATCTGAGGGTCGATTGATCGACTTTCGTCCACTCGGCCGTGCTCTTCGTGATCTCCCATTCGTTCCATCGCCAGGGATGTTCGTAGATCTGCACTTCGACCGGTTCCGATTTGTGGTTCCGTACCTTGATCTCGATGGTTTCTTCGACAACATGTCCGGAGACGATCGTTTGAAAATCTTTCTGCACTCGCTCGCCGACAATGTCGAAGGCGTTGCCCAGATAGAGCCGCAGCTCTTCATCCTTTGGCGTATGGTCAATCTGATCTTCGCCGATGAATTGTTCCTTTCCGTCATCGTCCCGCTTGTACATCCGTATTCTACCCTTGGGAAGCGGGATACCGAGGCCGGACTTTTCATCATTCTTGAATGTCACGAACACGCCGACCTTCGGATTTGATTGCTGGCCGAAGGTTCCCTGTGAGCGGTAGGAATAATTGTTGTACCACCCACGCCACTGATCGGCGATGCCGTCGTAAATGAAGACTTTCCTGGCAGCGACATCCTTTCCCGATGTGAGCTCGATCTGTTTCGTTTCATCATTATTGAGGTCGGTGTGGCGCTGGAGAGTATAAAGTTTGTACTCGAACAGATCTGTTTGCTTGAACTGCGGCTGTTCTGCAAACGATACCACTTGGCTACTTTTTGCCATCCGCGCGTTATCAAACTGCTGCCGGACAAGATTCACATCGCCTGCGACCAGCTTAAGACCGGCATTCTTGAACGACGTCCCTGAGTGATTCGTTAATGTTACCCAGCCGGTGAGGTCCAGCTTCGAATCGTCCTTGTTCAATAGTGCAACATAATCGCATATCCAGGAAAGCTGTCCTGCCATGTAGCTGATTTCCGTTTTGTGCTCGCCCTCGTGGGTATTGCTTACGAGCCACTCAAGTTGCGGCTTCACGATCAGACCTTCGGGCAAATCCGGGAGAATGAGTTGTCCTCCGGGATTGATCTCTATTTTTCCGTTTATTTCTGCCACAATGCCGACGTTGGGCGTATTATCCTGACTGGAGCCGGTGGCCAGGAGTTTTCCCACGGTGCTTCCGAACTGGATTTCTTTTCCCAGATACTTTTCCAGCAGCTTTGCCCTGCTCACCAGGTCGTACTGGTAACTTTGTTCGAGAACCCTGACGGCAGCGGCATCGGTCAAGCTCAAGAAATGAAGCAACGTCCCATCAATGGTAGCCGGAATTTCGGGAATGATGACACGGCTCTCTCCTTTGGGAAGATTCATGGGGCGTTCTTCACGGATGAGGGAAAGATTCTGATTGTAAATGGTGAGGTCGACGGAAGTACGCTCCCCGGCCTTGATACTTTCCGGTTCTTGAGCCTGAACTGCGGGCGCCATTCCCAGCAGCAACACCATAAAGGTCAACAGATGATTCGATTTCATACTGACTCCTTTCTCATTTTTGTGAGATGATTACAACCGTTTAACTCCTCCCGGGTAAGAAATGTTCCAAAAGAAACATCATGTTTCCTCCTCAATAACGGGCTATTTCTTGCCGTTAATAAGCGGGGCTTTCTCCTGTTCTTTGTATTGGAGTTTATAAAGTTTGAAGTAAATTCCCCCGAGGGCAAGAAGTTCCTGATGCGTGCCGGTTTCGCGAATTTCGCCTTTGTGCATGACGATGATATTGTTGGCACGCTGGATAGTTGAAAGCCGGTGAGCAATGACAATCGAAGTGCGGCCCTGGAGAAGTTTCCTGATCGCCTGCTGGATGAGGATTTCAGTTTCGGTATCGACGCTCGACGTCGCTTCATCGAGGATAAGAATTCGGGGATGGACGGCCAGCGCCCGGGCAAATGAGATGAGCTGCTTCTGCCCGACCGAGAGCGTTGCGCCGCGCTCTTTCACTTCTTCGTCGTACTGACCGGGCAGGGCCTCGATGAAACGGTGCGCGCCCACGACCCTCGCCGCGGCCTTAATGCGATCCAGCGGAATCTGTTCATTCCCAAGACTAATGTTCGACTTTATGTCTCCAGAGAACAGAAATACATCCTGGAGAACAATTGCCATTTGCCGCCGCAGGTCTTCTTTACTCATCGATCGGATATCGTGCCCGTCGATGAGAATCTGTCCGCGTTGAAATTCATAGAACCGGCTCAGGAGATTGATGATCGTCGTTTTGCCGGCCCCCGTGTGTCCCACAATCGCAACCGTCTCGCCCGGGTTGATCCTGAACGATATGTTCTTCAGGACCCATTCCTCTCCCCCGTAGGCAAACCACACGTCGCGGAATTCAATTCCGCCCTGGATGCTTTGACCCGAGACCGGAGATGGGGCGTCGCTGACAACGGTTTGGTCGTCGATCATCTTGAACACTCGCTCGGACGACGCCATTGCGGTCTGCATAATGTTGTACTTGTCCGAGAGGTCCCTGATCGGACGCCAGAACATCTCGTTGAATTGGAAGAACGCCATCACCGTACCGACAGTGATCGTGCCTTTCAGCGCTTCGATTCCCGCATACCACACGATCAGCCCGACGGCGAGTGCACCGATGAGGTCCACGCCCGGATAGAAGAGCGCGTAATAGAGAATCGATTTGATGTTGGCATCGCGATGCGCGGCATTGATCGTGGAAAACTTTTGAAAGGACTTCTCTTCACGGTTGAAGATTTGATCGACCGCCACGCCCGTGATGTGTTCCTGCATGAATGCATTGATGCGGGCGATCTGGAGACGCACTTCGCGATATGCTTCCCGTGCCTTTTTCCGGAAGAGGAATGTTCCGTAAAATAACAACGGCAACACGCTCAGCGAAACAATCGCCAGCCGCCAATTCATCGAGAACATGAAGTAGAGAATCCCGATGATGGTGAACACATCGCTGAAAACCATAACAATGCCCGACGAGAACATTTCGTTGAGCACTTCGATATCGTTCGTAACCCGCGTAATCAGTCTTCCGATGGGATGGCGGTCGAAGAACTTCAGACCGAGATGCTGCAAATGCGAGTACAATTGCATCCGGAGGTCGAAAATGGTGCGCTGGCCGATCCATTGTGTGAGGTATGCGTTGCCGTACTGGATAACTCCGCGAACGATCAGGACGACGAAAAACAGGACTGCGGTCATGAGCAGGCCGTGTTCATCGTGCTGGGCGATGTTGACATCGACGGCGTGTTTCGTGAACCATGGACGGATCGCTTCCAGGAATGAAACGGCGATGCTCGATAGAATGCCGAGCACGACGTACCATCGATACGGCTTGAGATACGTCAGCAGGCGACTCATCAATCGACTGTCGTACGCTTTACCGAGTATTTCTTCTTCCTGCATCGGTCAATTAAAAATTAAAAATGCAAAAGTAAAAAACTATTTTGATTTACCGCGAGCTTTACTCACAATTGCTCCGAGAATCTTTTTGATTTCCTCTGTTTCGTTCAGCATATCTTGAAGGCGATTCGACTTCACAAGTTTTGATCCCTCAATGAGTCTGAGCCAATAATGAGTTTCCCGCGCTTCTTTGAGTGCAATGTTTGTCTTGAAAATAAACTCACTTCTGCTATACGAAGCAACGGCTTCCTCAACGTTTGCCCCAATCGATGTTCCAGATCGCAGGACTTGATCCCCAAGAATATGCCCAGCCTTCGTATCAGGCAGATGCTGGGCAATGTTTACAATTCGTAATCCAAAATTGAATGTTCGTTCTTTAATATCTTGATTCACAGCAACCTCCCATTTTTACTTTTTAATTTTGACTTTTGAATTGACTACAGTTGTTCCAGTTCTTCTTCCAGCAGCTGCTTCTCGTACAGCTCGGCATAGATTCCCCCTTCGGAAACCAGCTCATCATGCGTGCCGCGCTCGCGAATTTCACCATCGTCAAGAACAATGATCATATCAGCGTCTTTAACGGTTGAGATGCGGTGACTGATAATGATGCTCGTCCGGTTCGCCATCACCTTGCGCATACGCTTCAGGATTTCGTTTTCCGTGTAGGTGTCGACGGCAGAAAGCGCGTCATCAAGAATCAGAATCTTCGGGTTGCGCATCACGGCGCGGGCAATGCTCGTGCGTTGCTTTTGTCCTCCCGACAGCGTAATGCCGCGCTCGCCGATTTCCGTATCGTAGAGCTTGGGAAATTCCTGCACATCCTTCGCGATCTGTGAAATCTCCGCGGCATCATGAATATGTTCCATCGTTCCGTTATCCATGCCGTAGGAAATATTTTCTGCCAGCGTGTCTGAGAAGAGAAATGTTTCCTGCGGGACATATCCGATATGCGAGCGCAGAACCCCCAGTGGAATTTTCTTAATTTCCACGCCGTCGATTAACAATTCACCATTCGTAATGTCGTACATTCGTGAAATCAAATTCACCAGCGTCGATTTGCCCGACCCGGTATAGCCGACAATCGCCAGCGTCATCCCCGCAGGAACGTGAAGTCGGATATGTTTCAGCGTCATCGCACCGGCACTCTTATGCTTAAAGGACACATCGCGGAATTCAATTTCTCCCCTGATTTCCTTCTTTGAATAATCTGTCGCGGGAGTATCCTGAATTTCGGGTTCCGTATCGAAGATCTTCCCCAGCCGCGCCATGGATGCCGCACCCTGCTGGAGTATATTCGTGACCCATCCGAAAGCGATCATCGGCCAGATCAACAATATCAGGTATCCGAAGAAGGCCGTGAGAGTTCCGACGCTGATCTCACCGTGAATCACCTGCACGCCGCCGTAGTACACGGTGATGACGAGCGAGCATCCGACCAGCAAAAACATCAATGGCCACATGATCGACTGAACGCGCGCAAGCACCAGATTCTTCTTGAGATAATCCCAGCTCAGAGAATGGAAGAGGCTGATCTCGTTCGTTTCACGGACGTACGCCTGGACAATTCTGATCCCGGATAGATTTTCCTGCGCCCGCGTCGTAAGCTCTGAAAATTTCGCCTGCCGCTCCTCGAATTTCTCATGGATAACCTTCCCCAAACGATATACGGCGTACGAGACGAGGGGAAGCGGAATCAGCGCGAGAAGCGTGAGTTTCCAATCGGCCCACAGCATCATGATGAGCGTCATCGTGAAGGTCATGAACGTATCAGATGGATACATGATGCCCGGACCGACGGCATTGCGAACCGCACCGATGTCGTTCGTGGCATGCGCCATGAGATCCCCGGTCGGCGTGTTCTGGAAGTACGACAGGGAAAGTTTCTGGATGTGCTTGAGAAAATCATTCCGCAAATCAAATTCGATGTGCCGGGAGACGACGATGATCGTCTGACGGGTCAGGAATGTGAAGAATCCCGCCAGAAGCGACAAGCCGACCACCAAACCGGCGTACGTCAGCAATGCGTTCGTGTCGAGGATCCTGGACACAAGCCCGCCCTTCAGCGCATCGATGGCCCGGCCGACAATCATCGGTTGAACCACATTCAGCAAGTTACTCGCAACGACGGTGAGGAATCCCCAAAAGAGTGTAGTCCGGTATTTCCAGAGGTATGGCTTTAGCCGAAGCAGGGGTCGCATCGATTTAAAATTAAAAATTCAAAAGTCAAAATTAAAAAAAGCAACGCGGCAATTAGGATTTCGTGCTTTGTTCATAGGAAAATATACTTCTTTGTCGCCAGAATCCCAATTCCCAACAGTACGCGACAGAGGTAAGTTCCGCAGCCGGCAAGCCGGTTGACCGGATGTTTACATCATGCCCACCGGATCGACATCGATGATGAGTTGAACGGACTTACCCTTGCCCGTTTCAGATCCTCGATAAGAATCGAGCGCTTTCCGGAGAGCCTGGTGGAGATATGTCCCGGACGGATCCGCGTGCTTCAAATCTTTGATAACGATGTGGCAACGGAACGAGCTTCTCAGCCTGGCGATCACTGCTTCAGCAGGACCAAGCGTGATGAAATGACGGCCGTGCTGCTTCAGAAGTCCGGCGAATTGCGATGCCTGACGCATCACTTCTTTTTCCTGTTTACCTTTGAATTCGATCAGCACGAGACGGGAAAACGGCGGATAATCGAGTTCCTTGCGATACGTCTGTTCCTCCGCGTAGAAAGAATTGAAACCGTGCGTGAGAACATGTTTCAAACTATAATGCTGCGGCTGGAACGTCTGGATGACGACTTCGCCCGCGAGAGCGCTCCGACCCGCGCGGCCGGCAACCTGGGTCAACAATTGGAACGTCCTCTCCGCCGAGCGAAAATCCGGAAGAAGCATCTGGGTATCCGCAGAAATTACTCCCACGAGTGTTACGCGTGAAAAATCAAGTCCTTTGGCCACCATTTGCGTTCCGAGCAAAATGTCAACGTCACCCTCGGAGAACTTTTTCAACATCGTGTCGTGGGATCCTTTTCGCGAGGTGGTGTCGAGATCCATGCGAATCATCGAGGCATCGGGGAAAAGTCTTTTGAGATCCTCTTCAACCCGCTGCGTACCGAATCCGCGGTACTGGATGTCGATGCTCCGGCATTCCGGGCATGTATCCGGGGCCGGTTTGACAAAGCCACAGTAATGACAGCGCAGGTGATGCTGGGCGAGATGGTACGTTAGCGTAATATTGCAATTCTCGCACATTTCGACATAGCCACAGTCGGGACACTCGATGAAGGGTGCAAACCCCCGGCGGTTTTGAAGCAGGATGACGCCTTCTTTCTTCCTGAGTCTGTCTCCGATCTTTTCTTTCAGCAGGTCGGATATGGAATCGAATTCAAATTTTCGTTTCGATGCCCGGGCTTTCGCCGCATCCACCTTGAATTCGGCCAGCCGCTCATCCCGGAAAAGCGAGAGTCTCTTTTGCCGCTCGGCGGTCATATCAACAATCTCGATCCGGGGCAGCCGTGCGTTGTCAACCCGCTCCGGAAGTTCAATCAGCTTGTATTTGAGATTTACGGCATTCGTATACGACTCGAACGACGGCGTGGCAGAACCGAGAACGACAACGGCGTTGGCATAACTTGCCCGCATGATGGCGACATCGCGCGCATGGTAGCGAGGTGTTTGATCAAACTGTTTGTACGAAGCCTCCTGTTCTTCGTCAACGACGATGAGTCCGAGATTCCGCAGCGGCGCAAAGACGGCCGAACGCGGACCTATGACAATATCACAGCGGCCTTCCCGTGCCAGCCGCCAGATATCGTAACGTTCGCCGAGCGACATCCTGCTGTGAATCGCCACGACCCTGTCGCCAAAATGATATTTGAAACGCCGGACAATTTGCGGCGTTAGCGAAATTTCAGGCACAAGAACAATGGCTGTTTTCCCAAGCCGCAATGCTTCCCGGATAGCCTCGATGTACACCTGCGTTTTACCGCTTCCGGTGACACCATGGAGCAGGAACGTCTGGAATCGATTCTGCTCTAATCCCGATTGAATTATCTCCAACGCTTGTTTCTGATGAGAATTCAGAACGATGTCCCGGGCGCCGAGTGAAGACGGGTAAAGATCGTACTCCGTTATCCTGGAGACTTCCCGCCCCCCGATCGCGACAAGTTGTTTGCGTTCTAGCGTTCTCAACGTGGAAAGAGATATCCCTGTGTCCCTGAGAAACCGGGTCACGGGAATGTTTGCCGATTCCACCGAGATCAGTTTTCGTATCGCATCGATCTGGCGTGAAGCTCCCCCGCGGCTCTTTCCCGATTCAATGCTCGCGAGCCATTGGCGCCAACGTGTCCTTGCCGTTTCATCGATCTCAATCACTTTTTCTGTCTTGGATGTGGTTGTCAACCGGGGCTCTTCTTCCATGATGCTAAGATAACCCTCCCGCTCAAGCGCGTTCAGTGTCGCATAGATGCTTTTGGTCCCGATCTTCTTCTGAAGACTGGAAACGCTCATGGACGGCGATTTCGATAATGTCCTTAATATATCCTGTTGTGCCTTTGTCATCGATTCCAGCGCGGCCGCCTGCTCAATGCCGGGCACGATTAACCTGACGCTGCGTTTCCCGGCACGCAGCGCTCCCTGAACGAGGAGGCTTTTCAGAACTTCACCGAGAGAGACGAAATAATAATCCGCCATCCATTCGGCGAGACGGAACAATTCGCCGGAGATGATCGGCTCGAGGTCAAGAACGTCCTGGACAGCCCGGAGATGTGCGGAAGGAGAACTGAACTGCGGGACGCGTGTCGATACTTTAACGACGACGCCGACCACGGTTCGTTTCCCGAACGGTGCAACTGCGCGCACTCCGGGTTGGATGGCATGGTGAAGCTCCGGCGGCACGGTGTAGGTGAATAATTTATCGACCGCTAGCGGAACGGCAAGGTCAATGTATAATGGAGGCAATGATCAATGAAGAAATGGAGTAATGGAGTATTGGATTAATGGATAAATGGATAAATGGACTATGAGTCCAAGGTTCGATCCTCTGAAGAAAATTTCGTCAAAAAAGGTGGGAGAAGCAAATCTTGATTATCTCCTTACCTTTTTGTATCCTTGATTAAGTTTTTGCCATGATTTGCGGCAGGATGCGTGGACGCGCATTCTATCATTCTTTGAGCGAACATTACAACGGTAGCGCAACAAAGGTCATGTGCGTTCTTCCATCAATACTACGGGGACCAATGTGAACACACTCTGGAACAACACCAAGAAGCTTATCGACAGGTATCCGATCCTCTTCATCGGCCTGGCGATTTATCTGTACTATTTCTTTACCTCGTTTAACTTCTTCAAACACATCGGCGAGAGAAGAAGTTTTTTCGATTACATTCTCCAGTTCGATTCATTATTCTTCATGTGGCTCGCGGCATTTGCTTTCTCGCAATTCAAGAAGATTCAAAAAGCGTACAAGGAAGAAAGGGAGCGTATGCGGGACATGGAGCGCATCGTCGACCAGCAGAGAATTTCCCAGCAAATTATCAACGACATCACAACACTGCTGCAGGACAATGTGAACAATCCACTCGCGGTCATTTCGCTGACAACCCAGGAGATACGAAAAAGGATGGGGGGCGATTCCGAACTTCTCCGCGGAATCGAGCGTATCGAGACGGCTTTGCACCGCATTCATGGTACGGTCCGGGACCTCAAGGCATATGAGGAACAGAAAGTGCTTGAAGATGACCTCGAAGCCATTCGGACATCAGGACAAGCAAGGATACTGATAGCAATCCATTTTACAGGAAGAGTATTGCCGTATCCCCGGCCGGGGGATTTCCGGGAAACTCATTGAGAGTGGCGATTGTTCTATCTTTATCGATTAGTGCGAGGATGGTATGAGACATTTTCTGATGCAGGCATTACTGGCCACCGTTGTGGTGTTGCTGACAAGCTGTGCCATCACGACAGATTGGATTTACAACGGCATCATGGACACGCCTCCGTCGAAGTGGTCCAATGACATGTGCCGCATGGTCATCGGGAGAGCGATGGCGAACAACGCCAAAGACAACGACGCAAGCATACGGGTATTTGCGCTTCCGTTTACGCCGCTTATCATCACTGCCCTTAACCAGGAGCAGCACAACAAGAAACAGCTTTCCGACGATGATTATCAGATGAACATCCAGCAGGAGGCCAAAGAGTGTTTAGGCATGCACGTCGACTGGCAGACGAATTCTTACCTTGACGCCAAAGGCAGTTTTTACAAGAGCGCCTTGCAATTGGATTCGCTCATGTTTCTTGTGACTTTCGACATCAAGGCCCGCCAGAATCCATACATCAACGTCGTCTTCCCGTCAGGATCTCAGTCGACAGGAGGCATCATAACCCCAACGTCAAGCCATGAGGGAGTTTTGGGAAATCCGCTCTATGGGATGACTGACATGCCACCGGAAATGGATGACCTGGCACAAAATATATTTCTGCAAAACGACCAAGGCGTGCACATCAAACCGCGTTACGTCTGGATGAGGAAACAGGGCCTGCTGGTAAAATCGGAATCAATGCTTGTGATGTTCAACCTCCGCAAGGAGATGACTCATTTCCTTCAGGGAGCGCAGGAAATGGATCTTGTCTTGAATGGATTCGGAAAAGATGTTCGCCTGCGGTTCGACCTAACGTCGGGACAGTTTGAGGCGCAAGCTGTGCGATAACGGTCTTAGGTAACTCCCCGCCTGCGGGAATGGTACAATGGAAAAATGAATCAATTCAGTTCTCCCTCCCATACGGCAGGACGAAGATCTTTCTGTCCGGGCTTGTTACCACCCTGTTAGCGAATTCCACGTGCAAGCCGCACGCTGCCACAACGTCGGCCTTGATGATGCTGCCGCCCCATGTGCAACCGAGGATTTTCGTTTTCATGTGCGATTCTCACCAAACGAAACCTCTCCTCACTGTCCGCCGAATCTCACACCGGTAACAACGCGGTAGTGCTCCACAGCCGCATCCTCACTCATGACAACCTTCTTGCCCGAATCCTTATCCAGTTGCATTTTCCACTGGTATGATTCCGAATACGTATCCTTCAGTTTATCGCTCAGGCTATTGAAGAGTCCGCTTCGCTCGTAGTTCTCCACATCCTGCTGGCTGTCCCAGACGGTCACGGAGAAGAGTTCGACATCATTTGTCCAACCCTCGGTGAGATATGCATAGCGACAACCTTTCACTGATCGCAGTGCGGGGATAACTTCGGTGGTGTAAATCCGCTCGAAATCTTCCAGTCTTCCGGGGCGAACCTTTGGCGCAACAATTCTGACATACATGGACTGTGATCTATCCGCCGGTGATGCCGCACCCTCCTTGAATGCTCCGACCGAATACGATTTTACGAGCGGTTCCTCAACAACAGGAACGTATTCCAACGTCAGGTCCTTTGAAAGCTGAACTTTCCATTCCGCGGAATCGGCAAGGAAGGTTTTGATTTCCTCAATCAGATTCCGATATAGTTCGCTGCTGCCGTAGGCTTCCGCATTCGCTTGATTATCCCAAAGAGTCATTGAAACCCCTTCGCCGGAATGTTCCTCGCTCCGCATAAGGCTCGCGAAAAGACATCCGTTGGTGCTTTTGAGGGCTGGGATGACCTTTTGATCATAAAATTCCCTCATTTCCGATATTCTCTCCGGGTTTACCTTCATTTGAACTAATCGCATGTACATGGTGTCTTCTCCTTTCTTCCGGTTTAGTTGAGGGCTGATCCATTGAGCTTCATCAATCTTGCTTTTGCATCCTGCAGGTCCGGGAATTTGAAATGAGATATTGTCTGACCGATCATAGACATTTTTTTTATTCCTTCGATGGTTCATTGACCCAATGAATCTCAGCCAGAGGCTGATGCGCCTCCGGCGCAAATGATACAATGGTACAACGATTCAATCCTTTTCATTTCTTACTTCCCTTTCATCAGCTCAATGTACTCCGGCTCGTTGCGGATGCGATTAATATCTGGATCCCGCTTGATCCATTCATAATTCTCATAACCTGCGTCGATTCCTCTTTTGAGAGCCTGCACTGCCAATGATTTTTCACCGATCTGAGCATAAAAACAGCTCGCGTTATACATCATAACGGCATCGTCGGGACTTAATTCCAGCGCTTTCGCGGTTTTGAGTTTTGCTTCCTCTATCTTACCCACTCGTGCTAATGCAAGAGCATTGTAGATGAACGCGCGCGCGTCATCCGGATGCTGTGAGAGATATCGGGGATAGAACTCAAGCGCCCGATGGGACGTCTCCTTGAATTTCACCATATCACCCAAGCGCTCGTAAACCATTTCGAGGTCACCGTAAGCAGAATAGAAATCGGGATTGAGCATCAAGACCTTGCTAAACAGCTCGACCGATTCCCGGTCACGATCCAAGTTCCGGTAGATTCTGCCAAGGATCCAATAGGCAACGTAATTGTTTGGATCAAGCTCGATCGCCTTTTGCCCGGTTTCGAGTGCATCGGGATACTGTTTCTTGTTATAGTATGCGAGGGCAAGCGCAGCATATGCTTCCGACAATGTGGGATCGTACATGAGAGCTTTCAGGCTCGACTCAATTGCTTTCTCTAACCAACTTTCTTTTCTCTCGAATGCCTGGTAATATGTGGCATACGATTCCCCTAACGCAGCATACGCGCTCGCATAACGCGGATCCAGATCAATAGCTCTCTGGAACAGGTCAATGGAAAAATTCACACCATTCTTCGTCCGACGATTGAGAAAATCCCTACCCCGAAGATAGCAGTCAAAGGCCTCGGTGCTCAGAGTCGAACGTTTGGTCAGAACCACTTTCTCCGAAGGGGAAATCTTTACCAACATCGTATTGACAATCTGTTTGGAGACCTGCTCTTGAATATCAAACACATCGGCAAGTTTACCCTTATACGTCTCTGCCCAGAGTTGGTCATCGGTCTCGACGTTCGATCAACTCAACGCTGATGCGGAGGTTGTCCTGGAACTTTCTCACATTTCCGGAAAGAACATAGCGAGTTCCCAACTCTCTGCCGATCACCTTGATCTCTTTTGTGGTTCCCTTGTATTGCATCGATTTCGAACGGGGCACGACACGGATATCCTTGAGTTTCGAAAGATTGACAATCAGCTCTTCCGTCAATCCATCGCAGAAGTAATCGCTATCCTTATCGGGACTCATATTGCCGAAGGGCAAGACGGTAATGCCTTTCATCTTTGTTGTTTCCCCCCTCGCTTCAATTTCATTCTTGACATTCGTCAGGGCTTGCATGACCTCGCCCATGTTCGCATACCGATGATCCGGCTTCTTTGCCAGCATCTTCATAATGACGGGATCGACGTGGCGTGGAATCTTCTTATCCATCGAGCTTGTCAATGGCGGATCGTCGTTCACAATGAGATACAGGAGTGCCGCTTCATGTTCAGCTTTGAAGGGCAAATCGGTCGTGAGCATTTCATAGACCACAACACCTAATGCCCAGATGTCCGATCTCTGATCTGCCGGCATGCCCTGTGCCTGTTCGGGAGACATGTAGGAAAGCGTCCCGAGTGAGGTGCGCGTTTTTGTCAATCCGGAACCGCTCTTGAGTTTGGCAATCCCGAAGTCCATGATCTTTAACCGGCCATTGTCCGTAACCATAATATTTTCCGGCTTGATATCCCTGTGAACAATGTTCTTTTGATGCGCAGCCTGAAGCCCGTTGGCGATCTGCGTTGCCCATTCTATCGCCTGAGTATACGGAAGACCCGTGCTCGACTTCAACCTCGAAATATGGGATCGTAACGTTTGTCCTTCGAGGTATTCCATGACAAAGAACATTCCGCCATCCTGTTCATCAATCTCGTAAACATTAAGAATGTTAGGATGATTGAGTGCGGCAGTTGCCTTTGCTTCCTGCAGGAATCGCTCCTTGCCCTCGGCAGACGCCAAAAGATGCGCGGGAAGAAACTTGATGGCAACAAATCTGTCAAGCTTCAGATCTTGCGCTTTGTAAACTATACCCATCCCTCCTTCACCGAGTTTCTCGAGGACCTTATAATGTGAAATTTCCTGTCCGATCATATCATGGTCTTGGTCAATGGTCATTTGTCGTTGAGAGAGTGCATTGTTTGTTTCTTCGCAGATTGTTTCGTCGAGATAAGATTTTACTTGGATGCCTGAGCAAATTTCTGCTTGAGTTCATCAAACCACCCGACCACAACGTTGACTTGCGTAGCGTCGAAGTTGGTAGATTGGACCACTCCGAGCACAAATTTCTTCCCGTCGGGAGCCGGATCAAGAAATCCATTAAACGACGGAAGCTCAAACATTTTCTGGGGAACGGAAAAATCAAATGTGGGTTCAAGCTGAACATCGACCTTCATCATCTTGATTCCTTCAAGATACACCAGTTCCTTTCCGTTGCGCATCCATCTGGCAAAATAACCGCCATTCGTTGAGATCTGCCATTTCCCATCCCGCTTCGGGAAGGGGACCACGCATACTTCATTATGCCCCGACTCGTTCGAGGTGTACGATAGCCATTGCCCGTTCGTTGAGAATGACGGATCGGATTCAAAGGCGGGCGATTGGATAAACGGGACAGATTTCTTTTCGTTATCCAACGGCATGACCCAGATATCACCATTCTTACCGTAGGCGACGAATTTTCCGTCCGGTGAGATCGAAGGTGGTGATGATGGATCTAAGCCGACTGCATCGCCTACTTTTTCCTCCGCACCGCTTCCATCCCATGGTTTCCAGAACAAACCGATCGATCTTCCACGTTCGGATGCATACATCACTCGTTTCCCGTCAGGCAACCAGAGAGGAAAGTCGCTATTGCCGCCGCCGAATGTCAATCGGGTAAGCGTGCCCCGGCTGATTTGATAAACCCAGATATCGTCATTCGCTGCACGGATGGCCATTGCGAGTTTTTGTCCGTCCGGCGAGAATGTGCCGTCACCATACGGGCGGAGCGTGTCGAGGAGCGGCTGCCGGTTTCCCAGGCGATCGAGCCAGATAAGACGCACTTGAAAATCAGGGAGGGCTCCCATCGGGACATACACAAGTGTGCCTGTGTTGGAAACGGTAAAATTGGCATCACCGGATTGAGGGCTGAGCATTCCACCTTCAATGACCGGTAAGGGAGAACCCGACACTTCCATTTTGACAGGGTCGAATCGTATGGCATATATTGCGGAACCTCGCGCGTACAGGATGTGTCCCGTTGGAATGTACCGTGCGAACGATCCGCCTCGGATGAGAACCTTGCGTTCATGCGTTTCAACATTCTCCGTTGCAATAACAGCTTCATCGAACGTTGATATGTTGCTGTGCTTTATGGTGAAGAGAACGTTCTTTCCGCCGGGTAATGGTTGTGGAAATCGATGACTGATCTCCAGGTTAGAAGAGTCCAGAATGGTGACTTCGGCCGGGCTTCCCCCATTCGCGGATACACGGTAAATGACGCTGTTGATATGCCCGAACCAGATTGAATTATCATCCGCCCACCAACCGCCGCGCATGTATCCGGGGATCTGGCATATTTCTTGAGGTGAGCCGCCAAAAATTGAAACTTTCTTCAACTTTTGGTCCGCGAAGTAGGCGATCCATTCGCCGCTGGGAGAGAAGAATGGATCACTTGCCCCATCCGTCCCAGGAATGAGGCGCCCGGTAAATTGATCGATCGGTCGAAGAAATAGCTGCGGTGTCCCAGAAGACAATGCGAGGTAAACGATATACTTTCCGTCAGGAGAGATCGCCACCGTGGAAGCACCTGCCACCAGCGGCGTTGTCAGCTGAAGATTGATCGGGAACCGCATGACCTGGGTGACGGCCGCAGTCCCCTTTCGCCACGGGCTCCATGCAAGCAAGGCAATCGCTATCAGCAGTACAGTTGAGAGCGTTGGCCAGAAGAATCGCTTCCACGGTTTAACAGTTTCGATCGGAGAGTCACTTTCAACACTGTTCACTTTCTGAAATTGACGGGTCGCGATCGTCCTGGTCGCGCGCTGCCGGGTTGACTCCCGCTTGAAGCGTCTCAATTCTTTTCCGACTTCCGCCACCGATTGAAAGCGTTCACCGGGTTCCTTCACGAGACATTCAAGGACTATGGCATCAAGTTCCGGACCTATCTCGGGTTTGATCGCAGACATCGGTACCGCATCGACATTGACGATCTCGTACAGCAAGGCTGTCTCATGAACTCCTCTGAAAGGAAGTTGTCCCGTAAAGAGTTCGAACAGGACGACTCCGAGAGAAAAAATATCCGAACGGTGATCGGTATCGTGTCCCTGTACCTGTTCGGGGGACATGTAGCCGGCGGTGCCGACAGTGCTTCCTTCCTTGGTCAGCCGGGCGATCTTGCTGCCGCTTGCCCTCAGTTTCGCCAATCCGAAATCCATGATCTGCACAATTCCATCTTTACGGATCATGATATTTTCCGGTTTGATATCCCGGTGAACCACACCCTTTTCATGTGCCGCCGCAAGGCCGTCTGCAAGCTGTATGCCGATGTCAATGGACTGTTTCAGCGAAACGGTTTTCATTTTTCCCCTCAGCGTAACGCCGTCCACAAATTCCATCGCGATGAACATCTGCCTGCCCGCCGGGGCTCCGGCGGAATCGGGAGCATCCGCCTCATCGATCTCATACACCGTTGCAACGTTCGGGTGATTCAGGGCGGATGCAGATTTGGCTTCCTGGATGAATCGTGCCTTCTCCTGCTCCGATGCAAGGAGATGGTTTGGAAGAAATTTCAGCGCGACGGGACGGTCAAGTTTCACATCCTGGGCCTTGTAGACGACGCCCATTCCGCCTTCGCCTAACTTTTCTACAATCTTGTAATGAGATATTGTTTGACCTACCATAAAAGCCCTTCTATGCAGCTCCCGCCAAAAGAAGGCGGGATTCTGAAAATCACCACCACTCGTCGAAAAACACTCGTGGGTGATTTTCGAACTTCGCCGAGCTTCTCTAAAATCCGGTAATGAGAAATCGTTTGTCCTATCATGAGGGAGTCCCTTCCTCATCCGCCAAGGCGGATTCGTCAGGGTCCGCAAGATCACAACCACTCGTAAGAAACACTCGCCGGTGATTTGTGGACTTGTAATGAGAGATCGTGGATCCGATCATTGTAATTTCTTCATTTGTCTATTTATCCATTGACTCATTACCCATTCACCAATGATTCAATGAGAAAATATGTCAATGTTTCAATTCTCTTCATTTCTTCTTCAGCTCCTCATCCCAGTTTTCCACAAGCGTGATCGGGGTCGATGTTTGCTTCGAGTCCGTGACAACGGCAAGAAATTGTTTGCCATCACGACTGACATCATTAATATTGTTTCCCGAAATACTGCGTGATTCAAAATCAAACAACGTGGCTACGCTGTCGACTGTAATGGTGGTTGCGCCTACAGTCAGATATGCCACTTTTAATTTCCTATCGATTGAAGAAAAGAAGAGCTGCTTGCCGTCAGATCTCCAGAGTGGATGAGTGCCGCCGTTTGTTGATATCTGGAATTTTCCACCGGAGCCGTCCAGTAAACGTGCATAGATTTCAAACTTTCCGGTTTCATCAGATTGATAAGCAATCCAGCGTGTATCGGGTGAAAAACTGCCGTTCCCTTCATTGAACTCAGTTTGTACAAGCGGTATCGGCTTCCGGTCGCCAAACAACGGAAGAACCCAGAGATCAGTTTTCGTTGTTGGATCTCCGAATGAGGTGAATGTCAAATACCGTCCATCACGCGACCAATCGCTCATATACTTGTCGCGGTTCGATTCGAACAATAATTGTTCATCGCCCGACCCGTTTGCACTTTTCGAATAGAGATTATATACACCCTTCCTGTTTGAACCGAAGACAATGGTATCACCGCGAGGCGACCAGACCGGGGCAACCTCGAATGCAGGGTTGAATGTCAATCGTGAACTCACTCCTCTCGACAGTTCGTTCACCCAGACATCGGCATTGCGGGTCTGGTTATCAATAATGTAGTAAGCAATATGGCTTGCATCCGGTGAAAACCTAGGGGCTTCCGGATTGTAATCGGCAACCAGATGTATCCGGCTACCGCTGCGGTCGAACACGGCAATTCGTTGGTTCTGATTCTCGCCGCTTTGGAAAATCAATAAGCCATCTACCGATGCGGAGAACATTCCCTTACTACGAGCGGCATTGTACTGGATTTGCTCCGCAATCGGAACGGCATCACCGATCAGTTCAAGTTTCCCAGGATCAAACGGCTGAGCCATCAATGTCCCTTGACGAACAAATAAAATATGTCCCTTAACAAAACATGTATTCGAGTTTCCGGAGAATAGAGTTTTGTCCATCGAAGAATCCAGTGATGATATTCTGATTGCGTCATAATCGCTGGCATTTCCCGATTGATTTTGAGTCGTGTAGATGAAATGATTCCCATCCGGTAAAAACCAGGGCCAACGGTGACTGTTTTCGCGGCGGGAAGTATCCAGCATGGTAATCCTCGTCGGGATGCCTCCAGCCGCTGAAACTTTGGAGAGCGGGTCACTTGATCCAGCAGAAAAAACGATTACACCATTCTGATTCCATGTGCCCCCCCGACCGGTAGGGGCATCACAAACCGTAAGAACCGGACCGCCCGAAACATCAATTTTCATAAGCCTTCCACTTGCAAAAAATCCGATCGTACGACTATCAGGAGACCAAAAGGGATACGTTGCACCTTCGGTCCCTGATAACGAAATCGCCGTCAAAGAATTGATCGGACGTACCCAGATACGGTCAACACCGCTGGAGTCCGTAGCAATAAATGCAATGTTATTCCCATCGGGAGAGATGGCAAGATGTCCTCCGACCAGCATGTTAAAATTTGTCCTCGTGGGGGGAAGAATTAGCGACCGCATAACTCGTTTTCCTTCCGGGGCGGGAAGCGTGAGAAAATGGAATGCAATCACTCCGGCGGCAATCAGAAAAAGGATTCCGCTCACGATCCACGGCAATCCTGGTGAACCTTCCGAAGGTTTGGAACCTTCGGAAGGTTGCGTCACTGCAGGCATCGTTGCCGACTGGACAAACGCCGGCCGGGAGGCTGTCACTCTGCTGGCACGCTGGCGGCTTGATTCCCGTTTCACCCGGCGCAGATCGCGTGCAACTTCGGCAACGGACTGACAACGTTCTTTGACATCTTTTTCAAGACAGTCAAGCACGATCGCGTCGAGACCCGGATCGATATCGGGCTTCACCAACGTCATCGGTGCAGCGTCGACATTCACTATCTCATAGGCAACGGCGGTTTCATGGATACCCTTGAACGGAAGCTGTCCGGTAAAAAGCTCATACAACACAACGCCGTAGGAGAAAATATCGCTCCGGTGGTCGACATCCTGTCCCTGCACCTGCTCGGGGGACATGTAGCCCGCGGTTCCAACCGTACTACCCTCTTTCGTCAGCCGGTTGATCTTGCTTGACGCGCTCCGGAGTTTTGCCAGACCGAAGTCCATGATCTGACAGATTCCGTCTTTACGCATCATGATGTTTTCGGGCTTAATGTCGCGATGAACAATTCCTTTCTCATGTGCGGCGGCAAGCCCGTCGGCAACCTGGATGCCGATGTCGATGGCCTGCTTAAAGCTGATTGTTCCCCGTTTCTCCCTCAGCGTCTGTCCATCGACAAATTCCATAACCAGGAACATCGTTCCGTCGTGTTCCTGAATATCAATTATTGAACAAACGTTCGGGTGATTGAGCGCGGCAGCCGATTTCGCTTCCTGTATGAATCTTGCCTTGTCCTGTTCAGAAGCGTTCAGATGCTGCGGAAGGAACTTAAGTGCAACAAAGCGGTCGAGTTTGGTATCTTCGGCTTTGTATACCACCCCCATTCCGCCTTCACCAAGCTTCTCAAGTATCTTATAATGCGATATTATTTGACCTATCATAATTACTCCGTGTCATGCCCGCATGTTTTTAGCGGGCATCTATATTCTGGATTCCCGATGAAAGCATCCGGGAATGACAGAGAAAAAGGGTAGTGTGATGTTGCCTGTCCAATCATAACATTGTCCTTAGCAACCCTCTCCCTGTCACTTCGTGACATCCCTCTCCCACAAGTGGGAGAGGGATCATAGGGTGAGGGTTTGTGTGATATTCTTTGACCGATCATAGGCCTATTTTTTTCATTTAATCATTTATCGATTTACTCATTAACGCCCATGCCAATGACACAATGAATCGATCATCACATGTGTCAATGATTCAATGTTCCAATGAGTTAATTCTTTTCGTTTTTTACTTTCCCTTCATCATTTCAACGTATTCCGGCTCGTTGCGGATGCTGTCGAGGTCGGGATCGCGTTTGATCCATTCATAGAATTCGTAACCCGAGGAGACGGCATTCTTTAGAGTGCGAAGTGCAAGAGAAGTATCGCCGACGTTGGCGTAAAAACACGCGGCGTTGTAAAACATGAGCGGGTCATTCGGACTGAGCTCAATTGCCCGCTCGGCTTTCGGCTTGGCTTCGTCGGTGCGTCCGGACCGGACCAGCATAATGGCAAAATGCATGTGAGCCCGCGCATCATCTGGATGAAGTGATAGGTACCGCGGGAACATCTGAAGCGCCGCGTCGAGCGCCTTCTTATGCCTTTCCTGGTCGCCCGAGCGCTCAAGACCCAGGACCAGATCGGAATATGCCGAGTAAAAGTCGGGGTTCAGTTCAACGACCTTCTGAAATGAATCGACGGCTTCCTTCGTCCGATCCGTCGTCACGTACGTCCGGCCAAGAATCCAGTAGGCGATATGATTGTTCGGGTTAAGCTCGATCGCTTTCCGGCTCGACTCCAGCGCTTCATCGTTGGACTTCTTATAGAGGTACACGAGGCCGAGCGCAGAATACGCCTCCGACAGGGATGGATCATACATGAGCGCTTTCAGCCCAGCCTCCAGCGCCCTGTCAAGCCAGGCATCCTTTCTTTCGAACTGCTGATAAAGATGCGCGTACGCCTCGCTTAAGCCCGCATAGGCATCTGCATATCGTCCATCATACTCAATGGCTTTGCGGAACAGTTCGATCGCCGTCTGCACGCTGTTCTTGGTGAAGCGGTAGAGCGAATCTCTCGCCCGGAGGTTACAATCGAACGCCTGCGGGTTGAGCGTCGCGCGCTTGGTGAGAACCACCTGCTCTTTCGGAGTCAGCTTCACCATCAGTGCATCAACGATTTGTTTGGAAACCTGTTCCTGAATATCGAAAACGTCGGCGAGTTTTCCCTTGTAGGTCTCCGCCCAGAGCTGGGCATCCGCATCGACATCGACGAGCTCGACGGCAATGCGAAGATTATCCTGGAATTTTCTAACGCTGCCTGCCAGAATGTAGCGCGTTCCAAGTTCCCTCCCGATCGCTTTCACTTCCTTGCCGGTACCCTTATACTGCATCGATGTCGTACGCGGCACCACGCGGATATCCTTCAACCTCGAGAGGTTGATGATCAATTCTTCGGTGAGGCCGTCGCTAAAATAATCGCTTTCCTTATCCGGGCTAATGTTCCCAAACGGAAGGACCGCAATTGCCTTCGTGTGTGCCGGAGAAGGAGTTTGCTCAATCGCCAATCGGGCATCCTGCAGAGCCCGCAGTACTTCGTCGGTGTCCTGAAAGCGCTGCGACGGCACTTTCGCCAGCATCTTCCGGATCAGCGCATCCATTTGATGCGGGATCTTTCTGTCCATGAGACTCGGCACAGGGGGTTCATCATTGACGATCAAATACAAAAGACCTGCCTCGTGTTCGGCTTTGAAGGGAAGGTCGGCCGTCAGCATTTCGTAGAGCACGACGCCGAGCGACCAGATATCCGAACGGCGATCGGCGACATCTCCCTGCGCCTGTTCGGGCGACATGTAGGAGAGAGTCCCGAGCGAGGTTCCGGTTCTGGTCAATCCGGAGCTGCTCCTGATCTTCGCTATTCCGAAGTCCATGATCTTCAGCTTTCCGTCTCCCGTGAGCATGATGTTCTCCGGCTTGATGTCCCGGTGGACAATGCTCTTCTCGTGGGCGGCCTTTAGTCCCTGGGCGATCTGGGTGGTCCATTCGATCGCCTGGGTGACCGGCATACCCGTCCCGGCCTTCCCGCCGAAGGCGGATTCTCCTTTGGCGAACAGATTTGAGATGTGCCTTTTCAGCGTCATCCCATCGGCATACTCCATCACAAAGAACAGATTGTTGTCCTGTTCGTCAATTTCGTACACTGCAAGAATGTTGGGATGGTTCAGTGCGGCGGCAGCCTTTGCTTCCTGCATGAAACGCCCCTTGCTCTCGGAGTTCGACAACATCCGTTCGGGAAGGAATTTTATCGCCACGAAGCGATCGAGTTTGGTGTCCTGGGCTTTATACACCACTCCCATTCCACCTTCGCCAAGTTTTTCTAAGATCTTGTAATGTGAAACTGTTTGTCCGGTCATATAGGAAATTGATTCATTTGTTCATTGCTCCATTGTTTCAATTGTTCCAATCATTTGTTTCAATGATTTAATGATTGATTGATAAAATTCTTTCTATTTCTTCTTCACGTCTTTTTCCCATGAGGTGATGATCACCAAAGGAAGGGATCCCTGGTTCCCAACGCTGAGAGCCAGCAGGAAACGTTGCGCATCCGCAGTGAAATCCGAAAGACCTACTGCCCCGGTGGTTTTCATTTCGAATAAGGGGCGGACGGTGCCGACTTCCAATGTCGATTCCGTGGATTTTACGTCGACGATCATGATCTTGTTATCGGCAGACATGTAGTACAAATTCGATCCATTGTGCCCCCACCACTTGTTGCTGGAAATCGTAGAAATGCCGTTCGTTGAAATTTGCCATTTCCGCGTTTGATCCCGGGCGATGGCGCCATCCGTCCCGAGAAACGGTCTCACGTATAATTCCCAGTTTCCAGATTCATTCGATCGGTAGGCAATCCAGCGCATGTCCGGCGAAAATTGTGCGAGGTCTTCATTGAAATCAGATCGAAGAAAGGGGATCGGTTTCTTATCGCCGGTCAGAGGTAAGATCCAGAGATCGTCCTTTGTTTTCGGATCGGTAACACCATAGAGAATATATTTTCCGTCCGAAGACCAATCCAGGGGATATTTGGGTTCGGGTGATTCAAGAAGCACCTCTTCGCCTCCGGCACCGCTGGTGGTTTTTGTATAGAGATCATAGTGTCCGCGCCGGTCGGAATGGAACATAATGCGGCTTCCATCGGGAGACCAGATCGGAGTTTCATCGACCGCCGGGTCGAATGTGAATCGTGTCTTGATCGATCTCGTCAGATCATACAACCAGATATCCCGGTTCCGCGACTGTGGATCGTAAACGTCATAAGCGACTTTCTTGCCATCGGGAGAAAGAAAAGCACTTCCATACTGAGCCGGCTCGCCGACCCCGCCTGCTGGATTTCCATTCCTATCATACCACACCAATTTCCATCCGTTTTGCGTGTTGCTTTGCTGGTAAACGATGAGTCCATTCCTTGAAGAAGAAAAAACCGCCCGGTTGTAGTTCAAATCATATTCAACGGGCTCTGCGAGGGGAACCGGATCTCCGGCGATCTCCAATTTCTTCTCGTCGAATGGCTGTGCCATGACTGTATTTTCACGAAGATATATTAGGTAACCGTCGGAAAACTCAACGTTACCTTTCGCCGAGATCAGCCGCTTTCCGGGTTTGCCGTCGAGAGAACCAATGACCATTTCATCTTCTTCACGTTCCACTCCGCCGAAACTTGCCCGGGCAAAATACAAGAAGTGATCTCCATCCGGTAGAAAATGCGGCCATCGGTGTGATCGTTCCTGGTGAGAAGAATCAAGTCTTGTTAAGGGCGCCGACGGTCCTCCGGCCGATGAGACGCGGTAGAGCGGGTCACCTGCCGTCGGGGCGAAGATGATCGTGCCGTCCGGTCCCCACGAGCCGCCGCGGGCATCTGCCGCCTCACAGATCGTCACGGGTGGACCACCGGCAGCTTCGATCTTCTTCATCTTGCCCGTTTCAAAAAAACCTATAAAGCGATTGTCCGGAGACCAGAAGGGATAAAAAGCTCCTTCCGTTTCGGGCAGCTCTTTCGCGGAGAGCTTGTTAAGCTCCCGGAGCATCAAACGTGTCTTCCCGGAAGAATCCGCCGTGACAACAACAAGCATCGTGCCGTCGGGTGAGAGGGCGATCTGCCCTTCCCCGGCCGTTCCCGATTGCTGGGCAAAATTCATTTTATCCGGAGCGAGGATGTACGAACGGACCGGAACACCATCAGTGCTGTTTTGTTTCACCATAACGACCGCGAGCCAGACACTGCACGCCAAGAACACAACAGCGAGGCCGCCAAGAATAAAGAGCGGGATATTCCCCCGAGGTTTCAGCGGCGCCGCTGATTCAGTTCTTTCTTCCGGAGAATTCGATTCGGCCGCTTTATATGCCGGACGGGCGGCGGTAATGCGGCTCATCTTCTGGCGGCTCGATTCGCGGCGGTAGCGTTTGAGATCGAGTCCGACCTGCGCAACCGACTGTGTTCGCTCCCGCGGTTCTTTCTCGAGGCATTCGAGCACGATCGCATCGAGCGTTGGATCCAGATCCGGTTTGACGGCCGTCATCGGAGCGGGATCGACATTCACAATTTCATACGCAAGCGCTGTTTCGTGCACTCCCTTGAACGGAAGCTGCCCCGTGAAGAGTTCATAGAGAACTACGCCGTAAGAAAAGATATCTGAACGATGGTCGGCGTCCTGACCCTGCACCTGTTCGGGAGACATGTATCCCGCAGTACCTACCGTACTCCCTTCCCTGGTGAGCCGGGTGACGTTGCCGCGCAGTTTCGCGAGGCCGAAATCCATTATCTGCGCGATCCCGTCTTTCCGGATCATGATGTTGTCCGGCTTGATATCGCGATGGACGATCCCTTTTTCGTGGGCGGCGGCAAGTCCGTCGGCGATCTGAATGCCGATGTCGACTGCCTGCTTGAAACTGACAGTGCTTTTCTTTGAGCTGAGTGTCTGTCCATCGACATATTCCATCGCGATGAAGAGCCGGCCTTCGTGCTCTTCGATCGCATAGATGGTGCACACGTTCGGGTGATTGAGAGCGGAGGCAGCTCTGGCTTCCTGCATGAAACGAGCTTTGTCGTCTTCCGAGGCAGAAAGTTGCTGGGGGAGAAACTTCAGAGCAACGTCGCGATCGAGAGTGCTGTCGTGGGCTTTATAGACGACGCCCATTCCGCCTTCGCCTATTTTTTCGAGAATTTTATAATGCGAAATTGTTTGTCCGATCATTTTGCCAAGCCTACTTTCTTCATTAAAGCAACAAAACGCGGATCCGTCCGAATATTATCCCATCTTTGGTCGGTCAATAAGTCGGTCGCCCAAGTACTTTGATCTTGGACATCACGATCTAGCCATTCCAGCGTTTTATCTTTTTCACCAAGTCCGTCATAAATAGCGGCAATGTTATAAGCAGATCCGGTTCCATCCCGGTAGCGTTTTTCATTTTCATCAAGAAGCTTGAGTGCTTCTTCCCTTTTTCCGGTCTTGCCGTAACAATATCCCAGATATGACAATGCCTCGCTCGATCGTCCGGATAACTCGACACTTTTTTGAAACTGGGCAAGTGCATCCTGATCCCGTTTTAATCCCATCGATGCAATGCCGCTAAATTCATAACCCGGAGCGAAGGACGGTTCAAGCTGAATACTTTTTTGAAAATATTGGAGAGCTTCTTCGTAGTGTGTTTTGAATAATTCAACAGCACCCACGTTGAGTGTAATGACCGGAGAAAACGAATCTAAATCGTACGCTTGTTTAATAACAACTGATGCTTCATCAATTCGTCCGGTTCTTGCCAACAAAATATTGTACCAGTGATAGACTGTCGGATAACGCGGGTTCAAGGCAATTGCCTGTTTGAATTCACGTTCAGCATCGTCATATTTCCAGTCAGAAAAATAACTGAACGCAAGTGTTGTATGTGCTTCAGCGAGAGAATTATTGATTTGCAGTGCCCGTTGTGCAAACTGACGCGCAAGCGGAACAGTTATCTTCGTCGGTATCCCGGAATATTGTGATTGTACGATGTAACAATCTGCCATGCCTGAGTACGCCAGGGCATAATTTGAATCAAGTTCAATTGCTTGTTTGAAGAAATTGATGGCATTCTCAAGTGCTACAGCATTGCGCTTATTCCAATAGTAACGACCTTGCAAGTACAGTTGGTAGGCCTGGGTATTATCAGTTGAACGTATCGAGAGTTTCTGCTGCGTTTCCCGTGAAACACCAATGCCAAGTTTCGAGGAGACTTCCGTCGTTATGTTATCCTGAAGTGAAAGGAGGTTGTTCAGATCCGATTGATAACGGTTACCCCATACCTGTGATTCATTTTTTATGTCGATAAGATCCACCTGTACATCAAGATTGGAGCCATGGGAAACAATTTTACCTGTCAGAATCGCCCGCACATTCAGCTTGGCACCGGCCTCATAGATATCCACATTCTTCCCCTTGAATCTGAACGCAGAGGTTCGCGGCACGACTCTCAGTCCCTGAATCTTTGTGAGGTTGTTGATGATGCTTTCGGTCACTCCATCGCTCAGGTAATCGAGGTCCTGGCTGCCGCCAACGTTTTCGAAGGGGAGCACGGCGAGCGAATCAATCGCTTGTTGATGGCTAGTAAAGAAGTACAGAGTCAATCCAATGGCGGCCAGAACAATTGCCGCTGCCCCCAACATGAGTATTTTCCCTTTTGACACGCCGGTTCGGCCTGAGCCGGTAGTAGTTTGATTCGATGAGGCTCTGGGCCGCCATGCCATCTCCGGCAATTGCACGTATGACTCTGGTCGATTGCTTTTGCACACGGCGCAATTCACTCACCATATCATCAACGTGCTGGTACCGGTCTTCCGGATCCTTTTCCAGTGACCGCTGTATGATGCGGTCGATTTCGGGAGAACTATCCGATTTGAACTTCAGGATAGAATCGGGCTCTTCATTGACAATGGAATACATGATCGCCGCTTCATGTTCACCGCGAAACGGAGTTTTTCCCGTGAGCATTTCAAACAGGACGATACCGAATGAGAATATATCAGACCGCGCATCAACTTCCCCGCCCTGAATCTGTTCGGGGGCCATGTATGCCAGCGTCCCGATGGTGCTGGAAGTTTTCGTGAGCTTCAGTGAACCTTTGAGCTTCGCAAGACCGAAATCCATTACCTTGATCTGATTCTTTGCGTTGACCATGATGTTTTCCGCCTTAACGTCACGGTGAACAATTCCCTTCGCATGGGCTTCCTGCAGCGCTTCGCCGACTTGAATGGCAAACTTGAGCACATCGGATGTACTTTGAAGCGGAATCTTGTGTCGCAGGGTTTCTCCATCCACGTATTCCATTTCAATGAAGTGTTTCCCCTCGAACTCATCGATACGATAAATCGTGCAGACATTGGGATGGTTCAGCGTCGCAGCCGCTTTCGCTTCCTGCATCAGGCGGGCACGTTCGGCATCGTTTTCCGTGAGATGTTCAGGCAGGAATTTCAGTGCAACGATGCGGTCGAGCTTGGTGTCCTGGGCTTTATAGACGATGCCCATTCCGCCTTCGCCCAATTTGTCCAGAATGCGATAATGCGAAATTGTAGATCCGATCATTTGGAAAGCCCCGCCGATAAAATTGGACTCCGGGGGACAGGTCCGCCCTGTCCGCCGAAACGATAGTGCAGGCGAGCTTCACCCAGTTTCTCGAGAATCTTATAGTGGGAAATCGTGGTTCCTATCACAGAAATTTGTTCATTGCCTCATTTTTTCATTGACTGTGCGCCGAAGGCACACGATCCTCTGGCTCAAATGGTTCAATGGATAAATGACACGATGACTTAATCCGATCATGGTTTGACCTGTCATTATCCAATTTCCCTAGGGCGACATGATCCGCTGAAAGGCAGTGACAGCAGTTCGTCTCTACACGTACGGCTCTCACTCAGCCGTTCGCTTGAGGACAACGAGCGTTATGTCATCCGACTGCGGAAAGCTGCCCGCGTGCTGCTTGACGGCAGCAATGATTTTCTCCACCAGCTCATATGCTGAGACATTTTTGTTCTCGATGAGCAGTTTTTTCAGGCGCTCCTCGCCGAATTGATCGAGCGTCGCATTCATCGCCTCCGTCACACCGTCAGAATAGATCAGAAGAACATCGTTCGGATGCAGAGAAATCACTTCCTCTTCGTACGGAAAATTTTCAAAGATAGAAAGGACCGTTCCACCAGTCTTCAGTCGATGCGGTTCCCCGCCCTGTGTCAACAGAAACGGATTGTCGTGCCCTGCGTTGGAAAAACAAAGCGTATGCCGGCTGACATCCAGTATCCCGTAGAACAGCGTCGCAAACTTGTCGGGTGTGGTGCTGCGGAACAAGAGCGTGTTCGATCGGCGCAAACATTCCTTGGGAGCAACATCCAGAAGCGTCTGACCGCGAAGCGTGGCCTGAAGGTTTGCCATGAGTAGCGAGGCAGGCAATCCTTTGCCCGAAACATCCCCCAGGCAAATTGCCCAGCGATGGTCGTCGACCGCTATGAAATCGTAGTAATCTCCTCCCACAACTTTTGCCGGCAGACTGTTCCCGGCAATATCGTATCCTTTGATGGCAGGAGGGTTTTTCGGAAGGAGCTCCATCTGAATTCTCGAAGCGAGCCGGATTTCTTCCTTCATTTGATGCAGCGCTTTTTCTTCTTCGTAGAGGCGTGCGTTCTCCACGACCTGCGCAGACTGTGCTGCAATAATCGCCAGCAATCGCTGGTCGTCATCCGTGAAGCTTTTTCCATCCTTTTTGTTGTAGACCGTCAACAGGCCGACAAGGGCGCCTTTGGTCATCATCGGAACAGAAAGCAGCGAATAAATTGACTCTTCCCATGTCACGCCTCGAAAGCGCTCGTCGTTTTTCGGATCGTTGATAAGGATGGGCTTCTTGTTGAGATGCATCCACCCCAGCAAACTCTGATTCAAATGGAAGGATTCTTGTTCGCGCGAATCGCCCATGGCGCGAACGAGGGTTTTCATGGAGTCGCTCGAATGCTGGTCCACCAGCGTAATGACTCCCTGCCCCGCGTGCGCGGCGCGCATTGAGCGCTTGACAATGTTCTCAATGACTGCATCAAGATTCATCGTCGAACTGATAACCCGGGCGAGCTCGTTGAGGATCGAAAGCTCATCGACGGCTTTGCGCAGCCGTTGATTTTCTTCCTCAAGCCGGGCAACCTGGGGGAGGATGTTTTCACCGCTCGAATGCCATAAATCGCCTAATTTAAAGAACTTTTGGATAAGTGATGGAAATCAGACTATAATATATGAAATAGGCCTCCGGAATCCAACAATTTTGCCTTGGTGAGGCTACCCGGGGCAATTTATGCTATTCCGGGCCGGCGTATCAACGGGTTTACGATTTGAGGGAAGGAAGATGCTCTCGAGAGGGAAAAGTCTTCAGCGGTTCAAGCATTGTCAATCTGTTCGAGGATCAACTGCGCGATAGTCCTCACTTCACTGAGTTTCAGATCCGGATACAATGGAAGGCAAAGAACTCGTTTGGCAATATCCTCCGAGACGGGAAGATGGTCCCGCTGTACGTAGTTGAGTTCGTTCAATGACGGATAGAAATACCGGCGCGGATAGATTTCCTGTTTCCCCAGATACTCCCGTACCCGCAGCATCACTCCCTCCGAGGGAAAGATCACGGGGAAATATGCGTAGTTTGAACGTCCCCTCAGGATTACGATCGGGGATTTTGAGAGAACTCTTTTTGAACATTCTCGAATACATGTCCGAAATGGTTTTGCGCCGTCTCAAGAATATTCCGACCTTCGGAAGAACACATAACCCCATCGCGGCATGTAATTCCGTGTTCTTGCCGTTCACACCCAACCCGAAGAACCGCTCCGTGCCATCGTGTCCGAAATCTCTCATATAGGACAATCGATGTGCGAGCCCGTCATCGCCCGTGATGACCGCGCCGCCTTCAACGGTATGAAAGACCTTCGTTGCGTGAAAGCTGATGGTCGAAATGTCGCCGTAGTTTAGAATGGATTTCCCTTTGTACTTCACACCGAAGGCATGTGCTGCATCGTAGATCACTTTTAGACGGTGCTTTTTTGCGATCGATTCAATTGCGGTCACCTCACAGGGATTGCCGTACACATGAACTGCAAGAATTGCCTGCGTGTCCTTTGTGATCGCCCGCTCGATTCTCTTCTCGTCGATGCAGAGAGTGCGCGGATTGATGTCGACAAATTTGGGCCGGCAGCCTTCCCAGACAATTGACGACGTCGAAGCAACATACGAAAACGGGGTTGTAATGATTTCCTTCTTCACGCCGAGCGCCCGGATGGCAAGCTGGAGTGCAATCGTCCCATTGGAAACAAAGAAAAGGTGTTTCACTCCGAGATGCTTTTTTAACTTTTTTTCGACTCTACAACCAGTGGACCGTTATTGGTCACGCGATGGGCTGCCCAGATTTTTTCCAGATACCCGACGTACTGTTGGAGCGGGGGAGGTATGTCTTGGTGACATTGATCATGGGATCGGCCTCGTGCTATTTGTCCCGATTTTCTAAAACACTCCGATATACTTTTTCCACCGCTGAAACCATGTGTTCCGTCGTGAAACGCTCCAGAAGATACTTCCGGCTCTCCTTCCCCATGTCCGAGCACATTGATCGATTGGCGGCAAGCATCATCAATTTTTGGGCAAGAGCTTTCGCGTCCCTGTCGGGGACAACAAATCCGTTCACTCCTTCCCGGACATTCTCGACAACATCGGCTACATTCGTCACAATCACGGGCAGTTCCTGCGCGAGCGCCTGCTGCACTGCGAACGAGATGGTTTCGCCTCCTCCTTCAACAGAAGAGTGAACGTAAATGTCGAAGGACGAATACAATGCTCCGAGGTCGTCGCGAAAACCGGTGAACGTCACCTCCCGTTGAATTCCCAGCGTTTGCGCCAGCAACGACAATTCCTCGCGCAAATCCCCGTCGCCGACCAGAACCAGGCGTGCCTTTGGATTGTTCCGGACAACTTCAGCAAACGCATTGAGTAAATACTCCTGCCCCTTCATGGGAACCAGGCGGCCGACATGTCCGACAACAATATGGTCATCGGTAAAACTAAATTTAGCCCTGATGATGCCGCGCTGACGCTCATCCCGCTGCATTTCCGCAGGGTTGACCCCATGGTAGAAAACAGAAACTCTCAATGCGGGAATGTGGTTCTCATTCACCAGCATATCCCGGACCTGTACACCGTCGGCGAGAAAATGGTCGGTCATGACCCTGTTGCGAAGCCGGTGCGTGAGGTTATGTTGAATGGAATGAAGGCTGTGAACGTTGGTGACATGTGCCACATTTCCACGCCACGCCGCGAAGGCGCCGGCGGTGCGGTCATAATTGCTGTTCGTGTGAACGATATGAATCTTCTGTTCCACGATAAATCGCCGCAGCCTGGAAACAAACTTTACCAATTGCCCCTTCGGAGGAAAATCGAGCGGGAATAACGGCACGCCGGCCTGTTCGCACTTCTCGCGCAGGAGGTTTAGGGGTTTGCAGGAAACCCAGACCGCGTGATTCCTGGCGCGCAGGGCTTTCGCAATCTCGAGCACGTAAAACTGTCCTCCGCCATAGATATCCGTGGAATCGGTTAAAAGAATGCGCAGTGATTCTATCATACGAAAAGAATGTAAGAAAAGGACCGGCGAAAGCCAAAATGAAAGGCGTCCTCCCGACGATCGAGGAGAACGCCAAGAGTTTCAATAGAAAAAATCAGGCCGTTGCCGCGGGTTCTTTCGGCTTGCGTCCGTACACGAGGGCAACAAGGATACCCAAAATGATATACGTTACAATTCCGTAGAGGAACCACTGCAGGCAAAGGGAATAGGGCATGGGATACATCGCGTACGACGAATACGCCATCGGCGTCGCCATGATCATTCCCATGTAGAATCCATAACGCACACCTTCCACAATTCCCTTCCCTTCATATCCCTTTGAAAACACGAGAGTGAAGAAGAACGCAACAATGAGATTCACCACATAATACACCCACATCAGATTGTTCATCTCGCTCTCCGGTCTCATGAGCCTCATCATGGCGTCGGACTTATACTCCGACGAAAGAATCACCCCGTGAATGAGGATGTTGAGGATGGATATCCCTATGAACACCGCGATGAATCCTATCCATAGTTTTTTGTTCATGCTCACTCCTGAAGATGTTATAGATGATGGTGAATTAAAGTACTGCCGCTGTACCGCCTGTATGTTTATCCGGCATCATGACAGCCTGCGCCGGGGATGTTGACCTCATTGCCTATATTGTTCAACTTTCCTGTCCCTGAAGAGGTCATTGAATTCATTTACGCGTTTGTTGCTCGCCAGAGAGAAGTCCAGGTCAACCACGGATATCCCGGCTTTGTTCTTTCCGAGTCTCGCGAGGATCTCCCCGCGGGGGGAAACCACTTCGCTACTACCAATATAACGAAACTTTACTCCGCCGCGTTCTTCCTCGCCTATCCTGTCGGCCGTTGCAGCAAAAACTCGGTTTTCCAAACAGCGTGTCACCATAGCGTCGGGGCAGTACGGCATGACGAGATTCGAGGGATGGGCAATCAATTGTGCCCCGCCAAGAGCGAGGGAGCGCGCACTTTCAGGGTATATCCAATCGTAACAAATCATGATGCCGATTTTACCGAACGGCAATTCAAAAACGGGAAAGCCCAGGTCGCCAGGAGCGAAGAAGAGGTTTTCTCTATTATACAGATGGACCTTGCGGTATAATCCCACGATGCCGCCCGGTCCAACGAGCGCCGCGGAATTGTAGTCCGTAGTTCCTGGTTCTTGGTTGTCGGTTCGGGGTTCGCGGTTCGGGGTTCGAGAGCCGGGTTTCGTCGTTTGTTCAGCAAAACCGTAGACAACATAGCATGATTTCGTTCTTGCAAATTCAGCAACAGAATCAAACGTCTTTCCTGCAAGCGGTTCGGAAAGCTGCTCAACTTCCCGCTTGTCGGCAAAGTTGTACCCCGTGTTAAACAGCTCGGGGAGGACATAAAGGTCTGCCCGAACGTCTCCCATGAGCTCGATTGCCGCCTGCACATTTGCGCGAATCTCGCCGAAAACCGGATTTGTTTGAACGACGGCGACTTTCATATACATTATCCCGCAAGAAAATACATTAATTTTAGCCAATATTCAACATCTTCGCGAAATTTAATGAAAGGCTCTTGCATGTAGGCGGGAATATGCTTATCTTAGTATAGCAAATGACAGTACACCGTTTTTGCGCTTTTAAGATCGTGCTGTGATACCGTAAGCCCCTTCAAGGTAAGCGTCAACCAGCAATCAAGAATCGCTACGAATGGTGCAACAGGAAGCCATTCAAAGCGATTTTGTGTTTTAAAGGCAGCTCGTCGGCGTACACCTTACCCGAAGGTATCTCGGGGTGCAACAACAACACCCGCCCCTGGCGGGAAGAAAGGATATGTTCCATGGAAAAAGGAACGGTTAAGTGGTTCAACGGAGCAAAGGGCTACGGATTCATTACGCGGCAGGGCGGAGAAGATGTCTTCGTACATTTCAAAGCCATCGCCGGCGACGGGTATAAAAACCTGGCCGAAGGCGATCAAGTCGAGTTTGAAGTCGAGCGCGGTCCAAAAGGACTTCAGGCTGCAAACGTTACGAAGATCTAACTGATTTTCGAATAAACTGAAAACCCCGTCCTGATTTTATCGGGACGGGGTTTCTTGTTTTCAGTGAGGAGTTATTTCATCAACAGCATCTTCTTCACGGCGGAACAATTTCCTGCCTGCAGCCGATAAATGTAGACTCCGCTTGGCAAGTTGCTCGCGTTGAATTCTGCCGATCTATACCCCGCCTCTTGATATCCGTTAGCCAGCGTCGCAACTTCACGTCCGATTACATCATACACTTTCAGTACAACATAGACATTTGTGGGGAGACTGTAGTTAATACGGGTGGTCGGGTTAAACGGATTTGGATAGCACTGAGACAAATTGAAAAATGTGGGTTTCGCAATTTCCGGAGCAGTGTATTCCTGATTCGGTTGTTGAAACGTAGCAGATGCGGGGGTTCCGATTTTGGCAACGATGTCAAGACACTGTCCAAGATGGGCAGTGCTCACTGAGTCGATGGCAAATCCCCGGCTTCTCGTCGTGTTAAACAGTGCCCGGGCGTCTACGAAGTCTCCCTTTTCGGCTAAAGCCCAGGTGGTTTGCAGTTGACATTGCAGCCAAACATCGTCCGCGGGATGGCTTTGGAGCACTTTGTTGGCAAGGGCAATCACGCCATCGAAGTCCCTCTGATCCATCTTGGACTGAATTTGATACTCCGTCACTAGCGATTTGAAACTGGCCGATGATGACGCTGAAGCGACTTGCGTCAAGAAATCATCCCAGGAGACTCCAAGTGCATAAGACAGTCTTCTTCCAGATCCGGCAAGGGTTGCCAATAGTCGAAGCGCATCGAGGGCCGTGTTGGGGTTGCTCTCTACTTGAGTTCTTAAATCCTGAATTCTACTTACTAACACTGAATCGTTTGTTACCGCAATTCCATTTCCGTTCATTGAGTTTACACGACCACCCGAGCTAAATGGAACTCCCGTTTCCCGCACGCTCTGCATTGCAGCGAGACTCCCGCCAGTCAGGCAATTTGTGTAGTCGACCGGTCCATTGAATTCCGACGAAGGTGGGGGGCATTGATTCGGTGATCCCCAGAATGTCAGTTCTGCTTCGACAGTCGTGGAAGTAGAGTTAACTATCCAGTAAGAGTTGCTGCCGCTGACATAGGGGCTTGTCCCATTCATAGTTGAAATTCGTATGACAATGCAATCTGAGGGTTTGTTATTTACGCAACTTTCTTGTTAGATTCAAGTTTCCTTCTGTAATCCAGTTCAAGAGCATTTACCAAGATTGCCATCGACTTGCACCCTCGTACCTTCCGGAACTTCTTCTCTGCTTCAAGTAATGCTGTCGCGACCCATCGGTGCTTTTGCTCGGAGCTCATCCAGCGCTTGACGTTCCGCATCACGGTCCTTCCACGTGAGAATGCCGACTCGATGAGATTGGTTGATGAGAACGATGTGCGAAGCAATGCCGGTATCTCAAGCCGATGGAGCGTCAACGTTTCCTCCAGTCCTTCCCGAAGACTCCCAGCTGCATCCGGGTTCAACCGATCGAGTTCGCGTCCTATCGATTCCAGTGCTCGTTTGGCATCATCATGCGATGTCATCTTGTAGGCTGCGAGCATCTTCCGATCATACTCCGCATGGTACTTCTGCGGAAGGTGTTGCTTGACATTCCTTCGCTTGTGAACCTGGCACCGCTGAACGCTCGCTCTGCTTCCGAAGAACCGCTCCACTGCTGAGCGTAGCCCCTTCGATCCATCAATCACGACTAATACCGGGACGTTTGTCTTGAGCCCTCGTTTCACCATGTCTTCAAACAATATCACGCACACATCGGCATTCTCTGTCGAACCCTCCCGGAACCCCACAATTACCTTCTTTCCAGTCGTTTCTACACCAAGAGCGACAATGTGAACACTATCTCCGAGCTTCACTCCATCGAGGATTAACGCACAGAGATTGAACTCAGATAGATCCCGCTCACAGAGTTCTTTCAGCTGCTTGCTTGTCGCGTCGACCATCTCACGATTGACAACGGATTTTGATATCCCGTATCCCTCCCGTATCGTTTCTATCGCCTGAGGGTAGTTCCGGCAACTCAGGCCAGAGACCAATCGCTGAAACACTGCCTGCGTTCGTTGATTAGAGTCATGGAACCGTTCGTAACTCGACAACTGGACTTCTTTGCCATCTTTGCTTCTCAAACGCGGACAATGTACCGGGGCCTTTTGACCACCCACGATCACGTACCCGTTCTGCTTTCCCCACCGGTCCACCGTTGTCCCTCGGTCGTAACGCTTCCCTGCAACATGATCGCGTTCCTGTTCCATGATCCCGGTCATGATCAGAACACCCGCACTTGTCGTCAGTGCTTGGAGTTCCAATCCTAGCTCCTCAACCAACCGCTCCACGTCGAAGTTTCCTTCAGGCGGTTCACCAAAAACCAACTTGATTTGTTGCTTATTATTCTGTACTTTTGCTTTTGTCATGGCGATGACTCCTTTCCAGGGTTTAAGTTTTTGAGAGAATTTATTCCCCAGAATAAGCATCGCCATGATGATTTTCAAACCCGAATTTCAACTAACTTTGGGACATCCCCATGTAAATATCGACTTTACCTACGTCAGTCGAAAGAACCTTATTGAGTACGAGTTTTTCAGCCTCCGTCTTCGAGACGTTCACCGTCTGTTGTGCCTTTGCAAGAGTAGCCGCACAAAGAAGTGCCGATAAGATGAAATATGAACTTTTCATGTGAACTTTCTCCTTTTGCGAAAACTATTGATAATGCGCGTTGGCTTGTGTATATTGCACTTACGCAAACATGACGGCGCCTTGCTGCCGATTGTTCGGCAGTGCTTTTCGACGATGACCCGTTGGTTTGCCGCTTCGACTGAACGGCGGTGGCGCAAACATCGCCGTTCAGGTTTTTCGCTAACACCAGGTATTACGAAGGCCTGACACCTCCTTTCTCACCTGATCAACGACATCTTCTTTGAATAGAATTCACCGCCCACACAAAGTCTGTAAAGGTAAACACCACTGCTCAGTTTATACCTATTGGCATCTAATGCTACTGTGTAAGCGCCGGGTGCTTGTTTCCTATTCACCAAGATCGCTACCTCTCGTCCGAGCACGTCATATACCTTCAATGTCACCCGACTAACCGTTGCAATCTCATATCTGATTTCTGTGCTGGGATTAAATGGGTTTGGGTAATTCTGATACAACTTGTGTTCTGAAGGAATCGATGGACCGGATTTACTTACAGATGTCACTGAATTCAAGCTTCTATATATTTCGCCCCCCATTCCCCCAGCCCACAAATAACCCTCGCCATCAAAAGCAAGACATAAAATCGATGGATCCAGAAACCCACCGTTCACTTGTGTCCAGGTAACTCCATTATCCGTGGAATGATAAACCCCATTTCTAAATGTGCCAACAAAATAGTCTCCCGGAGCGGTCACGAGTATTGCTTGAACACTGTTCTCTGGCAAGCTTGTCCTCGTCCAGTTGTTTCCATTGTTGGTGGAAGTATATAGCCCGGTTTCCGTTCCGCAATAAACACTTCCGTTCTCGTTTACGGCGATGCAGTTGATCGTGGAATCCTCCAGCCCGACATCTATCGCGGTCCAATTGTTTCCATAGTCTGTTGAACGAAATGCACCTCCTCCTGTTCCAGCAAACACGTCCCCATTGATATCGACTGCTAAAGACTGAACCCAGAGATTTGTCAGCCCGTTATTTCTTGTTTCCCAATGACTTCCTCCGTCTGTTGAAACATAAATCCCTTCTACGAGGCAGCCGGCGATGATATCTCCGTTCTTATTTATCGTCAGAGCATAGACCCAGTTGTAACTCGAATCTGCCGCTTTCCAGGTGGCCCCGTTATCTGTCGATCGGTATATGCCATTGTCCTCCGTTCCGGCGTAGATATTCCCTGCTGAATCCACGGCAAATGCATCAGTGACCAAGCCAAGCAGCTCTGACCATGAGCCACCGTTGTCCATCGAATGGAATGTTCCCACATCGCTTCCTGCAAGTATTCCCACTCCTTGTTTCACAGCAAAGGAGTAAACGGCATCTCGACCTAGTTCGGTGCTGCGGCGCCAGAATGCATTGGTCGCGAAATTGTCAATGAATTTCCCGGTTCCGTCGTTGAAAAGAATGTGAATACTGCACGTATCGGGCCAAGGGTTGTAAAAATCCGTATTGAGTGTAACGAGGTCCTTCCATCCATCCCCATTCAAATCTGCGGCTATGGATTTCTGCGAACAGACTCCTGTATAGTAATCGACCTGATTTGCATATGTACCGTCTCCATTGTTGAGTAAAACGTAAGTATAAAACAATGCGGAGTCTGACGTAGAATACTGCACCGAGGAATTGCAAATGATATCGGGATACCCGTCGTTGTTCACGTCAGCTAAGGAGACACTCTCCATTCTCACACTCATCGCCTGACTGGCGTAGGTCAAAACAAAGTTGCTGTCGACATTCCTAGAGTAAATCATGATTCTCGTCGGGTTGAGAATGATCTCTCCGTCGAACGCCATGATTTCATTTTTCCCGTCATTGTTAAGGTCTGCGATCCGGACATCAAAGAGAGTAAGCGGACTGGTGTCTATTCTGAGAGCGTCAAAACCGGACAATTTGTTAAGATAGATCTGTATGAATTCACCGCTCTCTGAAATTGCTATATCATCTCTTCCGTCTCCATTCAGGTCTCCTATTGCGAGACTGATTGGAGCGTACGGCAAATCGAAGTATTTCGGCAGCGAGAAGCTTCCGTTTCCCTGATTGTAGAGGATCGCCCAGAACATTCCGCTATTTGACCATACGATTATGTCAGCCTTGCCGTCGCCGTTGACATCATCAACTTCTAAACCAGAGATTGGATCAGTTCTGTTCAAAGGAAACAATGATATGCTGTCGGGATCGCCATTCCAAATGACGGCTATATATTCGTTGGTCTTTGCGCTGTTATAAGTTAACGCAAATATTTCAGGATGAGGATCCGAATCAATATTCACTGCCCTGATGGCCGGTTGCGCCGTGGAGAAACCTATGGAATCTCTCAGGGTGAAATTCCCTTTTCCATCGTTTAAGAGAATTGAAATTCCGCCCCATCCATTTTCGGCGTTCAGGTCGTGACCCACGATGATGTCTGGATATCCATCCAAGTTGACGTCTGCGACAGTAACAGAAATTGGTTTCGATGGGACCCTGTATAATTGGCCATAGTTGACTGCCGGGAGAGCGAATGTCACGCATAAGAACAGAATCACGGCTTTCATGTCGGTTACCTTTGGAATTCTCTTCTCACGGAAGCATCTTTCAACGTATTCGGTTCGCCGCATTCCCTTAGCCAGTATAACTTTGTAAGATCCCGTTCAAAAAGGTAAAACCCACATCATCCCGATGAACCGGGACAACGCGGGTTTTCATCAAAACAAAAACGCTTATGGTCAATTCTTCCATTGAAACGAGAATCATCTTACTCACCTCGCTTCTTGACAACTCTCCCCACTCCATTCCCAACGATTACCTGAAATTTAATAAACGGATTTCAGGAAATCAACTCACCCGAAATGGTTTTCTTCCGTTTGTTTGTTCGAAAATGGCGATACTCAAACCTTTTGACCTCAATATATGCACCAAACGCAACTCGCGAGCCAATTTAGAAATATTGACGGGAGTGTTGGCCTTTTCAACTCACCTTCAATATCTTCCTCTGTAATCCACGCGTTAATTTGTGCCCGCTACGTTTCCTTGTAAGGGATATGATTTCGTCGACGAATTTCTCGTAGGCATCGGTAGGTTGTAGACCACCCATTGCCGCTCTGTGAGCAACATGTCATGATCTACATCTCAAATTTCTGGCCCCGAATGGGTATTTCCACGTGGCCATAGCCCCGCTCGTTGAGCCCTGCCAGCAGCGCCTGCTGACGTTCAATCTCACCATGAACAAGAAAGATCTTATGAAGCTGCCCCGGATTGAACCGCCCTATGTACTTCAATAGCTCATTACCGTCGGCATGGGCGCTGAAGGAATTAAGTGCGACCACCTCGGCTCTTCGTTTGTAGATATCCCCAAAAATTCTTACCTCATCCCATCCGTCAACAAGTCGTTTGCCGAGCGTGTTTTCTGCCTGGTAACCGACGATCAGGATCGTGTTGCGAGGATCTCCTACGTTGTTCGCAAGGTGATGCAGGATGCGACCGGCTTCGCACATACCCGACGCGGCAATGATGATGCATGGTTCTTTGAGGTCATTCAGCTTCTTCGACTCTTGCGCCGTCCGGACATACACCAGCCGGCTCAGGCCGAGCGGATCGTGATGCTGGATGATGTGCTGACGCATCTCGTCGTCGAAACACTCTGGATGTTTTTTGAATATATCGGTGGCATTGATTGCAAGCGGACTGTCGACGTAAATCGGGACATCGGGTAGTGCACCCGTGTCTTTCATCTTGTGGAGTGAAAAGACAATGTCCTGCGTTCGGCCGACGCTGAATGCTGGCACGATCGCTTTTCCCCCGCGGGCAAATGTACGATTCAAGACATCCAGCAACTGTTTGTCCATGTCTCCCGGAGGATCGTGAAGAATCCCGCCGTAGGTACTCTCGCTAATCAACGTTTCGACATCGCCCATAAAGGCCGGGTCGCGAATGATCGGCATATTCCATCGACCGATGTCACCGGTAAAGCCAAGAGTCTTGACCGAACCGTTTTCCTTCACGGTTATCCGCACGGATCCGGAACCGAGAATGTGACCCGCATCCACAAATTTCGCCGTGAGGCCCGGGACGACATCAAAATCCCGGTCATACGGAATGGCGAGGAAGTTCTTCATGGCCGCTTCGGCATCATGCGATGTGTACAACGGTTCAATGGGCGGTTGATGGAGTCTTTGGTTTTTCTTGTTAACGAATTCGGCGTCTTTTTCCTGGATAAAGCCGCTGTCGGGAAGCATGACCGAGCACAGGTCTCGCGTCGCGGGCGTACAATAAATTGCACCTTCGTACCCATGTTTTACAAGTCTCGGAAGGTTTCCGCTGTGGTCGATGTGCGCGTGAGAAAGCACAACCGCGTCGACCGAAGCGGGCTCTAATGGAAATGTACTGTTGCGCCGGTTCGCTTCCTCGCGATGTCCCTGGAACAATCCACAATCGAGCAGGACTCGGCGGCCGTTGACATGCACAATGTGCATCGATCCTGTGACCGTGCGCGCGGCGCCTTCAAACTCGAGGGTCATAAGAAGGGACTGTAATTGATCGAGACGGGGTTGGTTGGGGCAGCGGTTCTATTTGATGCCGATGCCATGCTTCTGCAAGGATTCAGAAATGATCTTCAGCGCCTCCGGCGGCGATATCTTCAACCGGGAACCGGATTCAGCAATTGCCTGCTCCAACGTTCCTTGCTTGTTCAAGAGCCATCGCCAGACGTGATATCCGAGCCGATTGCGGTCGTTGGGCTCTTCTGTTGGAATGGTCCCAACGCTTTCGTAGGCGATTTTCTCAACGGAGGTAGCTGGAAATTCTTGAACTGAAGATGGCGGTTTCGTTGTCATGAAAAACTCCAAATGTGTAATGGGTGATCTCGGCGATGAGAATATACTAAATTCTACGCAAAAGGGAAAAGTCAGCTCCACGCTTTGATAGCTCTCTGCGCTTTGAGGGATTGATTTTGCCGGTGTCTCCCATTCTCAACGGATTGACTATTATTTGAAACATTTCCTGTAATTTCTTGCAGTTTTCGTCCCAATACCTCATAAAAAGAAATGGCACAGTCCTTGCATTAGCTCTATTCTGAACGGATTGAGGAACCAGCAAGCAATGAAAAAGATCTTCATACTAATACTTCTGCGCGTTGCGTTAAGCATGCCCGGAGAAACCAGGGCGGAGACAACGTTCGAAGCCGGTTTCGGCGTATTCCACTCCTCGCTGTCTCCCTACGGCGAATGGGTCAACGTACAATTCGGCGAGGCGTGGCGGCCGCTGCACCTTGCTCATGGTTGGAGACCGTATTCGTACGGGAAATGGGCATGGACTGATTACGGATGGTACTGGGTTTCCGAGGAGCCGTTTGGTTGGGCAACGTTCCATTACGGCCGCTGGTACTTTGACGATTTCTATGGCTGGGTCTGGATCCCCGGTGAAACGTGGGGACCCGCGTGGGTCGAATGGCGGAACAGTGACAATTACATCGGGTGGGCGCCATTACCTCCTTACGCCGAATTCCACACAGACGTGGGGATTCGATTTACCAACCATTGGGTAGCCCCGCTGCATTATTGGAATTTTGTACCTTGCGAACATTTCGCATCGGCTCGCGCAGTTGACTATATTCAGCCCGCGGAGCGGGCACGGCGCTTCTTCGGCAGCACTCGCACCACGCTGAATATACAGATGGAAGGCGGTCACATTATCAATCGCGGCATCGAGGTCGGCTTCGTGGAACGCAGAGGGAACGTTCACGTCAACCGCGTTGATGTCGTCATCAACGAACGGGGTTCAGGAGAACGCTTCGTCCGCGAAGCGGACCACGAGCGTATAGAGGCCTATCGCCCGAAGGTGGAGCCCCGGGTTGGAGACAACGCCATTCGCACACCGGTCCCCGCGCGCGCGCCCCGAAGGATCGAAGGCCGCCAGGCGATTCCCGTCCCCGAACGTTCGCGTGTAGCGGTACCGCCGCCCAGACAACGCCTCCAGCCTCGGCGAGCCAATCAGCCGCCGGTCCGCAGTGGCGCACAGCCGAGAAACGCGGCACGTCAGCGAGCTCCGCAGAAAGCGAAACCGCGTCCCCCCGATAATCGCGCGCCGGACAAACAGCAGTAACCTGACGCACACTTTGCTATTGAAAAGGCAGCCGTTGAAAACAACCGGCTGCCTTTTGCATTTAGAAATCAGGCTTGAGATTTACCCCTTTATGTTTGTCTCAGAGATTTCCCGATTCAGCCAGTAGGAGTTCAATCTGTTGTGTCAGTTCTTCTTCCATGTCCGGACCCATGAAGCCGACGCTCTTGAATGCAATCGCACCCTTTTTATCGATGATAAATTTCGTCGGAATACCGTCGACCTCGTATTTATCGACAACCTTCTCGTCAATCAAAACAGTGAACGTGTATTTATTGTCCTCAATGAATTTCTTCGCATTGGCGAGGGTCGCGTCGTAATCCTTTTGATGCTCCCATGTGTCGAGCGCCAGAAACACAACCTTGTCGTTATTCTTGTACTTATCGTGCACTTTCTGCAAATACGGGAAGGAGGATTTGCACGGACCGCACCATGTCGCCCAGAAGTCGATCACTACGACCTTCCCTTTCAGCGACGAGAGTGTAACCGCCTGGCCGTTGAGATTCTTCAATGTAAAATCGATGGATGGTTTGCTGATGCGGCTTTCAAGAACCTGTTTTCTTATCTTCTCGACTTTGGCTTTCTCTGCTTCGGCAATTTTCTCTTCAAACCGGGTTTTCCGGTCAGAGGTCAACGCATCGTATGTTTGGGTTGAACCCTCTGCTTTTACAATTCCTTTTCTTACATCATCGAGTATTTCGGAATTGGTTTTGCCTTTGTTGGCGCAGTCGATCGCAACATCAATCGCTCTATCATATTTTCCATTTCTGATAAGACACTCGATAAATCGTTTGTTGACATCGAGATCTGCGGACTTCATGAGCTGGTACGCTTCGACATACTGGGCCTCGGCTTCCTGTAGTTTGCCAAGCTGCATCAGTCCATATGCATAGGTGTCGAGAACCATGCCCGTCAAGTACTTCATTCCATCTTCCCATTCCGCTATCGACGGATAATAGAGCTTTGTGGTCGTGTCAGGGATTCTGCTCAACTCAACACCTTTTTTCGCCCATGCGACAGCGCACTCCAACTGCTCACCTTTTTCAATCAGGTCCCATGCCGGACCATTGTACTGATCCCAGCGGGGATGCCGAATTTGTGCTAGCGCCCGTGTAGCTCTTTCGTACTCTTTTGCTTCGACACAGGTTGAGAACAGCGTGAAAGTGTAATCGTCGTGTTCGGAGTCTTTGATCTGAATGTGCTCTGCGATGAATTTCTCCATTGCCGGCATCCGTTTCACCGGGTCACTGATTTGGGAAATATCGCTCCAGTCCCTGCTTCTTGCGATCAGGCCATCGGGATTCCGAGCAATTTCGGTTTGACGAATCCGGGCGGCCTTCGCGCTGTCACCGGTGCGCTCATACCAGGAAATGATCCCTGGAAGCGACGACTCATCGTCCTTCCTGGCTTCGTACAATTTGCCAAGATCTTCCTTGATCGAGGACATCATCTCTCCCGACTTATCCTCTTTCAGCAGTGCATTCCATACCAGCATCGGGGCCGACGAGATGTTGTTGGGATAGAGTTCCTTTTCATTTTGAAGTTCGTCTCTCACTGCAGCCAGATCCCGAGCGTGCCGGAATGAATTTACCCCTCCCTGCATCAACACTGCGCGCGCGCAATGTGCATCTCTTACCGGTCTTCCGTCGGCTCCGTAGATCATTGCATCCCAGACATTGCCGCTGCGGTCGTCTACCTTTTCACCGGAGACAAACCGGAACAGAAGCAGTGTCGCCGTCGGTTCGTTCAGTGCCATCGTTGTTTTCCAGGTCCCGCCGGACTTCGTCATCGGGAGCTGGAAAAATCCAATGTTGTCGTATCCTCCCCGCCAGATAAGAACATACAACTGGATGGTTTCAGCATCCTTCAGGGTTGCGGTTTTTGCATTGGAGTTGTAGTTGACGGTGATAACATCTCCGGCTTTAGGATGCGCGGGAGAAAGCGAAAACACGTCGCTCTCCTCCTGTGCAAACGCCAGACTGGCGAATAAGATGGTGCAGATCAGTATTCTTTTCATCGCGAGCTCTCCTAACGTGTATGTTAATTGACCCGTGAAACGTAGTGATTTCACATGTAGGAATCAAACCCTCATGCTTTCTCCATGATGGCGCCACCGGGCAAAATTGTGGATATTACAACACTGGCCACCACAAAGCTGCCGACCTGATCGATTGCGACGCTCAGCGTATAGAGGAATCCCGCATCGTACCATATCCAGTGCGACATCGTTTCTGAAAAAACGACGACAAGCCCCAGCGCGATTCCAAATAGAATTCGATTCCGCATCGACGAAACACCGGCCCCCATCAGCAGCCAGACAAAGATGAAGGTGGCAACGATATCCTTCAACAGTTCACCCAGCAGATGGATTCCAAATGACCCGAAGTCGCCAACGCGAACGAATGCGAACATCTGGGGACCTTTTTGCGAGCGTTGTTCGTTCGCCTGTTCGGCGGCTTTCTTTTCTGCCTCGCTGGCACCCGGTGGAGAGTTCACAATGTAAGGCATGAAGTACGTTCCCGAGACCGGAGTGCCGGAAACGATGGCCTGGGTCACCGCCTCTTCATTCGTGAACTTCTGGAGAGCGTTATTATAGAGAGGCAGTACTTCATGGTCGAGCGCTCCCCACACGAACATTGCGACTCCGCCGAGAACGGCAGCAAGGATAATCCTTGATGTAGACACAGCAACGTCTCCTTCCAATAGTTTGACGGGGTACTGGCTATAGCCCAATGTACTACGCTTGCGGAAACTTCGCAAATCCTCAACCCGCAGGTCTTGCTGTCCCGTAAACTTGTATTTCACGAGACTCTTTGCGATACTACAAAATACGAAATCGAGGCATCTGAAATATCAATCAGAATGACACGCTTTTTCAATTTTTGGTTGTCTTAATTCATGAATCCACTATCACTCAATAGAAGAGAGTCACATATGGTTCGAACAACACGCATACGTTCTTATATGGCCGGAGTTGCCATGCTCGGCATATTTCTGCCGGCAAGCTCGTGGGCATTTGGCCGTGATAGCCAGCCACAGGAAAAGAACTCCCCGGTTATGAAAACAGCCGAGCAAGTGAAAAAGAACATTCTAGCGCTTAAGGGGCTCCCCGCGTCGCAATTCAATACAGTCATGGATTTCATGTCAACTTCTCTCGGCGTTCGATGCAACCACTGCCACGTTTCCGATTCGACCGGCTGGCAATTTGAAAAAGACGATAAGGCGGAGAAACGCACCGCCCGAAAGATGATCCAGATGGTTATGGATTTGAATACGAAGAACTTCGGAGGGAGAAACGCGGTAACCTGTGTTACATGCCACCATGGCTCACCGCAGCCGACGGCGTTGATGTCGCTTCCCCAACCTCCCGCTAAGCCTGAGAAAGAGAACACGGCCATTCCTTCGATGCCTGGCGTCGAACAGTTGCTCGCTTCCTACGAGAAAGGTCTCGGAGGGGCAGATGCGCTGAAGAAAATCTCTTCCCGCATCATGAAGGGAGTTTCCGTCGACGCACAGGGCAAGGAATCCCCTATTGAGATTGTCCAGCAGGAACCGGACAAGTATGCCGCGACGACGACAGGGGATCGCGGTGCTTTCACCCGGACGGTCAATGGTACAGCCGGCTGGATGAGCTCACCGCGCGGCACGCGGGAACTGCCTCCGGATGCAGTCGAAGAGCTGAAACGAGATGGAGCGCTCTTCCCCATCGTTAGAATGAAAGAACTTTCCAAGACGATGCGTGTCAGCGACAAAGACACCGTGAATGGCACGACAGCCTATCTGCTCACAGCCCCCGCAGGAGAACACAATACCGAACGCTATTACATTGACAGCTCGAGCGGACTTCTTCTCCGCAGAGTTATTATCACCGAGACGATGATCGGCGACATCCCCGAGCAGGTCGATTATTCTGATTATCGTGCCGTTAACGGAGCAATGGTTCCGTTCACTGTGCGGACCGCAGCTGTCGACCCGCGGGACGGCTCGACACAGCGCTTTTCTTCCATCGAGCAGAATGTTTCCATCGACGAAAAGAAATTCTCAATGCCTGAAAACAAAAAGAAATGACCTGTTAATGGAGAATATCTTATGAAATACTTTATCGTCGCACTATTGATGATGGCGTTCGCTTCAGTTCTTATCGCCGGCAGTCCGGAGGATACAACCAAAAGCACGCCGCAATTCGACAAATTGAAGACGCTTGCCGGCACATGGAAGGGAAAGAATAGCGAAGGAAAACTTGTCACCGTTTCCTACAAACTCGTCTCCAACGGCAGCGCCTTCATGGAGGAGCTTACGTCGGAGGAACATCCCGACGCGATGGTCACGATGTATCATCTCAACGGCAAGAAGCTCATGCTGACACACTATTGCTCGATGGGCAACCAGCCGCGCATGCGCGTGGAGAAGACTTCGATGGATGGATCCACGCTCACCTTCTCATACGTGGATGCAACGAATCTCGCCAGCCCCAAGGATACCCACATGAGCGGGCTCGTCGTGACGTTCAAGGACGACGACCATTTCTCGCAGCAGTGGGCTTTGAGCATGAACGGGAAGAAGAAGCAACACGAAACGTTCGAATTTGAACGCGTGAAGTGAGATCCCAACATACGCAGCACGATCAAATGCCGGGTCCCTGATCCGGCATTTGTATTTCACGACAAAGAGCAGGCGGTAAAATGCGGTTTCATCCGGAAACGGAACTCTGGTGCGCGATTTCCATCACTTTTCTTTTCGTATCTTCCAGCCGCTCCTTTGTGCCGTCCGGCAGGATATGCATGAATTGCAGCGTTAATTCCTTCCCAACCTGTTTGAGGTACACGTCTTTCATTTCTCCGCTGCTCACCTTTTCCATCATCCGCTGGAATGGCGCCGCTTTGTAACCATCGCCCGCCATATCACTGCCGGTGGGTGATCCGTAAAACCGTTCGTCGGATGCGTCGGGCAACGTAATGGACATTCGTTTACCTTTGAGCGAGACTTTTTGAAAGCCGGCGCGGGATGCCGCCATCCGCAGCTCGACGAGAAGAAACAAATGTTCCACCTCTTCGGGGTACTCACCAAAACGGTCATGCAATTCTCCCCGCATGGCAGTGAGTTCCTCATCGCTCACCGCCCTGTACAAACGGCGGTAGATATCGAGACGCTCGGAATTGGATTCGACGTAGAAATCGGGGATGAGTGCTTCAATATCCGATTCGATGACAGTTTCCACAGATTTCGATGCGCGAGTCGGAAATTTCGAAGCGTCCTTTTGAAAAACCTCGGTGAATTCCTCCTGCTTTAATTCCTCCACTGCCTCACGGACGACGCGTTCGTACATTTCAAAACCCATTTCCATGATAAAGCCCGATTGCTCGGCGCCGAGTAGATTGCCGGCACCCCGAATCTCCAGGTCACGCATCGCCAGATTGAAACCCGAAACCGAGCTCGGTAAATTCTTCAATGGCCTGCAAGCGGCGCAGTGTCGGCCTGGGCAGAATGCCCAGCGGCGGGGTCAACAGGTATGCATACGCCTGGACGTTTGAGCGACCGACACGCCCGCGCAGCTGGTACAACTCCGCAAGCCCGAACCGGTCCGCACGATTGACGATAATGGTGTTCACGCTCGGAATATCGATACCCGACTCAATGATCTTGGTGCACACGAGAACGTCCCGCTTTTTCTCAAGGAAATCGAACATTACCCTCTCGAGCTCGTGTCCGTGCATCTGACCGTGGGCGACATCAACCCGGGCTTCCGGGACGTGCGATTGCACCTGCTGGGCGATCGCATCGATGTTGTTCACCCGGTCGTGCACAAAATACACCTGTCCGCCGCGGTGCAATTCCTTGAGAATCGCCTCACGGATAAATTGCCAGTGTCCGCGCTTATCCGTAAAATCTGCGGGCACTATTTCCGTGACAATCGGCAGACGATTTCTCGGCGGCGTTGAAATGAGCGAGAGGTCACGTGCCCCGGCCAGCGAGAAGTGCAGCGTGCGCGGAATCGGCGTTGCCGTCAATGTGAGTGTATCGACGACCGCCTTTACCTTGCGCAATTTCTCCTTCGCCGCCACGCCGAAACGGTGTTCTTCATCGATGATCAGCAAACCCAGGTCTTTCAACGCGACATCCTTCGAGAGCAGGCGGTGCGTGCCGATAATGATATCGATACCTCCGGTTTCGAGCAGCTGCACAATCTTCTTTTGCTCTTTTGTCGATTTGAATCGCATAATGCTCTCGATTCTCACGGTGTATCGTGCCAGCCGATCCTGGAAGGTATTGTAATGCTGCATTGCGAGAATCGTTGTCGGTACAAGCACTGCCACCTGTTTTCCGTCCATCACGGCTTTGAAGGCGGCGCGAACGGCAACCTCGGTTTTACCGAATCCAACGTCGCCGCAGATGAGACGGTCCATGGGCGATGCACTTTCCATGTCGCGCTTCACGTCCAGAGTCGCTTGCGCCTGGTCGGGAGTGTCTTCATACATGAACGACGCTTCGAGCTCCTTTTGCCAGTGCGTGTCGGGAGAGAAGGCAAAACCCCGTTCATGTTTGCGGCGGGCGTAGAGGGCAATCAGGTCCCGCGCAATGTCTTTGATGCGCCGTTTCGCACGGGCTTTCATCCGCTCCCACTCGTCACCCCCGAGCTTGCTGAGTTTCGGGATGTGACTTTCCTGTGACGAGTATTTCTGGACCCGGTTAACAAAATTCAAATTGACGTACAGGACATCGTTTTCAAGAAACAGCAGTTTTATAACTTCCTGGTCGATCCCCCCGACCTTTAGTTTCGCCAGGCCTGCAAAGGTCCCGATGCCGTGGTCGACATGGACAACACAATCGCCGGGTCGGAGCTGCTGCAGTTCTTTCTGCGTGAATCCTTTGAAACGCCGGCGCTTGCCGGATCCACGACGCCTCAGCCGTCCGAATATTTCGTGCTCGGTGAAGACCGCAAGCCTGGCCGGAGGGAAAATGAATCCGGCATGAATCGTTTCAGAAATAATATCGAAGGTAACCGCTGATGGTGCGGCTTTCCCTCCGTCCAGGCGAGGGACCGGGAATTCATTTTCATCCTGTCGAACGTCTGCAATCCGCGTTCCGAGCCCCGATACCGCATAAGGATCTTCAGGAGAGGTCAGAACTTCCTCCACCAGCTCTTTGAGCCGCGCGCCCTCTTCCTTCGTGTCGCTTGCGAGATGAATAATATATCCATCCAGGGAAAGTTTCTTCAGCGTGTCGACCAGCATGTTGATGCTTCCATTAAAGGCCGGCTGAAGAACCGACGCAAAATCTATAAGAGATGTCGATTGTTGATTCTCGACGGTCGACGGTTGATGATGAAACGGTGAATTGATGATCCGGCGAAAAGCCCCGGACCGTCCATCGATAAACTTCCAGTCAAAAAGGTTTTGGATGCCTTCCTGGAAAAGTTCACCAATCTCCGCCTCGATGAGCGCAGGGCCGTCGAGAATGATAATCGCATCGGGAGACAGGTAGTCGAACAACGACGCCGAAAGTTCTCCCACCTCATCTGCCGCACCGGTCACCTGCGGTCTATCCGTGTCGTCAACCGAATCGTCGGTCAGCGCTGGAACGATGCTCGCCGTGGGCAGCTCCCGGATCGACCGCTGCGAAATCACATCAAACTCCCGGATCGATTCGATCGTGTCGCCGAAGAATTCAATCCGGATCGGGTTTTCTCCGACAAACGGAAACACATCGACGATCCCCCCGCGGACAGCAACATCGCCGTACCCTTCTACGAAGTCTTTTTGCTCAAAGCCGTTCTCAATTAAACGCGCGATGAAATCCTGAAAAGGCTTTTCTTCACCTGTTTTCAACTCAATGATCATCCTGGTAAACTTATCCCTGGGCGGAACACTCTCGGCCACGGACTCCGGCGATGCGACCACGACAACACTCGTGCCCGTGGCGAGCGTCTTCAGCGTTTCAGTCCGGGCAATCGGTGCGCTCATATCCAGCATTTGCGCTTGATGACGCGGTCGCGTTCCGAAGAATCGCACATTCCCTTCACCGAGCAAAAGAGTGCAATCGTCGCGGAGCTTTTCCGCCGAGTCGTCGTCCGGTGCGATCACCACCACTTGCGAGCCACTCTGTTCGAATACGTTTGCTGTCACGAAGGCGAGCAACGAACCGGCAACGCCTTGAAGAACAAGCGGATGCCCATTTTCAAGGGTCCTTAATTTCTTCCCGAGGGTTTCGAAACAATCCGAGTGAAATATTCTCTGCTTGATTTTCTTCATTAGCGATCTATATTCAACATCCGTCCTGCGGTTTCAAAAACACCTTTCCCACGCCGTCCCGACCTGGTCGGCACAGCAAGGGTTTATTCCATGTAACTCTCTTTGTTGCAAACTTCACCCACGTCGTTTCACGCGGGTGACGGACAAACAATTTATGCCTTTCCCACTCGCAGCTTATTTGTAAGCTCTTCCTGCTTCTTGAGAAAGGCAATCAACTCGCGTTGAACTTCACGCATCTCATGGATTTCGTACGCGCGGATCTCATCCAGCTTCACGTGAAGACTTTGTATCTGCATTTCTGCTTTGAGATTGATTTGGTAATCGAGTTCTGCGCGCAATCGATCTTTTTCAGACTGCCGATTCTGGCTCATCATGATGAACGGCGCCTGGAGGGCTGAAATGGCTCCGAGCACAAGATTGAGGAACGCGTACGGGAAAGGGTCGATAGGATGATAGAACGCTTCCAGGGTGTTGAGCGCAACCCACAAGAGGAGAATGCCGATGAAAAGTCCGACAAATCCCCAGCTGCCGCCAAACTGCGCGACCTTGTCCGAGATTCGCTGACCGAAACTCAGGTTTTGTTCAATTTCCTCGTTGACGTTCCGCGCCGTACGTCGCTCAACCAATTCATTGGTCGCGCGCAGACGCTGGGCAATCACGCCCGCAAGAGAAATACAGACCTCGGGCTTTCTGAGCAGGAAGCTCACGAAGTCTTCGCGCGTCATCTCCAGGAGATTTGCCTTGGTGACAACTTTCGCGCTTGCGGTGCGGGGCGAACCATCAAACATCCCGAGCTCGCCGAAGAAGTCACCGTCGGAGAGAACGGCCAGTGTTACCTCTTCGTTATCTTCCGTCCAGGTCGTTATGGCAACTTCACCCTCACGGACAACGTACATCGCACCGGCCGGCTCCCCCTTTCTGAAAATAACCTGTCCGACATCCCGTGAAACCAATTTCCAGAGGTCGGCAAGGTTTTTCAGGTCGTCCGGTTGAAGGGTTGAAAAAAGGGGAATACGTGAGAGCGTCTCAACGTCAACAGTTGCTGAAGTACTCATGATAATAGACTTATAATAGTAGAATTGCTACAAAAAGATACTAATTTTTTGAATAGGAAGAAACTCTTAAAATTTTTTTGTATGTTCTACATCGTGATATAATACACATGCCCGGAGTTTCGATAAATAGTAACTTGAATATTCCAATTTCGGAATTGCAGTTCCGTTTCGCCCGGAGCGGCGGACACGGTGGACAGAACGTCAACAAAGTGGAAACCCGCGTGGAATTACTGTTTGACGTGGCCCGGTCGCCGAGTCTTTCCGAATCCGACCGCGAGAGAATTCTCAAGCATCTGCAATCGAAAATCGATACGGCGGGCGTATTGCGCGTCGTCGCGCAGGAATCACGCAGTCAGTGGCGTAACCGCGAGGATGCCGTCGAGCGATTCACCGCACTTTTAAGCGCGGCCCTGAAGCCGAGGAAGAAACGGATTGCAACGAGAATCTCGGCCGGAGCGCGAGAGAAAAGGCTGGAAGAGAAGAGGCGGAGAAGCAGAATTAAGAAGCTGCGAACATCGAGAGAAGAATGAACCCGGCTCCACGCCGGACCACGGGATAGCCGTCCATTTCACATTATGACGTAGTTGCTGCCTCGCGATTCAGCGAATCGCACTACAGAATTCTCGGCGCTTCACGCCTCCCAACCGCTTCAATTCACGCTGCCCATTCGCGATTCAGCGAATCGCGTTACAGGGGAACGTTGCAGTAACTCCATTTCCATTTTGTCCACTCTTGGACCATTCCAGCTTTAACCGGATTGTTGAGAACGTATTCGATAATCCGTCCGAGATCCCCGTCGTTGCGAACGACATGGTCATAACTTTCGTGCTGCCAAAAGATGCCGGAACGATACAGTATTTTGTTGGCTTCGTGCGCCGTGAACTTCTTCAAGGATCCAATGATGTCGGTGACAATGTAGCGCGAGACGCCGTCTCGCGCAGGTAGCGATTCAGCGAATCGCTCTACGCTGAAAACCATGTGGACATGATTGGGCATAATACAATATGCAAGAAGTTCGTACGCCATCTGATCTCTATATTTGATGGCAGCGGACACAAGTCCGGCGATGCGGTCATCACGCAGCCAGAATTGACCTTCAGCCGACGTATCCAAGAACCGATCAAAATTTTCGAAATACTGTTTACGCGCTTCCTCGCGCGCCAGATTCCTTTCACTATCGTCGCGCATGTGAGCGATTTGCCTTTCCAGACCCAGGTGTTCTTTCTTCAGTTGCAATACGACATAATCAGGAAGTGATCCTGCGAGCCGGAATGTCACAAAGAATGTTCCCCGTAATGGCTGGTAGTGGGGTAATCGACAACGGTAATATATTAATTCGTCTCCCATGGTCAAATGATGTGTCGCTCCCCTGCGATTCGGCGAATCGCATTACGATGTTCTCCCTCAGTCCATTTTGCTTATTCGCGATTCGGCGAATCGCGCTACAGGCTGAGCTTGCTCAATTTCTCCAAAAACTCATCTGCCTCGCGCTCGCCAAGGCCTTTCAACTCAAGATATTCCTTTGTGATTGATGCAGCCTCGATATGTTCTTTCAAGACACACATTTCTAAACGCGAGAAATGTTCCGCCTTGAGGTTGTAGTCTTCGAATGCTTCCCACGCGATCGGAGTAACCTTCCTTGTAATTTCCGCCATCGCTTCAGCATAAACGCGGATTTCGTACTGCGCGTGGGGATCCATCCGCAGGGCGAGAAAATGAAAAAGGTTGTGCAGATCGATTTTCCAGTACCACTCGGTATAGAGCGACAGCGGAAGGTGTACTCTCGCGAGCTCGCGGGCAATGTCGTTATCCAGCATCTGTTCGTATTCCGCATACGTTTCGCGCTGGGCCGTGGTGAGTATTTCCAGCACTCTCTCTCGTAGCGCCGCCGGAACCTCGTCCACGGCGCGCCCCTGTCTGTTGCCTTTGCTCTGGTAGTGAATCGCGTCGTCTTCCGGGACGTAAAATTCGTCCTTCATCACTGAGTAGCGTCCCGAGTACTCATTCACGTTTGCCGTCCGGTGACGGATCCACTGCCGCGCAACGAATATGGGAAGCTTCACGTGGAATTTAAGCTCCACCATCTCAAACGGTGTCGTGTGTTGATGACGCATGAGATAGCGGATGAGTCCGCGGTCTTCATTAACTGATTTTGTTCCCTTCCCGTACGAGACGCGTGCCGCCTGCACGATCGATTCATCCCCACCCATATAATCGATGAGGCGTACGAAGCCGGCATTCAGGCACTTGAATTCCTTATCGAGCAGTTCGTTTGCCTGTGGATTTATGATATGGGCCATGCTTGTCAGTACCTGAAATAATTTTTCCGCGATTAACTGTTCAATGTACTGAATCGCAGAGAGAAAATCCATTTCAAAAATTTCTTCGGACCTTCGCGCCAAGCCTGCCACGGCAGCACATCGCTTCAACTGGAGGCCGGAAGATTGTTATTCCAGGCGTTTTTTCGTATCTTTTTACCATGATCAAAGTTGCCGTCGGCATCATTATTCAGAATGGACTCGCAGCACCCGACGTTACTCAGGTGCTCATGTGCCAGCGCAAGCCGACAGCGCTTTATCCGCTCAAGTGGGAATTTCCGGGCGGCAAGTTTGAAAACGGTGAGACCGCCGAGGAATGTTTGCTTCGCGAATTGAAGGAAGAGCTGGGCATCAATGCAGAAATCGGCGGACTTTTTCACCGCGAACATCACATGTATCCCGACAGCGGGACATTCGACGTTCATTACTACCTTGTGCCATCATTCAGCGGGGCGCTTGTGAACCGGGCGTTCACGAATATCCGGTGGGTACCGACGGCGGAACTCCTGAATTTCGACATTCTGGAAGGGAACCGGGCTGTCATTCAAAAAATTATTAACCGCGCATGAAAGCACTGAACCCGGCGCACGTTAAGATCATTCGCGAACAAATTCTCCCCTGGTACCGGAAAAATCGGCGGCCGCTTTTCTGGCGAACATTACGGGACCCTTATGCAATTCTGGTTTCGGAGATCATGCTTCAGCAGACCCAGGCAGACCGGGTGGAAGAAAAACTTCCGCTGTTTCTGAAGAAATTTCCAACATTCGATACGCTTGCCGGTGCCCCCAAAGCGGACGTTCTCCGCGCCTGGCAGGGATTGGGATACAACAATCGCGCTGCTCGCCTCTGGGATCTTGCACGTATCATCGCGAAAGATTTCGACGGCAACCTTCCAGCCGACGTAAACACACTCGAACAACTCCCGGGCATCGGGCCTTACACCGCCCGTGCGGTCGCGTGCTTCGCCTTTCGGAAACACACTTATGTGGTGGATGTAAATGTGCGCCGAGTCCTTTCACGCGTATTCTGGAGATTACGGACACGTTCAGAGGTTGGGGAGGAACAGAACATCTCCCGGATCGCAGAACAGATCCTGCCCCAGGATGCACAATCATGGAATCAGGCACTCATGGATCTGGGGTCGACGCTTTGCAAAGCACAGAAACCTCTCTGCCCCACCTGCCCCGTTTCAAATATGTGCCGCTCCCGGCATTTAGGAGCACAGCCGGGGCGACGACCGAGATCAAAGCTTGTTCCGCTTAAAGCCAGGCATCGCGTTGAACCAGCATATCAGGATATCCCCCGGCGAATCTGGCGCGGGCGCATTGTTGAAGTACTGCGCAATGTGAATGGCAGAGGGTCAATCTCGATGCCCGAACTCGGCAACTCCATCAAACCGGATTTCATGAAGCGGGAACTCCCCTGGCTCAGCAGTCTCATCGATGCACTTCTCCGCGACGGCATCGTGAGCACGACAGGTCACAGAAACGACGCACGGGTAATGCTGGCGCACAAATGAAAAAACGACGGCAATCACTAACGATCCAAGAAATCCGCGAGCTGTACGAAGAACGGAAGAAAGCAATTCGCGAACGGCTTGCAGAATTTGCGGCCGTTCGCCCGTCGGCATATTTCTACGAGCTCGTTTACTGTCTCCTGACGCCGCAATCGAGCGCCGTCAACGCCGCGAAAGCAGTCCGGGTTCTCCGCGACCACAACCTCCGTCATTCTGAAATCGACCCTGAACCGCTGCTGTACCAGAAGGATTTCTATATCCGGTTCCACATAACGAAAGCAAAGCACCTCCTCGCAGTCAAGGAACAATTTCCATTCATCCGGAAGGAGCTTTTGAACGGCAGCTCCAGTGTGCGGTTGCGGGAGTGGCTGGTGAAGAACGTGAAGGGAATCGGCTGGAAGGAAGCCTCGCATTTTTTGCGCAACATCGGGCATCGCGATCTCGCGATTCTCGACCGGCACATTTTGAAGAATCTTGTTCGCCTGGGCGTTTTGCGCCAGTTGCCGGCGACGCTCACCGCGAAACGATACAAATCAATCGAGAACAAATTCCGAAAATTTTCTGGCGAAGTGCGAATTCCTATGGATGATCTCGACCTGCTCTTCTGGAGTATGGAAACCGGAGAGATCTTGAAATAGATGGTGGGTTGTTAGGTAATAGAAGATTGGCAGATGGTGTAGCGAGGAAGGGGAATAGATTGAGGATGGACGATGGATGATAGCTAAGGCCATTTGCCTTTGGCTTTTAGCAAAAACAATGAACCAATAACAAAGAACCAACAACGCATAACACTCTGTCATCGCGAAGCCCCCAATGACCAATGACAAACAACAATTGACTAACCGCAAGTTCGAGAGCACAATGAACCTAAAACAAAGTACAAACAACCAGCAACGAACCGACAGATGAAAACGCTTGTCATCGGTGCCGGGATGATGGGAAGCGCGATGGCCTATGACCTCTCTCATTCGGAAAGCGTAACCGAAGTGCTCGTGGCCGACGTAAGCTACGAGAGGGCGGAAGCTGTCGCACTGTCGCTGGGCGACAACGTTCATCCATTGAAACTTGATATTCATTACTATGACGACGTGATGTACGTGATGAGCACTGTGGATGTTGCTTTCGGCGCGACGTCGTACACGCACAACCATCTGCTGGCAAGAGCTGCGATTGAAGCGGGGGTTCATTTCTGCGATCTCGGGGGAAACATGGACGTTGTCGACCGACAGCTTTTGCTTGATCCCCGGGCGAAGGAGGCCGGTGTTTGCATCATCCCGAACTGCGGCCTTGCCCCCGGGATGGCCTGCGTCATCGCTGCCGGCGCCGCAAAGAAGTTTGAGCATGTCGATGAAATTCACATTCGGGTCGGCGGGCTTCCCCAGCATCCGCAGCCGCCGCTGAATTACCAGCTCGTCTTTTCCGCGGAAGGGCTCATCAACGAGTATCTTGAGCCGGCGGAAGCGATCCGGGACGGGAAAATTCAGAAGCTCGAATCGATGACGGAATGCGAAAAACTTGAATTCCCGCCGCCGTTCGGAAAACTGGAGGCATTCAACACGTCCGGTGGTATATCGACATTGACCAGAATGTTTGAGGGAAAGGTGAGAGACGTCGATTACAAAACCATCCGGTATCCGGGACATTGCGAGAAATTCAAAACGCTCCTGGACCTCGGATTCGCAAGTGCGGAGCCCATCATGGTCGGGAATTCCACCTCAACCGTACGGGAATTCTTCGAGAACCTTTTACGCAAGAAGCTCGCCTCAAACGGTCCCGATGTCGTGCTCATGCGCGTTACTGTCACCGGCACCATGGACGGCCGAAAGAGGACACTTGCGTATGAGTTGATAGATTATTATGATACAAATCTGAAGATGACATCCATGATGCGAACAACGGCCTTTCCAACATCAATCATCGGGCAGATGGTCGTGAACGGCACAATTTCAGTGCACGGCGTTTGTCCGCCGGAGCAGTGCGTACCGCTGGAGCCATTCCTGGCTGAATTATCCAAAAGAAATATCATTTTGAAAGAATCACTCGCAGGATGAATCTATGAAGCGTCCACTATCGGTCATTATTATTTCGAAAGACCCCCATACCCTGCAGGAAACTCACAGCCGCTTCGACGCGCAGACGAGTTTCCCACGGTTGAGACTCCTTTCGATCTTTCTGAAAGCTTTCTTCTCAAAAAACATTTAGAGCACGCCATGCCAGACACAAGTTCTTTTGACATCGTTTCGAAGGTCGATTTGCAGGAAGTCGACAACGCAATCAACCAGGCACGAAAGGAAATCGCGCAGCGGTACGACTTCAAAGGCTCAAAGACTTCCATCGAGCTGATACAGAAGGAGCATGAAGTCGTCATCCTGTCTGACGATGATTTTCGCATGAAGGCGACCGTCGACCTTCTTCAATCGAAGTTCGTGAAACGCGGCGTTCCGCTGAAGGCGTTCACCTATGGTAAGATCGAACCGGCCGCCGGCAGCCTCGTCCGGCAGACAATCAAACTGCAGAACGGCATTGACAAGGAAAACGCCAGGCTGATCGTCAAGATGATCAAAGACACGAAGCTGCGGGTGCAGGCACAGATCATGGACGACCAGGTGCGCGTCAGCGGCAAGAACAAGGACGACCTTCAGGCCGTGATTGCGATGCTGCGCAAAGCAGACCTCAATTTCTCGATGCAATATATTAACTACCGTTAAGCTGAGAATGAGGATTCGACTCCTTCTCGCCGTTCAACTTTTCATCGCTTCAACGGCTTTCTGTCAATATTCCATCCCCGTCCAGTTCCCGAACCAGCCTTCGCGCAACGCGCAGGTTGCAACATTCCTTCGGGGGAAAACGCTCTACGGCGCTCTGAACGACCTTCTTTCATGCCTTCACATCCAGAGTGCTTCTCGCTCCGGGACCAGGCAAGTGCAATTCAAGACAAATAACTGCACGGTGATGGTGACCGCAACCAGTCCGTACGTCGCGATCACCGACAGGGATTCCAATATCAGCTCCATACAACTGCCGCAGGACGTTCTGTTCGGAGCAAGCCAGATTTTTGTTCCACTTGAATCGTTCGTTCCCGTTCTCGGTACCGTCACCGGAAGGAACATCATATTCAAGTCTGGCGAAAAACGGATCGTGGTGGAAGATGCTGCGGCAGCGTCACCGTACGACATTACCGGACTGAGCGTGGAGGAAAAGAGCAATGGCGCTCTTGTGCGTATCCGATGCACGAAGACCCTCAAAGACTATGAAAGCTGGGTGAAACCGGAAGCTCGTGAAACGTGGCTCTACGTAACGATTGCCAACGCAAAAGCGGATACAACCGCCATTACAGCCACGAGGCCATCCGGCATCATGAAACAAATCATCGTGTTTCAATCGCCGACGTTCCGTCCAGTTCACCGTTAAGCTGAAGGGAAAGTTCACGAGCACCGAGCCGTCATCGGCAGAAGGCTCAAACGACATCCTCATCGCGCTCCCGACACCACCCCCAGAAAAGAACGACGATGTCGAGCGGTCGTTGGACCGAGAACGGAGCAAGTGGAAACTCGATTGCATCGTCATTGATGCGGGGCACGGCGGCGACGACCCGGGAACTATCGGCGTCGCGCGAACAAAAGAGAAAGACATAACGCTCGCCATCGCGCTTAAACTCGGCAAGTTGATTGAGAAGAGCCTTCCGCAGACGAGAGTCGTCTACACGCGAAAAACCGATGAATTTATTGAATTATACCGCCGCGGCCAGATCGCAAACGAAGCCCAGGGAAAACTCTTTATCAGCATCCACTGCAACTCCGCCCCCCGGAAACCGGCTCCGGCACATGGGTTCGAAATCTATCTCCTGCGTCCAGGAAAAACAGAGAACGCTGTTCGCATTGCGGAACGGGAAAACGATGTCGTCAAACTTGAGAAAAATTACGAGCAGCGTTATCAGGAATTGAATGAAGAGCGTTTCATTCTCGTCACCATGGCACAGAGCGCCTACGTCAAGTACAGCGAACAATTTGCCGGAATCGTTCAGCAGGAAATGGGAAAGTATCTCAAGCAGGAGAATAACGGCGTGAAGCAAGCCGGGTTCTACGTGCTCGTTGGCGCATCAATGCCGAATGTGCTCATCGAGACCGGATATCTCTCCAACCGGAAAGAGGAACAGGTACTAAAGAGCGCGAAGGGGCAACAGCACATCGCCGAAGCGATCTTCAACGCGGTGAAGCGGTACAAGCAGGGATACGAGAAATCTCTGGAGGAGGGTAAGGACATTGGGACGCCGGATTGATTAACCTTTCTTGATGCTGCCACAACGAAAACTGCCTATCCTGCACAAGCCTAGCGGTAACCCCCCAATAATATAATGATGGGAACGTTGTGGTGCAGCATGTTGCCTACTGTCTGCACCGAAACAAGCCAACCAGTCTGAAAACAGGTTCTTCAGAAAATGCGGCCAGCGTGAGTGATGTTCCTTCACGCCTGAGATTCCTCTTAGCGAAGACCTCATATATGTACAGCAATCTTCAGGACAACATTTCGCGGTTCTTCCCAGCTTGCTCCAGTAGTGTTTGCACCTTTGATGAGATGTGTGTGATCTAATAAATTGGTAACATATTTGGACGGTTCGAAAGTGCTCCCTCCCTCAACCTCAAGAAATGTTTTTTCCCCCTTTTTCCAGACATTCAGCGCCTTCCCGGTAAGAAAAATAAGCAATCACAACTGAGCCGACAGCATCAACATATCCAATGTTCGTAATCTGATATATCAGGCTCGCAATCAATAGTGTCAGGGACATTTGGATGCAGACTTTTGTACAGTTGCCGTCTGCAATGATCGGTCGAGAATTCAGATCCCTCCCAACACGAAGTTTCGCCACCATCAAACCCATCATCATGAGTATTGATAGAAGAGAGATGATGAGGCCTGGAACGGTTGTCTCTGGCTTATGATTGGTCACCGCTGCCACGATTGCACTGAACGCCAATGTCAAAGACAGAACATAGAATGAAACACCAGTGACCTTCAAGGCGAATTGTTCAAAGTCATCTCTCACCACGTTATTGTTGTTTCGAATTCTCGTTATCAGGTGAGCAATTCCAACTGCAGAGGCTGTTTCAATAAGGCTATCAATGCCGAAACCGAACAGCGTCAGGGTTTGGTCGGCATATCCAAAATAGAGCGAAAATATGGCTTCAAGCAAACATGAAATGATCGTCAAAATACTCAAGCCGAAAGCAATCTTGTAGAGCTGTCTTTTCTCCATAGTACGGTGTCCTCTAATAATAACTCGCCCTCTGTTCGTTGCCAAATGTCTGTATGATGGCTGAAAGCAGGTAAAGGTTGTACGGAATCACCTTCGCACCAGGAATCCGAGCTGCTCCCTCAAGCGTGAGATTCCTCTTCGCGAAGATTTCATATATGCAAGGCAATCTTCAAGACAACATTCCGCGGTTCTTCCCAGCTCGCTCCTGTGGTGTAAGCACCTTTGATTAGATGTATGTGATCCAATAGATTGGTAACATATATGGACGGTTCGAAAGAACTTCCTCCCTCGAGATGGAAGGTATGCCCTGCGCTAAAATTGAATATCCAATATGGAGTTGTATGTGCTGCCTGATTGAAATCGAACAATCCTGTTTTGTAGATGGAAACGTCCTCCGGGTGGCCGTTAGAAAGTCCGGATCCATACGTCACCTCGGGATTGATATACCAATCTTGGGGCTGGTAGTTGATGGCAGCCACAATCGAAAGCCTTTGATCATGATCAAGGTCGGTTGCCGATCCGTCAGTGCTCGGGGGCAAGAAGCCCCCTGTCAGAGGACCCGAACCAACAGCATGAATGATTGAAGAGTTCAGGTGGCCCGAGAATGGGGTTGTCGGATCGCTATAGGAGAGTGAACACTCGATCCCGGTTGTCTTTACAGTGGCAATATTGAACGGGGTTTTGATTGCAGTATTACCGATTTGTGCATCATCCGTAAATGGACTGGCATACTTGAAGAAGGCCGCCGTTTTGAACCGGAGATTAACTGGAAAACTGTGGGTGTAGACGGCCTCATAGTAGGAGTCGCGCTCTGGAAATGTTGCTGTGACTGAGTTGCTTACACGTTGAGCTATCGATCTAAGTGCTTCAATATTTGTAGGCATGAAGAGCCTGCCGTAATACAGGTACGCTGAACTGTATTCATCTATGAGGAAATTCCACCGGATTCTGGGGCTGACCTGTCGCTGGAGCGGAACCACTGGAGCGATATGTTGATCATAGCGGGTACCCAGATCGAACGAGGTCCAGTCGAGAGGATGCCATTTAGTCTCCACGAAAATCCCACAATCTGAACCAGTGAAGTTGCTGAGGATTGATGGACCGGGGTTTTGCAAAGAATCACGAGATGTGAAATTCTCGGCCCCGCTGGTGCTACTAAGGTTGAATCCAACCTTATACATGAACTGGTGAGAAAGCCTCTCGTCGAACGTCGAGCGGATACCGAGCGTGGTAAAACTTCTGTCCTCGAAGAGATTATAGTTTGTCGAATCTCCGGCAAATTGGAAGTTCGGTGGATCAATATCGCCAGGAGTATAGATCAAGTTACCTTCGCGCGTATACGCTCCCATGAACAGGTTTTCCTCTTGACCGGGTTGTGAATTCATTTCACGGAAATAAGAAATTGCTTGCAATGAATTAGTTGTTGCCTGCACATCGGAAGTAATTTGCACCGTGGGATCGTAAGGAACTTGTGTGGAGGTTCTTCCAAAACTCAGATTTGCCGTTATGTAATCGATATCGCTAAGGATATAATCGAACTTGCCGTAGAGAAAATAATCGAACCCATGGTCGTGAAACAGATTTGGCACGGGGGTGTCTATGCGACGATCTGTTTCCTGACGCGAGGCGGATGCATAATATCCCAATTTGCCAAGGTGATCACTAATCGACAAAGCCTCGCCGTCTGAATTAAGTGCTCTGAAAGGGCCGACGCGACCGCCGAGTGTGTCACCTGGGATAGCCGATGACGGGCCGGATGCGACTTCGGTTCCAGCCGAAAGGGGTTTGGTTCCATTGAACACAAGATAACTCCCCACATATGTCGAAGCATCGAGATGAAATGTTCCTGTCGGGACACGGTTATTCAGGTCGATGATGGCAGACATCTGGCCACCGTACTCAGCGGGGAATCCTCCCGTGATGAAAGTTGCACGGTCTATGACTTTCGGATCGACAACTTCATTTAATCCCCCAAATACGCCCAGCGGAACCGGAATACCATCGATATAATACGTGAATTCTCCGTGTTGTCCCCGGATATGGACTTCACTTGTAGGCGCCCGTGCTGCCCCCGTGAGGTTTTGCTGAATCAAGTTTGTCATTTGAGCCGTCGGCGGTGGGTGATAGGTTTCTGATTCAAAGGTTTGATTGCCAGTACTGACATTGATATTCGAAACGCCAGGTTCACGATGGCCGACCACTTCAACGCCCTGAAGTTGACTATCCTTTGGCCGGAGGTTAATTGTGCAGGTTGTGTGATCCTGATTTATCAGAACGGAATCCGTGTAAATCTCATAGCCGACGAACCAGGCGGTCAGCGTGTAAAAGCCTGGTTGTATATTGCGAATCCAAACTTGTCCTGCCGTATTGGTTGCATCCTCAGCAACGACTTTTTTCCCATGCTGCAATACCACTCGTGCAAGGCCGATGGGGACTTTTTCATTAGCATCATAAACTGATATCCTGAAATCTATGCCCTCTTTGCCTTGTGGAGTGGAAATTGTCCGCTCTGCATGTGCGAAAGAGGTAATCCACATAAACAGACATAATAGCATCATAGAGGAAATTCTTTGATGTACCATCTCTATAATTTGTCGCATAAATGCCATAGATCGTGTTCGCCTTTTTTCGAACATCATTGGAAGCCAAACAGTATGCCCGCAGATGCTCCCAAAGACTGCGAGGATCTCTCGCCAAACGTGGAGCTATAACCTGGCTCTATATACCAGCCCACGTTCGTTTTTGGCCAGCACATGAAGTCGAGAACGATTTCCATATCATAGGAGGTTGTACGATCGTTCCCACCAAATTTGTGAACCACTTCAGGCCCAAGGCCGAACATAAACTCCGCAGTGTGAGATAGTCGATATGGTTTCTTGAACAGAAGGTCAATTCCAACTTCGGTGTGATCCGAAGTTTGGAGTGCGGTTACGCCGCTTTCCAACTCGAGCCAATTTTCTATCGGTGTTACCTCGACCGCAAACGTGCCGCCGAATTGAAATGAAGATTCATTAAGATCCCATTCTCCTGCCGGTCCAATCTCGAGAACCAGACCATGATCCTTGTCGACATCCTCTTGAGCGAGGACAGAGCACGCGGAGCATTGAAGAACGCCAACGACGAGAATCATCCACAATCTTACTTTACATCGCATAGGTCTATTACAACGTTTTCATCATATTTTAGGTATACCTAAATATAAGTTTTGGTGCACTGAAATGCAAGTCGGCTCGGACATGGCCGCGCACACCGGGTGATCATTCGTCAATTGAACGAGGGGAAGAATTAATAGATCGGCAAGCTACGCCGGGAGATCAAATATTCACAAAGAATCGACCCAAGAAGGGGAGCAGTCCAATTTTCATGATTCCTAAAATAACAATTGGATCAGTTTTACATCTAGGCACAGATAAAGACTCTGATCGCGATGATCTGAGAACAGAGTGGTGCCCAAATCAAGACCCGCGCCGGAGCAAACGCGAGATCCGGGTCTCCATGTCAACCAATGTGGAAGTCTTCTACTTCGCTTTGAGAAGAAGCACGGGCACGCTTATGTGGTGCCGGACTTTTGTGACCGTTGTCCCGAGAAACAGGTCGGCTACCAAACGGTGGCCGTGTGTGCTCATCGCTAGGAGATCGCATCCCTCTTTCTGAATCCATTTGACAATTTCCTGGGCCGGTTCGCCGTAAGCCAATTCTGCTTCCGCCGGAATATTCTCTGAGCGGAATTCTGATTTCACTTTTTCCAAGTACGCCTTGTCCTCAACTACCTCCGGGCTGACGGCGTCGCGACCGAATATGCGAGCCGCCCAGCCATCGGCGACATGCAACAACACCACCCGGCTTTGCATGAATCGGGCGAGTTGTTTGACGTGTTCGATGATCGCCCTGTCGGTGGGAGTGCCGTCCAGGGTTACAAGAATCGTTTTATACATGCCTGTTTCCTGTTTGCTGAGAAAAACCTCATCCGCCGATGATGACCCGCCACGCTTCCTTCAGTGACTCTGGAAGACTGTAGAGATCCATGACAGTTATGAGCAGGGCGCTTCCCCATCCCAATATAATCAGAAACCAGCCACTTGTCCACTTTCCCATTATCTTACGGGATGAAGCGAAATACAACAGGGGAAACATCGCAAAAGGCAATATGAGGCAGAGAATGACCTGACTGAGATTGACCAAATCCGTCACGCTGCCGCCTCCGCGGACACTGATGATCAGAATTGCCGGAACCACCGCAAGCGTCCGCGAGATCATCCTTCGCAGCCACGGACGGATACGCCAATTCATGAAGCCTTCCATCACGACCTGTCCGGCCAGCGTGCCGGTAATCGTGCTGCTTTGTCCACTGGCAAGCAATGCCACAGCAAAGAGCGTGCTCGCGAAGGTAGTACCGAGCAGCGGGGCCAATGTCAGGTGAGCTATACGGATCCAATCGCTGTCGGGGCTGAACATCACCACCTGCCCCCCCGCCACCGTTACACTATTCTTGCCGTAAAAAACCATCGCCGCCAGCACGAGGATCGCGGCGTTGACCACGAACGCAACGGCCAGCGCGACGGAGGAATCAATGGTATTGAACCGAATCGCGTTACGAATCGAACGGTCATCGCGCTGGAACTTCCGCGTCTGAACAAGAGCAGAGTGAAGGAACAGGTTATGAGGCATGACGGTGGCGCCGATCATCCCGATAGCTATTACGAGCATGCCTGTTTGCCGAAAGCTGGGTTGAAGCAGCGCCTGACCCATCTCCAGAAAACTTGGTTGTGTCTGCGGGAGGATGAATATCTCGATGGCATAGCAGACGCCGATCGTAGCCACGAACACCGTGACAACGGCTTCAATCATCCGCATGCCAAATCCTTGCAAAGCAAGCAAGAGCAGAACATCGGCTGCGGTGATAACGATCGCCCAGGCAATGGGAATATGAAACAAGAGATTCAAAGCAACCGCACTGCCCAGCGCTTCGGCCAGATCCGTCGCACCAATGGCGATTTCCATAGAGATCCAGTTGGGCCAGCGGCTCCATTTCGGAAGATAATCGCGGCAACACTGGGCAAGATCCTTCCCGGTGGCTACGCCCAAACGGGCTGAGATCACCTGAAGGATGACTGCCATGAAGCTTGCCAGTGCGATAACCCACAGCAGGGCATATTTGAACTGTGCTCCCCCGGTGAGATCCGTTCCCCAATTGCCGGGATCCATGTAACCAACACTCACCAGCACTGCCGGCCCCACAAACGCACGCCAGTTTTGCCAGAAACCGGCCTCGTTGTTCGGCACCGCCACCGTGTTGTGCATCCCCTCCAATGAAGGATGAGCGCGTGATTCCGGATTCTCAGGCGTCATGTTCTCTTCCGGCGACAATGGTTTTTTAAACAACCTCTATAAAAATACTCTTTGCAAGCAGGGGGCTCAGCGGGATTTCTTTTCTCCCCACAATGACGATGACGGAGCCGTCAAACTTTATTTTCTGCTTGACCCGGACTTTCTTGTTCAGACCCAGGCCGAGCTTCGTGAGAAGCTGCAGGGCTTCCTGGCTTTCATCGCTGACGCGCACGATGATGCCGACGTCGTGAGCATCGCACTGGGAGAGCCGCCGATACGTGATTTTCTTGAGCACTCCATCGGCTGTCGGGATAGGATCTCCGTGGGGATCGACCTTGGGGTGGCCGAGTGCTTTATCGAGCCTGATCTCCATTTCATCAGACGTCACATGTTCGAGAAGCTCGGCCTCGTCATGAATTTCGTCCCACGTGTAGCAGAGAAATTTAACAAGAAACATTTCCCACAGGCGGTGCCGCCGCACCATTTTGAGCGCCACACGCCGTCCGGCTTCCGTGAGCGTTACACCCTGGTATGGCTCGTAATTGATAAGCTGTTTTTCCGAGAGTTTCTTGACCATGTCGGTGACGGAGCCGTCGCCGATCTTCAGGTGCTTTGCCAGGACTGATGTCGGGACGACCTGTTCGCCCGCCTTCGAAGTGTGTTCTGCAGCAAGGCGAATCTGTAGATGGTAAATGCTTTTGAGGTAATCTTCCGTTGATTGGTTCATTTTAGCGCATGTAATCTATTTTAGGCATGCCTAAATATAGGTTTTGGTGTACGAAAATGCAAGTTGGCAGGGGACTGGGCCCTTACTGATGGGGGACTGGAGAAGGTTTTGCAACGTCCGGTGCTATGGCTTTCGAAACCCTCACCCTGTCACTCAGTGACATCCCTCTCCCATTTATGGGAGAGGGAGCGAGGGTGAGGGTTACAATGACATTTGAGAAATCTCGAGATGTCTGGCAGTACGCATTGGATTACTTGGGGTTATTGTTTCAGGCGGCAGAGGCATCCAGGTGAGAATGAAGTTTTCCATCGATCAGTGAAACGTCGACCTAGCCCGCCTGCTCCTAACCCTGCCAGAAGCTCCGCTCCAGCACCAAATCCCGCACGCCATTGATCATGAATTGAATTCCAATACAGACGAGAAGGAACCCCATTATACGCGATAGACTATTGACGCCATTTACGCCCAGATAGCGGCGCAAGGCCGTCGCCCCGCGAAGGACCAACCACGAGATAATCGCGGTGATTATGATTGCCAAGACTACTCCGACAAAGCCTAGTATTTTATCCATCCCCCTCCATCCCGCGATAGATGATGACATCGTAATGACAACAGCGATGGATCCTGGTCCGCTCAAGCTCGGCATCGCGAGAGGGCTGAATGAAATATCTTGTTTCTTCCCCGCCTCCTCTTTACCCTCCTCAGTCAGCGGACCGCCGTCCGGAAACAACATGCGGAACCCGAGATATCCAATGACCATTCCACCTGCTATACGTATGCCCGGTACGGAGATACCGAATCCGACAATGATAAAGTGACCGGCGAAAAGGAACGCGAGCAGGATTGCCGTCATGTACATGCACGCCCGCGTGACCTGTCGATTGCGTTCCTTCTCATCGATATGCGCGCTTATACTGAGAAGAAGGACGGCCGTGCCCACGGGGTTGATAATGGGGAGAAGGGTTACAAGCGTCACGCCGATCCAGGAAAGAAATCCGCCAAAGCTATTCATCGCGCACATCTCCCCACGCGAGAAGCCGTGACCACAAGATCAACTCCATCACACAGATCGATCAAGACCCAAGGATTTCCTCGTCCGTGAAGTACCTGATTTCCAACAGATAAACAAACTGTTAACGCTCGGCACCATTTCATATCAGCATACCACCTCTCTTCCTGATCTATTGAATTGAGAGCAATCCACGACCCAATATACAAAAATACCAACTAGATCCCTTTTCGGCACCAGGTCATCGATTGATCCGACATACCATCGAGTTCATTCCACCATGAAGCGCGTGCCGCGAACTATCCGGCAGAATTGCCATAGCTTCAACTGCCGCAGGAACAGTCGCCGAAAGTTGAAATTCCTTCTTTGTGCGAGTCCATTTCACGATGATTTTTCCTGCCGGACTGTCGAAAGATGCCGATGCTTTCTTCATATCGCCCGGCTGCGGCGCTATGAGAATCTTGTGCCAGCCAACACTTCCTGGCTGCTGGCGAATACCGGCAACGTACGCGAACTGCCACTCCATAAGTTGTCCGAGCATAAAATGGTTCATGCTATTTCCCGTCCCGGGTTTCGCCTCCCAGCTTTCGGGGAGCGTCGTGAGACCAAGCTTTACCATATATCCATAGCTTCCAACTCCTTCCCGGCTGTACACTTTGTGCAGGACGTCTCCGCGACCGCCTTCTGCCAGCGCCCGTATCAGGAAAACATGGAGCACTTCGCCGGTGGTTTGCTGCCATCCCCGCCGCTGCAGATCATCGACGATCGCTTGCAACGCTCCCTCGCGGTCTTCGTCGGGCACGAGTCCCATGCACAGAGCGGTCGCATTCCCCGCCTGACAGGAGCCGCCGTTCTTCACCGTCTTTGTTTGTGGATCGTAGAAATTTCGCTGAAAGTCCTTCTTCACCTGGCTGTACAGACTGTCGTAATGGTTGGAATCTTCCCGCCGATTCAAGACTCTAGCGGCGTTGGCTACCGTTCTGGCACCGAGCGCCCAGACCGCCGTTGCCGAAACCTGCGTTGGCGTCCATTGGGACGGCCCGTCTCCTTTTCCGTGTCCGTAGTCGTACCAGTCGCCGAGGTTGCTTGCGATCACTCCATCTTTCGCCTGGCTTGAAAGGTAATCGACGTACCGCTTCATGCTTTCGAACGAAACTGCCAGGGTGCTTGTGTCTCCGTACCATTCATACAACTGCCAGGGGACGAGAACTCCGGAAATTCCCCACTCGGGAGCTTCGTTCCAATAACCATGCGGGGGAATGCCGACCAGGTAATTCGGACAGTTGGTTGGAATGTGGCCGTCGGGTAGTTGCGTATCTCGTACGTCGTGCATGATCTTGCGATACCAGTCACGTACGTCAAAAAGATACGCGATCGCTCTCGCCATGTGCCAGTTTTCTTCCTGCCAGCCGTTCTTCTCGCGGTGGGGACAGTCGGTCGCGACGTGACTCATGTTCGACCGTATTGACCAATCGATCAACCGGTGAGCGGCATTCTGCAATGTACTGGAACATTCGAATGAGCCGACCCGCCGGTTGGCAGCGCGAATATGGACGAGTTCCAGTTTCCCTATGACCGGCAGTTTTTCCGGATTCGGATACCCGGCGGGAACGGCGCCCGTCACTCCGACATACTGGCCGCCGACATAACAGAAAAGTATCTGATGAGACTCATCTTTGGCGCCGGACAATGTATAATCGTGCCAGATATCCTTGTTTGTTCCCCATGTGTACGTGAAACGGACGCGGCCGGTGGAGTCGATATATTCACAGGGTTTGAAGCGGATGCGGCTTCCCGATTTGCCGGTAACGGTAAACCGCAGGAGCGCGGAACAATTCTGCGGGAAGATATAGGTGTATTCTCCAGAACCAATCTTTACAATCTTTATATTTTTGAATACTTCAAATTCTTTGACCGCCGGGCCGGGCAGTGGGACCAGTTTGCCCTCTGGGGCAGGGAAAGTGGCTGCATGGTTCCAATTTTCATCGTCGAATCCCGGTTTGTCCCAGCCAATTGGATTGAGGCGCGCATCGTAATCCTCGCCGGCGTAGATGTGCGAGAAAGTGAGCGGGCCCGGAGTCCATTTCCACAACGAGTCGCTGACAATCACCGTATCGACACCGGATGCCAATCGTATGCGAGCTTCAAGCCACAGGAGGTACGGATGACCGTTGGAAAAATCAGGCATTGCATCGGTTTTGGAGTAGCGGCCTGAATCGTTCGGTGGACCGACGCGCCAGAAGGAATTTCCGAGCATCACACCAAAAACATTTTCGCCCTTTGACAGCAAACGGGAGACATCGAATTCCTGAGTGTAGAGTGTTTTGTTGTATTCAGACCAGGCCTGGTTTATCACAGACTCCCCGACTTGCCTGCCGTTGAGTCGAAGCTGGTAATGACCCAGTCCGACAATGCGGATGGTGCCTTTTAGCGGCTTCTCTTTCAGTAAAAACCGTGAGCGCAGGATCGGGCAGGGCTGTTGATCCGCCGCGCGACCATCAATTGAAGGGCCGATCCATTGAGGAGTTATATCGGTCCCTCCAGATTGGGGGGCCGGGACTTGTGAGAGGATGGAACCGCAAGTACATACGATGAGAGATGCAGCGAGTAGTAATTGTTTGATGTGCATGTTTACTCCGCTGGTGATGAAGGAACGCAGTCGCTTGTCATTCTGAATCCGCCGACTTGCCCGCCGTGTTCTTGGCGTGAGGCGTATGAAGAATCTCATCCATGTATTGTCAGATCCTTCTCCCGTCCCGAAAAGAATCGGGACGCGATCAGGATGACATTCTTCATTTTTTAGATGTCTCAAGTTCTAATATCGAAACCTTAAACAAACCCGTCTTGCTGACATTCTTTGGGTCAGCAACTAAGCGTAGCAGTCAATTGACGAAGAGAAACAATCGTCAATGAAAATGGTATCATTTCAATTTGTCTCCTTCATTAAGCGGTGCCAAGTAGACCGAGCTTTCATCCTCATGTGCGCCCCAGTCATAAACTATTGATTTCTCATCATTCGAGATATCCCAACTCAGGATATTTTGGTCATGACCACACTCAAATACTTTCTTCGCCGGGTTCTTTCCTTCGACATCTATTTTCCACACCGAATAATTGTCGCCGTAGTATAGAAATTTGGCATCGTTCGACCACTTTGCATGTTTTACTGTTATCCCTTGCAAGAAGATCGCCTGACCGTCGCCGCTTGCCATCATAAGCCAAATTCTTGGCTGACCTGAATTGTGGTCCACACGTAGATAAGCGATGAGCTTCCCATTGGGAGACCAATCTCCCATGTATTCAAACTCCCTCTCCGGCTCTTTTGTCAGAGGTTGGGTGTACTCACCGCTTGTGTCAACGATCCAAAGTTGGCTGCCGTGGGAAAAGACAATGTTCTTCCCGTCCGGTGACCACAATGGGAATATATCGATTGAATCATGCATGCTAGACTGCTTGAGCAAACGATGCGGATTGCTGCCATCGGAGTTCATGACAAAAAGTTGATAGGATGTGTCGCGAACACCTTGGAACTGATAAACCAGCTTGCTGCCGTCAGGGCTCCATGAAGCATTGACCTCTTCGGGAGCATGACCAATTTGTCTTTTGTTCTTGCCTGTAACACTCATCGTCCAAATCTTTCCGTTGTGCCGGTAGACGATCTTTGTACCTTGACGGTTGAACTTAGGTGAGTCGCCATCCGCCAGAACTTTCACTTTGGATTGTCCATCCACCCGTAACATTGTGTAAAGAGAGACGATGGCGATACATACCAATTTGACCATGATCGGACATCCTGTCTTTATACTTCTTCCTTTTAGCACAGAGTTACCTAACCAAAAATCAATACGCCTTACGCTCAGTTTTCTGCATTCGTGAGCGGTTGTTGTTTACGCCGCCCCTTCCCTCAGCTCCCGCGCCATCACCAACTTATTATACAGGTACATCAGAAGCGTCCCCAGAGCGCCAATCCCCACAAGCGCAAACCACACCAGGTTTATTCTGCCGCTCGATTTCGTCGTCTGGTACAACCATCCGCCGATCGGGTCGCCGACAAACCTCGCGATCGCGATGGGCAGGAACGCATATCCCTGGAACAATCCCTGCTGTCCCGGGGGCGCGATCTCGGAAATGTATTCGTAATACCGCGGCGCCTGGATCATCTCACCGATCGCAAACGCGACGATGCCGGCGATGATTGTCGGGATGCTCGGGTACAGTCCGATGATGAGCCAGATGAGACTTGAAATCGCGAACCCGAGAACGATTGCCTTGCGCGTCGGGATGTTCTTCGTCATCCGGTTGAGCGGGATTTGCAGCAGGATGATCGCCCCCGCACCCGCCCATGATTGGATGATTTCGTAGGGCGCGTTCTTGTCGATAAAATCCGTGATGTAATACGGAACGATGATATACTCCTGCCAGAAGATGATCCAGTACAGCGAATAGATGAGAAGAAAGATTATGAACTTGAAATTCGCCAGCACCACGAAAAGATTGGCAATTTTTTTCCCGAGCGATTCCACAACTTCCGTCTTCGCGCTTTTCACTTCCTTGTAGAGCAGGAGGTTCACAATGATCATCGCGAAACAGCTGATGGCGGAAACCATGTAGACGAACTCGTTGCCGAAGCTATCCCTCACGAAATAGGCGATTGTGGGTCCCAGCATCGCGCCCGCGTTTACAAGCCAGTAGTACACTGCGAAACCGAGCGACTTGGTTTTCTCCGTCGATGTGACTGCCACGGTGCCGAGCACTGACGGCTTGATGAACGAGCCGCCAAAAGCGGTGAGTACCAGGAACGCCATGAGGAGCCAGTAGTGGTCAAGACCGCCGTAGACGCCGGCGAAAGCGCTCATGCCCACCGACCCGATCAGGAAGTAGCCGAGCGCCAGGATGGAAAACGCGATGTTAAAGGCGCGGCGGAATCCCCATTTGTCGGCAAGCGTGCCGCCCAGAATCGGAAGGAGATAGAGTAAGCCGCCGAAGAGGCCGGAGAGCTGTCCCGCCTCCGACTCGGTGAAGCCCAGCTTGTTGCGCATGTAGATCATGAAAACGATCTGCTGGCCGTAGTAGGCGAGCCGCTCAAACAACTCCATGATGTTCGCAACCCAGAAGGTCCGGTGAAAGCCGTTCCGGAAGGCGTCAAACTGTTCTTTTAGTTTCATGTATGTTCCTTCGTTCGATGATCGAGCATGCGCTTGATGTTAACGACTTTCGAAAGTAGCAAAATCGAGGGTCAGAATCAAGATGGAGGCACCGGTGGCTGTCGCGGCCGGCCCGCTGCGCAAACCCAACGTCATCCCGACACGCTTCTAGTCGGGATCTATGCGTTGCCTGCTCGGTTTAGTTGCTGACCAGATCCTTCGACTACTCAGGACGGGCTTGGAAAAGGGGAGTCGGCAATAACCGGGTTTGGGGTTGGGGTAAAGGGCAAAGAGAATTTTTCAATCCACAATCGCCAATCCACAATTCACAATCCTTTTGTCTGTCTCTGGCTTTTTTCTTATCTTAGAAAAAATCTGCGGTCAATTTTATGAAGGCAATTCGATTCAGCGCATTCGGCGGGACGGACGTCCTGCGATACGAGGAAGCTCCGAGACCGGTCATCGGTCCGGGAGAGATTCTCGTTCAGCTGAAAGCCGCGGCGCTCAACCATCTCGATCTCTGGGTTCGCAGCGGCGCTCGCGAGCGAAACATCCCGCTGCCGCACATTCCCGGCTCAGACGGCGCGGGCATCATTGCGGAAGTCGGGTCTGCAGTCAACGGGCCGAAGCCCGGCGACGAAGTTCTCATTTCACCCGGCCTCTCATGCGGGCATTGCGACCTGTGCCTGGGCGGTCGCGACAATCTCTGCAAAAATTATCGCGTTCTGGGCACGAAGGAGGATGGCACTTACGCCGAGTTTGTGAAAATACCGGCCGCGAATGTCCTCCCGATTCCCGAAGGTCTGGATTTAAATGAGGCCGCCGCAATTCCGCTGGTGTTCCTGACGGCATGGCACATGCTCGCAACGCTTGCAAAGGTGCGGTCATCAGATACGGTGCTGGTGCACGGGGCGGGAAGCGGTGTCGGTTCTGCCGGCATTCAAATCGCGAAACTCCTCGGCGCGCACGTCATCACGACTGCCGGATCGCAGGAAAAGCTGGAGAAGGCAAAGAAGCTCGGGGCCGATGAGCTGATCAATTATCGTGAGAACGATTTTGTCGAAGAGGTCAAAAAGCTCACCGGCAAGCGGGGAGTGGATGTCGTGTTTGAGCACATAGGCGGAGAGGTATTTGAGAAGAGTATTACAGTGTTGGCAAAAGGAGGTCGGATTGTGACCTGCGGTGCTACGACCGAGTTCGTGGCCAAACTTGACCTCCGGTATGTCTATTCCCGACATCAAACAATTTATGGATCCTGGATGGGAGGGAAACCGGAATTGACCGAAGTTTTGAAATTCTTCCGAAAAGGAGCCGGGCAAGAACATCATCGCCTTCAGCCGGTTGTCGACCGCGTTTTCCCACTTGCCCAGGCCGCTGAAGCTCAGCGGTATATGGAGGAACGGAAGAATTTCGGGAAGGTGGTGTTGAGCATATGACCACCTTCTCCGACATCGAACGCGCCTACAAGACTCTCCAGCCCGTCGTCCACAAGACGCCGCTTCTCTCTTCGCGAACGTTCAACCGGATCACCGGAAACGAGGTCTATTTCAAAGCGGAAAATTTTCAGCGCATCGGCGCCTTCAAATTCCGGGGAGCTTACAACAAAATTGCATCATTGACGGAAGAAGAACGGCGGAAGGGGGTTGTGGCACATTCATCGGGAAACCATGCACAGGGCGTTGCGCTCGCAGCCAGCCTTTTTGGTATCAAAGCGGTTGTGGTGATGCCTCACGATTCCGTTGCGCTCAAAGTTGAAGGCACAAAGAGCTACGGCGCTGAGGTTGTCTTCTGCGGCAACACCACCGACGACCGGGAGCGCGTAACGGCCGAACTCATAGCACAATTCGGCTACACTCTGATCCATCCGTACAATGATGAACGTCTCATCGCAGGGCAGGGAACGATGGTTCTCGAAATATTCCAGGACATCAAGGAACTCGACTATCTTTTTGTTCCCATCGGCGGCGGCGGACTCATTGCCGGCTGCGCGCTCGCCGCCAGGAATCTCTTCCCGCAGATCAAAATCATCGGAGTGGAGACGGATGGCGCGAATGATTGCTATCAATCCTTCCGCGCGAAGAAAATAATCAAGCTGCAATCCACCAACACGATTGCCGACGGGATGCGCACGCTCTCTGTCGGCCCCATCAACTTCAACATTATCCTGCGCTGCGTCGACGACGTCATCACGATCGCGGACAACGACATACTGCCGATGATGAAATTTTTCTTTGAGCGGATGAAGATTGTCGTGGAACCAACCGGGGCTGTCGCTCCGGCCGCAGTCATGAAAAATGCCGCCGGTATCAAGGGTAAGAAAATTTGTGCCATCATCAGCGGCGGCAATGTCGACCCGCAGTTCCTGAAGAAGATCCTGTGAAACTGGACGGTTGTCGTTGGCCAGGAAGTCGAAAGCCTGGAAGAGTACGCCGCGTTGTCCCGCAAGACAATGTCCGACAAAAACCTGCAAAAGGTCATGAAGGATTATCACGACCTCGTCGTCTCAGGGCATCGTGAGATCTATCAGATCGAGCAGTAAGACACAGTGAGTGAATACCAGGCCGCGAGTTTTCTTCCGGAGATCATTGAAAAACATTTCCTGCCGTCTTTGCGAGGAGTCCCGCCTGGCGGGACGACGAAGCAATCCGACTTTCTGCATTAGATTCGGGGGTGAGATTGCTTCGTCCCGATAAATCGGGACTCGCAAAGACAGACCTTTTGTTTTTTCAACAACCTGTTAGGAAGCAAGCTCGCGGTTCGTTTTTCGGTCCGGCGGGTCAGCCGAGAATTTGTGCCGCAACGGTCACTGCGGCCGTTTCAGTCCGCAACCGGCGCTGGCCAAGCGAGAATGCGGTGCAACCCTTCAAAATGCACATCTGAACTTCTTCTTCACTGAACCCTCCCTCGGGTCCAACCAGCACCAGGATGGGACCCCGCTCATCTCCGGCCAGCGTACGCAGAGAATCGGACAATTTCACCTGTTCGTGGGCAACCAGCGTCCGGTCAAATCGGTTGAAGTCATCGCACACCCGCTCCAGCGGCGTCAATTCCCTCACACGCGGCAAGTATGCCCGTCCGCATTGTTTCATCGCTGCGAGTGCAAGCTTTTGCCAGCGATCCGTTTTCGCGTGTGACGGGATGGTCCGGTCTGTTTCGAGAGGAATGATTTCCTTCACTCCCAGCTCGGTTACTTTCTCGACGAGAAAATCGAACCGGGAAGGATTTTTTAGAATCCCGACGGCCAGCGTCAACCGGACCGCCGGTTCAAGATGGCTCCGGGAGGTCGCGGTAATTTTTCCCCTTGCCTGTTTCTTTCTTATCTCATCGAGCGTGACTTCGTGGAAAGTCCCTTCTCCGTCGACCACACCTATCACATCTCCGGTTTTCTTCCTCATCACATGAACAAGATGGGAAAACTCTTCCCCCTCGATGAGAACAGACCCAGCGGATATTTTGTCGGGTGGACAGTAAAAATTATCCATCGGTCAGCCGGGAACGCTAAAAATTTGAACCGAGGTCAATAATGAATTCTCCCCGGCGGACTTCATTCAGCGCATAGTCCAGCCGAACGACCGTACTGTATGGCAGAAGGACGTTGAGGCCCGCTCCGTATCCTTTCTTCGAGCAAATTGGCCGCTACCGGATTGCCCCGGAACCAGACCGTGCCCGCGTCCCCAAAAATCTCACCAACGAGGCCAAATCTCCACACACCGAACGCCGGCGGCAGGATGTCCGTCTTAAAGTACCTGGCTGATAAAAGCGTATAATGCAGCTCGGCTGTTCCACCGAGGATGCTCTCACCTTCTTTCACATCGTTGAAGTGCCCGCGAATACGTTCGCTGTATCCGAAGTAAACCCGATTATAGCTTGGTGTTTGCCCCGCCGCCGCCACGTTTGTCATGACACGCATGGCAAGACCCAATCTTGACTGGAGGGGAACGAACTCTCTCACATCCGCGGCATACCGGATGACATTCACAAGCGTCGAAGGAACGCCGTACTTCGTGACGGTTCCCTGAATGTACGAGCCCCTGAAAGGATACTCCGCGAGGTCCCTCGAATCATACGTGAACCCGCCGCTGAACACAGGATATTTGTCCTCTCCGCTCGGGGAAAGCGTCGTGAACGGATTGTACTGGGAAACTCTGACGATTTCGTACCCGGCGGAAAGCCAGCCGGTGGTCGTGATGCCGGCTCGTTCTCCGAGAGTCAGGGAGACGTTGTAGTGCCGCTCATCAAAGTTACCCGAGGGGGCCATGGCCAGGAGACTCTTGTTCTGGACGACATTGGTACCGATACGCGCCTCAAGATAATGAGATCCATCTTCGGAAAGGAACGGATTCCGGTACGAAAGCTGTATCCACGGATTGTAGCCGAGTGCAAAGGAAGCGATCAGCTTTTCATTCCGCCCGCGAAAATTCATATGGAGGAGACCGAGTCCGTAATAAACCTTGCTCCAATCACGGTCCCAGATACCAAGAATCGGATAGGGATAGATAAACCAGCGTTCGGTCACATTCACGATGATGGTCGCATTACTGTCGATCGACGGTATTGCCTGTATATCAACCTTGTTGAAAAGACCGAGGCTGTAGATGCGATTTTTATCGTACTCGATGAGCTCCTTCGTGATCATGGAACCCGGTTTCAGGCTCATTTCACGCAGGACAACAAAATCTTTGGTATAGTCATTACCCGAGACGAGGATGCGGTCAACATAGTAGGCCGAATCCTTGATTTCCCCTTCCACCGGGCGCATCCAGAGTGAATCCTGGGCTTTCGCCCCCGAGCCGGCAGCGACGAGCATGATGGCGCACAGAAAGAACGACGCGCGGAACGAAGCGAACCGCGCCGTCGGCTGAAGGGAGAAGATTGTCACCGGAGATTGAACGATAGTCGGCCTCAAATCAGTTGCAGTTTTTGGAGTGCTTTTTCTGCGGCCGCCTGCTCGGCATCTTTTTTGTTTTTCCCCATGCCCACCCCGTGCGGGTCGTTGCCGACGTACACTTCGACGGTGAACGTCCGGTCGTGGTCCGGACCTTCTTCATTGATGGTCGCATACCGCGGGATGCTCAAACCTTCGGCCTGGGCGTACTCGAGCAATTGACTTTTGAAATTTTCGTCATCTGTCGTGACCGTCCCGTCGCGCAGGGCAGAATTAATTTGTCGATCGATAAATTCCCTGGCGGCTTCGTTCCCGCCATCCAGATAGATCGCAGCGACAAGAGCTTCAAACGCATCCGCAAGAATCTTACTCATGCCTCTGCCATCTGTCCGGGTGGCGCTGACGCCGATCAACATAAAATCTTCAAGGTGAACCTGGTGAGCATAGATGCTGAGGGATTTGCGATTAACGAGACGGGAGCGGCCTTTTGTAAGGTCGCCTTCCGGAGAGGATTCGTGCTGTTCGAAGAGGCGCTTCGCCACAATAAGATTCAGTACTGCGTCGCCCAGGAATTCCATCCGTTCATTGGAACCGAGGGCGCCATTGCCATTCTCCTGGAAGTACGAGCGGTGGGAGAGCGCTTGCAAAAACAGCTGTCGATCGCGGATGCTATAGTTGATAGCCCTTGAGAGTTTCCCCAAATCGACCGTGCGAAGGAGGTCGTGCTCTGAAGGTACGCTCCGCCATCGGCTGAACCATTTAGCGAGCCGACCGATCACCTTCATTGTGCCACACGATTAATTCTTCTGATACTTCTTGAAGAGCAATGATACGTTATGACCGCCAAACCCGAACGTGTTGCTGATGGCAACGTTTACTATTTTCTTGACGGCCTGGTTGGGAATATAGTTTAAATCGCATTCCGGGTCGGGAAATTCATAGTTAATCGTCGGCGGCATGACGTCGTGATACGTCGCGAGTATGGTAATGACTGCTTCGATTGCCCCCGCGGCGCCGAGTAAATGCCCGGTCATGGACTTCGTTGAGCTGACGTGGAGCTTGTACGCATGCTCGCCAAAAACTCCCTTGATCGCCTCGGTTTCCGACTTGTCATTGTACGGCGTGGATGTTCCGTGCGCGTTGATGTAGTCGACATCTTTCGGCTGGAGGCCGGCATCCTCGATACACAAACGCATCGAGCGGATCGCCCCTTCTCCGCCCGGAGCCGGGGCGGTAATATGATACGCGTCTGCCGTCATCCCGACGCCCGCTATTTCTCCGTAGATGATGGCTCCGCGATCGAGCGCGTGCTGGAGTTCTTCGAGCACGAGGACACCGCCGCCCTCACCCATGACGAAGCCATCCCGTTTCAAATCGAACGGCCGGCTTGCCTTTTCGGGTTCATCATTCCGGAGCGACATCGCCTTCATGGCATTAAAGCCTCCGATTCCCATGGGACACACCGCGGCTTCGGAGCCGCCGGCGAACATGACCTCGGCGTTTCCGCGCTGGATCAGCATGAAAGCATCGGCGATTGCATGCCCCAACGTCGCACACGCCGATGTTGTGGCGTAGTTAGGACCTTTTGCCTGGAATCGCATCGATATGTGCCCGGCGGCGATATCGGCAATCATCATCGGTACGAAGAACGGACTTATACGATGAGGGCCGCCGGTTTCGTACATCGTCTGCATCTGCCGATGCCACGTCCACATGCCTCCGATGCCGGAGCCGAAAACGACGCCGATCCGGTCGCGGTTTTCCTTTTCGAGATTGAGTCGGGAATGCTGAACCGCCATCTCGGATGCCGCCATCGCGTACTGCGTGAACAGATCCATCCGATTGACCGTCTTCTTATCCATGAATTTCAGCGGGTCGAAGCCTTTGACCTCGGCGGCAATTTTTGTATCGTACTGTGTCGTGTCGAAATACGTTATCTTCGCCACGCCGCTCTTGCCGGCAATTGAATTCTTCCAGAACTCATCAAGGTCCAGGCCGATGGGAGCTACTACTCCCATGCCCGTGACAACAACCCGTCGGCGTTGATTCGTCATTGCGTTCCTCCTAGTACCCGGATTGTAGAAATGTCACTTGGCTTTACCCGTAAGATACGACACTGCGTCTCCTACGGTGGAGATCTTCTCGGCGTCTTCGTCGGGAATCTGGAGGTTGAACGCTTTTTCAAATTCCATCACGAGCTCAACGGTATCGAGAGAATCGGCCCCGAGGTCATTTGTAAACGATGCCTCTTTCGTCACTTGAGAAGCCTCCACACCGAGCTTGTTCATGATGATTTCTTTGACTTTTGCTTCTATGTCTGCCATGGCAGTTGCTCCTTTTATTAGTGAATTGATGATAGTTGTTTTCTCTTTCAACTCTCCGATGACTTAGCCCGTGTACATCCCGCCGTCAACGCTGATGACCTGCCCGGTGATGTAACTTGCCTCTTCCGAAGCAAGGAATAGCACCGCATTGGCGACATCCTCGGCATCGCCAAATCGCTTGAGTGGAATAGACTTGAGGTAATTCTCTTTGACCGCTTCATCCAGCTTCTCCGTCATTGCCGTCTTGATGAATCCGGGCGCCACGGCGTTGCACGTGATATTACGGGAGGCGAGTTCCTTTGCGACCGATTTGGTAAAGGCGATAAGGCCCCCTTTTGAAGACGCATAGTTCGCCTGACCGGCATTTCCGATCCGGCCCACCAGGGACGACACATTGATTATTCGACCGTGCCTTTGCTTCATCATGACCGGGCTGACGGCTTTTGTCAAAAGGAACGGCCCTTTCAGATTGACATCGAGAACGACATCCCAATCCTCCTCCGCCATTCTCATGATCAAATTATCCCGCGTCAAGCCCGCATTATTGACGAGGATGTCAATTGTCGGAAAAGCCTCCTGGATTTTCCCCACCAATTCCCCGACTTCGGCGGCATTGGCAACATTACACTTCACCGCGATGGCCTTCCTTCCCATGGCCGTAATTTCACCGACGGTTTCATTCATCGCATCGATATTCATATCGGCAACAACGATGTCTGCGCCCGCGTTGGCAAACTTCAAAGCAATGGTTTTACCGATACCCTGGGCGCCGCCGGTGACGACCGCTACTTTATTTTGCAGAGAAGACATGATTGTTATACTCCGATCATTTTGGGAATATCATCGAATCGCTCGACACCCATCACACTGACACCGTTGTTAATTCGTTTCACCAATCCCTGAAGGACTTTCCCCGGCCCGATTTCCACGAAGTTCGTTGCGCCGTCACCGATCATGTTCCGGACAGTCGCTTCCCACTGCACGGGGCTGGTGAGTTGTTCTTCAAGCAATCTACGAATTTCTTCCGCCTTTTCCACAGGACGCCCGGTAACATTCGCATACACGGGTATTCTTGCATTCCGGATCGCAGTTTGCCCGAGCGCTGAATGCAGTCCCTTCTGTGCGCTTTGCATCAGCGGGGAGTGGAATGCTCCGCTGACCACCAGTTCTTTGACCAATTTCGCACCTTTCGACTTTGCGATCTCCATGGCCCTGTGAACGCCGCCCACCGACCCGCTGATCACTATCTGCCCGGGGGAATTAAGATTCGCACATTGCACGACTCCCGCAGAATTTGCTTCGCGGCAGATTTCTACAAGAATGTCGGGCAGAAGGCCCACAACCGCAGCCATCGTTCCCTTTTGTTCTTCACCGGCACGCTGCATGAGCTCCCCCCGTACGCGGACGAGCTTCATGCCGTCCTCAAACGTGAGAGCGCCGGCGAACACAAGGGCAGAATACTCTCCGAGTGAGTGACCTGCGACCATCGCGACATCATTGCGTTCCATCATGCTCGTGAGTATGACGCTGTGCAGGAATATCGCCGGTTGCGTGTTCTTCGTTTGTTTGAGTTCTTCTTCCGGACCCTCAAAGCAAATCCGACTTAACGGGACGCCAAGAATGGCATCGGCTTTCTCGAAAAGTTCGCGAGCTGCATCGCTCTGCCCGTACAAGTCTTTTCCCATTCCGACGTACTGGGAGCCCTGACCGGGGAATATGTAAGCTATTGTCGGCACTGTTAGAAAAATGACAAAGGCGTTTTCAGGATTTACCCGGACTATCGACTGCCCATTTCACCAGCACGGCGCCCCAGGTATATCCCGCGCCGAAACTCGACAGGACGATCGTGTTTCCGCGTTTGAGCTTGCCCCACTGCCACCATTCCGAAAGACAGAGCGGTATCGTCGCCGCCGTTGTGTTTCCATACCGGTCGATGTTGATCATCACCTTGGAGGGATCGAGCCCCATTCGTTCCCTGCAGGCGTCGATGATGCGCAGGTTTGCCTGGTGGGGCACGAGAAAGTCGACATCGTTCCCCGTCAGGTTGTTACGCTTCATGATTTCCGCAGAAACATCCGCCATGCCGAGCACGGCAACTTTGAACACTGCCTTGCCGTCCTGGTAGATATAGTGCATTTTCTTATCGACCGTCTCATGGGTCGGGGGATTGAGGCTTCCGCCGCCTTTCATGTGCAGAGATTCCGAGCGAGCGCCATCGACGTAGAAAACGTGATCGAGAATGCCAAACTCGGGGTCATCGGTTGGCTCCAGCAGCACGGCGCCGCCGGCATCGCCGAACAGAATACAATTATTGCGGTCGGTGTAATCGGTAATCGAAGTCATCTTGTCCGCTCCGACAACCACGACCTTTTTGTACGCGCCCGATTCGATGAACTGGGCGCCGGTAATGAGCGCAAAAAGAAATCCCGAGCACGCCGCCGAAAAATCAAACCCCCACGCTTTCTTCGCGCCGACCTTGTCCTGCACGAGGCAGGCGGTCGCCGGGAAGAACATATCGGGCGTGACCGTGGCAACAATAATGATCTCGATCTCTTCGGGACCGATGCCGCGGTTCTTCAGCATTGCCTTCACCGCTCCCGCGCCCAAGTCTGAGGTCGCGCCATTTTCGAGAATCCTCCGCTCACGAATTCCCGTGCGCGTCCGGATCCATTCGTCGGTCGTATTGACCATCTTTTCCAGATCGGCATTGGAAAGAACTTTATCGGGGACGTAGTGGCCGATCGCCGTAATCGCGGCGCGAATGGGTTTCTGCGTCGAGGATTTCATCGTGTCACCACCAGTGCTTCCTGAATGCGCTTATTGATCCGTTTCCGAACCATTTCTTCCGCTTTGAGAATCATATTCTTGATCGCTTTGGGAGTCGATTTGCCGTGCCCGATGATCGAAACTCCGTTAATGCCAAGAAGCGGCACGCCGCCATACTCTTCGTAATCCAGACTTTTGAGGGCATTGCGCATTGTCCCGCGCATGAACGCCGCAAAGATCCTTTTGAATTTGTGTTTTTCAAAATATTGTTTGACCGCGCTTTTGAAGAACGCCGGAACGCTTTCTGCAAATTTCAAAAGGATATTCCCGACAAACCCGTCGCACACGACCACCTGGGCTGCTCCCCGCAAAATATCCCGTCCTTCCACGTTCCCAACAAAATTCAGCTGGCTGTTCTTCAAGAGGTTATATGTTTCCTTCACAGCTTCACTGCCTTTGGACGCTTCTTCACCTATATTCAATAATCCGACCGTCGGATTTTCGTAGCTAAGCATTTCCCGCGCGTAAATGCTGCCCATCACGGCAAACTCATACAGGTGCTGCGGTTTGCAATCAACGTTTGCGCCCGCGTCCAGCACAAGGCACACACCCTGTTCATTCGGGAAAAACGCGCCGATTGTCGGGCGCCCGACGCCTTCAATGCGTCCGAGCATCAGAGTGGATGCAGACATGACCGCGCCCGTATTGCCCGCGCTTACAAAGGCGTCCGCTTTGTGTTCCTTTTGCAGAGTTATCCCGACCGTAATGGAGGAATCTCTCTTCTGTTTTAACGCCGCCGTCGCTCCATCGTGCATATCGATGACCTGGGACGCGTTGACGACGCGGTACGAAAATCCGTTGCTTTGGCGCTGTCGGAGTTCTTCCAGCACGGTCGTTTCGGGACCCACGAAGATAATTTCAAACCGATTGTTCGTCTCACGCAGGGCTTCCAGCGCACCGTCGATGACATTGCGCGGAGCAAAATCGCCGCCCATGGCGTCGACAGCGATTTGTATATTTGCGCGTTCCATATTCAGCACGTAACCGATAGTGTTCCGTTAACTGATAGACAATGGCCGATATTCGTATGCCACAAAAATCCCAGAGCTTTCGGACGCGTTCTCAACGTAACGTTGAGTGGCATCAATCGCAGAGGAAGTTATGATTCTTTGGGAATGATGATGGAACGCCCGTGATAGTATCCGCAGTTCGGGCAAGCGCGATGAAGGAGTTTTTGCTCGTGGCAATTTGGACACTCGGCAACGGAAGGAACGCTCGCCTTGTAATGCGTTCGCCGTTTTGCTCCACGCGATTTCGAGTGTCGTCGTTTGGGATTTGGCATGTTTATGCTTTCTTTAACATTTATTGGTCTATGAATTTCTTCAGTGATTCCCAGCGGCCGTCAACATTCTCATCCTTGCACGAGCATGTCCCGCGATTCAAGTTGACGCCACAATGCGGACACAATCCTTTGCAGTTTTCCTTGCACAGGAGCTTCAGCGGAACCGACAACATGACGCTTTCCCGAATATCGTCTGTAAGGTCGAGCTGGGGCGTTTCCGGAGAAATTACTCTGACTTCGTCATCGCTGGATCTTCCGGCGTCGAGTCCGTCGTACACATACAGCACCGAGAACCTTGCGGAAACTTCGTGCTCAAACTCCTCGACGCAGCGGTCACACTGGAACAACCCTGCCGTTCTTATGTCCGCCTGAAGGCAGAACTGCCGACCGCTTTTATCGATGGTGGCGTCGATCACCACCGATCCCGGGAAGTTGCTCCCGAGTCCAATCCCGGATGCTGCGGGGGAAAGGTGGTACTCGTGAAGTCCGTTCGAGAGCTGAGAAATTCGTATTCTAGTGTCACCGTGCTCAATATTCATGCGAACGCTCCATCTCAAAGAACTTCCAACGGTCAAAATTCAGGCAATTTGACAGAAACCGGTTGAATAATATAAAAAAAAACTGACCGAGAGTCAAGGATACAGAATGACCCATCCCCCGCATTTTCGCTCGAAAGGCCAATTTTTCAGCGGTCCGTTCAAAATCTTGACTTTCAACGAGACGGACACTATATTAATATAATTTCCTTGGCCGGGATAGTCCACCGGAACAACAATCATAGTGTAACTTTATACTTCATGAGCATGCCGAGTTCAACGACCCAATCCATATCAGCCGAGCTCAGAGAATCGATCGATATTCTCCGCGGAATACCTCTATTCTCCGACATTGAAGACGATGCCCTGGCGAAAATTGCACGCCTCGGGGTTCGGAAAAAGTACAAGAAGGGAACCGTCATCCTGATGGAAGAAGAAGCAGGAATGGCCCTTTTTGTTATCATTGGCGGCAAAATCAAGATTGTCCGCACCGATGACACCGGTCGCGAAGTGATTCTCTCCATCCTGAGCGAAAGCGATTTCTTCGGCGAGATGGCAATTCTCGACGGCCTGGCACGCTCCGCAAGCGCCGTCGCTATTTCAAAAACGGAATTGTTCATGATCCACCGCCAGGATTTCCTGAAACTCCTCCACGACCATCCCCTCGTCGCAATCGCATTGCTCAGGGAAATGACAATGCGGCTGCGCAAAGCCGATACCCAGATCAAGAGCCTGTCTTTGAAGGATGCCGCAGGGAGAGTGGCAAACGTCATCCTCCAGCTGGCCGATGATGTCGGCACGATCCGAAAAGGCCGTGTTGAAATTGACGAGCTCCCACTGCAACAGGACCTCGCAAATATGGCAGGGACTTCACGTGAGACCATCTCGCGAACGATGCACATGTTCGTGAAGAAAGGACACCTGGAGCTTCAAGGGAACAAGCTCATAATCAAAGATTACGAGAAGTTCAAGAGCTTGTACTTCTGACCCAGAGATTTCCGAGCGAAGTGTAGTATGGAACAGTGGGAGGTACTAAACGACGGCAAAGCGGATCTTCACACGCACACCACATTCTCCGACGGCGTGTTGACTCCCGCCCAGCTCGTGAAGAAGGCGAAGCAGGCCGGGCTTGCGGCCATCAGTATCACCGATCATGACAACGTCAACGGGCTGGACGAAGCTATCTCGGCAGGAAAAGATCTTGGTGTGGCGGTTGTGCCCGGCGTCGAGCTGAGTGCAACATTCGACCGGAAGGAAGTTCATATCCTTGGATTCTTTTTCGATCATCATGATGAAGAATTTCAGAGATTTCTTTCGCAATTGCGGGAACAGCGGGTAAAGCGCGCCGAGCGCATCGTTCAAAAACTTAACCAGATGAATATTCCCCTCATGATGAATTCGGTTCTCGAAAAGGCCGGCAACGGCGCGGTGGGACGGCCTCATATCGCCATGGCCATGGTCGGCGAGGGACTTGTGAAATCGTACCAAATCGCATTCGATGACTATATCGGCAATGGCCGCCCCGCCTACGAAAAAAAAGCGGACGTTTCCCCCGAAAGAACCATGCGCCTCATCGCCGATGCCGGAGGACTCTCCTTTCTTGCCCATCCGGGGCGCTCCCTCGATGACAACGAGGTTCATCAACTGGTAAAGGCTGGAATCGACGGAATCGAAGTAGTCCATCCGAGTCACACTCCATGGACTGTTCAGCATCTTCACGACATAACCAGCGAGTATTTCCTGCTCGAATGCGGCGGCTCTGATTTTCACGGAGGACTGAGGGGCGACGACGATTTGTTCGGACAAGTAACCATCGCGGCGAAGACTGTAGAAATCATGCGCCGGCGGTTGTTTTCTCATCACTAACTACCTCATACGACTATGCCAAATATTATTGAAGGACGTCTTCTCGCGGCACCGTACACCTTTGCGATTCTGGTGAGCCGGTTCAACGAATTCGTTTCGCGGCGGCTTCTCAAGGGCGCGCTCGATTGCCTGCGAAGACACGGGGCTTCCGATGATGCGATCGATATCATCCATTGCCCGGGAGCGTTTGAAATCCCCGTTCTCGCCAGGAAACTCGCCGACCGGGGAAAGTACAACGTCATCATTGCCCTGGGGTGCATCATTCGCGGCGATACTCCTCATTTCGACTATATCGCAAGCGCGGTCAGCACCGGATTGACACGGGTATCTCTGGAAACCCATGTCCCCGTGACATTCGGTGTCCTGACCACGGATTCTCTCGAGCAAGCTATCGAACGTGCCGGGGCGAAAGACGGCAACAAGGGCTGGGAAGCCGCACTTGCCGCAATCGAGCTGGCCGACCTCTACAAGAACATCTCCGCGAAGAAAAAGTAGTTGTTCCCTGTGCTCAACGCTCGGCGGGTTTTGGCTTGCGCAGTATGCCTGGTGGGATTCGCGGCGGTCAACTCATCGCTGTCCCTCGCCGGAATTGGAGACTGGAAGACATACACGGCCAAAAACGAAGTGCGCGGCGTGGTCTTCGACGGGCGCACGGGAACAGTCTGGGCCGCAACCAGCGGCGGGTTGTTTTCGTATCATGTTTCTGACAGCACGTTTAACGGTATCACGACCTCCGACGGTCTGAAGACAATCGACCTAACGGCGATTGCCATCGATAGCAATGAGACAATCTGGTCGGGTGGATCGGACGGATTCGTTCACGCCTATCACCCGGCATCGGGACAATGGCAGTATGTTTCCGACATATTCTCTCTCAATGCTCCTCAAAAACAGGTGAACGCGCTCGAAGTCATGGGTGATACACTGTTCATCCTTTCCGATGTCGGTGTCAGCACGTTCTCCATTTCCCGGATGGAATTCGGCGATACGTACTCGCGATTTGGCTCGGCGCCGAACCAGCTTGCGAGCAATGCCACGTCGGTACAGATCTTTGACGGACAGATCTGGGTATCCACGGGCAGCGGCATCGCGTCAACCCCGACGTCGAATGAGAATCCATCGGCGCCTGAATCGTGGCAGGTGTATACTGTGGCTCAGGGATTGCCCTCGAATTCAATTTCAGGACTCGCCGTTCTCAACGGTACTCTCTATGCCGGAACCGGTACGGGCTTGGCCTATTTCACCGGGACTTCGTGGACCAGCGTCCCGGGAACTCTTGCGTTGAACATTATCAATCTTGCATTCCATCCAGGTTGTCCCGGATGCTCGCCGAATGATCCGCCTTCGATCAGTTTTGTCACACCGACTCAGTACGGCACGGTCACGAATTCGAATACCGTGAGTCTCTCCGGTGTTCCATACACACTCACCGCCGTCGCGGGGGGGAATACTCCCGTTCTGGGAACTCAATCCGCGGGAGCGTTGATACAACGGAAAGGTCCGTGGATTTCTATCGTACCGCCGGGTCCTCCGACGAACGGATTTTACGGCATGGCTGTAGATGATAGAGGAGTTTTCTGGTCCGGGACAGGAACAACGAGCACGATTGGTTTCATGCGATTCGACGGACAAACATGGCGAGTGTACAATCCCCAGACCGACCCCGAATTGGGCAGTGTAGATAGCGGAGCCGGCGCCCCGTTCCGGATCGACGTTGGAGCCAACGGTACGAAGTGGGTAAGTCTGTTCGGTGCCGGCGTTGCAATGGTCAATCAGAACGACGTCATCGCGCATGTCTTCAACACTTACAACGGACTGGCGAATACAACCAACCAAAACGGTAATGCACGCTTCGTCGTTGTCATGGGAGTTGCCACAGATCTTCAGGGAAATGCATGGATAAATGTCCGGTGGCCTACAAACTCTTTGGCGCTCGCGGTTTACACTCCGTCGACAGGGTCGTTTCGTTACGTTCAGTACCCCGCCCCCGTCCCGTCGATACCCGTTCTCTCCGGTCTCGCGATTGATTCGTACGGGACCCTCTGGTTCTCGAATCAGATCGATGGCAGCAATACCCCGCCCGGTCTCGTGCTCTACAATCCAGCATCAGGTTGGGATGTTGTAACCGTGTCCGACGGCCTCACAAGTAATGTAGTCTCCGCTGTCGCAGTCGACAATGATCAGAACATATGGGTAGGGACTCCTTCGGGTGGAATCAACATCATTTATGACCCGACCAGTCCCCACGATCACATACTGATTTATCATCCTCTGAACGATCAGATCATCTATAGTATCCTTGTCGACCCCATTAACAACAAGTGGGTCGGGACGAACAACGGTGTGTTTGTCCTCTCATCGGATGGGACGTCGATCCTCAACCAGTACACAATGGAGTCGACCGACGGAAAGATACCCGACAACAACATAACTTCGCTCGCGATGGACAACAAGGCTGGAATCGTATACATTGGAACGTCGAAGGGTCTTGCCGCGCTTCCGACAACGGCCGCAGCTCCCGTGCAGAGCTTTTCGGGCCTCAAGTTTTCTCCAAACCCTTTTCTTCTGCCTTCCGCGAAACAACTTACCGTCGACGGACTGGTCGAAGGCTCGTCCTTGAAAATTCTATCAATTGATGGAAAGTTGATCCGGGATCTGACCACACCGGGAGGCCGGCTGGGGTTCTGGGATGGTACGGACAACAACGGGAATCTTGTCGGGACCGGAGTGTACATCGTCGTCGCTTATTCTTCCGATGGGACTCAGGTGGCGACCGGGAAGGTAGCGGTGGTTCGAAAATGATGGAAGACCCGATCGTGGCAAGCGACCTTCCCGTAACTGCAACCATCATTAATTTCCGAACGCCCGACCTGTTGAAACGCGCGGCGGAAAGCCTGCTGAAGTATTACCCCAATATCACGGCACTTTTGATCGACAACGGCTCCGGTAACGGAAGCGCGGGAGCGATAGAGACAATCCGGCTACGGAATCCCGCGCACACAGAGGTCATATTGAATGGTGAAAACCTTCACCACGGACCCGCTATGGACCAGGCTCTCCGGCATCTCCGGTCGCGGTACGTTCTGTTCCTGGACTCCGATGCCGAGCTCCGCGCCGGCCGATTTCTCGAAATGATGGTAAACGCGGCGGAAGAGCATCCGGGCGTGTATGCTGTGGGGCATTGCGTTCGAATGAACAAGCGTGGATTTGATGTCCCCCGGGAGAAGGGGGGAACTCCGTATATCCGCCCGTATTGCATGTTGATACGGCGAGAGTTATATTTGACTCTCCCGAGTTTTGAACGGCACGGCACCCCGTGCCTGGCGAACATGAAAGCCGCCGTCGATCGCGGCCTGACGCTGGTTGACTTTCCCGTTTACGATTACGTCGCCCATGAAGGCCGGGGGACAGCAGGAAAATTCGGTTACCAACTCGGCGTACGCGGCAAGTTCAATCATGTTATGAATAAACTTGGCTGGTAGGGCCTGAACGTTCATGAAGAAAAAAACAATCCTCATAGTCGAAGACAGTCCCGGTTTTTCCGAGCTCATGAAGTATGTGGTGGAAGATGAAGGATATACCGGAGTCATATTTCCCCTCGAGGAAAACTTCCTTCACTGGGTCGAAAAGGAAAAACCGGCCGCCATTATCATGGATCTGGCTCTCAACCGCATGAGCGGCTTCGATTTCATCCGCGAGCTGAAGAACAGCGGGAAACTCAAACACATCCCCGTTATCGTCATCACGGGCAAGGACCTGGGCGCGCATGATATTGCAGAGCTGAAAATGCTCGACATTCCCTATCTCCGCAAGGGACGCGTTGACATGCATGAAATCCATCAAGCCATCAAGAACGCGGTTGGAGCATCGGAAAGTTGATTCCGCAAGGGCAGGACTAATCTCCGCTTTTTCAAGACACCGTCCGTTCCCCGCGCCGCCTCACCATTTCCTTTAAATCTCAATGCGCGGAGGCCGTTGAGAATCACGACCTGCGCAGTGCCGCCATCCGCAAAAACAGTAACTTGGGAAACCATCCCGAACCTTCGGAATGTTTACCGAGAAAGTTCCAAGATCAACCTTGCGAAGGTTTACCGTTTCTGAGAGAACGCCTGGCTGAGCTCCGCTGGCATCGCGCGTTCCCAAATGGAATTTGGGAACGCGAACCGCCGCGGAATATCTCTTGACTTTCCGCAAGCCCTTCTGTACCTTGTGATTGTCAATTTGAGAAGCGTCTAAGTGAGGCCAGCATATTCCTCCAGACTATTAGGAGTCACCTTGAAAAACCATAAGAGTCGCATTCAACTAATTTCTATTTTGGGGTTTTCTCTTTTCAGTAAAACGGTTCTTCCTCAGGCTTCAATGGATTCGGTACAACAGGAAATGATCCGTTTTGTCGGAAAATTAGATAACAATGCTGGATTACTTTTTGGCATGTATAATGAAAAAACGGGTGACGTCAAAATATTAACAGAAGGTGCAATAGATAAGAATGACGATCTTCGAGTCGCTTGTCCAATCACGAAACCGTGTGTTGCATATATGGTTTTAAAGGAAGGTTTGAATTTAAACTCGTCAATTAGTAAATGGTTTCCTGTGGAAAAAGGATACACAAAAGCTGACACAATAACTCTACGGATGTTACTATATCACACAAGTGGCATCAGAGATTTTGCGAGAGTTGTTAAGATCGATCCCTATAAGAAAGTTACTCCGATTGAGACAATAAACCTTGCATATCAAAATCAGCCACTCGACTTTATACCCGGCTCAAGATACCAATACTCAAATACCGATTACAATATTCTTGGAACAATCCTAGTGCAAACTAGGAATAAATCATTTGAGGGTTTGATAAAGGAATATTTTGGGCCAGTTTCCCCCACCTTACGCCTTGATGATGGTGAAGGAAAATATCCTAGGGGTTATTCTAATCCGTGGCCATATCATTGGAGCACAACAGGATACGCGGGCGGCTTGATTTCGACAGCAGAAGATGCAATGAAAGTGTTTTCGTACATCTCCAAGTCTCCCGAATATCAACAAATGACGGAATGGATAAGAGATTCGGAAAAAAGTAATCATTTGGTCGGAATGGGCGTGTTTGCATTTGACAACTTTCACAATTTGGGTAGGGCAGTTTACTACGATGGTGATATGATGGCAAACCAGATGTTCATAATTAAAATTGGCGATACCATTTATTATTTCCACACTACTCACCAAGTAGTGCTGGAAGAACTGATAAATTTTTCATACAAAGTTATTTCATTAGTTCATAACAAATAGATAATACCCCCCAACCAGTTGCTGTCCGAATGAGTCTCTCAGGGAAAACATCACCCCGACCAAAAGTCCGAAAGGTTCGAAGGATTTCTCTAGAGAATCATTTCCCCGCTCCGAAGGAGTCTCTTGGGGAAGGGGCATTCGAACGTGGCGTGTCGAGCAAACGACTCCAATCATAGTTCCTCCCTACGCAAAAAAAAAATCGGCGAGGAATTGCGATTGTGACGCACAATCTTAACATTAACTTAAGGATAAAACCATGACAAATGACATAAATGTTTCTGCACACGATCATAGAGGGAAAAAAGGAATGAAAGACGGCGGGGCCTTCGGCAGTATTTATGGGCTGGCCTTCATCGGCGCTGCGGTTTACTACATCCAGCATTCCTCCACATTCTGGGAAGGCGTGCTCGGTATCCTCAAGGCCCTGGTTTGGCCTGCCTTGTTGATGTACAAATTGCTTGAGTTCCTCAAAATGTAGGCACATTGGACCGCACATAGCCCCGATTCTGGCAAATCGTGGCTGAGAAACAACCCCGCACGCAGATACATCTTCTTGAATCTGAGGGTATCCCCGGGCAAGCCATTCCCACTAAAGGCCAACAGCTAATTACCAACAGCCGGTTTTACATCTTCTCCGGCGCGGCAATTCCGAGGATCGCACATCCGTTGGCAAGAACGGTTTTCGTCCCGAGACACAGCGCTATGCGCGCTGCGGTCACCGCCTTTTCCTCCGTGATCACCCTATGGGCATGGTAAAATTTGTGAAAACTCCCCGCCGCCGCCTGGAGGTACTCTGCAAGTCGGTGCGGCTCGAACGTCACCGCACAGGATTCAACCATATCCGGAAAATCGGCGAGCTGTTTCATGAGCGCCATCTCCTCGGCGTGGGAGAGCAGTGAGAGATCCGCCGGTGAACTGCCGTCGATTCCCTGGCTCTCCGCGTGACGGAGTATGCTCGCGATCCGCGCATGGGCATACTGCAGGTAGTAGACGGGATTCTCCTCCGAACGCTCTTTCGCAAGCTTCAGATCAAAATTCAAGTGACTGTCGATGCTCCGCATGAGGAAGAAATAGCGCACGACGTCGGCTCCGACTTCCTCGATCAGCTCATCGAGCGTGATGAAATTTGCCTTCCTCGTGGACATCTTTACGACTTCGCCGCCCTGCACGATTGTTACAAACTGGTGAATGAGCACTTTCACCTTCGTCGCGTCGAGCCCGAGCGCCCGCAGGCCCGCCAGCACGTCGGGATATGTGGCAACGTGGTCGGCTCCGAACACATCGACGACGAGCTCAAACCCGCGCCGGAATTTCTCCCGGTGGTACGCAATATCCGGAAGGCGGTACGTCGGCTCGCCCGTGCTCTTCACGATAACCTTGTCTTTCTCGCCGCCCAGCGCACTTGCTTTGAACCACACGGCGCCGTCCTGGTCATATGCCAGCCCCTTTGCCCGTAATTCTTCGATGATCTCTTTTATCTTACCGGTCTCGTACAACGAGTTCTCGTTATAGAACACATCGAACTCGATCCCGAGCCGTTGCAAAGTTTTTTTGATGTCGTCGAAAATCTCCCCTTCGGCCTGCCGCTTAAACATTCCTTCCGCCGGCTCGGCTTTCAGTCTGTCGCCGTGCTCGTCCTTCAGATGGCCGGCAATGGCCTTGATGTACTCGCCCTGATAATAGTCTGCGGGATATTCGGCCTTTTCTCCGAAGAGCTCCAGATAGCGCAGCCGGACCGAATCTCCGAGTATGCGCATCTGCCTGCCGGCGTTGTTGAAATAATACTCCCGCGTAACGTCGTAGCCGGTCCACTCAAGCAGCCGCGCTACGGTATCGCCGAACACGGCCCCGCGGCCATGACCGACGGTCAGCGGTCCGGTCGGGTTGGCGCTCACAAACTCGACTTGCGTTTTCTTCCGGAATCCGAGGTTGAGCCGACCGAACTCCTTGCCGGCGCGCACGATGTTGCCAAGCTGTTGCTCAAAGAACTTCGCGGTAAAATGAAAATTGATGAAGCCCGGCCCGGCAATTTCAACACGGTCGACGAAAGAAGTGTCGACATCCAGGCTGTCAACGATGCGCTGGGCGAGCTGGCGAGGAGGTTCCCCTGCCTGTTTTGCAACGACCATCGCGATATTCGTTGTGAGGTCGCCATGCTCCGGAACGCGCGGCTTCTCGAACGTCGGCAGGGCAGAATCGCCCACACCGATGGCCTTCAAGGCCGAACCAACCCGCTCGCGAAGATACTGTTTCATGAACTCTTGGCCGTCGCTTTCTTCCGGGGAGTTCTTTTCCTGGGAGCTTTATCTTCCACCGCTTCGATCTTTGCATCGCCCCAGAGTTTTTCGAGGGCATAAAATGAACGGGCATCCTTATGAAAGATATGGACGACGACATCAACATAATCCAGTAAAATCCATTGCCGCTGGGAAACACCTTCGCGGTGCCAGAGTTGCACCCCCAGTTTATCCATCCCATCGGCGACGGCGTCGGCAATGGCTTTCACCTGGACTTCGGAATCTGCGGAACTGACAATAAAAAAATCCGTCATGTCGGTCACCTTCCGCAAGTCCATGATCATGACATCAAGGGCTTTCTTCGTGTGTGCGAGCTGGGCAATCTTCTTCGCAAGCGCTTTTGTCGTCAATCTTCACTCCCTCCTTTGTTAGTGTGAATGGGGAAGGGTGGCATAATCCTCCCCGATGATAACTGATACATCGACATAATAATCAGGACTTAATTGTTGAATCACGTTTTGGTTTTCCACTCCGAGCGCAAGCGCTACTTCGCGGGCGGCATCCAGATTACCTACGCGATCGACAACGAGTGTTTGGGGGACACGCGAGGATTTGTAATTTTTTACTTCGACGACATCGAACCCGTGTGCGCGCAGGTAGTCGGTAAACTTCGCGCCGACATTTTTCGCTCCGCAGCCGTTGATGACATCCAGCTGAAGAACACGAACCGGTCTGGCCTTCACCGTGTCCGGGGCGGAGGGCGAAGATGCAAAGTAATTATTCGAGATGAACGCATAGGAAAAGTATCCGGTTGCCAGGACAAGAACGACAATAAGAATGTTCAGAACCATCACCGCGAGTCGTGGTCGCCGTTTGGGCCGGGCAGGCCTCATCCTCCTGGTGTCACTCCGTTGTGACTTTTCTGTCACACTACGTACCCTGCGGGGGAAACACAAAAAAGCCGAGTTAGCAACATGCAGAGTGACTAACCCGGCAAAATCTCAGAACAGTAATAGAGAAATCGGCGCCCAAAGGAATTTATTGTTCTCCCGGCAGTGCAGAATACGGGGAGCGGTTGTACCACCCGTAGTAACCGAGCGGCATTTGCGCGTACTGAAGCCTGACAGAAAAATTCTCCCATGGCCGGTAATTCAATTCGGCCCGGCTCACAAACAGCTTACTCAAATCGTTCTGCTGCAGCGATCCGCCTTGCGCGAAGGGAGAGCCCTGGAGCGTAAGGTCAAACCGCACATCGAGCGGGTCGGCAATCTTGTAGAACATGCTGTTCGTGTACGCTGCCAGCGACATCGATTGTCCGCCGAACGTAAAGTAGCTCATTGAAATATTCTGTCGCATCTGGAAATTATCCGGGTTGAACCAGCTCAGGAGACTTGAAATCCCGGATGGATGAACGAGATATTGCGAGGCGCTTGGCTGGTTATCGATCTCCGATTTAAATTGTGCAGAGGCGTTCGCCGACATCACAATGCCTGCGAGGACCGCCGCCAGCACACTTTTCATCGCTGTACCTTTCATAACCATCATAATTATACACAAATCACGACTTATTGTCAAACACTCCGCGATGCCTCTTAACCCGCGCTACGCTTTGCCAGAACGCCCCGGGCATACTCCAGCTGTTCCGCGGTGTTGATCCCCATAACCTCAAACGGATCAATGGCTTTCACAGCGGAGACGCGCCACTTGTTCTTCCAGAAAAACTCAAAGACGTCCGTCAGATAGTACTCACCCTGAGCGTTGTCCGGCTTCAGAAGTTCAAGGCATTCGAAGAGTCTCTGTTTTTTAAACACATAGATTCCCGAATTAATTTCCTTGATCGTTTTCTCCTCTTTTGAAGCGTCTTTGTCTTCGACAATTCTCTTCACGCTGCCGTCTTTGTGCCGCAAGATGCGACCGTAGCCCGCCGGGTCGTCAAACTCCGCGGACAGGATGGTCGCTAGCGCTTCGCTTGAGCGATGATAGCCGAGAAGCGCTTTCAGCGTCTTCTCCGAGAGAAGGGGGACATCGCCGGAGAGAACAAGCACATCGCCGTCAAACTCCGTGAGCGCCAACCTGGTCTGGAGGACCGCGTGTCCAGTCCCGAGTTGTTCGGTCTGGTCGACGAACTCGGCCATCGCAAGTTTCTTTGAAACATGATCGACAACCGTTTGTCTTTGCCAGCCGACGATCAGGAGAATGCGATGGGGCTGCAATGTTTGTGCCAATTGAACAGCGTATTCGATCATCGGTCGCCCATCGATCTCATACATTACTTTGGCCATTTCCGGATTCTTCATCCGCTTGCCTTTTCCGGCGGCAAGAACGATAACAGCCAGATGTTGGGGTTGTTTGGATTCCATTGCCATAAGTGTTCAAACCGTTATGAGTGTGTTGTCGATAAGCCGTGTCGAGCCGATACGAACTGCCATGGAAACGAGGGCTGTCGTCCCCTGACCCAGCGCCGCGAGTTCCCGAAGCGTTGCCGCATCCGCAATCGAGATATAATCTATCCGGGCGGATGGTTGGGACGCGATGTGCTTCCTCATCTCGGCAACAATGATCTCGCATTTTTTTTCACCCGCGGCAATCCGTTTACGGGCCAGCTCGAGCGATTGAGACAACGCGAGAGCCTGTCGTCGCTCATCCGGGGAGAGGTAGACGTTCCTCGAGCTCATCGCGAGTCCATCCTGTTCTCTGACAATCGGACCAACGACAATTTCAACATCGAAATTCAAGTCCTTCACCGCCTGCCGTACGACGGCGGCCTGTTGGGCATCTTTCTGGCCGAAGACGGCGAGATGCGGCCTGGTAACATTGAGCAATTTCACCACGACAGTCGCTACACCACGAAAGTGCGTCGGCCTGAAGCTCCCTTCGAGCACTTCCGTAATCTTTTCAACGTTCACGTACGTGTGGTAATCTTCAGGATACATTTCCTTTTCGTTCGGCACGAAGAGAATATCCGTTCCCGCCGATTCTGCAAGGCGCGTATCGCGGTCAAGGTCGCGCGGATATCTCGAAAGGTCCTCGTTCGGTCCAAATTGCGCCGGGTTGACAAAAATCGTGGTAACAACAACATCGGATTTCTTCTTCGCGATCCGGATGAGACTGAGATGTCCCTCATGCAGGTATCCCATGGTCGGAACGACGCCGATGCGTTTGCCCTCACGCCGGAGCGCCTCTGCGGCATGCTGCATTTCCGAAATTGAATTGATGACGGTCATTTATGCCCACATCAACTTAAGCAATCGTGTCACCGTTTCTTTCATCTCCTTTCGATGCAGAACAACGTCAACAAAACCGTGCTCGAGCTGGAATTCCGACCGTTGAAAACCTTTCGGTAGATCTTTGCCCGTGGCTTGTTTTATCACGCGGGGGCCGGCAAAACCGATGAGCGCGTTCGGCTCTGCGAGATTCACGTCCCCGAGCATGGCATAACTTGCCGTCACGCCGCCTGTTGTCGGGTCGGTGATGACGGAAATAAACGGGATTTTCGCGTCGGAGAGCTGGGCGAGCTTGGCGCTCGTTTTCGCCAGCTGCATGAGGGAAAGCGCCGCCTCCATCATGCGCGCGCCACCGCTCGAGGAAATAATCACCAGCGGCCGTTTCGTTTTCAGAGCTTTATCGATCGCGCGGGCAACTTTTTCTCCGACAACCGAGCCCATGCTGCCGCCGATGAAGCTGAAGTCCATCGCGGCAACGACAATATCGATGCCGCCGATTTTCCCCGTCCCCGTGCGCACGGCGTCATGCAATTCAGTCTTGCGCATGGCATCTCTGATGCGGTCCTTGTATTTCTTTGTGTCCGAAAAACCCAGCGGGTCGGTTGAACGCATTTTCCTGTCGATTTCCTTGAAGGTTCCTTCGTCAAGGAAGAACGAAAGGTATTCTTTGCTCCCAATTCGAAAATGGTAATTGCATTTAGCGCAGGTGTACAGCTGCTGCTCGAGCTGTTTGCGGTGGATGATCTCACCACAGCCGTCGCATTTTGCCCACAGGCCGTCGGGAAGATCTTTCCGCTGCGGCTCGCTGGCAATGCTTACTTTTGAGCGTCTAAACCACGCCATTATTGCACCGTTGAATGTTGTGTCTTCAGTAACGTATGGAAATCCTTGATGTACATTGGTTCGAGTGTTTCAAGATGTGCAGCATGGCCATTCAGCAGATGCCGTTCGCCGATCAGGCCGACGGCGGAGGCCTTGCACTGGAAACGCTCATCGACCGGGAGGGGGATCCGCGACGCATGTTCCGGATATGTTCCCCGGAGAAACTCATTGAATTTTTTCGCGCCGTCTCCCATTGTGACAATATACTCATTATCCAGCACTATGTGCACGAGATTCTCCATCGTCATCGATTGTGCGGCTAATGTCTCTTCGAGTCTGCCGTCGATGCAACGATAGCCCGCAACGTAAACTTCGTCCCGCCGGGCGTCGATCATCGGGAGAATCAAACCCCCGCGTTGGACCGCTCCCGGGCGTGCCGCTTCCCATGCCAGAGCTTCAAGAGTTGGAACAGCCGCCAGCGGCTTGTTCCAGGCGTATGCCAATCCTTTTGCAACACTCAGTCCGATGCGAAGACCGGTAAAAGAACCGGGACCGATGGATACGGCAATTCCGTCGACCGCCCCGGATTTTACGGAGGCCGCCGCGAGAGCCCGGTCGATCAACGCGATCAGTTTTTCCGAATGGACGCGGGGAGCACTCAACTCGAACTCTGACCGCGTCATTCCGTCGGCGACTACTGCGGCTGCGCAGACGGCGGTTGCTGTTTCAATCGCCAGAACGGTCACGCTGCAACTCCAACAGTCTCTTCGATCATAATCTCACGGCTGTTCTCCGTATTCCCGAGCTTCGGATCAACGTCGAAGCGGCGGGGAGGGAGAAGGCTTTGAACGCGGTCCGCCCATTCAATGAGGCAAATGCCGTCGCCATCCAGAGATTCTTCAAAGCCGAGCTCACGAAGTTCCGGCTCCGAAGTGACGCGGTAGAAATCCCAGTGATAGACCGTGAGGCCGTCGCCTGCATACTCCCTCAGAATTGTGAATGTCGGACTCATGACGCGTTCCCTGACTCCGAGGCCTTTGCAGATTCCTTTCACCAGGCATGTTTTCCCCGTTCCGAGGTTGCCGAAACATGCGACGACGTGTCCCCGTAGCAACCGGCGTGCGAGTTCCATTCCAGCCGCGACGGTCTCTTCCTCGGAGTGTGTAATGACTTTCGTCATTGTTTGGGTTCAAGTTTCACGATCGGCAGAATCATTTCTTCCATCGATATACCTCCGTGCTGGAAGCTGTCGCGGTATTGGTTGACGTACTTATGGAAATCGGTCGGATAGACGAAGTAGTAGTCTTCCTTCGCAATGAGATAATTGATCGTCACACTCCGGCGTGGAAGTCGAAAATCCGCCGGGTTTTTCACAAAGATAGCCTGGCGTTCATCACACTTGAGGTTGCGTCCGAATTTGTACCTGAGGTTGGTCGAGGCCTCTTTGTCGGCAATGACCCGCGCGCTACGCATGCAGCGGATGCTGCCGTGATCCGTCGTTAAAATAATCGTCACATTTTTCTGGCGCGACAGCGTGCGCAGCATGGCGAGGAAGGAAGAATGCATGAACCACGATTTCGTCAGCGAGCGGTACGCCGACTCGTCGGGAGCGATTTCCTTGAGAAGCTGCGAATCGGACCGCCCATGCGCCAGCATATCCACAAAATTGAGGACAATGGACGTCAGCGGATTCTTCGCATAGGAGAGGATGTTCTGCTCGATGCTGCGTCCGAATTCCGGGTCAAGGATTTTGACGTATTTCGATTCGGGCTTGAGCTGAACTTTGCGCCGTTGCAACAGGTTGTCGAAGAAATTGATGTTCGTTTCGGTTCCGGCTATTATCGTCGTCTTCCCATTCCTCCCAGATTTCCGGAAATCGTCCTTCGATTTCATCCGGGAACGCGCCGCTGAAAATCGCGTTGCGAGAATACGGCGTGGCAGTCGGAAGAATCGAATAGTAGTAATCGCGGGTGACGTTGTAATACTCGCGCAGGACCGACTCCATCATCAACCACTGGTCAAGCCGCAAACAATCGATCACGAAGAAGAAGACGGAGCGCCCTTTGGAAAGCTCGGGGATGAGGAACCGTTCGACAACGTCCACCGACAGCTTCGGCCGGTTCTTCTGCTCCAACCAGTGACGGTAATTGGCCTCGACAAATTTCGAGAACTCGACGTTGCATTCCCGGATCTGGTCGCGGAGTGTCAGCCGCAATTCCGATTCAGAGTGGATATCAAACTCGAGAGCCCAGTGCGAGAGCTTGTCATAGATTTCTATCCAGTCGGCTGAATTCAGGGGCGATTGAAGGGTGACGGAAATCTCGTTGAATTCTTTTATGTAGTCGCGCGATGCATAATCCTCGGTGATTTTTTTTCCCTCCAGGAATTTTTTGCACGTCAGCAGAACCTGGCTCGGGTTCACCGGCTTGGTGAGGTAATCGTTGATCTTGACGCCGATGGCTTCTTCCATGAGCCCTTCGTCTTCGTTTTTCGTGACCATGACAACGGGAAGTTCGGGCTTCATGTCTTTTATGACCGTGAGGGTCTTCAACCCCCCCATGCCGGGCATCATCTCGTCAAGAAAGACCATGTCGAAATTGCCGGATCGCACAAGGTCGGCGGCATCTTCCCCGTTGGTTGCGGTTACGACGCCATACCCCTTCTCTGTCAGCAGCATGATATGCGGCTTGAGAAGCTCAATTTCGTCGTCAACCCACAGAATTTTCCCTTTTGTTGCGGTCGTTGTAAGCATTATTACCTCATAGATAGAAAATACATATTTCAAGGTCGAGAATCAACGGATGTTCATTCTCGCCTTCTTGGATTACGGATTACTGGATGGCAATATGAACGTCTAACCCCGCTTCATTCGTGGTCGTTCCGGGGATGGTCGATCCGGCCTGGTCCGGTTCCATCGATGTGAAGCGATAAAAGACCGATGCCCGGACACGGGAACTGAGGGCATAGTTGACGCGTGGTTCCAGCGTCGTCCGGGTGTTGCCGTCAAGCGGGGTACCGTCGGGGTTTGATGTAAGCAGGTCGCTCTCGTGCATGCTGCGGGCATTTCGCGTGCGCGAGTATGTCATTGCCAGGTCGATGTCGTTTTGCAGATTGATACCGAATAATGGAAGATTGAATCCGCGATGAGAATAGCTCAGTGAAAGAGAAATCTCCTGTGCATCCGTCTCGACAATGTTCGAAGCGGAGAGATTCAAGTCGTACGTCGTTGTCGTATTGTAACGGAATGTCCCGGATAAATTCCCTTTGAATAGCTCTTTGAACGTTGTATTCAATCCGATGAGAGGAGAAAATCCATATTGCAATCGTTCAACATCGGTTTCTTCCGAGCCGTCGACTGCGCCGCGGAAATCGCGCCTGAAGTCGGAGGAGTACGCATGTTCGAGCGACATTCGCTGGACGACCGAGCTCAATCCGCCGATCTTTTCGAGTCCATCCCACCGAAGGGTCCAGTTGGCACGGGGGACGAATTCACCAAAGAATTTGCTCAGGATCGGAAATGCCTCGAGCCCATTTTCAAATGCATTGGAAAGAGCGACGTTGTCGGGTTGAGTGAGCTTATTCGTCTCGTATCTCTTACCGACTTCCTCCAGCGAGTTATTAAATGCTTTAAAGAGAAAGACCGGTGGGATGGTCAGGAACGAACGATCAACGCTCCCCGACCACGTCGACAAACTGGGATGCGCGACCCCGTTGCTGTCCGTCGTTAGTGTTGTCGATTTGCTGAACTGCCATCCCACCTTCCAATTGATCTCCAGGGTCGCCCCATCCCACAGTGGCCGGCTCGTTTTTAGCGCCACGCTATTGTTTTGTGAGAACTGGTCGGTCAAGGTGGCATTCGCCGCACGAAGTCCCTGGTCGATCCCTTGCGAGTGCAACTGCGAGAATCCAAAAACGCTCTTTCCGCTAGGATCCGTAGTCAGTCCCAATTGATACAAGAGAGAGGGACCATTTTCCAGAAGAGAGCCTTGACCCGGGACCCGTCCCCAAAAGTTTTCAAACCCGGTGGTTCCGATGAGCCCGCTGTTTGCAGAATGGTTCGCTTGCGAAAAGGAAATAGTGATGTTCTCGTAATCAAGCAACGGAATTTTGACGAACAGCTTCGCGATTTTCCTGATCTGCAGAAGTATGTCTTTTCCCTTCAGCGTCGGTCGTTCCAAAACTGAATCCTGTCTGGCTAATTTTGTTGTATCCTGTCTAGCCCGTTTCGTTGTATCCTGTTTTGCTGCCGCGGTGGTATCCGCGGGTTTACGCTCCGGCGGTCGACGCCGGGTGATTTGGGCGTTCTCGGGAGGAGAAGGCTCCTCCGTTATCTGGAACAACGGGTCGGTCAGCGCCTTCAGTCGGAGGCTCGAGCCCACGGCAATGTTATTATCCCACCCGGCACTTTTGCCGATATCCCCGCCTTGAAATGCATTTTGCCAGCTGTAGTTGACCGAATAATTGGCGTTGATGTCAAAGTATCTTGGTATATCGAGTACATTCGGAAGCTTCGGCTTTGTATTGATAGAGAAATGCTGGGCGTAATGCCCGTCCCGGCCGCCCAGGAATATGTCGTGGAGAATCGACGAGAAACCCCTTCCGAGGGAATCGTTATCAAGAAACAAGAGGTCGCGACTGATCGTGAGACCGTAGTCTCCACTGAGGTTAAGGAACCCCCCCTCGGTTAATTTCCATCCAAATCCAGCCGTCTTGTTGGCGGCAAAAGTGCGGGAATCCTGTATGATGGCATCGGGTGCATTGCTTAACGCAGTCGCGCGAGATCGTTGAGCGGTCAATGATGCCGAAAGGTTGGTGAGCGGAACGTAGTAGAACTTCCAATCCTTAAACTCGTCCAGGAAGAGCAGCTTATTGAAGAGTGACCTGAAGGGTTGAATATAATACTCCGTCGGAAGACCGACCGCATAACTGGTGCCCATGTTCCAGGCCCAGTTGTTTCTGAATATCGTTGACGGGTCGCGGTCATTCGATTTGGTGAACGTAAAGTTGTACGAGAGCTTGCTGAGAATATCCCGAACGTACCAGACCTGCCAGGGAAAGGAGAAGTGCACGCCCGGGAGCGAATACGAATCCTGTGTATGCAACGATTGGGAAGACGTAACCACTGCGTTCGCCGCGGCTGCTGCCGACGTTCCGAGTGGAGCCTCTTCGGCAGCACGAGCGGCTGCCGCATCGACAAGAATATCCGTGCTGGGAAGATACCTGGGCTTGGTTATTGCTTCCTGATGCGAATATCCGAAAGAAAGCATGGTGCCCTGCCAATCTTGAGGAAAAAATCGCTCGAGCGAGAATGTCGTATTCATTGCCCAGTTGATATGTGTGATGCGGTCTCCAACTCGTTGGTCGATACCATGAAAGTTAGGGTCCACTTTCGAATAATTGAAGGCCATTTGACCGAGATCCGAAAGTTTGAGTTGTGTGTCAAAATGGTACGCGTAGCCCTTCGAATTATCAACGCCGATGACACGAAGTTCATTGTACCAGACGTCACCGGTGAGAGATTGTTTGTGACCGATTCCTTTCGGTTTGTATAATCCGAGACCGATATAGCGAATTTGGGTCAGCGACGGGTTGCCCTTGACGCCGTAGGGGGTTCCAGGATGATGATAGAGCAGCTTTGCCAGCGAATCCCGGGCGGCGTTTGCATCGCGCGCAGACTTGATGGATGTCAGTTCAGAAAAAACAACGTCCATCTGGCTCCAATGATCGGGGGACTCATTCGGATCCGAGCCGAGCGGCATGCGGTACTCATAGAAGTTGAGCGTATCCGCTCCGAACCGGAGAAATACTTCGGCGTCATAATCGTTTGGCCCCTTGTACTGAAACTTTGAGGGGTCGCGATGGACAAACATCTTCATTTCAGTATAGTTGAAAACATCAAGCGGCGCCACTGTGAAGTATTTTGCCGCCTGGCGCTCAGTGCTGTCGGCCAAACCATTAAATTTCAGGTTGAGTGCCTGCTCGTTGCCGTAGAGTTGTAGATCCGGTTGCGTTTTATCACGCTCGCGGATGACCCCCGGCGGGCTCGTGTAGTAATCCGGAGCGCCGCTATTGTCTTCAATGCTGACCACCGAAACCTTCATAACGGAATCGGTCTGCACGATCGGGAGCCACTGGTTACCCACGAGATTTATATCTGCAATTCGAACAGTGTCGATTTCAGCGACCCCGGAGAGCCAGAGACGGACATATTGTACGTTTTGCAGAATCGATGACGTCGTCTGGGCGCTTTGCGCAGGAAGAATCCGTGAAGGTTTCTGGAGTGGAATGAGGAACTGGTACCACTGATTGTACCCTCCGCCCGCGATATAGCTGTTGCTGTCCGGGTCGAGCGGTATCTCGTATTCGAGATAGTTGTTCTCCAGGGTGACCTCGCCATCGCCGTTGAGGTCTTCCGTATCGGGATATTGACCATCGAGTCCGTTTTTTCCGCCGAGGGAACCCGGGCCATTGCCTTCCGTTCCGTTGATATGCGTAAAATCTGAACCGCCAGTTGAGTAATTGAAATCATCCCCGCTGGGGTCGTTGACGTCAACATCCGGGTCGTTCTCATTCCTCGCCATAAAAGAACTGATCGCGGGGTCGGCTCTCTCCTGGTCGTCCGAAAGCATGTCCAACCCAAGATCCTGACCGGCGTGAAGAACGCCCGTGGGAATACCACTGGGATTGTCGGACGTCACAATGATGTCTTCGGAGTTGAGTTTCTTGTTGGGGATGGCATCTTCACTGATACGACCGACGTCAACGTACAATCGTCCCTGGCGGACATCGCTGCCCGTCGCCTTCATCCAGATTTCTAAGTAGTCGATGTTCTGTGCAACGAGATCTCCCGCGGTCGTTGAGATGTATCGCATGACGCCGTTCCAATTACGACGCCGGGCAAATGCGTCGTTGAAGCGGCCCGACTTTCCCCCGATACTTTCGCGGTGCAGGGTTGAATCGAGATTGGGGGAATAGTTATACATGCCCCTGCGGTTAGGATCAAAGTTCAGAACCATGGTTGTCACAAAATCCTGACCTACGGGCCGGCTTTGTTTGTATGGCCAAATTTCACGGTCTGTGACGGGATCGATGGTCTGAGAGTTGTTATACCACATCAATTTCGCTTTGCTGTACGTCTTGGTAGAATCCGGGTCTCCGGTGGTGCTGAGGGTATCCAGCGGCGGGCTTGCCATTTTCCACTGCGTATACGAAAGACCGAGCGGTATCGATCGCAACGCTCCTTCGAAGTCGTCGATGTAGGCAATGCTTGCGCCGTTGTCGCTCGCAATTGTACTCGTCGTAGTATTCGCGTTCGGCAGAATATAGGCGGCTTCTCCGTTGATTCTGAATGTCGACATTTCCCGGGCGTGCAGGAACGGAATCGCATCCAGTGCATCGGTGACGAAGGGAAGGTCGGCCGACGTTCCCGCGTCCACCCCAAGGATCGTATTATTCGTCGGCTCTTCTCCTAATCGTACTTTGTCGCTCAACGTAGCCTGATTCAAATTCATCAATGTGAACCCAAAGTTCGTGTTCTGGGAAAGGCTCATCTCCGCGCGCACGCCCATTTGTGTCTTCGATGCAATCTGGAACAAATCGTTTTGCTCGTATTTCACCTGCAAATTCGCGCCTGGAACCAGGGCCTGGGCATTGCGAACGACTACTTCTCCGATGATATAATCTACCGTATAGTCGACATTGGGTTGCAGGGGCGAGCCATTGAGCAGGACCTGGACGCTTCCCTCAACGATGTTGAAGCCCCCCAGACTGAAGTGGTTAGACTGCGCCGTCGAGGAGGTGACGCGCATATAGTACACGTCCTTCGTTGCATTCATCTGAGCCGCTTGCCACGTCGTATCGTAAACATCATTGAACGTCAGCGAGTCGGGGATTACAAAATTCGGGTGATTTTGAATAAAGACGGGATCTTTCTTCGCAAAATCGAATGAGAACGGCTGGAGCGTCGGAAAGATTATTTCAGCACGCGCCATGTCGACGGTGAGTCCCGAGATGAAATCAAATTTACCGTCCGGCTTAGGACTATTGTCGGTGCTGTACTTATCAAGGCCCATGAGCTCCAGAAGAGTCACGCCGAGAAGAGTGTTTATTTCCGAGCCGCCCACCGGTTTATAGTAAACATTCAGGTCGAATCCTGCTTGCTTTAAGTCCTTGCCGCCAAGTGAAAAAATATTCTTCATCTGGAGATTCCAGGCCGGCTGGTAGCCCGGTTGGAGGTTTCTGGGTGCAAGCAGCTTCAAGATAAGGGTCTGAGTCGTGTCTGAAACCGCCGTTTCTCCATAATTGCTTCCCCCGGCTGTGCTGTAGGCGACGGCGAGCGCCTGATTAGTTCCAACCTCGGCGTTCAAGGAAATATAGCCCGAGGTCGCATCATAAGTGTACTGGTCGGGATAATGCAGCTTAAGGAAATATCCTGTTTCACCGCGTCCCCCCACATTTTGCACGTTCGTCATGTGCTCCTGAGTGCGCAGACTATCCGGGTAGCCTTTCGCCGGTTGCGGTCCGAGATCGATATACGCATTGACCAGCCGCGCCCCCTGACCGGTACTGTTTTGATTCAAATTCGTGCTCAACCAGAACGTCGATATACGTGATACGATTGGAGTCGATATGGGCCGTCAGCTGTGGAACCGCCATCCGGTGCATTATCTCGAACGAGCTGCGATACGATGTGTCAAGGAGGAAGTGCGTCCTTGCATATTCATAGGCGTGATAGTCGTGCGTGTTTTGCTGCGAGCCGCCGGAAATGCTGATTTGTTTTGCCTGCCCTTTCTTCTGCGAAACGAGGCCGGTCAGCATGAGCGGGCCGAGCTGCGCTTTCGCCTTGATGCCGAACAACGCTTCGCTGCTTCCGATGAGAGACGGTGTCTGGAGCGAAACGTTTCCCGCTTCGACGCTCTGGATTATTTCATCGTCGTAACCGGTATACTTGATCTTGAGCTGGTTCTCATATTCGAACGTGCGTTGTGTGTTCCAGTCGGCGCCAACTTTGAGTTTATCCCCGATTGTCCCATCCACCGTGATCTGAACATCCTGATTAAAATTCGGGGTGTTACTTGACTGGTCGAGCGTTGAAATCGTCGCCTGGTCGGTAGAAGAATGTGAAAACCCTGCGCGGATATCAACTGCGCCCGTGACGTGCAAATTCACATGGGGCGGCCCGAAGATACTCAGGATGGGATTCGATGGCACCGGTATGTCGATGTTCGTTATAGCGCCAAACAGATTCGCCAGGTCATCCTGCTTTTCCTTTACCCGGTACTCTTGGGCAAAACTCCGCCAGTTGTTGTGTTTCTCATACTGGTAGCGCTCCTTGATGTAATCCTCCAGCGTCAATGTGAGGGGGACCTTCACATCCAGACCGTTGATTTTCTCACGAATGGTAACAAATCGACCCAGGGAGTCCAGCTCAAGCTCGCGCTTATACGCCGGGGAAGAAACGCCAAGATACAGGGCATATTCCTTTTGCTGAAACAACGGTACGGCGGGCTCGTCGGTTCGTCGATGGACAAACTGCGCCATGCGGTAGGTCGAATCGTAATACGGTTTGTACGTTGTGTCCGAGCGATATGTCGTATCCGCGTGGAGGGTGGAATCGGCGCGAAGTGTCGTATCGCCCAATGCCCGTGTGGAATCAGACAGCTTCGGCCCCTGCAACAAAGGCAAGATGCTCTTGATCTTCGAAGTATCTGTTGTCCGCGTTGTATCGTCGCGGACCATTTTGATGGGCTTCAACGATTTCGCAAAGGGTGAAACGGCTGAATCGCGTTTTATGCCCGAAGAGTCTTTGGAAACGGTTGTATCACCCGCGGCGATTACACGCCCGAGATCGAATTGCGGCTGCACGAAGATCGGAGAATCACCGGCAATATTCTGCACAGGATTCAGCCGCTGCGACATGAAAGCAACCAGGAATCCACAGCAAGCCACGATCGCGAGCGTCGAAAGGCGCTGGCAGTGTTTTGCCGGGTCAACTGGTTTGGAATGAGCGCGGCGGCGGGACAATATGCCGCTTTCAGGGGCGCAAAAGCTATTCACGTCGATGATGTCGATTCTTTCTTTATAGAGTAACGCAAGCAGTACTGCTCTTGCAAACGATCGCTGAACTGCTATCAAGAATCGATACCAACAACTCCTTTTGCGTTGAGAAAACGTTGAATTACATGTGCTTACAGAAGAACACAGCTTTAAAATGATATGAAAAACCTTTATGAATTGCAAATGTTCCGGCCGGAAGAGTTGAAACCCGCATAAAACGCCCAAATCGGCTCTCTTGAGCGGTTTTCGGCGTTCACGAAACAAAAACCATTTTCAGTACGTATCAGAAGAAGGAAATTTCCAATGATAAAACTCAATCCAAAGGGGCGCTCACTTATGAGCAAAGGAGGGCGACTTATCCTCCGTTTTGCCGTTCTTCTCCCGGCCATCCTGGGCGGACCGGCCCTCAGCCAGGAGCCACCGGTCGTCCAGCTCAAGGACTTCACACGAATGGAAGTGAAAAGCGGCGGATTCACGCTGCCGTCGGAAACGCGAATTCACATTCACGCTCTCGGGGGCGGGTCTGACGATATGGTAAACGATGACAACGGCGATATGTACGCATACGGATGGATTATCAATGCCGTGACGCGGGAACGCGTGTGGAAAATGGATCTCGACAATACATCGTCCAGGCAGGGGGACCGGTTGTTTGACGGAGATATTGTTCTGCCGGCCGGATCGTACGAGACCTACTTCACGGCTTATGCGTTTGTCTCCAGATCCTCTTTCGGAAAATTCAAAATCAACATCGACCGCCGGAAGGATTCCTCCGACAACGACGAATGGAGACGCACGCTGAAACGCTGGGGATTTCTTGCCTGGCTTGATGGATTCTTCGGAGAGGATATTACCAAAGAATGGAAACACCGGGTGAAGGAGTGGGGCATCGACGTGTCCATCGCCGACGGCAGCGCCTCTATTACGACTTTTAACCCCCCGATGGAATTCCCCAACGTGCTTTTCCAGGCAGTGAAAATGGGGGAGCGCGAGTACATCAAACAGGGATTTACTCTGAAAAAAGAGATGCCCATTCGTATTTACGCTCTCGGCGAGGCAAGCTCCGAGGAAGAAATGGCAGACTACGGATGGATTATCAACGCAACAACTCACAAGCGCGTGTGGGAAATGCAGCGAACTCATCTCCGGCCGGCCGGAGGCGCTTCAAAAAATGTAAAGTTCGACAATACCATCACATTCCCGGCGGGAGAATTCATACTCTATTTTACGACTGACGACTCGCATTCGTTCGTGGACTGGAATGCCGCTCCGCCGGACGACCCTTTCAATTACGGCATCTCACTGATCGCTACAACGGAAAGCGACAAGCCCGCGTTTAAGCTATCCACCCCGAAGGAGGATCAGAACGTCATCGCCCAGATCGTGAGGGTCGGTAACGACCAAACGAGAAACACAACATTTGCGCTGAAGAAGGAAACCCGGGTTCATATTTACGCGATTGGTGAACGATCACTCTCGAACCGGCAGATGGCAGATTACGGGTGGATTATCAACGCCCGGACACGGGAAAAAGTCTGGACGATGGATGCCGACAAAACCGAGCATGCCGGCGGAGCGCAAAAGAATCGGATGATCGACGAGGTCATCACACTCCCGAAAGGCACCTACATCGCCTACTTCCAGACCGATGATTCCCACGCCTACAACGACTGGAATTCTGCTCCTCCCCTCGACGCCGAGCACTACGGCATCACCATTACCGGGGAGGGAGAAGATTTCACGATGAACAATGTTGAGAAGAATGTCGAGGAGCAGGAATCCGGTATTATTGCACAAATCGTCAAGGTCGGCGACGATGCCAAGGAAGTGCGGGCATTCACTCTCGACAAGCCCACCCATGTTCGCGTCTACGCCATCGGTGAAGGACAGAACCGCGAAATGTATGACTACGGCTGGATTGAAAACACTGCGACGCGGAATATTGTCTGGGAAATGACCTACGAAATGACATTTCATGCCGGTGGAGGGAGGAAAAACAGGATGGTCAATACGACAATTCTGCTGGACAAAGGTGAATACAAGCTCCATTACGTCTCCGATGATTCCCATTCCTACAACAACTGGAACACCGACCCGCCCGACGACCCCACCATGTGGGGAATCACACTCTACCGGGAAGAACCATGAGAAGGAGATTGAATCATGAAGAAACGGATACCGATTTTCTTTGCAGCCCTTATCGCCATTCTTACCGCCGCCCCGAAATCACAAGCACAAGAGCAGCGCTCCGACACATCCGATTTTGACCGGCATGTCGAGTCGACCGTCAACTAGATTTTTCAGCGGTTCGACGAACAGTTTGGAACATATATTTTCACTGACGAGCCTTCCCCGAAAACCGAACAATCCGAATCGGAGCAGCCGTGCGACTCTTCCTCGGCGAAACGCCACCGGCACCGGCAGGGTTGGTTCGGCGACAGTCAATCCAGTTTCTTCGCAAGTACTCCGGAGAATTTTGTCCACCGGAACTCAAGGATCCTTTACCCGTGGTTTCCGGTCGACGATGATGTTCTCTTCCGGTACGATCGCGTCGAAGGATTGTTTCTGGGTCTGAATTCTCCGAAGCAGTATCACTGGGAAGGACGCCACATCAACCTCTTCGGCTCTGCCGGATACGGGTTCGCATTTCACCGGTGGAGATACGGCGGAGGAATAGCCAACCAGTTCGGAAGCGACAATCGGATCTTCGAGGTCGGCGCCGAGGGGCACAGTCTCACCGACACACCCGACAATTGGATTGTCGGCGATGAGGAAAATAACCTGGCCGCGCTTCTTCTGCGCGACGACTACCGCGATTATTACAGCAGGGATGGCGCATCCCTGTGGACGGCGCTGTACCTCCGCTCGGGATGCACCGACGCCCAGGTTCGTGCGGCATACCTGATCGACTCGTATGGTTCGCTCGACCGTACCACGGACTGGTCGCTCTTCGGCGGCGACAGAGTGTTTCGCGATAACCCGCCGATCAACGATGGAAACATGAGGAGCCTGCTGGTGAGCATCGATGCCCACAACTCCGCCCAGCGGCGGTACATGATAACCGGATGGAGCGCCACCGCAAGCGCGGAAATCGGAGGGAAATCGTTCCATGGGGATTTCGACTTCAATCGATACATCGTCGATGTTCGCAGGTACCAACCCCTCAGCGATTATGATAACATCAACATCCGTCTGCGGGCAAGCTCTCTTACCGGCGACATGGTTCTTCAGAAGATGTTCGGGCTCGGCGGGTTCAGCACTCTCCCGGCATTTGCCTTCAAAGAGTTCACCGGGAACCGGATGCTGCTCGCGAATGCGGAATACGTGGTCAACGGAAAGCTCTTCGACGACGGCGGAATTCCCGCCTGGGCTCTCCGCAATTTCAATCTGATCCTCTTATTCGACGCCGGATACGCCGCGACGGCTCAGACAGGCGATGCCATCCTTGCCGGATTCAACAACCTCGGCTCCAGCACGATAAAATCGGATTGGGGGCTGGCCGTCGGAACGCGTGATGGAAAAATGCGGCTCGGTTTCGCGTGGCGCACCGATGTGGCGGAGCCCGTGAGAGTCTTTCTGAGAATCGAGCGGCCGTTCTAGCAGCTTATCCTTCCTCGCTCCCTTTTTCCCCGTCGTGTCCTTACGATGCTGAGCGGCATCCGACGCGAAGCGTCGTCCTGACACGATTTTGGTCAGGATCTGAACCGAGCCTTCGTTTGCCTTTGTTTAGATCCCGACCAGAAACATGTCGGGATGACGGGTTGGCTTACTTTTTGGACGGCCTCAAGCGTTTTCGTGGCCAACGTCCCTCTCTAAGGTTAGAGAGGGACTACAGGGTGAGTTCGTGCTGCGATCCGTTCTCGTTCCCAAATTCCATTTGGGAACGCACGATGCCGCCAAAGCTCAGTCTCCGCCGCAATCTCAGAATCGGCGCGCCCAGAAGCTATTCCGGGAGACGCGTCCAATTGCCTTTCCCAAAGTCTTGACTCACATTTGCCAATTCGTTACCTTTCTGTAAGATCAATCGAGGGCGAATCATGAGGACATCAGATCTTTTCGATGGTAAACCCGTGAGTTCGAAAAAGAACCCGCTTGTGCTGAAGCATATGGCACGGCGGGTTTTGTCCTGCAATGGTACTGGGTTTCACTCCATAACGGCAGGAGAGTTTATGCACCCGATGCTCACAAAACTTATTCTCACGTTTCTCGTCGCATTTCTTTCCCAGTCGTGGAGCATTGCCGGTTCAAATATAATTGTAACTTTGCGAAACGGGGACCAGGTTCGGGGAGAGCTGATGGCCGTCAGAGAAAGCACGCTCATCGTCACTACGGATGTCGGAGCGACCGATGAATATCTAATGTGCCATCCCGATGTGATTCTTATGGTATTCCGGAAGGACATTCAGGAACTCACAGTCTGCGGAAAATCGCATCTTTGGGATGGTGTCGCGATTGGTTTAGCGGGAGGTATCGGCATCGGTATGTTGGTTTCCTATTCACCGAAAGGAACTGGAGAATATGGCAGCAATATTGATCCATACGGAGGCGGTCCAAGGATGTTAGGTTTATGTGCGGCTTTAGGAATTGGATTAGGTGCTCTTGGCGGAGGCACAGGATCGGCCGTGACCGACGACAAGAAGATCAATGTCGAATCGAAGAAGGAGTGGAAATCTTTGGGGAAAATGGCTCGTTACGCGGGGGACGAGCCGGATTACATACGAAGAAAGTGACCCAATGATTTCTGCTTCACCGGATTCCTGATTAGCAAGGGGGTGTAGTGAGACAAGATTTGTCAGCGAGGATAAAGTTTACGCGGTTGATATCGGGTAAATCTATCAAAATTTCTTAGTACGCTTTCTTTAACGGCAAGACGGCCATGCTTCTTATACTGAAATTCAACAACTCCCACTTTTTACGAGGATTACTATGAACCGTTGTATCTTGTTTTCCTCCTTGGTCCTTGTGCTTGCGATATCGCCAGCGTACGGACAAATCCTCAACGCAGGGTTTGAGAACTGGACGAACGGGACCCCAGATGACTGGTTGACAAACGACTATTCGGGCCTGAACCCAATTACTCAATCGACAAGTTCACATTCCGGCTCTTATGCGCTCAAAGGGACAATGATAGCCCATGGATTATTAGGGGTCGATCCCGTGCTCTTATCCGGAGGGGATGGCAACGGTTTTTCAATCAACACGCGACCGGCGGCATTGCACGGGTTCTATATGTTGGTGCCAGCTACCAACTACCCCGAGACTCTCCAGGTCGGCATCACGGTTTCGATTCAGGACACGGTCATCGGCGTGGACACTCTTTATCTCGGGGGAGCCACAAACTCCTATCGGAATTCGTGGCAAACATTCATTATACCTCAAGCGGCACACCCGATCTTGTCAACATTTGGGTAACTATCGGGCGGGGCAACAACGGAGCTGTTGGAACGTTTTTTTTGCTGGACGATCTTTCCTTCGGACCAGCGCTAAGCGTTGACGAACAGCGAATCGACCTTCCATCCGGTTTTGAGTTATCGCGGAACTATCCCAACCCATTCAACCCAACCACAACGTTGTCATTTGTTATTAGCCATCCGTCATTTGTGACACTAACGGTGTACGACGTATTGGGGCGCGAAGTCGCAACGCTCGTGAATGAAGTGAAGCAGGCGGGCGAGTATGCGGTACCGTGGAATGCAGAAGGAATCGCGAGCGGCGTTTACCTCTACCGCCTCTCCGCAGGATCCGTTTCGGGACAGGCCGGTGAATTTATGGATATCAAAAAGATGTTGATTTTAAAGTGATCGTTATTGGTTATTAGTTCTTTGTTCTTGGTTACGTTTTCTGTCTTCAGGCTTTTGGCTAAACGAAGTGTCCTCATCAGCTCTTATCAGCGGTTATCCGCGGTCATCAGCGGTTGACTTTTCTTCAACTTCTTCCTACATTTTCCTCACCTTCAATCATAACCAGAGGGAATTCTTATCAACCGGATTTCCGCCATGAGTGCCACCGATGCCCCAGACCTGGCTGCGAAGCTCACTCTGAATGCTTTCGACTCGTTCAACGAGGCATTCCGGGCAATTACCCGCCGGGCCCGGCAGAGGTTTGAGACAAAAGACTGGCAGGGCGGCCGCCGCGATGCAGCCGAACGATTAGACCTGTACGAACGATCCCTCGACGAGGCCGCCATCCAATTCGACCATGCTCTTGCCGACCGAGCGCGGGATCAATCTACCTGGAAAGCGGCAAAACACCGCTTCGCAGTGCTCGTCGCAGAGCGATACGATATCGACCGCGCGGAGACGTTTTTCAACTCAATGACTCGAAAGATGTTGAACACCGTCGGTATCAACCGCGAGGTTGAGTTCTTTTACCTCCATCCCAAGGCGACAACTACCCGCCAGCCGGAATCCATCTACCGGACGTACACAAATGTGACAGACACTGTTGCTCTGGTTGCAAACATTCTGAACGATTTCCCCTTCGATGCCGGATATGAGAACATCGAACGGGACGCCGCGCTCATGGCTCAGGAAATCGATTTGCGGTTATGGCCCATCATCGGCAACGATACCGCCTACACGATCGACCTGGTGCGAGCGATCTTCTACCGGAACAAGGGCGCCTACATCGTCGGCCGAATCAACGCGGGCGTGCAGGCGATTCCGCTGATGATTCCATTGGTTAATGGGGAGTCGGGAATTTACATCGACACGGTTCTCCTCCACGAATCGGTGGTGAGCATCGTTTTCAGTTTTGCCTTCTCCTATTTTCATGTCGATGTAGAAAGATACGATGCGCTGATCGATTTCCTGCGCTCGATTCTCCACCATGCGGACTTCGCAGAGTTGTATACGCTGCTCGGATACAACCGGCACGGTAAGACCGAATTCTACCGCGACCTCCACCGGTTCGTGCACGTCTCCAGGGAGCATTTCGTTTTCGCGCCGGGTGCAGAGGGTGCGGTGATGATCGTTTTCACGCTTCCCAGCTACGGCTTCGTTTTCAAAGTCATCAAGGACAAACCGTGCTTCCTGCGGTCGAGGAACCAGACACCCAAGATGATCACGAGAGAGCAGGTGAAGTATCAGTACGATTTTGTCTCGCACCGGGACCGCGCGGGCCGGATGGTCGATACACAGGAGTTCGGGAATCTCCGGTTCAAAAAGAAACGATTCTCAAAAGAGCTGCTCGACGAATTCAGGCTGGCCGCGAATGGCAGCGTGGTCATCACCGACGATTACGTCATCATGCAACACCTGTACGTGCAGAGAAAAGTCGTCCCGCTGCCCATCTATTTCCAGTCCGAGAAAGACCCAGAGGCGATCCGTCACGTTCTCATTGACTTCGGGTATTTCCTGAAGGATCTTGCCGGGAGCGGTGTTTTCCCCTGCGATTTATTCAACACGTGGAATTATGGCGTCACGCACTGGGGCCGGGTCGTCCTCTTCGACTACGACGACGTTCTTCCGATCGAGAGGATCACATTCCGGGAAAAACCGCTCCCACGCAGCGAGCTGGAAGAATCCGAGCCGGAGGAGAATTGGATTGTTGCAACCGAGGATGATTTCTTTATGGACGAAATCGACCGGTACTCCGGCGTCCCGTATCCTTTAAAGGCAATATTCAAATCCGTTCACGGAGATTTATACACGCTCAAGTTCTGGGAAGGACTCAAGGAAAAGTTAAGTAACGGAGAAGTCTTCGAACGTCATTCCCTACGACAGGGCCAAACAGTTTCATGCCGACAGACGGCGTCAGTAAGCGGGAAGTTGAATGACGGAGTGTCCTGTCTCGGAAATAAATTGATTAATTCTTGTGGCGTTTGACCCTCACCCCTTTCCCCTCTCCCATTGGGAGAGGGGAATCGAAGAGGTGAGGGTTGTGAACGATATAACGACTCCATGACCTATTAAATCCACTCGAGTGAAATAATAGTGGCGGATTTCGCATATCTACGCTTCCGGTATCTCAATTCGTCATAAACCATTTTCTGACAGTCTTAAGAATCTTGACTCACATTCGCGAATTCGTTACCTTTCTTTGAGATCAATCGAGGGCGAATGATGAGGCTATTACATCTTCCTGATTGTAAAGCCGTGAGTTCAATGAACCCGCTTGTGCTGAAGTATATGGCACGGCGGGTTTTGCGTTGTGTACATCGCTGGAACGCAGTACATGTCGGTAGGTCGGTAGCCGGTGTGCGATCGAAAGGCGAACAACTTTGATCCGTTTCCCATATTCGATCGTTTTGAAGAGCCTTTTGAGATTTCTCGTGTCTTGCCTCTTGTGCGTCGTTATTGCGGATGCTCAGCAGGGATGGCTTGTACGGAATTCCCGCCCCGGAAGTGATCTTGGACAGATCCAATTTGTAAGTCCAACGGAAGGATGGATCGTAGCTAGGAACGGGTGGTTACTACATACGACAGATTTTGGAGCAGTCTGGAAGGTTGTTGTTCCTTGTGACACCGACCCTGTTGAATTTGCTGCTTATACTGTCAGGTCAATGAGTTTCATTAGTCCGACGACCGGTTGGGTCATCGGCACTCTGGGAAACTACTCTGATCCATACGGGGCTGTACTCTACAAAACGACCAACAGCGGATCATCTTGGAGCAGGCAATTGTTGAATACGCCGCTCGTTGGGTGGTGGAATGAAGGATTTTATATCCAATTCGTTGATTCAATGAGAGGGTATGCAGATGTCGGCGTGAACGGGGGCGACTATAGCATAGCGGAGATGATTTTTACAACCGACGGCGGCGCGACCTGGTTTGAGTCCGGGGAAGTGGGTCTCCTATATTTCGATGACCCACACGATGGTTGGATAATCTCTGGTTACGAGTATCCACGCTTTCAACACACCATAGACGGCGGAGACTTCTGGAGTACAAGCTTTGTCGACAGCTCAAGCGGTAACATTTGGGCTTTGCAGTTTGTCGATAGCATGAATGGCTGGGTTATTGGTGACTCCGGCAAGATACTTCACACAACAAACGGAGGAACGAACTGGTCCCGAGTTACGAATACCAGCAATTATTCACTTCATAAGGCCGTTTTCTTTCTTGATGCTCATGTTGGATGGATCGGAGGTCGCGTAAACCGCGACCAGGGAAATGCGATCATCCTTCACACGACCGATGGAGGTGAATCGTGGACAATTCAGGATGTGCCGTTCCAACAGGACATTAACAGTATCTACTTTGTCGATGCCAATAGCGGATGGATTGCGGGCGACTATGGCGCTCTCGCAAAAACGACCACGGGAGGGGCGACATCTGTCTGGGAATCCCATGATCCCTTCGTACCCAATCGGTTTATTCTTGAACAAAATTACCCGAATCCATTCAATCCAACAACAGCGGTGTCATTTGTCATTGGTTCTTCGTCATTCGTAACGCTGAAGGTCTACGACGTGCTCGGAAGAGAGATCGCCACCCTGGTGAACGAGGTCAGGCAACCGGGTGAGTACACCGTGAGGTGGAATGCAGATGGAATCGCGAGCGGTGTCTACTTCTACCACCTCCAGGCCGGTACGTTCTCAGACACCAAGAAAATGTTGATTCTAATGTGATGGTTATTGGTTCTTCGTTCTTGGTTACGTGTTCTGTCTTCAGGCTCTTGGCTAAACGGAGTGCTATCATCAGCTCTTATCAGCTGTTATCAGCGGTCAGCGGTTGACTTTTCTTCAACTTCTTCCTACCTTTTTTCAATCTGTCACAACAATGGAGAATGTTTATGAGTAACTTCAGCCGCAGGGATTTTTTGAAATCGACCGCGCTCGGAACCACCGCCGCACTGACAGCGCGATCTTTTCTCACGGAATCGATAGCACAGGCGTCAAGCCCGGGCGCCGTGAAACCAATCGCCATTTCAAGCGGGAACGGGACGAAAGCGCTGGAGAAAGCGATGGAATTGCTCAAAGGGGGCAGCGACGCGCTCGATGCCGTCATCGCCGGCGTCAACGTCGTCGAGGACAACCCGAACGACACCAGCGTCGGCTACGGCGGCCTCCCGAACGAGGACGGAGTTGTGGAACTGGATGCGGCGGTTATGCATGGTCCAACTTACCAGGGAGCGGGAGTCGCCGCTCTTCGCAACATCAAAAATCCCTCCAAGGTCGCAAGGGTTGTCATGGAGCGCACCAAGCATGTGCTGCTCGTCGGCGAGGGGGCGCTGAGGTTTGCCAAGGCCCACGGCTTCCAGGAAATGGATTTGCTCACCGACCAGGCGCGGGAAGCATGGCTGAAGTGGAAGGAGAACATGAGCAACCAGGACGGCTGGCTGCCACCCCATTCCGTCGACGACCCCGATATCGCCGTAGGGTTCGAGGAATTCATGCGTCACTACGGAACAATCCACTGCAGCGCCATCGACCTCAACGGGAATATCTCATGCACGACAACCACCAGCGGTCTCGCATTTAAGATCGCCGGGCGAGTCGGGGATTCTCCAATCATCGGCGCCGGTTTGTATTGCGATAATGAAGTCGGTTCCGCCGGCTCAACCGGACTCGGCGAAGCGAATCTTCTGAACTGCAGCTCGGTTATGATTGTCGAATGGATGCGGCAAGGGAAAACGCCCGAAGAAGCGTGCCTGCTCGCGTGCAAACGCGTCAACGAGAGGTGCAAGGAAAAACGCCTCCAGGACAGTCAGGGAAGATTCAAGTACAACGTCACGTTTTATGCTATGAACAAGCGGGGCGAACACGGCGGCGCCGCGATATGGAGCGGATTTAAGTACCTGATTCACGACGGCAGTGAAGTGAAGAAGTTTGATTGCGCGTATTTGTTCAAGCGGGGATGAGCATCTTTGCATTGTGGTGTGTGTTACGGACTATTTGACTGAGATTATGGGTTTGTTTATTCCCCAAGAAATTGTATATTATTTCATGTAAATGGTTTGTAAGACCATCTAGGTGAAATAGTATACTTCATGAAAAACAGACTCGGAAAAATGGAAGCGCAGTTTCTCGCCTATGTCCAGATGCGGAACATGAGACTCGTACGAGCGGGGGAAATCCAACGGGCACTCGGACTGACAAAATCCCAGGAGATAGAACTGTTCCGGAGAATGACCCGCGGCCGCTTGACTGCACGGGTGCGCCCGGGGCTTTACCTCGTTCCCGACCGCTTACCACTCGGCGGTGCGTGGACTCCGAATGAGACTCAGGTTTTGAATGCCCTTATCGAAGACCGGAATGGATCATATCAACTCTGCGGCCTGAATGTTTTCAACCGATACGGTTACGACGAGCAAATCCCCAACAGAACTTACGCTTATAACAACAAAATCTCCGGCGATCGGAAGGTCGGTTCCATCCAGCTGACCCTGATCAAAGTATCCGACAACCGGCTTGGCGCCACCGTCGAGGTGAAGACATTGACGGGCGAGGCCGCACCATACCCAACGAGAGAGCGAGCGCTTCTCGATGCAGTCTATGATTGGGCACGGTTCGACACGCTCCCAAGAGCTTTCGACTGGGTTCGTTCCGACCTTAAAAGGAAACGCGTAGACCCCAGAAGCCTTGTGGACACTGTCCTGAAATTCGGGGACGTCGGCACACGAAGAAGATTCGGCTACCTGCTCGAACAGGAGCGAGCCGATGAACGACTACTAAAGAAACTCGAACGGTCACTGAAACGCCCGACAAGCTTCATCCCCTGGATTCCTGGACGAAAGAAGCGTGGAACCGTTGTGCCACGATGGGGAGTCGTCGACAATAGTCAGCGCACGGCCCCCAATGCCTCTTGACATCCATAACGATCCAGAACTCTTCCGGGCTTCTGTTCGATTTTCCGCCGACCAAACTGGGTTTACCGCGAACCTGATTGAGAAGGATTATCTGTGCAGCGTCCTGCTGGACTATCTTGCGCACTCCTCAGACGGATCCCTCATCTTTAAAGGCGGAACGTGCCTTGCGAAAGTCCATTTCGATTTCAATCGCTTGAGTGAGGATCTTGATTTTATCATTCCAATGCCGATCGATGCCAAACGAAAAGAACGTTCGACCCGCGCGAACATCTACAAGAAGGCCGTGTCGAATCTGCCCAAGGCGCAGCCAATCTTGCAGGTGAGGCTGCCGCTGGAAGGCCAAAACGAATCCCGTCAATACCTCGCCACCGTAGGATACAAATCTATTTTTGATGGACATGAGGATACCATCAAACTCGAAATCGGTTTGCGTGAACCGCTCTTGACCGATCCGATCGACGGACCAGCCCTAACGATTCTTCGGAATGCAGCGAAGCCTGATGAGAAAATTACTCCGATTCCTTTCCCATGTCTTTCTTTCCAGGAAGCGATGGCGGAAAAGTTCCGTGCGGCTCTCTCGCGGAGAGACGTCGCCATACGGGACTTTTATGATATCGACCATGCTGTTCTCCACAGTGGCCTGGAGACAAAGTCAGATGATTTTCTAGACTTGATTCGAAACAAGCTCGCCGTCCCGGGAAACGACCCCTTGGATATATCAAATGGCCGTCTCTCAAAACTCGCCGGTCAACTGGACGCACGTTTGAAACCCGTTCTTCGAGAGAAAGACTTTAAGCAATTCCAGCTCGACCGCGCCATACGCACCGTAATGAACGCTGGTGAGAGACTAAGATCCGACCAAAAGCAAGGACCTCGTCACTCGGTATAAGAAGACAAGGCAATGATGAGCATCTTTGCATTGCGGCGGGTGTTACCTGGAGTCCGATTACGAACCAGCCAAACAAACGTCTGGCAGGTCGGACTCTACGCTTTTCTGGCGGTGCCGCAGATACTCTGCGCGCAAGACAGCCTGTTTGTGGTTCGTTCAGGCGGCCATCTCTCCCTGGGCGGGCAACCTTTCTATGCCATCGGGGTGAACAGTTACTTCCTTCAGAACCTGGCGGCCGCCGGAGACACGAATCATCTCGCCGGACTTCTGCAAACCGATAAAGACCTCGGCGTGACCGCCGTTCGTACGTGGGGATTTTTTGATTCCTCCGACAGTACGAATCTCGCTGTCATGCAATTTGCGCCGGGAAGACTCAACGAAAGCGGATTACGGGCGTTGGACTATGTTATCGCAGAGGCAAAAGCGTTCTCCATTCGACTCATCATTCCACTCGTCAATAACTGGGAGGACTATGGTGGAATGAACCAGTACGTTCAATGGTATGCACAACTTCACCCATCCGTGATCAAGACGAGTCTTTCTGTTACACCAAATGTGATGACTGGAACAAACGGTCGAAGTTATCGGTTTCAGGTTTCAGGATCGCTTACTCATGACAATTTTTACCGGAACCCCGAGATCAAACAATGGTACAAGAACTATATAGGCATGATCCTCAACAGGATTAACACGATTACTCACACCGCCAACAAGGATGAACCTGCGATTCTCGTGTGGGAGCTTGCAAACGAGCCACGGTCGTCGGACCCCTCGGGAAGAATTGTCTCCGACTGGCTGTCGGAGATGTCTCTGTTTATTAAGTCTGTCGACACAAATCATCTCGTTTCTTCGGGTGAAGAAGGGCTGGATGTTTCCCCGGCGGCTTACGGAAGCGTTGGATCGTACAACGGTCAGGATTGGCTGTTCAATGGAAGCGCCGGCATCTCATATTCTCAAAATCTCCAAATCTCAAGTCTTGATATTGCAAGCATTCATTGTTACATCGAGCCATGGGGATTGACTCCGGATGAGGCAATTGCATGGCTGGACGACCATCAACGGCTCGCCGACGCCGCGCACAAGCCCCTCGTTGTAGGTGAAACCGGCATGGCCGGGCCTTCGAATTCGCTCTATGAAGCTGTCTTCTATGAAGCGTATTTTGACAACACCGCCGGAGTTCTCCTCTGGCAATCAGTTTTTGAGAACTCGCCATACACCGATGCATTTGCGTTTTCCTGCCCGAATGACGTCGGCATTTGCAGCGTCCTAGGAACCTATGCGGAGCGTTTTGAACAGAAATCGACCGGGAAGAGCAGCGTCCCGCCGGCAGCGTTCCTTCTGCAGAATTATCCCAACCCGTTCAACTTTACGACGGTAATCTCATACGAGCTGCCATCGCGGGACCACGTTCAACTTGAGGTGTACGACATCCTCGGACAACGCGTTGAGTCGCTTGTCGATAATGAGCAGGAGCCAGGCTATCACGTCACGTCATTTGATGCGGCGCCATATGGCAGCGGCAGTTATTTTGTCCGGCTGACGGTCGGCAGCATCGCGCAGACCAGAAAAATCCTTCTTTTGAAATAGCCCCGGGGGAAAATAAAAAGCCACCCGGCGATTAACCGAGTGGCTTTGAATGCAAAACGATACTCTTACTGTTTACAGCTTCAATTTTGCAATGTTCGCTTTGACTTCATTCGCGGACTTCGCGAGCGCTGCTTTTTCATCGGCGGTAAGCTTAACTTCGATAATTTTTTCGATCCCTTTCTTTCCGAGTTTCACCGGTACGCCGACATAGGTGTCGCTCAGCCCGTATTCTCCCTTGAGATACGCGGCGCACGGAAGAATGCGTTTCTTGTCCTTCACGATGGCTTCGACCATTTCGACGGCAGCGGCGGAAGGTGCGTAGTATGCGCTCCCGGTCTTCAAATAGTTCACGATTTCGATCCCGCCGTCGCGCGTGCGCTTGACGAGTCTATCGACCGCCGGCTGGTCCAGGAATTCCGTAATCGGCACACCTGCGACCGTCGTGTAACGAACGAGCGGCACCATCGAATCGCCGTGCCCGCCGAGCACGAGCGCCTGAATATCTTCCACGGAAACTCCCAGTTCCAGGGCAATGAACGACCTGAAGCGGGCGGTGTCCAGCACTCCGGCCATCCCGAACACCCGGTTGCGATCGAAGCCGCTCACCTTGTACGCAACGTACGTCATGACGTCAAGGGGATTTGAAACAACGATGAGAATCGCCTGCGGCGATTTCGCAGCGGCTTGTTCCGTCACCGCCTTCACGATGCCGGCGTTGGTCTCCTGCAGCTGCTCACGCGTCATGCCGGGCTTGCGCGCAAGGCCCGCAGTAATAACCACAACATCTGAACCGGCAGTTTCATCGTATCCATTGGTGCCGGTAACGCGCGTATCGACTCGTCCGATCGGTGTGGATTCGTACATGTCGAGACCTTTGCCCTGCGGCAGTCCCTCGACAACGTCCACCAGCACGACTTCATTCGCAAGCTCTTTGTCGACAAGACGCTGCGCGAGTGTCGCGCCGACATTCCCTGCACCAACAACTGTAATTTTCATGGTGATACCTCGTTATTCGTCATCAGATCGGTGGCCTAAAAAAACATCCCCTTCACGGCAAACTGCAAGAAGGGGATCAATTGTGGAACTAAGACATAGCGATAAATCCGGGGCGCACTCAAAGCGCCGGATTTATACTGACGATTGTTTTGGTCTTACCGTACCGTTTGAACTGCACGGTTCCCTCGCTGAGAGCAAAGAGGGTGTCATCGCTGCCAATACCGACGTTGGGACCCGGAGCAAACCGTGTTCCGCGCTGCCGCACGATGATGCTTCCCGCGGTTACGAGTTCGCCGCCGAACCGCTTCACACCCAGCCGCTGGGAATTGCTGTCGCGACCGTTGCGCGAACTTCCACCGCCTTTTTTATGAGCCATGCTATTCTACTCCTCTATGCAATAGATGTAATTTCAATTTCCGTATACTGCTGGCGATGACCGCGGAGAACGCGATATCCCTTGCGTTTCTTCTTCTTGAAGACGGTCACTTTGTCGTCCTTCACATGCGCGAGAACTTTCGCCTGCACTGCGACACCCTTCAACGTCGGATTTCCGACCTTTACATTTTTGTCGTCAGAAACCAGGAGAACGCGGTCAAAGGTGATAACTTCCCCGACCTTTTGATCAAGCTTCGGGACGAAAATTCGTTCCGAAGGGCTTACTTTGAGCTGCTGACCGGCGATTTCAACTACCGAAAACATTGTGAATTACCTGGATTTGTATAATTTGTTCACCTATAGAAGTGTAAATTTAAGCAAAATCCGGTTGAAAGTCAAAGATGAAAAACGGGAAAGTTAATCGACCCCGCCCTCCAGGAATTCCATCTTACCACCGGAGACGCCGAGGCGGACACGAATTCCTAACGGGATGGTCAACGAGTTCTTTGTGTGCCCGTACGGAAGACAACCGACAACCGGAAATCTAAAGGGCTGGAATGTCTGTTCGATCACTTCGCCGAGTGTGAGCGATGGCTTCCCCGCTTCGGGTCCGCAGTCTTTGAAGCTCCCCAGGACAATGCCATTCGTTTTCTTGAAAATACCCGCGAGAGAAATCTCCTGCAGCATCCTGTCAATCCTGTACGGACGCTCGCCGATCTCTTCGAGAAGAAGAATATTATTCGCCGTCGACGGGAAATACGGCGTCTTCGCCAGCGCGGCGACGAGCGACAGGTTACCCCCGATGATCCTTCCTTCCGAATTCTTCGTGCCATCGGGACGGATGTTTTTTATTCTGATATCCGGCATGGGGACATCTGATGTCAGCGTTTTCCAGAATTGTTCCTCTTTTTTGCCGGTGAGTCCGTCTGCCATTTCGACGGCGACCATCGGGCCCGAGAATGTGACCAGGCCGGTTTTTGCAAAGAGCGCAATCTGCAGGGCAGTGACGTCGCTGTAACCGACCAGGATCTTCGGATGTTTGCGGATAAAACTGTAATCCAGAAACGGAAGGATCCTCATGCATCCGTATCCGCCGCGGGCGGTGAAGATGGCTTTTACGTTCGGATTGGAAAAGAGCTCGTGAAGGTCGGCCGCACGCTCCCGGTCGGTCCCGGCAAGATATCCGCGTCGACGGTGGAGATGGGAACCGAGGACGATCCGATAGCCGAGCCGTTCAAGATACCGGATACCTTTTTCGAGACGCTCTTCGGATTCGGGGGGACTGGCTGGCGCCGCAATGCCAATCACGTCTCCCCTGCACAGCGCTTTGGGTTTGAGGATCTTCATATCGTTTCGAAAAGATACTGAGATTCGATTAGAATATCAATTCATCGTTTTGCAATTTGTGATGCACTTTGTTACCTTCGGAAAAGGGAAATGGAACGGCGATTGCCGGGAGGGGAAAGAAACTGTAAAAAAACCGACCTGCTGAACGTCCAAACAACCGGTCTTGTCCCTCTCACCGGGCTTGAGCGTCCAGGGTCGGTCGGAGTTACACTGGACATTTTATCATACAGCATCTCCCTGCGCGCGAAAGATGCCGTAGATTAGTCATCATAATTAACAAATTCCCGGAATAAATTGTTGTGCCTGCTATCACACATGTTGACCCGGATCATGGCGTCTTGTTGCATTTCGAACGGTTTTCAGGGTTGATGGAATGAAAAGAACCGACTCCGGTCGATCGTCGAAGACACGGTATCATTATATCCTTTTCTACAAACCTTATGGGGTACTGTGTCAGTTCAGAGCGGCAGGCAGCAAGCAGACACTGTCAGATTTCAAACCATTCCCTCCCTTCGTCCATCCGGCCGGCCGCCTCGACGAAGACAGCGAAGGGCTGGTTCTGCTTACCGATGACGGCAGACTTGCGCATTTTCTTCTGGATCCCCGGTACGAGCATCCGCGCACTTACCTTGTCCAGGTCGAACGCGTGCCGGACGAAGCAGACATCCGCAAGCTACAGAAAGGGGTTGTTATCGAAGGACGTAGCACGTTGCCTGCCGGGGTCCGGCTGTTAACGCATGAGCCAACACTTCCGCCTCGCAGTACGCCTATCCGGTTCAGAAAAAGCGTCCCGACTGCATGGCTGGAGATCACCCTGCGCGAAGGTCGTAATCGCCAGGTTCGAAAAATGACCGCTGCCGTCGGTCATCCGACCCTCCGGCTCGTTCGCATCAAGATGAGGAATCTTGCTCTTAGCGGCCTGCAGCCGGGCGAGAAACGGGAATTGACCGCCTCAGAAATTGAGAAACTCCGAGAAACGGTGGCTCTTCAGCGAAAAGATAGAGAAACATCAAAGATCCCAAAATTTTAAGTCTTTCCCTTTTCTCAGTTTCGTGATGTAGATAATCTGTCCCATGTGCTGTCCGACGTGCTCGACAACGTGAGAAATTGCATCAAGGCACGTATGGTCCCATTTTTGAAAGCGCCGTACTTCCAGAAGTTTGTCCACATCGAACCCCGCAAGCACGCGATCCGCTTCGAGGAGAGTTTCTTCGAACCTTTTCATTAATTCCATTTTCGCGATCCGGTTGCGTTCGGAGAATTCCAGCGCCCGGTTGCGTTCATCGGGGGCGCCACCGATGCCGGATATAATCCATTGCCGGATGTTGCCGCACAGATGGAGAATCAGGTTTCCGATACTGTTGTCGGTTTCGTGCGCCCGCCACCAGATGTCTTCTTCCGATAGTTCAGCAAAGCAACCCTGAATCTTGGGAAGATAATCCTTCAGCAATCTCCGGCGGCAGTAGGAAATGTACTCTTTGCCGAGTTGCGACTTCACGGATGGCCTTCGACGTGAGAAAATCTTCCGCCTGACCCGAACCTTCTTGCCGAAATTGATAAGCAGTCCGAGTTCTATCCCCGATGATCTCAAATGATCCACGAGTTGCTTTTCAAACGATCTCCGGAGCGGGTGATCTGCTGCCACTTCAACGATGACCTTTCCCTCCACGAGCAGATCGACGACCACATCTCGTTCCCGCCCTCCGGTGCTGCTTACGCCCATCGGTTTCCGCTGCTCGACTTTGACCCCCAGATTCTGCAATTCTTCTGCGAGCGCATCTTCATACGCTTTGTCCCGCAGAGACTGCCCCAGTCTCTTATGAACAGTAGATGCAGCTTCAAGGATCTTCTCGGTCAATTCCCTGTAGGGATGGACTTTCTCAGTAACTGCTTTTTTCATGTCGTCCTCTCTGAAATGTGATCATTGGTTCTTCCGATGCTCGAGCGTTGCAATCCTGCCGGTGAGTTCATCCCACGCCGCATACGCTTTCTGCAGTCCCGCCTGGATTTCTTTATATTCATTCGACATTTTCTTCGCTTCGTCCCCCGCTCTATACGTATCGGGGTTGGCCATCAGTCCTTCAATTTCCGACTTCCGCGACTCCATCCGGGAGATATCTTTCTCGACTTTTTCGAGTTCTTTGCGGACGGGGAGCAGCAGCTTATAGAGTTTCTGGCGGCGTTCAGCATCCTGCCGCTTGCGTTCCTTCTCCGGCACAGCGTTGGACGCCGTGGCGCGCGACGCGGCGGATGATATGCGCGCTTGTTCCCTTATCGACTCACGTTCGGCTTTCTTCTTCGCGAGATATTCGGAGACATTGCCGAGATACGTCCGCATAGAACCAGGACTGAATTCCAGGACCTTCTTGATGAGCGGGTCGAGGAATGCACGGTCATGGGAGACGATAACAAACGTTCCCTCGTATTCCCTCAACGCATCCTGCAGGACGCCTTTCGAACGCATATCGAGGTGGTTCGTCGGTTCGTCCAGAATGAGAAAATTAGCCGGCTGCAACAGCATTTTCGCAAGTGCGAGACGGCTTTTCTCGCCGCCGGAAAGAACCGCCACCTGCTTGAACACATCGTCGCCGTGGAAGAGGAATGAGCCGAGGATCGTCCTGAGCTTCCTGCGGACATCTCCGACGGCAACATCGTCGACAATCTGAATGGCTTCTTTCGATAAATCCAGCTCTTCCGCCTGATGCTGGCCGAAATACGAAAGAACGACGTTGTAGCCGGGAATCCTCTCCCCGCTCTCGAAAGGTTCAACGCCCGCAAGAATGCGTGAAAAGGTCGACTTGCCGGCTCCGTTCACGCCGACAACTGCGATCCTGTCGCGCCGCTCGATTGTGTAATCGAGGTTGTCGAAGACCCGGACTGCGGCGTAGTGCTTCCGTATGTTTTTCAACTCCATGACGATGGCTCCGCTCTGGGGCGGCGGCGGAAATTTGAATCGAATTCCTTCCTCGTCGTTTTCAATCTCAATGAGATCGATTTTCTCGAGTTGCTTGATGCGGCTCTGAACCTGCCGCGCCTTCGTAGCTTTGTACCGGAAGCGTTCAATGAACCGCTGGGTTTGCTCCAGTTGCTTTTGCTGGTTCTTGTAAGCATTGACCTGCTGTTCCTTGCGGACGAGCCTTTCCTGTTCGTAAAACGAATAGTTTCCCGAATATATCTCCAGGCGGCCTATGGTAAGCGCCAGTGTCTTCGTCGTGAGCGAATCGAGAAACGCTCTGTCGTGCGAGACAAGAACAATGGCGCCGTTATACTGCCGGAGATATTCCTCGAGCCACTGGAGAGACTCGATGTCGAGATGGTTGGTCGGTTCGTCGAGGAGCAGAACCGAGGGTTCTTGGAGAAGAAGTTTCGCCAGTGCGATGCGCATCTGCCAACCGCCGCTGAATTCTTCCGTTTGCCGGCTGAAATCTGCAACGGAAAATCCCAGCCCCATCAACACGCGCTCGGCTTTGGACCGCATGCGAAATGCGTCGAGATCCTCCAGCTTATGGTAAAGCTCCCCGTGCACTTCGATCGTCTCAGCGTACTCTGCGCTGGCCGGGTCGAGCGAGGAGAGCCTGTCCTGCACTTCGCGAATTTCATTTTGCACTTCGATAATATCTTCAAATGCGGTTTCGGCTTCTTCGACGAGTGTTTTTCCGGTCGCGATGATGCCATCCTGCGGCAAATAACCGACCGTCACATAATGCGCTTTACCGATGCTTCCGCTATCCGGACCGTTGAGACCGGCGATAATTTTCAGAAGCGTGGATTTCCCCGTGCCGTTCGAGCCGACGAGACCGGTGCGATCGTGCGGACCGATAACGAGTGAAACGTCATCGAACAACGTCCGGGCACCGAACTGAATGGATATTTGGTTTAAGGAGAGCACGGCGTCAGATAATTATGCGACTTCCTTCACGGCATCGAGAAACTTGTTCACCTCGTCGAAATTGTTGTACATGTGCGTGGAGATGCGGATTGAATTCAAATGGCTCTCCCCGACCAGGCGGATGCGAAAACCTCTCTTCGACGCATGCTCGCCGAATTTGTCATGCGCTATGTTCCTGAGACGAAAGCCTACGATCGAACCACGGGATTGATCCTCCGTCGGCGTCAGCATTTCAACGCGGTCGCCAAGTTTCAACAATTCCCGCTGCAAATATCCCGCGAGCGCGTTCCCGCGATGGACAACGTTCTCCGTGCCGACATGGTAAAGGAAATCAACCGCCGCCGCCAGCCCGATGTAGATAGCGGCGTTCTGTGTTGCGAAATCGTAGCGATGGGCCGTCGGCACGTACCCCTTAAACTCCGGCGACTCGGTTGTCAGATCCCAGCCGGTGTCCGAGTAGCCGCCGATCCATTTAGCCTGGCAGACCTCAAGCATCTCTTTCCGGACGTACAGAAATCCGGTCCCTTTCGGCCCGCACATCCACTTATGGCAACACGTCGCATAAAAATCACAGCCGATGTCTTTCAGATCAAGCATTGTCATTCCCGGACCGTGTGCCCCATCGAAGAACACCCACAGGCCCTTGTCGTGGCCGAGCCTTGCAATTTCTTTGACGGGAAATACTTGTCCAATTGTGCAGGTGATATGGGGAATTGCGATTGCCCTTGTGTTGTGCGTGATCAGATCGTTGATACGGTTGAGATTCTCGTTCGCGGTTTGCGCGGGCTTGAGGGTTTTGATAACGATCCCGTCGAGTTTCGCACGGTTCAGCCACGGAAGCGCATTGCCCGCATGTTCGTGTGTCGTCAGGATCACTTCATCGCCGCGTTTCAGCGGAAGCCCCCACGCCACGATGTTGATTCCCTCGGTCGCATTGTGCGTCAGCGAGATTTCAGATTCATCGACGTTGACGAATTTCGCGAGTTTCGGTCGCGCAACCTCCCACCCGCTGTACTCTCCGGCCGTGTCGATATTGTCGATTGCACTTTTGACGGCTTCGCGGACGACATACGGCGAAGGACCCATCGTTCCGGTATTGAAGTACACACGATCATGCGTGAGCGGAAATTGGTCTCGCACGACTTTCCAGAACTGCTCATCCTCGGGCTGAACGGTTTGATCGTTGGAGATGACGTAACGGGCACGAGAAGTCTCCGGAACTGCGGTCAGGATCCACGCTCCGACTGCACCGCCGGCGACTTCTTTAATAAAATTTCTTCGTGAGGTGTGCATTGTACCGTTCCTCTTGATTAGTTGTCCCTGTAATTGGTCTTCCCAGCGGTTAGCGACCATATTGGTATTGCCGGGTGAAACAATATAATGAATTCGTTGAGGGGAATAAAGGAGACGCCGGGGCCGGACCTTTCAGAGCTTACAACTTTGAACATTCCCTGATTTTCATCATATTTTCATGTTGTTTCCATAATCTTCAATATTACCGGCCAACTGTGTCTGTGAACAATGCGTATTCTTCTAATAGAAGACGACAAGAAAATTGCCTCCGCGGTCTCTAAAAACCTGAGGGCGGAAGGTTACGCCGTTGACATCGCCTATGACGGTGTCAAGGGAGAAGAACTTGCGCTGGTCAGCGACAACGATCTGATCATTCTCGACGTTTTACTTCCTTTGCAGGACGGCTGGACGACGTGCGTGAATCTACGGAAACAGAAGGTGTTGACTCCGATTATCATGTTGACGGCACTCCAGGAAGTCAACGACAAGATCCGGGGTCTGGACTGCGGGGCCGACGATTATCTCGCCAAGCCGTTCCATTTCGGGGAACTTCTCGCGAGGATTCGCTCCCTGGTGCGGAGAAAAAGCGAGGTACGGAGCACCGTCATCGAGAAGTTTCGGCCTGACCCTCGACGTCACCACGCATAAGGCGTTCCGGGATGGACGGGAAATTTTCCTGACCTCGAAGGAATATGCGTTACTTGAACTCTTCATGATGAACCCCGGCAGGATTCTTTCGCGTGAAACGATCTCCGAGCACGTTTGGGATATGAATTTCGAACCTCGCAGCAATGTCATCGAGTCTTTTGTGAAATTCCTCCGCCAGAAAGTGGATAAGGGATTCAGAACCCGGCTCATCCACACCGTCCGTGGGTCGGGATATATCTTCTCGGACACAGAATCGTAGCTGCTCCGCGTCGATGCTAACCATCAAAACAAAAATCATCATCGCGTACACGCTCGTCTTCGGCGTGATGCTGGTTCTCTTTGCCTACTTCATCTACCGCGACACGCAGGAAGCGGAAACGGCTAAGGTCGATGCCCGTCTGGAAACGCACGCCGCAAAAATAATAACTGAACTCGAAGAGGAGAGCGATAGTTCCGCACCCGTTGAGGTACACGCGATTCTTGGAATTCCCGCGGAAGGGTTGACCGGATTGCGCATTCAACTCTTCGATCAATCCGGAAAAACCGTTGTTGCAGACACTGCGCTTCAGCCGTGTGCGTCGACGAACTGGAGGGAAGCAGTCGCCGGTAGACGTTATCGTGAAGTCCTGCGTATCGGCGGGCAGGAGTACCGATGCCTCTGGGTCCCGATCGAGCTCAATGATAAGTATCCGGCCGCAGTGCAGCTTGCCGCATCTCTTGGAGATGCCGACGCAAACCTGCACCGGCTTCTGCTCTTCTTTATTATGGGAATTCCTCTCGCATTGATAGTCGCCGCGCTGGCGGCATACCTTATAACGCGCATGGCATTTCGCCCTATTCTGGGAATGGTGGAAACCGCCCGGCAAATTACGGCAAGAGACCTTCATCATCGTCTCACGCTGCCGGCCGCGAAGGACGAAGTCCGGTTGCTCGGCGAGACGCTCAACAACATGATCGAGCGTATCGAAGCATCATTCCGGAGCCAGAAGCAATTTGTCGCCGACGCGTCGCACGAGATCCGGACACCTCTCACGGTCATCTGCAGTGAACTGGAATTCGCCGAACGCCGGGTTACCGGGGCCGCCGTAAAAGAAAGCATTCAAATATCACTTTCGGAGATAGACCGGCTTGCGAAATTGACGGACAGTCTTCTGCTCCTTGCCAGACTCGACGCATCACAACTGAAACTCAGTCTCCAGCCAGTCAGGATTGATGAGCTACTGGTTGAATGTGTACAGCTCGCAAAGAGTCTCGCCGACAAAAAGAATATCCAGCTACGGGTGAATCTGGAGGAACCGCTGGTGCTGCAGGCAGACAGAGAAAGGATGAAGAGCATCATTCTGAACCTGCTTGATAATGCAGTGAAGTACTCCGGCAGCGGCACCACCGTCAGTGTTTCGCTGGCGCGAAAAGATTCCGCGGCGAGGCTCTCCGTTGCGGACCAGGGCCGCGGGATTCCGGCGGATGCCCTTGCGGACATTTTCAAACGCTTCTACCGCGTCGATGCATCGCGCACTCAGATCGAGGGAAGCGGCTTGGGACTTGCGATTGTGGAACGGCTTGTAGAACTCCACGGCGGCAAGATTTCCGTTCAGAGCCAAGCGGGAAAAGGAACGACCTTCACCGTAGAATTTCCCCTGGCCCCTTCCTCGTAGGGACACCTGATTTCACTATCCCATCTGGGAGATCTTCGAACCCCTTAATGTAAGTGTACGGGATGCAGAAGTTCCGACCTCTGCCAGAATGCGCCTGTGCTGGCAGATTTTCAATGATCCCATGCTTCTTTACATCATTTTTATACTCACCACCATTCATTTTACGCTTTCTTCATTTACTTTCTCTGCGGGGTTATTCATATTGGTACCCTCAAGAATGCCTTCCAAGGACACACGATGATACTGAAAAACATTCGACCAGCGCTGGTGCTACTTGCGCTGTTAACAATAATCACCGGATTGATCTATCCGCTGGTGGTGACCGGGATTGCGCAGGCGGTCTTCCCGTCCCGAGCGAACGGCAGTTTTATTCAATCGGGCGGAAAGGTCCGCGGCTCGGAATTGATCGGTCAGCCGTTCAGCGATCCAAAATATTTTTGGAGCCGCCTGTCGGCAACCACGCCGTACGCCTACAACGCCGGCGCGTCAACCGGTTCGAACTACGGACCGCTCAACCCCTCCCTTTTGGAAACAGCGCAAAAGAGGACCAATGACCTAAAAGACGCCGACCTCTACAATGCTCAGCCGATTCCGGTGGATCTCGTGACGGCATCGGGCAGCGGTCTCGACCCCCATATCAGCGTGGCAGCGGCACTCTACCAGCTTCCCCGGGTAGCCCGGAACAGGAACATGAGCGAGGAACAAGTCCGTTTGCTGCTGAACGAATCTACGGAAGGCAGGCAATGGGGATTTCTCGGGGAATCACGTGTGAATGTGCTGAAGCTGAATCTGGCGCTGGATGAAATTCAAACGTCATCGGAGAATAAATAGCCATGGACATACTGTATCTTGGCATCGTCGTCGTCTTTTTTGTTCTCACCTGGGGACTGATGAAGATGTGTGAGAGTCTCAGTGAGCATAAATCGGGAGATCAATTATGAGCTGGCTTTACATACTAACCGGATTGATCGCTTTAGGGCTTCTCATCTACTTATTTGTCGCACTGCTTAGACCGGAGAAATTCGAATGACGTTCCAACGGAATTCTTCAAATCGTTTTCTTCCTGGTCGTACTGCTGCTACTCGTCAAACCGCTGGGCGGATTCATGGCTCGCGTATTCGAGCGCAGGCGGACGTTCCTTGACCCGGTTTTCGGTCCTGTTGAACGGTTCCTTTACCGCATGGCAGGCATCAACCCCGATGAGGAAATGGACTGGAAGGCAAATGCCGCGGCAATGCTGTTGTTCAATGTGTCCGGACTTCTTGTCGTCTATGCATTGCAACGTCTTCAGCAGTTCTTCCCTTTGAATCCGCAGGGTTTCGGCGCGGTGACTCCCGACTCGTCGTTCAATACGGCGGTCAGTTTCACCACGAACACAAACTGGCAGGCCTACAGCGGCGAAACGACCATGAGCTACCTGACGCAGATGCTCGGGTTTACCGTTCAGAATTTCCTCTCTGCAGCAACAGGAATGGCGATTCTCGCGCTTTTCATTCGCGGGATTGCACGTCATTCGGCAAAGACCCTGGGAAATTTCTGGGTTGACATGACCCGAAGCACGCTGTACATCCTGGTGCCACTGTCCATCGTCCTTGCGCTCGTTTGCGTGCAGCAAGGCGTTGTCCAGAACTTCTCACCCTACACATCGGTGCCCCTGCTTCAGCCGACCACGGATGCCAGCGGAGCGAAAGTCACAGAACAGGTCATCGCGACGGGGCCCGTCGCATCACAGTTGGCCATCAAACACCTCGGCACGAACGGCGGAGGTTTCTTCAACGCGAATGCGGCACATCCGTACGAAAACCCAACGCCCTTGACGGATTTTCTGTTAACGCTTTCGGAAACGGCAATCGCACTGGCGCTATGCTACACCTTCGGAAAAATGATCGGCGATAAGCGACAGGGTTGGGCGCTGCTTGCCGCCATGATGATCATCCTGATTGTGGCGATCTTTGTTGCGTACTATGCCGAGTCGGCAGGTAACCCGAAGCTCGCTGCTCTCGGCGTAGATCAGCACACATCGGCAATCAATCCAGGCGGTAACATGGAGGGGAAGGAACTGCGCTTCGGGATCGCCAAGTCCGCTCTCTTCGCCACGGTGACAACGGCGACGTCGTGCGGAGCGGTGAACTCGATGCACGATTCGTTCACTCCTCTCGGTGGTATGGTGCCGTTGATCATGATGCATCTCGGAGAGGTCGCTCTCGGCGGAGTCGGATCTGGACTCTACGGCATGCTGGTATTCGTGATCGTGGCAGTATTTGTCGCCGGTTTGCTGGTCGGCCGGACGCCAGAGTACATGGGACACAAGATCGAAACGTACGAGATGAAGATGGCGTCGCTGTTGATTCTCATCATGCCTATTGCCGTCCTGCTGTTTACAGCTCTTGCGGTTGTGACTGCGGATGGAAGAGCGGCAATTGCCAATCCCGGACCCCATGGCTTCAGCGAGATCCTTTACGTCTTCACGTCGCAGGCGAACAACAACGGAAGCGCCTTTGCGGGGGTGAGCGTCAATACGCCATTCTATAATATCGCCGGCGGATTGGCAATGCTCATCGGACGGTTCTGGCTGGCGGTGCCGACGCTGGCGCTGGCCGGTTCACTTGTCCGCAAGAAGCTGGTCCCGGCAACCGAAGGGACGCTTCCGACACATATCCCGTTGTTCATTTTCTGGCTTATCGCGGTCATCCTGATTGTCGGTGCGCTGAACTTCATTCCGGCCCTCGCATTAGGACCGATTGTCGAACATTTTATGATGGTACAGTAACATGCTTACAGGAACGAGAGACGATTCAGCAGCGACACCACAAACTTCACAACAGCTTAAGAAATCCGTAGGCCTCAACCGCGAGATGTACCGGCGGGCCATCGGCGACGCGGTTCTTAAGCTCGACCCGCGCTCGATGGTGCGCAACCCCGTCATGTTCGTAGTTGAAGTCGGGAGCGTCCTGACGACTGCGCTGTGGTTTCAGGCGATGCTTGGATCCGGCGAAGCGCCTGCCTGGTATATCGGCGGTGTTTCTCTCTGGCTCTGGTTCACCGTCATCTTTGCGAACTTCTCCGAAGCGTTGGCCGAGGGGCGCGGAAAAGCCCAGGCCGAGGCATTGCGCCGAGCCCGAAAAGATACCAAGGCGAAACGGCTCCGCGAATCCCGGCGTGCTTCAGCATTCGACCTCGTTTCTTCAACTGAATTGAAAAAGGGAGATGTCTTTCTGGTGGAAGCCGGCGAGACCATCGCTGCCGATGGTGAAGTCGTTGAAGGAATCGCCTCCGTGGATGAAAGCGCGATCACCGGCGAAAGCGCTCCTGTGATCCGGGAATCCGGAGGCGACCGCAGTGCCGTCACCGGGGGAACGCGCGTGCTGTCCGACTGGCTGGTCATCCGGGTGACCGCCGAGCCCGGCGGCGGGTTCCTTGACAGGATGATCAAGCTCATAGAGGGCGCCAAGCGGCAAAAAACACCGAACGAGATCGCGCTTAATATACTCCTGGCGGCGTTCACGATCATCTTCCTCATTGTTTGCGCAACGCTCCTTCCGTTCTCGCTCTTCAGCGTTTCTGCCGCAGGCCAGGGAACGCCTATCACGGTGACGGTGCTGGTTGCGCTCCTGGTCTGTTTGATTCCGACAACGATTGGCGGACTCCTTTCCGCCATCGGGATCGCCGGTATGGACCGGATGATCCGGCACAATGTCATTGCGACTTCCGGCCGTGCTATAGAAGCCGCGGGCGATGTCGATGTCCTCTTGCTCGACAAGACCGGTACGATCACGCTCGGCAATCGTATGGCCACCGAATTCACGCCCGCACCGGGCATCTCGAAAGAGCGTCTCGCCAACGCCGCCCAGCTGGCATCGCTTGCCGATGAAACTCCCGAAGGCCGTTCGATCGTCGTCCTTGCAAAAGAAAAGTACGGCCTCCGCGGGCGGGACATCCATGAGATTGCGGCGCAGTTCGTTCCATTCAGCGCGCAAACGCGAATGAGCGGCGCGGATATCCATCCGGAGGGCGGGCATGCAAGACTCGTCATTCGAAAAGGTGCCGCCGATGCGATGAAAACGTACATCGAAAAACAAGGTCGTGTGTTTCCCTCGGCCGTCCAGCTGACGGTGCAGGAAATCAGCAGGGTCGGGGCCACTCCTCTCGTCGTAGTAGAAAACGATGAAGTCCTCGGCGTGATCCATCTAAAGGACATTGTCAAGGGAGGAATCAAAGAGCGTTTTGCCCATCTGCGGAAGATGGGAATCAAAACAGTCATGATCACAGGGGACAATCCGCTCACAGCGACGGCCATTGCCGCAGAAGCCGGCGTGGACGATTTTCTCGCTGAAGCAAAGCCCGAAGACAAACTCAGACTCATCCGCGATTACCAGGCCGGGGGACGACTGGTCGCGATGACCGGCGACGGCACAAACGACGCCCCGGCGCTGGCGCAGGCGGACGTTGCCGTGGCGATGAACACCGGCACACAATCTGCCCGCGAAGCGGCGAACATGATCGACCTCGACAGCAACCCGACGAAACTCATGGAGATTGTCGAGATCGGCAAGCAGCTCCTCATGACACGCGGCACGCTGACGACGTTCAGCATTGCCAATGACGTTGCAAAGTATTTCGCCATCATCCCCGCGGCGTTCGCGACAACGTATCCTGCGCTCAACGCACTGAACATCATGAAACTCGCCACGCCGGAGAGCGCCATCCTCTCCGCAGTAATTTTCAACGCCCTCATCATCGTCGCCTTGATCCCGTTAGCCCTGAAGGGTGTCAAGTACCGGGCCGTCAGCGCCGTTCAATTGCTTCGAAAGCATCTCTTCATCTATGGTCTCGGCGGGATCGTTGCACCGTTCATCGGCATAAAACTGATTGATGTCCTTCTCACGGCGATCGGTTTGATTTGAGGCAAGGCACAATGCGCATAGGTCCACTCATTTTCGGTGGAAATACAACTCCGCTCGACCTGCCGATCATGGAATTGAAGCGGGATGGAGTCTATCTCACATTTCCCGAGGAAACCGTGTTGCACGAGGGGGAAGTCTTTTGGATTGTAAGATGGGTGGGTTCATACGGGCACCCGCGCATCATTTCGTTCTTGCCGAGAAGAATCGTCGCGACCGTGAAGATACTGAAAATTACCGGAGGCACGCGAGCCTTCGTCGACGTTCTTGAAGGATCTGTTGTGAAGGGGGTTTGCGCGGAAAAGGTACCATCAAACCATTTCGCTGCCCGAGTCCATTCGCCCCGTCATTCAATTTTTCATACTATCAAAAGGATAGAAGGATGAAGTCTGCAGTGATATTGATTTTTCTTACGATGGTCGGTACTTCTCTGGCTCAGCAGAGCGCAGTCGGTACGCCGGCCAATGCGATGCAGGATACTACCGTAACAGCCGCTGGACAGTCTGCCGCCGCGCCGTTTGCGTTCGGCGACTTCACATGGCTCAACGGGAACACCAGGCAGAACGCGTCCATCTTCGATTCAAAGTATTTTACGGGCGAGTTTCGCGCCGACGTTTCGTACATCGAAGATTTTAATCAGCCAGTGGATCACACGCTCTCCGGAACTTCGGAAAGCGGCCGGACAAGTGAGATTCAGGTTCAGCAGCTTGGCATCGGAGGAGACTTTCACGTCGGACACGCGCTGGGGCGGCTCATGACGCAATTCGGCATGTATTCTACCATGACTCCCAGAAACGACGCCAGTCCGGGCCGCGGCCAATGGGACCTTTCCGACGCATATCGTTACGTTTCCGAAGCCTACGGCGGGTACCACTGGGACGTGATGAACGGCATTAATTTTGAGGCCGGCATCTTCATGTCGTACGTTGGATTGTTCAGCTATTACAATTTCGATAACTGGGCCTACCAGCCGTCGTACGTCTCTTCCAACACGCCATGGTTTTTCAACGGCGTTCGTGTGCAAATTTACACGAGCGATAAACTCAAGATCGAGCCTTGGATCATCAACGGCTGGCAGTCGTACGGGATGTATAACCACACGCCGGGCGTCGGGTTTCAAATCCTGTGGCGTCCTGCGGAAACCGTTTCCCTCCTCTCCAACGGCTACTACGGACACGATTGGCTTGGGCTTCCCGATCGCATGAGAGTACACAGCGACAACAGTATAGAAATCAAGTATTACGATGATCCGTCGCGCAGCATGGACAAAGCGGCGTTTTCTGTTACGGGAGATATCGGATGGGAAAGGGGCGACGGAGTGAATGGTCTCACCGACGCTCCGGGGTCTCCGGCGCAATACTTCGCGGGAGGTATGATCTACAACCGCTTATGGTTTAATCATGATCTGTTCGCCGTGACGATCGGCGGCGGCGGAATAACAAACCCCGGCCGGTACCTGGTACTCATGCCGCCGATCAACGGCGCGACAGCGTTTTCAGGAACACCGTATTTCACCGAAAATCCGGGTGATCAATTTAAAGCCTGGGATTGCACGGTGACATTCGATTACATGCCGGATCAATGGACTACCTTCCGCATCGAATACAATCATCGCGAATCGAATGTTCCGTATTTCGCGGGTAGTGGCGGCGTCACACCGCCGGGCGGCAATACCGGCAGTCCCGGCTCGACCGTCAGCGGCTGGACGCCCGATCTCCGAACCACGGAAAGCCGTCTTAACCTCTCCATGCTTGTGAAATTTTGAAAAGAAATCTGGCGCACTGTCTCCGAAATTGATTGATTAACCGACGATGCGCAAGACTATTCTCGATGTCTGAAATCCCAGCTCACGACCAGTCGTCGGTTGAGGTCGGTTAAACCGGGATGGGGGTTTCATAATGTCGATTTCACCTTCTTGAAGAAGATCAGATGGTAGAACCCGAGCTCTCCGATATTGCAGAGACCGACGTCCCGACGAAAAGAACACGCAGGTTTTGAACAAGAATTTCGTTAAGCATAGATAGTTTTTAGTTATTGCAAAATTGTCTGAACCGCTGATTTATATGATAAAATGATGCCGCTGATGTTTTTGCCCCGACTATATCATCAGCAGTCATGAGCGTCATCAGCTTTTATCAGCAGTCGTCAGCGTAATCAGCGGTCATCAGCGTAATCAGCGGTCGTCATCAGCGGTTCTGACACTCCGCAGTCCTTATTTCTTCCTCCGCCTCACCGTCTGAACCGCTGATTTATATGATGAAATGATGCCGCTGATGTTTTTGCCCCGACTATATCATCAGCAGTCATGAGCGTCATCAGCTTTTATCAGCAGTCATCAGCGTAATCAGCGGTCGTCATCAGCGGTTCTGACCCTCCACAATCTTTATCTCTTCTTCCGTCAATCCATACAACTGATACACCAAGAGATCAATCTTCTTGTCCGTGGCCGCGATTTGACGTTGGATTGGTTCCTTCTCGCTCTCGAAGCTTGTCTTCTGAAGCTGCTTGTGCAATTCCAGCATCTTGTCGACGAGTGCGACAAGATCGTCGTGCATTTTCTTTTCCTCCGGCTTCGTGAAGTCGATGGTGTGGAAGGGAAGTTGAAGAATATCTCGAATCATGATCTGCGGGAAGATATCTTCCGAACTTATCTGGAATCTCTTCCTGAAATACCACCCGATGAAACCAGAATTTAGTATTCCCAGCAAGTAGTAATAATTGAGTTGAGTCCTCTCCTTTTTCTTAAGCACAAAGAGCAAAGTATTACAATAAGATGTTTCAGGAACGTACGTTGCCAACAGACCCTTGCCTACGATCTTTCGAATCAAAATCTTCTCATCCAGAAAGTTTTCAGGCTCTCGAGGTGCTGCAAGCCAGCCGCCGTATTTGATCCAATTGTCCTCTGACCACAGTAGCTCATATCTTCCGATGTGCTTTCCATCGTAAAATGGGGACCATGGTTTCCCTTTTTGTGTTTTTGATGTGAAAGGCTTCGTTTCTCTGATCGCTTTAGTTTGTGGAGGTTTCCCTTTGCCAACCTCATAAACCTTGATGCCAGAAAACATCTCTGCGTAATTTGAAAGGTGCTTGCAATGGGTCTCCACCTTCCTCAAGATATTTCCCTCGGTAAGATCGCTCTGGACATTGAATGAACCTAGTTCAAACCAAGATTTCGTCGATATCGAAATTATTCGACTAGGTGTATTGACATCTTCAATGTGTGACCTCTTAGGAAATTTTCTCACTGTAACTTCGCTTATGTGGTAATTCGTGACAGACGGTGCTTTTTCAGTGAACAGGAGTGTCGTATCTACTGTTGCTCCAGAAAAAACATTGCTCGGTAGACACACAATCTCCTGTAACTTCGTGTTTTGAAGAAGCATATTGCGAAGAGATTCTGTGAATCCTAGATTAAGGTACGTATCCGGAACAATGTACCCCAACCGACCCTTATTCTTCAACAGTCGTACTGCCTGTTCAACAAACACGAGATAACTTTCTCCTCTCAAAACAAAGGTCTGGAATCTCTCATTGAGATAACTCTTTGTCGATTCTATGAACAATGCCCCATACGGCGGATTCCCAATCACGCAATCGAAGCCTCTTTGCAAACCTTCCGAAGGTTTGGAACCTTCGGAAGGTTCCTCATTCCTAAGGAAGGGAAACTCCGTCTCCCAATCAAACGCATTAATCTTTTTCGCCTGCTCCGCATCGAATAACTCCCCCTGCGCCGTGAAGTCGGTGCCGATAAGTGAGTTGCCACATTTAATATTGTCACTCAAAACCGGCAGATACACTTCCTTCAAGGCAAGCGTCATCTGCGGGTTTAAGGTTTCAGCGTTTTCGCCTTCGAGAACTTTGAGATACAGCGACATCTGAGTCACTTCCACCGCTTGCCTGTCGATATCCACGCCGTAAATATTATTGACAAGGATGTCGCGCTTCTTGCGCGACGAAATGTGCAGGTTCCCGTTCGCATCGATGTAAGCATCGGGCACGCCGTTGATGGTCTGGATGTCCTTCGGATGTGTGTGGTACCATTCAATGTGGTACTCGATGAGCTTCTGAAATGCACCTAAAAGAAACGAGCCGGAACCGCAGGCAATGTCGATGATCTTCAGCTTGGCGACTTGTTTGGGAGAAAGCTTCAGCCTCCCCTCGCCAACACCCTTCGACTCGGTCGCTCCGCTCCCTCGCTCAGGGTGACGCTCCTGTTTCTTATCATTATTCGTCATGCTGAGCGAATCCGCCGTAGGCGGATGAGTCGAAGCATCATACAGCAACTTCCCAACGGTATTATCAACGATGTAATTCACAATGTACTGCGGCGTATAATACACGCCGCCGGCTTTGCGAACCTCCGGTTTTTCATCGACGCGGACGGTCTTTGCGGTCAGATGGATCGTCTTGCCAAGAAATTTCTCGTAAATGCTTCCGAGAATCTCAACACCGATCTCGTTGAAATGGTACGGCGAGAAAGGATAGTTCAGGTTCTCGAGGATCTCCAGAATAACTTTATCGCCGACTTCCAATTCTTCGCACTCATGCGGGCTGAAGAGCAGGCCGTTGTACAAAGAACGTCGCTGTTGGAAGAGCTGGTTGAGCAAAGAGTAAAGAGAAACGCCGGGGCGGTCTTTCCACATCCTGAGAATCGCGAGGAGCGTGTTTTCCACTTCAATCTCCCGATCCTCGCACACCCGGAAGAACACGATCCGGTCAAGAATCCGTTGGACCGATTCGTTCAGCGTGTAGTCATTCAGCTTGCGCCGGTTCTTGGGATGTCTTGCAATGTCCCGGGCGAGCTCAATCCGCCATCGGGACAGATCGTCGAGGAAGGTTCTGTCGAGGTCGAAATCACCGGTACGTTTTTGGAGCAGCTTTGCCGTCAGTGCGTCAAGCGAGCTCGCTTCGACTGCATCCCGTGAAAACGTGTCGAAGAGCTGATCGAATCGATCCGTGTAGCTTGTGCAGAGAAAGTCAAACTCTTTGATAATGCCAAGCTTCGGCTTTCCATACAACGGTTTGTGTGTGCAGTCAAAGACACGGAATTCTTCAAAGTTGGTGAGGATTGCAACGGGAACTCTTCCGGAAAAACCGTATCGTTTCACCTGGAAAATGGCATCCTGGCTTTTGACAAGATCGACGCTGGGTTTCTTCGCTTCGAGAAAGAACTTTGTTTGCCCCTTGATTCGAAAGCGGTAATCCGGTTTCTTTGTCGCTTCCCTGGAATTTGCTTTGTATTCGTCTTCTGCAATGTAATCGAGAATCGATGAGTATTCCTTGTACTCTTTGCCGAGCGTCTCTTTTGCCGTAAAGAGCGCTGTCTGGTCTTTTGATTCGATTCCGAACGCCGTCTTCACCCGTCCTTCGGGGACGACTTCCTGCAGGTATAGCGGCTTCATCGCCCTATTGTGAACGTCCCACCCCAGCGCTTCAAAGAACGGATCGATGAGTTGATTGCGCGTCTGGGTTTCGTTGAAGGAAGGCGCTTTGAGCTGGTGAATATTCTTCTCAAAGTAGACAACGAGCTTTTCTATCCGGCCTTTTGCTTGAATTCTATTTGTCGCCATGTTAAGTCACAAAGAATGATTTTCAATTTAGATAGTCATGCTGCAACAATCCAGACCTCACCTCTAATCCTCTCCTCCCGAAGGGATGCCTTCGGCATAAAAGGAGAGGATGTTGTGGCTTCATTCTCACGCCATCCATTTCTTTCTTTCCCTCGGATCCGCGTCGCTGAAGATCTGGTCCAGGTGATGCTGCATATGTTTCACGTAGTCGCTTGCGATAAACTGAAGCGTCACCGGTTTGCCATTGTCCACGTGGCACACGTTGCTCAATGATTGTGGGTCGATAAGCTCGATGATGTGCGCGAGATGCAGGTTATAGAAATACCATGCGTTGACCAGGTCGTCCCACTTTTCAGAACGATAGTGTTGTGAGGTGACCCAGTGCAGCTGCTCATACGAGAACGTTCCGATGTCTCGGGATCCCTGCATCCGCACGATGCGCTGGTGATTGTTGCTCGCCGAGTCCACGAGGTGGCCGAGAATCTCTTTGATGGACCACTTCTCAGCGTATGGCTTCTCGGAGGCGCGGCTTTCCGTGATGGCAAGGAGCCCCGTTTTCGCGGTGTGAATGGTTTCTCTGAGATGCTGTGCTACTAAGAGCATGAGTTCCTTTTCGATAAGTATTCACTCGTAGGTCGGATTAATCCTGCAAAAGCATAATGAATACCGATGAAATTAGCAAGTCATGCCTGCTTTTCAGATTCGTTCATGGATTATTTTTTCGCTGGCGGCAATCGTTCTCGTCCGCTGGAATGTCCATCCAGCATGGGTTCTTGCAGGTTCTGCAATTATTGGGTATCTTTCTTCGTTTGGCAACATCTAATGGGAATTCCGGGCAAATGAGCAGATCATTATTTATCGTCGTCGGGATCGTTACCGTGCTCCTCGTGGCCACGGTTGGCGTCGCCAATTTCTTCTCACTTTCCAGGTTGGAAACGACGGCCCGTTTCTCTAGCGGAGTGTGGTCAGGAGAGATTTGAAGTGGAACCCCTCAAAGACACACGGCCCGATCCCGATGCTCTTCTCAATGCCTTGAAAAAGGAAGACGAGAAAGCAGGAAAGGCAAAACTGAAGGTCTTCTTCGGCATGTGCGCCGGCGTCGGCAAGACGTACGACATGCTGAAGGCAGCGCACGAAGCGAAGGCGAAGGGCATCGATGTCGTTATCGGCTATGTAGAAACCCACAAGAGAGCCGAGACAGAAGCACTTCTTGAAGGCCTCTCAGTTGTTCCCCGGAGAAAAATCGAATACCATGGTACGGTCCTCGAAGAGATGGACCTCGACGCCGTCATCTCGCGTAAACCTCAGCTTGTTCTCGTCGACGAGCTCGCCCATACGAATGCCCCCGGAAGCCGCCACACAAAACGCTTTCAGGAACGTCCAGGAAATTCTCGACAGCGGTATTGAAGTCTATACGACACTCAACGTCCAGCATCTCGAAAGCCGGGCCGATACAGTCGCACAAATTACGGGTTCCACGGTCCGGGAGACCGTTCCCGATTCCATCTTCGAGCAGGCGGACGAAGTCGAAATTATCGACATCCCACCCGATGAGCTTTTGAAACGCTTGGCAGAAGGGAAAGTCTATGCGCCGGAGCGCTCGCAGCGCGCGATCGAGAATTTCTTCCGTACGGGAAACCTTACGGCACTTCGCGAAATGGCGTTGCGGATCACGACCGAGCGCGTCGACCACCAGTTGCGGGACTACATGCAAACCCAGCGGATCTCCGGTCCATGGAAATCCGGCCAGCGGCTTCTTGTAGCCATCAGTGCAAGCCCTCACAGCGTTTCGCTCATTCGATGGGCGCGTCGCACCGCCTACACCATGGACGCATCGTGGATTGCCGTGTTTGTGGAAACATCAAGGGGTTTGTCCGAACAGGCAAAAGCCAGGCTCGCAAAGAATATCAAGCTTGCACGGGAGCTTGGCGCAGAAATCATCACGACGGCGGACGACGATGTCGCGGGAGCGCTGGTGCGCGTCGCCCGCCAGCAGAATGCCACACAGGTTCTGATCGGAAAACCCCAGCGCATGTTTGCCCTGAGGAAAACCCTTCTCGACCGCGTCATTGAGAAAAGCGGGGACATCGATGTGTATGTGGTCGGTGGAGAAGAGGAACCTGAAGCCCGGCGGCGCCGTTTTTTCCTTCCTGAAATTCACTCCGGAGTACTCCAATACGCTCTCGCTACTGCTGCAATTTTCTTTGTCACACTTCTGGCCTATCCGTTCACGCCCTTCGCCGGATATCAAACCGTTTCTCTCATCCTCCTGCTCACGGTCGCGCTCCTATCGCTGAAACTCGGGGCGGGGCCGGTGCTGCTATCCGCAGCTTTGAGCGCTCTCGTCTGGGACTATTTCTTTATCCCCCCGACATTTACTTTCGTCATAGCGAAAGGTCAGGACATCCTCATGCTCCTCACCTATTTTGCCATTGCGGCCGTGACCGGAACACTGACGGCACGCGTTCGCGCGAGAGAGAAAGCAGTGCGGCAACGTGAAGAACGGGCAATCGCTTTATACAGCCTCACGAAGGATTTGTCGGTTGCGGCGGGGCAGGATGAAGTGGCAAAAGCGGCCATATCGGACATCCGGAAGTTTTTCGGCTCCGAGATCGCGGTCTTCCTTAGTGAACCGGACGGCGATATCTTCACGAGGTCACATCCGGCAAGCACGTACGAAGTCGATGCGAAGGAATTCAGCGTGGCGGCGTGGGTATACTGGAATGAAAGGAAGGCGGGCAGGTTTACCGACACACTTCCGTTCGCGCAAGCCACGTACTATCCGATGTCCGGCCCGCGATATCCGCTCGGGGTCGTGGGAGTAAAACCGGATAATAATCAGCAATTCACCATCGACCAGGAGGCATTGCTGCAAAACTTCATCACCCAGATCGCCTCGACGCTCGAACGGGAACAATTAAATGAGATTGCCAAAAAATCCATCGCCTTTATGGAGTCCGAGCGATTGTACAAAACGCTGTTCAATTCCATCTCACACGAGCTTCGCACACCGATCGCGGCCATTGTCAGCGGTTCGGAAACACTGCGTGACTCAATAACTCCGGGCGACAGCAGCGTAAAGAATGATCTCGTCAATGAGATCCACACGGCGGCCGAGAGGCTGAACCGGTTGGTCGACAACTTGCTCGATATGACGCGAATCGAATCCGGAAGGATTGCGCCCGCACTCGACTGGTGCGATATGCATGACCTGGTAAACGCTTCCGTGCGGAAACTCAGCAGGGAACTGTCCAACCATGTCGTGACGACGGAGGTGGCGGACAACATACCTCTGGTCAAGCTGGACTTCGGCCTTATCGAACAGGCGATCACGAATCTTCTTCATAATGCTTCTCTCTACACGCCGCCCGGGTCCAAGATTCAGATCCGCGCATACATCGACCGGCAGGACTGTGTTATCACGGTTTCTGACAACGGTCGGGGATTTCCAAAAGAAGCACTGCCAAGGGTTTTTGAGAAGTTTTACCGGGTGCCCGGGACACATGCGGGCGGAACGGGTTTGGGCTTATCGATTGCGCGCGGTTTCATCGAAGCGCACAATGGATCCATCACGGTAGAAAACAGAGATGGCGGCGGGGCGCGATTCACAATCCGGCTGCCTTTGCAGCCGCTCGATGAAGCAGCCGGCAAACCTCAACCGTGAGCGACCCCATTCCAATCCTCGTCGTCGACGACGAGATACAAATCCGTCGGCTTCTTCAAATCACACTTGAAGCGGCCGGCTACAAAGTCTTCGTTGCGGCCTCCGGTGAGGAGGGGCTGCAGCAGGCGGCGATGGCCCGCCCCGAAATGGTCATTCTGGACCTGGGACTTCCCGATGCGGATGGAGTTGACATCCTGAAGAGACTCCGGGAATGGGCCACTTTCCCAATTCTGATTCTCTCGGTGCGTGCCAGTGAGCGGGACATCGTTGCCGCGCTCGACGCCGGGGCCGACGATTATCTGACCAAGCCCTTTCGAAGCGGTGAGCTTCTCGCGCGCATCCGTGCCGCGCTCCGTCACCGCGAATCCACCGAGCAGGGCAATGCGTTCAGCTCCGGCCCGCTCTTCGTCGACCTCGCATCCCGGGTCGTGAAGAAACACGGAGAAATTGTAAAACTCACTCCAACGGAGTACGCGTTGCTGGCGCTCTTTGTCCGCAACGCAGGGAAAGTCCTCACCCATCGTTACATCCTGCAGCAAATCTGGGGGCCATCGTTTGAAGAAGAATCACAGTACTCGAGAGTGTACATCGGCCAGCTCCGGAAGAAACTGGAAGACGACCCCACCAATCCCAGGCTTCTCCTGACCGAATCGGGTATCGGTTATCGGCTTTCAGTCTAGCAGGGTGTTGAAGAACACAAAAGGGAGTGTCTCTGCGATCCCGTTCCGAATACCTTCGGAACGGGAGAAGCAGTCTGATTTTTTCCCTTAAAGAGTGAGATTGTGAGCGCCTCTGGCGCCATGGCGCTTTGCGCCACTTCGTCGCTGCGCTCCATGCAAAGACGGGAGGAATGCTTTTTCAACAGCCTGCTGGGACTAGAATGCCAGTCGTTTCCCTCTCCTGAATTTCCCACCCTGGATGCATAATTCCATTTTTTTTGAAAACCCTCGTGTTTGATATACCGGGATGATCGCTGCCTCTTACAAACAAAACCTCAAATTCTCCCCGTTTTTCATCTGGTTTTCATCTTGATTTTCTATTTTTGTATGATGCCAACTAATGGTATCATACACTTTTATCGGTATCTAAAGGAGCATTGTATGAAGAGCTTTCGTCCTATTTCAACGGCAGTGTGTCTCTGCCTGATCGTCATGTTGAGCGCGCAGGTCACGAGCGCCAAGGACAAGAAAATTTCAAAGAAACAACTACCGGCCGCCGTGCTCAGTGCATTTCAGACGGCCTACCCCAATGCAACCATCAAAGGACAATCGATAGAGACCGAGAAAGGCAAGAAATTTTACGAGATCGAGAGTGTTGATGGAAAAATAAACCGGGATCTGCTGTACACCGCCGAAGGGAAAGTGTACGAAATCGAGGAAACCGTCGCCGCCGAATCATTGCCGGCGGAAGTAAAGAGCACACTCACAAAGGAGTATCCAACCGGAAAAATCGTCAAGGCCGAGAGGGTCACACATGATACCTCCGTCACGTATGAAATCCGTCTCAAAATCGGAAAGAAGAAAACGGGCGTCACTCTGGATCTCCAGGGAAAGATTGTGAAAAGCGATTCGGAGGACAACGAGAAGGGCGAAAAGGACGAGGAAAAGGAAAACGAATAGTCGACCGCGGATACAGACTGTTGCCGCATCCGGATGGGTCTGGAACGTGAATCATACCGCAAACATTCGACGTGAATTCAAGCATGCATCATAAGCAGAATGTCATCCGAATATTTCTCTCCGGTTGTTTGCCTTTCATCCTTGTTTTCAATGCGAACGCCCAAATCGATACTGTTTCGCTTCAACAGGCAATCGAATCTGCGCTGAAGAAGAATCAGCTCATCGCCATTGCCGACATAGAAATCCGGCAGAACGAATCTCACCTGCAGGAAGTGCAATCGACGAAATTTCCCCAGCTTTTGCTCCGCTCTCATTACGTCTATACTCCGGAGAATGGCTACAGCGACGTCGTCACCAATGGCGGCGAGTATGGATTACAATTGACGACCGGCATTCCGTTGTATGACGGCGGTACGCGCACAACCGTGATTCACCAGGCCTCGATTGCCGTCGATCGCTCATCCGTTGAGCTACAGAAATCGAAGGTTGACCTTACGTACGAAGTCCGCTCTGCCTATTACGAAATCGTCCGGGCCGGCAATGAACTCCGGATCCGCGCGGAAACTAAACAACGGCTGCAGGATTACGTTTCATTCCTTACGCAACTTCAGCAGGGCGGCAACGTCAACGCCAGCGACGTCATGAAGGCCCGGGTTGAGCTGAACAACGCTGCTACCGACGCGGAGAATGCCCGGCAAACCGTGGTCAACGCGAAAATGTCGTTGAACAGGCTCACAGGGAATCCCATCGGGCGGAATTTCGAAACGGTTTCCAACATCATGAACGATACATCCTCGATGCCGCAGTTTTCGGTTGAGAACAGCCCATCGGTCCTACTCCTGCAACACGATAAGCAATCTTCGGAGGATGACCTTTCGATCGCAAAGAACGAACGATTGCCGACACTTTCCGTCGCTGGAGATGTCGGGTGGCTCGGTGTGCTGCCGACCGAATATCGCCAGAACCTGGGTTACTCAGTCTCCCTTTCTCTTGACCTGCCGCTCTGGTCGTGGGGCGCCATAGAAAACCGCATCCAGCAGAAGACGCTTTCCGGGGAGCTCATCGACAGGCAGATTGAAATGGAGAAACGGGATCTCGAGCTGCAGTGGTGTACGACGTTAAACGATATCGCGTACGCACGCAGCGCCCTGAACGCCTATGCCTCCAATATCGGAGAAGCCGAGAAGAACTACCTGCTGGCAAAATCACGGTTTGCGGGTGGGTCCGGTTCAAACCTTGAAGTCCTCGATGCGCAGCGGCTGCTCGTCGAAACCAAATTAAACTACAACAACTCGCTCTTCCAGCTCAATTCATCGATTGCACGAGCTTTGAAGTTGAGCGGACAATAACAACGATGCATCTACCATGACCAGACTTTCGATTGCGCTTTTCCTCGTCGCAGCATTCATCCAGGGTTGTACAAAAGAATCGGGCCGGGACGTTGAGCCCGGAATTGTCGTCGACGTAAAGGTCGCTTCGATCCGCACCGGTTCCATTGACGAAACGGTCTCGGCTTCCGGGAGCGCAACCAACCTGCGCGAATCTCAACTGCGCTCTCCTATTGCCGGAGTGATCACGAGGTTCAAGCTCTTCAACGGGGATGCCGTCGCGGCGGGGGAAACAGTCGCCGTCGTTCAGACGAAAGAATCACAGGCCTCCATCCAGGGCGCCGAAAGACTCGTTCGAAGTGCAACGAATCCAGCCCAGCGCGAGGAGGCGGAGAAAGCCCTCGGCCTCGCGCTCGATGCCGCGAACAACGCCATCATCACCGCCCCTTTCTCCGGCATCGTAAACAACAAGGTGAAGAATGAAACGGAGCTGGTTTCCGAAGAGGAACCGATCGTATCGCTCATCGATCCGCAGTCGATTGTCTTTATCGCAGATGTGCCATCACGTTCGCTTCCGATGATCGCGAAAGGCCAAAACGTCCTCGTACGATTCCCGACAATAGCTGCAAAGGTTTTTCACGGAACGGTGGGCCGGATCGAGCCGCTGGTAAATCCCGGTGATCAAACCGCGCATGTACAAGTCAATTTCAGTGAGCCGACGCCGTCACTGCAGCGATCGCTCTTTGGAGAGGCCAACGTGGTCATCGGAAAGAGGTACAATGCCCTGCTGGCGCCGGCCGCGGCGTTATTGCACAATGACGAGAATAATACGACGGAGATTTTGGTTGTAGGAAAGGATTCGGTTGCCCATAAGATCGCCGTTCAGATTGGAATCCGGCAGGATTCCCTTATTCAAATCATGTCAAGGAATGTATCGGCCGGAGACCTCGTCATCGTCCAGGGACATTACGGCTTGCCCGATTCGACACGCGTGAGAATCGTGCAATGACCTTCACGGAAAAGCTGGAGCATCACCCGCGGGCCGTTATCTTCACGATAACGGTTCTCGCGATTGCCGGAGTCGTCGCTGCGCTCAATCTTCCGGTTTCAATTTTTCCCGACATCACGTTTCCCCGCATCGTCATTCTTGCGGATAACGGCGAGGATCCGGCCGAGCGAGTCATGGTGACTCTCACCAAGCCGCTGGAAGAAGCCGTCAATTCCATTCCGGGTGTTCGCAGTGTTCGCTCCAAAACGGCGAGGGGCGCCGCTGAAATATCCATCAATTTCGATTGGGGAACGGATATCATCCTTTCCCAGCAATTGCTCCAGGCGAAGATTTCTTCGATCCGGAATCAGCTCCCAACGAACGCAAACATCGTCGTGGAGCGGATGAATGCGACGTTTTTCCCCATCATGGGATATTCCCTCACCTCCGACTCCACGAGCCTGGTGGACCTGCGGGATATCGCGCTCTATACTATTCGCCCTGCGTTCAGCCGCATTCGCGGTGTTTCGCAGATCAAAGTCACCGGGGGAAGAACCCGCGAATTTCTCGTTACCATCGATCCGTCAAAATGTGCATCGTATCACCTGGATATTCGCCAGGTGTCGGAGGCGCTGCAAAAGACGAACATCGTCGAAGCAGTCGGACTGATGGATGCAGATTACCATCTGAACCTCACCCTTGTCGATAACATGTACTCCTCGCTGGAGGCGTTGCGGAATTCCGTCGTCACGACAAGGGGGACGACTCCCCTCATCCTCAGTGACATCGCGACCATCGCGCCTGCCGAAAAGGATGAATACATCCGTGTGACCGCCGACGGCAAGGAAGCCGTCCTCGTAAGCATTCTCCGGCAGCCCGACGGCAATTCCGTGCAGATCGCCGAAGATATCAAACGCATGTTGAGCGAACTCCACACCCAGATACCGGCCGGGGTGCACATCACGAACTTCTATGATGAGTCGATCATCATCAACGATTCACTCTATGCCCTGCGCGACAGCATCGTGGTCGGCGTGGTGCTGGCAATCCTCATTCTGGTCATCTTCCTGCGCAACTGGCCCGTGACGATCATTGTCGCCATTGTTATCCCCGTGACGGTTGCCATAACTCTGCTTCTTCTTTCCGTATTCAACCTGACACTTAACATTATGACCCTGGGAGGCATCGCGGGATCCATCGGACTTATCATTGACGATGTGATTGTGATAGCGGAAAATGCTTTCCGGCACTCGGAGCGCGAGAGGGTCACCATAATAGAGAGCGTGCGCACGTCAATTCCCGAGATGCTTCCGGCGATTATCGGCTCCAGCGCTGCGACCATCGTTATCCATATTCCCTTCGCATTCCTTTCGGGAGTTACGGGCGCATTCTTCCGGTCGCTTTCCCTCACGATGGCGCTGACGTTGATCATATCGTTTATTCTGTCGGTCGTGCTCGTGCCGCTGCTTATAAAGTTCTTCATACGGACGCCTTCACCCCGGCAGCACGAGGCCGGAAAAGAAGGAAGAATCTACTCTTCGTACAGAGCGAGTCTCCGCTACCTTCTTGCACACCGCTCCCTAGTTGTCCTGCTGGTCATCGCTCTCATCTTCGGAGGATACTTTGTCTACCGCCAGCTCGGCAGCGAATTCATGCCGGAGATGGATGAAGGGGCCTTCATTCTCGATTATGCATCCCCTCCCGGGACGTCGTTGAATGAAACGCACCGGATGCTCAATTCGATTGAGAAGCTTATCATGGACATCCCGGAGGTGGAATCATATTCGCGGCGGACGGGAACGGAACTGGGATTCTTCATCACGGAGCCGAACACCGGCGATTATCTCATCAAGCTCAAGAAGAAGAGAAGCAGGTCGGCAGATGATATCATCGATGATTTGCGCACAAGGATTGAAGCCTCACAACCGGCGCTTCGGATCGAGTTCGGTCAGGCAATTCAGGATCTGATCGGCGACCTGACAACCGTTCCATCTCCGATCGAGATCAAAGTTTTCGGTGAGAATAAATTGTTGATCGAATCAACTGCGAGGAAAATTGCAGAGACTATTGAGATGGTTCCCGGGGTTGTCGACGTGTTTAATGGGATCACTATCAGCGGTCCGGCATATGTTATTTCGTTTGATGAGCGGGCAATCGGAAGGGCTGGATTAACTGTCGACGATCTGCAGGCTATTTTGGAGAATGATATTCAGGGAACCGTTGCGTCCAGTATTCAGCGTGGAGAGAAATTAATAGGAATTCGTGTCCGTTTGCCCGATTCCTATCGCACGAGGGCGGATCAATTGTCTTCGCTGCGCATCCTGTCTCCGAACGGCGGGACGTATCTTCTCGGCTCGCTGGCTTCGATCACGGTCGACCCGGGCCAGTCCGAAGTCGCGCGTCAGAATCTGAAGCAGATGGTCGCGGTCACCGCCAGATTATCGGAGCGCGACCTCGGCAGCGCGATCAATGAAATCCAACAGCGCATCCGGCAGCAGGTCGTCCTGCCGCTGGGCGTCACGCTTCAGTACGGGGGGGAATACGAGACACAACAGGAGTCGTTCATCTCGCTGCTGAAAATTCTTGCAGCGGCTTCCCTCTTAGTGTTTCTCGTTCTGATTATGGAATTTGAGTCCTTCAGGATTCCGGTGCTTGTGTATTTTGTCACCCTGTTGTCGTTGTTCGGAGTCTTCTTCGCGCTGTGGGTGACAAAAGTAAACTTGAACATCTCAAGCTTCATGGGTGCGATTTTGATTGTCGGAATTGTTGGGGAGAACTCCATCTTCCTTGTCCATTTCTTCAGGAAGTTCGAGAACTCGGGCCTTTCGAGAGTGGAAGCGGTTATTGAGGCGGGTGTTATTCGTTTTCGTCCGATCATCATGACGGCGATTGCGGCGATTTGCGCTCTTCTTCCGCTGGCGGTAGGATTTGGAGCCGGAGCACAGATGCAGCAGCCGCTCGCGATTGCCATCATCGGTGGGTTCTCGCTTTCGAGCATACTATTGCTTTACATTCTGCCCGTCTTGCTTTCCCTCCAACGAACCAGCCGTGACCGATAGTTAGCGTTCCCCAGGAAATGCTATCCCGGAGTCACTTCATCTCCGACCGTTATAACTTCCACGGCGGGGACCGGTTCCTCGACGTACGAAGAGAGTGTGCGCACGGCAAAGAGAACGCTGAACACCGTAAGGATCGCCCCTGCCAGGAACGGGGCTCCCGCGAAATAGATGGGAGCATTCCCGCCCGTAAAATACGCAAATAGGTTGGTCATCACCGGCGGACCGATGATGGCGGTGACGCTCATGAGGCTGGTTAAGGCTCCCTGCAATTCGCCCTGCTCGTTGGCAGGCACCTCCTTGGAAATCAGTCCCTGCAGGGCAGGTCCGGCAATGCTGCCGAGTGAATACGGTACGAGAATTGCAAACATCATCCAGCTTTTTGTTGCAAAGGCAAACAGCAAAAACCCTATTCCGTTCATGGAAAGACCGACGTAGACGGACCATTTCGATCCCAGCTTCGGGATAATGGTTCGAATCAATCCCCCCTGAACAATTGCAATCAGAAGTCCAATCGCCCCGAGAGATATGCCGACCATTGTCGAATCCCACTTGAATTGTTCCATCGTAAAGTATGTCCAGGTGCTTTGAACCGCATACGCAGCGACATATACAAGCACCATGGACTCGATGAGCCCGGCCACAACCGGATACTTTTTTAGTTGCCGGAGAGAGCCCGCGGGATTGGCTCGCCTCCACTCGAACGGACGCCGGTGTTCCTTCGGGAGCGATTCGGGAACAACGAAATATCCGTAGACCCAATTAAGAAGGGTGAGTCCTGCAGCCGCGAGGAACGGCACGCGGGAACCAAACTGGCCGAGCACACCGCCGGCAACGGGTCCGATAATGAATCCAAGCCCGAACGCGACGCCGATCATCCCGAAATTCTGTGCGCGCTTCTCGGGGGCGCTGATATCGGCAATGTAAGCGGCGCCGGTCGTAAAACTTGCGCCCAGAATCCCTGCCAGGAACCGGCCCACGAAAAGCCACCCGATAGTCGGCGAAAAAGCAAGAAAGATATAATCGATACCCAGTCCGAAGACGGAAAAGAGGAGAACCGGACGCCGCCCGAATCGGTCGCTGAGATTTCCCATCACAGGCGAGCACACAAACTGCATCACCGAATAGGTGAACATGAGCCATCCTCCGTACCGGGAGGCGTCGCTCATCGTGCCATGGATCAGCTCGCTTATGAGTTTAGGGACGACCGGTATGATAATCCCGATACCCGTAACATCGATCAACAATGTTACGAATATGAAACCCAGGGCTGCCTGTCGTTCTTTGTGCATTTCTATTGGTGTTCGTTGCCAACTTTACGTTGGTGTCACGGTCCGGACCGTGACACCAACTCCGGGTGTGAACATACCCTTGGAAAGCGTGACAGCCGCAGGAAGGACGGCTACCCGGATTCTCGCTCAGCCACCCAGGAGGCGTTGAATGTCATCCTCCAGCAATGAAAAACCGAGTTCCCCATAATGAAACTTCCTGATCACGCCCTGCCGGTCGATGATGAATGTGCTCGGCCAGAATTGAACGTGGTAAAGGTTCCATGTTGCATACCCATTATCCGTCACAACGGGAAATTCTATCCCGTGGGCGCCTACAAACCGCTGCAGCGATAACACATTTTTCTCTTCGTTGGTTTCCGGAGTATGTATGGCGATGAAAACCACACCCCTGTCTTTATACTTCTTGTACCAGTCATTCAATGTGGGCAGCACATGGAGGCAATTGTCGCATTTGAAAGACCAGAAATCCATGACCACAACCTTGCCGCGCAATTGGTGAAGCGACAGCGGGGCAGAATTAATCCATGCCCCGCCGACAATCTCCGGAGCGAGAATCCCCACTGCCTCTTTCGCCTTGGGATGCAGCATTGCCATGAAACGATCTCTGTTGATATAGAGCACGACAAAAATCGTGATGGATAAGATGACGTTCAGTATCCGCAGTGGTTTCAGTATCGGAAGTTTCATGCGCAGTCTGCTAGTGTGGAAGGATGTGCCTGCCGGCCGGAGTACTGAAAATCATTTCCGGAAGTGGTCCCAACCGCCAAACTTCAACGCCTCCGCCTCCCCGTTCTCGCGAACAAGCTCGATGCCTTCGCTCTTCTCCGTGATGCGGCCAAGGATCGTCACGTCCTCGGTGAGGCGCTCCAACTTTGCGAACTCTTCGTCGGTTGCGGCAAACAAGAGTTCATACTCTTCTCCTCCGTACAGTGCGTAATCGGTCGGGTTTTCAGAAAATTCCACGGCAATCATTTGCGTCATGGATTCAACTGGAATGTTGTGTTCGTACACCTTCGCCCCGACGCCGCTGTTCAAGCACATCCGGTGGACCTCTGAGGCAAGACCATCGCTGATGTCGATCATCGCATGGACAGAGACCCGATCGGCGATGAGTCTTGCAATATCGAGGCGTGGTTTGGGCATGAGGTGTTTTTCGATGGCGGTTTTGTACGGCTCAAGGTTTGGCCGGAAATCATCTGCTTGAGGACTCTCTGCAAAGCGGCGTTTCTCGCGTTCCAGAACTCTCAGTCCCGCATGCGAGCTGCCCAGGTGACCGGTGACGCAGAGAAGATCGCCGGGTTTTGCGCCCTTGCGATAGACGATGCGCTCCTCGGACGCCTCGCCCGTCATTGCGACGCTCAACATCATGTTGGCAAGAGAGGCGGTCGTATCGCCTCCGACGAGGAGGCATGAATACTTCTTGCACGCGATCAAGGCACCTTCATACAACTCTTCAATCATCTCAACCGAGATTTTGCCCGGGAGGGATAATGACACGGTCGCATAGCGTGGCGTGCCGCCCATGGCTGCGATATCACTCAGGTTCGCTGCCATTGCTTTCCAGCCCAGGTGTTTGAGGGACGTAAAAGTAAGGTCGAAATGCACGCCTTCGACAAACGCGTCGGTGGTGAAGAGCTGAACCTTCCCCGGTGTCGGCCGGAACACAGCAGTGTCGTCGGAGATTCCCAGAATCAAATTGTCATGAACTGTGGCGTCGTCGACGCGAATATCCACGAGCCCGCGAATGCGCTCGATGAGCCCTGCTTCTCCAATTGTTGATATTTCGGTATGCTTGATCGACATGATAGGATGAAAACTATATTGGACAACTTACCAATTCGGAAAGAAAAATACAACCCCGCGAAACCACCGGCGAAGCGATGGCCCGCAGGGCTTTGTGAAAACCGGGAATGGTCTTAATTCAACAGCGGGGTAATGGCCTGGGCGAACATTTCTTTCGTTCTCGACCCCACGATGGTCTGGACAATTTTCCCCTGCCGGTCGATGATGAACGATGTGGGAATCGCCCGGATGGAGCCAAAAGCGTCTTCGAGGTCGGAATTCGAAATGACAATCTGGTAAGGGATACCGTGCTGCTGGACAAACGACTTCACGTCGTTCACGACGTTACTTCCACGGTCTGTGGAAACTCCGATGACCTGCACACCGCGATCGGCAAAATCCTTGCTCAGCGCGATGAGGTCAGGCAACTCATTCCGGCAGGGTCCGCACCATGTGGCCCAAAAATTCACGAGCGTTACCTTCCCGCGAAACGATTCCAGATCGACTTGCTTGCCGGAGGCATCGGTCCATGAAAAATTGGGTGCCTGGTCGCTTCGTTTCTCCACTTTGGTCACCTCGGCGACATTTTGCGCCGACGGTGTCGCGGATGTCTCCTGCTCACCGGTTTTCTCTTTCTTGGCACAACCTGAAATGGTCAATAGAAATACTATTACCAAAATAAACAGCTGTATTCTATGCACGTAGTTACTCCGTTTCTTTGAAAAAGTCGACAAGTTCGGGCTTACCCATGTCCGCGATGGCGCAGCACATCGTCGAATCAACTGTCCACACCATAAGAGTACATCCGGCGCACTGTTTCTCAAAATACCATCCGGTGCGCAGGATCTCTCGCTTGACGCTATCGGGAAGTCGCAGCGCGCGGCCTTCCATCACCGATTGCAGTTTTGCCTGATATAAATAAATGAAGTTGTCCTTTTGCCGGTAGATAATGTGCGCGACATTCTCGTTGTTGTAGTGCGCTTGCACGGCGCCGACCAGCGTACCGTGTTTCAGAAGCGGAACATGAGTGCGAAATCCAACTTTGGGATCCATGTAGCTTCTCACCTGCGACGGGTCTTCCGAGGAGATGCCGGGAACAATCGTTCCTTTCAGCACTTCGCCAAAGTTGTTGTACGTTTGATTAATGATATTGTCATCGACGGGCCGCGCATGGGAATGTTGCGGCTTGAAGGGAATCATCACAATGAGAAGCAGCACGGCTATCGCACCCGCGGCTGTCGCAAAGGTTCTCCATGTGGGTTGGAAGAGGAACTTCTTGATCTCAAACTGGGGAAAACTGACGGCCGGGGTTTCAGCCGAAAGTTGAGTTCTTACGCGTTCGGCCAGCGCTTGCGGGGCGGGCACCCGGTTCATGTGGAGTTTGAATGCGCGTTTCGTTATACGTTCGAGCTCAAATTCACTGCGGCAGGCCTGACACTGTTCGAAATGTTCTTGAAGCCGGGATTCCTCACGGAGATCAAGTTTTCCATCAACGGCTGGGGTTACAAGCTCCAGCGCCACTTTGCAATCCATCGTTAGTCCAATCTTCTATCAATATTCGATACGTTATTCCCGGATTTACTCGTTCGTTACATATCCACGTTTTTTAGCATACTCAAATAACTTCGTGCGCAACATTTTCCGTCCTCTATGCAACCTGGAACGCACCGTGCCGATCGGGCAATCAATGAATTCCGCTATCTCTTCGTACGTCAGCCCTTCGATATCACAGAGGATAGCGACGGTCCGGAAATCTTCCGGAAGCGTTTCGAGCGCACGCGCGACATCATCGTCGAGGAGACCGCCAAAGATTTTTTCCTGAAGGTCGTTAGGGTCGGCCGATTCAGCGCGGATTATGTTGTAGAAATTCTGAATGTCATTATAATCTACGGTATCCGGTTCCCTCGTCTCCTTACGATAGCGATTGATGTACGAGTTCTTCATTATTCTAAACAACCATGCCCGGATGTTAGTTCCTTTTTCGTACTTGTCCCAGAAACGATAAGCTTTGAGATATGTTTCTTGCACGAGGTCATCGGCATCATCGGGATTCCCGGTCATGCGGAGCGCATAATTGTAGAGGATGTCCATGTGCGGCAGGGCCTCCAGCTCGAACTGACCGTGCTTTTCAGCCGTAGCTGCTTTTGTCAAGAGTGGAATTATCGGAATGAGCATGAAATTGATTTAGAATTAGCCCGCAATGATTCAGACACCTCAGAATCCGTTGCGCTTAATTGATTCCTTGCAGTAGGAGACTTAGAATGATACAAAAAAATGTAATTATTCGCAAGACCTTCATTTTTGGGCGGATTTGTTGCATTTCAGGCGTGTTTTTTATACCTTTACTCATGACAACCCTGCCAGCCTGCGTGAAGCTCAACAACCCCCATTCGCCGGCAATGCGCACGAATCGAATGCATCCTCAAAATGTTAGATAATCCATCACGAAACATATGAAATTATCAGATAGTCTTATCCGAAAATTTCCTAAAGTTGTTCTCCACGATCACCTCGACGGCGGACTCCGACCTCAAACGATCATCGAGCTCGCAAAGGACAACAGGTACAAGAAACTTCCAACAAAAGATACGGACAAACTGGCACGGTGGTTTCAGCGCGGCGCGAGGCGGGGCAGTCTCGCTTTATACCTGGAGGGGTTTGCCCACACGACGGGCGTGATGCAAACGGAAGAAGCTCTTGAGCGCGTTGCGTATGAAATGATGGAAGACATGCACGACGACGGCGTGGTCTATGTGGAAACCCGATTCGCCCCCGTCTTCCACACGAGCAAGGGATTGCATTGGGAAGAAATCGTCACGGCGGTTCTCCGGGGATTGGAGCAGGGGGAACGGGACTTTGGCGTCAAGTACGGATTGATCATCTGCGCGATGCGCAACATGAAACTGTCCGAGGAAATGGCGGAGCTTGCGGTCGATTTCCGGGAACGCGGTGTCGTCGGCTTCGATCTTGCCGGCGAAGAAGGCGGATATCCACCCAAGAAACACGTCGACGCCTTCCATTACATCCAGCGGGCGAATTTCAATATCACAATTCATGCAGGCGAAGCATTCGGGAAAGAATCAATCTGGCAGGCCATCCAATGGTGCGGGGCGCACCGCATCGGCCACGCGACCCGGCTGATCGAAGACATGAAAATATCCGAGGATGACCCGACGGAAGTCGTCAGCATGGGTTATCTCGCGCAATATGTCCTCGACAAACGTATTCCTCTCGAAATGTGTCTAACGAGCAATGTGGACACCGGCGCGGTAAAGAGCGTAGCCGAGCATCCTTTTGGAATCTACCACCGGTATAAATTCCGCGTCACACTCAATACCGACGACCGTTTGATGAGCAACACGACGATGACGAAGGAATTCAAGCTTGCCCATGACACGTTCAAGCTCTCGCTCGACGCCCTTGAGAAACTCACGATCAATGCCATGAAAAGTGCATTCATTCCCTACAAGGAACGCATCGACCTCATCTATAGTATCATCAAGCCGGGATACGAGAAAGCCCGCCGGGAATTGCCACGTACGCGGTAGTTCAGACATACTTCCGCTGGTGTCACGGCATCCAGAACATGAGTGCAAAGCCATTCCATCCACTCCTTTTAGAGCCTGTCCTGAGCGGAGCGAAGGAAGAGGATCATAGGTGAGGTCTCGTGTGCAGTTCTGTCACTTGAAACTGAGACACTACCAGAGATTGTACGTGTTTGGTTTTCAACCATATTTTTCATAATTTAACAGTCTAGAGGGTTGCGACCTGCAATCCTCTTTTTTGTCTAAAACGTGAAGCAATAGCAGTCTTTAAGGAGAACACATGAAGCGAACCTTCCAGCCGAGCAACCGTCATCGAAAGAACACGCACGGGTTCCGGGAGCGGATGAAGACGAAAGACGGACGTAAGGTCCTCGCGCGCCGCCGTGCCAAGGGCCGTTGGAAACTCACCGTCAGTGATGAGCGATAATGACGTCGTTAACCGCCGTGTAGACACGAAGCGGAAGGGCAATCCGCCGCCGGTCGCGGGCCGAAGAATGTGAATTGCCCCAACGCAACAACCCGAATTGCCACCGTGCGGTCCACCCTCAAAAAATCAGAAATATTACGCGGGGAAAAGAGTTTTAAGGAAGTTTTCAACCGGGGGACGAGAATCAAGAGTGCGTGTTTGCAAGCGGTGGTCTTAGTGAAACCTCAATCACCGGATTCCATGTCAAAAGTGATCGCGGGATTTTCCGTGCGTCGTTCCGTCAAACGGGCTGTTGACCGCAATCGGGTCAAAAGACTTATGCGCGAATCATACCGGCTCAACAAACATGTACTTTTACCCCTCGTGGAAAAGAGTTCTGATATCATTGAAATAGCTTTCCTGTATCCTCCGGCAATGGCGGCAGCCCCGTCCCCCCTTCCAACTTTCAAGCAAGTCGAACATGACGTGACGGAAATCCTCTCTACCGTGGCGGCAAGATACTCCTGACCAATTGTATGGCAATTTACTTCATCCGGCTTTACCAGCGATTCGTTTCCCCGGCTCTTCCCGGCAATGCTTGCCGGTTTTATCCTTCGTGTTCGTCGTATACCATCGAAGCCATTGAACGATACGGATTTTTTAAGGGGTCGCTCATGGGTATAAAACGCATCCTCCACTGTCATCCGTTTCACCCCGGGGGTTACGATCCCGTTCCATAATTATGTACTTCTAAGCTGAGGATTTCATGGATCGAAATGCTGTCATAGGTTTTGTCTTGATTGGATTGGTTCTGATGCTCTGGATGTGGTTGAATGCCCCGCCTCCCCAGCCGCAGAAATCCGCAACGACTACGGATTCAATCGCACTCCACAGGTCAATGATCGACACCGCCCGAGCTGTTCCCCCTATTCACGAGAAGAAGTACGCGGCGACCGATACGCTCGGAAAGTATTTTGCCGGGCTTGCAACCGGAAAGGAAAAACTCCTCTATATTGAATCGGATCTCTACCGGGCGAGAATTTCATCCAAAGGCGGCTCGATCCAGGTCTGGGAGCTGAAGAAATTCAAGACATGGAATCAGTACCCGGTAAATCTCATCAACAACGACAGCGCAGGGGATTTTCATCTCCTCTTCTCCTCCAGCGACGGCAAACTCGTCGATACAAAGAACCTGTATTTTGAATCGCCCCTCGATGACAACCAAACCGTAACACTCGCGAATCAGGATTCTTTCAAGGTCGACTTCGTCCTCAAAATTTCCGAACAGAGTCGCATTGTGAAAACACTCGTGTTTCATAACGGTGACTACGATTTTGACGCTTACTACCGGTTTGAGGGAATGGATGATGTTCTGGCGAATTTTGAATACCAGGTCACATGGGAATCGGGACTGCGGTACGTTGAAGGCAACAGTATCGATGAATCCAATTCCGCGAAGGCGTTCGCGTATGCCGGCGGAGAGCTGACCGAAGTCGATGCTACGAAGTTCAACGAGACGCAGAAACAAAATATCTCCGGCCGCGTGAACTGGGTCGCAACCCGCAACAAGTACTTCGCGGTTGCGATCATCAATCGCGAAGGAGACAGCCAGGGAGCGTACCTCGAAGGCAACCGACAGAAGGAACCCGACAACGGCGCGAAGGAGGACTACAGCCTGGCCCTGAAAATGCCATTCCTGGGAAATAAACTCGAAACGGCGCATGTTACGGTGTTTCTGGGCCCGCTCGACTTCGATATTGTGAAGAGTTACAACGCAGGATTGGACCAGATGATGAGCCTCGGAGCGGCGTGGATCATCCGGCCGATTTCCGAATACGTCATGATTCCACTCTTCAAGTTCTTGAAACTCTTTATCCCCAATTACGGTTTTGTGCTGATTGTCTTCTCAATCATCATCAAGCTTGCCCTGCAGCCGCTTACCGCAAAGAGCATGAAGTCAATGCAGAGAATGCAGCAGCTTCAACCCATGATGACCGAGATCCGCGAGAAGTTCAAAGACGACCCCCAGAAACAGAACCAGCAGATCATGCGGTTGTACAAGGAGTACGGCGTGAACCCTGCGGGCGGCTGTTTGCCGATGCTTCTCCAGCTCCCGATCCTGTACGCGCTCTGGGCTGTATTCCGCTCGTCGATCGACCTGCGCCAGGCCTCGTTCATTTGGTGGATCAAGGACCTCTCCGTTCCGGATGTTATCACGAAGCTTTCATTCCGGATTCCGATCGCCAACATCGATGAGATCAGCGGTCTCGCGCTGCTCATGGGCATCACGATGTTCGTACAGCAGAAGATGTCGGTCAAGGACCCGCGGCAAAAAGCGATGGTGTGGATGATGCCCGTGATGATGACGCTGTTATTCAACAGCTTCCCTGCCGGGTTAAACCTGTACTATTTTGTGTTCAACCTCCTCTCCATCGGACAGCAGGCATGGATTACGAAAAAGCACAAGAACGAGCCCCTGAGAAAAGTCGAAGAAAAGAAAAAGTCAGGAGGAATTTTCAACCGGATGATGAAGGATATGCCGAAGTTGAACCGCTGAGTTTCTGATGTTCCCGCGCCGGCCTCCCGGGGTGGACACCCTGCGGGGACACACAGCGCTCTTAATCCCACCCAGAGTAGCCTGGGGGATTTCATGCTGCTTCCTCAAACTCCCAACGCCTCTGCTTGAATCAACCCATGATTCTCCGGCATGTCGAATGCAGAGTCGGCCCGCGTGGAGCTTGATATCTTACTTAATGGTAAGTCGTGATTGATCTCCATGATGATTGGCGTCCGAGCATTACCTCCATTCCGCAGGCTTGCGCAGGATAAAGCCATCGGCCTTTTGCAGTTGATCGGGGAACACGCTCTTTGCAAGATTTGCGCGCCCGATTTGAATGAAAGCGTGCGCTAGTCTCTGTAGTTGTGCGGAGTGACGCTGTGGAGGAAATGCAACAAGGACTCGTTTTTGAGGAAACAAAATCTTGATGGCTAGGATAGGTGCGGTCAGATCACTGTCGGCAGAAATCAGAAGGGCGACATCGAACGTATTTTGATACGCGTCGGATAACATCTCGACGGCAATGTTCACGTCGGTCATTTTTTCGCTGGGGATCATCACCTTGTTGCCACACTTCCTGCATCGCTGGGGATTCGCTTGGTAGTGTCCGTAAAACACTCGAAGGTCATTCAGCGTTTCCAGCGCTTCTATGAAGACAGACTGTCTTTGTTGCTTGTCAGCAGGATAGGAAACCCGGCTGGTGAAGTATTTCGTAAACACTAGTTCCTGGTCCGCTTTGAGCAGATTTTGCGCCATTAGTTGCAGATTGAGCCAATAATACCTCTTCATGCCTGCTGACCTTAAGCCAAAGTAGAGGTTGAATCCATCAATGTAGGCAACGACTCGTTCGCTCATAGCCAAACACAATTTGATTTTTGTCTAAGCATCTAGTATATTAGATTTGTTGTCTAACAGCACCGGCGTGAGTAGCGCCGGTCCGACGGCTTCAAGAGAGATCTTGGAGCCGTTTCTGTTTTGCTCCATTCAGTCCTCCAAGCCCAACTCCCGCCGCAGCTTCGCAATGTCCACGCGCATAGTCTCATTTCCCCGGAGATCGTTTCTCGACTCAAAGTCCATGAGGAGAGCTTCAAGAAGCTCCCTGCCCACAGGGTCTTTTGCTGCCTCGCGCGGCGTCATCCCTCTCAATGCCGGCACGGCTATATCCGGCCAGGTTGCCCAATGTTTTTCCATCAGGTCTTTCAGAAGAGCCTTCACCTCCGGAGACTCGTTCAACGCGCGATCGCTCTCGCTTTCTTTCGCAGACCGTTTTCTTTTACCCCCTTTTTCGGCTTCTATCATCAGCCCCTCGTACGATTTCATTTCCGTCCCAAGGAGCACGGCTGAACTCCCGAGTCTCTTTGCGATTTCTTTTTGGACGCGCTTTGAGCGTCGTTCCGAGTTCACCTCCACGATCAGCTTGGAGGCGTTTATTTTCAGAGTGGCAAGAGATGTGTTGCCGTCCAATACCCCTTTCCTGCTCTTTCGCAACCAGTGGATGATCACTTCAGTCGGTCGACCCGTTTTTGTCCGTTTCGCATCAGCAAGTAATTGCTCGTCCGACCCGCCGGAAACTCTTTGCTCAAGCTCCTTCAGATTTTGAAACGCCTCATCGAACGATGGAATCTCGTAGGTCAGCGTGTAAAACGCAAGGCGGTCTCCGTCGGTGTTTCTGATATCCATTTTGCGATTTCGGATCTCATCCTCGATCTCGAAGTACTCCTCGCGGAGAAGTTCCTCCTGTTCCAACAGGGTTTTGGTGGAGACCGGCTGGCCGCCGGTCGACTCAAGCTCCTCCAGGGATGCACGCAAGTCCAGAATTGGGTCCAGGTGGAGCGGCGGAATTACAAATGCCCCGGATCCCATGAGGAAAAAGACTCCGTCTAATTCGACAACCCGGGCCAGGAGAATGTCTCCGGGGCGAACCATCGTCGACGCAGTTCTCTCGGTCACGTGAAACTCACGTCGACGAAGGACATCTCGAAATTCGATCGACGTACCGGGGTCAACCGCAATCGTCTGGACGAAACTGTAGGGGGAGTGAAGTGTCGCCTCAAGAAAGCTGCGAAGGCCGGCGTCGAGTCTGGAGCCTTCGGCGGTGATAAATAGTTCTGCAAGTGTTTTTTTCTCATCCGGCTTCCAATTGAAGGCAAACCATCGCAAGAACGAATCGTTATCAGCGGGAGAACCGGTAAACAGCGACTCGTCGAAGAAATGAAACTGCTGCCAGGCACCCTCGATGGCGGCCTCTCCATGGTGCTTCTTTGCATATCTCATGAGCATTTCGCCGGATTCTCCATCGAACCTCCGGATCCGGTCATAGGCGAAATCCGGGGTAAGGAGAACCGTAGCGCCGTGGCATTTTTTATATTTCTTGCCACTCCCGCACGGACAGGGGTCGTTTCTGCCGATAGTGTTCATGATTACAAAATACGATTCCTTTCTGACAGATTCCAGCGGCACGAACGATGAACAGCTCACGGGCCTTCTTCATCCGAACATGCTTATATCTGCTCAGAAGGACGAGCGAATATCGGGTAGCCCGGAATGGGTTGTCAAACCCGCTCGAGAAGTACGGGCGGGATTTTTTGTGCGGGATCGGAATTGTTTTTCACTCCAGAGTTTTCTAAATTTCATTTTCCATTAGTCGTATTTTCAGTTTACCGGTTTCTGCTGTCCCGCTGAAATGCCGGAAAGAGCACACCAAACCTCCATAGATATGAATCCGCTTGATGACGTCATAGTTGCAATCGCCACGCCGATTGGCGAAGGTGGAATCTCCATCATTCGCATCAGCGGCAAGAATGCGATCTCAATTGCCGACAAGGGCTTCCGCGGAAAGCATCCGCTGACATCCGTTGCAACGCACACCGCTCACTTCGGCGGATTCATTGATCCCGACGGTATTGCTATCGATGAAGTCATTGCGACAGTATTTCTGGAACCCCATTCGTACACAGCAGAGAATTCGGTTGAGATAAGTTGCCACGGTGGTATGTTCGTGACCCGCAAGATTCTTGATTCAGTTGTTGCGTACGGCGCACGACTGGCAGAACCCGGCGAATTCACAAAACGCGCCTTCCTGAACGGCAGGATCGACCTCTCCCAGGCAGAAGCGGTTGCAGACCTGATCCACGCCCGGTCGGAAATTTCGCACAGAACATCGCTTCAACAGCTTGAAGGGAGACTGTCGATTAGAGTCGCCGAGCTGCGACAGCGGTTACTGGATGTTTGTGGACTGCTCGAACTAGAGCTTGATTTTGCTGAGGAAGGCCTGGAATTCACCGACAAGAACAAAATTAGGGTGGAAATAGAGTCAGTCATTGAGTACTTGAACCAGCTTGTCGATTCGTACAAGTTCGGAAGAGTTTATCGCGAAGGGTTTAAGGTCGTTTTGGCAGGAAAACCGAACGTCGGTAAATCAAGTATTCTCAATACTTTACTTAATGAGAATCGTGCCATTGTGACGGAGATTCCCGGAACTACGCGTGACGTCATTGAAGAAAATGTATTAATTGATGGGATGCTATTCAGGATTGTTGATACCGCCGGATTGCGCAAGGGCGAAAATCTCATAGAGAACGAGGGGATCCGGCGAACAGAATCGCAATTGCACACATCCGATTTGATTGTTTTCGTGCTCGATGCCAGCGCTGGCTATAGAGCAACGGATCAGAGCATTCTCGACCAACTCCTGAAGGAAGTCAGGCATCCCAATCTCCTGATCGCTGAGAACAAAATTGACCTGCTGGAAGATGTCGCCATTCTTGACATTCCTGACGAATTGAGGAAATTCGATGTCCTCAGAATTTCGGCCAAGACCGGTGCGGGATTTGGCGAATTGAAGAGTAAGCTGGCGCAAATTGCCCTCGGCGGCTCTGGGTCGGGCGTCGAACGATCCTTGGTAATCACCAGCAGCCGCCACCGCGATAGTTTCCAGAAGGCCGCAATGAGTCTTTCGGTCGCACTCGAAAGCCTGAGGACCTCTCAAAGCAACGAGTTCATTACTGTGGACTTGCGGGCTGCAATGGGTACTCTTGGTGAGATAATAGGGGTCGTAACAACAGATGATATCCTTGATAACATATTTTCAAAATTTTGCATAGGCAAATAAGCTTGTTTTGTTATAATCGCGGAACACCATCCTTTGGAGGTCGCCCGGTTAGTGCCGGGTGTTGGAGCCTTCCATTTATCGCATGGTTACCCAATCAACCGAAGCGCGAAACGCGCAGGTAGATGTTTCACGTGAAACAATAAGATCCTGATGGAAAGAAGTGGAATATCGCTGGAATACGATGTTCTGGTTGTGGGAGGCGGACACGCTGGAATTGAGGCATCACTCGCAGCCTCAAGGATGGGATGCAGGACCGCATTAATGACCATGGATACGAAGTCGATTGGCCGGATGTCATGCAACCCTGCAATCGGCGGCACAGCAAAGGGCCATCTGGTCAGAGAGATCGATGCGCTTGGCGGCGAGATGGGAAAGCTCGCCGATGCTACGGGCATACAGTTTCGCATACTCAATCGCTCTAAAGGACCCGCGGTTTGGTCGCCAAGGTGTCAAAATGACCGTGAGTGGTATTCAAACCATGCCAGAAGTACAGTTCTTGGGCAACAAGGCCTTGATATCATCGAGGATTCCCTGCTGGAAATTGTCACTTCCCAGGATGGAACCGGCCATGCACACCGTCTTTCGGGAATAGTCACTCATTCCGGAAAGCGATATTCCTGTCATTGCCTTGTTCTCTCAGCCGGAACATTTCTTCGCGCAATCATGCACACGGGCATGGAGAACTCGATTGGTGGAAGATATGGCGAACGGGCGTCAACAGGGGTAACGGAGAGTTTGCTGAAGCTTGGATTTGTGAGCGGACGGCTGAAAACGGGAACACCACCGCGAATCGATATCCGGACCATTGATTTTTCGAAAATTGAGGTCCATGAAAGTGATAACCCGCCACAGCCATTTTCCTTCCAGAACGATGAAATCAAAAACAAACTCATTCCCATGTACCTTACGCGCACAAACCGAGAAACACATGCGGTTCTCAGGAAGGGTTTCGACCGTTCCCCAATGTTCACGGGGAGGATTAAGGCCGTGGGACCGAGATACTGTCCATCAATCGAGGACAAGATCGTTCGATTCGCTGAAAGGGAGAGTCATCAGATTTTTCTCGAACCTGAAGGATACAATACGCCTGTCGTGTATGTAAACGGCTTCTCAACAAGTCTGCCGGCAGACATACAATTCGAGGGATTGCAAACAATCGCCGGACTTGAAAATGCTAAGATGCTGCGCCCCGGTTATGCAGTCGAATATGATTTCTTCCCTCCACACCAGCTCAAGCTCACACTCGAAACGAAACTGGTGGACGGCCTCTTCTTTGCAGGCCAGATAAACGGAACCTCGGGGTATGAGGAAGCTGCCGCGCAAGGACTTATGGCCGGAATCAACGCTGCATTGAAGGTCAAGAGACTCGAGCCATTTGTATTGAAACGGTCGGAAGCGTACATCGGGGTGCTTATTGATGACCTTGTCAACAAAAGCACCGAGGAACCGTACCGCATGTTCACATCACGGGCCGAATATCGCCTGCTGCTTCGACAGGATAACGCCGACCGGCGGCTGATGAAATCTGGCCATTCTCTTGGCTTGATATCCGACCATGTATTTCATCAATTGCAGAAGAAAGAGACGTTCATTCGCGAGGCAATTGAACACTTTCTCTCAAAAAGCGCCTCGCCTGAAGAATTCAATCCGTACCTTGAATCCAGGGGAACGGCTTTGCTCCAACAAAAGGACAAGCTTGTCCAGATTCTCCGGAGGCCGGAAGTCAAGCTCTCGGAACTCCTAGAGCTTGAACCGTTCCGGAGTGACCCGCTCTTTTCAAGAATCCTCGACCAGCCCGCGAAACAGCGCAGGGAAATCATAGAGCAAGTAGAAATCGAGATCAAGTACGACGGATACATAGCGCGCCAGGAAGAGCAGATGGATCGTTTCGAGAAGTATGAGTTGATTCCCATTCCGGATGATTTTGATTTTCATTCCGTCCGCGCGCTCTCCGCAGAAGGACGGGAGAAGCTGACGAAGATCCGTCCGGCATCGCTTGGACAAGCGTCCCGCATCAGCGGCGTCACTGCGGCCGATGTATCGGTCGTGATGGTGCACTTAAGAAAATGAGACGTAGTGAGGTAATGAATGGGTGAATGGGAGAAACGGTGAAGGGGGAAATGAACAATGGAGAAATGGATTATTGGAGTAGTTAGGTGGTTGAATAGTTAGGTAGTTAAGTAGTTGAGATGATGAATGGGAGAAGGGGTGAACCGGTGAGTGGGTGATGGAGGAATGGAGTAGTTGAGATGATGCGTAGTTAGATAGTTTAATAGTTGGGTAGTTAAGTAGTTGAGATAAAGAGATGCCGGAACTTTTTTCAATTTTTCATCTTTCATCTTGAATTTTTGGCCAAGAGCTAAAAGCCAAAGGCCAAGGGCTAAGTGCCAGAACTAAGAACCAACAACCAAGAACCATAGTAGAGTTCCACGTGGAACAACGCGACGTAAGTCTATAATAAACAATTACTTATGCTCTCGATTGCGTTTTCGTGTCTCTTTCACTAAGTTCGTCATTGGATCTTTGTATGCGCTTCGTTAATCTCCTGCCGCGAAGAGTTTGCGCGGGAAGAAGAATCAAAGAATAATCCGTTCAATTATGGAAAAGAAACTGTGGTTCAAAACGATATGCGACAAGAATCATTTCATCGTCTCGGACCTTCAGGTTAAATTGATTGAACATTTCTGCGACGAGCTTCTTTCGTGGAACAAGAAAATCAATCTCATCTCCCGGCGTGATGAAGAAAATATGTGGACGCGCCACATTCTCGGATCAATGTCGTTCCTTTTCCATTTCCAGCTGGAGCACAATTGCTCGGTCATGGACCTCGGATCGGGCGGAGGACTGCCGGGAATCCCGCTCGCCATTTTGCGCCCGGACCTTCAATTCACGCTCGTTGATTCCATTCAGAAGAAGGTCAACGCCGTGAAGGAAATACTCCTTACGCTGCCGGCAACGAACGTTGTGGCCGTTTGCAGCAGGGCCGAAGATCTGGCACGCTACCCACAATATCAAAATTCATTTGATTATATTATCGCCCGGGCGGTCGCTCCGATGAAGGACATTATTCAATGGAGCAAGCCGCTTCTGAAGTCATCGGACAAGAATCCGGTCGAGATCCAAAAGGAAATCGAACAAACTCATCAAGTTCCACGGGGCGCCATAGTTCTGTTGAAGGGCGGAGTGTTAATGGACGAGATGGAGGAGACACAGCATAAGATGAATCCCGCGGCGATGGTTCCTTATCCGATCTCCGTAGATGGAATCGATTCCTCCGAACTTCCCGACAAGAAATTCGTCGTCATTTATCCGTAGATGAACATATGAAGAAGAATAAACAACTTTTCGACCAGCTTCAGCGACTGACCACCGAGCAACGAAATCCGCGAACCCTCAAGATCGACAGACTGTCGATCCCCGAAATCCTCGAATCGATCAGCAGAGAGGAGAGGACGGTAACCCTTGCGGTTAGAAAGGAAATCCGGCATATCGCCCGGGCTGTCGAACTCATCGTCAAGTCTCTGCGCTCCGGCGGCAGATTGATCTACGTGGGAGCCGGGACCAGCGGACGGCTTGGTATTCTGGATGCTTCCGAGTGTCCGCCGACGTTCGGGACATCACCGGAGACTGTGCAAGGAGTCATCGCGGGAGGAACGGAGTCTGTGTTCCGCTCACGGGAAGGGGCGGAAGACAATGAAGAGGACGGAGTAGCCGCCATCCGGTCGAAGAAAGTCGGACGGAGGGACGTCGTCTGCGGGATCGCTGCGAGTGCGCGCACACCGTTCGTCGTTGGAGCGGTCAAAGAGGCGAAACGCCGCGGCGCTTCAACGCTGTATGTGACGACAAATCCCCGATCGGTACTCCGAAAGCCCGATTTTGCTGAACTTCGCAATCACATTGACATTGCAATTTGCCCGGATGTCGGCCCCGAAGTTATCATGGGCTCAACACGCATGAAATCGGGAACGGCTCAAAAACTCGTCCTGAACATGCTGACCACTGCCGCCATGATCCGGCTTGGCAAGGTGTATGAAAACATGATGATAGACCTGAAAATGAACAGCCGAAAATTGCAGGAGCGCGCGAAGAGGGTTGTAATGTTCGCGACCGGCGCCGATTATGAAACGGCTGCGAAAAAGCTTGCAGAGGCCGGCGGCCACGTCAAAACTGCCCTCGTCATGATCAAGGCGGGTCTGTCGGCGAAGAAAGCTCGTGAACGGTTAAGAAAAGCCGGAGGGTTTGTTCACCTTGCCATCCGGAATATCCGATACAATTCTAAGAGAGAGAAGAAATGAAACAGCCCGTGCTGGACCAGGAAGTATTGCCACCCTTCGAAGGATTCCCGAAGGAGGGAATCCGATTTCTTGCGCAGCTCAAAAAGAACAACAATCGTGAGTGGTTCGCAAAACACAAATCCGAGTACGAAGAATTTGTGAAATTGCCGATGCAATCGTTCATCGCTGCGATGAAAGCTCCGATGGCGAAGCTTGTGCCGGAAATCAACGTCAACCCGAAGCGCTCGATGTTCCGCATTTATCGGGACATCCGTTTCAGCAAGAATAAGGACCCCTACAAGACACACGCTGCCGCCGTGTTTCATCTGCGGGGTCACTGGGAAGACAGCGCAGGGTATTACGCGCACATCGAGCCGGGACATGTGTACATCGGGGGAGGCGTCTATATGCCCAGCGGCGACCAGCTCAAGAAAATCCGTGGTGCGATCGCCGAACAGGCGGAGCAATTCCGATCGGTCATTGCAACGCGGTCATTTAAGAAAGCGTTTGGTGCGCTCGAAGGTGAAAAATTGCAGCGGGCTCCGCTTGGTTTCCCCGTCGACCATCCGATGCTCGAATGGCTCAAACACAAAAGCTTCTACACGGGGGTTGAGTGGGATGAAAAAGAATGTCATTCGGAAAAATTTGTTCAGAGGGTCGTTGGCGTGTACAGGGATCTCTTGCCCCTCATCCGGTTTCTGAATGAAGCTCTTGGAAAAATGTAGTCCGATGCGCATGGGATGATCCTGCTGGTACGGATTCATAGGATGATAGGATTTTTATCATGGGAATCCATTAATCCTATGAATCGTGGTTCAGACGGCGGCTTCCACGCATTCAACCAGTTTCTCAATTCCTTCGCGAAATAACCCGGGTTCGGGAAGCAGGCTCATCACGAGAAACCCCTCGTCCTCAAAATCAAAGAAGTATCCGGGGTGAACGTACACACCTTTTTGTTCGAGAACCTGCAGCGCCCATTCCTCGTCCGTTCGAATTCTCGGCACCCGAATAATCGCGTACCATCCGCCTTCAGAATCGAGGAGTGAAACAAGTCCGCCGGAGTCCGCAGGGTGCAGGCGGACACGCCCGCCTGCCGCCGGTAGCTGTACGACGGGAGATTGCAGCCGGTCTTGCAGAAATGAGTAGTTCGACCTGACCCGGGCGGCAATTTGTGCCCGGACTGGTTCGCAAACCTCAAAGAGCCTTCCAAGCGCGACCTGGATAGGGGTGTTGACGGAAAGGAATGTGTCGGAAATGGTCTCAAGCCGCTCGAGCGCCTCGCGGCGTTCTTCCGCTGGGCCGCTCACAACGATCCAGGCGAGTTTCATTTGCGGCAATCCCAGCATTTTCGAGATCCCGTTAAGAGTAAAGGTCAAGACATTTGAACGATGTGCCGTCGCTTGCGCTGCCGCGGCATTGTCGCCAAAGCCGTATTCTGAGAAAACCTCATCCACGATCAGCGCGAGCCCGTGCTCAATGGCGATTTTCTCGATGGCTCTAAGCTCCAATTCCTTGAGAAACATCCCGGTGGGGTTATGCGGATTGATGATTGCAAGAGCCCGGGTTGTTTTTGAGACCTGCTCCTTAGTGGATTCGACGTCTATATGCCAGCCGTGGTCATAGCCGAGCCGGTAGTGATGTAGATTCACGTCGTTGATCTCTGCCAGGAATTCAAACAGGGGATAGGATGGTTTCGGAACGAGAACAACATCCCCGGCGTTACACAGTAATTTAAGTATCATGGCATAGGCTTCACTCGTGCCGGCGGTAAGCACGATGTCCGCTGGGTCAATCGAAATATTTTTCCGCTGATAGTATTCACAGATGGCTCTTCTCGCAACGGACGAACCCCTTGGGTCGGGGCGATACTGAAGAGCTTCCGGGTCGGAGAGCGCCGCAAGGATTTCCTTCCCGGGATACTGAATGCCGCATTCCGTCGGATTGGAAGACGTGAGGTCGTGAATGACCTGGCCTTTGCTCCGCCGCCGCTCAAGAGCCTGGCTCAGGAGATTGGGCTGGTGCTGCCAGTTTGTGCGAGATGAGAAGAGCACTTGGAATTATTGGGATGACTTGGAATTATTGGGATGACTTGGAATTAATTGGATTGATTGCAATAATTGAAATGATTGAAATTATTGGAATTGAATGAAAGATAGGGAAACAAGTTTTCTTAAACAACCTGCGCCAATGACCCAGCGCGCAAGATTGTGGGGGCGGCTCGTTTTGCGTCTCACCCGAAAACTCAGTACTTTTTACATGATGAAAATTTCCTTGAAGATACTCCACGGCATTGTATTCTTGTTTTTGATGTACCTCCCGTGCACGGCCGGAAGTGCAAGCCCGGAAACGCTCGATCGGGTCCAGGCCTTGACGCTTCGCGGGCTGGAAGATGCTTACAACTTTGATTTTGATAACGCGGCCGGCAAATTCGACGAAGCTATTTCCCTTGACCCGACCTTTCCACGCCCTCGTGTCGTGAAAGCTGCAATTCACTTCTGGCGCTACCTTCTCAGCAGGAATGACTCGGATTATCAGCCTTTTCTGTCTCTCGCCGATGAAGCCATTCGGGTGAGCCAAAAGTACCTGGACGAGCATGGGGACAATGCGGAGGCGTTTGGATGTCTCGGAACGGTATATGGATATCGAGCCTTTGCCGAAGTGAGAGCAAAGAGCTGGCTCAAAGCCGCGTGGGACGGGAAGAAAAGTTATGACTATCTCTACGACGCGATCAAGCTCGACCCTCATCTGTACGATGCCTATCTCGGATTAGGCCTCTATCATTACTATCTCACCGTCGTTCCCAAACCGCTACAATGGATCATTTCCATTTTAGGAGTTTCGGGAGATGGTGAGCGGGGCTTCAAGGAGATTCGCACGGCGGCGGAGAAAGGCACCTACACAAGAACGGAAGCGAAATACTATCTCGCCGTATTGCTGCCATGGCACAGCGGCGACTTCGACGGGAGCGAAAAAATCTTCGCGGATTTGTCGGCTAACTATCCGAATAACTCGTTGTTCATTTTTTCCCGCGCTGTCTGGGAAATCCGGCGGAACGACGTTCGCACCGCAAAAAACCGTCTCGAATCTATTCTGGCACTGCCGAACCGCGCTCTCCCGGGAATCAACACCTACGTGCACTATAAGCTTGCCGAGTGTTATTTCCGCCTCGAAGACTGGCCGGAAGCGCTGACAGAATACCGGACATCACTCAATGGAAATAAGGATGAAACGTATTCCACCACGTCGAGCTATCGCATTGGATTATGTTATGAGATGTCGGGCCAACGCGATGCGGCGTTGCCGTATTACCGGAAGGCTGCGGCGGGTGACCGCGTCTTCGGAGACGATGCCTATTCCTTGCGCAGAGCGCAGGAACGCCTGAAGTCCCCTCTCGCGCTCCCGGACACGCTCCTGATCAAAGCTCAGAATGCCCTCAGGACGGGAAACGATGAAAAAGCGATCGCATTGTTTACGTCGTTGAAGGACATTCCGCTTGTTTCTTCCGACCGCATTGCCGAGGCCGAGTATGGAATCGGGGAAGCGCTGTTTGACCGTGGAGCGTACGGGGATGCCCTGCAACACTTTCAGTCGATCTTCGGTTTAGTCTTGGCACAGGAGCGGTGGCTTCTCCCGTGGTCGCATTACCAAAGCGCGCACTGCCACCTCAAACTCCATAACACTCAAAGCGCGAAGAGCGAGTTAGAGCGTGCGCTGGAATACGATGATTACGATTTCAAGAATTGGATAGAATTCCGGGCAAAGCGGGAGCTGGAAGAAGCTCGGCAAGAACTCGGGGTAAGGAGACTTTACCGCCCTACCAGTATCCGGTCGGCAAGCGGTTTCGGCAAGCCTGCTTTGCGGATTTTTGCGGATGCTTTCATCACATCATATTCGGACCGGATGTTCTCATACCTCCATGTTCCCGTGTCCATGATCCCGAAACTCAATCGCGGGTCGTTGTCCCGCGGCTGACCGACGCTCCCGACGTTGACAATAAACTTCTTTCCCTCGATCACCTGTTTCGTCCATATATCTTCACAGTAAACCGCCGGGACGTGTGAATGTCCCACGAAGCAGATCGGTTCTGCAAAATGGGCAAAATTGTCGCGGGCATCCGCCGGAGTGATAATATAGTGCCACTCATGCGGCTGGTATGGCGATGAGTGGACAAAAAGCAAACCTTCCAGTTCCAGCGTATAAGGAAGCTTCCGGACGGCATCTTTGTTTTCATCGGTAAGCTGCGCGTTGGTCCACTCCGCCGCCGCCCTTGCGAACGGATTGAAGTCCTCCGTCATTGAAGGATTCACCGAGGCCTCATCGTGATTTCCCAGCAGGATGTGCCGGGTGTTCTGGCGCACGAGCGACAGGCACTCATTCGGATTTGCTCCGTAGCCCGTGATATCTCCAAGGCAAACAATTTCATCGACATGTTTGGTGGAAATGATGGATAGCGCCTTCTCGAGCGCTTCCAGGTTTGAGTGAACGTCGGAGATGATAGCAATACGCATTGTGGATTCTTTACGTCAGTACGTGATGGTTCCGGTTAAGTTTTTTGTTGTTTCTTTTTCGCCGCCGGGAACAGAATATTATTGAGAATCAATCTGTATCCGGGAGAATTCTTATGGAGGCTTAAATCGGTAGGGGGATCGCCGACGGCATGCATGTAATCCTCAGGATCATGGCCGCCGTAGAATGTGAACGTTCCCCGTCCGTAGTTACCGTGAAGGTACCGGACTTCTTCCGTTCCTTCCTTCTCCGCCAGGATTGTTATGGTTTTTTTGATGAGGCTCTTCTTGAAATTTGTCGTTTGCCCGATGAATCCCTTAATGATGTTCGCATGGTTTTGTGTCAGCATTGTCGGAACCGGGTCGTACTTTGCGGAAAACTCGAAGAGCGTAAAGTAATCCGTCTCCGGGTCTTGCATCGCCACCTGGTCGCTCGGCGGAATATCAATGTCCGAGTATTCATACCGCAGAGGATTCATTTCAAGAGTGAAATTCTCGAACGCGAGACATTTTGAGAAGTCCAATTTTTTCTGTGCATCGGCATCGGGTGGATCGCCGTCGTACATAATGTCGCAGATATCGGTATGTTCGGCTGCGAGGGCTATATCGTAGGTATCGGTCGCGGAGCACATTGCAAACATGAATCCTCCGGCGCCGATATAATCTTTTATTTTCCGAGCGACCGCCTTCTTCAACTCGGAAACCTTTGTGTAGCCAAGCTCTCTGGCTTTCTTCTCATAGAACACCTGTTGTTCGACGTACCACGGGGCGGTGGAAAAAGCAGCGAAGAATTTTCCATACTGACCGGTAAAATCTTCGTGATGCAGATGAAGCCAGTCGTACTTGAGGAGTTTGTCGTGAAGAACCTCGTCGTCCCAGACTTTGTCATAGGGAATTTCGGCATATTCCATGGCAAGCGTCACCGCATCATCCCAGGGAAGAAAATTGGGGGGGACGTATACGGCAATTTTAGGGGCTTTTTCCAGTCGGACAACGTCCATGTTGTTGTTTTCCTGCTGCACTTCCGCGTAGACTTGCACGGCCTGAGATCCCGGCAGCTCCTCAAAAAGAACACCGCGAATTCTGCACTCGGACGCGACAGCATCAACACCGTCCAGCATGAACGACCCGCCGCGATAATTGAGCAGCCAGTCGACTTCAATGTTCTTCATCAGGGCCCAGTAAGCGATTCCGTACGCCTTAAGGTGGTCAGTTTGTTTCAGGTCCATCGGAATCAAAATCTTCTGTGCGAACACTGAGCTGAAAGCTAGGAGCAGTGAGCATGTAATCATGAGGAACGATCTGGCAAATTTACCCCGCCGCGACCTCCAATCCCAAATCCACAATCCCAAATCCACAATCACGGTGTGTCTCCTCTCAATTCACGTATGTGTTTTCGCGCTTCGCTCACAAAAATCGAGTTCGGATATTTTTCAAGTATCGTTTTGTAGGATTCGATGGCTTTGGGTTTATCGACGAGCCCGAATTCATAAATCTCCCCGAGTTTCATGAAGGCCCGGTCGAGCAGAATGCTCTCGGGAAAATCCTTGACCAATCGATCGTAAGAAGAGATCGCGTCAGCATATCGATTCATGCGTGTGAGGACATCTCCCGAAACTCATGAGCGCTTCATCACCAAGGGGCGTATCCCTGTATGTATTTGCAATGGTATCGAACGCCGTGAGCGCCTCGGAAAGCTTTTGCTGCCGTTCGATCAACTCTGCTTTAGCATATTGTTTGAGCGCGTCTTCCTTGGGCTGCATGTTCTCCTGAATAAATATCAGCAGGCTGAGCGCTTCATTGGTAATATTTGAGGTCGGGTTCTTTGTCAGTGCCTGAAGCTGTTTGAGCGCATCCTGGAATTGTCCGCGAAAGTACGTCAGCTCGGCAAGCCTAAAAGCGGCCCACTCTTGATACTCGGAAGAACTGTAACGAAAGGTAGCGAGTGAACCGTAGCTCGCTTCAGCCTGATCGAGATTTCCCAGCGCGACCTCGACATCGCCAAGGAGCAGTTTCGCTTCGAGGAGAACCGGAATAAATTGTGTGTACTTCCGGTTGACCGTTTCCAGTGTGCTCCGTGCTTCATTCAGATTGAAGAAGCGGTCGACCATGAGTGTCGCGATGCGCATGAGGGAGCGGGCTGCAATTTCAGTATTCGGATATTCCGTGACAATGCGCTTGTATGCCGCAATGGCCCCGGTGAATGTCGGTTGCGATTCCGTCACCGGTCTATCATTCGGAGAGAACGGACTTGCTTTTCCAAAGAGGTTCAGGGTGTCCCGTTCAGCGCTGGCCTCTTCGAGCGTCCTCGCGTAACCAAATTTTGCATCCGGGAGGACGTTCAACGCCGGGGACTTCGCAATCACCTCGCCGAAGGCCTTTGATGCAACATCATACGCTTTTTCCTTGAGTGCGAGTTCCGCGAAATTATATATCTCGCGGCCAGATGATTTTGTCTTTTCATCGAGCAGCCTATACACGGTGTAGGCATTATCGTACCGCTTGCCTTCTATATAGAGCCATGAAAGAAGCCGCTGGAATATGATATTGTCCGGCTCCGATTGTGTCGCTTGCTCGACCGCCAGCGTGGCCGCGGTGAGGCCATCAGTGCGACCGGTATAACTCGCGATTCGAGATTGTGCGTAGGCAAGCTGCTGGGGGGCATCCCGGACGAGACGCAGATATTCCCGCGTTGCTTCCGTATAGTTCAAAACAATGGAATACAGGTAGGCGACATCAATCGTAAAAAGACCCGGGTCGTTGAGCACTGTACGGGCCCTTTTGTACAGGGTAATCGCGCGGTCGAACATTCTGTCTTCGACCATGGCATCGCCGACAATTCTGTACGTCGTTTCACTGGGAGGGCCCACGGCGATTGCACGATCCCACGCGTCAAACGCTTCTTTCTCCTTCGAGGCACGCAGATAAATCGTTCCGAGCTGCGAGATTGTGACGGGATCATTCGGGATTTTTCTCAATCTTGCCTGGACCAAATTGACGGCGTCGTCGTACTTCTTGAGCTGCAGGTACATCCGCCGGAGCGCATCGAAAACCATATAGTTGAGCGAGTCTTTTGCATAGACTTCTTCGTAGAGCGTTGTCGCGGTCTCATAGCTGCCCCCTCGCTCGTAACTTTGCGCCAGGCGGAGTTTTATGTCTGCGTCCTTTTGCTGGGCGAAACCCGCAGTGCTGCCCAGAACGACCAACGCAAAGAATATGGTGAATCTCACGAATGAGGTCATCATTTAATATAACAAAAAATACCTGTTTAATTCCGGACCCGGATGATGGAGCTGCGCGGCTATATCTTCTTGAGCGCGCGATGGAAATCCTGAATCAGATCATTAATTCCTTCAACACCGACGGAGATGCGGATCATTCCGGGCGAGACACCATGTCGCGCCAGCTCATCGTTACTCATGTTGACGTGAGAAGAATAAACGGGAATGCTGACGAGGGATTCAACGCCGCCAAGCGACATCGCATTGACGACAACCTTGAGTGCATCGCAAACTTTGACGGCGGAGCGCACGCCTCCCCGGACCTCGATGGTCACCATCCCGCCAAATCCGCGCATTTGCTTCCTGGCAAGCTTGTGCTGCGGATGGGATGGGAGTCCCGGGTAAAGAACGCGCATGACCCGGGGATGTTTTTCGAGCGCCCTTGCAAGCGACATTGCGTTTTCATTCTGGCGACCGACGCGCAGCTCGAACGTCTTCAGACTCCTCTCGAGCAGAAATGCTGCGAACGGGTCGGCGCATCCGCCCAGATGTTTCGCGAGCCCTTTGGCATTCTTAATGAACGCTGATGAACCAACCAGGACGCCGCCCAGAAGGTCGGCATGACCTCCCAGGTATTTTGTTGTACTTTCCATGATGACATCCACGCCGCAGGCAAATGGATCCTGGTTCAGAATTGTTGCAAACGTGTTGTCGATGATGATCGTGATATTCGTGCGAAACTCCCGCGCCGCTCGGCGCGTAAGCCGCACAAGATTTTCGATGTCTACGAGGCTCAGCGTCGGATTCGTCGGCGTTTCGAAATAGACAACTTTTGTTTTCGGTGTTATAAGGTACGTCAAGTCTTCCAGTGAGCGGCCGTCAACGAATTTCACGCCGATGCCATACCTCGGGAGTGCGTCACGGAAAAAACGATAGGATCCCCCGTAGAGGGCAGATGTCGATACGATTTCTTCTCCGGTTTTACACAGACTCAGGATGGCGGTCGAGACTGCGGCCATGCCGGACGAAAACAATGCCGCCGCTTCGCCCCCGTCCATCAATGCTATGCGGTCTTCAACTTCGTTGACCGACGGATTGTGGTAGCGCGTGTAGACGAACACCGACTGATCCCCCTGCGCATAGCGGATGGCATCGCGCGAGTTCTCGAATCGATATGTGCTGGTTTGATATATCGGAGTCGACACGGGCCCTTTGAACGCGTGCAGGTGCCTTCCATGAATTGCTCGCGTGGCAAGCCCGACAGACTGCCGTGCACTTTTCGTGCGGTTGGGGCGGATGGGTTTAGTCATTGGTTCTTAGTCCTTGGTTGACAGTTCGTGGTTGTTGGTTGATGGTTCTTTGTTATTCGTTCTTAGTCATTGGTTGGGTGAACTTGGCGGCTAGCCATCGGCCCTTGGCTTTTGGCCGTTAGCTTTCAATTAAAAATTCAAAAGTTAACCGCTGATGACCGCTGATAAAAGATGATGAAAGTGATGAGAGCCTGGCAAAAAGCTCACGATCTCATCCTCGTAATTACCCGCCTATCACTTTATCTCAACTACTTAACTACCTAACTATTCAACTACCTAACTACTCCAATAATCCATTTCTCCATTGTTCATCTCTCCCCTTCACCGTTTCACCCTCTCGCCCATTCATCCCTTTCCCTTCCCCTATCGTGCGCAGGTTTGCGCGCGACCGCCGTCGATGTTGAAACTGCCGCCGGTGATCCAACCGGCCCGGTCGGACGCAAGAAAAAGAATGAGTTCCGCGACCTCATCGGGGTTTCCCACGCGGCCGATGGGATGGGTGGTCTTGCTGTGCTCAAGGAATTTTTGATATGCATCCTCCGCCATCCCGCTCGTCCGGTGGAGGTTGGTAAGCACCACACCCGGGTCAATGGCATTCATGCGCACGCCTTTGGGGGCGAGCTCCAGCGCCGCGCAGTGCGTAAGCTGGTCGACACCGGCTTTGCTAACGCAATACGCGAGAACGTTCGGGAATGCGCGAACTCCCGTGACGCTCGAAACGTTCACGATATTTCCTTTTCGCTCAATGATCGATGGGAGCGCAAGCTGCGTTAACATGAACACGGACCGGAGGTTGATGTTCATCATGTAATCCCACGCCTCGGCCTTTGTATTCTCGATCGTTCCGTTGCCGATGATCCCGGCGGCATTGACAAGCACATCGATGCCCCCGAAGCGCGCGATGGTCTGTTCGACTATCCGGCGGCGGTCGGTTTCCTTCGTGGTATCAGCGGCGATAATCTGAACGCGAGCAGGTTCGAGGTTTGAGGTTAGAGTATTGAGCTCCTTTCCACGCCGTGCGACAAAAGAAACCTTGGCGCCGCGTTGGACTGCCATGAGTGCGGTCGCTTTGCCGATTCCGCTTGATGCGCCAGTCACTACGAAGACTTTGTTCTGAAAATCGTTGTTGGTCATTGGTTGTTGGTACTTGGTTCTTGGTTCATTGTTCTTAGTTCTTGGTTCTTGGTCATTCGTCATTGGTCACTCTTCGGGCTTTTGGCTGTTGGCCGTTAGCCGTTGGCATCTTGCTTCTTGCTTTGGGCATTGAGCCTTGAGTTCCTGTCTTCGAATCTCTATTCCCTTGACATCTCAACTACTCATCATCTCAGCTACTCCATCACTCCAATAATCCATTTCTCCATTATTCATCTCTCCCTCTCACCGTTTCATTCATTCACTCGTTCTCCGATTCACCCCTTCACCGTTTCTCCCTTTCGCCGATTCTCCGTCTCCCCCTCTTCTGTCTTCTGACTTCAGATTTCTGGGTACTGTCTTCTTGCTCAGCCACTTGCCTTGCTCTTAGAAACACGGTATCGAACATCGGCTCGGTGAGCTTGCCCGTGAATGTATTCTGCTGACTCGGATGGTACGATGCAATCAGGACCTGGCGTTCATTCAACCGGATTTCTTTCCCATGTCCGAACGGCGGCCGCTTTTTCACTTGCGTCATATTCAGATCCCTGAAGGAATCAATAACGGTATCGAAACCAAGTTTCCCGAGCGCGACAATGACGCGAACACTGGTTAGAAGTTGAATTTCTTTCAACAGGTACGGCCGGCATCGATGGAGTTCGACCGACTGAAGCTTGTTCTGCGGAGGCGCGCACCGCGCCGATGCGGTAATATAGCAATCTTTCAACTCTAATCCATCGTTTCTTGATACGGACGTCGGCTGGTTGGCAAAACCGAACTTGTGGAGCGCGCGGTGCAACCAATCGCCACTCCGGTCGCCTGTGAACATGCGCCCCGTTCGATTCCCTCCATGAGCCGCGGGGGCGAGTCCGACGATCAGCAACCGGGCGTTCTCATCGCCGAAACCGGGCACGGGTTTCCCCCAATATTCCCAATCCTCGAATCGTGCGACTTTGTCACGGGCAATTCTTTGTCTCCACCGGACCAGGCGGGGACATAGCTTGCATTGGACGATGGCTCTATTGAGGTGACCCAGCGGAACGATATTTGAAGTTTGTGACACTGTCGGGAATCAAAATAAGGAAAAAATTTGTATCCCGGGATCTCAAATGACCCACCGTTATCCCGATTGAGTCCTGTTATTGCATTTCAGCGGTAATTTTTGTAATTTTACCAAACAACATAATCACTCACTCTCTGTTCTGCGTGATGCTCGTTGCGTTCTTTTTCAGACGATTTGAAGCAACGGCATCGTATCCCCTTTTCGCGCAAGTCGCAAGCCCTCCCGGCGGCATCTCAAAATGATCGCCTCATTTTTCAAAGTCCTGTTTCTCATTTTTTTCACCGCGGTCGTTTCATCCCTGGAAATACTTGTTGTCGCCGTGCATCGCGCCGATGCTTTTGATGGGCTTATGCGGTATTACATGCGATCCGTTTTGAAAATCTGCGGAGTCAACGTCGTCGTTCACGGGCTGGAGAAGCTGGACGCTTCCCGCCACTATATTTACGTGGCGAATCACGCGAGTTTGCTCGATATTCCGGCAGTTGTCGCAACCATTCCCGACAAAATCAGAATCGTCTACAAAAAGGAACTGAACTTCATCCCCGTGTTCGGATGGGCAATGAAGCTGACTCATATGCACATTCCCATCGACCGCTCGCGGGGACTCGCGGCGATGCGGCGATTGGGAGAGGCAGTTCAACGCGTGATCACCGGTGCGTCATTCCTTCTGTTCGCGGAAGGGACCCGGACTCCGGACGGACAACTCCAGCCGTTTAAGCGCGGCGCGTTCAACCTTGCCGTCGGTGCCGGAGTCGCCGTCGTGCCGGTAGCGATCGTCGGCAGCTATCGCGTACTGCCGAAACATTCCTTCCGGATCACTCCCGGAACGATAACGCTCAATCTCGAAAAGCCCATTGAGCCAATAGGCTCCGACGGAAAAAGTGCCGAACTTTCGGTGATGGAGCAAACAAGATCCGCAATAGAGCGTTTGATTGGGGGAACTCGATAATGAATTCTTGTAACTTGTCATTTGTCATTTGTCATTTGTCATTAGTCGTTGGTTAGTTGGTTGATTGGTTGGGTAGTTAAATGAAACAATGGATAAATGGTTAAATTGTTAATTGGTTGAATGGTTAATTTGTGAGTAAGAGTGCAAACATAATTGGTATCATTCCGGCACGGTACGCGTCGACTCGATTACCGGCAAAACCGCTTGTCGACATCTGCGGCAAGCCGATGATTCATCGCGTTTACGAGCAGGCCCGGCGGGCGAAACTCATCGACCGGCTTATCGTCGCGACAGACGATGAGAGAATTGCCGGCGTGGTAAGGAAATTCGGGGGTGAAGTCATACTTACGCCTCCCGGAATCCGATCGGGAAGCGACCGTGTCGCTTTCGTGGCAAAGAGCCTCGCAGAGGGAAACATCGTTGTGAATATTCAAGGCGACGAGCCGCTCATCGCACCGGAAATGATCGATCAAGCGATCCGCCCGCTCGCCGACGACCCATCAATCCCCGTCGGAACGCTGGTGAGAAAGATAGATTCCGTCGAAGAGATGCTGAATCCCGGCATTGTCAAAGTGGTCATCGACGAAAATGGCTTTGCCCTGTACTTCTCGCGCTCACCGATTCCATACGCGCGCGACATGAAACGGATGGAAGAATGGCTTGAGCACCATCAGTATTATAAGCACATCGGATTATATGTCTACCGGAGATCGTTCCTCCTGAAGTTTGCCGGATGGGATGAATCTCCGCTGGAACGGGCCGAAAAACTCGAGCAGCTTCGAATTCTAGAACACGGATACAGAATCAAGACGGCGGTCACGACATTCGACAGCATTCCGGTCGATACCGCGGAAGATGTCGAGCGCGTGAAAAAACTTCTTCAATAACAAACAACGGGAAAATCAATGGGCGACGAAACAGAGAAAAAAACTCTCTGGCAGGTTCTTCGCGGAACATTTGGCAGGGGCGTTGTCGTCATCGTTCCGGTGGTCATTACCGTCTGGGTGCTGAATCTGTTTTTCGGTGCCATCGACGGCACGCTTTCTCCGGTCTACGACCAGATACTCGGCAAGCATATCCGGGGGCTCGGATTCGTGACGATGATCGTATTGATTTTGATTTTCGGAGGACTGTCGCGCAATCTCATCGGCCGGACGCTGGGGAAATTTTTCGAGCGCATCATCGTTTCCATCCCCCTGGCCCGGACAATTTACAGCACGATGAGAGAACTCGTCAAGACGCTCCAGGTGGGCAGCAAGGGAAAATCTTTCCGGCAGGTTGTGCTGCTGGAGTACCCGCGCGCCGGAATGTTCACCATCGGATTTGTGACCAACGAGATCTCAATTCAAGGAGATTCCGATGCGGACGACACGGTCAGCGTCTACATCCTGAATCCGCCCAACCCGACTTCCGGCGTGCTGGTCCTGGTTCCCCGAAAACAAGCGAAAGTTCTGAACATGTCCGTCGAGGACGGGCTGAAATTCGTCCTCTCCGGCGGTATCGTCTCAACCGGAACACTCTCAATAAAATAAGAGAATCCTGTGGCAAAGAACAAAGTAAAATATATTTTCGTGACCGGCGGTGTCGTGTCGTCGCTCGGCAAAGGAATCGCCGCGGCGTCAATCGGATTCCTGTTGAAATCGCGCGGGCTTCGTGTGACGATTCAAAAGTTCGACCCGTATCTCAATGTCGACCCGGGAACGATGAATCCGTTTCAGCACGGCGAAGTTTACGTCACCGACAACGGCGCGGAAACCGACCTCGACCTCGGGCACTACGAGCGGTTCCTCAACGTCAATATGACGAAGAACAATAATTCCACCACTGGCCAGATTTACTTTGAGGTTATCTCGAAGGAACGGCGGGGTGATTTTCTCGGTGCAACAGTGCAGGTGGTGCCGCATATTACCGATGAAATCAAGAAGAGGTTCGAAACACTTGCGAAAACCGGCGAGTACGATGTTATTATCACCGAAATTGGCGGAACCGTAGGCGATATCGAGGGCCTGCCGTTCCTGGAAGCGATGCGCCAGTTCATGTTCTTCAAAGGAAGGAACAATGCCATCAGCGTCCATTGCACGCTCGTTCCGTTCATCAAAGCCGCGGGGGAAATAAAGACGAAGCCGACCCAGCACAGCGTGAAGGCGCTGCTGGAAATCGGCATCCAGCCGGATATCCTCGTTTGCCGGTCCGAGGCGCCGCTGACAAAGGACGTCAGGGAAAAAATCGCCCTCTTCACGAACGTCGACGTCCACTCGGTGATCGACGCCCACGATGTCCAGACGATCTACAAAGTGCCGCTGCAATTTGCAAACGAAGAAATCGACGAGCTCATCCTGGATAAACTCGACTTAACATGCCCGCGGCCGAATCTCAAGGACTGGAAGAAATTCGTTGACCGCGTGGAACATCCGGCCGGGCGCGTTTCCATCGGCATCTGTGGAAAGTATACGGACCACCGCGATGCGTACAAAAGTATAGCCGAGTCATTCACCCACGCCGGAGCTGCCAACAACGTACAGGTAGAGCTTTCATGGATCCGCGCTGAGGATATCGAGCGCGATGGGGCGGAAAAACTTCTCGGCAATATTTCGGGATTACTCGTGGCGCCGGGCTTCGGGGAACGCGGCATCGAGGGAAAAATTGCAGCGATCAGGTATGTCCGCGAGCACAACATACCATTTCTCGGAATCTGTCTCGGATTGCAATGCGCCGTCATCGAGTTTGCCCGGAATGTGTGCGGGCTGGCCCGCGCCAACAGCACGGAGTTCAAGGAGACGGACCAGAACGTCATCGACATGATGATCGAGCAGAAGAAGGTGACGGCCTATGGCGGCACGATGCGGCTCGGTTCATATCCGTGCAAAATATCCAGGGGAACAAAAACATTCAAGGCATATAAGAAGGAGTTGATTCACGAACGGCACCGGCACCGGTATGAAGTTAACAACGCCTTCAAGGAAATTCTTGAACAGCACGGCATGGTTGTCAGCGGAATTTGTCCTTCGAACAATCTTGTTGAGATCATCGAGCTCCCGAATCACCCCTGGTTCGTCGGGGGCCAGTTCCATCCGGAACTCCGGTCGCGCGCGACCAACCCGCATCCGTTGTTCCGTGATTTTGTGAAGGCGGCCGTAGAATACGCGAAGGGTGTTCGCCCGGCATAATTGCGCGCTTCGCGGTTAAAAGATTAAACGCAGAGGAGGTGGCGCGGAGCAATCGATGACGTTGGCGTACCTTTGTGCTCTTTCTCTGACGGCATGAAATTCCGGTACCACGATATAGGAGAATCACCATGATTTCCAAGAAGAGAGTACTGGCAGTGTGTTTCGCCGCTCTCCTGCTGCCCACAACATTCAACCTCATGATTGCAGCAGGCATGTTCCCCCATACCCGCTCGCAGATCGACAGCCTCCGACAAGCCGGCATCGGATTGTTCACTGAGGGTAAGTACGCCGAAGCCGCGAGGGCGCTCTCGCTCATCGAGGCCGATTCAACAACTCCGGCAATGCAATTTTACCTCGGTATGAGCTATGCTTCCCTCAACGACCTCGAACACGCCGTACCTCCATTAAGATCGGCGGCCTGTGCCGACTCAATGAACACGGGCTATCGGTTCCAATACGCCCGGATACTTGCAGAGGCCGGAGAGACCCGGCAGGCACAGCATGAATACGAAGTCATCATCGGCAAAGACTCGTCCTACGTTCCCGCGTACTGGCAGCTGGGTGTACTCTTCTACGATCAAAAGATGTACGGGCAGGCTGCCGGCGTTTTTCAACACCTTATCGCTCTCAATGCCCGGGATTTTCTCGGTTACTATTACCTCGGATCCTCTCTTGCCGGGCTAAAGAATTTCGATTCCGCAAGAACATGTTTTGCGGCGTGCTTCACCATCAACCGCGACTATGTTCCCGCGATCACCGGCCTTGCCTCATTATACTATGATGCCCGTGACTACCGCGAAGCACTGCGATTATACACGATTGCGTCGGCGCGGCTCCCGGAAAACGCTGAACTGTGCTACAAGATCGGACTTTGCCACAACCGGTTGGAGCAATACCCGGAGGCGATAGCGCCTCTCCAGCATGCTATCCTGATGGATTCACTCAAAGATTTCTACTATGCTCAATTGGGGTATGCTTATCTCTTCGAAAAGAAATTCGATTCTGCGGAAGTTGAATACCGCAAGGCGGTGATGCTCGACGAGGACAATCCCCTGTACTACGTCAATCTCGCCCTCGCGCTTTCCCGGATGAACCGCATCGACAATGCCGCCGACAGCTATCAACACGCTCTCGCTTCATACCATCCGGAAAATATTGCCGATGTGTACATCCGGCTCGGAACCCTCTACTACCTACAGAAGCACTACCATGATGCCATTGACGCCTACCGGCAGGCCGTCGAGTATCAACCACGGAACAAGGAGGCGCAGTTCTATCTCGCGCTTGCATACGACGAGTTGAAGGATTCCCCGTCCGCGATCAAGCAGTACAAGAAGTACCTCAAGGTCGCCTCAGATGACACGACCATTCGGGAACGCGAGCGAAGGCATGAAGCGCGAGAGCGGCTGCAGAACCTCAAGGGCCGGTAGTGGATGGTAAGGACAGCCGGCTGCTACGTCGGTTCGAAGTCGTGTCATTCCGGCCTGAACCCCCACCAAGCAGCCAACGCCTAGATCCCGACCAGAAGCGTGTCGGGATGACGCTTCGCGTCGGATGCCGATCAGTCCCGTCTCGAGTCTTCTAGAAGGACGGCAAGGCGGTGGGACTTTCGGACACCTCGTCGGAAGTGGAACGAATTGACTTTCATTCCAATTTTCTCTATATATTTGTTCAATTTTGGAGTGATAATCATGAAAGAGCAGCTAGAACAAAAGCCCCGGTTGTTGGTCGTCGATGACGACAACGCGTTTCGTTCGCTCGTGAGGACAGCCCTCTCCGACGAGGGGTTCGACGTTGACGAAGCCTCCAGCGGCGAACAGGCAATCGACACGGTACGGCAGAAAGCATACGATCTTATGCTTCTCGACGTGAAGATGTCGGGAATGGATGGACTTCAGGTGCTCAAGCTGGTCCGCGAGGAATCACCCGCCACCGATGTCATGATGATCACGGGGTACAACGACGTCTCGCTCGCCGTTGAATCCATAAAACTCGGTGCGAGAGAATACCTCACCAAACCCATCGAAGGCGAGGACCTCATCCAGCGCGTACGCACCTCTCTCCGGGCTCATGCGGCAGAAATGCGATTGAAAGAAATTCAGGCCGAGTTCAGCTCGCGGCTCCTCTACGAAATCCGGAACCCGCTCAACACTGCCAAGTCGGCGGTCGGATTTCTCCTGAAGGGCATGGCCGGCCCGGTAACCGACCAGCAGCAGGATGTGCTATCCCACATCGATTCAATGAGCACGAAAGTGCTCACCCTGATCAGCGACATGATCGACCTGACGAAATTCGAGCTCGGCCGTGTGAACCTGGAGAAACGTGCGACAAATCTCGAGCAGCTTGTTCCCGCAGTCTGTAACCGGCTCGAACCCCTTGCGCGCGCGAAGAAACTCACACTCAGCGTAAACGTCAACCCCAACATCCCAACGCTTGAGCTGGATGCTGAAAAAATCGAACAGGTCGTCATAAATCTTCTCGACAATGCCATCAAGTACAGCAATGACGGCGGCACCGTTTCCGTGACCGCTTCGCTCTTGAAGCAAAAACCCGACGGTACTCCCGGCGAGTGCGCCGAGATCGCGATCACGGATGCCGGCAACGGAATTCCAGCCGAAGAATTGCCGTACGTTTTCGACAAATACAAAGAGTTTCTCACGGGCAAGACCTCCGCAAAAAAGACAACCGGCATCGGGCTGGCAATCAGCCTCAGCATCGTCGAGGCGCATAAAGGAAAGATGACTGTCGAATCCTCTGGCAAAGGATGCACATTCAAGGTCTTACTGCCTGTCAATCCTGTTTGATTTTGAACACTGAGATCATTCCGGTTGATGCCGGTTTTCCCGACGAGGAAGTTATTGCCCGCGCGGCGGGCGTCCTTCGCCGGGGCGGACTTGTAGCCTTTCCGACGGAGACGGTGTACGGGCTCGGCGCCGACGCAATGAACGCGGAGGCCGTCAAGAAAGTCTTCGCAGCAAAAGGCCGGCCTGCCGATAATCCGCTCATAGTCCATGTTTCAACAATCGCCCAGTTCTTCGAGCTGGGAAGCGAAATCTCTCCGGTCGCGAAGCGGCTCGCGGAAACATTCTGGCCCGGCCCGCTGACCCTCGTCGTGAAACGAAAGAGTTTTGTGCCCGACATCATCACCGCGGGACTGGAGACTGTTGCCGTTCGGATCCCGAGGCATGCCGTTGCCGTTGCCCTCGCAGGGAAGATGCAGCACGGCATCGTGGGTCCCAGCGCCAACCTCTCCGGTAAACCGAGCCCGACAGCGGCAGGGCACGTCTACGAGGACCTGAAGGGAAGGATCGATATGATCCTCGACGCCGGCCCGACAGCCATCGGCGTCGAATCGACCGTTGTCGACACAACGACAACTCCGCCGGTCGTTCTCCGGCTCGGCGGATTGACGTGCGAGCTCATCGAATCAGTCGCCGGCAAGGTCCGGACCACCGGCGACGAGAACGTGCTGAAGCGCTCACCGGGAACGCGGTACCGACATTATGCCCCGAAGGCCAAACTGGAATTGATCGAGATGGGAAATCTCGCTCTCTTGATCGAAACTATCCGGGGATACCGGCGGAAGGGTGTTACGGTCGGCTGCATCGTGCACAGCCCGCAGCTTGCTCCGAAAACCAAAGATGATTTTGTGGTCGTCGTACCGGCGACGGTCGAAGAGTACGCAAAGCAATTGTTCGGCGCGATGCGGAAACTCGACGCGATAGGGGTGGGGGTCATCCTCGCTGAAGAAGTGCCGGAGGCCGGACTTGGCGTCACGGTTATGGACCGTCTCCGCCGTGCTGCACAACCGGAGAATAGAAGCTAAGATTGACTACGGGAAAACCGCGCGGCAAGCATCAGTCTTTTCATTACGCCCGCTCCCGACCGCGTCCTCGCGGTCGGGCCTAGCGGAAGTTATTTTTGTTCGAAAGGAAACCATATGGCAGTTAAGAAATCGAATCCCCTTGTTGGAATTTTGATGGGCAGCGCGTCCGACGCGGAGGTGATGGAGCCCGCGAGAACGATCCTGCAGGAATTCGGTGTGGCGTGCGAAGTCAAAGTCCTGTCCGCGCATCGAACTCCGGACGAGACAATGCGCTACACCGAAGGCGCGCCGGAAAGAGGAATTGAAGTCATCATTGCCGGTGCCGGCGGCGCGGCACATCTTGCGGGCGTCATTGCCGCCAAGACGGTGCTGCCAGTGATCGGAGTTCCGATTAAATCGAAATCGCTGAACGGTTTGGATTCCCTGCTCTCGATGGTTCAAATGCCCTCCGGCGTGCCCGTCGCGACCGTTGCGATCGACGGTGCGCACAATGCCGGAATGCTGGCCCTCGAAATCCTCGGTTTAAAGTATCCTGCTATTCAAAAGAAACTCCTCGGCTACAGAAAAGAACTTCGGAAGAGAGTTCTGCTGACCAAGCCGTAAAATCCGGCAGTCGGGGTACCATCTTCCCGCAGGCCTCAGGCTTGACCGGATTGGCCATTATTCCTGTTGCAAGCAAGAAAGAGGCTAAAAATGGTCGTTTAAGACCTTTCCAGATTCCTGCCTTGAGAGGTCTGAATTATTAATAGAACCGTCATGCTGAGCGAAACAGAACAAACAGAAGTAGTTGTCATTCTGAACGGAACGAAGTGGAGTGAAGAATCTCATCCATGTGTTGTCAGATCCTTCTCCCGTCCCGAAAAGAATCGGGACGGGATCAGGATGACCTTTTTGAATTTTTCAAATGTCTCGCATTGAGATTGCTTTCCGCAAAACAGAAGAAACTTGACATTTTCAGATACCTTTGCTACGTTTTAGTGTGATGTAGCCCGAGGCTATTGAAATGCTTGTCGTTTCATCAACGTAGGCCTCAATGGGAAAGCCCCGTTTGCTTTTGAGCGGAAGCGAGATGACAATATTCTTATGTCTAGAAAAGAGGGAAATACGTTGTTGCGCAACTCCGTATGGCTCGTTTTTTTTCTAGTTATTACGATACCACCTACCCAATCGTCAGCCCAGACCAAGCCGGGGGCAATTGTGGCCGGGAAGATTCTCGATAGTGAGACCGGCAACCCGCTTGAGAACGCGATTGTGTTTCTTGCGAACACTCCTATTGGAACCTCCTCGACAAATGATGGCACGTTTAGAATTTCTTTCATCCCTGTCGGTGTATTCCAAATGGTAATTGCGCGGGTTGGATACGACCGAGAAATCATAAATCTAGATGTGGCAAAACCTGAATCCCTCTATTATGAGATTAAACTTCAGCCGAAACCCGTTCGGACAAAGGAGATTGAGGTTGTCGGGAAACGTCCCGAAGGATTGAAGCCGGAACAATACACATTCTTTCCGAAGGAAACTCCCAACACGTATTGCATCTACGGCGTCGATTCTTCCCTGCCGATTGGCATTTTCTTTTCTGACAGTGCATTCTACATGTATGCGCTGGATACCGCCATCGTCGATAGCGAAAAGTACATCCGCCTTTGGCTGCTGTACAAGAACTTGTCGCAGACCCTCTACGACTTTGACCCTCTGAGGTGCACGAAGCTTCACATGTCCGGCAAGAACAGATCGTACAAGGATGTGTCACCGGAAACTCCGGAGAGGATGCTGGCGGTCGTGAAGAAGACGGATGCAATAAATTTGATATCAAAGACCATCGGTTCTCAATTACGAACACTTGCCGCACGTCAGACAGAATTTGAATGGGAGGACTACTACGCAGATGTCCTGCGGACCCATACGGTGCCTCCCAATTGGGTGAAGGAGGGCGCTTTTATCAGGCCCTTGCGGTTTTCTCCCTCAAGAAAGAGTTCCTTGTCCTCAAATCTGTATTCGATTTTCGGAAAGAGCCTGAACGATGGAATACTGAAACGGTATACTGTTTTCCCTGATAACTGTGTGAATGGACTCATTTATTTTGCCTTTCCTGGACTGAATTGGAAAGCGACGGCATCGGGTTTCCCCGAAGCAACCGAATACGTTTACACCATCGAAATCATAACTCAAAGCGCGAGTAAGTTCATTGAATTCGAACCTCATTAGACGATACCGGCGACACGTCGTGGTGATCAGCTGTCTGCTCGTCCTCAGCGTTACGCTTTATTCTGATATGGCTGCGCAGCAAACGGTCAAGTCTATTATTACCGGACGGGTGAGGGATGCCGAAAATGGCGAACCGCTGGTTTCCGTGAATGTCTACCTCTCCTTTACCACCATCGGCACATCAACCGACAGCGCCGGAGCTTTTGCCATCACCAATATTCCGCCGGGAGAATTCGATTTGATTGCTTCGCGCATCGGCTACGAACGGCGGGTCATGCCCATCAAGATTGTGGTACGAGATTCGATGCACTACGAAATAGCCCTGATCCCGCAGATGTTGAAGGCGCCGGAGGTTGAGGTGATGGCCGAGAATCCGCGGGAGTGGAAGGAGAACCTGGAGCGGTTCGTAAAGGCGTTCATCGGCGAAACCGAACACTCATCTCGGTGTTCGATTCTAAATCCCGAAGTGTTGAGCTTCCATCGTGAGAACGATACGCTCATTGCCCGGTCGGACAGTGTTTTGCAAATCGACAACGAAGCGCTGGGGTACCGAGTCTATGTTGTACTGAAGGAGTTCGTCTGGAACACGGAAATGGATTACGGCCATTATCTGATCTATCCTTTTTTCCAGTCAAAGCAGCCTCATGAGGCGAAAGAGCAACAACGATGGGAGGAGAATCGGGAGAAGGCATACAAAGGATCTCTCAAACATTTTCTGCATTCTCTGTACGCCGGCAATGCCACTGATGAGATGTTCACCATCTTTGCGGGATCCCTCAAGAAGCTTGCAGGCGGTCAGGGCCATCGCGTAAGTCCGGACCAGCTCAACCTTGAACCGATGACCGGAACTCCGTTCAAGACACTGCAGTTTCCGGATCACCTGCGCATCGACTACGGACATCCAGGGCTCGGGCTAACGCTGTTCAGCGTCGACCTAAGCTCGGCCAGCATCATCACGTTGCCACATTCCTTTACGATGATTGACTCGCTGGGGAACGTGATCGATCCGCTGTCGATTGAACTTTCCGGAAGGTGGGAAAAGAACCGTCTGGCGGAGCTGCTGCCGATGCATTGAGAGCGGCTACTTTCACCCTTCGACTCTCCTTCGACTCCCCCTCGCTTCGCTCGGGGTCGCTCAGGATCGCTCAGGGTGACGGGGGACATGTCACTTCTTCGATTTCCCTTTTTGATTCTTCTTACTGTTTGATTCGGCCGCAGGTTTCGAGTTTTGCTTTTCGTCCTTGGAAGGTGTAACCCTCGAAGGCTCTTCGATCGTCTCTTCCACATCCTCGGACGGGACTGCCGCAACCGCCGAAATCTTATCGCCGGATTCAAGACGTATCAACCTTACTCCCTGCGTATTCCGCCCAGCGATGCGGATTTCCTTCGCCGGCTGCCGGATCACCACACCCTGGGCCGTCACAATCACGATGTCGTCGTTATCGAGCACCTCTCTGGTGGCTACCATCTTCCCGGTTTTGTCCGTCACGCGAAGGGTGATTACCCCTTTCCCGCCGCGGTGGCTCACACGGTACTCGTCGAGCTCGCTGCGCTTCCCGAAACCGTTTTCAGCGGCCACGAGAACCGTGGTGGTACGATGCTTTACCGCAATTGCGCCGATCACTTTGTCGCCTTTGTTCAGCTTGATCGCCCGCACGCCGAGCGCCGTGCGCCCGACCTGGCGCGCTTCGTCTTCATGGAAGCGGATCGCCATTCCGTAGTTCGTGCCGATGAGAATATCCTGCGTGCCGTCGGTGAGCTTCACGTCCTTGACCGAGTCGTTCTTCTGCAGGGTGATCGCTGCGATGCCCGTGCGCCGCACATTTCCGTACTCCGAGAGAGCGGTCTTTTTGATCATGCCCTGCTCGGTCACCATCGCAATGAAGTGTTTATCGTCGAACTCCTGCACCGGAACGAACGCTTTGATATTTTCGTCCTGCTGTTTCTGGACGAGATTGACGATCGGCTTGCCACGCGCAGTCCGCCCGGCCTCCGGTATTTCAAATACCTTGAGCCAGTAGCACCGTCCTTCGTCCGTGAAGAGCAGAATGTAATTGTGCGTCGAAGCGATGAACATGTGTTCGATGAAATCGTCCTCCTTCGTCGTCGCGCCCATGACGCCCTTCCCGCCGCGCGATTGCCGGCGGTAGCCCGAGACCGGGAATCGCTTGATGAAACCGCTGTGGCTGATCGTGATGACGACGTCTTCTTCGGCGATCATGTCCTCGACGCTGAATTCTTCAAAATCGTACACGATCTCGGTGCGGCGCTCGTCGCCGTATTTCTTCTTGACCTCTTCCAGCTCTTCCCGGATGATCTGCATCTGGAGCTTCTTGCTCGCGAGAATGGCTTTGAGCCGTTCGATAAGCTTGATGGTCTCCTTGTACTCATCTTCCACTTTCTTGCGCTCGAGACCCGTGAGTTTCTGCAGACGCATGTCGAGGATGGCTTTCGCCTGAATTTCCGAGAGCTTGAACCTCTTCATCAGGCCTTCCTGCGCCGACGGAACATCCTTCGATTTTTTGATGAGCCGGATGATCTCGTCGATGTTGTCAAGCGCGATGATGTACCCTTCGAGGATGTGCGCGCGTTTCTCCGCTTCAGCGAGATCGTACTTTGCACGACGGACAACAACTTCATTCCGGTGCTTGAGGAAATGGTCGAGAAGCTGGCGAAGCGTCAGAACCTGGGGCCTGCCGTCGACCAGCGCCAGCACGATCACGCCGAATGTGGTCTGCAACTGCGTATGTTTGTAGAGATTGTTCAGGACGACTTCGGCATTTGAGTCCCGCTTGAGCTCGATGACGATTCTCATCCCGTCGCGGTCGGATTCATCGCGGATGTCGGAGATATCCTCGATTTTCTTGTCGTGCACGAGATCGGCGGTTTTCTCGATGAGCATTGCTTTGTTGACCTGGTACGGAATTTCCGTGACAACGATGCTCTGCCGGTCGTTCTTACCGGTCTCGATGGTTGCCCGACCGCGAATGACGATGCGTCCTCGACCGGTTTTGTAGGCTTCCTTCACTCCGTCGTAACCGTAGATGATCCCGCCGGTCGGGAAATCCGGCGCCTTGATAATTTTCATCAATTTGTCGTCGGAGAGTCCCGGGTTGTCGATAATGGCAATGCAGCCGTCGATCACTTCGGTCAGGTTGTGCGGTGGAATGTTGGTGGTCATGCCGACAGCAATACCCGACGACCCGTTCACGAGCAGGTTGGGAATGAGCGCCGGTAATACGGTCGGTTCTTTCAGCGTATCGTCGAAGTTCGGCGCGAAATTGACCGTGTTCTTATCGAGGTCGCGCAGCATCTCCTCCGCGATGCGGGAAAGTCGCGCTTCGGTATACCTCATGGCGGCCGCTGAATCGCCGTCGACCGAGCCGAAATTGCCCTGCCCGTCAACGAGAGGATACCGCAGTGAGAACTCCTGCGCCATGCGGACCATCGTGTCGTACACAGCGGTATCGCCGTGGGGGTGGTACTTGCCGAGGACTTCGCCGACGATGCGCGCGCTTTTCTTGTACGCCCGGTTGCTCGCAAGCCCGAGGTCCTGCATGCCGTACAGGACGCGGCGATGAACCGGTTTCAAGCCGTCCCGTACATCCGGCAGCGCGCGAGAGACGATGACGCTCATCGCGTAGTCGATGTACGAGCCCTTCATTTCATCTTCAATATCAACGGGTACTATTTTTTCGCTTGTCGTTGCCATGGGGGGTCACATCCTGGGTACTTTGCTGTTAGTTCCTGGTACTTAGTTCTTTGTTCTTTGTTACTTGTTACTGGTCATTTGTCATTGGTGCCTGGTTTTTTCTTCGCATGTCTTTGGATCTCACGGAGCATTTTAACATCCAGCATATCTTGCTCGCGGCCCGCAGCTTTTTTCATCTTGATGAGATCCTTCAGCGAAGGGACAAAGACGTTCATACCTTTAATGTTCGTCTTTACACGTTTTGTCCATGCCTCTTGGAACGAGGATCCGGCGACAAATGGATGGATGTCCGTTCGAAGGACATACTGCTGTATCAAAACCTTTTTCTTTAAGAAGACAGAAACGTCGACATCATTCACAATTTCATATCCGACATCTTTGAGCGCCTGTTTCGTTTTCAGCGCGTTCTTCTCTGTCGGTTCGATAAAAATGTCTACGTCTTTTGTCATGCGTTCCAGTCCGTACGCCGGCAATGCCCATCCTCCAATGACCAGGAACCTGACCTTATGGTCGAGTAATGATTTTAGGAGTTGTCGAATATCCATGTTGCACCATCAGCTCCAGACCATCTTTCACAAGACGGTCCATGATTTCGTATCTCTCGGAAGACGTAAGCGAAAGTTGAAACTGTATCTCAAATTCCAGCTCCTTCTTCGGATCGTCCTTCTCAAGTATCAATATTTGTGTGGTTCGTCTCTTCTTCATGCCATTTTTCATATACTCAACTACTCATGCTCTCAGCATCTCAATGTCTTAGCTACTTCCTCTTCGGGCTTTTAGCCTTTGGCCTTTGGCTATAGGCTAACAATTGAAAATTCAAAAGTTGACCGCTGATACCCGGTGATAAAAGATGATGACTGTTATGAAAGCTTGTCTAAAAATCTCATAATCTCATTTTTGTAATTACCCGTCTTTCTCATCTTCTCAACTACTCAACTATTTAACTGCATCCCTTACACATCCAGATTTCTCACATACTTTGCGTTCTTCTCGATAAACTCACGGCGCGGCTCGACTTCGTCGCCCATGAGAATGGAAAACGTCCGGTCGGCATCCGCGGCATTCTCGATCGTCACCTGGAGAATCGTGCGCGTTTCCGGATTCATCGTCGTACTCCAGAGCTGTTCGGGGTTCATTTCTCCGAGTCCTTTGAACCGTGAGATCACGAATCCGTCGGGGCTGACGACTGCTCCCTCTTCAACCTCCGTTACCGTTTCAGCGGCTTCTTTTCCCTTCGTCTTCCCGGCATCCTTGGTCTTGTCGCTTTTCATTCGCCTGATCACCTGGTCGCGCTCTTCCTCATCGTAGGCATAAAATTCCTGCTTCCCCTTCTTCACCTTGTACAGCGGTGGTTGGGCGATATATACATGACCCAGTTCGATGAGTTCCTTCATGTACCGGAAGAAAAGCGTGAGCAGAAGCGTGCGGATATGCGAGCCGTCGACGTCCGCGTCGCACATAATGATGATTTTTCCATAGCGTGTTTTTGAGGCGTCGAACTCCTCTCCCACGCCCGAACCGATGGCGGTAAAAATGCACCGGATTTCTTCGTTCTCGAGCATCTTGTGCAGGCGGGCTTTTTCAACGTTAAGAATTTTCCCTTTCATCGGAAGGATCGCCTGGAAACGCCTGTCGCGGCCCTGCTTCGCGCTTCCACCGGCAGAATCCCCCTCAACGAGATACAACTCGCAATGTTCGGGATCATCGATGGAGCAATCGGCCAGTTTGCCAGGCAGACTGGACGATTCGAGCGCGCTTTTACGCCGGGTGAGGTCCCTGGCTTTGCGGGCGGCCTCGCGGGCTTCCGCCGCCCTCAGGCATTTGTCGATTATGCGCCGGGCATCGGTAGGATTTTCTTCCAGCCATGACGCGAGGTGTTCGCCGACGACCGTTTCGACAATACTCTTGATCTCGCTGTTGCCGAGCTTCGTCTTCGTCTGACCTTCAAATTGCGGCTCGGGAACTTTCACGCTCAGGACCGCGGTCAGGCCTTCCCGGAAATCGTCTCCCGTCAGTTGAACGCCGCCTTCCTTCACAAGATTATTTTTTGCGGCATAGCTGTTGAGCGAGCGTGTCAGCGAGGTGCGGAATCCGACGAGGTGCGTTCCACCTTCCAGCGTATTAATGTTATTGACATATGTGAAAACGTTTTCATTGTACTGGTCGTTGTACTGGAGCGCGGCTTCGACTTCCACCGCCCTGCCGGCTTCGTCTTTGTCCTGACCTTTCGCGTAGAACGTTTTCCGCATGATGGACGGCCGCGTGGCATCGATATATTTCACGAACTCCACCAGGCCGCCCTTGAAGTGAAATTCCTCTTCCTGTTCCTCTCCTTTGCGCAAATCCACGATGCGAAGTATCACGTCGGGATTTAAGAACGCAAGCTCACGAAGGCGTTCGGCAATTGTCTCGAACTTGAAAACGCGGTTCTTGAAAATCGTGGCATCGGGCAGGAAGGTGACTTTTGTTCCCGTTTTAGCGTCCTTTGTCTTCCCGACAGTTTTGACTTCTTCCTTGGGTTTTCCCCGGAAGTATTTCTGGAACCAGATCTTCCCCTCGCGGTAGACCTCCACTTCCAGCCATTCCGAAAGTGCGTTCACAACCGAGACGCCGACACCGTGAAGCCCTCCCGATACCTTGTACGTATTCTTATCGAACTTGCCTCCGGCGTGGAGCACCGTCATGACAACTTCCAGGGCAGATCGCTTCTCTTCGGGATGAATTCCGGTCGGTATGCCGCGGCCGTCATCAAGCACGCTGACGGAACCATCCTGATTGATGGAGGCATCGATCCGGTGCGCGAATCCGGCAAGCGCTTCGTCGATCGAGTTGTCCACGACTTCGTAGACAAGGTGATGAAGGCCTCGCACCGAAACGTCGCCGATATACATCGCAGGACGCTGCCTGACCGGCTCAAGGCCTTTCAGTACAGTGATGTCGTTTGCCGTGTACTCGCCGTCAGCCTTCTTTTTCTTCTTCAGAAGTTCCTCTTTTTCAAGGCTACGTTCTTTTGATTCTTTATCAATGGTCTTTGGCATGCCTTCTCGTTATCGAAAAATAATATCGTTCACAATTTCCTGGTTCATCGCTTTGTTGATCTTGGCAATGATCTCTTTCTTCAAAAAAGTCAGCTCGTTGCGCCACGTCGAGCGTGTGACCCGCACGATGAGTTTCCCCCGGTCGATGCGCTCCGGGTTCGTCACGCTGGAAATATGATCGCCGACGATCGAGCTCCAGCGGTCGAGCACTTCGTACTGCCGCACGCGGGCGCTCAGTCCCAGCTGATCGAGAGCGGCACTGATCGAGAGATCCAGCTGTTTCGGCTTTGATGACCTCATGATACGGCGACGGGGTTTTGAGATACCCGGGCTCCGGCACTGATGAAAAATTTCCTGTTCCGGCCGTTGAAATTGATGACATTCCCTATCGTTTGCAGACCCGTCGATGTGATGAAGGTCTGGCTGATATCGCCGACGAAATTCAACAACCTCCCGGACCGGTGCTCGTCCAGTTCGCTGAAGATATCGTCAAGGAGCATGAGCGGAGTTTCGTTGCAGCGCTCCTTCAGGTAAAAAAATTCGGCCAGTTTCAGCGCGACGAGAAAAGTCTTGTGCTGTCCCTGCGACGCAAATTTCCGCAGATCCTGTCCGTTGATCTTGCACGCAAATTCATCGCGGTGGGGACCGACAAGCGTCGTGCCGATTTGCCGTTCCTCGGCGCTTCTTTCTCCCAGCGAGAGCCGGAGCAGATTTTGAAACTCCACATCCGTCGCCGTTTCTTCCGCCGAGACGGCGGGGAGGTACTCCATTGAAGGCTTTTCGCCTGCGTCGACAAGCCGGTCATACGCCGATTGCACGTACGACTGAAATTCCTGCACAAACGTTTTCCGGCGATGCATCAGCGTGCCGCCGAGGGAAATGAGCTGCTCGCTCCACGGATCGAGTGTTGCCGAGACATCCCTTCCCGACATTTTCGCATCGAAGAGAATTCGGTTTCGCTGCTTGAGTGTGTGACGGTACTCAAGCAATGTTTTAAAGTAGGATTCATTCGATTGAGAAATAACGAGGTCCACAAATTTTCGCCGGTCGGCCGGGCTTCCCATGGTGATCGGTGCGTGCTCGGGCGAACAGACGACGACGGGAAACTTACCGATCACGGAAGAGAACGGCTCAATCGAGCGCCTATTGATGAAATATGCCTTCCGCGGAACCTGTTTGTCATAAACAACCCGCACACGGTTTTCCGCCGCGCTGTCGGAAACGAGCGCGCCTTCAATCTCAAACATTGTTTCTTCAAAATTCAGCACCACGGCGTCGGTGCTCGCGTAAAAGCTCTTCGTCAGGCAGAGGTAGGAAATCGCTTCGATGATATTCGTTTTTCCCCGACCATTGTCGCCAAGCAGCACATTGGTGCCCGGACCAAACTCGAACGACAATTGAAGATGGTTTCGAAAATTCTGTAATCTGAGACTCGCTAAACGCATTTACTGCGTCGGCTCATGCATTCAAACGCACCGGCATCACCAGCATCAGCAGGTCTTCGCCGGCTCGTTGTTCCGCCGGTTTCACAATTGCCGCACGCGAAGGGGAACTCAGCATGAAGACGACCTCGTTCGTGTCCAGGTGTGAGAGAATATCCATGACATACTGAGAATTGAATCCGATTTCCATCGACTCGGACGTGTATTCGCACTTTAGCGTCTCCTTCGCCTCGCTTCCAAAGTCGATATCCTCGGCGGAGATGGCAACCGAGTTCTTGTTCAGCGAGAACCTGACGAGATGGGTGGTCGAGCTCGCGTACAGCGCGGTTCTCCGCACGGAGGAGAGCAATTCGTTCTTATCGACAATCAGCTTTCTGTCGTTTTCCAGCGGAAGAACGCTTTCGTAGTTTGGATACTTCTCGTCGATCATTCGTGACACGAGCGTGATGTCCCCCAGGTTGAATTTCACCTGGCTTTCATTCATAGAAATTTTTCCCGGTGTTTCTTCTATACATTTCACAACCAGGTTGAGCGCTTTTGCCGGGATGATAATATCCTTTTCAACATTCTTCGCCGAAAAAGTTGAATTCGTGAATTTCACCAGCCGGTGTCCATCGGTAGCCACGGCTCGAATTTCCTTGGCCTTCAGCTGAAACAAGATTCCCGTCATTGCCGGCCGCAGCTCATCCGTGCTGGCCGCAAAGGCGGTCTTATTAATCAACCGTCGCAATGTTTCGTTATCGATTTGCAGCTCTTCGTGTTCCTTGAAAACCGGAACGGACGGATAGTTCTCACTTGATTCCCCTGTAACCCTGTACACACCGCTGTCTGTTTTCATTTCAATCTTGTTCGAGCCCGAATCTCCGGATAAAACTATCGTCGTTTCCGGGAGAGCGCGAATCGTTTCCATCAGACGTTTCGCGGGAATCGCGATTGTCCCGTCCTCGGAACCCTTCACCTGTATTTTCACAGAAGCAAAAATTTCCAGATCGCTCGCCGTAACGGTCAGCTCTCCGCCGGATAATTCGAGAAGGAAATTTTCCAGAATAGGCAGTGTTGATTTTGAGGGAATAACCCCGCTGATATTGCCCAGACTTTTTTGTAATTCATGACTTGAAACAGAAAGCTTCATTGTAAACTCCTTAGCGGAAAAGTGAAATCACGAGAGTTTTTGGTGACTTAATGTACTGAATTTTCCGAATATTTTCAATGTCCCGTATGGTCTAACCCTCATGTTTTTCAATATTTTATAACTGTTATTTGTTTGTAAAAAGGTTATTAATTATAAGCCCTGTGTATATGTTGAAAAGTGGTCTGTACCGCCTAACCGGAGGTCTTTATGGTATAAAGCCGGCATTACCAATGTGAAGATCGCGGGGAAATGTCAAAGTTTTATGAACAACAAACCCAATCAATACTCCTTTGCTGGGAAAGACAGTTGTTTTCAACATCGAACCAACCGCCATTCACATCTTATGAACAGACCGAAGAAAATAAAAATAATGGAACAACGGTTTATAAAAAACCCATCAATGAAAGAAAATCACGGTGTGCGGGTTTCCAGTTTCGCCTTCAATTGTGAAACAAGCTGTCGTTGTTTTGCATCGACTCTCATACAATCTTCAACGGTTTGATATGCATGAATGACGGTGCTATGGTCGCGTCCACCGAAATGCAATCCGATAGTTTTCAAGGAAGAATTTGTGTACTCCTTTGAAAGGTACATTGCAATCTGCCGCGCATTTACAATTTCCTGTTTCCGTGTTTTTGCGCGAATGAGATCCTCGGGGATTCCCAAATGCTCGCACACAACCCGTTGGATTTCTTCTATTGTGATATGTGTTTTCATCTCTCCGATCACTGAGCTGACGACTTCCTTTGCAAGGTCGAGAGTGATCATTCTGTTCTCCAGAGACGCGCGGGCGAGAAGTCCGATCAAACAGCCTTCCAGCTCCCGGATATTCGATACGACATTACCGGCGATGAACTCAACAATCTCGTGCGATAACTCGACGCCGGCATCTGCAATTTTCTTCTGTAGAATCGCGATACGCATCTCCAGATCGGGCGGCTGAATGTCGGCCGTAAGCCCCCACTGAAAGCGGGAGATAAGGCGTTCGTTAAGCCCCTGCAGGTCTTTCGGTGGACGGTCGCACGACAGAACAATCTGTTTTCCCTGTTGATGAAGAGCGTTGAACGTGTGAAAGAAATAATCCTGTGTTTTCTCTTTGCCCGTGAAGAACTGAATGTCGTCAACGATCAGCAGGTCGACGCTGCGATAGAAAGACGAGAATTTACTGACGCTGTCCTTTTGGATCGCGTCGACAAAATCGACGGTGAACTTCTCGCTTGACACGTACAGCACGCGGGGATAAGGGCGCGCCCGCAGGATGTGATTTCCGATAGCATGAACCAAATGTGTTTTTCCGAGGCCGACACCGCCGTAAATGACGAGTGGATTAAAAGAAGTCCCGCCGGGGTTATTGGCGACGGCCAGCGCGGCAGCGCGAGCGAACTGATTGCTTTCACCTTTGATGTAGTTCTCAAAGGTATACCTGGGATTGAGGAATGAATCGATGGGAGATTGCTTCACCGTGCCAAGGGGAGCTCGTGCAGGAGGATCCGGAACGGAAGCGGTTGTGTCGGTCGGCGGCTGTGACATGAATCGAAGTTCCGTCGAGTTCGCGATCAAGGCGGCGAGATTTGGATTCTCTTCCGCCTCTTCTGTTTCGGCCTCGGTGATCACGTATTCAATTGCAACCTCAGTGCCGATGACTTGCGTCAATGCCTCGTTGAGGAGCGAGAAATAGTGTTCCTCGAGCCATTCGTAGAAAAACTGGCTCGGAACCTGAATTGCGAACCGGTCGCGTTCGAATCGCAAGGGAACGATGGGTTCAAACCACGTCTTGAAACTCTGGTTGTTTGTTCGCTCCCGGATGATATTCAGACATTCCTGCCACGCTTTCTGGGCCGATTGTTCAGCGAGGGGTTGTTCACCCAGCTCCTGATACTCGTTTTCTGAGAGTCCCGAAGAATTGTTCATATCCATAGCAAAGATTCTACTGAAAATTAAGGAGGTTAGAGAGGTTTACGCGTGTTGTACACACGTTATCAACCGAAATATTAACAAACCGACTACTGGGAAGCATTGACACAGGCAGCCATGAGTCGCTCGAAACTGATCCCCCGAAAAAAGTAACTTTAGGCAGCACAATAAATCGAGTACAGGTTGTTCACATTTTACTTGAGATAAAAATTGCTTCTGAACGGCAAAATTTCAAAGAAAACACTCCGGCAAACAGGTTATTCACAATTTGTCAACAGCAGGATTTCTTTCAATGTCCCCGTGTAGTATACAAAGTTTTGACCTCTACCGCAAGTAAAAAAAAGAGGATTACTGAAAAGAGAGCGTATGCGCGGGATGAATTCAGGAAAACCGCAGCGATAGGCCCGGATCGGTTCCGGAACAATGGTGGTATTGAAACAAAAAAGTCCACCCAATTTCTTGAGTGGACTCTTTTGCGAACATCATTCTCATTCGCCCGTGATCTTACTCAATCTTGCCTTTGCCTTTTTCACATAGGGGCTCGCCGGATATTTCTCGATGAGTTTCTTGTATTCTTCTCGTGCTTTCGCTTTGCTCCCCATTGCGAGATAGCAGTTGGCGACCATCATCTGCGCATCATCCTTCTTGGAAGAGCGGTTGAAAGAAAAAACCTTTTGAAAATGCTCGATGGCGCTCTGATAATTCTTCTGCGCGAACTCGCACTCACCTATCCAGTAGTAACAGTGGTCTTCGAGAGAACCGGGGTTGGAGTCAAGGACAGCCTGGAACGTGGATTGCGCCTCGCCGTAATTGCGCGCCCGGAATAATTTCAAACCCTCCTGGTAGGCAACATTGGGATCGGTAACCGCGGGAGTTTGCGGTATGGTAATCGCTGCAGCCGGCGTAGGGGGCGGTGGCGGTGGAATCGCTTTTATTTTTTCACGGAGGTCGGCGTTTTCGGTTTCGAGTTGTGCCGAATGTGCCGCCGCCATGCGATTGTCTTGTTGCAATTTATCGATTTGCAATTTCAAGGAGTCATTCTCCTGCCTTTGCCGGGCCATTTCTTTTCGCAGCGCGTCCGTGGCGTTCGGTTGAGGCAGAACGCGTTTGTCGCTCTGGCTGGAAGAGCATCCCAGGATGAGCAGAGGACAGATAATGGCAAAAGTGAACGGAACGAGGGTGTGGAACCAAGGCAGTACTTTTCGATGCTTATTCATGCGAGATACTCCCGTGATTATTATGTATTTTGTTGTTCAAGCTGCCGCTAATGTAAAGAAAAGAGTATAGAAAGTCAAGAAATTCTGCGAGGACGGCGGACGGGCGGTAGACGGTTCAGCATCAATGGTTACGTGCCATCCCTTAAACCGATTCAGAAAGGCATTCTTACCCCGATTCCGGCCCCGAATGGGAAAAATCCGACCGCCCGACCGCAGGCCGGCGAGCGGGGGCAGTCTGACAGTTGTGGAGAGGGCGGGGTCACTCAAGACCGATCGAGCGTTTCACGAGGATCCCCTATTGTTCCGTTTTGGCTTTTGATTTGATCAACACTCCCACGATCTCTCTCAGCAATTCTCCCGAGTTGCTCCCTTCGATTTTCCAGATGTATTCCGGAGTGAATGACCAGCGATATTGTACTCTTTGGATAATCGATTCCCGCGCGGCCAGGATGATCGGGCACGAAGATGAACCGACGAGCCGGTCGAGTGAGGTTGCCCAGACCTTGTTTTCAAGTTCAAGCGGTCCCACCTCATCGATGATAACAAGGTCGCAAGCGCCCAATGAGGATGGATCGAGCGAAGCCTGGCCGAACCGTATTCCGTCATCAAGGAATATCCATTCGCCGATTTTGATACCGGCACCGTTCGGTTCATTGCGGCAGAGAGGGACGTGTTCCCCCGTTTGGATGTTCACGACGTCATAGCCGATTGGCACCGAGTCCTTTCTCACGACCGGAGAAAGAATTCCGCCAACACAATAGTGTAATTGTCGATATTCTTCAGCAAGCTTCGCGAGCAGACTTGTTTTTCCTGCGCCACGATCACCGGTGACGATGAAGATATTTTTCGATGTGGATTCTCTCGGAGCGATGTCCGTCAATCGATGTTTCGCGATAAGAAGAAGTCTGGAGAGCGAGGTGACCGGATGACGTAACACATTACGCTCTTCGCCAAGCGAAGCGATCAATGTCGGAAGGGCATCGAAAGCGACTTCCATCGCCGTGGCAAGCTGTCCGAATCCACGCCGGAGAACCCAGCCGATGATCTTCGGGTTGCGCAGCTCGATGCTGACGACGTTGAATGCGACGACCATGAAGACCGCTCTTAAACTCATCTGCAGGCCGATGAGGATTCCACTCCACGTCCAACCCGGCTGTTTGCTTGTAAATTCGCCGAGCAAGAAACCGGCGAGAACAGTCACAGCGATGAGTCCGACCCACATCCCCGGCTTCGAAAACCGCTTCCAGGAGGTCGGGTAGCGTGTCACCACGAGAACGGTGTATGCTCCGACGAGGCTCGACGACCATAAAAGCGAGAGGCTGCCGATCACAAGAAGCATCGGCGGAATGGCTACGACGTTCAGAATCAGTAACCACGTCGAGAACCGCTGTGAAGAGTTGACCGGTTGCAGCGAAAACACCGCCCCGCGAACTGCCAAGGGCGAAGGCGCAAGAGTGTTCGCGGCCGCATTCTTTCCGATAGCGATACCAAGGAACGCAGCGCAGAACCCGAAAAGTACGTTCAGCGCCAGAAACGATCCAAGAGCCTCGTATGGATTAAGACTTTGAATGCCGAGGCTTTTTGCGGCGATTTTATACGCTTCGACATAGAGAGTGGTAATATTCCATCCGTATGCGATGAGCAGGTTGACGACAGATTGAACGAAGGGCAGGCAGACAGCGATTCCACTTCCCATCACAACACCGATCGAGGTCCCTCTCGAAATTCGCACAAACACTTCGAGCGCGACGGCTTCGGTCAGAATCCCGATCATTGGACCAATGATGACCGCGCTGGGCGAAATCGATTTCATCAGCGCGCACACAACTCCGGCGCGCCAGATCAGTCCCTTCTCCATCCACAGGGAATGTCCGCCCACGAGCAATGCTACGCCGATGGCAGAAAGGATGGTGCCGGTGAGCGGCACCCGGAGATTGTGGAGAAAACTCCCGACGATAATCTCGATTGAGCCCCACACGCTGCCGAGCAATGCAGCTTTCGCCCAGACCGGGTTGAGATTCTTGTGGGCAACCTCTCTCGAGAGCAATGGCGGATCTTTCCTACGCCAATTAAAAAATCAAAATGAAAAAGTAAAAAATGTTCTGGCGCATCTCACAATCACCCTACTTCCCAATTCCCAGTCTTTTGTACTTCTCCTTATACTTCTCATACAACCGCGTGTGTCTGCTGGAAAGCGAGATGCTCTTTCCCTGGATGAATTCCATTTGCACATTCGACGTTATTTCCAGCGGGTCGCCGGTGGTGACGATGAGCGTTGCGTCTTTACCGACCTCAATTGAGCCGACCCGGTCGGCGATGCCAAGAATCTGTGCGGGGTACAATGTCACGGCTTTCAGCGCCTCATCTTTCGGCAATCCGTAGGAGGCTGCCATTGCCGCATGGTACGGCAGGTTGCGCTCATTCGAAGGGTCGGCGTCGCCGGCGATGCAGAACTGAACGCCCGCGCTGTAGAGTTTCCCGGGCAGCGACATCGGGTCATCGTAAGCTTCCCAGCGCCGCCACGGCGTGCGCAGCATGGGATTGACGATGACGGGGACGTGCTTTGCCTTCAATAGTTCCGCAGCACGCCACGTGTCATAACCGCCCATGATAACCAGCTTCACGCCTTCCTGCTCTGCCCATGCGACGGCCGCTTGAATCTGCTGGATTTCTTCCGCCTGCATCAATACAGGGATCTTCCCGTCGAGCGCCGGAGCCATCGCTTCCCAGCGAACATCGGTCTTGTGATACGGCGTGTTTTGCGAGGACTCGGCACGCTTTGCCTTCAAGTACGAGCGCGCATCCCGGAACGCGGTCTGGAGATCGGTGAGCGCCTTATCGCGGGCCTTCTTCTGGTCCTCTTCAGACCGGCGTTCCCACCACGCGTGGTTGATCGTCATCGACGGCCAATTGACCACGAGGCCGGCCGGCGCCTTGAACGTCATTTCTTCCCACGTCCATCCGTCCAGTTCAATGACGGCCGAGGTTCCGCTGATCATGTCGCCGTCGGGCATTGTCATCGCGAGCGTAACGCCGTTGGCGCGGGAAACGGGGATGATCTCGCTTTCGGGATTCACCGCAACTTCCGCGCGTACGTTGGGGTTGACCGCGCCGGTTTCGGTGATATCCTGTGTCGCCCGCACCGATCCGATTTCGACGAGTCCGACTGTGGTATGCGCATCGATCATGCCTGGATAAATGTGTTTCCCCTTGACGTCGATTGTTTCTGTTCCTTTCGGAAGATCTACGTTCGTGCCCAGGGCGACGATCTTCCCCTTGTCGAATAAAATCGTCCCGCTCTCGATAACCGGGCCGCCGACCGTGTGAATAGTCCCACCGACGAGGGCGATCGGATGATCCTGCGCCTTCGCGGGGATTTCGGACGCGCGCAGCAGCGGGTGGAATCCGATTAAGAATGCGATTCCCCAAATCATGAAATGGCGTGTGGTAACTGATTGGATAAACATGTTAGTTGCCCTCCTTTCCCCGGGCTCCGTCATCGCCGTTCGCGCCCTCTCTCGGTCGTCTCGGCATTTCCGGTTTCTTTACTCCGCCCTCCGGTTTCTTTTCGGCCAACATCTTCTGGATGAGCGTTGCCCGTTCCTTTCGAACCTCCTCGTTCATTTTCCGGTCTTCGTCTCTGTCAAAATACTTTCTGCCGTCGATCCAGGTTTGCTCACAGATGGAATACGTTGAAAGAGGGCTCCCGCTCCAGATGACGAAGTCGGCGTCTTTTCCCGGCTCAAGTGAGCCGACGCGGTTGTCGATGCGCAATTGTTTCGCAGGGTTCAGCGTCACGAACTTCAGCGCTTCTTCCTCGCTCACACCGCCGTACTTCACCGCCTTCGCGGCCTCCGTATTCAACCGGCGGGCTTGTTCATCGCTGTCGGAATTGTACGAGACGACGACCGTCGCGTCGTGCATAAGCGCGCCGTTGTACGGAATGGCATCATAGACTTCGAATTTGTATGCCCACCAATCGCTGAACGTGGACGCTCCCGCTCCGTGTTTGGCAAGCTGGTCGGCGATTTTGTATCCCTCGAGCACATGCTGAAACGTCCCGATGCGGAATCCGAAATCCTCCGCCACACGCATGAGCATTTCGATTTCATCCTGGCGGTATGAGTGGGCGTGAACGAGCCGGTAGCCGTGAAGAATTTCGACGACCGCGTCCAGTTCGAGGTCGCGTCGTACGGGGATGTGCCTCTTGCCGTCCTGGAATTCCTTCGTTGCCTTTTCATAGTCGAGTGCGGCGTGGAACTCATCACGAATAATTTGTTCGACACCTTCACGGGTTTGGGGATACCGTCCCCCGGAGCCGCCACCCCAGTTGCTTTCCTTTGGATTCTCTCCGAGAGCGAACTTAATTCCGGGCGGGGCGCCTTCAAACTTCATCTCCTCCGGCAACATGCCCCAGCGGAGTTTTATCACCTGATTCTGCCCGCCGATGGGGTTAGCCGATCCGTGGAGTACGTTGGCGGCAGTCGTGCCGCCAGCAAGCTCCCGGTAGACGGCAATATCATAGGGATCGATCACGTCGCCGATGCGGACTTCGGCTGTAATTGTTTTCCCCGTTTCGTTCACGCCGCCTTCAACCGCCGTATGCGAGTGGCAGTCGATGACTCCCGGGGTCACATGTTTCCCGCCGGCGTTGATGACCAGCGCATCTGAGGGCGCTTTCAGGTTCTGTCCGACCTTTTGAATCTTACCATGTTCAATGAGAACGTCGCCGTGTTGTATCGTTCCCTCCGGGCCGCACGTCCAGACGGTAGCGTCCTTCACGAGGATGCTTGCCGGTTGTTCGGGAGGTTTCGCTCTGCCGAATGAACCCGGCGGGTACACGGGGCCGAACGAAGCCATCGCCGGCGGTTTCGGTTTTGACGTATCGGGTTCCTGCTTGAACGGACTCTTGCGCATTGCGCTCCACGAAAACCCGGAGCCATCCGATAGTTCACCGGTGCCGAGCATTGTCTCGCCGCCAGCCGTCCCTGTCATGCGAATCACGCCCTTCAATCCGAGCGAATCTCCTGTGAATGAGAATGAGATGCGCATATCGGAGAACGTCACCGTCGAGAATTTCGCTTCTTTTCCCTTTGCCTTTACGGAACCCTCCGGCTTTTCGATCTCCCCCTTGAGGACGATCGTGAGAGTATCAATGGGAGTGTTTGTAAGGAGCGTTTCCCACGTTCCGCGCGGTTCGAACTCGGGCCGGGGCTTGACCGGGTATCGTTTTCCATCCACCCAGGTTTCCCGGATTTTTGTTTTCTCGGAAAAGAGGTCTCCATCCGTTACGACGAAGTTTGCCATCTTGCCCTGTTCGAGCGTCCCGAGCCTTTTCTCGACACCGAAGAGTTTTGCCGGCGTCACTGTCAGCGCGGCAAGTGCGGCTTCGGGTGACAGTCCGCGCTTCACAGCAGTGCGGAGGTTGCCGAGGAACTTGTCGGCATCTTTCAATTTCGCTGTCGTGAACGCGAAGGTTATTCCGGCTTCCTGGAGTTTTCTTGGATTCTCAGGAGCCTCATCCCAGTAGCGAAGCTCCTCGAGGTCGATGTTGATCGCCTCTTCGGGTACCTGAACCGAGGGGGCATCCGGGAAGTTCACCGGGAGCAGGATGGGGGCGCCCGTCTGCTTCACCGCGTCGATTTGACGGTACTCATAGCCGCTTCCGCACATCCAGGATTTCACTGAAAACTCTTTTGCGATCTTCTCCGCGCGAAGAATGCTGATCTCGTCGGTCGATTCGAACATGATGGGCTGTTTGCCCGCCATGGCATCTTCGAGGGCCGCGAGGTCGCTAACAAACTCTGGCCGTGGCTCGTTCGGGTATTCGGCAGCGGCCTTCATCGCCATCTTCTGCCACTGTGCGTCGAGCATTGTCTGCCGGATCAATGCGATCGCTCCCATGAGCGAATTCGGGTATCCGCTGCCGAAACTGATTTCGAACGTAATATCCTGGGCGATATGCGATTTCACGAGAAGCTGGTTGGCGGTCCCGTCTCCGAGACTGAAGAGCGCCGTGCTGCCTCTGAGAATTCCCATCTGCGGAACGACATGCGCCGTCGTGAATCCGATCCCGCGCATTTTCTCGGCGGCCTTCGGGTCGGGCATGAACAGCTCATCCGCGTTTTGAGAGGAGAGAACGTTGTCATTCCAGTGTTTCGGTCCACGCTGCTCCGATGCAGCCGGCGCGGCGCGCCGCGAGCGCATTCCTTCCTGCGCGTCGCCCGGTTGTGGTTTCTTCGGCATCCCGATATCCGAGTAGCTGTCGATGAACCCGGCATAGATTGTCATGCCGGTCATGTCCCAGACGCGGGCATCGGGTGGAACCGGAACGTTTGGCCCGACCGCCTCGATGATGCCGCCACGAACGAGGAGCGTTCCCTTCTCAACGACCTTACCCGGCGCCAGCACGATTTTTGCATTAACGAATGCATGGACGTCGGGAGTATTTTGGCGGATACCAACTGCCGGTTGAATCTGCGCAGTGCCCACGGCGGATAGCAGGAAAGCCATCAAGAGAGCGATGCTGCAGAACGCTTTTCGCAACTCAGAAGAGAAATGCATGGTGGAACTCCTTCCTATAATAAAGAGATACGCAAGCTCTTGGAGAACCGATTTCTATTAACGAATCCCTGATCGGAAGTTTCAAAATAGCGTTTTGGGGAGGGAAAAGCAAAAGGAGATATTGAGATGATGAGATTTTGGGTGGATGAAATTATGAATCGGAGATGGGGTGAGCGGGAGAAACGGAGAGATGGAGTAATGGATAAGTGGAGTGATGGAGTAGTTGAGATGATGAGAAAGAAGCAAGAGGCAGGAAGCAAGAGGCCAGGAACAAAAGGCCAGAAGCTAGAGGGCAGAAGCAAAGGCCAAAAGCCAAGGGCTAAGAGCCAAAAGCTGGAAGTAAGAACAAAGAAGAAATGACAAAGAACCAAGAACTAACAACTAAGACCCCCCCCGTCCCCCTTCGCCTTTTCCAAAAATTTCTTATATTTGCACTCATGAAAGCGATGCGATGCAAGAGCCCGCAGCCGGTTGAGAATAACCCGCTGCAGGCAACCGAGATAACCGTTCACCAACCGGTTGACAAAGAGATTCTTCTCCAGGTGCATGCCTGCGGCATCTGTCACACCGACCTGCATATCATTGAAGGGGAATTGCCGCAGAAAAAATCGCCGGTCATTCCCGGGCATCAAATCGTCGGCGTGGTGAAACGCATCGGGAAGAACGTCACGGGCTACAAATACGGCGACCGGGTCGGTGTGCCGTGGCTGTATTGGGCGTGCGGTGAATGCGAATTCTGCAAGCGGGGCGATGAGAACCTCTGCGAGAGCGCAAAGTTTACGGGCTACGATGTCGACGGTGGCTTTGCCGAACAGGTAATTGCCCACTCGGACTTTGTGTATCCGATACCGTACCGATTTTCAGATGAAGAGGCCACGCCGCTCCTCTGCGCAGGCATCATCGGATTTCGCGCACTGCGCCTCAGCAGTATCAAGCCCGGTGAACGGATTGGATTCTACGGCTTCGGCGCGTCTGCACACATCGCGATTCAGGTTGCGCTGCACTGGAAGTGTGAGGTGTATGTGTTTTCGCGGAGCGAACAACATCGCAAGTTTGCCGGGGACCTGGGTGCCACGTGGACCGGCACGGCCGATGAAAAACCGCCGAAGCTTCTTGACAGCGCAATCAGCTTTGCTCCTGCGGGCGAACTCGTGCCGAAAGCGCTGGGGGCTCTCCGGAAAGGCGGAACGCTGGCGCTGGCGGGGATCTATATGACTCCCGTTCCTTCATTCGACTACTCTCTTTTGTATCATGAGCGCACGATACGCAGTGTTGCCAACAGCACCCGGCATGACGCAAACGATTTCCTCAAGCTGGCCGAACAGATTCCGGTGAGAACACACGTCGAGCTGTTTGCTCTGCAGGACGCCAACCGTGCGATGCAATTATTGAAGAAAGGAGAAATTCACGGAGCCGGTGTGCTGAAGGTGGGGGCGTAGCCGCCGCGGATGGAAAACGAAAAACGGTTCGCCGATTATTTCTCCTCGGTGGCGCCGACATACCTGAGATTCCGTCCCACCTATCCCGTCGAACTTTTCGAATACCTCGCATCCAAATGTTCTGGAAGCGAATGCGCTCTCGATTGTGCGACGGGGAGCGGACAGGCAGCGCTGGGATTGACGCAGTTCTTTGGGCAGGTCATTGCGACGGATGCAAGTCAGCAGCAGATCAAGAATGCGCTGGCGCACGAACAAATATACTATGTTACAGCACGGGCCGAAGCCCTGCCCCTCCAGCCACGCTCGGTCGACCTGTTCATGGTTGCCCAGGCGCTTCACTGGTTCGATTTTGAAAGGTTCTACGCGGAAGTGCGCCGCGTCCTAAAACCCGGCGGTCTGTTCGCCGCGTCATGCTACCACTGGACCCGCATCACCCCCGAAGTCGATGCCGTAAGAGCAACGTATCAGAATGCCATTGTTGGCGCGTACTGGCCGCCGGGACGACATTTTGTGGATGAAATGTACCGGACAATTCCTTTTCCGCTGAAAGAAATTCCCGCGCCCGTTTTCACGATGGAGAACCAGTGGAACATGCACGACCTCATTGGTTATCTTGAAACCTGGTCGGCGACCCAGCAGTATAAAGAGAAAAACGGAACCAACCCGATCGACCGGATACGAGACGAGCTCCAACAAGCCTGGGGCGACCCGGAAGAACACAAGCGTGTGGAATGGCCGCTCCACCTGAGAGTCGGAAAAGCATAAGTTGAGACACCTGAATGATTGACTGATGTTGCGCATGAATGCAAGAACGAACTCGTCATTCCCGCACGTTTTAAGCGGGAATCCATTCAAAGATGCCCGATTAAGGTCCCGCCTTCTGGATTCCGCTTACGTTGGCGGGATTGTGAAAAGCGGAACATTCGGGCATGACAGGTTCTCTTCAGATGCCTCAAGCTATGAACCTGTCAAGGGAGCCGGGTCTTCGTGCAAGCACACATGGTGGTGCTCGACAATCGTGATTGACATTCTGCCGCCATCAACACAAAGGAGTTACATCATGAAATCAAATACATCAAAGAAACATCTTTCACTGGCAGAACTGAAGCAGATCCCCGGCGTGGGAAAGAGTGTCGCCGAGGATCTGTGGAATCTCAATATCCGCTCCATCGGCGACCTGAAGGGTCGCGACCCGGAAGAACTGTACCTGGAGCACTGCCACCAGAAAGGCATGCAGGTCGACCGCTGCGTGTTGTACACATTCCGCTGCGCGGTGTATTTTGCGTCGACCAAACGACACAAACCGGAACTGCTCAAGTGGTGGAACTGGAAGAACGTGAAATGAAGCGGCGCTGCGCCTGGTCCGGTGACGACGCGTTGTACATCAAGTATCATGACACGGAATGGGGCGTGCCCGTCCATGACGACCGCAAGCTCTTCGAGATGCTCTGCCTTGAAGGCGCGCAGGCGGGATTGAGCTGGATCACCATTCTTCGGAAGCAGGAGAATTACAGGAAAGCATTCGACAGCTTCAATGCAAAGAAAATTGCCGGGTACGACAGTAGCAAAACAAGAGCCCTGCTGAACAATCCCGGCATTGTTCGTAACAAACTCAAAATCAAATCGGTGATCCAAAACGCGAGGGCATTCCTCCTTATTCAAAAAGAATTCGGAAGTTTTGACGCGTATATCTGGCAGTTCGCCGGCATGAAGACAAAGCAGCCTTCGCGGAGAAGCACGAAGCACATCCCACCTTCGACGAAGGAATCCGACGCAATGAGCAAAGACCTGAAAGCGCGAGGGTTCACGTTTGTCGGCTCGACGATCTGCTACGCGTTCATGCAGGCCGTCGGAATGGTGAACGACCACATTGTCGATTGTTTCCGCTACAAGGAACTTCCATGAAGCCGGGCGGCAAAACCAGGGTCAAAATCTGTTGTATTCAGAGCGTTGAGGAGGCAGCGCTTGCCGTCCGGTACGGCGCTGCTGCCGTCGGGCTGGTCTCGGCGATGCCGAGCGGTCCGGGACCGATTTCGGAAGACCTGATCGCAACCATCGTCCCGACAATTCCTTCGGGTGTCGACACCTTTCTTCTCACCTGCAAACAGCGCCCCGAAGAAGTCATCGACCAGCAGCGCAGGACAAAAGTGAATACACTACAACTGGTCGACCGGTTTCCCGTGGACGGGTATTCTCTGCTTCGCCGTGCGCTGCCGGGCGTTCGCATCGTCCAGGTCATTCATGTGAGAGGAGAAGAATCTTTTGCAGAAGCTGCGGCCGTGGCCGCGTTCGTCGATGCAATACTTCTGGATTCCGGTAATCCATCGCTTGAGATCAAGGAACTCGGCGGCACCGGGCGAGTCCATGACTGGGCCGTCAGCAGAAAGATCCGTGAGACAGTTGGCGTGCCCGTCTTCCTGGCCGGTGGATTGACGGCGGAAAACGTCGAAAGTGCAATCCGGGAAGTTTGTCCTTACGCTGTCGACGTCTGCAGCGGCGTGCGAACATCGGGGATGCTGGACGAAAAGAAGCTGGCGGCATTCTTTGTGGCGACGCTTTGAGTTTATGGGCAAATACTGTATGTTGTACGCATATTGACCTCTGAAGAATTACCCGCATGACAGAACGAATAATTCATATAGGCCACAGCCCCGACCCCGACGATGCCTTCATGTTTTACGGCCTCGCAAGCGGCAAGGTGAAATTACCCGGCATTCGCATCGAACATTTATTGGAAGACATCCAGTCGCTGAACCAACGCGCGATACAAGCAGGGGCGTATCACGATACACCCCTGTTGGAAGTCACGGCAATTTCTGCCCATGCTTTTCCCTACGTTGCCGACAAATATTGGATAATGAAAACCGGTGCCAGCATGGGAGAGGGATATGGACCGGTGATCATTTCAAGAAAATATAAAACAATCGGCGAGCTGAAAGGAAAGACGGTCGGCACGCCGGGCCCGCTCACCACGGCATCTCTTCTCTTCAAAATCTTCACCGAAGGTGTCAGGAATGTCGACATGCCTTTCGACAAAATCATGGGCGCTGTCGATGAAGGCGTCGTCGATGCCGGTCTCCTCATTCATGAAGGACAAATCACGTATCAGTCGCTCGGGTATTACAAAATATTGGATTTTGGCGAAGTCTGGGAAAAGGAAACGGCGGGATTGCCCCTGCCGCTGGGGTTGGACCTCGTGCGAAGAGACCTCGGCGAAGACCTGGCAGGGGAATTATCCTCCGGCCTCCGGGATAGTATCGCATACGGATATGAACACCAGGATGAATCGATCCCGTATGCGATGCAGTGGGGCCGCGGGATCGACAAGAACCTTGGCGAACGATTCGTGAAGATGTATGTAAGCCAGTTGACCATTGATATGGGGGAGAGCGGAAAGAAAGCGCTGGAGCTTCTCTTCAAAATGGGGCATGAAAAGCAGTTACTTCCGCCCGTGAGCTCCTTTGACCTGGTATAAAGCACGGCAACGACGTCCAAAGAACAAGTAACAAAGAACGAAGAACCCCCAACCGTCAACCGACAACTTACAACCAATAACCAACAACCGTCAACTAAGAACCAACAACCAAGAACGAAGAACCAATGAAGGCAAGGTCACTGGGGAAATATATTTCCGTGGTTTGTGTCGCCTGGCTCGGTCTCACCGCATGCCAGCACCGGGCATCCACACACATCCTGTTCATTGGCAATAGTTACGTCTTCGTCAACGGCGGGATCGACAAACAACTGGAAGGTCTCGCACCTCAAACCCAAACGACGAGTTTGGCTATCGGCGGATATACGCTGGAGAGACACTGGAACGAAGGCAGGGCTCTCCAGATGATCCGCCAGGGGGGATGGGATTACGTCGTCCTGCAGGAACAAAGCCAGATCCCCGTTACGAATCAGAAAGCGTTCGCCGACTACGCCCGGAAATTCGACGAGGAAATACGTCGCAACGGCGGAAAGACGGTTCTGCTCATGACATGGGAACGGCCCGATAGCCGACAGTACGGGGTCACCACGGCCGCCCTGGCGGCCGCCTATTCCGGGATCGGCACCGATCTCGGAGCCATAGTGGCTCCGGCGGGCCCGGCCTTCGAGCGGTCTCTCAATGGCAGGTCCGGCCTGACGCTGTACAGCCAGGATGGACATCCGACCATAGAGGGGACGTATCTGGCGGCATGTGTCCTGTACGGGAAGATATTTGAGCAGAGTCCTGCCGGGAATGCGTACGCCGACGTGAGAATCTCCGCGGAGACTGCGGCGTACCTCCAGCGGGTCGCGGCAGAAAGTCTGGGGTACTAGCGCTGTATGACACACACAACAGGAAGGATGGCATGAAGAAAAGAAAATCACGCGCGGGGAAATCGGCTGACACAAGAATCGGATGGCATGAGTACTTCATGAACATCGCCGAACAGGTCGCGACACGGAGCACGTGCGGGAGAAAACACATCGGCGCGGTCATCGTGAGAGAGAGGACGATTCTGTCCACCGGGTACAACGGCAGTATACGCGGGGCGAAGCATTGCGACGAGATCGGACACGACATGGAAAACGGGCATTGCGTACGGACGGTCCACGCCGAGGCGAATGCAGTTGCCCAGGCGGCGAAGCACGGCGTCGGAATCGACAATTCCGAAATCTATATTACGGCGTCTCCATGCCTCGCGTGTTTCAAATTGATTGCAAACGCCGGCATCGGCAAGGTCTACTACAAGGAATTTTACCGCGATGAGAGAATCAATGAATATGCACGGCAAGCCGGCATTCAGCTTGTGTACATGGGAAGCAAGAAGCGCTGAAGAAGCCATTGTAGCACGCCAAGGAAATCCAACATGAACGAAATCGAAGTACGCGAAACGCTCTCCGCGATCAACAAGGCGTGGCGGACGGGTCGTCCATCCGATATGAGTGCACATCTCCACCCCGATATCGTCATGAAATTTCCGGGGTTCTCGGGGGAAGTTGCCGGGAGGGAAAAATTCCTCTCCGGTTTTGTCGAATTCTGTGAGAACGCCCGCGTTATCGAATACTCGGAGACCGACGAGCAAATAACCGTGGTGGGTGATTGTGCCGTGGCAAGCTTTCGGTTTGACATGCTGTACGAGCGGTCTGCGTACCGGGAGCGCTCGAGGGGGCGCGACCTCTGGGTGTTCCAGCGAGTATCGAACAAGTGGCTGGCGGTCTGGCGGACGATGATGGATGTCGAGGAGGTGCGCGAGACGAAAGGAGTATGAACCTTCTAGTTTCGCATATCAGAAATGAGTTTATCAAATCTTGAGGCCTTTAACCCTCACCCCTGTCCCCTCTCCCGCTTGCGGGAGAGGGGAATTGAAGGGGAGAGGGTAGCGATCGACATGACGATCCGAGGACTTACTAAAACTATTTGAGTGATTCGGTGTTATCGGGGCGTTGAAAAACACAAAAGAGAATGTCTCTGCGATCCCGTTCCGAATACCTTCGGAACGGGAGAAGCAGTCTGATTTTTTTCCTTAAAGAGTGAGATTGCTTCGTCCCCCTCGCTCCGCTCAGGGTCCTCGCAAAGACAGGGGGCAATGCTCTTTCAACAGCCCGCTTGTCTCCTTTGCATCAAACCCGGGATATCGCTATATTTTCCCCGCTTACACTGTCGTGAAATCATCACCAACCGAAAGCGTTTGAGATGAATCTGGCTTGTTGATGGAACTGAAACCCCTCATATCGTCCATCATTTCAAAAAATCCATCCCCGGGCAGCATCAACGAGTTCATTTTCCTTTGCCGAAAAATCGCTCTCGTTCACCTCAGGAGGAAAATCGCGAGCGGTCGCCTGTCGCTCGATTTCTTCCGCGCGACGCTGGATGACCTTGCCCTCGATACAGTTGCCGACCTGTTCAACCGGGATGAAACGGGAAAGTTCGTCCAGCTTGAAGCGTATTTTGAAGGATTGTCGATTGAAGAAAGTTCCGGGGAGGATCTTCTCACCTATACCCGGCGATTGGTTTGCTCGCGCGTTAATCAGAACCTGTTCCGACTGTATCACGAAAACGACCCGTCGCTGGGCAAGATTTTGCGAAACGTGAAGCTGGCCGTGGGGGCGCTGCAGAATTTTACCGTCGTTGAGCGATTCAATGAGCAGTGCATTGTCCCAAGCATGTGTGACACGTTGGAACACTTCCCGGAAATTGAACGTGCCGACCTTGACCGGGAGATGCAATAGTGCGCGAACGGCACCGAGAGCATTCCTTCCTTGCTGGCAAAGCTGTCGCACTACCTCCGAGAACAAGGCGACCGGAGCCGGATCGTTTCCTTGATGGACGTCGCAATGACGTTCCGGTCTGTGTACAGCAATAAGCATGAGGGGGTCGCTGACGAGCCGCATCAAGACGATCATCTTGTTGCGGTTGAAGCTCAAGCGATTATCGAGAGCATGTGCAGAAGAGCCAAAGACGAATTGCAGGAACGGTACGTCGGGAAACAAAAAGTGGAAGAGATGATGTATGAAAACTATTTCAATGTGATTCAGGGATTGCTGGTTTCACAAATCGTCAATCGTGACGGCGAGGGATATTCTCTGTTTGAAAGTTTGCGCGCTTTCGTTCCCGACCTGGAACGCGAAGAGTACAACAAAAGGCACAAGTCAAAGCTTGAGTATCTCGCACGGATAACGCGCAGGAAAGTAACAGAGCAGTTGAAGAAGGATTTTTAGGTTCGGTTGCTCATGGAAGGGGGAAAAGAACTTTTAAGATGCGATTGTCGGAACTCATCCCCCAGCCCCTTCTCTTTAAAAAGAGAAGGGGAGCGTTTGGAGAACCAACGTCCCTCTCTAAATTTAGAGAGGGACCACAGGGTGAGTTCGGATCACTGGTTTCATCTTGAATCCACCTTTGCGTGACATCGAGTATTGATTTCTGTTATATATCTGAATGACAACCGGGATTGCCCGGATTCAGCAAACATTACAGATTGATACGATAACATAATAGACAATGCACCATATTAATGAACACACGTTAGAGCTGTACGTCCTTCAAGCCAAGGAGGTGGAAGAGAAGCGCCATGAAATCGAAGATCATCTCGCCGGGTGTCATGGATGCCGGGAGTTGGTGGAAGAGATGAGTGCTTTTCATGCCGAATTGAAGGAAGAGCTCAAGGAAGTCCCGAGTTTCGAGTCCTCGGATGAAACAGCGCTTGTTAGGCGGAATGTTTCGCCCGTTCCGTTTTACGACACGTACGCTCCGCCCGCGGTCTACAGACCGACGACACTTGTCGGAAGATTCTTCTACTTCGTGCGGAGGCATCCGATTGCAGCAGGCGCGGGCAGTTTTGTGACTATGGGCGTGGTGGCAGCGGCGCTTTTCCTCACGGTGTTGAGACCGGCCAACCAGAGCAACCCGACGCGCTGGCAGTATAATGTCGCGTCCTCAACCATCGATGTTTACGATGACCATTACGCGCTTCTGTGGCAAATTCCTTCACCAGATGTGACCCAAGAAAACATACATCGAGAAGGGAGTTTCTTTCGTACAGTATTAGCCGACCTGGACGGAGATGGCAAAAACGAAATCATCACAACCCATTTCCTGGTGGGGGATCAATATACTACGAACCAACATGGACAAAAACTTAGCCTGATTGACGTTGCGGCCAAGAAAGTGCTGTGGGAGATTCCATTTGTCGACAGCGTGAATTATCTCGATCGTCCGTACTCGCAGTATTACAACGCAGACATGATTCTCGTCGTCGACGTTGAAAAGCGCAGAGGGAAAGAAATACTCGTGTCCGCCAATAACATAGGGCGCTCCCCTAGTTATATTGCCCGCCTCGATTCAAGGGGAAATATCCTTGGCCAGTACTGGCACTTCGGAAGTTTGGTTGCTCTTTACGCAGTTGATGTCGACGGTGACGGTCGCAACGAAGTGATTGCCTGCGGCGTGAATGACACGCAAGACACTACACAGGGTGAATTCCCAATGGCCGTGGTTCTGGACCCCAGAATGATTACCGGAAAAACTCGCTCAAGCGTTTGCCCAGGCCTCGTTCTCTCACCTTCGGGCGCGGAAATCAATTACATTAGGTTTCCGCAATCAGACATAAACGTTGCCCTACGACAAAGTAGCTTCACAGAATTCGCGCTTTTCGATAGTCCCGATGTTCTTCAGTTTCACGTATCCTCAACACTTCCTGACGGCACTCAGTGGCATTTTCATTACTATTTCTCACGACAGATGGTGCCCCTCTATGTCAAATCGGAGAACACGACTGACCGGCTTCATGCAAAATTGAGAGACGAAGGTAAAGTCACCGGCACAATTGATAACGCGTATCTCGAGAACCTCAAGAACGGCATCCGTTATTGGGATGGGAGAGAATGGCGGAAGGAAGTTACAAGGGTGAGGCAACCTTTGCCGTAGAGTGCGTAGCAACCTTCCGAAGGTTGCCCCTTGCTTTCATCTTTGAACCTTCGGAAGGTTTCACTGCGATGATTTCGACCAACCCGTCACCTTTCTTGACCGCCCAACTTTATCGTGATTGGCGGATCGCAACCTACGCAATGCCCGCAGCGGGCGGTCCATTTTATCCGCCTCTGGCGATCTCCTTGGCGGGAACCTTCGCAAGTTTATGCAAACACTAACCTTCCCTTCGGTTCAGGAATTGAGCGCCCTATCTCTTTTGCGGTTTCTAACCACTCTTGAATGACAACCTCTACATTTGCAAGCGCTTCTTTGAGTGTAGGACCATCAGCCATGCATCCCGGAAGCTCCGGAACTTCGGCAATAAATGCTTTGTCTTCATTACTCCAGTAAATGATCACTTCATATCGAGCCGTTTCCTTCTTACCCAAACGCAATATATATCAATGACTTGTAAAAATCAACCATCGGGGTGGCGAAATTTCCACCATCCGACTGTGGATAAATGCTCTCCAGATGCGGGAGCGAGGGAAACCGCCTCTGCGACCTCTGCGATTAGGATATTGAAACGCGGAGAACGTCCCGCCGTGCGGCGGGATAAACTCCGAGCGCAAAGGGCTTATAGCCGCACCATCCTTTTCGACCCTTCCGCCTCTCTGGGGTCGGGAGTAGGAGCCTCCCTCCCAGTCGGGTGCTGGGAGGGAGCTGTGCTCCCGACCTACCCGAAACTTTTCTTTCCAGATTTTCAGCAAACCGTCCCGATTGTGATGAAAATTAGATGTGACCCATTATAATCCACCAATCCGTTGACTCTACGAGGGATTTCCCATGAAAAGATTCGTCTTTTTATTAATCGTGTGTTCCTGTAGTATCTACTCGCAGACGTACTATATGAATGTCCGAATGAAAGGAGGAAGCACCACCTCAATTCCAGTTCAGGACATTCAGAAGCTCACCTTCTCAGGTCCCACCGACGTTGGCAACCAAAGGTTGCCGACCGTAATCAAAACTTTTGCTCTGCTTCAAAACTATCCCAACCCGTTCAATCCAAACACCACGATTGAATACGAGCTACCAAAGTCTGGAAATGTCGAGGTCAAGGTCTTCAGTATTAATGGACAGTTGGTAAAGACTCTTGAAAGCACCCGTCAAGTCCAAGGTATGCACTCGGTTGTTTGGGATGGTAAGAATAACAATGGGCAGACTGTCGCGAGCGGCTTGTACATCTACCAAGTCGCTTTTGAGAACTCGATGCTCGCCAAGAAAATGCTTTTTATCAAATAACCTGACACCAAATTGATACAGGAGATACAAGAATGAAATCCGCTATTACTTTTGTCATCACAGTTTTGCTAACGCAGTTCTCGTTTTCCCAAACGATGACCGTGCACAAAACTGATCAAACAACGACAACTTTCCAGCTCTTGCAAATTGATAGTATTACATTTTCTATCGGGTCCGGCACAATTCCAACGCAAGGCTTGGTTGCTTGGTACCCGTTTAATGGCAATGCCCATGACTCAAGTGGCAACAGCAACAATGGTACAAACAACGGCGCGACTCCAGACACCGATAGATTCGGAAATGCAAATATGGCGTATAGCTTTAATGGTTCCAGTAGTTATGTGGAAGTTCCCAATAGTCCATCTTTGAATTCTTCAAATGCAATTACCATTAGTGCATGGATCTACCCTCGTGTTTGGCTTGGCGGCTCTAGAGTTCTTGAAAAAGGTAATGGTGACACCCAATATATGTTGTACAGTAACCCAGCGGCTTTTCATTTCTATCTGTACAATGTAACCAATGGGGATCTACCTACACCACAGCCATCTCTTAATCAATGGCACCACGTTGTAGCAACTTTTGATAGTTCCACACATACACAGCAAATGTGGATCGATGGGGTCATTGCGGTAGACAGTATTCATGTGAGTGGGGGTATTCACGTCACGAATTATGATCTTTACATCGGATGGAAACCCGTAGGCGCCGCTGGTGACCACTGGGAGGGTAAACTCAATGACATCCGCATATACAACCGAGCGCTGTCAAGCACCGAAATCCTATCGCTTTATCATGAAAATGGTTGGTGAGAGGAATAGAACAATTTGTCAGGTGGTAGCCAACAATCGTGCTTATATTTTCGGTTTGGATGAAAACGGCCTACCGTCGGTCTCCGCGCCTCAGCCCATAGGCCTTTGGCGGCGACAATGGCGAGGATTCCAACCAAACAAACACACATCAAGAGGGAATCAGAGCGTCCATCGATAAGGTGGGCGCTCTGTTGTTCTTGGAGGTGATTCCGTCTACAAGGGAAGAAGCGAAAAATCGTGCTTTGCCGTAGAGTCCGTTCCCCCGAAACGGACATGCTGGGCCAGTCCGATTACGAATCGGACTCTACTGGACACTCGCTGGGAGGGAGCTGTGCTCCCGACCCGCCCAGCCATCTTACTGCCGGCGACAACATCCTTGACATGTTCCCAATGGTCGGGAGTAGGAACTCCCTCCCAGGGCAGTACTCTACACGTCATGAATTCTTGTTGTACTCTACCTCAAACCGTTCGCCGGTGATTGATTCATCGAGGAATGTTTCCGTAGCCACATTCATCCATCGCTCGTTGATCCTGCGGCGACAGATGCGGTGAATGTTCAGGAGATTCCGCGTGGAGATGTTGTCTGTTGTGCTGTTCTTGCCGCCGGAGCCGCAGCTGAGCGTGAATGAGGGCGGGAGAGAATTGTAGATTCCCCCTAGGGCGCCGTGCGTCGACGGCGTGTTGACCAGAAGGCGGGCCACGTCGAGTGTCCGGGAAAAATACTCGATGCGTTCCGGCTTGTTCGAATAAATGACGGCAGTGTGCCCGACGCCGCCGAACCGTATGATCTCCTTGCATCTCTCCATGCCCGACTCGAAATCCTCCTCAATGTAAAATGCCAGGATAGGCGCAAGAAGCTCTGCCGACAGCGGACAATCGCGCGATACCTTGTCGACAATTCCCACCAGAACAGTCGTACCCTCCGGCACGGTGAAACCCGCCTTTTCGGCGATGCGCTCCACCGGCTGCCCCACGACAGCAGCCGTCATGACGCCGCGCTCGGCATCGTAGGCGATCCGTCCAATTTTCTCGATCTCTTCGGGCGTCATGAAGTACGCTTTCTGGCGCTTGAACTCGTCGATGATCTTGTTCGCCATTGCCCGTTTGACAACCACGGCCTGCTCGCTGGCGCAGATCGAACCGTTGTCAAACGTCTTCGAGAGGAGAATGCTCTGCACGGCGAAGGGAATATCCGCACTGGCTCCGATATAGACAGGCACGTTCCCGGATCCGATACCGATGGTCGGGGTGCCCGAGCTGTAGCTCGCTTTAACCAGCTCGCCGGTTCCTGTCGCAAGGATGAGCGCCAGACCGCGGTGGACCATAATCTCCTTTGTTTTCATGATGTTCGGCTTGGCCAGCCACTGGACGCAGTCCTCCGGAGCGCCGGCTTTAATGGCCGCTTCGTAGCAAACGCGCGCCGTCTCCGCCACGGAATTCTTTGCCATCGGGTTGCCGCTGATGATCACCGGATTGCGCGTCTTCATGGTGATGAGAACTTTGAAGATGGTGGTCGACGTCGGGTTGGTCACGGGCACAAGTGCGAGAATGGGTCCAAGCTGTTGTGCCAGCTCAATGATTCCGGAGACGGCGTCTTCCGAGATCACGCCGACCGTCTTCTGGTTCTTGATGTTGTCGTAGACAAGCTGGCCGGCGATGACGTTCTTCATGACCTTGTGCTGCCAGACCCCGAGGTTCGTTTCCTCGGCAGCCATTTTTGCAAGCCGGACGCGGTTGTCCATTGCGGCAAGATACACCGCGCGGACGATCGTATCAACCTGTTGTTGGTTAAACTTACGGAACTCCCCTGCCGCGCGCTTTGCTCGCCGGATAATATCGTCTACTGTTGCCATACGTGTGCCTTACTGTGGGGGACTGTAAGCTGTCTGATTGTCGTCAGGCAGCCTGTGATTTTTCGTACACTTTCAACGTCTCGTAGAGCGTTGTCCGCTGGGCCGGTATGAAGCCGGCATCCCGGATCAATTGAACGACTTCGTCCGTGTTTGTCTTGTTGACAAAGTTTGCGGCGGCGTGAACATTTTCCTCGAACAACGTTCCTCCAAAGTCGTCGCCTCCGAAATGGAGCGCGATCTGGCCGGTCTTCTTGCCTTCCGAAAACCAGGATGCCTGGATATGGTCGAAGTTGTCTAAATAAATCCGGGAGATGGCGATCATCTGCAGGTACCGGACCGGGGTCGCATAATGGGGAATGATCTTTTCAAGCGGCGTGTTGCCCGGCTTGAAGCTCCACGGAACGAATGCCGTGAAACCCTTGTGCTCATCCTGAAGTTGCCGGATATTCTCGAGATGCTCGATGATATCCTCGTCCGTTTCCAGATGGCCGTACATCATTGTTGCCGTCGTCTTAAAGCCGATCCTGTGTGCCTCGCGCATGACGTTGAGCCAGTCGGCGCTCGTGCCTTTGAGGTGACTGATTTTTTTCTTCACGCGGTCCGAGAGAATTTCCGCTCCGCCGCCCGGAAGTGTCCGCTGTCCGGCATCCCAGAATCGCCGCAGTACTCCTTGAATCGTGAGACCTGAAACTTGAGACATGCCGATGATTTCCGATGTCGACCAGAAATGCGGCGTCACTTCCGGCACTTCTTTAACCGTCTGCTCGACCATTTCAACATAATACTCGAATGGAAGGGATGGGTGTACGCCGCCCTGCAGGAGCACCGTTGTCACTCCGTGTCGCGCAGCTTCCTTGAAGTTTTGGATCATGTCGTCGATGCTGTAGGTGTACTCGCCCTTTTCGCCGGGATGGCGGTAGAACGCGCAGAAAATGCAGTCGATGTTACAGACGTTGGAGTAATTCGGGTTCGTGTCGACGACGAACGTGACGCGTGGTTCGGGGTTCTTGCGAAACCGGATCTCCGTCGCGAGCTCTCCGAGGTCAAGCAGCTCCGCTTTTTGAAGAAGCGCTAAACCTTCTTCGGGAGTTATGCGTTCGTGATTCCTGACTTTTTCGATGATAGCCAAAAGCGGCACGTTCATTTTTACCACCGCGAGAGCTTTCGGTAAATATCTTTTCGATGCTTGACCATTTCTATGATTATTGTTTTCTTATCTGTGTCGAGTGAATAGACAATTCGGTAGTCTCCCACGCGGATCCTGTAAACATCTTCTCCCCCGAGTTTCTTGCTTCCGGATGGAAACGGATCGAGCGAAAGGGAATCAATGTGAGCGGCAATTCGGGCCACATGTGCCCGTGGGACCCTCCGAATCTCCTTTTCAAACGATGCTCTGTACTTTATTCTAAAGGATTCCATCCTTTTTGAGCTTCTTTTTCAAATCTTCCCAATCGTAGGTGGGTTCTGTTTTACGAGAAGCGGCTATTGCAAGATCCCCCAAATCTTCCAACAATTCTTCATACTTTTCAATGGGAAGAATAACCGCCGTTCTCTTTCCTTTCTTATCAACGACATATGTTACGGTTGGTTCCTTTGCCTTACTCATTGTGTACTCCTACTTGATGCGAATGGTTTGTACTTCTTCCACCAACTTCCTGAACTCCCTCATCGCTTCGTGTTCCCGCTCGCCGAGGCGGTAGTTGAATCCTTCGAGGTATTCCTCCACCTCACCCACGGTCAAACCGATGCGCTTGCCGGCAAGTTCCCCGATTTCTCCAAGACAACCGTCGGATTTATTGAGCGCCCGTTCGATAATTTCGCCGAGATCCTGCTTTATTTCGGGCGGGAGGGACTTCTTCACCGCCCACACGGCAAAAACAAACGGTAGTTTCTTCCATTCGTACCACTCTTTTGCCAGGTCATACACGATCTCGAAACCTTCGAGCCCGTACTTGTTGCGATAGAGCGCTTCGTCGCCGATGAGCAACACGGCGTCGTACTTCGAGTAGTGGTTGACGCCGGCGTGGAGGCGCTCGAATGTCGCCGACACTCCGTACTTCTTCTCGAGCAGCACCTGCAGCAGCCGGACGGACGTTGCCGTGTCGTCGATGATGCCGATGAGTTTCCCGTTGAGGTCGCGCCAGCCGTGATTTGAAAAGAGCATCACGCTCTTCACCTGGTCGCGCGTGGTAATGCCCCAGTTCAGCGGCTCGAGTTGAGCGTCCTGTCGGAAATAATCCATCAGCGAGAAAAGACCGGCGTCGAGCTGGCCCTTTTCGCACAACAATCCCATGCGTCTCGGGCTGACAGGGAGGATTTTAAGCTCGCCTTTTTCAAAATAATGGTAGAACGGAACCGAATTGAGATACGGGATTTTCGCGACGACGCGGTCCGTCCATATGTTGATGGGATTATAATAGATGTCCCGCTCGACGGGGATCTTTCCCGCACCTCTGATGATCTTCACGATCTGGTCTCTCGCAAGCTTCATCGGACTCGTGGCGCCGGCGTCGTGGGCGATATGCTCCTCGCCGACCGTGCCGTCCATGTCGTCGGCGCCGAAGTTAAGCGCAATCGATGCGACTTCTTCCGTCAGCATCACCCAGTAGGCTTTGATGTGCGGGAAGTTGTCGAGCATGAGACGGGAGACGGCGATGGTCTTCAGATCGTCGATTGCGGAGGTATATTGCGACCGCACTTTTATCCCAGTATCACCCGGCTGGAACGCCAGCGGGACGAAAGAAAGAAATCCTCCGGTTTCGTCCTGCAACTCACGCAACAGCTTGAAATGAACAAGTCGTTCTTCGATCGTCTCGATATGTCCGTACAATAGAGTAGCGTTGGTCGGGATGCCCATCTTGTGGGCGATGCGATGGATGTCGAGCCAGCGCTTTGCGCCGATTTTCTGATTGAAGAGCAGCCGCCGCACGCGCTCGGAGAAAACCTCCGCGCCGCCGCCCGGCATTGTGCGCAAGCCCGCGTCTTTCAGCTGGCGCAGAACTTCCTCGACGGACATCCTGAATTTCTTTGCAAAGAAGTCGATTTCGACCGCCGTATAGGCCTTGATGTCGATGTCAGGGAAATTACGTTTGATCTCCTTCAGCATGTTCACATAGTAATCCCAGCCGAGATGGGCAGGCATTCCGCCCGTGATGTGGACTTCATTCAGGTCGGGGGTAAGCTTCGAAAGGATTTCTTCGATGCTCATTTCGTAGGCGTCGGGCTTGCTGGGTTTGGTGGCGAAGTCGCAGAACTTGCAGGAGAGAACGCAGACGTTCGTCGGCTCGATCTTGCGATTGAGGACGTAGTACACAGCATCACCGCTCTTCTGCTGCTGGACGAAGTGCGCCATCTTGCCGAGCGCGATGAAGTCAGCGGTGTTGTACAATGTCGCGCCGTCTTCGAGCGAGAGGCGTTCACCTTTTTGAATTTTCTCCCAGATGGGAGTAAGTAATCTATCTCTGAAGTTAATTGTCATACCATCTACTGAACGAAAAATTCGAAATGTTAGTTTCTATATGCAGATTTCTTTGCGCCCTTTGCGAGGTCTTTGCGTTCTCTGCGTTAAAAGATTTTAAACGCAAAGGTCGCAAAGGAAGCGCAGAGGACGCAAAGGGAATCAGGACTTCCAGATTTTGCCCCACTTCTCGTCGACTCTTTTCACTATTTCTTCGGGCATCACAAGCGGTTCGGGATAGCCCGGTTTCCAGGTGGCGTCGATGCCCATCACTCCTTCATACACAGGGGAAATGCCGACGAGCTTGTTTTCGGTGAAAATCACATCCCTTTCGCAGTCGAAGCGCGTGAAGACTCCCCAAATATAGCTTTCCCTGTCGTGAATATCCACATCGGGGGAGACGAGAGCGAGCAGTTTCAGTTGTGCAAGTTCTGGAAGAGATATAAGTTTTTGGAGCAATTGTGTTTTATCGGTTGGTTCGAGGTTCGAGGTTTGAGGTTTGAGATTTGAAACAGTAGAATTTACTTTTACAAGGAGCAGAGTGTTCTCGACAAGATTTGTTTCGAGAATTCTTCTGTCGAAACTCGGGAGCTTTAAGCAAAAATCTTTGAGTTGTTCTTCTTGACTCGAACCGCTAACCGCTAACCCCAATCCCCTCTCGGGCTTTTTCGTGGCGTCGATAATCATCTTGCTTCCAAGATTCATCCTGTAGCTTGTGAAGTCGAGCGTATCGAGCGGCACCTTTGGGATCATGACGAAATCGTAATGCGGGTCGAAATTATCCCTGATTTCCTTCAACACCGCGTGCCAGTCGCGCACATCGACTCCGGCGGAGACGGTGACCATGCATTTCGTCAGCGAGAGCTGGTCGGTTCCCATCAGGCCGAGCGCGGCTTTCATCGATTCCTTCTGGTACCGCTGCTCGATCCCAACCGCGAGAAGATTATGAAATCCGGCTTCGTAGTATGCCCAGAGACTCCGTACTTCCTTGTGGATGAGTCTTACGAGCGGTCCGAGCATTTGCTGCGTCGCATCACCGAGGAATTTATCTTCCATCGGCGGTTTGCCGACAACGATGGCAGGGTACACGGGATTACGGCGGTGCGTCATGGCCTTGATGTGGAAGACGGGGAATTCCGCGGCGGCCGAGTAGTGACCGAAATGGTCACCGAACGGCCCCTCCATCCTTCGCTCCTTTGCCGGGACGATTCCCTCCAGAATGAATTCAGCCGAAGCCGGAACGCGGAGAGAAATTGTTTTTCCCTTCACAAACTCGACACGTTTGTTTTGGAGAAAGCCGGCGAACATTGCCTCATCGATTCCCTCCGGCAGCGGAGCGACGGTCGCGAGGAGCAACGCTGGGTCGGTACCGAGCGCTACGGCAAGCTCGAACTCCCTGCCCTGCTTTTCGGCCTGATAGAAATGAAACCCGCCGCCCTTCTGAATCTGCCAGTGCATCCCGGTTGTCGAGCGGTCGAAAACGTGCATCCGGTAAATGCCGATGTTGCGTTTTCCGTCACGCGGATCCTGCGTAATGGTCTGCCCGTACGTGATGAATCGCCCGCCGTCCCCGGGCCAGCAGAGCTGGACCGGAAGCGCATCAAGGTCGGGATGGCCGACAACCTCCTGAGAAATCCCGGTCAAAACGATTCTTGGACGGGCGTTGAGGAATCGTTTGACGATCGGCTTGTTGTCGAACAGTGCCTTGAAAGTTGGTGGGAATGCCCGTTCGAGGAATTGGATCAGCTCCTCGCCGATCCGGTCGGGATGTCTGCCAAGAGCAAGCTCGATCCGTCTTGGGCTGGAAAAGTGATTGACTACCAATGGAATGGTTGAGCCCTTTGGCTGCTCTACCATGAGAGCGGGTTTGCCTTCTCTGAGCGCGCGGATGGAAACTTCAGTGAGTTCGAGGGCCGGGTCTATTTCAACCCGTGTGCGGTGGAGTTCGCCGTTGCGTTCGAGGATTTGAAGATATTCACGGAGAGCCACACTTCTTACTCCAGCTCTTCCGCACGCCAGCCGCGGGATTCCCGCAATCCGAGGACACCGAGCAATTTATCGGTGAATGCGGAGACGTACTCGTCCACCGACTTCGGAACGAAATACAACGGCGGGCTCAAAGGCATGATGACCGCGCCGTCGCGCGAGAGCCTCGCACACTGTTCAAGGGAAATCGTGGATAGCGGAGTCTCCCGGATGCAGAGCACAAGTTTGAATCGCTCCTTCAGGGCAACCTGTGCCGTCCGGGTGAGGAGGGTATCGCCGATTCCGGATGAGATTTTCCCGAGCGTTGACGTTGAGCAGGGAAGAACAACAAAGGCATCGAACCTGTTGGAGCCTGAGGCAATCGGCGCGGTCAGGTCGTCGTCGGAAAATTGTCGCTTGACGTACGGCAGTAAATCCTTCTCCGACAAGCGCGTTTCATCCTTGAGCAGAACCTTTCCCCATTTGCTGACGACGAGGAATTTGTCGGCGGTGCATTTCTTCAGGAAATCTACGGCGTACACTGCGCCCGATGATCCGGTGATACCGACGATGAGTCTCACTTCAGCGCCGCTCCGATGGCGATCATTGCGAAGACAACGAAGCCAAGTCCGGCGTTGACTCTAAAAAATGCCAGTTCGACGTTGGAAGCTTTGCGCTGCTCATACCACAGCATCAGTCCGGCGAGAAGCAGGAAGGGCAAAGCGTACCATGTGCGGAATGTTATAAGGAAGAGAAGCGCCAGGCAAGAAAAGGCAGCGATATGAAACAACGCCGACCACAGGAGCGCTTTTCTCTTTCCGAATTGCGATACGAACGAAAAAAGGTGTGCCTGCCGGTCGAAATCCTCGTCGAGCGTGGCGTAAATAATGTCGAACCCCACTCCCCAGAACACGGTGAAGACGCACAACAAGACTGCCGGCAGGATATTATCGAAGGTCGGGGATGCCGCAAACCATCCACCCAGCGGCGCCATGGACATTCCGAGACCGACGCCGAAGTGGGCCAACGGCGTGAAGCGTTTCATAAAAGGATAAACGACAAAGATAATAAGCGGAATCGGAGACAGCATCAAACAAAACGACGAGATCATTGCCGCCGCTCCGAAGTACAGTAAACTGCCGATAGAAAATACGCCAAGCGCTTCCAGGAGCGTCATCCTGCCGCTCGGAAGTTCCCGCATCGCGGTGCGCGGGTTCCGCCTGTCGATTTCACGGTCGATGATCCGGTTCAGCGCAAATGCCGCCGTCCGTGCACCCACTGCCGCCAGCAAAACCAGGAACAGAAGATTTGCGGAAGGCATTTCACGAACGCCGAGCAAAAGGCCCCCGTAAATCAGAGGCAGTGTGAAAAGCGTATGCTCGATCTTAACAAAATTGAAATATTTATTCACAAAGCGAGTTCTCGGTTGGAAAAACACTCAAAAATATAGACAAAAAGCGCGTCGGAATCAAGATGAGACAAAATGAAATCGTGCTTCCGAACAGTCTCCGGGATGATTTGTATCTCGCTATCCTCCGGGGTTTTGCCTGTTTTTGCCGAAATTCTTGAATCTTTCAGGAAATTTGGTTATACTTAATGCTTGATAATATCAGTTTCCAACCGAAAACGCTTTACTTTGAAAGGTTTCTTGGCTATGAGGATGATTCATTGGGTCGCTATCGCTCTCTTCGCATTTTGTCTGGCATTAAGCGGGTGCTCTCCGAGCGGGGTAGACGTCGTTGTGCTCGAAGTCGGCCCCACCAAGGTTCCGCTCAAGGAGTATGAGAATTTCTATACGCGCAACAGCGGTGGCTGGGATGCTGGAAAGAAGAGCACGATGGAGGAGCGCGAACACTTTCTCGACCTTTTGACGGACTACAAGCTGAAACTTCAAGACGCGTATGCAAAGAATGTCCCCGATGATCCGGAGCTTCAAGACGAGATGCGCCAGTATCGCTCGAGTCTTGCCGCAACTTTCATTATCGACAAAGAAGTCACCGACCCCGGTATTCAGCTGACGTACGACCGCCGGCATGAAGAAATCCGGGCGCAGCAAATCCTGATTGCTCTCAAGAAAAACTCTTCGACCGCAGATACCCTTGCCGCGTGGGAGAAAGCCGTGGATATAATCAAACATGCGCGGGCAGGTGAGAATTTCGATTCGCTCGCGCTGGCCAATTCGAACGATCCAACGGTGAAAGGAAACCACGGCGATGTATATTACTTCACCGGCGGGCAAATGACCGTCACGTTCGAGAATGCAGCGTACGCCATGAAGAAAGGCGAAATCAGCTCGTTCCCGGTACGCAGTCCATTCGGCTATCATGTCATCAAGATACTCGACCGCATTCCATCGCGAGGCTCTTTGAAAGTCAGCCACATCATGGCGCGATTTAAAATATCGGCATCCGATTCGGCCGATACTGCGGTGGCGCTGCGGCGGATTCATGCAATGCAGGATAGCCTGAGCCATGGCTGGAATTTTGCAAAGCTCGCGACGAAGTTCTCGGAGGATCCGGGCAGTGCGTCGATGGGCGGCGACCTCGGATGGTTTGAGCGCCGCCGGTGGGTGCAGCCTTTCGACGAAGTATGCTTTGAGCTTGCCCCTGGGCAGACCTCCGGCGTCATCAAGACCCCGTTCGGATATCATATCATCCGGTGTGATAGCGTGAAGCCGATTGCGCCCTTGACGGAGCTCCACGAAGATCTAAAAAAGCGTTACCAGCAGAACCGCTATGCAGAAGATTACGGCGCTTTCATCGCTATGCTGAAGCGAGACTATCACTATGCTTTTATTGATTCAACATTTGACGCATGTCTCACGTACCTCGATTCCATGAAGAGCATCGGTGACAGCGCCTGGGCGGGTGGAGTACCACAACCGGTTCGGAAACAGACGATCATGATTATCAACGGGAAGCCCCACTCGCTAGACGCGGTTCTGAGCGTGCTGGACAAGCAGCCCGAATATCGGAATACAATGTTGCGGAGATCCGACCTGCAACCCCGCGTCGACCGGATTGCCGAGTCATTTCTCCTCGATGAGAAGTCCATCGGGCTGGAGAATCGAAGCCCTGAATTCGCTTCCCTCATGAAAGAGTACGAAGACGGAGTTGTGTTGTTCAGGGCGGAACAGTCGGAGGTTTGGAACAATATTACGGTGTCGGATTCCGCACTCAGGAGCTATTTTGAGGACCACAGGAGCAAGTTCATGTTTCCCGATCGCGTAGGGTATAATGAAATTCATGTCTCATCCGACACTCTTGCATTCATGATTTTCGATTCCCTGACGCACGGTGCCAGTTTCGGAGACATGGCTGCCCGCTATAATGAGGATCCCGAATTGCGAAGCAAACATGGCGCACGCGGGCTGAAGCCTCTTGACGCCGATGAGCAAGCTGCGATTGCCGCAAAGCAGAAAATCGGAGAAATCTCCGAGCCGGCGGAGATAGCGACGGGCGGCTACAGCATCATCATGTCGGTGAAGAGAGATGGTCCACGGGAAAAGACCTACGAAGAAGCCGGAGCTGAAATTTCGAACCAGTACCAGGAGTTCCTCTCGAAGAAAATTGAACAGGATTGGGTCGACCGACTTCGGCATCGTTATGCAATCAAGCAATACAAAGAGCGTCTTCGCGATGCCTTCAGCTTGCCACATGTCTCGTATTGATTTTTCCCCGAGATGAAGCATGCGCTCGTACTGGGCATACTGACAGCTTTCCTAGCCGTCGGCTGTCGCCACGCGCCGGGGAAAGGAACACTCCTCGCCCGTGTCGGCGATGAAGTGCTTACAGTTGAACAGGCGAGAGCCTCCATCGATACAACGAACGACACGTTTGAACACCAGGTAAATAATTATGTTTCATCCTGGGTAGCAAATGAACTTCTGTACCAGGAGGCACAACGAAAAGGGATCGGGCACACGGAACCGTTTCAACACGACCTTGCCGAAGCCGAACGACAACTTACAATTCAACATTTTCTCCGGCAGCAGCTGTACAGCGATACCGCCGGAATTACCGAAGACGAGATGCAAACATACTTTCAGCAACATGGTCCCGAATTCTTCGTGCGGGAAGACATGATCAAGCTTAACCTTGTGGCTTTTGGATCCCGTGAACGCGCCAGCTCGTTCTCCGGAAGCCTCTCGCGGGGGTCCACATGGGAAGAGACGGTCTCGAAAGCGCTCTCCGATACCACGGTTTCTCCGGCAATTGTTTCCCTGATTTCAGGCAAATACTACTCACAACGCACGCTCTTCCCTGGCGAGCTCTGGAAAGTGGCAGCGACGCTTGCCATCAACGAGATTTCCTTCCCGGTGAAAACGTCGATGGGGTATTTCGTGCTCCAGGCTCTCGCAAAGGTCGAACAGGGACAACCGGCCCAATTCGAGATCGTTCGCGATGAAGTGCGGGATCGGATGGTGATCGAACGCCGGCGTCAACGGTATGACGACCTTCTCGGAACTCTTCGCAAGCGTTACAATGTTGAGATAGTATCCCCATCGGTACAACCGGACACAACAGAAATTCAAGAACATGAATAAGCTTCCCTCATCCTTCTCCGTCATCGTTGCATGCATCTTGGGGATGATGCCCTTTCCCGCCTTCACTCAACCGGTCGTGCTGGACCGCATCGTGGCCGTGGTGGCCAATGAATGTGTTCTGCTCTCCGACCTGAATGCCCAGGTCGAATTCTATGTGTTCAATAATCATGTTGACCCGAACACCCGCGGGCTTCAAAAGCAAGTCCTCGACGCGATGATAAACGAGAAACTCATCCTCACCAAAGCGCTGGAAGATACGAATATCACGGTTACGGACGACGAAGTCGTTAACAGGCTCGATGCCGTGATCGCCAGGAACGTGCAACAGGCGGGTTCGGAAAAGAAATTGGAGGATATTTACGGCATGCCAATTTCAAAAATGAAACATGAATTTCGTGACGAAACGCGGAAACAGATTTTTGCCGAGAAGCTCGACCAGGCAAAATTTGGCGACCTGCAGGTTTCACGGCGCGAGGTTGAAGAATTCTACGCACAATACAGGGATAGCCTGCCGCGCGTGCCGGAAGAACTGGAACTCTACCACATCTTCAAGATTCCCAAACCGAGCGATAGGGCAAAGAATGCCGTCAAGATGAAGGCGCATGCGGTTCTGGACTCGATAAAAGCAGGGGGCGATTTCGCCAGTTTCGCGCGACGGTATTCCGAGGATCCCGGCTCGGCGGTGGCCGGAGGCGACCTGGGCTTCGCGCGACGGGGACAGTTTGTGAAGGAATTTGAGGAGGCCGTGTTCGGACTCCAGGAAAATCAGCTTGCCAATCTCATCGAGACGCCGTTCGGCATTCACGTTATCCAGCTCCTCGAGCGCAGGGGAGAATCGGTCCACGCACGGCATATCCTTTTCAAAATCCAGCAAGACAGTAACATGTCCGCCCTGACGATCGGATTTCTCAAATCGCTCAAGGACAGTATCACCCATGGCGCCGATTTCTCGGACCTGGCCAAACGGTATTCCGATGACAAAGAGACCGGCCCTACCGGCGGATTATTGGGGTCGCTCACCGTAGACCAGTTCGATAAGTCACTCATACAAACCGTGCAGGATCTGAAAGCCGGCGATATCAGCGACCCCGCCGAGGTCGATTATGGTACGTCGAAAGGATATCATATCGTTTACGTGAAGAAAAGGATTCCCGAGCACACTATGACTTTGGCGAGCGATTGGAAACGCGTCGAACAGCTCACCCTCGTCTATAAACGCAATACAGAATATCAAAAATGGATCAAACAACTGCGCGACGAAATTTATTGGGAAACACGATTATGAACAAGGACCGAGCATGAACAAACCTCTGAACGTGAAATCGATGAACGATGTAGAAGCCGCCCAGTCGTTGAAAGCAAGTTTCGATGCGATCAACAAGGAGATTGGGAAAGTTATCGTGGGACAGGTTACCGTCATCGAACAACTGCTCGTCGCGATGCTTGCGCGCGGGCACTGTTTGCTCGTGGGCGTGCCGGGCCTTGCCAAGACCCTGCTCATCAAGACACTCGCGCAGGTGATGGATCTGAAATTCAGCCGTATTCAGTTCACACCCGACCTCATGCCGAGCGACATCACCGGAACGGAAATCATCGAAGACAACCGGGCGACAGGAACGAAATCATTCAAGTTCGTGAAGGGTCCGGTGTTCGCCAACATTCTCCTGGCCGATGAGATCAACCGAACACCTCCGAAGACACAGGCCGCGCTGCTCGAAGCAATGCAAGAACATCACGTTACGGCCGCCGGCCAGAAATATGTTCTCGAGGAGCCATTCTTCGTGCTCGCCACCCAGAATCCCATAGAACAGGAAGGCACTTACCCGTTGCCGGAAGCACAGCTCGACCGGTTCATGTTCAACCTATGGCTCGATTATCCGTCCAGCGCGGAGGAACTCGAAATTGTAAAGACGACGACCAGCATGTATGCACCGCAGCTGAATCACGTTCTCGGGTCGGAAGACATCATCCTCTACCAGGACCTTGTGCGTCGCGTGCCCGTGGCCGATAACGTGGTTTCCTATGCCGTCAATCTGGTTGCCCGCACGCGACCGGATTCTCCCACGGCTCCTCAATTCATCAAGGATTGGTTAAGCTGGGGGGCGGGACCGCGGGCTTCTCAGTATCTTGTGCTCGGGGCGAAGACGCTCGCGATTCTCGAAGGCAGGCATACTCCCGACATTGAAGACGTACGGAAGGTCGCCGGACCGGTGATGCGCCATCGCATTGTCACGAATTTCAACGCAGAGGCGGACGGTGTGACGCCGATAAAAATCGTCGAGAAGCTTCTCGAACTACAATAATACGTTGGGAACTTCAGTGGTTCGCTCAGTACATGCAACGGCATTTGCCGCTATCGTCCTTCTGTTTCTCGTGTTCCCCGCCCCACTGCGTTCTCAATCGACAATGAAGTACTGGGTCTGCTTCAACGACAAAGGGCCGTCCATCGCGTCATCTGGAGCGCTTGACAAGCTCACGCCGGCATACCAGGAAGCCGCGCGATTTGTTCAACCCCGGGCATTAGCCCGAAGGGCGAAAGTTCGGCCCCGCAGCGAACTCATCGATGCTGCGGATGTAGCCGTGTATCAACCATACATCCGGGGGGTCATGGCAGCGGGCGGCATTCTCAGACAACAAAGTCGCTGGTTGAACGCTGCGAGCTTCATCCTTTCTTCGGATGCCACAGCCATCGTCAGCCGGCTTCCCTTCGTCAAATCAATTACACCCGTTGCGGTATTCTATGGAAAGAACGGAGCGCGGAGCAGAGGCAACAAGCCGGACTGGCTCGTGAAAACGGCAGGGCTGGATTACGGCCCATCTTTGGATCAGCTTGCAATGATCCACATCCCGGAATTGCACAGTCTTGGAATTACAGGAAATGGAGTCATTGTCGGAATGCTCGATTCCGGGTTCCGCTGGCGCGAGCAGCAATCACTGCAAACCCGGCATGTCATTGCAGAACACGATTTTCTCAACAACCGCGACTCAACTTCAAACGGACCCGGCGATAATGTCGCCCAGGATTTTCATGGGACGCTCACCATGTCGGTTCTCGGAGGATACGAACCGGGGCAGCTCATCGGAGCCGCATACGATGTCGATTTCATTCTCGCGAAGACCGAGCTGATATACCCGAGCTTGTTCGCGGACACGGACTCAATCCGGGAAGAGGATATGTGGGCAGTCGGTATAGAGTGGATGGAATCGCTCGGAGCCGATGTCGTCAGCAGTTCTCTCGGGTACAATGTTTTCGTGGACACGACAAGCTACACGTGGGCGGCCGGAGATTTCAACGGCAGAACGTCCGTATCCGCCCGGGCAGCCGTTCGTGCGGCCGAGCTTGGAGTCCTTGTCTGCGATGCCATTGGAAACGAGGGAAATGGAGATGGAATCACGGGAACGATGCTCACACCCGGTGATGCGGACAGCATTCTCTCCGTCGGTGCTGTTGATCTTACCGGCCTGCTTGCATATTTCAGCTCAACGGGGCCTACGAACGACGGCAGAATTAAACCGGATATTGTTGCACCCGGAGTGGGTGTCTACGGCGCAGACATATTGCCCTCCGATACCACATACATTTACGAACAGGGAACATCTCTTTCCACACCCCTGACCGCCGGTTCGGCGGCTCTTCTCCTGTCGGCCCGGCCGGAGCTGACAGCGATGCAGGCGCGCGACGCGCTGAGAAATAACGCCGATACGGTCGATGTGCAGGACTATCCGACACGCCCCAACAATTTTACCGGGTGGGGACTTGTTAATCCGTGGAAGGCATTGCTCTCCATCGGTCCTTTCTTCAGCAACAAACCCCGGATTATTTCAACGGACTCAACCACCACAGTATCGATATGCGTGGTATCGAAATTTGGGTTGCTGCCGAACGGCGTGACGCTGCACTACGGCTTTGTTCCGATCGACACGGCGACTCAGACCTTTACGATGAGGCTTGATAGCGCTATGTTTTTCCCGACATCCGGGAGATACTCTGTCGTCCTTCCGTTCCAACCGCACGGAACACTTGTTAGTGTATGGATCGATGCGGTGGACAGCGCCGGTCATTCCTACGCGAGTCCTTCGCCGGCACGTGGAAGCTCCTGGCAATTTTATTATGGGGATACGGCAGTTCAGGGCGGAAGTACTCTGCCGTCCGCATACCGGCTCTACCAGAACTACCCCAATCCGTTCAATCCGGGAACGGTTATCGTCTACGATCTGCCTCGGACTGAGCACGTTACACTGAAAGTGTACAATGTTCTGGGCCAGCTCGTCGCAACGCTGGTCGACGAAGTGCAAAGCGCCGGCGAGGCCAAGTCAAGACCGCCGGTAGTCTTTGACGGCACGAACCTCTCAAGCGGTGTCTACTTCTACCGGTTAGTTACACCGGGGTTTATCACCACAAAGAAGATGCTCCTTCTCAGGTAACGTGACGATGGGAGACCTCTCAATATCGCTGCAGGGAAGCATTGTTCTCCTTGCGCTCCTGCTTCTTGTCGGAATCGCCATTGCCATTTTGTTCTACCGATACACGCTTCCCCCGCTTCCGCCGCGCCGGAGGTGGTTCCTGTCCGTTCTGCGGGCGGCCTCGGTTTCCCTGCTTCTGCTATTACTCTTTGAGCCGATTCTCCACGTCGCCCGCCGCGAAGCCCAGCAGCCCGTCATCGCGGTTCTCGTCGACAATTCACAGAGCATGACAATTATTGACGGCAGCGGGAATCGGACGGATGCAGTGCGGCACTGGGTCAACGGTGAACCTGCCAGAAATCTCCGCGCAGTTGCGGGAACAAGATTCTTTCTTTTTTCCTCATCTCTTCGCCAGACATCGAACCTCTCCGGCGATTCTCTGAATTTTTCCGGAGAGACGACCGACCTCTCCCGGGCATTGGTCCAGCTCAAAGAGCAATCGACGAAGGAGAATATACAGGCGGCAGTGCTTCTTTCCGACGGCAATTATAATGTCGGGAAAAATCCTCTCTACGACGCCGAGGCGCTCGGGATTCCAATTTACGCCGTCGGTGTGGGAGATACAAACGAACAAAAGGATGTTCTGGTCGAAAAAGTTTTGACGAACGACCTCGCGTATGCGGACTCGCGTTTACCGGTCGATGTCATGATTAAGAGTTCCGGCTACAACGGTGAGCGTGTTGAAGTGAATCTGGTTCAGGGGAGAAATGTGCTGGACCGGAAGGTCGTCACGTTGGCGGAGGGAACGCGCGAGTATCCCGTCAGGTTATTTCTTGAGCCGCACGATGAAGGAATGACGAAGTACGCCGTGACGGTTTCACGGTTGCCCGGAGAACTGACCGGCAAGAATAATGTAATGTCCTTTTTCGTTAAGGTGCTGAAGAGCAAGCTGCGCGTGCTGGTTGTTGCCGGCGCTGCAAATTCCGACGTTCCCGCTGTCCGCCAGGCGCTCGTCGAGGACGGCCATCTTGCCGTCTATTCATTCGTCCAGAAAAATTCAGGCGATTTTTATGAAGGAGCGCTCTCTCCGTCCCAGATTGACAGCGCCGATTGCCTTGTGCTGGTCGGATTTCCATCTTCTTTCTCAACGAACACGGTTCTGCAGCGCATCGTCGATGCGATGGATCACGCGAAGAAACCACTGCTGTTCATCAACGCCAGGACGGTCGATTATTCCAGGCTGCGAGCTCTTGATCCGTTTCTTCCATTTACATGGCTGGCTCTCGGCGCCGGCGAAGTGTACGTGTCACCCGCGGTGAATGAACGATATAAAACGCATCCGCTCGTCAATCTCGGTGGCGATGTCACCGTGGATTCCTGGCAGCAACTCCCGCCGATCTACAAAGTGCAGGGGGTATTCCGGGCGAAACCCGAATCCGATGCGTTGATCTCCGTGAGAATAGAAAATGTTCCCGTCAACGAGGCGCTTATGCTTGCGCGCAACGTTAATGGCCGCAAGTCGTTCGCCATTACCGGATACGGCATCTGGAGATGGCGGTTGATGGCCCAGGGAAATCGCGAAACGGCCAATTTTCTGCCGCTTCTGTTGACAAACGCGGTTCGCTGGCTGACGACGAAGGAAGACGAAAAGAATGTGCGCATCATTCCGACAAAGGATGCCTTTAGTACCGCGGAACCCGTTGAATTCACCGCGCAGGTGTACGACGAACAGCTTCGTCCGGTTGATAATGCCGAGGTGAACGTCGAGCTTACGCACGGGCAGGCAACGTCCCAGGTTGCCCTCAATGCGATCGGTAACGGGCGATACGAAGGCTCAACGGAAGGCCTGAATGAAGGAGATTACACTTTCAACGGAAAAGCTGCGGCCGGCGGCACACTCTACGGCTCGGATAAGGGAAAATTTTCCGTCGGGCAAATGAATGTCGAATTTCTTGAGACAAAGATGAACGAGCAGCTCCTCGAACAACTCGCTTTCCGGACCGGCGGAAAATACTACCGCATTGCCAACTCGGGAAATATTGCGGGGGACATGAAATCAGCGGTGACGTTCTCGCAAAAAGAACTCGTGCAAAAGAGTGAGTTAGAGCTATGGAACTGGCAGTATCTCGCGGCAGGAATCGTCCTGTTGTTCGGTGTGGAATGGTTTGTAAGAAAAAGAAACGGAATGCTTTGACAAATTATGAATGAGGGGAAAGACGAAAAGACTATGATGCGAAGAGAAGATATTCGGAACATTGCTATCATCGCCCACGTCGACCACGGGAAAACGACCCTTGTCGACTACATGCTCCGGCAGACGGGGACGTTTCGCGAAAATCAGGAAGTCGTGAAGCGTGTGATGGATTCCAACGAGCTTGAACGCGAAAAGGGGATCACGATCCTTGCGAAAAACACCGCGGTGAAGTACAAACGGGTGCTCGACGGGGAAGAGAAAATGTTCAAGATTAACATCGTCGATACGCCGGGACATACGGATTTTGCCGGCGAGGTTGAACGAACACTCAAGATGGTCGAAGGGGTGTTGTTGCTTGTCGATGCAGCAGAGGGTCCGCTCCCGGGGACGAAATTTGTTTTGAAAAAATCCCTGGAGTTGAACCTCCAGCCCATCGTTGTGATCAACAAGATCGACAGGAAGGACGCACGGGCGCACGTCGTGCTCGACGAAGTGTTCGAGTTATTCCTTTCACTCGGGGCAAATAATCAACAGCTCGATTTTCCCACCGTGTATTGCATCGCGAAACAGGGGATTGCGAAGTATGAGCTTGAAGACGAAGGCACCAATCTCGAACCGCTCTTCCAGACAATCATCAAGAGCATTCCGCCGCCTCCGGGCGACAGTGTTTCGCCGTTCCAGATGCTCGTTACGACTATTGATTACAACGACTATCTCGGCAGGCTTGGCATCGGCAGGATCGGACGCGGAACAATCCGGTTCGGTTCGCCGATGAAAATCGTCCACCGCGACGGGGCGGTGGATGATGCGCGCGTAACGAAGATCTATACGTTTGAAGGCCTCAAACGGATTGAAGTGAACGAGGCATCTGCCGGCGATATCATTGCCATTGCCGGAATGGAAGACGTGGACATCGGCGAGACAATTGCCGATGCCGCCGACCCTGCCCCGCTGATGTTCGTTACCATCGAAGAGCCGACGCTCTCGATGAATTTCGTGGTGAACAATTCTCCTCTCGCAGGCATGGAAGGCAAGTATGTCACGACCCGGCACCTCGGAGAACGATTGACGCGCGAGCTTCGCTCGAACGTGAGCCTCCGCGTCGAGCTGACAGACAATCCGGATACGTTCAAAGTGAGCGGGCGGGGAGAATTACATCTTGCAATCCTCATCGAAACAATGCGCCGGGAGGGATACGAATTCCAGGTTTCCGCCCCGGAAGTAATTTATAAGCGCATCGACGATGTCGTTTGCGAACCCATGGAACACGTCATCATCGATGTGCCCGACCAGTTTGCCGGTGTCGTGATCGAGAATCTTGGCTCACGAAAGGGACTGATGAAGAACATGCTGCAGGTTCAGGGGAACACACGGCTGGAATTTGTCATGCCGGCGCGCGGAATGCTTGGGTTCCGTTCGGAATTCATGACCGAAACGAAGGGAACGGGAATTCTCCACCACAACTTTCATGGCTACGAACCGTTCAAAGGTGAGCTTTCGACGCGCCACAAAGGGGCGATTGTCCAGCTGGAAGACGGTACCGCAACGGCCTACGCGATGTTCAAGCTGCAGGAGCGATTGACGTTCTTCATCGAGCCGGGAACGCGCGTGTATAAAGGGATGGTTGTCGGAGAGAGCGCCAGAGATGAAGACATCATCGTCAACGTCTGCAAAACAAAACAATTGACCAACATGCGGGCCAGCGGTGCCGACGAAGCAATCCGGTTGGAACCGCCGCATCTCCATACGCTCGAACAGGCCATTGAGTGGATCTCCAACGACGAATACATCGAAGTGACTCCGAAATCGCTTCGCCTGCGCAAGAAGTACCTCGACCATAACGAGCGGGTGCGGAACTCAAAGAAGAAATCGCAAGTAATCGAGGACACCGAGTAAAGGCGTAGAGTCCGTTTCGTAAACGGACAGCCTCCCAGCGGGTGAGAACCGGACGGGCAATTATGTCGCTATTTCATTGAATTCCCGAGGAATACTTGATAGAAATCACCACACCCTTGATAGTTTCTTGAACTCGAAGTATATTAATTACACCATGGAATTGAATAACGTACAGAGAGAAAAACTAGTAAATGCCGTGGTCTTCTTTGCCAAGAAGACCAAGTGTCCATCGCTAGTAAAGATGTTCAAACTGTTGTTCTTCTTGGATTTTTGTCATTTCAAAGAGACTGGAAGATCCGTGACGGATCTGGATTATCGTGCGTTACCGTTCGGTCCTGTCCCTATTGATTTTTATAATGAAGTAAAAGATGGCTTCGTGCCGGACGATATGAAATCATATTTTGCGTTGGTTCCTTTGGAAACGCAACGAGATACACCGGCGTACGAATTCAAGCCCAAGAGACCTGCCGACTTGAGTGTTTTCTCCCCACACGAGCAGGAGATATTGAGAAACATTTCAGATATTTTCAGAGACGCCACACCGACACAGATGTCCGAGATTTCCCATCTCCAAAATCAGCCGTGGGACAAAACGATCAAGGAAAAAGGTCCTAATAAACCGATCGATTATTTGCTTGCGTTAGATGCCGATGCAAAAGTTTCGGTTGAGGATGCGAAAGAGCTATTGAAGGAGAGGCATGAAATGCTCAGCAATTTTCGTGTTAAACCGAAGCTCGCAAAAGCAACATGACCGCAGGCGATATCCTCTTTCATACCGACTTTGCATTCCACGATGGCACGCGGGGCAAGAAACTTCTTGTTGTGCTGAATACTCCCCATATTGAAAAAGGCGAGCCATATTTAGTTATTCGGACCACGTCACGAATGAAAGGGAAACAAATGCTGGCTGGCTGCATCGCAGCATGGAAGATGTTCCATGTCGTCCCGAGAACCGGAGAATTCTTTACGAATCCAACGTTGTTGCAACTTGACGATATTTATGAGTTGGATGCTGCTTCCGTTGTGAGAAATGGATTGCAGCAAACGCTAAAACTTGCAGGAAAACTCGGCCAAGAATTGTTTGGACAACTTAAGAATTGTGTTAAACAGATCAAGGAAGATATCTCGGAAAAGCATTATAAGATGATTTTCAAGAAGTGACGATGTCGTTTCATTGCCGCCTCCGCGGTTTCATCGATGCCCGTCGACTCCAACAACAGTATCTTGAATGTTTTGTAATGTTTTTCCTTTATCTCCCAAGCGTTCCCTTTTGTAACGAATTGCAAAATAGAGAAAGCTTCCGGAGCCGCAGGAAGGGTCAAGTACGCTTGCGGAAGGATTTTCCTCAAGAACGTGCCGCACAATGCGGTCGGCAAGCCAATCGGGAGTGTAATACTCGCCGAGGTCATGCCGTGTCTGGGGGTCAACCAGTTCCTGATACAGCGATTTAAGGGCATCCTCGGAAATCTCGGCTAAGTGGTACTTTTCCAACAAGGTCGAGATACGACGAGTGAGATCGACAAGAGTCGTTCGAACCTTTTCGCGTGCGAGCCATGAAAAAAAGTCTTCCTCGAGAAAGTTCAGAATGCCAAAGTGCTTTCGGAAAAAACGTCCGGTATAAATTTCTTCCACAATGCTTGGCGAAGGAGCCGAGGCTTTGTCCGTCAGACGCATGTATGCAAGAAGTTTTGCAAATGAGGCGAGATATGTATGGCGGAGGAAGAGTTCCAGGTCAGCCACTTGCGTCCCATACGCAATCCGAAGATATTTCTCCCAATTTTCGTAGATGACGCTGAACTCACTTTGACTTTTTACCTGGTTCCACTGCGTTCGAAGTAATTTGAGTGCAAACGCATACGCCGGGCTATTGATGCCAAAGTCACGAACGAATTCTTCAGTTGTAGGTTTGAGCAGCGTTGTTCTGAAGAAATATCTGTCAAGCCACAAGAACGCTTGCCCGGCGTCAATGGTGAGGAAATTTACTTTATCGACAAGCCTGAGTTCAATATCTTCCCAGTGGTCTGGGACCGGGCGGTCACCCTTCCACCACCCGGTGTAAACTTGAAACAATACGCCGTCGGAAGCAATACAAAGAAAATTTACATCTCTGAAATCGCTTGATCCAAGTAAACCAAAAAGATATCTTCTGAGTTGGCCCTCCGCCTCCTTCTTCTTCTTTTCGAGATTGCCTTCAAATTCTACGATGACGTTTCCAAACAGTGCATCAATACGACCGCTTGCAATGACGAAATCCTTCTGCTTCATTGTAACATGTTTTTCCAGCCCTTTTAGAAATTCTTCAACAAAGCGCGGTCGTGCTTCTGAGAACCAATCACGAAGGAGCTGCATGAATCGGAATGAGCGAGCCGTCTCAACGTTCGAGACGATGATTTCGTCCCGATACTTTTTGAGGTCGGCTTTAAGTTTTTCCTCGAAGCCAGTTGTGAAACGAGAAGCCTTTTCTGTGAGTTTAGATCTTTTTGCCATGCCTGGATAAAATCTCCTCAGTTGTTCTTCGAGCTAATTCGAGTGCAGCGGCAATACGAATGATCTTCACATCTCCCAGTCCCTTAATCTCCAAAAGTTTTGCCAGTGGAACATTCGAAAGACCTTCGAGCGAGCCAAATTGTGACAGGAGTTCGTTGGCAACATCTTCAGCGGATTTTCCCCTATAGCCCGTGGAAATTAAAATTGCCAAAAGCTCTTGAGTGGTGAGCGCCTTTGGTCCAAGTTCCCGGAGTTTGCCCCCGGGGTGCTGCCACTTTTTGTATTCCTCTGGTTGCTCTCGCACACGAGATCGTTTGTTGTGTTTATTCATTTCTTGCACTCCTCGCACTGACAATTCCCTCTTAAATACTCCCAGGAGTAAATCCCCGTATCATGGGCGTCGTTCCAGATAAGCTGAATTGCGTACGCGCCGACCTGCTGGATGCCTTTGAGTTCGTAGCGCCCCGGGGTGGTCTTGTCGGGCGGCGGTGCGTGGTATTCGCGGAGCAATACCGTTTCGCCGCTGCAGCTCGCACACGGACAATTATCACGCAGAAATTGTAAGGCGAAGGGGCTGACGTGTCCGTCATCCCACGTGATCTTCAATTCTGTCGCGGAGGTCTTCTTGATGCTTACGGGTCGCATTCTTTCTTCTCAATGTCGTGTGAAATATAAGAAAATATTTAGTAGATTCAATGTGAAATCATTATATTTGAATCACTCTTTACAGTGTGTAAAACTCAATGCGTGGAATCATAGCATTCATCCTGCGTCTTCTCCGGCCCGCAATTTATCCGATGGAGCGCCATCTCATTCGACTCGATGAGGAGAGCGTCCACCCCGACCCGATACAACAGTTTCAGCGGCTGTTCCATGAGGCGGTCCGGGCAAAGTTCTATTTAGCAGAGTCGATGGCGCTGGCGACGGCATCTCACGACGGAACGCCGTCGGTAAGAATGGTCCTGTTGAAGCAATTCGATTCACGGGGCTTCGTTTTCTATACAAACTACAACAGCCTCAAAGCGAAACAATTGGCGGAAAATCCCCGCACGACACTGTTGTTCCATTGGCCGGAGATGCACTGCCAGGTCCGCATCGACGGCACCGTCGAAAAAATAACGTCTGAGGAATCGGACAAATATTTTCACTCTCGGCTGCGCGATAGCCAGATCGGGGCTGTTGCCTCGCCGCAGAGCGAGGTGATCAGTCGGGATGAACTCGACCGCCGGTTCGAAGAGCTGAAACGCGCGTACAAAGGCAAAGAAATCCCGCGCCCCTCTCATTGGGGCGGTTACCGCTTGAAGCCGGCTTGCATCGAGTTCTGGCAGGGAAGAGCGGCGAGACTCCACGACCGCATTGTGTACGAATTGCAATCGGATGGAAGCTGGTCAATCAAGCGTCTCGCCCCCTGAGTAAGAAGAAAACCATGGCCTCCACTATGGAACGTAAAAACATATCATCTGGAACTCCTTGGGAAAATGTTGTCGGCTATTCGCGCGCGGTGCGGATAGGCCCGCATGTCGTTGTTACGGGAACGACGGCAACCGACGCGCAGGGAAATATCGTCGGAGTCGGAGATGCCTATGCGCAAGCGGTACAGGCGATTCGCAATATCGAGCGGGCCCTTCAAAAAGCCGGCGCGACTCTCAACGATGTTGTGCGTACAAGAATGTATCTTGTCAACATGGATGACTGGGAAAAGGTAGGCAAAGCACACCTGGATTTTTTTGAGAAAATACTTCCGGCGACAAGCATGCTCGAGGTCAGTCGGCTTATCCATCCCGATATGCTGGTCGAGATAGAAGCCGATGCGTATGTGGATGGATGAACAAGCCGGGTCGCGGAATGCCTGACGTGAGAGTGTGTGCGATCGACGAAGATTTGTCGGGATTGAAGTTCGTTCTTGGTCTCAATGACCGGCGTTCTTTGAGAGAAAGGTCTCTTTGAAACAGCGGTTCGATAGAAAATCCGAAATCCGAATATCGAAATCCCAAACAAATCCCAAACACTAAAATACAAATCTCAAACCGACCCGTCTTGCTATGCCGACTTCATCGGGGTGGTCAGCAGCTAGACATGGTGGCCAATTCGTGTTTCGAACTTTGGATATTATGATTTAGAATTTGTTTCGAGCTTCGAATTTAGGATTTGCTGTAGGATGACATTCAAGAGCTTTTCTCACTTCCCTGCATTACCTTCACAATCACCAGTGTAATGTCGTCGTGTTGTTCCGCTGTCCCGCGGAACGTATCAGCCGCCGCGACAATTGACCGCTCGAGATCGGAGGCAGAAAGGTTCCCGTTCGCTTTCACCAGATCGCTGACGGCTTCTTCACCGAGCTGATTTCCCTGCGGATTCATTGCTTCGGTGAGTCCGTCGGTGTAGAACATGAAAAGTCCATTGCTTCGCAGGGGTTTGCGGACCTCCTCGAGCGTCCTTTCGAAGAGTTCTCCGCGCTCGAGTCCAAGGCCGATACCCGCCCCGCCTAAGTACTCAAGCATGCCGTCTGAACCAATAAGGGCTTTGTTGTGACCGGCACGGCAAATTCTCACATCGTTCTTCTCAAGGTCGAACATGGCGAGGATCATCGTGATGAACGACTTGCGTTCGATCCCGTCGAAGATGCTCCTGTTGACATTAACGAGAATGTCGCGGGGAGAGGTATACATGTGAGCCGCAAGCTGGACCATGCCCTGGACTTTCGACATGTACAGCGCGGCAGACATCCCTTTCCCTGAAACGTCCGCCACAACGACAAGCAACCGTTTTGGCCCGAGCTGAATGTAATCGAAATAATCGCCGCCCACCGTCCGGGCCGGAATCGTCACGCCCGCGATATCAAGTCCCGGGATTTCCGGGTTCGACTTCGGCAGCAATCCCTGCTGGATCTTCCAGGCGAGCTTGAGTTCTTCCTCCATGCGTTGTTTCTCCACCTCGGATTTATGGAGGCGCGCGTTCTCGAGCGCTATGGCTGCCTGTCCCGCAACCGTTGAGAGCAGGTCGATGTCCTCCTGCGAATAGATCTTGCCGGAGAGTTTCGGGCCGACATTGATCGATCCGATCAGCCGTTCCTTCATGAACATGGGAATCGCAAGAACGACGCCCGATTTCAGAATCTTTTCCTTGTCCGAATCATCGATACGGATCGAGTCGGGCTCGACAGCGAGCAGGACAAAGGATTGCGGAACTTTCGTTTCCCTCAGGAGGGAGATCAGTCCGCCCTGTCCCTGGATGAATTGACAGCATTCTGCAGGGAAATCCTTCGTTACGCAGGAACATCCCTCCTTCTCATCGTACAGAACAACGGCGACCTTCTCGACGTGCATGGTGCCGGAAATTCTATTGACCATGGACTGTAAGATTTGGTCCAGGTTCATCTGGCGGGGAAGTTCCTGGCTGAATTCCAGGAGAGCTTTCTGGTAATTGTGCCGTTCCCGGTAGAATGTCCGGTCGATCGATTCCTGCACACGCCTTTTGATGGGGTCGAATACGAATGCGATGACAATGAACGCCCCGATACTCAAGATCCTGCTCTCAGAGTGCCCGAGAAGGATCGAGAGCAAGCTCCCCAGGCCGAAAACGAAAAGAAGATAGATTGCCGCCAGCGCCGTGGTCACCGCGCCGTAGATCAAGCTGCGTTTCAGAATCAATTCGATATCCATCACGCGATACCGGAAGATCGCATACCCGAAGGCTGCGGGCACGAAGGCAAGCAGGAGCGCCGGCGATACCAACACCGGGACAAGATAGATGATGAAGGGGTTGATGCCCAGCAGAACCGTGAGGTATGCAAGCACAAGCACCCCGACGCCGACTGATATGAGGATATGCCGCAACTGCATTCTCCTTTCGGGAGCGACCAGACGGTAGTAGCTATGAGCGAAGACAATGAGGCCCGCGACAAAGAAAATAAGCGGGCTCAACGCCAACGTTTGGAGAATGCCTCCGGGAAGGTTCAGGCGGCCATTAAATATGAGGGCCGCGGTAGCGATCACCGAGACGATGTAGAGGGAAGGGACGATCCATTTCCTCCCGAGGCAGAGTTTGCGCACAGGGAAATAGAAGAAGAAGGTCACGAATATCGGGGGAGCGAAGATTCTCCCGACAAAAAAGCCGATTCCCAGGAGAAATCTCTTCCAGTGGGGGTCGCGGACGGGGTCGAGGTTCAATGCTATCAGCGCGAACACCAGAAGGGCAAGCGCACCGTACCTCCCGAACATTCGCTGAACCTTTCCCTGTGGCTTCGTCATGACCACAACGTATCCGACGATAAGGAACCCGAAGCCGAGAAGGAAAACAGAGAAATACTGAATGTTGAAAAGTTTCAGGATTTCGATCGAGGCTTCCAGCTCGGTGGTTCCCCTGTGGATCAGATAGATTGCATGATCGCCGGGACTGAGAGAGTCGAGGATCCGTTGTGCATCGTTCGGGTCTTTAAAGTGCCGACCGTTGATCGCCAGGAGCGTGTCGCCGTTCTTGACTCCAGCCATGTCGGTGACGCCGCCGCCAAGAACACTCTGGATGAGCAATCCCCGTCTGTCCTGGCCCATGTTGATCCAGGCACACTGGTCGTTGCTCGTTACCCTGAAAACCATGATATCCAGGAAATTTATCGTGGCGACGGCAAGCACTGCGACTGCGAAAACAGTATAGAATATGCGGATGGTTCCCGCAGACATTCGGTCAAAAGGATTTTTCATCTGGCGCGTTTTGGTTGTTGGGTGCTCTATAATATACGAGGATGAAGGTGAATCCGTTGCACAAGATACTGAACGCGCGAACCCGAATCAAATGACAGCTATTGTCATCCTGAGTCCGCCGGAGGCAGACGAAGGATCTGACATATCCGAGACAAAGCCCCGTTCTCCGATTTCCCCGATCCTCCATTCCCCCCATCTCCGCTTCTCCCGGTCTCCGTTTCCCCCTTTCTTTCATTCTACCGGCCGGAATCTATCAAACTTGGATTTTTGTGCCGCATTTTGTAAATTCACACCAGGAATTCAAAAATTTCCCCGGGAAAAGCAAGAATTTAGTTAACGACTCTGCATTTTTAATCACTGTGCTTTAAGAAAAAATCCCGGAATACGTACAATAACTGGGTTTCTCGAAGTTTGGGAAATCCTTTTGTCGTTTTTTATGTTTATTCCATCAAACAATACCCAAAATCACCAGGACAGACGTACACATGACAGACATTAAATCTCTCAACGAGCGCATTCAGCGGGAAAGCGCTTTCGTGGATTTGCTCCAGATGGAAGTAGGCAAAGTCATTGTCGGACAGAAGTATATGATCGAACGCCTGCTCATCGGACTCCTCTCGAACGGGCACGTGCTGCTCGAAGGCGTGCCGGGGCTTGCAAAAACGCTTGCCATCAAGACGCTGGCGGCGACAATCCAGGCGAAGTTCCAGCGGATTCAATTTACACCCGACCTTCTTCCCGCCGACGTGGTCGGAACGATGATTTTCAATCAGCGAAACGGGGAATTCACGGTTCGGAAAGGCCCGATCTTCGCAAACTTCATCCTCGCCGATGAAATCAACCGCGCTCCCGCAAAAGTACAAAGCGCGCTGCTCGAGGCAATGCAGGAACGTCAGGTAACTATCGGCGAGCAAACATTCAAGCTCGAAGAGCCGTTTCTTGTGCTTGCCACGCAAAACCCGATCGAACAGGAAGGAACCTACCCGCTCCCCGAAGCACAGGTCGACCGCTTCATGTTGAAGATAAGAATTGATTACCCCAATCGCGATGAAGAACGATTGATCATGCGGCAAAACATCGCGAATGTCGACCCGGGGCTGAAAGCCGTCGTTTCTCCCGCCGATATTGTGAAGGCACGATCTCTTTCGCAGGAAGTGTACATGGACGAAAAGATCGAGCGCTATATCCTGGATATTGTGTTCGCGACGAGGACTCCGAAAGACTTCAAACTAGAAAAGCTGGCCTCGCTCATCAGCTACGGCGCCTCTCCGCGCGCGAGCATCAATCTTGCGCTGGCGGCAAAGGCGTTTGCGTTCATCAAACGACGCGGCTACGTGATCCCGGAAGATATCCGCGCTGTTTGCCACGATGTGCTGCGCCACCGCATTGCCGTGACGTACGAGGCGGAAGCGGAGAACGTAACGTCGGAAAATATTGTCGATGATATTTTAAACACAATCGAAGTACCATGAGTGGAAATCAGAATACAGAAGTCAGAAGCCATGCCAAAGAACCTAACACCTAAAACCCATCACCTAAGACCTGATCACACCCAGCCATTGCGCCGCCCATGGACACTACTGAGCTGCTAAAGAAAGTCCGCAAAATCGAGATCCGCACCAAAGGTCTGGTGAATCAGATCTTCTCGGGCGAGTACCACAGCGTCTTTAAAGGGCGTGGAATGGCGTTCAGCGAAGTACGCGAGTACCAGTTCGGGGACGATATCCGCATGATCGACTGGAACGTGTCCGCCCGGTTCAATCATCCCTATATCAAAATCTTCGAGGAAGAGCGTGAACTCACCGTGATGCTGCTCGTGGACGTTAGCGGTTCGGGAGAATTCGGCACCGTCCAGCAACTCAAACGGGACGTCGCGACGGAGCTGTGCGCCGTTCTTGCATTTTCCGCGCTCAAGAATAACGATAAAGTCGGCGTGATTCTCTTCAGCGACGTTGTTGAGAAGTTCATACCGCCGAAGAAAGGCCGGACGCACATTCTTCGTATCGTCAGGGAGCTGCTGGATTTCCAGCCCGTGCACCGTGAAACGAACATCACCGAAGGATTGCGCTATCTCACAAGCGCCATCAAGAAGAGGAGCATCGTATTTGTGATTTCGGATTTCCTCTCCGACGGGTACGATGACGCCCTGAAGATCGCGGCAAAGAAGCACGACCTCGTGGGAATTCATCTCTACGACCCGCGCGAAGCGGAACTTCCCTCCAGTGGACTCATGCGCGTGCTCGATGCCGAGACCCGTGAAGCGATCTGGGTGGACTCGGGCGACCGGATGGTGCGCGACGGTTATTCACGATGGTGGAAGCAGCAGCAGGAAGCGCGGCAGAAATTATTCCGCCGTACCGGCGTCGACGCGATCCAGATTCGTATCGACCAATCGTACATTCAACCCCTTGTTTCATTCTTCCGTTTGCGCGAAAAGAGATGGTGAGGAAAAGAGATTGATGATGGACGATGAAAGATTGATGATGGACGATGGAAGATTGAAGATGGAGGGTGGAGGATTGATGAATCTCCTTGCCGGTCGGTGGGCACTATGGGTAATCATGGCACTGATGTTTTTGGGTGCGAGTGGAGAGCTTTGTGGCCAGGAAGTCCGGGCAACGGCAAAGGTAGATTCGAACAACATCTTTATCGGCGATTGGCTCAAGCTCCATCTCGAGGTTGAGCATCCGGCGAACATCTCGGTTGCGTGGCCTCAACTCGCCGACTCGCTTCAAGGGTTTGAGGTCATTCAGCGCGGCGAACACTCAACGCAGCAATCCGGTCAAAACGTTCTGGAGTCTGCCGTTCTCACGATCACGGCCTACGACTCGGGAACGTTCATTGTGCCGCCACTTCCGTTTCAGTATGTAGTCCAGGGAGACACGACAAAGAAGCTCGCGGAAACATCTCCGATACTCGTTACGGTCCATGGGATTCCGGTCGATACCACGAAGGACATCAGAGACATTAAGCCCCCACTGTCTCCTTCGATCACGTTTTCCGAAATTTTGCCGTATTTGATCGGCACAGTGGTCCTCGGCGGTCTCGTGTGGTTACTCTATTATATTCGTCAGAAAAGAAAAATGGGTGAAAGCCTTCTGCCGGAGGCGCCGGCGAGGCCCGCGGGCGAGGTGGCGCTGGAAGCGCTCGGGGCGCTGGACGCCGAACGATTGTGGCAGCGTGGGAAAATTAAAGAATATCATTCGCAACTCACGGATATTGTCCGTGTGTACATTGAGCGACGGTTCGGCGTCATGGCGATGGAATTGACGAGCGATGAGGTGCTCTCGACCCAACAGATCAAGGATCTTGAAGGCGGAGCGAGAGAGAAATTACGGGAGATCCTTTTCCGGGCCGACCTTGTGAAGTTTGCCAAGTTTCAGCCGCCGGCCGGAGAGAACGAAGCGAGCATGGCCCGGGCTAATTCGTTTGTCGAGACTACCTGGCGGACAGCGGAGAAAGAGCCACAGGTGCAGCAAACTCCTGCGGAGGTGGAAGCATGATGGGCATTCAGTTTGCGAATCCCGAATATTTCCTGCTGCTCCTTCTTATTCCCGTCATGGTGTATTGGTACTGGAAGAAGAGCAAGCGGCAGATTGTGGAATTACAGGTGCCGACGCTGACCGCCTTCCGATTTTCACCGCGAACATGGCGCCAGCGATTCCGGCACGTGCTGTTCGTTCTCCGCGTGCTTGCAGTGGTTTTCCTGACCACGGCACTCGCGCGGCCCCAGTCAACCTCCCGCGGTGAAAACGTGAGCACGGAAGGTATCGATATCGTTATCGCGAACGATATTTCGGGCAGTATGCTGGCCGAAGATCTTCATCCCAACAGGATCGAAGCCGCCAAAAATGTCGCGCTGGAATTCATCGACGGGCGTCCGAACGATAGGATCGGTCTCGTGATCTTTTCCGGTGAGAGTTTCACGCAATGTCCTTTGACACTTGACCACGCCGTTTTGAAAAACCTTCTCAAGGAAGTAAAGAGCGGAATGATCGAAGACGGAACGGCAATCGGCATGGGTCTTGCGACGGGCGTAAGCCGCCTGAAGGACAGCAAGGCGATCAGCCGCGTCATTATTTTACTTACTGACGGTGTGAACAATCGCGGCTTCATCGATCCATTGACTGCGGCGGGAATCGCCCAGTCGTTTGGCGTCCGGGTGTACACTATCGGGGTCGGAGCGAACGGCATGGCTCCTTACCCGGTGCAAACGCCTTTCGGGATACAATATCAAAATATTCCCGCCGAGCTTGACGAGCCCTTGCTCCAGAAAATCGCCGAGGAAACCGGCGGCAAGTATTTTCGCGCTACGGACGAACGCAAACTAAAAGCGATTTACGATGAAATTGACCATCTCGAGAGGACGAAGATTGAAGTGACGGAATTCCGGCGCCATAAAGAGGAATTCTACAGCGCGGCGATGTTCGCGGGATTGTTTCTGCTGCTGGAAGTGTTCTTATCACAGACGTTATTTCGGAAGATTCCATGATCCGGTTTGCCCACTCGGAGTATCTTGTCGCGCTCGCGGTGCTCCCCGTTCTCGCCGTCCTCTATTTCTGGGCCCGAGGTTTGCGCCGCCGTGCAATGGAACGATTTGGAAATCGAGAGCTTCTCATGCAGCTTGTACCGACCGCCGGACGGCGCAAGGGGGCGATAAAATTCATTTTCGTTTTCATAGCGCTGGCATTTCTGGTGCTCGGAATCGCAAATCCGCAGATCGGAAGCAAGCTCGAGGAAGTCAAACGGGAAGGCGTCGACCTCTTTGTCGCACTCGACGTTTCCAACAGCATGAAAGCCGAGGACATTAAGCCGAGCCGGCTGGAAGCCGCGAAGCGCGAAATCTCGCTCCTCCTCGACAAACTGCAAAATGACAGGATCGGCCTGATTGTCTTTGCCGGTGACAGCTACCTCCAGCTTCCGCTGACGATGGATTACAGCGCCGCACGGTTGTTCATCAGCACCATTGATGTCGATGTCGTTCCCGTTCCCGGAACCGCCATCGGCTCGGCGATCAAGCTTGCGATGAAGTCCTTCGTGCAGGGAGAAAAGAAGCACAAAGCGCTCGTCATCATCACGGACGGCGAGAATCATGAAGACGACGCTGTCGCTGCGGCGAAGGATGCGGCCGCGGAGGGAATCGTTGTCCATACGATCGGCATGGGCCTTCCGGAAGGGGCGCCGATCCCGCTGTATCAGAATAACGTTCAGGTCGGTTTCATGAAGGATAACGAGGGAAACACGGTTATCACCAAACTGGATGAGGCCGCCCTGCAGCAAATTGCCGAGGCCGGCGGGGGAAAGTTCGTCCGTGCCTCGAACCAGGTGAACGAGCTGGATGCCTTATTCAAAGAGATTCAAGGCATGGAAAAGAAAGAATTCGGCGCAAAGGTTTTTACAGAATATGAAGACCGGTTTCAATTCGTCCTCGCGCTCGCGCTCATCCTGCTTGTCGGTGAATTCTTTATATCTGAGCGGAAAAACCGTTGGTTCGAAAAAATGAAATCGATAGTCGCAAAGCCATTCAACATTCGTCAAGAACCTCCGGCGGAGTCATGAAGCACATCAAACGAATAGTATTCCCGCTGGCTCTTGTCTTCGCCTGGAGCATCGGTTTACGGGCGCAGTCGGATCGCTCCCTCATCCGCGACGGAAATCGTTCCTACAAGGACAACAAATTCTCCGATGCGGAGGTGGATTATCGCAAGGCGCTCGAGAAGAACAAGGAATCGCACGAAGGCGTCTACAATCTCGGCGACGCGCTCTATAAGCAGGATCGATTCGGCGAGGCGGCGGAGCAGTACCGCGGAGCGTCGGCGAAGAACACCGACAGCGATGCGAAAGCACACGCGCTCTACAACCTTGGGAACGCGCTGCTGAAGGGCAAGCAACTGCAGGAAAGCATCAACGCCTATAAAGAATCTTTGAAGCTGAAGCCCGGCGATGAGGATACAAAATATAATTATGAATACGCACGGGCGCTGTTGCAGCAGCAAAAACAAAATCAGCAGCAAAACAAGGACCAGAAGAAAGACGATAAACAGAAGCAGGATCAACAGAAACAGGATCAGAAGAAGCAAGATCAACAGAAACAGCAGGATCAGCAAAAGCAACAGCAAGACCAGCAGAAGCAGGCACAACAGAAAAAGCAGCAAATTTCAAAGCAAGATGCAGAACGCATTCTCGAAGCGTTGAAGAACGACGAGAAGGATGTTGAAAAGAAACTACACAAGAAAGTCCCGGCACGAATCAAAGTTGAAAAGGACTGGTAAGGAAGTCGGTGGGGGAAACGGAGAAGGGGTGAAAGGGAGAGAAGGGAGATAGGACGTAGGTGATAGAAGAGGAAAGCAAGAAGTCAGAAAAAAGGAAGTAGTTGAAATTTTGAGAAAATTGAGATGTTGAGAAAGACAGGTAATTGCATTGTTGAGATTGTGAGACGCAAGAAGCCAATAGCTAAAGGCCAAGAGCCAATCGCCCAAAGCCGTTAGCCATTGGAAATTAGCTGTTGGCTAGAAACTGCCCGCAATGAATAATGACCAATGACGAATGACCAAGAACCAAGAACGAAGTACGAAGAACTAACAACTAACAACCAATGACCATACACCAGCCCACTCGCTACGCACGCATACTACCGGTGCTCTGGATTCTCGCACTCGTAGTGTCCGGGGTTACAAACTTGACGGCACAGGACGTATCGTTTACGGCGTCTGTCGACAAGACCCAGGTGGCGGTAGGAGAACAGCTGGAGGTTACTTTCGCACTGAACGGATCCTCCGGCGGTGCCAATTTTCACTCTCCGGCATTTAATGACTTTACCGTTCTCTCGGGTCCAAACCAGTCGACAAGCATGCAATTCATCAACGGCTCGATGTCTGCATCCGTCTCGTACAGCTATGTCCTCCAGCCCCTGCGTGATGGAAAATTCACGATCGGTGCGGCGTCGATCGAGGCCGGCGGGAAGCAGCTTCAATCGCAACCGGTCGCCATTACGGTGACGAAGGGCGCTCCCCAGCCGAAGCAGCAGGCGCAACAGTCGCAGTCGACGGATATTGACCGGCAAATTGGCGATAATCTTTTCCTCAAGGTGACCGTCGACAGGTCGCGGGTCTACCAGGGGGAGCAAATTACTGCAACATACAAGATTTACACACGTGTCAACATATCCAGTTACAACGTCGACAAAGTCCCGGGGCTGACGGGTTTCTGGAGCGAAGATCTTGATATCCCCAAACAGATCCAGCTGACAAATGAAACAATCGGGGGCAAGCAATACCGTGTCGGCATTCTGAAGAAAGCCGCGCTCTTCCCGCAGCGCAGCGGAACGCTTGAGCTCGACCCGATGGAAGCCGAGTGCGTCGTGCAGGTCCAGACGCGCAGCCGTTCAAACAATTTGTTCGACCAGTTCTTCAACGACCCGTTCTTCGGCAATGTTACCAACGTGAATCACAAGGTCCGCAGCGAGCCGCTGAAAGTTACTGTTGTGCCGCTGCCGGGCGAAAATATTCCGGCAGGTTTCAGCGGTGCAGTGGGGTCGTACTCCATGGAGGCGTGGGTCGACAAACGGCAAACGAAAACGAACGAAGCGGCTACGCTCAAGGTAAAAATCACTGGCCACGGCAACCTTAAGCTTATTGAACCCCCTGCGATTAACGTTCCACCGGACTTTGACCGGTATGACCCCAAGATATCGGATAACATTACCAATCAGGGAGACCTCATTTCCGGCAGTCGCACATTTGAATACCTGATTATCCCGCGTCACCCGGGAGAACAGAAAATCCCCTCATTCCCGTTCACCTTTTTTGATGCAACAAAGAAATCCTACGTCACCTTGATGAGTCCGGAATTCGAGTTGAGTGTCGAACAGGGGTCAGAGCTTCTCTCTGCTTCGGCTGCTGGTATCAGCAAGGAAGACGTGAAATTGCTGGGTGAAGATATCCGTTTCATAAAGAGTGAGAACATGTCTCTCCACCGAAAGGGAGAACAGCTGGTCGGTTCCCCGGCATTCTATGTGGCATCAGTCAGCCCCATCATCGCGTTCATCGGTTTTGTACTCTATGCCCGGCGGCGTGAAAAGGTCCTGGGAGACGTCAGGACGCTGCGGAACCGCAGGGCGAGGAAGGTTGCGCAGCGGCGCCTGGCCGAGGCAAAGAAGTTTCTTGCGGCAAGAAAGAGGGAAGAATTCTATACGGAGGTATCCCGCGCGTTGTGGGGTTTCGTCGGCGACAAGCTGGGACTGCCGCCCGCCGAATTGTCGCTCGACGTGGTGCGCACAACCCTTGAGACCCGTGGAGTTTTCCCGGAGGTCATTTTGAAATTTTCCGCGACGATCGAACAGTGTGAATTCGCTCGGTTCGCCCCGTCCTCAGAATCAACGCAGATGGACAGCGTGTACAGTGAGTCCGTTGTTCTTATCGCGACCATCGAGGAGCAAATAAAATGAGAATGCGTGTCCTCCTCGTCCTCGTTGTACTGCTTGTGCAGAGCTCTTTTGCCGATGAGGCCGCGCTTCAGCTCGAGCAGGCGAATCAATTGTACCGCGGAGGTGATTTTCAGAAAGCAGCGGTGATGTATGAACAGATCGTGAAGAATGGATATGAAAGCGCACCCCTGTATTACAATCTTGGCAACGCTTACTTCAAACTTCATAATATTCCGGCGTCGATCCTGAACTATGAACGCGCGAAACGCCTTGCTCCGCGGGATGAGGACATTGCCTATAACCTGCGCCTGTGCAACCTCCGCGTTGTCGACAAGATTGAGGCGATTCCGGCGCTCTTCTTTGTGGAATGGTGGCATGGTCTCATGAACCTGATGTCGTCCGATAGCTGGGCAATGCTCGGTATCGCGATGCTCTGGTGTACGGTTATCTGCGGTGCGGTGTTTTTGATTTCCCGGTCTCTTCTCCTCCGCCGCAGCATGTTTCCCCTTGCGGTTATGTGTCTGATCGCCGCCCTCTTTTCGTTCGTCGGCATGATGCAGCGTTCGCACATCGAGCAAACCGATCAGCAAGCCATCGTTTTCTCCCAGACGGTATCGGTCAAGAGCGCTCCCGATGTTCAAAGCACGGATCTGTTCGTGTTGCATGAAGGGGTGAAAGTAGAGCTGATGGACAATGTTTCGAGCTGGCGGAAGATCCGGCTTGCCGACGGCAAAATCGGATGGATCCCCACCGACGCGTTACAGACTATATAAACTGTCAGTTGACCAAAGGATAACCTTGTTGGGAGACGTTGCTCTTTTTGTTATGATGCTCTGGCCTTTTGCGTGGCAATTTTGTATCACAATGAGACTGAACCGATGATACTTACCGCCATCGAATGCTGCCGATCCCATATCGTTCTTCCCATCGTAGGCTTCGTCATATTGCTGATGACGTCAGCCGTTTGGGGTCAGACAGGATGGGACCAATACTATGGAGATAGTTATGTCGCCAAAACAAGGGACTGCCGGGACATTTCGAACTTTTTCATTCTTGAAGGTCCCGGCAATGAAAATCCCGGGAACTGGATGGGACTGGCTAATCCAAACATTCCCGACAATATAAAAGACTATATCGCCCGTCAATTCAAGTATGTTCTTTTCGATCAGGAGTCATTTGCCGTTCGCAGTGGTCGGGGATCGCCTGTCGTTTCGATGATGCCTCCGATGTACCACAGCGAGGCAAGGGCGCTCATGAACCGTAATCCGGATCTGATTGTCTTTCCGTACTTCAGCTTCACCCTCGGCAGGAATGACTTTCCCTGGATGCGGAGCATCGACACGACGTGGATTCTCCATGAAAAAGTTAACCCATCAGCCCGCATCAAAGCAGGAGACCCTGGGTATTTTTTGATGGATATTCGCAGCGCCGGTTGGAGAAACTACTTTGTGAGCTACATCCGCGACACTGTTTCGCACTATGGCTATCGCGGAGTATTTCTTGACAATATGACACACTACCCCTTCATCCAGGCGGCGGATACCACACAACTTCCAGCCGGCGCTTTCGGCGGGTGGCAACATCATTTGATTGATTTTCTGAATACGCTCAGAGCAGAGTTAGACCCATCGGTGAAAGTGGTCTGCAACAGCCTTGGCATTGATGGTACAGCGCCGAATGCGATACCGCTCTTCGGTCCGGACCATGGCAAAAACCTGATGCCATATGTCAATGGCGGCGCGCAGATAGAAGAGTTTCATGGAACTGCATGGAAAGCCCCGCTGGATTCGATACTTTCCATCATGAAATACCTGAGAGACAGCAGCAAGGTTTTCCTGGCTGCAACCCATTATTATCGGGGAGGAATGCCCTGCTTTCGCAGCAATTCAACCTCGAGCCGTCCGGACCCCGCGGATGGATCGACGATGCCACACGCCCTCCGCACTCAACGTTTTACCGGATGCAGATGTCGTATCTCGCTCGCTATCTCCTGGTCACCGCAGGAACGAATGCGCCGCCATTCGGGTATTCTTTCCAACCGGGAGTTACGCTGTACGAATACATACCATACTACAAGCCGTGGGACGAACAACTTGGTGCGCCGCTGGCTACAGATTTTGAAGACCGGGGGACATACTATGAACGGGATTTCGACAATGCCGTCGTGTATGTGAACAAAAGCGAAGCGTTGCCGCAAACCGTTGCCGTCCCAGAAGGCGGCAAGTGGTACTGGTACCCCTATTACGGTTCAGTAGGAAACAGTAATGTCATTGGCGCGGCGATAACTTCCCCCACGATTGAGCTTAATCCAATGGAAGGCATTGTGCTGTTTCGGAAACTGCTTGTCGGTCAATAATATGAAAGCAAGAGCGCGACATTAATTGTGCTCGCTGGAGTGAAATAAGTGAGCTTGCCCACGGCTTCAGCCGTGGGTTGTCTTCCAACCCCTCCTCGATTCCACCCTCCGAAAGGGGAGAAAAACCAATGGGGTTACGCGTGGCCGAGTTGACTTCTAACTGTGCCACTTCCGAATTTTGATTCTCACCCGAAAGTTTTGTAGATTTGCTGTGCTATCAGTGATAGTCATCATCATTCATCAGGGAAATTACTCCTCTAAATTGCTACAAATAATGTAGTACCCCGGCGACTCTTAAAGTTTCGCTTTACCTTTTTCAAATAATTGCCCTTTCAGGCTCGTATTTTCACTGATTGACTTTAGAGCCTCATTTTCGTAGATTAATCAAGAAAATTTTGCAGTCCTGGCCGAATTATATCATTTTGATTGACTAAAAACGCATGAAAATTCTCGTCACGGGTGGTTGTGGTTTTATTGGCAGCAACTTCGTGCATTTCATGCTGAAAGCTCATCCGGATTACACGATTGTCAATCTGGATAAACTTACTTATGCAGGCAATCCGGAGAACTTGGCAGATGTCGAGAAGAACCCCCGTTACCATTTCGTGAAGGGTGACATTTGCGACCGGCGAATTGTCGAGACGGTAGTGCGGGATCATGGTATCGACGCGGTTATCAATTTTGCGGCGGAATCTCACGTGGACCGGAGTATCACCGGGCCTTCAATCTTTATTGAGACAAATGTTTCCGGCACGAACGTTCTTTTGGAGGCGGCGAAAGACTTCAAGGTTCAGCGGTTTGTGCAGATTTCGACGGATGAGGTGTATGGCTCGCTCGGCGCCTCCGGACGGTTCACAGAAACGACTCCGTTACATCCGAACAGTCCCTATTCCGCCTCGAAAGCTTCTGCCGACCTGTTGGCCCTGGCATATCATCACACATTCGCCCTTCCCGTGGTAATTACCCGCTGTTCCAACAATTACGGACCGTACCAATTCCCGGAAAAGTTGCTTCCGCTCATGATTGCGAACGCGCTTGATGGCAAGTCGCTGCCGGTGTATGGCGACGGTCTTAATGTTCGTGATTGGTTGTACGTGAAGGATCACTGCGAGGCAATCGATGCCGTCCTTCACCGGGGAAACATCGGCGAGATATATAACATCGGCGGAAATAACGAGTGGCGCAATATCGATATTGTGAAACTGCTCCTCAAGAAACTGGGAAAGCCGGAATCCCTTATAACTTTTGTCAAGGATCGCCCCGGCCATGACCGGCGGTATGCAATCGATGCAACGAAGATCATGCGCGATTTGAGTTGGAAACCAAGCGTAACATTTGAGCAAGGTATCGGCGAAACCGTCGATTGGTACGTCGCTCACGAGCCATGGTGGCGCCGCATCATCAGCGGGGAATATCAAGAATACTATCGGAAAATGTATGAGCAGCAATAGAGTTCTCCATTACTTCGTTGCACTGCTGGCGGTGCTATTCTCGGCCTCGTCGGCCACTGGCCAGACAAAGAGAGTGGGTGAAACGGGAACGACGGCCGAAGAACAAGTTTCTAGAAACATGATTCAGCCGTCCGGCATTGCGCTGGAATCAACTCTTGACCCGGAAGAATATTTTGTCGGTCCCTCGGATGAAATCGCCGTCAACATCTGGACGAGCCCGCCCTTGAATTTCATGCTGACTGTAACGCCGGAGGGAACACTGATCGTTCCGACTGTTGGGGAAGTAAAGGTTTCCGACATGAAACTATCGGAAGCAAAGAAGAAGGTCATAGCCGAGATCCGAAAAAAGTATATTTCGGCCGAGGCAACCGTCACACTCACCACACCGAGGCAGATTGTTGTTACGGTGACGGGGGATGTGCTCGCCCCGGGGTCATTGGTCGTCAGGGCCACCGACAGGACGAACAAGGCGATTCAAGAAGCCAACAGAACAGATCAATTGTTGCGTGATACATTGCTTGCGCTGAAGAGAACGATGTCAAGGCGTAATATAACGCTCAAGCGAAAGGACGGGTCGGTTCATCACATCGACCTTGTGAAATTCTACGCAACGAAAGAAGATCGTCTCAATCCATATCTCCGGGAAGGGGATGCGATATTTGTACCAACAACAAATCTTGAACGGAATGTGATCGGAGTTTATGGCGAAGTAAACTCCCCCGATCGTTACGAGTATGTGGAAGGTGACAGCATCACCGACGCCATCAAAATTGCGTATGGAGTTACGCGCTTTGCCATGGTTGACAGTGTCGAATTCTCCAGGCTTGATTCGACGGCCGAGGTTCTTTCTACGACGATCATCAACGTCCGTGATATTCTGGACGGGAAAGCCCCGAACATGGCCATTAATCCGGGCGACCGGATTGTCGTGAAGGCCAGGCCGGAAATGCGAAGAGACTACAGGGTGACGATCAGGGGCGAGGTAGTGTTTCCCGGGACATATCCCATAACGAAGAACATGACTCGCTTGAGTGAGATTGTTCGTCGCGCCGGGGGATTTACCGAGTACGCAGCTTTGCGCTACGCGGTGCTGAGCCGTCGCTCCGTGTCGCCGCAGGATATCGAGATCGAGCGGTTGCTCAGTTCGCGAGGGAGCGTGTCCCCGGAAGATAGCGCGTATTACCATCTGGAAACGAACCTGCGGCTGTACAAAGAAGCTGTCAATGTTGATTTTGAGAAGTTGTTCTCCAGGCACGATTCTACGCAGGATGTGTTGCTTCAATCCGATGATGAGATTTACGTTCCCTCAACGGAAAAAACAGTGTACGTGTTCGGTGAAGTTGTCTTGCCCGGGCACGTTCCATTCGTTCCCGGACAGGATCCCGGGTATTACATTCGCAAAGCCGGCGGGTTTGCCGACGAGGCGCGTTCCGGTGACGTCAAGATTATCAAGTCAAAAACCAAACAGTGGCTGGATCCCAACCAAACAACAATAGAGGGGGGCGATTACGTTTGGGTTCCGCGCGAACCGTACCGGCCGTTTCTGTATTACACGGGAGTAGCCCGCGACATCGCGTCTTTTGTCGGGGCGATTACCGCTGTCGTGATTCTTCTCGGAACAGTGCGGAAATAGTTCGGATGGGATGCATCAAAACCAGCTTGAAACGGGTTAACCATGGACAATTCATCAAGGAATGAGGATTATGTGAGCGGCGGAGAACTGAAGGAAGTCCACCTCGTGGATTATCTGTATGTCGTAGTCAAATGGAGAAACGTCATCTTCTGGTGCATGGGATTAGGCATTGTTATATCTTTCGTGGTTCTCTTTTGGGTGGTACCGCGATGGTATAAGTCGACGAGCATTATTATGCCCCCGAAGCAGAAGGCAGAATTCAGCATATCGAGCGTTATCCGGAGTATTTCCCCGTTTGGCGGATTCGGTTTAACGAGGGCATCGGATCAACTTTATGATTATACGACAATCATCAACAGCCGAACGAGCCTGGAAGAGGTAGTTCGGGAATTCGATTTGATTCATCGGTATAAAGTGAAGGATGTCGTCGATGCAATGAAAGAGCTGCAAACAAATTTGACAATTGATATCTCCAAAGATGAAAATGCCCTTGAAATTTCGGCGTATGATACAGATTCTCTGGTTGCAGCCGACATGTCAAACTATGTCGTTAAGGTCCTCAACGACATAAGCAATCAGCTTGGAACGGAAGAAGCCCGCAATAATCGCGAGTTTATTGAAAAGCGTTTGGACACAACCCAGGATGATCTACGAAACGCCGAAGACCAGTTGCGAAAGTATCAGGAGAAAAGTGGCGTTCTCATGGCACCGGAACAAAATATGTCGAGCATTTCGGCAATTGCCGAGCTTTACGGAACGAAAGCAAAGAAGGAGATCGAGCTTGCAATCATGGAACGGAGTGTCACTGGGGAGAATCAGGCGCTCCAGCAGTTGAAGCTCGAACTCAGTGAACTGAACAAGAAAATCGCCACCTTCCCTGAGGCTGGGATTGAGTCGTTCCGACTGTATAGAAATGTAGCCATCCAACAGAAGCTTCTGGAAACTCTGTATCCAATTTTTGAGCAAGCAAAGATTGAAGAACATCGTGACACTCCGACAATACTTGTTCTCAATAAGGCCGTCCCCGCTCCCCGTCCGGCCAAACCACGGCGGCTGCTGTGGTTGCTTGTTCTGGCCATTGTTGCGTTTGTCTGCTCCATTTTCGTGGTGTTCTTTCTTGATTACCTATCGCGCCTCAGAAGCGAGCTTCGGGAAAGCGAAAATGAGAAATTGCATTATTTGAAATCCCATTTGCAGTGGAGGAAATTCTTTTTCCTACAAAAGAGCTGAATGTCGCGATGAGCGAAAGCGAGGCTTGAGTGGCGCTGGCGAAAAAACTTGCCAAGAATTTCATGATCCAGCTGACAGGGAATGTCCTGGGACAGGCCTTCTTCTTCGTGGGTTTGGTTCACCTGGCGCGTGTGCTCGGGCCTGCCGGATTTGGAGTATGGAACTTCGCTCAGGCATGGCTGTTGTACCTCTTCCGGGCAGGTGAACTCGGATTGGAAATATATGGGATTCGGGAGATATCCCGGGCTCCTTTGACAACTCGACAATTACTCTCAAACATCGTTGCTACTCGTTTTGGCCTGGCTTGCATCTTGTTCGGTATAACGATGCTCGCATCTGCCGTTCACCTCCTCCCGGCGGAGTCAGCAAGGCTCGTCGTTCTTTTCTCACTCGCCGTGTTCCCGGTGGCTTTTCTCGTGGAATGGGTGTTTGAAGCCCATCAAGAATTGGTTCTGGTAGGCCTTGCAAGGGTCGCCAAGGGAGTGATGTTTGCCCTTGCTGTTTATGTGTTTGTAAAGAGTTCTGCAGACATCGAGTCTTCCATCTTGGGATATAATATCAGCCTGCTGTTGCCCATCATCGTGGTTTTTGCGCTTAGTGTTTCTCGCTTCGGTTTTTCGTCATCCGCCATTTCCTTTCGTAGTGGGATCCAGATCCTCCGGCAGGCGTTGCCTATCGGTGCCGCAAGCATATTGTCGCAGGTTAGTCTCTTCTTCGGCACAATGGTGATAGGGTATACACTCTCAAAGGGTGAACTGGGATATTTTTCTGCTGCCCACAGAATTATCGTGTTCATCTGGGCTTATGTTGTTTCGAGTTCCTGGAGAGTGCTATTGCCGACGCTGTCACGGTTGCACAATTCATCACATGATGATTTTGCTCACTTTGTCGGTAGATTCTTCCGAATTATTGCACTGCTCGCTTTCCCCCTGGGACTGGTTGCCTGCCTTGCCGGCAGCAAAATCATTCCACTACTCTACTCGAGCGATTATGAACCGGGAGTTGTTGTCTTTCAGGTTTTAACGTGGAGCTTGGTGATAGGTCTTATGCGGGCAATTCTTGAAATGGCCCTGATTGCTTCGAACAACCAACAGCAGTACTTCCGCGGAATGCTGTTGCTCGTCATTTGCTATGTTGTACTTACCCCGGTACTGACGAAGCAATTTGGGATCACCGGAACGGCTATTGCAAGTGTCGCCTCCGAGTTTGTGTATTTCATGTATGTAGTGCTGTACTCCCGCGCGGTTTCGGCTTCCCTGGTGCTTCATCATTTCTGGAAACCGGCAACGGCTTTTCTCGGTTCTATGATTCTTGCGATTATCTTTTTGCATTTCCATGTTTCTCTTCGGATTCTGATCGGAGTGACTTCATATGTGATTTGTCTGCTGGCATTAAAAGCCGTTTCGCCTGACGATGTTTACCTGATGCGAGAACTTTTCCGAGAAAAGAAAGCGGAGTCGGTGATATGATTGGATATTCCGTCAGGATGGGCAGGTTTGCCATCCCGGTAACCCCCGCCTTTGTTCTGTACGCTTTTGCTCTCTCTGCAAGTGTCGCCACGCTGTATCTGGTTGCTCCCCTGCTTCAGATGACGTACGGTTCCTGGGCGGAGTACTATAGAACGTTGGGGGAACTGCTAAGGATTTGGGGAATAGTTTTTGGAATAATGTTCTGTCTGGTTTTGATGTATCTCGCCCTGCGTGGTTTGATGACGGGCTCATTGAAGTCGCTATTCCTGGAGATGTCTCGTCTTGAGACAATTATGTTCTTGCTGTTTGTTTCCAACTTTCTGTGGGCAGGCATCGGCCTTCTGAACGGGGCCCCGATTTCCTTCGTTGTGGGAGATACTTTTCGCGGACTGTTCATCCCGGCGATCTATTACGTTGTAAAAAAAAGTGTTTCTTCGGCAGAGCATGCACTGTTTCTTACCCGATTTATTATTTTTGGGGAAACCGCTTTGCTTTTTGTTCTTACTGTCACGGATTGGGTGCCGTTTTCCTTCGCGGGAAGGATCTTTGTCGCCGTCATTTTCTTTTCCCTTCTCATTGAGGAGAAAAATTCCGGGCATCGATTTTGGTACAGCCTGCTTTTGGTCTTCGGCATGTTTGTAATATTGACAACCGAGGCCGTGCGCGGCAGTATCATTGTGTTCCTTGCCAGCATTTGCCTGAACTACTATTTTAGGTTGCGGGACATCAAGATCGCAGTGGTCGTGTTTGCTTTTGTTTTGCCGATACTCGGGTTGTTTGAAGCGAGTGAAATCTACGACATTGGCTTATCAAAACAGGTAGGAATAGCCGAGCAACGATTCTCGGGGGCGATAGGAGGCGGACGGAAGTACTATGGCCTTGATGAATCACTGTTTCAGCGGATTGGAGAAACAATCGATGTCGGAAGAACCTTCGCCGGAGAGAATCCCGCTTATGTCCTGACGGGATTCGGCAACGGGGCACAGTTGGTGAACCAACTGATTACTCCGTCCGAACGATGGGTTTACAAGTCAAATGTGAAGCATAACCTGTATATTACAGCTGTCGCGATATTCTATAGGAATGGGGTGCTTGGGTTGGCATTATACAGTATGCTCGCACTGTACATTGTGCGTCAGCTCAGGTTACTACGTCGCTACCGGCACATCGCGAGAATGTATCGAAAGTATATTTATATGAAGACTCTATGCGTCTATCAGCTAGGCGCCATTCTTATCAGTTTTGTTTCCTACTGGTATGTGGGCAATGTTGTCGTAGCCTTCACGCTACCGCTGATAGAAATACTTCGACGGGATTTTGTGCTCACAATTCAACGGCAAAAAGTGACGTCTTAGGAAATATCTCCCAACAATCTTTTCAATGCGCCATACAACTGCAAGGATGCCGCACAACCGGACTTGAAAAAATGTATGAGAAAGATCCTCTTCTTATTGTATAGAATAAAAAAAAGATGTTTTCCGAACGCAAGCTTTAGCGCCTTTGTACCGTTCAAACTGGCCAGGAATTTCTTTACCAGACAACTTTCTTCGGGAAAAGTAAACGTGCTGGGTCATCAGATGGTGTTGGATTCTGCAGACTCACTCAGTCTTTCATTGTACGGTGTTTATGAGCCATTTGAGACGGAGATGCTGTGCAGGCTCGTCCGAAAGGGGTCAGTTGTTCTTGATATTGGAGCCAATATCGGTTACTATTCTCTGCTGTTTGCAAGAAACGCTGGTCCCGAAGGCCGTGTGTATGCCTTTGAACCAGACCCGGTCAACAAGGAACTATTGTCAAGGAATATCCGGCTCAACAAGTATGATAATGTCGTCATCACGCAAAAGGCGGTTTCAAATGTGACGGGACCGGCCAGACTCTTTCTCTCCGAGGAGAATGCCGGCGACCATCGCATTTTTGATTCCAATGATGGAAGGCGGTACATTGAAGTAGACTCTGTCCGGCTCGATGATCACTTTGCCGATTTTAAAGATCCCATTGACCTTGTGAAAATGGATATCCAGGGTGCCGAGTACTCCGCCCTGCAAGGAATGCAGGAGCTAATAGGGCGGAATCGAGACTTAGTCCTTTGCTGTGAATATTCTCCACACGTCCTGGAGCGTGCCGGCGCATCTCCTTTGAAATATTTGCGGTTTCTTCTTGACCTGGGTTTCTTGCTTTTTGAAATTAATGAGGAGCGGAAATCGATTGATCCGGCGCCAATAGATAGATTATTGAAAGAATATCGTCTGGACAATGAGCGTTTCACAAATCTTCTTTGTTTGAAAAACGGTGACAGGGTACGAGATCTCGTTCACTGAGTGAGCCATCGGAAAGCCTTGCAGCAACGTTCTGAATATATGGATATCATGTGCGAGTAGTCATAAACTTAGCGTTCTTGAAATCTGAACACGTAGGCGGCAGCTGGACCTACTCGTTCAATCTCGTCAGGATGCTGGAAAAATTTCAGCATCAGGCGGATTTTCTTGTCCTGATCAATGAAAAGCTGGCCCCGAAGTTTTCATCTGTTCAACTGCCACAAGAGGTGATTCCTGTCGATCCCGACTCCCGAATCAGTCGGATTTACTGGGAGCAAGTGTCGCTCCCGAGCATTCTTCGGCGGTACTCCCCGGATGTGTTTCATTCCACTGGGAATGTACTTCCGTGGAGATTGCCCTGTAAATCGGTGGTGACAATTCATGATTTTCAGTATTACCACTATCCGAGAAATTTTTCGTTACCGAGAAGACAGTATCTTGCTTTGATGGTTCCTTTTTCGATGAAGAATGCAGATCATATTATCTGCGTGTCAAAATCAACAGAGCAAGACGCGACACGCCTTTTCCGCATCGATTCAGGCAAAATGTCTGTTGTCTATGAAGCCGGATTGGTTGACGGAGAGATTGCGAAGGCGACAGAGGAAACTCCTGTCCTGCGTCGGTATGGATTAGCGAGACCATTTGTGCTTTCTGCGGGTTCGTTGCTGCCTCACAAGAATCTAGGAATGCTAATAAAAGTCTTTGCTCGAATAGCCGCTCGGATTCCGCACGACCTTGTAATTGTCGGCGAATCGTTCGGTAACGACCGTGCAATTCGCAATACGGTCGAGCGAGAGCTGTGTGATCAGCAAGATCGCGTGAAGATTTGCGGGTTCGTCGGCCGCGATGACTTGCTGGGTCTTTATCACCACGCAGATGCGTTTGTATTCCCCTCCCTCTTTGAAGGATTTGGAATACCAATTCTTGAAGCTATGGGATGTGGTTGCCCTGTGGTGGCATCACGATCCACATCGATTCCTGAAATTGTGGGAAATGCCGGAGAGTACTTTGAGCCGACCGACTCCGATGACATGGCATCGACTATCCTGCGGGTCTGCCAAGACGCCGCGCTTCGCGCTTCGCTCCGCGAACGGGGCATCAGCCAGGCGAGGAAGTTTTCTTGGGTGAAAATGGCAGATGAGACCATGGATGTGTATCGTAAAGTAAGCAGCGTTAGCTGAGTTCACGAACTGCGGCAGGAATGACCGCTGTTGAATACATTCATCATTTCAGCAAAAGGAAATAGGCAACATTGAAACAGATAATTGAAGAACTGAAGACGGGAAACGTTCGAGTGGTCGAGCAACCGGTTCCGCGGTGCGGCGCGCATCAGCTTCTCGTTCGAAATGTCGCGTCATTGATTAGTCCCGGGACTGAGAAACTCATGATTGAAATGGGCAAGAAGAATCTTGTCGGGAAAGCACTTTCGCGACCGGACCTTGTTTCCATCGCCTACCAGAAAGCAAGGCGCGAGGGGTTTCTCAATGTATTTCGAGAAGCCCTGGCGCGGCTTGACCAGCCCCTGCCTCTTGGGTACAGCTCCGCAGGCATAGTCGTTGAAGTGGGTGAGGGTGTGAGAGCATTCAACACGGGTGATTCGGTGTCGTGCGTGGGTTCCGGCTACGCCGGTCATGGAGAGGTCGTTGTCGTTCCGGAAGAGATGTGCTCGAAATTTCCACTGACGAAAGCGGATGGTTCACGGATGGACTACGAAGAAGCTGCTTTTGCGATGCTTGGTGCGATAGCGATGCAGGGCCTGCGGTGCGCAGAGGCGTCTTTCGGTGAAAACATCGTTGTGGTTGGCCTGGGGTTGATTGGTCTTCTTACCGTGCAAATCTGCGACGCCTATGGCTATCATACGATCGGAGTGGATATCAATCGTGAAAAAGTCGATCTTGCCATGAAGCTTGGATGCAAAAATGCGTTCACTCTTGATGGTGGCGATATCGAATCGACAATTCTGAATCTGACCGGGGGACATGGAGCTGATTCGGTCATACTCACGGCCGCGACGAAAGATAACAGCCCCGTTGTCCTGGCGGAAAAGATTGTTCGGAAGCGTGGCAAAGTTGTGCTCGTCGGAGTTTCAGAGCTTTCATTAACTCGAAAAATGTTCTGGGACAAGGAACTTACTTTCACAGTGTCCAAGGCCGCCGGTCCGTCGAACGAATGGCAGGGCAGAAATGCGCTGTTGCCGTACGAGCTTACACGATGGTCAGAATCACAGAACTTGCAGGAATTCATAAATCTCATTATTGCCGGCTCCGTCAAAGTGCACGAGTTGATAACTCATCGCTTCACCATCGAGGAATCGCCCAGAGCTTACGACATGATTCTCGAAGGAGCAGAGAACTACATCGGAGTGGTGATCAAGTATTCGGAGCGAACCAACAAAGAGAGTACAATCCTGCTCCCGGGACGTGTGACCGATACCGTCGAGATCAAAAAACATCCCCGCCATTCCTTGGGGGTCATAGGAGCAGGAATGTTTGCCAGGAATATTCTTCTCCCGGCGGCGAAAACGGTTAATGGCGTGAAGTTTGTCGGAATTGCTTCAAACTCGGGGTTAAGCTCACAGCATGCCGGTCAGAGATTTGGTTTCGAGTACGCATCATCTGACTATGGAGCCCTGCTTAAGGACCAGAGAATTGGCAGCGTCTTGATTACGACCCGCCATCATCTTCATGCAAAGATGATCATTGATTCGCTGAAAGCGGGGAAGAACATTTTTGTCGAAAAGCCCCTATGCATTACCATAGAGGAATTAAATGAAATTGTTGAGGCATATCGGGTGACGAAAGGGACCCCTATTCTCATGGTGGGTTTTAACAGGAACCACTCCAGTCTCTCCCTGGCGCTGAAGCAGGCGCTGGAGGGGCGAACAAGCCCGCTACAAATTCAGTATCGCGTGAACGCGGGATTCATCCCTCCTGATCACTGGACGCAAGATAAGAATGTTGGCGGTGGCCGGATCATCGGAGAAGTTTGCCATTTCATTAGCTTCCTGCAATTCCTGACGGGGTCAGACCCGATTGGAGTTTACACAAATTCGATCAGGGGAGGATCAAGCCGTTTTCAAAACGATGATAATCTGAGTTTGACATCCCAATTTGCAGATGGCTCTCTCGGCACGATACTGTACACAGCGCTCGGTTCAAAGACATTTTCCCGTGAACGAGTTGAAGTATTCTTCGATGGAGCCGTAGCAGCCATAGAAGATTTCCGGACCCTGGAAATAGTAAAAGGTTCCCGCAAAAAGACAAAACGATTGTGGGGTCAAGACATGGGGTATCGCCAAGAACTTCACAATTTTTTCCATTGTTCGGTGGAACAAGCGCCGGCGATATTCCGCCAGGCCGTTGCAACAACGCTGGCATCGTTGGGTGCCGTGGAATCGCTACGGCTTGGTAGTCCGGTTGCGGTCAGTAGCATGGGGATGATGGAATGAACATTGCTATGTTTACCGATTACTTTCCGCCGGAGGTCGGTTCGGCCTCAAATCTCTTCTATGAACTCGGAGCCGAACTCAGAATGAAGGGACATCGAGTTACCGTTTTCACGGGATTCCCGAAGTACAATGTGGATATCGATACACTCCCTTCGCAGTACCGCAAGAGGTTGTGGTTGAAAGAGGTGATGAATGAGATGCAGATCATCCGCATTCGTACCCTGCAAATGCCACGCCACATATTGACGTTGCGGGGGCTCGACCAAATTACAACCTCGATCGCCTTCTTGTTTTCAGGGTTATTTCTGGCACCGCGCGACGTTGACATTGTTCTTATCTATTCACCGCCGCTGTTTCTCGGGTTCACAGGAATTGCTCTTCGTTGCTTCACCAAGGCTAAGGTTGTGCTGAACGTGCAGGATCTGTTTCCCCAAAGCGCAATTGACCTTGGGGTGTTGAAGAACAAGGTGCTCATTGCGACCCTCAGGGCCATCGAATCCCGCATTTACCGCTCGGTTGATGCCGTTACGGTACATTCCCCCGGGAACAAAGAGTACGTCATGCACAGCGGCGCCCGTGAATGTCGCACAAGCATTGTCCACAATCCTGTTGACGTCAGGTCGCTGACCCCCGGCGCGCGAATGAACTCATTCAGAGAACGATACCAGATTTCCGAAGAGAAGTTTATCGTGTCATTCGCTGGAGTCATTGGCTATTCTCAGGACCTGGATGTTGTCATTGATGCCGCAAAGATCCTGCGGGACAAATCGGGTATAATTTTCTATATTGTCGGTGATGGGGTGGAGAAAGAAAGGCTGCTCCGCAAAGCGGAAGCGATGGAAAATATTCGCTTCCTTCCGATGATTTCACGTCCGGAGTATGCCGAGCTTCTACGTGCCTCTGATGTGGGATTAGTTACACTGCGGAGTAATGTTAAGACACCGGTTGTCCCGTCAAAGATACTCAGCATTATGGCTGCCGGAAAACCTATCGTTGCAAGCCTGCCGCAACAGGGTGACGCTCCTACCATCATTAGAGAAGCCGGGTGTGGGCTGTGTACGGATCCCGAAAATCCTCGTAAGCTGGCAGAAGCTGTTGAATTCATGTTTGAGAACCCCGAGGTTGCAGCAACGTACGGTTCAAACGGCAGAGAGTACGCGGCAAAACAATTCTCCCTGGAAGCCTGTGTTGACGCGTATGAACAGCTCTTTGATAAGTTAATTACCAACAACAAAGGATGAATAATGTCGGATTATCTTCAATTTTATAAAAATAAAAAAATTTTGGTCACCGGCGGTGCCGGTGCAATTGGTTCTAGGCTTGCCGAGCGCCTTTGCGAAGCAGGTGCAGGGTTCGTTATGGTTCTCGACGACCTGTCTTCCGGATATCGATGGAATCTGCCCTCTGCTTCTAATCTGCTGTTTGTCGAGGGTAACATCCAGGATGAGGTAAAGCTGAAACGCGTTTTCTCTGAACGCCCCCACGTCGTGTTCCACTTGGCAGCCTTTTTTGCCAACCAGAATAGCATCGATCATCCGGAAACCGACCTGCTGGTCAACGGCATGGGGACATTGCGCCTTCTTGAGTACTGTCAGCTTGCAAAGGCCGATCGCTTCGTTTACGCATTGTCGGGATGTTCGATATATGGAAGTTCGGCCCCCCTGCCGCTTCGTGAAGAGTTTATGTCTCTGGATCTCAGCTCGCCATACCAAATAACCAAGATGCTGGGAGAACTGTATTGCAACTTTTACTTTAATCACTATGATTTTCCCGTAGTAAAGACACGATTCTTCAACTCGTACGGACCCGGGGAGGTGCCCGGCCAATATCGAAACGTGATACCCAATTTCATCTTTTGGGCGCTTCAAGGAAAACCCCTTCCTGTTACTGGTACGGGTGAGGAAACGCGAGACTTTACATACGTCGGGGACATCGTTGATGGTCTGCTTCGCGCCGGATTCTATGAACAAGCAATTGGAAAAGAGATGAATCTTGCTTCCGGTACCGAGACAAGAATAATCGACCTTGCAAACATGATCAACAAACTCACTGGCAGTAAGGCCGGGATCATCTTCAGGGAGCGGCGCAAGTGGGACAAGAAGAGCCGTCTCCTGGCCTCTATTGACCGTGCCAAAGATCTTGTCGGGTATTCCCCCGGGACATCCTTTAACGAAGGAATAGCGAACACCATAAATTGGTTCCGTCTCCATTGGAAGCAGATAAACGACTGCGCTAGTTTTGAACCGGGAATGTTGTCGGCAGTCCGCGGTGTGGGATCGGGCACTCACACAATTACTAACTGATGTTACGCAGAAATGAAAAAAAGTGGTACATTGGGTGGACCGATGAAAGGACGAACCCAATGGACAAATCGATGCTTGATCTCTACAGCGACTACCTGCTCAGTTCCTTTGGTCAGACACCGGCGACCCGATTGTCGAACATTCTGCATGGAGCTATCAGTCATGATAGTATTACTCGATTTTTGTCAGAAAATATCCCCAAGTCGAAAGACCTATGGCAGATTGTGAAACGATACGTGCGTGAAATCCAGTCGGCAGATGGTGTCATGACGGTTGATGATAGTATTGAGGAAAAGCCATACACAGACGAGAATGATATTGTCTGTTGGCATTATGACCATGCTCGGGGATGTCAGACCAAAGGGATTAATTTCATGACGGTGTTGTACAGCAGCAATGAGGTGTCCTTGCCCGTAGGCTTTCAGATTGTTGCGAAGACCGAAACCTATGTAGAGGTGACAACCAAGAAGGAAAACCGTCGTAGTCCCGTCTCCAAGAATACCTATTACCAACGCTTGCTCGAAGCATGCGTGAGAAATGCCATTCCCTTTCGCTACGTCATCAACGATGTTTGGTACGGATCTGCCGAAAACATGATGTTTGTGAGACATACGCTCAAGAAACACTTTGTCATGCCGTTGAAGAGCAATCGGAAGATTGCACTGTCCAAAACCGACAAACGGCAGGGCAAGTACCAAGTGGTCGACACACTGGTGTTCAAGAAGGACAATACCGTACAGGAAGTCTACCTTGAAGGCGTTGACTTCCCGTTGCTGCTCACCAAGCAAGTCTTCGTAAACGATGACAAGAGCACAGGTATTCTGTACTTGGTCACCAGCGATACGACGCTCACTTTCGAGCGTATCACGACACTCTATCGCACACGATGGCATGTCGAGGAATATCATAAATCATTAAAGCAGAATGCATCACTGGAAAAATCTCCAACTCGTACCGTCACGACACAAACCACGCATTTCTTTGCTGCACTCTGTGCATACACAAAATTGGAGATGCTCAAGGTATCGACCCACATGAATCATTCAGCCCTGAAGCTGAATATTTACATGCAGGCGCTCATGACTGCCTATGAGCAACTGCGATCCCTGCAGCCCGTTCGATTTTCCAAAAATGTCCTGTTTGCGTAACATCAGTTACTAAGTAGAAGATTCCCAAACCCTTTGAGCAGTATGTCGAGACTAAAAGAGCGATATATTCTTTTTGCCACGGATTTTGTTGCCACTAGCTTTGCCTGGTCGCTTTACTACTGGATCAGAGTTCGATCCGGCTGGTTTTCGATGGCAATGGAACCACAGTTCTGGCTTCCGATGGTCGCCCTTTGCATCTACTGGCTTTTTGTATATTTTGTTTTCGGACTGTATCGTTCATGGTACACTCAATCGCGTTTCGATGAGCTGATTGCCGTGCTGAAGGCCACGACGTTTGGCATAATTGTCCTGTTCTTTGCTATTGTCATCGACGACCGGGGCGCCGGCTCACCGTTGCAAGCGCGGTTGCTTATCGCAATCTACTGGGCTCTTGTTCTCGGCGGCGTCGGTGGCGGAAGACTGTTGCAACATACATTTCATCGACGATTGCTTGAAGCGGGTATAGGATTGAGGCAGGCACTCGTTGTCGGGTGGACGGACAAGGCGCGGGAGTTGTATGACCAGGTATCCCGATATCCGGCTCTGGGTTACAAAGTGGTTGGATTCGTCTCCACCGAGGATGCCGGGGGCGCACATGGGGGAGCCGCCGTCCTGGGCTCTGTGGCTCATTTGCGGCAGATTATCGATCAAAACGGCGTTCAGGATATCCTTATCGCACTCGATTCTTCCGAACACACGCGACTCCTCGATGTCATCGCCGCCTGTAACGCACATGACGTGAGCCTCAAGATTATGCCGGACCTGTACGACATCATCAGCGGACAAGCGCGGACAAACCAGATCTATGGTTTTCCGCTCATAGAAATCATGCCGGAGATCATGCAGCCGTGGGAGCGCGCAGTAAAACGCACCATCGACATTGCCTTTTCATCCGTCGTTCTCTTTTTAGGTGCGCCACTGTGGATTCTCATCGCAATTGCCATCAAACTTGAATCAAAGGGACCGGCGTTCTACATACAGGAGCGAGTTGGAAAGGATGGGGAACTTTTTAAGATTATAAAGTTCCGATCCATGCATGATAACGCCGAGAAACACTCCGGCCCCGTGTGGGCCGAGGAACAGGATCCGCGCGTCACCGCAGTGGGAAAAATCATCCGGCGATTGCGGCTCGACGAGATTCCGCAACTCATCAATATCCTGGATGGAGATATGAGCCTCGTCGGACCACGACCGGAGCGTGCGTACTTTGTCGATCAGTTTTCAAGAGAAATTCCTCTCTACACACGAAGATTGAAAGTCCGTCCCGGTATCACCGGCTGGGCGCAGGTTAAACATAAGTACGACGAAAATATTGATGACGTCAGAAAGAAGATTCAGTATGATTTATTCTACATCGAAAATATGTCCCTGAGAATGGATTTTAAAATCCTTTTGAACACAATTACCGTTGTTTTATTAGGCAAAGGCCGCTAAACATTTTCCATGCTTAACTCATCAAACCGCATAATGCTGGATGCTAATTGAATGCCGAGAACTTTAGTCGTTACCCCGACCTACAACGAAGCGGAAAATATTGAAAGATTCACGAGCAGCGTTTTCGCCCAGGGAGCGGAAATCGACATGCTCATCGTCGACGACAATTCTCCCGACGGAACAGGAGCGATCGTTCAAAAGCTCCAGGCCACGAATCCGCGGCTTCACCTGATCCAGCGGCCAAGGAAAATGGGACTCGGAACTGCCTACGTCGAGGGTTTCCGGTTTGCCATTGCACACCAGTATGATTTCGTTTTCGAAATGGATGCCGACTTTTCACACAATCCGGAGGAACTTCCAAAGTTCCTGAGCAAAATGGATACCTGTGATCTGGTCATCGGGTCGCGATATATCAAAGGCGTGCGTGTCGTGAACTGGCCAATGCGCCGGCTCTTGTTGAGCTACGCCGCAAATGTCTACACGCGAGTGATAACCCGGATGCCGGTAAAGGACGCTACATCGGGTTTCAAATGTTTCAGGCGCCAGGTGCTTGAGGCGATCGACCTTGCGAAAGTCCGGTCGAACGGCTATGCCTTTCAGATCGAAATGGATTTCAAAGTATGGCGGAAGGGATTTCGCGTAAGTGAGCATCCGATTACGTTCGTCGACAGGCAATCGGGCCTTTCCAAAATGTCCCGGAAGATAGTGTATGAAGCCGTCTTCATGGTCTGGAAGCTGAAGCTGCAGAGTATGCTCGGAACGCTTGCATAAACGCGATGCAGATTTCGGTCATCATCGTCAACTACAATGTTCGCCGGCTCCTTGAAAGTGCGCTGACCTCGGTCAATAAAGCGATGGTCGGACTTTCAGGGGAGGTCGTCGTCGTTGACAATGCTTCCGACGACGGGAGCGTGGAGATGGTGCGCGAGAAATTCCCCGGGGTGAAGATCATCGCCCTTGACCGTAACATCGGATTTGGCAGAGCCAATAATCTGGCGGTGCGGGAGTCCTCGGGAGAGCATCTGTTGTTCCTGAATCCCGACACGATCGTGCAGGAAAACACAATCAACGTGATGCTTGATTTCTTCGAGCAGCACCCGGGAGCCGGACTGGGAGGGTGTAAAATCCTCAATCCGGATGGGACCTTGCAGCTTGCATGCCGGCGGAGTTATCCCACGCCCTGGGTTGCGCTGACGAAAATGGTCGGCCTCGGATCGCTTTTTCCCCATTCCCCGATGTTTGCCCGGTACAACCTTTCCTACCTTGATGCCGATGAATCGTATGAAGTCGACGCGGTCAGCGGGTCGTTCCTGTTTGTGCGGCGCAACGTATTCGAAAGCGCCGGAGGATTTGACGAAGAGTTTTTCATGTACGGCGAGGACCTCGACCTGTGTTATCGCGTGAAGAAAAGCGGATGGAAAATATACTACGTGCATTCAACGCAGATCATCCACTACAAAGGAGAGAGCGTCCGTCGCAGCGATATCGATGACGTTGCACTTTTTTACGAAGCGATGCGCATCTTCGTTCGCAAGCACGTCACGCAGAGAGTGGTTACCGATGCGATCCTCCGCGCGGGGATAGCGGTGCGCGAGTGGATAGCGTTCTTCGCCAGGATTGCAAGGCCGCTCCGTGCCGCGGCACTGGATTTCCTGCTCGTGATCGTCTCACTGTTCTTCGCTGCATGGCTGAGATTCGGAGAGTTCCTCCGATTTCCGGCGTACGCCTATCCGGCTATCACGACCGTCCCGGGACTCGTTATACTGGCGTCCTTGTATGCTCTTGGTGTGTACACGACGCGCAAGCTCTCGATTTCCCGTGCGGCCGGCTCGGTGCTTATCGGTTACATTATTCTGTCGGCGCTCACATTTTTCTTCAAGCAGTACGCCTTCAGCCGGTTGATTGTTTTGACCTCGGGTTTCACTGCCCTGTTCCTGCTGCCGGGCTGGAGATTGCTGGTCAGGATGCGAACGCATACGACAGGCACCAGCCATCGGAGTTTGTTCGGGCGCCCGACGCTCATTGTCGGCACCGATGCGTCGGGCCAGGAAGTGTTGCGCAAACTCCGGGCACGTATTGACGACGGCTACGACGTTGTCGGGTTCATCGACGTCAATCATAAGCGCATCGGGGAAAAGGTGGCAGGAGTTGAAATTCTCGGCAGTATTGATAATATTAGGAAAGTCATCCAGGAGCAGAGGGTGTCCGAAATCATTTTTTCGACAAATACCCTGCCGTATGCGGATATTCTTTCGATTATCGAGCGGACCAAAAACCGGTCGGTGAATTTTCGCCTCGTGCCGAGCAGTCTCGACGTTATCATCGGCAAGACGCACATCGACGAGCTCAACGACATCCCGCTTGTCGATATTGAGTACAACATTCACAAGCCGGTGAATCGTTTGGTCAAGCGTTTTTTTGACCTGGTCTGTTCGATTTGTCTGCTGGTCTCCGTGTATCCTCTTGCGGCAGTCAGGCGGCGGTTGGGAGAATCGATGGATGGGTTTGGGAACAAAGTGCTGCCGCTCCCCCGGGTATTGCGGGGAGAGATGAGTCTTGTGGGACCGCCCGGCCGCAACCAGCCTGACTCGCGCGAAGGAACCGTTGCACCGCAGCGGTATCTTGGAAAAGCCGGTCTCACCGGGCTCGCCCAGATTCATGAGAACGATGAGCTCACGGCCGAGGAAGTCGAAAGATATAACTTGTATTACGCAAAGAACCAGTCTCTGTGGCTGGATGTACAGATACTCTTGAAATCAATTCATCTCATGACTAAACGTTAGGAATTACATTGCCGAAAGCAGTACTGGATTTTGAGAAACCGATTGTAGAGCTGGAACAGAAAATCGAAGAGATGCGAAAGTACTCTGGGAGTCTCGACATTGCGGACGAAATCAAGCATCTCGAGGAAAAAGTGAATCAACTGCGCCAGAACGTTTTTTCAAAACTCACGCGCTGGCAAAAAGTTCAGCTCGCGCGGCACCCCGACCGGCCGTACACGCTCGATTACATCGCGATGATGACGACGGATTTTATTGAATTGCACGGCGACCGGAATTTTCGTGACGACAAGGCCATTGTCGGCGGTTTCGCGTACATTGCCGGGGAACCGGTCATGATTATAGGTCACCAGAAAGGACGCGATACCAAGTCGAATCTCTACAGGAACTTCGGCATGCCCAATCCCGAAGGATACAGGAAAGCACTTCGGCTTATGAAGCTTGCGGCAAAGTTCAACAGGCCCGTGATCACGATGCTGGATACCCCGGGGGCGTATCCCGGCATTGAAGCGGAAGAGCGAGGTCAGGCCGAAGCCATCGCCAGAAATCTCTTTGAAATGTCGCATCTCCCGGTCCCCATCATCGTTGCTATTATCGGTGAAGGCGCCTCGGGCGGCGCGCTTGGCATCGGCATCGGCGACCGCGTTCTCATGATGGAGAACACCTGGTATTCGGTCATCTCTCCGGAGTCCTGCTCCAGCATTCTCTGGCGGAGCTGGGATTACAAGGAGCAGGCGGCCGAAGCATTGAAGCTGACCGCCGCAGACCTGATCGAACAGCGTGTGATCGACCGCATCGTGCCGGAGCCGCTTGGAGGCGCTCATCGTAATCCCCAGCAGGCAGCGGAGATACTGAAGGAAGTTCTCCTTGAAGAGTTGAAAAAATTGAAAAAAATCAAAACGGATAAATTGCTCGAACAGCGGGTAGCTAAATTCGGAGCGATGGGAGAGTGGGAAGAGTGATGCGATTGCGGATTGACGGATTGGGGATGGAGGATTGCGGATTGAGGATTGGGGATTGAAGATTGAGAACAACACTATGTAAGGAATTGATGGGAGGAGAAAATGGATCCGGAAGAATTGAAGGTAAGGACGAAGAAGTTCGCGCTGAATGTTATGGAATTGACTGATAGACTGCCGCATACGAGGAGCGGCGATGTTCTTGGCAGGCAACTGCTACGATCTGCAACGTCAGTGGGGGCGAACTATCGGGCGGCTTGCCGGGCCCGTTCACGAGCAGATTTTATCTCTAAGGTTTCCATTGTTGAAGAGGAATCTGATGAGTCGATGTACTGGCTCGAGCTTATCGCTGAATCACATCTTTTGTCTCTGAAAGAGGTCGATCCACTTGTGAAAGAGGCCGATCAACTCACGGCGATGTTCACTGCCTCCGCCAGGACTGCGAAAAGGAACAGGTAATGGTGCTATTGTTCGTTCAGCGATCAAAAGTTGCCACTGAATACCTCTCCGGGCCCAATCCGCAATCCCAAATCGCGCAGGGCCACATTGGCAGTGCAAATCAACAATCAGCACTCCGCAATCCACAATCACGATGGTCATAACCGAGACAAAGATTCGTTCACGGTATGCTGACACCGACCAGATGAAAATGGTGTACTATGCCAAATTCTTTGAGTATTTCGAACAGGGACGCGCGGACCTTATGAGGAACATCGGCATGCCGTACCCCGAGCTGGAGCAAATGGGGTACTACCTGCCCGTAGTCGAGGCGCATGCGAGGTATATCAAGGCCGTCCGCTACGACGACGAAGTGGTCGTCAAGACAATACTGAAAGATATGCCACAGGTGAAAATCCGTATTGAGTATGAGCTGACGAACAATCAAACCGGCGAGAAACTGACCGAAGGATACACAATTCACAGTTTCGTCAGGGCAACAACCGGCAAGCCCACGCGCGCTCCCGACCGGTTTCTGGAATTGCTCACCGGGCAGTTCAACCGAACTAATTCAGAATCCATCCGTTAAAAGGATTACCGTTATGCTTGCGAAAGAACTTCTCGACATCCTATGCTGTCCCCAATGCCACGGCGACCTGCTGTACGAGCCGGCGAAGAATACGCTGACGTGCAAGAAGTGCGCCAAGGTGTACCAGGTAAAAGACGATATTCCGATCATGCTGCTTGATGACGAAACTGAAACGAAATAGCGCGATCGACGGTCTTCTTCGCAGTAACAAGGTGAGCCGGGTTGTCGAAGAGGCGATCATCGAAGACCTCGGCATGGGCGATATCACCACAGAAGCGATTATTGCCCCCGAAACGATGGGCGGCGCCGAGATTCTTGTGAAAGAATCAGGAATTATTGCAGGACTGGAAGTTGCCGCCATGGCATTTAAAGTTGTTGAGCCGGAGCTTTCATTCCATCCGCTGCGGCCGGAGGGAGCCGGCGTCGAACCGGGCACGGTCGTGGCATCGGTCAGCGGCTCGCTTGCCGGCATCCTGAAGGCCGAGCGCACTGCTCTGAATTTCTTGCAGCGCATGAGCGGTATAGCGACGCTCACGAGGAAGTTTGTTCAGACCGTCGAAGGAACCGGCGCCAGGATCACCGACACGCGAAAGACCGCCCCCGGTTTGCGCATCCTTGATAAACTTGCCGTTAAGATTGGCGGTGGCGTGAATCATCGCTTCGGATTGGATGACATGGTCCTCATCAAGGATAATCATATTGCCGCAGCCGGCGGTATCTCGCAGGCGATTGAGCGATGCCTTGCGTATCTGCAAAACGACAAAACGAACTTGCGCATTGAAGTTGAGACGACAACGCTGGAACAGGTTCGCGAGGCGCTCGGGCACAAAGGAATCCACCGCATCATGCTGGATAATTTTTCCATTGAAGACATCAAGCAGGCGGTGCAGTTGGTGGACGCCACACGGCGGGGTTCCAAGTCCGCAGCCGGGCACAACGTCGAGATCGAGGTTTCGGGGAATGTTTCACTCGAGAATGTACGTCAGATTGCGGAGGCCGGGGCGGATTTTATCTCGGTCGGAAAACTGACGCACTCCGCCAAAGCCCTTGATATTTCTCTCGAGATCCTTCCTTCGTAGAACCGATGTTGCTTCCCGAATAAACTCCGAAGATGTTCGATAAAATCAAACGGCTCGGTACCGACACCGCCATTTACGGTATCAGCACGATCCTCGGCCGCTTCCTCAATTTTCTCCTCGTTCCTTTCTACACGAACATCCTGCCGCCCGGGGATTACGGCGTCGTAGCATACGTATACTCAATCATTGCGTTTATCAATGTCTTGTACTCCTACGGGATGGAGTCGGCATACTTCAAGTACTCTTCGTCGCAGGAAATCGGTTCGGCGAAGGAGAATTTCAGCACACCATTCCTCTCCTTGCTCGGAACATCGGTCCTCTTTTCGATAGTCATATCGGGGCTTGCTCCGCTTATCGGAGGTCTCCTGAACCTGCCGGTGAAATTTGAGTCGGTGGTGCTATACTCGGCTGCTATTCTGGCACTTGATGCTCTGGCAATCATCCCGTTTGCCTCGCTCCGGATGGAACGAAAGGCAAAGACCTTCGCGACGATCAAGTTCCTCAATATCGTCATCAACGTCGGCATGAACATTGTGCTGCTGCTCGTGTTCCGGATGGGCGTGATGGGTGTGTTTGTAAGCGGGCTTGTGGCTTCAGGGGCGACGCTACTGATGCTTCTCCCGACGGTGTTCCGGCACCTCACCGTGAAGTTCCATACATCCCTCTGGAAGGCGCTGCTGAAGTTTGGATTGCCGTACATTCCTTCCGGCCTTTCGGCGATGGCGATGCAGGTGATCGACCGCCCGATTCTCCGAGCCCTGACCGACGACGCAACCGTGGGCGTGTACCAGGCGAACTACCGGCTCGGCATTTTCATGATGCTCGTGGTCTCAATGTACGATTACGCATGGAGGCCGTTCTTCTTTGCGACGGCGAAGGAATCGGATGCCAAAGAGGTTTTCGCGCGAGTGCTTACCTACCTTCTTTTGTTTATGGCGACGATAGGATTGGCGCTGACGTTCTTCATCGACAATATCGCCATGGTCAGCATTTTCGGAAGACACATTATCGGGCCGAGCTACTGGGGCGGGTTGAACATCGTCCCGGTGGTGCTGTTTGGCTATGTCTTCCTCGGCGTCGCGACGAATCTTTCTGCGGGTTTGTATATCCAGAAAAAAACGCAATACCTGCCGATTGCAACATTCGTCGGGGCGGTCGTGAACGTCGTTGTGAACATCCTGCTCATTCCGGTCTGCGGGATGATGGGCGCGGCGTGGGCGACGTTTCTCGCATATCTCGCTCAGGCGGCGGCAACGTATGTTCTTGTCCAGCGAGTTTACCCGGTACGGTATGAAGGTGCGCGTTTGCTTAAGATCGCCGGCGCAACGATGGTTGTGCTTGCGTTGTATTATCTGATTCCGGTTGCACGATGGTCACCGTCATTTCTTGTACACGCCGGATGGAAAGTGGGACTTGTCGCGATCTTTCTCCTGATGATGTATGCGATGAAGTTCTTTGAGCCGGGAGAAATCGTTCTCCTCAAGCGCATGGTTGCGAGAGAAAAGGCGTCCGCTCCGGCACCCGACCTGCCGCCGGGTGGCAATGTGTGAGGAAGTGAGGATGTGGGGCTGCAACTTTCCCCCGCATCGGCAGGCAGACAATCGTAATGGAGGAAATGACATCGATTTTCTTGCGTACTCGTGTCCGACTCGTTTCTTGGAAACATATTGATTGAGTTTTCCGCTTTGTAACCCTCACCTCTTCGATTCCCCTCTCCCAATGGGAGAGGGGAAAGGGGTGAGGGTAAAAGCCGAATGACATAACGCTCCAACGATTTATCAAGACCATTTCAGTCACCTTACACAAGGAAGGCCACTACCATGTCACCATTCACACCATCTCTCTCCAAATCCAAATACCTCGCCGGGTTGCAATGCCATAAGCTTCTCTGGTATCATTACAACGCGAAAGATAAGATTCCCCCGCCGGACGAGCATACGCAGGCAATTTTCGACCAGGGACATTTGGTCGGTCAATTCGCGAAACGGCTGTTTCTGGGCGGTGTCGAAATAGAAGCCGGCTATAACGATTTTCCCGGGATGTTAAAACAAACCAGCGAAGCGTTACGGCAGAGAAAACCCATCTTCGAAGCGGCTCTCCAGGCCCAACACGCCTTTGCGCGAGCAGACATACTAAACCCGGTCGGCACAAATGCGTGGGACATCATAGAAGTCAAAAGCTCGACTGAAGTCAAAGATATAAATCTCCATGACCTCGCTTTTCAAAAATACACGTATGAGAATGCCGGATTGAAGGTCGGGAATTGCTTCGTCATGTACATCAACAACAAATATGTGAGAAAAGGTGACGTCGAACCGGACAAACTGTTCATTCAGGAGGATGTTACAAGAGCGATTGATCCCATTTCGGAGAATGTCAAGAATAACATAGAAACGATGCTTAAAACGATCCAACGAAAAACGCATCCCGATATTCCGATAGGAACTTATTGCAGCGACCCCTACGAATGTCCTCTTATGGAATTGTGCTGGAGGTTTTTGCCAGAGGATAGTGTTGTCACATTGTACAGGCTGGGAAAGGAAAAGAAATTCGGGCTAATTTATGACGGGATAACCGACATAAGAAAACTTCCATCCGATTTTTCGCTGTCGCAAACGCAGCAGGTACAGGTCGATGCGATCAAGAACGGGAAACCCCACATTGACAAACAGGAAATCCGAAAGTTTCTCGGGACCATTGAGTATCCGGCGTACTTCCTTGACTTTGAGACATTCATGACGGCCATTCCAGTTTTTGACCTTGTGAGGCCGTACCAGCAGGTTCCGTTTCAGTATTCATTGCATGTCCTTCGATCTGAGAAGAATACTCCTGAACACTACTGGTTCTTATCGGACGGGACTGCGGACCCGAGGCCGATCATACTGGAACAGCTTGCATCTAGATTGGGCGACAAGGGCTCCATAGTGTGCTACAACGCTCAGTTTGAGAAAGCAACACTGAAAGGCTGTTCCGATGTATACAGGAAACACATAAAATGGTATGAAGGAATTGAAGACCGCATCATAGACTTGCTCGAGCCGTTCAGGTCGTTTTCGTATTATCATCCGGGCCAGCACGGCACGGCTTCGATCAAAGCTGTGTTGCCTGCGTTGACCGGAAAGGGTTATGAAGGTCTCGAGATTGCCGAAGGCGGAACTGCGTGCAACGAGTACTTGCGTGTGACATTCGGGACCGATATCGATCCGGAAGATAAACAGAAAGTACGCAAGCAATTGGAAGAGTACTGCAAGCTTGATACGCAGGCGATGGTCGATGTGCTGGGGGAACTGAGAAGGATTTCGCGGTAGAGAACAGGGACAATGTGAGATGTTCGTCTTGTGTGCATCTGATTGAAGAGCCCGTTCCTTATCCGACAGCCCCGAGCAATGAACCGGCCCACGGTTTGGCCGCCCTCCCTTAGCAAATCGGCCGAAAAATTTGTACATTAAAATAATGAAAAAGGATTTTAGATTTGCCGGATAATAATCAATCACTACGTTTTGACCCGAACAAACCTCTTGCCGTTGGCGGACAGGCGGTCATCGAGGGTGTGATGATGCGAGCCCCAGGCAGGATCGCCACGGCGGTCCGCCGGTCGAACGGCGACATCGTGGTCAAACAGCAGCCGTACGTTTCGTTGGCGGAGAAGAACAAGCTGTTCAAGCTCCCCATCCTTCGCGGCGCGGCGGGCCTCATCGAGATGTTGTTTATCGGTATCGAGACGCTCAATTTTTCTGCCGAAGTTGCTATGCAGGATGTTGAGGCTGAAAAGCGTGCAAAAGGCAACGGGAAACCGATCGAAAAAGAGAAGAAACCGTCAAACGTCCGTCTGGCGCTGACCGTATTGTTCTCGCTCGTCGTTGCGGTGGCAATTTTCTTCGTCACGCCGATCGTTATCACGACGAAACTGTTCAGCGTTGAACAGGATGCATTCTGGTTTAATTTCATTGCGGGAGGCATTCGCATTTCCATTCTGCTCGTGTACCTTGGTGTGATTGCGATGATGAAGGATGTGAGGCGGCTGTTTGAGTACCACGGCGCGGAGCATAAGGCGGTCTTCACGTTTGAATCGCAGGCGGACCTGACCGCCGAATCGGCTCTCCGGTTTACCCGGTTTCATCCGCGCTGCGGGACGAGCTTCATCCTCATCGTCATGGTGATTGCAATACTAATGTTCAGCGTTCTGGATTCCATCATTATTATGTGGCTCGGGAAGATTTCGCTTCCCATCCGTCTTATCTGGCACCTTGCGTTCATTCCGGTGGTCGGCGGCATCGCCTATGAGTTCATCCGCTGGTCGGCGAAGCGAACCACGACGGCGCTGGGAAGAACCCTCGTTGCACCGGGACTCTGGCTCCAGCGACTCACCACACAGGAACCGCAAAAACCACAAGTCGAGGTTGCGCTTGTCGCTTTAAAGTGTGCGTTGGGTATCGAGGAGATTCAGCACGGTGATGCGCAGCTTACCTACATTCAACATCCGTCTGAACTGGATCGGATGCTCTTACCTCAACCGAGCCTCGGCGAGTTTGTCAATAGCTAAGGTATGTTTGACCGACTTGAAAAAATCGTCGCACGCTACGAAGAGCTGACGCAACTGTTATCCGACCCGGCGGTTATCAATAACCAGGACCGGTACCGCGAGCTCAGTAAAGAGCACAGCGACCTTTCCCCCATCGTTCAGGCGTATCAATCGTACAAGAAAGCGAGGGAGGATGGAGAAAACCTCCTGCATCTCGCCGAGAAGTCCGACAACATCGAAATGCGTGCGCTCGCGAATGAAGAGCTCCCGGAGGCACGACAAAAGCTTGTTCGCCTCGAAGACGAGCTGAAAAATCTGCTGATTCCCAAAGACCCGCTCGACGATAAGGATTGCATTATGGAGATTCGCGCGGGCACGGGGGGCGAGGAAGCCGCGCTCTTTGCCGCCGATTTGTACAGGATGTATACCCGCTACGCCGAGCGCGCGGGCTGGAAGGTGGAGATCATGGACTGGAATGACACGGGCATCGGGGGATTCAAGGAAGTGATCTTTACCCTGCGGGGGAAGCACGCGTTTGGGACGCTCAAGTTTGAAAGCGGCGTGCATCGTGTCCAGCGGGTGCCGGAGACGGAAGCGCAGGGCCGCGTCCATACTTCGGCGGCGACCGTTGCCGTGCTGCCGGAAGTGGAAGATGTGGAAGTCGAGGTGAACCCCGCCGACCTTGACGTAACGACGTACCGCGCCGGCGGCAAAGGCGGACAGAATGTCAATAAGGTTGAAACGGCGGTGCGCATCACCCACAAGCCGACGGGCATCGTGGTGGCCTGCCAGCAGGAGCGCTCGCAATTCCAGAACAAAGAGCGCGCAATGAAGATGCTGAGGGCAAAACTCTATGAGGCGAAAGTGAATGAGCAAACCGCTTCCATTACAGCGCAACGGCGTTCGATGGTCGGCGGCGGCGACCGGAGCGAAAAGATCCGCACATACAATTTTCCCCAGAACCGACTGACTGACCACCGCATTGGATTGACACTCTACAATCTTGCAGAAATCATCGACGGTAAGCTGGATGACATCATCGAACAATTGAAAGTCGCTGACAAGGCGGAAAAACTCCAGGCGGGTTGAGGCGGGCAGGTTGGAAGGGGGAGGGTTACCAACAGGCCTGCGTAGAGTCCGGTCCCCTGACCGGACATCCAGCATCGTCTTCTCACCTGTGCGAATGTCCAACTCCGTCCGTTTACGAAACGGACTCTACGGCAACACCGGATGGAAGAGGCAAGGGATCACCTATCCGGGCGAAGTCCGGCTGTTCGCTGATCGTGTCTTCAGAAAGAATTCCTTCAATAACCCCCCGCACTTTTCTTCCAGCACACCTCCGATTGCGTGTACACGGTGGTTCAAGCGTGTGTCGTTCGTAATCGTGTAGAGTGACGTGACAGCACCGGCCTTGGAGTCGTAGGCGCCAAAAACAAGCAGCGGTATCCGTGCCATCACAATCGCGCCGGCACACATCGGGCACGGTTCCAGCGTCACGTACATCGTGCAGTTATCCAACCGGCGGTTTCCCAGATGAGACGCCGCCGCCGTAATTGAAATGATCTCGGCGTGCGCCGTCGGATCCTGCAAGAGCTCGATCTGGTTTGAGCCTTTTCCGATTACGATTCCGTTATGGATGATCAGGGCGCCCACCGGAACTTCATTCCGGCTAAATGCAAACTGCGCTTCTTTCAGCGCAAGGTCCATCCAGTATTCGTGTTGCTTGTCCTGCTTCATCGCTCGATGAGTCAAGTATAGCGAAAAAGTGCATTCATGACAAACCGAACCGGATAAAACATGAGATCCCCGTCACACCCTCATTGAATCTGGCTCAAGAATTAGGTATCTTTAAGGATACAACTTGAAAAATCCTTAGAGATACCGAAAAACTAAGTTGAAAAAACTCCGCCTCCCGAGCTTCCCCGCACTAGCCTGCGTGTGGGGCGCATTGCATATTTGCGCCTCGTCCCTTCTCCTTGCCGGCACGACCGGACAGACCGACACTCTCCGGATCATGGATTATAATATCCTCGATTATCCGGGAACGGATGCTGCGACGAGAGATCCCTTCTTTCGAAAAGTAGTACACACCGCAAAGCCAGATGTCCTCATTGTTGAGGAGATGACGAGCCAAAGCGGGGTTACCACGTTTCTCAATGATGTCATGGATTTTTACCAGCCGGGTCTTTACACGACAGTACCCTTCCACGACGGCCCGGATACCGATCCCCATATCTACTTCAAGTCGACAAAGGTTACATTCATAACTGCGAATTTTATTGCAACCGACCTCCGCAACATCGGTGAATATATTCTTAAAGTGAATGCAACCTCCGACACAATTCATCTGTTCGCGGTTCATCTTAAGGCGGACGATGGGCTTACGTATCAATCTCAGCGGCGCGCGGAGGCAACTGTCCTGAGAAACTACCTGGCCGCCCTGCCCGCGGGCACCAAATTCATGGTGATGGGAGATTTCAATTTCTATTCGAGCGCGGACTCCGGATTCGTGAAGCTGACGGAGAGTGAAGCGAATAATAATGGAAGGCTGAAAGATCCAATCAACCAGGTGGGCAATTGGCATGATAACCCCACATACGCTCCATACCACACGCAGTCGCCGCGCACCGCGTCGTTTGGAGGCGGCTCGACCGGGGGAATGGATGATCGGTTTGATTTTATCCTCACGTCTTGTTCATCGCTGGATAGCAATACAATTACATCGAGCTATAAGGCATACGGAAACGACGGCAATCATTTGAACGCGGCTATCAACCGGTTGCCGAATGCTGCCGTTCCCGACAGCGTTGCCAATGCACTCGATTCTGCCTCCGATCACATTCCCGTTATGTGCGATTTTAGGTTCACAAATGCCTCAGGCCTGGGAGCGTTCGCACAGATATCTCCCGTTAATTCCGCATCAAACCAGGCGATCGGTGGAATGTTGACCTGGCATTCTTCCCCGGGTGCGGCCTCGTACGACGTTTACCTCGGCACATCAAATCCACCGACAACGAAAGTAAGCGCTGCCCAGACTGATACCACGTATGCTTACGCGTCACTCCTCAACGATACTACCTATTACTGGAAGATAGTTGCCGCAAATACCGGCGGCTCAATCGACGCAACCGGTTCACCGTGGAGTTTTACGACGATCGTGGCAGCGCCGGCCGCATTCAATCTGACGAGCCCGGGCAACAGTGCCACCGGTCAGCCCATAGCAGGATCGCTGAGCTGGCAATTGTCCATAAATGCAACCGGGTACGATGTGTACTTAGACACGAACAATCCACCGGTGACAGTCGTAAGCTCAAATCAGCCTGGGACCACGTACAGCTACGGTGGATTGTCGAACAGCACGGCCTATTATTGGAAGATTGTGGCGAAGAACACAGGAGGGAATACAGTTTCAACCGGTTCGCCCTGGAATCTCACGACAATCGTTGCAGCGCCGGGCGCATTCAATCTGTCGAGTCCGGGCAATGGCACGACAACTCAGCCGATAGCAGGCTCGCTGAGCTGGCAATCGTCCACGAATGCAAGCGCGTACGATGTGTATCTTGACACGATCAACCCGCCGACAACACTCGTGAGCCCGAATCAATCGGGGATATCGTACGCCTACGGCGGTTTACAAAACAGCACAACGTATTTCTGGAAAGTGATTGCGAAGAATCTTGCCGGCGACATCGCCGCAAGTGGGACACCGTGGAGCTTCTCTACGGTCATCGTAGCGCCCGGTTCTTTTGGAATAATCTCGCCGTCGAACGGAACGATTGGTCAGTCAATCTCGGGAACATTAACGTGGCAGTTGTCTGCGAATGCCGTGGCATATGACGTTTACGTGGATACGGTGAATCCCCCATCGGTGATCGTCAGCACGAATCAGACCGGCACAACGTACAGTTATAACGGATTCCTCAACGCGACAACGTACTTCTGGAAAATTTCGGCAAAAAATGCCGGCGGGACAACAATTTCGACCGGCGCGCCGTCGAGTTTCGTGACGACGGCAGTTGACGCACCCGGGGCATTTCTGCTCGTCTCTCCTCCGAATGGCGCGAGCGGCCTGCCGCTTTCCGGCACGCTCTCATGGAGTGTCTCCGACAGCGCCGAGTCGTATGATGTTTTCCTGGACACGCTTAATCCTCCTGTGAACATTATAAGTTCGGGCGGTAATGCGACGTCTCGTGCGTTCAGCGGACTTGCTCCCGGAACTGCATACTACTGGAAGGTTGTAGCGAGAAACGCCCACGGTCCCACTGTCGCTTCAAATGCGATTGCTAATTTGTCGACCGCAGTTCTTGCTGCACCGGCGACGGCTCTTCTTTCATCGAACGTCAGCACGACGGGTCTCCGGTTATCGTGGAGCGACAATGCGAACAATGAGGATGGATATCGGGTGCTGCGGTCGATGTCCCCTGCCGGGCCATTCGTCCAGGTTGGAAACGACCTTCCGGTTAATTCTGTTGGATTTGTGGATAGCGGATTGAGTGTCAACCAGCGATACTATTATAGTGTCCTGCCGTTTAACGTTCTGGGGGATGGGAATTGTGTGTCCATCAGCATCGCGACATTGGCAAATACGCCCTCGGTGGGAGCCCTCACATCCGTCGATTACTCGACCGTCAATGTAACGATCAACCCTTCAGATAATCCGGCCTCGACTGAGTTTGCCATTCAGGCAACCACAGATTCCGTAGCGCTCTACGTCCAGGCTGGCGGTACTCTTGGAGCGGCTTCAGACTGGCGGACGTACAGCGGTTGGGGTGACTCGGTGGGAACCGGCGTCATAGGCCTCCGGGCATGTACACAATACGAGTTCCACGTGAAAGCACGAAACGGCGACAGTGTCGAAACAGCACGGAGCACGGGGGCGGCGCAATCGACCAAATGTTTCATCGTGACGGATTCAATTTCAAAAGGCTGGAATCTCGTCTCGGTGCCGATTGCAGTAACCAAAGTGCACCGGTCAACGGTATTCCCTGGCAGTTCATCGAATGTGTTCACGTACCAAGGGCGTTACGTGGCCAGCGATACGGTGTCCAGCAGTGTCGGCTACTGGTTGAAGTTTAACGGTGATTCCACCATCACGATGATGGGCAGTCCATGTTCGTCCGATACGATTTCATTGAACCCGGGCTGGAATATCATCGGTTCGCTTTCATCTACTGTCAGCGTGGGTACACTGGCGGAAAACCCTGCCGGGACTGTGGTATCAGCCTTCTTCGGATATCACGGGTCCTATGCGTTCGCCGATTCGCTTTTTCCGATGAGGGGGTACTGGGTAAAAGCGGGCTCGCAAGGAAAACTCAGCATGGCTGTATCGGCCGGTCTCTCCAAGGCAGCGACGAGGTTTTCCGTTAAGGAATTGCTTCCGGGCTTGAATTCACTGATCTTCGAGGACCGGGCGGGTCATCGACAGTCCGTATTTTTTGGAGCGTGTTGTCAGGATAGCACCTCGGAGTCAAAATTCGATGCGCCGCCGCTGCCGCCTGTGGAGATATTCGACGTCCGTTTTGCGTCCCAACGATACATGGAAATTGTGCCGGGAAACGTGAAGACGGTCTTGGAATTCCCGATTACAGCGCAAGGCGTGGTCTATCCCCTGAAGGTCTCGTGGCAATTGGGCGAGAATTCCGGCGTAAAATATAAATTCCTTGCCGGGAACCAGTTGCAAGCGCTCGGAAGTAACGGTTCTATGGTGTTGGCAAACGGCGCGGCCGGACTCCGCCTGAAAGCTGAACCAACAGGAATGACGGCGATCCCAAAGGATTTCGCTCTCGAGCAGAACTATCCCAATCCATTTAACCCAACGACCATTATCAATTTTCAATTACCAAACGATAAGTACGTGACGCTGAAGGTGTACAATGTACTTGGGCAGGAAGTTGCGACGGTCGTGAGCGGGATGCAGGAAGCGGGATACAGGTCGGTGAGCTTCGATGGAAGTAACCTGCCGAGCGGCGTTTACTTCTGCAGAATGACCGCCGGAAATTTTTCGGCAATGAAGAAGATGCTTCTTCTCAAGTAAGAAGCTGTCACCCCAGAGCCGACAGGGCCTCGCGTAATGCTTTAACGGTTTCCTCGAGATGCTGTTCCTGGACAATGAGGGGAGGCAGGAATCGCAGGACAGTCTGGTCGGTGCCGTTGATCAAAATTCCTTTCTCGCGCATTGCGACAACAATCGGTTCTGCATCCCGGCCGAGCTCCATTCCCAGCATCAAACCATATCCCCGCACTTCTTTCGCTACGGAAGGGAACTCTCTCTTCAACTGAAGGAGCTTCGATTTCAGCGATTGGCCCATGACCTCGGCCTGTCGTATCAACCCTTTCTCCAGTATCTCCTGAAGCACCGCGACACCGGCGGCGCAAGCGACCGGGTTGCCCCCGAATGTTGTGCCATGGAGGCCGGGTTCTAAAACCGCTGCGACCTTTTCGTTTCCGAGGATTGCTCCGAGTGGGAGTCCGCCGCCGATCGGTTTGGCGACCACGACAATGTCCGGCTGAATGTTGAAATGCTGGAAACCAAAGAACTTTCCGGTGCGCCCGATGCCGGATTGAATCTCGTCGGCAACGACGAGAAAATCGAATTGTGATTTCAGCTTTTTGATCTCATCCACAAATTCCGGAGTCACGGGCCGAATTCCCCCTTCACCCTGTATGAATTCCAGGACTATGGCGAGAGTGTGTTCATTCACCGCACGGCGGAGCTCGTTGGAATCGTTGAAAGGAACAGTGCGAAAACCGTCGAGGAATGGTTCAAACCCGTTACGGTATTTTGGCCGGTCCATCATCGATAACGCACCCATCGTTCGCCCGTGAAATGCATTCGTGAACGAAACAATCTCGCGCTTGCCCCTCGTTGAACCCCACTTCCGGCAAACTTTGATGGCACCCTCGATCGCTTCTGTGCCGCTGTTGGAAAAGAACACTTTTGAGCAGCCGGACTGTGTCACGAGCAATTCACCCAGCTGGAGTTGCGGCTCCTGCAGGTAGTAGTTGGAGACGTGGAGATACCTGCGGGACTGTTCTTCAATTGCCCGGAGAACCCTGGGATGTGCATATCCCAGCGCATTCACCGCAAGACCCGAAAACATATCGAGATAGCGCTTTCCGTCCTTCGAAAAGAGGTACATCCCCTCCCCGCGGTCGATTTCAAGCGGAATTCGCTTATAGGTGTGGAAAAAATAGGCCGATTCACGATCCATTGCTTTCATAGGGCAGCTCTCGCATATAAAAAGAATGTCAAAAAGGACTTGCATAATAATACAAAAAAATGTATATTTATGCAACTCGATTTCACAATAATCCTGCTCAAACAGATTTAGTAAGTCATTGGATCGTTCTGTCACTCGTTACCCTCACCCTCGGTCCCTCTCCCAGCGGGAGAGGGATGTCACGGAGTGACAGGGTGAGGGATAAAAACTGCAAAATTGAATCAATTTATTCCCGAGACAGAACACTAGCACAATAGTCATCATGATTAAATCGACCATCATCGGGGCATCCGGATATGCGGGCGCCGAACTTCTTCGCATCCTCTCCCTGCGGAACAACGTCAGTGTGGAAAAAGTCGTTGCGGGCGCTGCCGCCGGGAAGAAGGTCGAAGATCTCTATCCCGCTTTTGCCGGCAGGGTGGACCTGGAGTTTGAGTCGTTCGAATCCAATCACTTTGACGAGATCAACGTCGCGTTCGTCGCTCTACCGTCGGGTGAAGCAATGAAGGTGGTTCCGCATCTTCTGCAGTCGGCCAAACACGTGATCGACCTCAGCGGGGATTTTCGGCTCTCTTCCGCGGAACTCTATGAACAATTTTATAAACATGCTCACGTTGCCCCGGCGTTATTGAGCGAGGCAGTATACGGTCTGCCCGAACTCAACTTTGACCTCATCTCGAAAGCGAATTTCGTCTCAAATCCCGGCTGCTATCCGACAGGCGCAATTCTCGCGCTCCTGCCGGCGTTGAAGTCCGGCGTGGTCTCGTCGAAAGGTATCGTCATCAATTCGCTCTCCGGCGTCTCGGGGGCGGGACGCAGCGCATCGATCGAGCTCAGTTACACGGAAGTGAATGAAAACATCCGGGCGTATAAAATCAACAACCACCAGCACGTGCCGGAAATCCAATCCATTCTTGAGAAGGCGACGGGTCAGACCGTCACCCTCTCCTTCATCCCCCACCTTGTTCCATTGAACAGGGGAATCTACACGACAATTCATGCCGACCTGACATCCTCGGCCACAGAAGAAGACATCACAGAAATCTACCGGACATTCTACGGCAATGCCCCCTTCGTGCGCATCAAACAGCAGGTTCCCCAAATCAAGGATGTGGTCTACACGAATTATTGTGATATCGGTATTTCAATTGAAAAGCGAACGAACAAACTGGTGATCATTTCGGTCATCGATAATCTTGTGAAAGGCGCGGCCGGACAGGCCGTACAGAACATGAACATCATGCTCGGGCTTCCGCAGGAACAAGGACTGTTGTAGGTTAACTCTGGTACACTGTAAAGGAGAAGAAGTATGACGAACGGACATCCGGATGGCGTAACAGCCGCCAAAGGTTTTCAGGCAGCCGGAGTGCACTGCGGCCTGAAGAAAATGAAAAAAGACCTCGCGCTGGTGTATTCCACCGTGCCTGCCGTCGGTGCGGCAATTTTCACGACGAGCAAGGTCCAGGCGGCGCCGGTGATGGTGGACAAAATGCAGTTTAAGAAGTCCTCAAACTTCCGAGCGATCGTGGTGAACAGCGGAAACGCTAATGCCTGCACGGGTGAACGCGGTCTGAACGATGCCTGGTCGATGGCGAAAGAGGCTGCCGGGTCCCTGAAGATCCAGGAAAACGAAATCCTCGTCTCCTCCACGGGCGTCATCGGGCAGTATATGCCGATGGAAAAAATCTCCGCGGGCATCGCTGAAGCGTCGATGATGCTGGGCGTTGAGGGACATGCCTCTGCGGCGGAAGCTATTATGACGACCGATACTTTTTCGAAAGAACATGTTAATCATGTCGACCTCAACGGGATCGATGTGACGATCGGCGGGATGGCAAAGGGTTCGGGAATGATCGCCCCCAACATGGCAACAATGCTTGCCTTTATCACGACGGACGTAAATATTGCGCCCGATCTCCTTCAATTCTCCCTGAAACAGGCCGCCGACCACTCCTTCAATCGCATCACGGTGGACGGCGATACGAGCACGAACGATATGGTGCTGGTCCTCGCCAATGGTTCGGCGGGAAACCAAAGACTCACTTCAACGACCGACCCCTGCTTCAAACTGTTTCACAATGCTTTTGAAGATCTCCTGGTCAGGCTCTCAAAAATGATCGTCCTGGACGGCGAAGGCGCCACCAAATTTGTCGAAATAGTTGTTGAGGGCGCGGCATCCGAAGAAGCAGCGGTCCAGGCGGCAAGGGCGATTGCCAATTCAAGTCTTGTCAAGACGGCGATTCACGGCGAGGATGCCAACTGGGGGCGGATTCTTGCCGCCATCGGTTATTCTGGGATCGAATTCAATCCTGCGGATGTGGAAATCTTTTTCGGAGACGTTCCGATTCTTCGGCGGGATTACCGGATCGATTTTTCCGAAGCTGAAGCCAAACGCGTGCTGAGCCAGAAAGAGATACGAATTACGATTGACCTTCACCAGGGCAATGCTTCCGCGACGTTCTGGACCTGCGACCTGTCGAAAGAGTACGTCGCGATTAATTCGAATTATAGGACGTAGAAATGTCCGTGGCAACAAACCATGCTGTGAAAAAAAGCAACCCGTCACCCTGAGCGATCCTGAGCGACCCCGAGCGGAGCGAGGGGGAGTCGAAGGAGAGTCGAAGGGTGTTAGGGATGGGGAGACAAAGGATGAAGCAATCGTGGGTTTATATTGTCGAATGCTCGGATGGTTCCTATTACACCGGTTGCACAACGAGCGTTGAAAAACGAATCTCAGAGCACAACAGCGGTTTACATGGCGGATACACAGCAACCCGACGGCCGGTAAAGCTACTTTGGAGCCAGGAGTTCAATGACATCCGGTACGCAATAGAGGCAGAACGAACTATTAAGAAATGGAGCCGGGCCAAGAAGGAAGCCTTAATGAAAGAAGACTTCGCGGCACTGAAAGAACTAGCTCGGTCGACGAGTACGAAGTTGAAGTTGAAAAACACGTCAGACCCTTCGACTCGTACCGTTGGAAAGAACAACGGTACTCGCTCAGGGTGACGATCATTTTATTATAACGATAGCTCAGGTTTATAGTAAATATAAGCAACCCGTCACCCTGAGCGATCCTGAGCGACCCCGAGCGGAGCGAGGGGGAGTCGAAGGAGAGTCGAAGGGTCACATGTAGAAACCAAACGTCAAATCATGATCTCCACAAAAGACAAAACCGAAGTTCTTATCGAAGCGCTCCCGTACATTTCACGGTACGAGGAAAAGACCTTTGTCGTCAAGTACGGCGGCGCTGCGATGATCGACGAGGATCTCAAAGAAACCTTCGCCCAGGATGTGACCCTCCTGAAGAAAATTGGAATAAGGGTCGTCGTCGTCCATGGCGGCGGCAAAGAAGTAACGGAGCTGGCAGCACGCCTCGGTATCCCGTCGAAATTCATCGACGGCCAGCGCTATACCGATGAAGCGATGATGGAGGTTGTGCAAATGGTGCTTGCCGGCAAAACCAACAAGGACATCGTCGCCCGCATCAACCAGCACGATGGCGAGGCCGTCGGCCTGTGCGGCATCGATGCCGACGTTCTGCGTGTCAAAAAATCGTCCGACAACGGCATAGACCTCGGCCTGGTTGGAGAAATTACCACGGTGAATACAGCATACCTGAACCTTCTCCTGAACAACGCAATTATGCCGGTGATCGCGCCGGTTGGCGTGGACGCAAGCTGGAAAGCGCATAACATTAACGCAGATGTTGCGGCGACAGCAATCGCCTCCGCGCTCAAAGCCGAGAAACTCGTCTTCCTCAGCGACGTGGAAGGTGTCTCCGCCGGCGGCCGTCTCATCCATAGTATGGATAAAGAAGAGGCGAATCGGTTGATCGAATCGGGTGTTATCAGCAACGGAATGATCCCGAAGATCCGTTCGGCTTTCGGAGCGATGGACGGAGGCGTGAACAAGGTTCACCTCATCGACGGACGTGTGAAACATTCCCTTCTTCTCGAGATTTTCACAGACGAGGGAGTCGGGACAGAACTTCTTCATACACTACAGAGCATCAACGTATGATGACGAAACATACCCGGCAGTTTGCCATCAAAGAAATCGTAAGCGACAAAAGCGTCGCCAATCAGGACGAGCTGCGCCTGGAGCTCAAAAAGCGGGGATTCATCGTGACGCAGGCGACGCTCTCGCGCGACCTGCGCGAGCTCGGCATAGGACGCGGCATGTCGGAAAAGGGCATGCGCTATACGCTCCAGCCGGCGTCGGAAGCCCGGATTCTTCGTCCGCTCGTGGGGGCGGAAGTGGTCTCCATCCATGCAAACGAAAGCGTGATCGTCGTTCGAACGCTACCGGGTTGCGCGAATACCGTCGGTGAATTCCTCGACACCCAGAACAATCCCGGCATCATCGGAACGCTCGCGGGGGACAATACACTCCTGGTCATCCCGGAATCCCAGAAGAAAACGAAAGAGCTCTTAACATTTCTCAAAGACAAACTCATCGAAGGAAAATAATGAACAAGAAGAAAATCGTTGTTGCATATTCCGGCGGGCTTGATACTTCAGTCATGGCGAAATGGCTGATGGAAAAATACGATGCGGAAATCATCACCGCCACGGGAAACCTCGGCCAGCAAAAGGAACTTGAAGGGCTGCACGAAAAAGCAAAGAAAACGGGCGTCGCGAAGGTGTACATTCAGGACCTGACGAAGGAGTTTGTCGAAGAGTTTATCTTTCCGTCGCTGAAGGCGGGTGCGCTCTACGAAAATGCGTACCCGATGGCAACCTCGCTTGGCAGGCCGCTGTTAGCCAAAATGCTCGTCGACGTCGCGCGGAAAGAGAACGCGACAATGGTCGCGCACGGCTGCACCGGAAAAGGAAATGACCAGGTGCGGTTTGAAGTGTCGATTGGCGCCCTCGCACCCGACCTCAAGGTTCTCGCACCGCTGAGAGAATGGGAGTTCAAATCGCGCGATGAGGAAATGGCATATGCGAAACTGCACGGAATTCCGGTATCGGCGACCAAGGCGAGCCCGTATTCCATCGATGAAAATATCTGGGGGACGAGCATCGAATGCGGAATCCTTGAAGACCCCATGGTGGAACCGCCCCCCGACGCGTACCAGCGAACGGTTTCTCCGGAGCAGGCGCCCGATAAACCGGAATATGTTACCATCGAGTTTGAAAAAGGAATCCCCGTCGGCTTGAACGGAAAACGGACAGATCCGGTGCAGTTGCTTCACGATCTGAATGAAACCGGCGGCCGCCATGGAGTCGGCAGGATCGACCTTGTCGAGAACCGGCTCGTCGGAATCAAATCACGGGAAATCTATGAAGCGCCGGCAGCGACCATTCTCCATTTCGCGCACACGGAGCTTGAGCGATTGACCCTCGATAAACCCGTCTTCAATCTCAAGTCACAGCTCGGACAGGAATACGCCAATCTCGTGTACAACGGACTCTGGTATTCGCCCTTGAAGACCGCGCTTGACGCGTTTGTGAATGAAACCCAGCAGCCAGTCTCCGGAACTGTGAAGGTGAAGCTCTTCAAAGGAACAGTGACGGTTGCAGGACGGACATCGCCGCATTCACTGTACAATGCGAAGCTCGCAACCTACACCGAGGAAGATCAATTCGACCACACGGCGTCGGAAGGGTTCATCAAGATCTTCGGCCTGTCGCTCAAGACATTCTACCAGGTGCACGGCAACGGAAAGAAGAAACATGTTATGACAGAAGTTCAGTCGTAACCGGTCGCCATGGCGCTCTGGAATGGAAGGTTTCGCAAGCCGCTCGACCCGCGGGCACTGAAGTTTTCGTCTTCGCTCGGCGTCGACCGCCGGTTGTACCGGGAAGACATCGAAGGAAGTCTTGCCCATGTGGCTATGCTCGCCAAGCAAAAGATCATTCCGCTGCGTGAAGCGAAGAAGATTGAAAATGCGCTGCGAAAAGTTTTGCGCGAACTATCGGCAAAAGCTTTATCATCGGAACGGTCCGCCGCGGGAAATGGCAGATTGGTTGGAGAGGACATTCATATGGCAATTGAACAAAAGGTAATTAACCACATCGGCGCGGTCGGCGGAAAGCTGCATACCGGACGAAGCCGGAACGACCAGGTCGCTCTCGACGAGAGATTGTATCTTCGCCGCACAATTGTCGAGATACAAAAATGTGTTCGGGATCTTCAAAAGGCGTTTGTTGCGAAGGCGTCGCAGCATAGCGATGTCATTCTTCCCGGATACACCCACCTGCAGCGCGCTCAGCCCGTTCTTCTCGCCCACCACCTGCTTGCGTACGTTGAGATGCTGGATCGCGACCGCGAGAGGTTCGAGGATTGCCTGAAGCGCGTCAATCGCTCTCCGCTCGGCGCTGCGGCACTTGCCGGGACGTCGTTTCCTATCGACCGTGCATTCGTTGCCGGGAAGCTGGGGTTCGATGGTGTTATTGAAAACAGTCTCGATGCCGTGAGCGACCGCGACGTGCAGATCGAATGTCTGGCTGCTTGCGCGATTAGCATGATGCACCTGAGCCGCTTCGCCGAAGAGCTCGTGCTGTGGAGCTCGCGGGAATGGAACTTTGCCGAGATCGGGGATGAATTCACCACCGGCAGCAGCATCATGCCGCAGAAGAAAAATCCCGACATGGCCGAGCTCGTGCGCGGGAAGACCGGCAGGGTGTACGGCGACCTTATGGCACTCCTGACGGTGATGAAGGGACTGCCGCTCGCCTACAACCGCGATATGCAGGAGGATAAGGAGCCGTTGTTTGATGCCGCAGACACCGTGTCCGCTTGCCTCACGATTTGTTCTGCGATGCTGAAGACTGTGCGGTTTCATTCAAACAGGTTTAACGTGGAGCTGCAATCGGACCTTTTGTTAGCGACGGAGCTTGCAGATTATTTAGTGCGGAAGGGAATGCCGTTCCGGAAAGGTCATGCCGTCGTAGGGGAGATCGTTCAGACATGCCTCGCCAACAATGTTTCTCTCAACGAGCTTCCGTTGAGGGAATACAAGAAGTTCAGCAGACTCTTCGGGAAGGACGTGTACGATATTCTCAACGTCCGCGCTTCTCTCCGCCTTAAGAATTCGTCGGGCTCAACGTCGCCGAAAGAGGTCGCGAAAGCGATCCGGCGTTGGGAAAAAACGTTGTAGAGTTTTGTTCGTTTTATCGGCCTCTGGCGGAAACCGGACAACGGGAGCCTGCCTTTCTTTTACAACCCACCCGAATGAATCCCATCCTCCAGAAAGACTGGGCATCGTGTCCCCCCAAAAAGGTTCAAAACACGATCTAGGATTGTCTCGTCGTTCATAACGCCCCCTTGAGCATATCCCAAAAGCCTCTTGTCATCCTGAGCGGAACGAAGGATCTGACAAGACCAGAGTGAGATTCTTCACTCCACTTCGTTCCGTTCAGAATGACAATTCCTTTTTCTTAATTCTTCGACAGCCTCAATCGAAAGGGTGAAGGTTATACCCATCAACACATTTCCCGTGGTATTTATGGACGAAGGCATTTGCCGAGAGAGGGAGATGGACTCTTCGCATGCAATTTCGTATCTTACAGTATGAGGAGCGCATTTCTTTTATCAGACGGCGAGATGCTAGCGAAAATATGCATTGTAATTACTAGTCAGGCGGCCTAAATTCTCATGACAAAAGACAAAGACAATCCCAAAACGATTCTTCGGCGCAAACTCCGGGAAATCTTGCCTCCTCATGATGAGGATTATGAACTCGCGCTGAACTACATTCCATCGGCAGCAGATCGCTTGCCTTTGCCCTACATGGTTTTTCTGACACTCCTCCTGGGTACAGATCGTAAGTATGCTAGTCGTCCAATAGAGAAGACGGCTTGGTCTATATATTTTCGCTTCAAGAACGTGCCCTTCTGCCTCGAACATGGCAAGTTTGGTATGCGCATGGCAACACCTGCACCCGCGAATGTTTCGATTATCGATGAATTAATCGGTGTTCTGAATCGAGCGTTTCCTGTCGCTGATAGAGTTCTGCAACAGGATGTAGACTTGCAGATACGTGCTGGCAATGTCACCGTTCTGAATAAGCAACATTTGCTTCGCGAGCGCTATGACTTTTTTCGGAGCGCCGCACGCGAGGCGTTTCAAGCACCGGCACCAAATGCTGAGGTGATCTTCCGAAAAACTGGTCCAGGACAGAAAGTGTCAAGATCTGTAGATATATTCAAGAACAAGAGGGAAGGATTTTTCTTCGGCACAGCTGCTATTGACTCTTACTTCAGCTGGCTGGAGCACGTTCTCGTCCTCATATGGCCCTTCGTTGGATATGACCCGATGAAGGACGATCTACTCGTTTACATCGGCGACGGATGGATAGCGAAGATCAAAAGAATCTGGGATGTCATTGGTAGCAGAGAAGAAAAAGCTCTTTACGATGCGTTGCGAGAAATAAAAGAACGCTTCCGAAACTCAATCACCCATGGAGCCCTTGAGAAGGGTGATGGCTCTCTTCGTGTTCATATATCTGGCCTGGGGGCTGTGCCAGCCAGATTGTCCCGATTCACCGACAGCATTCACTATGACGTGTTTCCATTGAAAGAGGATTCATTTGACAATGCATGTGAATTATTCGATGCTGTCGACGCGCATCTCCGTACTAACCCAACTAAGTATGGGATGAGATTCGCCGAGGCCGGTCTTGATGTAGCCTTTGATGCAAAGAGCAGAGAAGAATATCAGAATGCCATGAATTGTGATGTTGATTTTGACGAACTGTTGGAACGATTCTCCTGCGTGGCAGACAGGAACGCGAATATGGAATGGTAGAACGCCTAACCGCTGTTCAAGCTGATCCGGACTAAACAATGAACTACAAACAACAATCGACTCGTCGGCGCAGCTTAGCTCTGGTCGGTTAGGTGGCCATCAAAAACCGCTAAGCCAAATTCAAATGGGTTATCACTACATTCCCAAATTCTACTTACGAGGTTTTACCAACCCCGCTAAGCTGGATATCACATGTCGATACGAAAAAGGAAGCCGCCAAGTGCTCAATCTTCACTGAATAATGTGGCTCAAGAAACTGGGTTCTATTCTGACGACACGGAAGCATTTCTTTCCAAGAATGTTGAGTTCACCAAAGTACAGGGTCTTTTTTGACTTGCGATAACCCTGTATTCTTTTTTGAGTCTAATGGCATTGGCAGCCCCAATTCTGAAATCACTTTCCCAATCTGGAGTAGCATCGCTCTATGGGCTACTTGGAGGCGTGATCTTCAGAAGCGATTTGCGAAAACAAGACGACAGGCGGCAAACGAAATCAATCGCCGCTCGGTGAGTAATGCAACCAAGTACATCTTTTATCAAGCCAATAACCAGAAGATTGTCGAGTGTCACTTTGGCGATTGTTGGTGGAATAGGCTATTCACGAATTCAAGTTATGAACGGGGAATCACAATTGTCGCGGGACGGAATGATCTTTCTTGCCGAACTCATAGAAGATCCGTTTATTGATTTCATTCTAAGGCAAACCAAATGTCAGCGCATTCCTTCGGATTGTTCGGATTTGAGATAGAAAGACAAATAGGACAAGGTGGGTTTGCAGAAGTACATCTTGCAAGAGATGTGGTAACCCATGAGTTTCGCGCGCTAAAAACACCTAGCAGGCTGTTGAAAAACCCATAAAAATATTTTTTTGTCGTGTCGATTCGCACGCATAATGTATTATATTTGATGACGTCAATCATTTCCACAACTCAAGGAACACTATGCGCGGGATCGAAAAGAAGCAGGCCACAATGTTCAGTTACGTTTCGCAAGATGATCGCATTCCCCCGGATCACCCGATGCGGAAATTGAAAGAGATGATTGACCCGCTGTTGGAGAAGATGTCTCCACAGTTCACTGCAATGTATTCGGATGTGGGACGGACGTTGATTCCCCCTGAGTATCTCTTGCGTGCATCGCTTGTGCAGGTGTTGTACACCATTCGAAGTGAACGATTGCTGATGGAGCAACTGGATTACAATCTGTTGTTCCGGTGGTTTGTTGGACTGTCGATGGACGCCGCCGTCTGGGATCACTCTGTCTTTAGCAAGAACCGGGATCGGCTGCTGGAGGCTGATATTGCGACGAAATTTCTGAAGAATGTGCTTGATCTTGCCCGAAGCCATCAATTGCTCAGTGATGAGCATTTTACCGTCGACGGAACGTTGATCGAAGCGTGGGCAGGGCAGAAGAGTTTTGTGAAGAAAGACATGCCCATACCACCAGAAACGACGGATGATCCGGGCAATCCAACAGTCAATTTCCATGGAGAACAACGGAGAAACCAGACGCATCAATCGACCACTGACCCTGAGTCCCAACTCTATAGAAAGGGACGGGGTAAAGAGGCCAAGCTGTCGTTTATGGGTCATGTGGTGATGGATAATCGTCATGGACTGGTCGTTTCCACGTCCTACACGAAAGCCACGGGAAAGGCGGAACGAACAGCAGCTACACAGATGATGAAGAAAGTGAAAAGAAAACGAAAGCACCGATTGACACTTGGTGCTGACAAAAACTATGACACCAGGGGGTTTCTTGACGAGATGAAAAGTTTGAAGATCACACTTCACGCTGCTCAGAATACCAATCGTCGGGGTGGAAGTGCGATTGATGAGCGCACCACGCGCCATCCGGGATACTGGATCAGTCAGTGGAAACGCAAAGCGGTAGAAGAGATCTTTGGATGGGGGAAGACCATTGGGCTGATGCGCAAGAGCAGACACAAGGGTGTCTTGAGGGGAGGATGGATGTTCACCTTCACCACAGCCGTCTATAACCTTATTCGGATACGAAACATCATTGGAGCGACGGGATAACAGTGTGGCAAGAACAGATATCCCACGGCGAACAAGACGAGATAAACGAGTTTTCAACGATGCGCGTGATAAAAAGAAAGACTTTCTCCTCATCCCATGCTTCAAAAAATTATCAAGGATGAATATTTCCTCTAAATTCATACTTTTTTCAACAGCCTGCTAGAGAAGAATATTCTAGGGATAAGGAAATTAGCGAGTTGTTTCGGAGAGAAGCGAGGATTTGGATAGATCTCGACGAGAGCCCATATATTGTCCGCGCGTATCAGGTCCATGATTTGTCCGGCCGATTGTACTTGGAACTTGATTACATTGAACCGGACGAAAAGGGAGTCAACAACTTAGAAGGCATTCTTAGGAGCACACCGCCAGATTTAGGACAGAGCCTAGTATGGGCAGAGCAATGTTGTTTCTCGTTACTGAGTGCGTATTTGGAAGGGAAGCTTCGATGCCATCGAGACATCAAACCGAGCAATATCATGATAACCAAGGATAAGACAGCAAAGATCACTGACTTTGGCCTTGCCGGGATCCCGGCTTCATCGAGAGCCATATCGGAGATAAGACTAAATCTTCGAAATGAACTGGTTGGACTTTCGGTTGTATCGATTGAAGGAGCCATGGGCACTCCCACCCATATGTCTCCTGAACAATTCGTCAATGGGTCGGCATGCGACCAGCGAAGCGATATCTACAGTCTCGGTGTAGTCCTCTACCAGCTTATGACTGGAGGTCAATATCCATTTCTTGCGGGGTTACCTCGAGACGATTCAGAGCAAGAGGCTGCAAGATTTTGTCGTGATATGCACAAGTTACATTCATTTGCAAGTGTGCCTTCAGATAGTTCACCCATGTTCCCGATTGTGTTCAAATGTCTGAAGAAAGATCCCAGGGAAAGATATCAGAATTTTTTTGAACTTTGGGAAGACATTGAAGGATTGCGAATAAAGTTATTTCAAAGACCAGTGCGTATACCTATGTTTAGTAGAGAATTTACGAGCGTGGCAGATATTGTGCGTGAGCCCGACCTCAAGGAATTGGAGAGAAAGGCCAAGAGTTTTCGGACTCTCGGATATTTTGAGGAAGCGATAAAGGTTTACGACGTCATTATAAAAGTCAGAAATACTATGCCGTGCTATACTCTTGTAGAGAAAGGGGAGTGCTTATTAGAGCTGAATGAAAACCAGAAAGCTCTTGCATGTTTTGAAGAAGCCACCTTGTGCATCGATGACGACTTTGCCCATAAGTTGACATTAAACGGGAAGGGCAAAGCTTTGTCTCGGCTTGGCCGCTTCCAGGAAGCACTTAGGGTTTTTAACGAGGCAATTGAATTCGCGGACCACAGATGGGAACTTTGTGATATCTGGGAAGAGAAAGGCAAGTGCTTCTGCGGTTTGGGTCTAGACAAGAAAGGGAATTGCTATATCAATATCAACGAAGGCCGACATGTAGCTTTCGATAAGTTCGCGATTCTCGTGGATGAGATGGTAAGAGTCGAACCCATTACTGCTGATGCGTACTATGATAAGGGTAAATGGCTCAAAGGTAGTGAGGAATATGAAAAGGCGCTAAGATCTTTTTTGGATGCGGTGCACTCGGGCATGGATACCACGGAGGTTTGGACGAATATCGGCTTCTGTTTCAACCGCCTGAAGAAATTCGAAGCTGCTTTGCCAGATCTTGAGAAAGCTATTAACCTAAACCCGAACAACGAGAAGGCGTGGTACGAAAAGGGGGTTAGCCTTGAGGGGCTTGGTCGGTGGCTTGAAGCCATACATTCTTACGACGTTGCTTCTTGTATAGATCGGTCAAACAAACACACTGATCACATTGATGTGCTCTTGTTCATGGATGCTCAGCGTCGCAAAGGAGTGTGTCTTCATGCGTTACACAGAATTGACGATGCGCTTCTCTTGTTTCAGAAGATGATCGAATATTGTCCGACTGCAAATCTCTGGTTTGATAAAGCCAAGGCAGAAGAAGACGTTGGAAGAACAAAGGATGCTCTCTGCTCCTATCAAGAATTCTTAAAGAAAGCGGAAGGAGATGATGACATATCGCCAGAGCAAATTGAAATTGCTAGAAGACGCGTTCAGGAACTTCAGCGCTGAGATTTTGGTGGGACGCTTTTCTGGCGCATGACATCTGATTCCTTGTCACGATTCAGAGTCATCCCATGTCACGAAACAGCTGTTCCGTGAAGTCAGGCGGCAGGCGTTTCCAGCGGGCATCCCATCCCTTGCCCAAAGGCTGTCATCCCATTCTGAGTCCTTCGCTAGCGCTCAGGATAAACCGCGCGAACGATCTCATCCCTGGTTTGTCAGATGCTTCACGGAGCCTGCCCTGAGCGCCAGCGAAGGGTTCAGCATGACACCCAAGGTGTCAGATTCTTCACTCCACTTCGTTCCGTTCAGAATGGGTATAATGCTCAAAAAGTGTTGCTCGGATGACTGTAATTTGTGTTCCTGTATTCGTTTACGGATACTAAGGTTAAAACGGTTCAATGATTGACCATTATTTATGAAAAAAACATTGTCCTCATTGCGGCTCAGTCCATGTTAAACGTAATGGAACACTGCGCCCACAGCGTCAACGATGGTTGTGTCATTCATGTCAACACTCCTTCGTCTGGCAAAACAAAACGAATAAACGCCTACGAAGCTTTGTGTGGTTCCAACGATGGCTGGTTGAAGGATACACGCTACGTCAACTTGCCAGACAAAGTGTACACAGTGTATCAACCATCCGTCGTATTATCGAGTACTGGCTGCAACAACCGCCGCCGGGACCACATCCATCCTTGGGTCAATCTGTTTACGCAATTGTTGATGGGACATTCATCAATTGTCGCAAAGGGATCCTTGCCGTCATGAACGCGACCAATCATACAATGCTCCATGGTGCGTACAATGTCTCGGAACAACCACAAGACTTGGGTGTACTGTTCCAGTGCCTTGCACAGCAGGGATTATCCCTAGAATATGCCACTATTGATGGCAATCCGGCGTTAAGCCAAGCATTACGTCGACAATGGCCCACAATCGTTTTACAGCGCTGCCTGGTTCATATCCAGCGTCAAGGCTTAAGTTGGTGTCGACGAATGCCCAAGCGCACGGACGCAAAACATCTACGCCAGATCTTCCTTGATGTAACAACGATCCATTCATCATTGGATCGAAAAAACTTTCTTAAGCGTGTAGATGCCTGGGAACATACCTACGGCGTCCATATCGCCGTAACTCCTGAGCACGGATACGTCTTTAGCGATCTAAAACGAGCCCGCAGCATGTTACTGGCAGCTCTTCCAAACATGTTTCATTACCTGAACAATCCACTCATCGCAAGTTCCACCAATGCCTTGGAAGGGTATTTCTCACGACTCAAACAACGCTATCGTCAGCATCGAGGTCTCGCACAGCGTCACCGTCCAGCATACTTTCAGTGGTATTTGTCATTATGCACACACTAAAAACAGCAACACAATTTGGACATTATACCCAGAATGACAATCCCCTTTTGTTTGTCATGTTTTGTGGTGGATCAATTGACATCATAGGATTTGGTGCTTAAGATCTATCTATGATTTCGGACATTGAAAAAAGTTTTGCGTAACGGCATTTATTATTATCTTATGGCAAGGGTACTATGAACAAATCCCAGTATGTCATCGGAGTGGACTTCGGAACCGATTCGGTTCGCGCACTGATTGTCGATGCCGCGAACGGCAAGGAGATTTCCAGCGCAGTATCGCATTTTTCGCGGTGGAAGGCCGGGCTGTATTGCGATCCGGCGTCCAATCAATTCCGCCAGCATCCGTTCGATCACATTGAGGGACTCGAGAACTCGGTGAGAGCGGCCATCAAGCAGGCGCCCGCCGGATCGGCGGAGAAAGTGCTGGGAATGTCCGTCGACACCACCGGGTCCACACCGTGTGCGGTCGACAGGAACGCCAGACCGCTGGCGCTTTCGCCAGAGTTCATCGAGAATCCCAATGCGATGTTCATCCTATGGAAAGATCATACCGCAGTTCGCGAAGCGGAGGACATCAATGTTCTTGCTCGAACCTGGGGCGGTATCGACTTCACGAAGTACGAAGGCGGAGTGTATTCGTCGGAGTGGTTCTGGGCCAAGCTGCTGCACGTCCTGCGTGTCGATAAGAAGGTGCGTTCTGCCGCATATTCCTGGATGGAAAACTGTGACTGGATTCCGGCGATGCTCACTGGAAACACCGATCCCGTGAAACTAAAACGAAGCCGGTGTGCTGCGGGCCACAAGGCCATGTGGCACGCGTCGTTCGAAGGACTTCCTTCAGAGGAATTTCTTGTCCGGCTGGACCCTGCGCTCAAAGGACTTCGCTCCCGGCTCTATACACAGACATATACCAGCGACGCGTGTGCGGGAACATTGTCGCCGGAATGGGCTCAACGCCTCGGCCTGCCTTCGAATGTGAAGGTCGGCGTGGGCGCCTTCGACGCTCACATGGGCGCCGTAGGCGGTGAAATCTCTCCGTACATTCTGACGAAGATCATGGGTACCTCGACCTGCGATATGCTCCTCGCCCCGGCGGATGAGATGGGCGATAAAATCGTCAAAGGAATTTGCGGACAGGTGGACGGGTCCATCATACCGGGAATGATCGGCATGGAAGCAGGACAATCGGCGTTTGGAGACGTCTATGCTTGGTTTAAGGATGTTTTGATGTGGCCGGTAGAAAACATTCTCGGCCGGAACGCAGCGTTGGACCATCAACTGAAATCAAAACTCCTCGGCGAGCTGTCGGAACGTATCATTCCATCGCTTTCGGACGCTGCCACAAAGATCCCGCTTGAAAAATCCGGGGAGCTTGCGCTGGACTGGCTCAACGGACGGCGAACACCCGACGCCAATCAACTGCTTAAAGGAGCGATTACACAATTGAATCTCGGTAGCGACGCGCCGCGAATCTTTCGCGCGCTTGTCGAAGCGACTGCCTTCGGGGCAAGAAAGATCGTCGATTGCTTCCGCTCGCAGGGTGTCAGGATCGATGGAGTTATCGCACTCGGCGGTGTCGCGAAAAAGTCTGCCTTTATCATGCAAACGGTTGCCGATGTTTTGAACATGCCGATCAAGGTGCCGCGCTCGGAGCAAACGTGCGCTCTCGGCGCCGCCATGTGCGCGGCAACGGTGGCCGGTATTTATCCGACGATTGAAGAGGCAAAAGGCGCAATGGGACAAGGCTTCGAAAAGGAATATCGGCCTATTGCCGGTCATGTCCAATTTTATAACGACCTCTATGAACGCTATTCGCGTCTTGCCGGATTCATCGAACGTGAAACTTTAATATCAAAGGATATGCCGTGAACCGAATCCATAACCTGAAAGAAATTGTCTGGGAGTGCAACAGGGAATTGTCGCGGCTGGGTCTTGCCGTCCATACGTTCGGCAATGCAAGCGCGATCGACCGTCGAGAAGGGCTTGTTGCAATCAAGCCGAGCGGCGTGGTCTATGAAGACCTGCGTGTGGAAGACATGGTTGTGGTCGATCTCGACAATAGGATCGTTGATGGAAAGTTGCGCCCATCCTCCGACACGAAAACGCACACACTGTTGTACAGAGCATTTCCCGAAATTGGCGGTGTTGTCCACACACATTCAACGTACGCGGTTGCCTGGGCACAGGCGGTGCGGCCAATTCCCATTCTTGGCACGACGCACGCAGACTATCTCGCGGCGGATATCCCTTGTACCGCAATCATGAGCGACAAAATGATCAGTGGCGACTATGAAGAGGAAACGGGCAAACAAATTGCAAGAGTTTTTAAAAACCGCCGGTATAAAGATATTCCGATGGTCATCATAGCATGCCACGGGCCGTTTGCGTGGGGCGAAACGCCGGAGAAGGCGGTCGAGCACAGCCTGATGCTGGAAGAAATTGCGAAGATGGCATTTCTTACATTGCAGATACGACCGGATACTCCGCGGTTGAAGCCAGCGCTGATCGACAAGCATTTTCAGCGCAAACACGGGAAAGGAGCCTACTATGGACAAGGGAATAGATCTTAAACTATGCGGTCATCCTGAGTCCGTCCAAATCTTTTCCGGGACGGACGAAGGATCTGACAATGGGAGGAACAGTGAGGCAGTATTACGTGTACATCATGACTAACAGAAAGAACGGAGTACTCGGCGTTGGTGTGACAGATAACCTTGAGCGACGAGTCTACGAACACAAGCACAAAATGATTCGAGGATTTACGAGCAAGTATAATTGTACACGATTAGTCTATTACGATTCAAGTCCTGACGTGAGGGCCGCCATTGCAACCGAGAAACAGATCAAGGGTTGGTTGAGGAAAAAGAAAATGGCGCTGATTGAATCCATGAATCCAGAATGGAAAGATTTGAGTGAAGGATGGTATGAATAGGATTGTCATGCAGAATCCGTCGCTAGCGCTTAGGATAAATTCCACGCAGCATCTGTCATTACCGAGATGAGATTCTTCACTCCACTTCGTTCCGTTCAGAATGACAATCAATTTTTGTTTGTCATGTTCCCGAGGGACCCAATCACATTTTAGTATTTCAGATTTTGTCAAGAGAATATTAAGGCATCGGTTTTAACTAGCATTCAAACTCAATTCAACAGAAAGGTCTTCCATGAGCATCATTCGATTCACCTTCTTGCTTCTCCTCGCCTGCTGCGTCGCGGCAAGCCTGGCGTTATCCCAGGAGACATCGTTCAACGGACTGAACATGCATCTCGGCAACCTCTGGCAGCTCTCCAAAGCGAAAACACGCTCAATGAGTCCGGAAAACGTCACGGGAGAAAAAGGGAAAGGCGGCATGGCAACCCAGGGCACGGGAAGAAAAGCCGCGCGCGACCTCGGACAGGGATGGAAAATCTCACCGTGCGTGAGGATCGCTCCCAACCAGCCGTACACGCTGGCCGACGTCAAAGGACCGGGAGCCGTTCAGCAAATCTGGATGACACCGACGGGAAATTGGCGATTTTCGATTATCAGAATGTACTGGGACGGTGAAGAAACCCCATCCGTCGAATGCCCTGTCGGTGATTTCTTTGCCTGCGGCTGGGGTTCATACGCCCAGGTTTCTTCCGTGCCCGTGTGTGTCAATCCGGGAAGCGCGCTGAATTGTTACTGGGAAATGCCGTTCCGCAAATCATGCAGGATCACATTTGAAAATATCGATACCGATACAATGACGCTGTACTACCAGGTCAACTATACTTTAACGAACATACCCGACGATGCCGCGTACTTCCATGCGCAGTTCCGGCGGGTCAATCCGCTCACGTACAAAGACGTTTACACTATTCTTGACGGTGTAAAGGGGTGGGGCCAGTACGTTGGGACCTACCTTGCCTGGGGTGTGCATAACAACGGATGGTGGGGCGAGGGAGAAGTCAAATTTTACATCGACGGCGACAAAGACTTTCCGACAATTTGTGGAACCGGTACCGAGGATTACTTCTGCGGCTCGTATGATTTCGAAAATCCAACGACACACCAGTACCAGGAATTCACAACCCCCTATAGCGGTCTGGCACAGGTGATCCGGCCGGATGGTATGTACAATTCGCAGCAGCGCTTTGGTTTGTACCGCTGGCACATTATGGATCCGGTTCGTTTCGAGAAAGACTTGAAAGTAACCATTCAAGGAATTGGATGGCGGTCGGGCGGTCGGTACCTGCCGCTCCAGGACGATATCGCGTCGGTTGCATTCTGGTATCAGACGGAACCGCACGCGCCGTTTCCGAAATTGCCGGATAAGGATTATCTGGAAATCCAGTGAACGGGGAATATCTTCGACCGTGGTCCTGTCCCCGGGTATCTTGAATAAATCGTTGGAGCCGTGCCGCTCTTAACCCTCTCCCTGTCACTTCGTGACATCCCTCTCCCACAGGTGGGAGAGGGAGCGAGGGAGAGGGTTAATGAGCCCGGATAAACTTGGCAACAGATTAAACAAGGAGAACAAAGATGAATAACGTACCGTCAGTCACTATGGGTTTTATAGCCGTAAGCAGGGACTGCTTCCCGATCGAGCTTTCGAGGAAACGACGAAAGAAGGTTGTGGAAGAATGCACAGCGAAGAAGATTTCCGTCGTCGAGCTCGAAACCATTGTGGAGAATGAAAATGACATTGCCAATGCACTCAAAGAACTCCGCGAGAAAAACGTGAACGCGCTGACCATCTATCTCGGAAACTTCGGACCGGAAGGGCCGTTGACGCTGCTTGCACAAAAATTCGACGGACCGGTCATGATCGTCGCTGCGGCCGAAGAAACCGGGAAGGATTTGTACGACGGAAGAGGCGATGCGTATTGCGGCATGCTGAGCGCTTCGTATAATCTGGGTCTGCGAAACCTAAGAGCGTACGTTCCCTCGTATCCCGTCGGAGCGCCGGAAGAGATCGCGGAGATGGTCAAGGATTTTATTCCCATCGCAAGAGCCGTGCTGGGATTGAAGTGGCTGAAGATCTTCTCCTTCGGTCCACGACCGTACGACTTTCTCACCTGCCACGCGCCCATCAAACCGATCTTTGACATCGGTGTAGAAATCATGGAGAACAGCGAGCTGGATATGTACGATAATTATCTGTCGGCGCAGGGTGATCCACGCATCCCATCGGTCGCCGCCGACATGGCGAAAGAACTGGGGAAAGGAAATACGTACCCCGAGCTGTTGGAAAAACTGGCGCAGTTTGAGATCTCGCTTCTGGATTTCATGGAAAAGAATCTCGGTGCGTCGAAGTACGGCGTGTTCGCCAACAAGTGCTGGCCGTCGTTCGAGAAATTCTTCGGTTTCGTCCCGTGCTTTATCAACTCACGACTTGCCACGCGGGGCATACCGATTTCCTGTGAGTCCGACATCTACGGCGCGCTCAGCGAGTACATTGCAACCTGCGTCACCGAGTTACCGGCGGCAATACTCGACATCAACAACACCGTCCCGCGTGATATGTATGAAGAGTCCGGGAAGCAAGTCGGTGATTACAAGAACAATGACCTCTTTATGGGATTTCATTGCGGAAACACCTCCTCTGCGTGCATGGCCACTTCCATGATGAAGTATCAGCTCATCATGCACCGGCTCATGGAACCGGGGAAGGATCCCAACATCACGCGCGGAACGCTCGAGGGCAGAATTCGCGCCGGCGACATCACGATCTTCAGGCTTCAGGGCACACCCGAGGCCGGGCTGAATGGATACGTTGCAGAAGGTGAAATTTTGAATATTGAGCCCAAATCATTCGGCTGCATCGCCGTGTTCGCTGTCCGGGAGATGGGAAGATTTTACCGGCACGTTCTCATTGAAAAACGCTTCCCGCATCATACCGCCGTGGCATTTTCACACCAGGGGAAAGCCATTTGGGAAACGCTGCGCCTCATCGGAATAAATGATCTCTCATTCAATCTGCCGAAAGGGACTTTTTATCCGAGTGAGCACCCGTATTGAGAGGAGATTGCGAATCGCGAATGTGCAATTTCGAATTTAAATGCTCTAGCTGCTATGATAATCCGGGGTAAACACAGCAAACAAGTGGATGTCATTCTGAACGGAACGAAGTGGAGTGAAGAATCCTCTTTTCTTATTAGGTTGGAGATCCTTCGTCCGCCTACGTCCCTTGGGGACTTCGGCGGACTCAGGATGACAGATCGATTTGGAGTTTATGACAGAGCGGTTGACTCTGGAGATCTGAAATGAATAAAACACCATTGTTACTTATACTGGGGTTACTTATAATCCCATTGAGCTTTGTTTTCTCGCAGGGCAATCAGCGCTCCGACAACTCTCCGGCGAAACAGAAGGTCGACGAAGTAATCGATCTGGATGCGCAGGAGTTTCCTTTACGTCAGGTACGCATCCTCTCCGGTCCGTTCAAGGATGCGATGGAACAAGATCACGAGTATCTTCTCCGGCTGGACAACGACCGGTTGTTGCACAATTTCCGCACGAATGCCGGGCTGCCCTCGAAAGCAACACCGCTCGGCGGCTGGGAAGCTCCTGACTGCGAATTGAGGGGGCACTTCGTGGGGCATTACCTGTCGGCTTGCGCGCTGATGTACGCCGCAACGGGCGATGAGCGTCTCAAGTTGAAGGCGGACAATCTCGTGGCTGAACTGGCGAAGTGCCAGGCGCCGAGCGGCTACCTCAGCGCCTATCCGGAAGAGTTCATCGACCGCGTCGAGGCCGGGAAAAGAGTCTGGGCTCCGTGGTATACGCTGCACAAAATTCTGGCCGGCCTGATCGATATGTACACGCTGTGCGACAACGGGCAGGCACTCGACATCGCGAAGAAAATGGCCGTGTGGGCAAAGTCCCGCACTGACAGTCTCAACGACGAGCAGATGCAATCCATGCTGAAAGTCGAATTCGGCGGCATGGGCGAGGCGCTCTGCAATCTCTATGCGCTCACGGGAGATTCGACAGATCTCGAGCTATCGTGGCGCTTTGAGAAAGATTCATTTCTTGACCCGCTGATAGATCGCCGCGATGAATTGAAAGGACTTCATGCGAACACTCATATTCCGCAGGCAATTGCTGCGGCACGTGAGTATGAGATGACGGGCGATCCCTCCTACTACGACGCGGTCTCGTTCTTCTGGAATCAAATCGTCCAGGCCCGGTCGTACGTTACCGGCGGAACCAGCAACTACGAGCCTCTGGCTGGATGATCCATACTACCTTGCCGACCAACTGGGCGCCGAAAGCCATGAGAACTGCTGCACCTACAATATGTTGAAACTGACCCAGCATATTTTTTCCTGGTCTGCCGATCCGCGGGCAATGGATTATTATGAGCGCGCGCTCTTCAATGGGATTCTTCCGACGCAGAAGCCCGGCGACGGCGGCGCCATCATGTACTACGTTCCGATGAGGTCCGGGCTGTTCAAGATATTCGGAATCCCCGACTCTTCTTATTACTGTTGCAACGGGACCGGTATTGAATCGTTTGGGAAATTTGGCACCAGCATTTACTCCCACGATACCGGAGGAGTTTTCGTCAACCTCTTTATCGCCTCAGAACTGAATTGGGAGGAGAAGGGAATACGGCTTCGCCAGGAAACGAATTTCCCGGAGCAGGATAGAACGTCGATCATTGTGAAACTCTCGAAACCCGTGGAGTTCTCACTCCGGCTGCGAATTCCCTATTGGGTCACCGGCGGTGTGGACGTTCAAACTCAACGGCAAGTCTCTCGTGGCATCAAGTCCTTCGAGCTACCTTACCATAGAACGGATCTGGCGCGACGGAGACCGGATTGACGCACACATGCCGATGGATTTCCATCTCTGGTACATGCCCGATGCGCCGACGATGGCTGCCGTTATGTACGGTCCGCTCGTGCTGGCCGGCGAGATGGGTACGGACGGCATGACAAAGGAAATGCAATCCGGTTACCTTTTGCCGGATGTCGACCGCGCCGTTTTCCAAAGCGCTGCGATGGCCACGCCTGAGCTTGTCACATCGCAAGCCGATCCCAATGTCTGGATTAAACCGGTACAGGATAAGCCCCTCACGTTTCGAACGGTGAATGTTGGCCGGCCCGTGGACCTGACGCTCACGCCGTTCTACAAGCTGTTTGGTCAGAGGTACGCAATTTACTGGAATATACATACCGAAGTCGAGTGGGCTGATCGGCAGAAAGTAAAAGCTTCCCAACCGGCCGGGACGGTGGATATTGTGAAAATTGGCGACCGGCTTTCGCAGCGCGACCACAATTTCCAGGCGTTCAAATTTCAACTCGGCGACAGCTTGGGACGCGCCTGGGTTAAATCGCCGCAATGGTTCCGGTATGATTTCGAGATCGATCCAACTCTCCCGCTCGCGTTGCGGTGCACCTACCGGGGTGACGAGAAGGACTGTGCCTTCGACATTCTCATCGACGGTCAGCAACTGGCCGGCCAGACTTTGAACGGCGAGAAGGGAAATCAACTCTTTGACGTGGAGTATCCCATTCCCCCGGAACTGATTCTCGGCAAACACCGCGTGGCGGTGATGTTCCGTGCAAAGGACAAGAAGCCTACGGGTGAATTGTACGGATGTGCCGTTGTCACGTCGAAGAAATGAATAAAAGGGGGTAGGCGATAGGTGATAGGTGATGGGTGGTAGGGTTAGAGGTTTGGGTTTCGAGTTTCAGGTGGTAGTATTTCAGACATCTGAATTATTGGCTGCGTCCGACACAAAGGCAAAAGCCAAAACGTCATTCCCGCACGTTTTAGGCGGGAATCCAAAATCGTACAACAGGAGATGCGATCATGCTGAGTCTTAGGAAGTTGTTCATCGTATCCACCCTCTTTGTCGCGTCAACGGTCTCGCAGGGCGCGGAGATGAAGAAAGACTATCCGATCAAGCCGGTGCCGTTCACCGACGTCCATATCAACGACCGGTTCTGGCTCCATCGGCTCGATATTAACCGGACGGTGACCATTCCGTACGCTCTGAAGAAATGTGAGGAGACGGGGCGCATCGACAACTTCGCCATTGCTGCCGGTCTTAAGACGGGCAAGTTCTGCGGGTACCAGTTCAACGACTCCGACGTTTACAAAGTGATCGAAGGAGCCTCGTACGCACTGGCGATCCAGCCGGATGCCACGCTGGAAAAATATCTCGATGAGATCATCGCGAAAATTGCGGCAGCACAGGAGAATGACGGATATCTCTACACCGCGCGGAGACTTATTCGGGAGGATTACTCGCCGCCCGGAGGCAAGGAACGCTGGGTGGGAGAAAAAGACGGCAGCCATGAGTTGTACAACGCCGGCCATTTGTATGAAGCTGCTGTGGCGCATTACATCGCGACGGGAAAGAAAACCCTGCTGGATGTAGCTCTGAAGAACGCGAACTTGGTGTGCTCTACGTTCGGCCCCACTGGCCGGCATGAAGTCCCGGGGCATCAGGAAATCGAGATCGGGCTCTGCAAGCTCTACCGGCTCACCGGCGATGAACGATACCTCCGCACAGCCAAGTTTTTCCTGGATGAGCGCGGCAACGCCAAGGGGCATGAACTCATCGGCGAGTATGCTCAGGATCATAAGCCGGTGCTTGAGCAGGACAAGGCCGTCGGTCACGCGGTGCGGGCGACGTACATGTTTTCCGGCATGGCGGACGTCGCCGCGCTCAGCGGTGATGCCTCGTACGTGAAAGCGATCGACCGGCTCTGGAACGATGTCGTCGGGACAAAGATGTACGTCACCGGCGGCATCGGTGCGACGGGCGACAACGAAGGCTTCGCGGATGATTATGAGCTTCCCAACTCGAACGCGTATTGCGAAACATGCGCGTCGATTGCCTACGTGCTCTGGAACTACCGCATGTTCCTTCTCCACGGCGACGCCGAGTACATCGATGTCTTGGAACGCGTCCTCTACAACGGGTTTCTCTCGGGCGTTTCCATGGATGGCGACAGCTTCTTTTATCCAAATCTTCTCGAATCGTTTCACAGCAAGAGCCGGTCTCCGTGGTTCGCATGCGCATGTTGTCCATCGAATGTCTGCCGGTTTGTCCCTTCAATTCCCGGATACATCTACGCGCATCGAAGCGATAGCCTGTACGTCAACCTGTTCATCGGCGGCAGTGCCACAGTCAACCTCCCGGACAACGCGGTGAGCATTGTGCAGGAGACTTCGTATCCCTGGAACGGCGACGTGAAGATCACCGTCGCGCCAAAACAGGCCGGTGAGTTTTCGCTTTGCATTCGAATCCCCGGCTGGGCGACCAACAGGCCGGTTCCGGGAGATCTCTACCGGTTTACCGATACCGACGGTCAACGGGTGAGCATCAAGCTCAACGGCAGCGAAATGCCGTTTGAAACAAGGAACGGTTATGCCTCGATTCGCCGTGTGTGGAAAAAGGGCGACGTGGTTGAGCTGAGCCTGCCGATGCCCGTTCGGCGCGTCGTCGCGAATGAACGCGTTGAAGCCGACCGCGGGCGCGTGGCCCTGCAGCGTGGACCGCTCATGTTTTGCGCGGAATCTCCCGACAACAAAGACGGTCGCGTCTTAGACCTCGTGGTACCAGACTCTGCCAACTTCACCGCAGAATTCCGGAAAGATCTGCTGGGAGGAGTTGAAGTTATCCACAGCGCGGCATTTCCGGTTCGTCAAACTCTTGATGCCGGCTCTCAGTCGGGCTCCATGCAGGAATTCACAGCCATCCCGTACTATGCCTGGGCGCATCGCGGTGAAGGGGAAATGACTGTCTGGCCGGCCCGAGTTACAACATCCGCCCGCCCGCTGCCCGCGCCGACAATTGCCTACACGAGCAAAGTGAGCGTTTCCGGCGGCGGGAAAACATTTTCCATCAACGATCAACTTGAGCCGAAGAACTCCAATGACCAGTCGATTCCGTTCTTCCACTGGTGGCCGAAGAAGGGAACGCAGGAGTGGGTGCAGTACGATTTTGACGGACAGAAAACAATCTCCGGCATGGAGATCTACTGGTTCGACGATACGGGAGTCGGAGAGTGCCGCGTCCCGAAATCGTGGCGGTGTCTCTATAAGAGTGGTGATCAATGGAAACCCCTCCCCGATGTGTCCTCATATCCGGTCGAAAAAGACCGGTTCAACAAAATAACTTTCCAGCCGATAGAAACGGACGGCGTCCGGATCGAGATCCAACTTCTGCCGGACTATTCCACCGGCATCTTTGAGTGGAAGGTGGAGTGAACAAGATGAAAAATATATCAACGAACGCAGGTTTCTGGCTGCTTATCCTGATCATCATGTGCTCGGCCGCGGTATTCGCACAGCAGGGAAATGAATCGAATGCTCCCGCCTTTACGCGGGCCGACACGCTGCGAGGGATGCTGACGGCGGAGCGAAGATGTTACGATGTGAAATACTACCACCTCAACGTCAAAATCGACACCGCAAAACAATTCATCAACGGCTCGAACACAATCGTTTTTTCGGTGGACTCGGCGTTCGACAGAATGCAGGTCGATTTGTTCAAGAATATGGATGTCGAGAAAATCATGCTCGACGATGGATCCGAAGTTCCATTCAGCCGTGAATTCAATGCCGTGTTTGTGAAGCTGCCGGAGACTCTCAAAAAGAATTCCCTCCACTCGGTAAAAATATTCTATTCGGGGAATCCGACCGTTGCCAAGAACCCGCCCTGGGATGGGGGATTCACATGGACCCACGATTCTTCGGGGAATCCCTGGGTTGTGGTAACGTGCCAGGGAACGGGAGCGAGTCTTTGGTGGCCGAACAAAGACCACCAGTCGGACAAACCGGATAGTATGCTCATCAGCGTCACCGTTCCTCACGGTCTTACGGATATCTCCAACGGCCGCCTTCGTTCGGTGACGAAACTGGCCGGCGGTTGGACCAGGTACGATTGGTTTGTCAGCTATCCCATCAACAATTACAATGTGACGGTCAATGTCGGTAAGTTCGCGCATTTCGCGGACACGTATATCAGCGGCGGCGACACCCTGACGCTCGATTATTATGTCCTTCCGAAAAATGTTGAGAAAGCCAGGGTCCAGTTCCGTGATGCGAAGTCCATGCTTGGTGCGTTCGAAGCATGTTTTGGGAAGTATCCTTTCATCCGGGACGGATACAAGCTCGTCGAGTGCCCGCATACCGGGATGGAGCATCAGACCGCCGTTGCGTACGGCAACCGCTATCTGGAAGGCTATCGCGGACGCGCGTCGTCGGAAGTCGGATTGAAGTTCGATTTCATCATCGTTCATGAAAGCGCCCACGAGTGGTGGGGCAACAGCGTGACCTCGAAAGATATCGCCGACATGTGGATCCACGAAAGTTTCGGCGCGTATGCCGAGGCTCTCTATGTCGAGAAACTCTACGGCCGCAAGGAGTCGTTGACGTACATTAACGGAAAGAAACAGAATGTTCGCAACACGGAGCCGATCATCGGGATTTACAATGTGCAGCATGAAGGTTCCGGCGATATGTACGACAAAGGACAGCTTGTGCTGAATACACTCCGGAGCGTTATCGATAATGATTCATTATGGTTTTCGATTCTCAGGGGCATTCAGGAATCGTTCCGGTATCAGTCGATCACTGCCGACGATGTCGTTCAGTTTGTGAACAAGAAAACGGGAAAGGACTATTCGTACTTTTTCAACCAGTACCTGAAGTTTCCAAAGATTCCGCAGCTTGAAGCCTATGTGTGGAAAAAGGGGGACAAGGTGACCGCCCGGTACAAGTGGACCGCGGATGTATCCGATTTCCGGATGCCGGTGAAAGTGACGACTTCGGAAGACCACTACGAGTTCATTTATCCGACAACGTCCTGGCAGACCATGATGCTGGGAGACATTCGTCCCGAGAATTTTAAAGTCGCCGGGGATTTATTCTATGTCGGGGTGAAGTTAAACTACAGTTACCTCGATCCCCGGTTGACTCGTTAGTAGAAGGGATTTATTCCGATGAACAAGCGTTCCTTCATGCGGGTTGTCACAGCATGTATCATCGACGGACTGATATGCTGGTCAGCCATTGCACAGGTGAATCCGACGGCGACGTTGAAAGTGTTCTGCGATAAACCCGGGATCGGGATAAGTCCGATGCTGTACGGCATTTTCTTCGAAGAGATCAATTGCGCGGGTGATGGCGGGCTTTACGCCGAGTTGATCCGCAATCGGTCGTTCGAGGAATCCGATACCGCCGCCTACTGGTCGCTGGCAACGACAGGTACGGCGAAGGGCGAGATGAGCATTGACACGTCGCACCCGTTGAGCGGAGAGAACCGTCACGCGCTGAGACTCACAATTACGGATGCCGGCGGAGGAAGCGTCGGTGTTTCCAATGGCGGTTACTGGGGTATTGCGTTAAAGAAGGACGCGAAGTACAATCTTTCGTTCTATGCCAGATGTTCGGATAGTTTCAACGGACCGGTCAAGGTGACCCTGGAAGGTGTGAACGGAAAAGTGTACGCCCGCGACAGTGTCGATGGGATCACGGGTGAATGGAAATCCTTCAGCCGCACTCTTGTCGCCCATGAGTCCGACCCGGAATCGCGTCTCGTACTCAGTTCTTCACATGAGGGCACCCTCTGGCTGGACGTCGTATCGCTTTTTCCGCAAAACACGTTCAAGCTCCGGGCAAATGGCTTGCGGCGGGAGCTTGCACAAATGGTGGCGGATCTTCATCCATCCTTCGTCCGGTTTCCCGGCGGCTGTTGGGTGGAGGGCGAAAGCCTGAAATACTCCTATCGCTGGAAACAAACGGTCGGCGACATCGCCGGTCGACGGAGCGTGTACGACCTCTGGAAATACTATTCCACGAACGGCCTGGGTTTTCACGAATATCTTCAGATGTGCGAAGACCTGGGCGCCGCGCCGCTCTTCGTCGTCAACTGTGGAATGTCCCACACCCAGATTGTCCCGAAGGACGGGATGGCGCTGTGGGTACAGGACGCGCTCGATGCCGTCGAGTACGCTAATGGTCCGGTTGACAGTCGATGGGGATCCGTGCGAGCGAAGAACGGCCATCCGGCGCCGTTCAATCTTGCCTACATGGAGATCGGTAATGAAAACGGCGGGAAGGCGTATGAAGAACGCTACGCTCTTTTTTATGATGCGCTGAAATCGAAGTACCCGCAGGTCCATCTCATCGCCAATGTGTGGGGCGGCGTGCCGAAGAGTCGGCCGGTAGAAATTGTCGATGAGCATTATTACTCGTCGCCGAAATTCTTCATTACCCACGCAGACATGTTCGACACGGTCGACCGGCACGGGTCGAAGGTGTACGTCGGTGAATACGCGGTGACCGACGGCGGTGGAAAAGGAAACCTGCGGGGAGCGCTGGGCGAAGCGGCATTCATGACTGGTCTTGAGCGGAATTCCGATGTGGTCGCGATGGCCTCGTACGCGCCGCTGTTTGCCAACATACATCAGAAGGTATGGGACCCCGACCTCATAAACTTTAATGGGGCGGAAGCGTACGGTACGCCTTCGTATTACGTCCAGAAAATGTTCAGCGAGAATCGTGGCGACGTTGTCCTCCCGGTAAAAATGGATATTTCGTCCTATGCCTATGAATCACTTCCGGAACACCATGGAAAGGTCGGGCTTGGAACGTGGAACACACAGGCAGAGTACAAAGACGTTCGGGTGACAGGAGAAGGCAACGTGCTCTTTGAAAGTGACTTCATAGGAAGATCCGGAGACTGGAGCGCATCCGGCGGGGATTGGAAAGTCATCGGCGGTGCCTACCGGCAGACGGCGGAGGGTTCCGATAAACGGTCCGTTGCCGGAGACTCATCATGGAAGGATTACACGATCACACTCAAAGCCCGGAAGATCTCCGGAGATGAAGGATTTCTCATTCTGTTCTACGTCAAAGATCAGGACAACTGGTTCTGGTGGAATATAGGTGGATGGGGAAACACCCGGCACGCGATTGAATGGAGCGACGAAGGCAGTAAGTCGATTGTCGGTACACCGGTAGAGGGCAAGGTTATTGCCGGTCAATGGTACGATGTACGCATCGAGTTGAAAGGCAGAAACATACGATGCTCCCTCGACGGCAAATTGATCCATGACGTCTTCCTGCAGGAGATTTCGCTGAAACCATTGCACGTCGTTGCCAGCAAGGACAGTTTGACCGGTGAAGTCATTCTTAAGGTGGTCAATGTTTCCGGGAAGGCCGTCGATACAAAGGTCGAGCTTTCAGGAATTCCGGATTTCCAATCAGCGGCAAAAGTGATTCGGTTGAATTCGGAGAATCCCGCGGCGGAGAATTCAATCGAGCATCCGCAGAATGTCGTCCCGGTTGTGAAAACGATCAATGAGATTCATCCTTCCTTTCTCTATTCCTTCCCCCCATTTTCTCTTACGATTCTCCGGATGAGGGAGAAAAAGTAAGGTCGAGTTCCTAATTCATCACTATTATAACTCAAGACGATAGTCGGACCTGAAATCCGAAGCACGAAATACGAAATCCCAAATTCCGCCTCTCAGAATCCCGCTCCCCAGCGGAATCCAGAAGCGGGACAAATCCGCAATCCGTAATCGCCAATCTCCAATCCAAAGACTGGATTCCCACTTAAAACGTATGGGAATGACGTCTCTGACTTTTGTTGTTTGTCTGCCACGGTTAACAAGTCAGATGTCTCAAATTCGAAATCCTACCACCTATGATCTGAAACCTATAACCGACCACCTGATTCCAGCTTTAAATCCCAAATCCGCAATCGTTAATCCCCGATCCAAAGACTGGATTCCCGCTAAAAGCATGCGGGAATGACGATGTGGCCGGTGTTTTCGTGCGCGCCCGGGTTAGTCAACTCATTGCTCGAACAGATGCTACTCTCAGACGACGTCCCATCTACTCTCTCAGAACGGCGAATTTCCCGTTGTATACATTCTGGTCGATCTCAATAACGTAGAAATAAATACCCGAGGCGATGAGATTCCCGTTCTTGTCGTGCGCGTCCCACACAATTCCCGGCTCAAGCGGCCGGAGGTTGACCACCGGCACTTCGTTATCGTAGACCAGCCGCATGCTGGAGGTGAAAACATGGAGCACAGCCGTCGATTGGATCGCCGAGGGCAGTCTGAAATTCAACGGCTTGTGACTCTGCGCGATGAAAGGATCGGGGTAGACAATGACAATGGATGTTTGCGTCGGGACGTTTTCCCATGAACTCCAGTTTTGCGGGTCGGGCACGTCGATCCTGACATAAATTCCGTTGGAGAGCTGCTTGAAGCCGGCGCCCCCCTGGTCGCTCATTTCGTACGTGAAATTCAAAAGGGCAGGAGTCCCGGTGGACGACGTGTTGATGTTGGAGATGACGGAAACCATGGTGTTGTTGCCGACAAGGATGGGATGATATGTGGAACTGAGTACCTCAATGCTGTCTTGCAGCGAACGCCCGGGCGGGGTATACTGGTCAACCGACCGCAAGAGCATGTTGGGGTATATGTTTCCTTCGGTGTAGTAATTGACCGTATCGGCGTTGGAGCCCGTGTAATAATTCCATCGTGACCATTCCAGGAAAGCTTCCCGGAAGGAACTTCCCGCGTCTGTCAGGGCTGCATCAATCGCAGTTAGGATAGGAGCCGATGGTACATAATTCCAGACATCACGCATCATCCCGCGGGAATACCGCTTCTCAATATATTTCCCCCATACCACATGGCTGAACTCCGTTATCCCGTCGGCTGTGGTGAAGGAAAGCCAGGGAAATTCAAAGCCACCGCGCGGAGAACCATCTGGGGCCTCCAGGTACGCAATGTAGTCCGGCACTTCGGGATAGACAACGGTTTCCATCCATGTTGCACAGATTTCGTAATAATATACTTGACCGGCCCAGTATCCGAAATTTCCAACCGCAATCGCATGATGAAGCTCGTGCGCCGAAGTCACCTTCAGGCCTGCAATGCCTGGACTGTAGTAGCCCACGTAATCGTTATCGATTTCAATATGCGTTGAATACAGCGCGGGCTGAGCGGAGCCGTTCAGCTGGTTCTCAAACTCCGTCTGTCCATAGAGTTCGGTACTCAGTTCGAGAACATCCACGACATATCCGGCATGGCCGGGAAGAAACGGCGGCGGCGGATAATGAAGGGAATCGACCTCAATCGACCACGTATGATTGAACACCGTTCCTACAGAATCGATGTATGCTTCATAGCTATTGGGGATGCGATTTCCGTTCGAATCTATCAGAGCCGGTTGATTGGCACCGGTTGTATCGTAATGAATCTCAAAATGACCGATCAGTCGGAAGGTCTGCAGGTCGGTTGTCGCAAGTAATCTACGAAGCCGGTCTTGTTTATCCGGAGATAATTGCGACATGAGAGATTGAAGAAACGCATTCACTTCGAAGCCGCATTTCTTGTTGCGGCGCAACTCGTTGAGCCGTTCGGAGGCGCCGGGAATATGTAATGACTCCACGAACGAGGCAATGGCCAATCTCCTTTCATGCCCCGTTTCAGCGGCGGAAAGAAATTCCTCCGCGCATAGATTGCGAAGCGCGAACACAATGAGGACAAAGAATACTCGTTTCTTCATAGCGTTTGACAACAACAGTTATCGGCGAAACAGTCGCGTTAAATCAAAGATGATCACCATCTCGAGATTCACATGAAATGGTCCGCAATGAGCAACTTGCCTCTGAGGTTCGGTAATGTCGTACCCGTTTCACACCACTTCACATGACAGGCAGAATCTACATTTGCCGCCATGGTAGACCGTATCCCATCTGGGGCGGTGTTCGTTCTTCTGCCGCAGGATTTGCAGGAGCTGGGCTGGACTCAATTTCATCACGGCCCGGCCGCGGGCGTCAAGCATGCCCGAGCAAGCAACACTCACGAGCAAGATCAGGGTGGCTCGATATTTAGGCAGCGTCATTAAGTGTGGCAGAGCGTTACGTTCTCAAATATCGCTTTAATTATGAAAATACACAACATCGATCTTTGCATGTCGATATGTGCTTCTTTGCAGATCGACGCGAAATTGTGGGAAGTCTTGACATTCTCTCCCGAATTGTTTACCTTAATTGTATCAACGTACTGCTGCAGAGTTCTTTGTAAACCCATTGCCTGTTCGATAGGCAGTGGGTTTTTTGTTGAAGCAAAACGAATACCGTGATGTAGAAAAGATCAAAAGCCGATTATATCAAAACGAAATTGAAAGCTGAAGTCCGGAATCACCTCTTCCACATCGAAGGGCTATGCAAAACGTGCAGAAATGAATAAACGAGCTGAAAGAATCTTAAGGCTCGGGATAGCTATATACTTAGCCGTCCTGTTCTTGGTTTCTGTTCCCGGCCACCACCACGAAGATCACAAGGAACACGATGACTGCATCGTCTGTACGATCGCCCACCAGCTTGTTCAAGCAATCGTTTCATTTGTACCTCCGATTGTAACCGCGTTCTTTATTCTCAAGTTAGTTCTGCTTTCTACAATTCTCATTTGCCGAACTCCCGCACCGCTTCAATCGCGCGCACCGCCTCCCAGGCGAGACCTTTCCAGCATAACTCCCTAGAAAAAGCTGCTCACACACGGCTCGATGCTGTGTGTGATATATTTCATTTTGCATTGACCTCTAGGTCATGCAATTGTTCTTGCGTGCAATATGCATGGCTATTGCAATCAAGGTCAACACCAACTTTTATAAAGGAGAAATAATGAAACCGTTTATTATGGTATTCTGCTGCCTTATCCTGGCAGTGGCAAGCCCACAGATAGTTGCCCAGAAAAATGATCAATTGCCAGATTCGCTGGCATCAACCAAAACAGATTCAATATCCCGAATGCATGAAAATATCATAGTTATAGGTAGGAGGCATGACGTGAATCGCATTGGCGCTTTGTCCAATGCCATTCAGCCGACTACCGTAATTACACCAGAGGTGATATTTCTAAAGAATGCCGATGATTTTACTCAGGCCGTCACGGGTCAACCCGGCGTTTCTGTCCTCACCGGATGCAGTTCGTGCGGTTTCAAACAAATTCAAATAAATGGACTCGGCGCCAATCAAGTTACGATGCTTATGGATGGCCTACCCCTGTACACACCTGTTACGGGTTTTTACGGTGTGGATGCGCTGACGACTTCAGGGGTTACTTCCGTCAATATCTCACGCGGTCCCGGAGCCTCACTTCTGGCGCCAGGCGCCATGGGCGGTGCCATCGACGTTCGCTTTCAGGATCCCACGAAGACATCCATGACGGCGGATGCGGCCGCGGGCAATAATCAGTGGAACCATCTTTCGTTTGCAGCGACCGCCGTCGGTGACAGCGGCAGACTCGGCCTTCTCGTGGCCGCTCACCACTTTCTACAAGGTCCATGGGATGCCAACGGCACCGGCCTTTCGCAATCCCCGTATCTTAGGGACGAAAGCGCCTTAATCAGGCTGAACGGCTTAATGGGTGCGGACGAAGAGGTATCATGGAACATACGATATTCGCATAGCTACAACGAGGTTTTCGGCGCTTCCACAACCACCGATCATCAGGGTGCAACGATTGGGCCTGCGGATACCTCTTCGACCCAAATGTTCGTCAGGGGGAATGTGAATAATCAGTTCATAGGAAATCCTATAGATATTCTTGAATGGATCCAAACAACTCGCGATGAAGGTGCGGCCGCATTGACATGGGATTCGCCGGAATTGGGTTTATGGCAGTTACATGCAGGATTTGCCAACCAATCCCAAAATTCCATGTACGAGGGCGGAGCTGATTATGCCAACATTGACCGCGCCCTTGTATCAGATTTGCGTTGGCAGGCCATAGCCGGTGACCACACGATCACAATAGGAGCGGACGTGAACACCGAGAGCATGAACTCGCAATCGGTATATTATTACCAGGAACTGGGAATTACTCCGGATTCCTACGTAAATACCTATGGCGGCGGTTACGCTCAAGATACTTGGAACTTTGGAAATGAACGCGATTTGAGTGTGGCGCTGCGCGCTGATAATATTTACGTAAATTGGGTCGACAAACCCAACTCGGCGATAACTAATTTCATAGCTGCGCCACGAGCGAGCTTGCGCTGGGAATTTACCGAAGGCCTGACGGGACGCCTGTCTGCGGGTTTGGGATGGCGCGCGCCGCTCACCTTCTTCGAATTGGATCACGGCCTTTTAGATAACGGGTTCGACATAGGCGTGACAGAACTGGAAAAGGCCGAAGGAGCGGGGGGCTCACTGGCGTTTGAAAAAGGATCGTGGACATTCACAGCGTCAGCCTATGCCACGTCGGTAACGGGTCTTGAATACGTGGACCAGGACCCGACGTTGGCACGGCCACTCTTGCTCAGCGATTCCACCAAGATGTTCTTTCTCGACGAGGATGTTCAGATCGATTGGTTCGCGAATCAATGGCTCGATCTCGGAGCAGGCATTGCCCACCAGGACATTCCCGCCTCGTACAAAGCGGATGAACTTGTGGCTGCGCAGGAAACCGAAGCCAACGGACATATCGGAATATCTTCGGAAATCATCGCACTTTCCAGCGACATAACCTGGATCGCATCGCGTGACCTGACCCCATACGGTTATGGAGGTCACTATAACGCATTTCAAAACGGTGTTGCCAGCGATCCTAAGCTTACCAGGGCTCCAAGTTATTTCTTGATTAATCTCAAAGCGGTCCGGAGCCTAGGTTCCAATGTGGATCTATACACGGGAGCCGAAAATCTGCTTAACTATACCCAAGCCGGGTCAGCCAATGACGAGCCGCATTTTTTTGATCAGGATGGGAATTTCAACACATCGCATATTTGGGGACCGTTGCGTGGACGTCAAATCTATGCCGGGTTACGCATAAAGATATAACATTTCCCTACATACAGGTTTCTTTTTTATGGAGCCTGTATGTAGGTGATTTTTCTAAGGAGAATCTATGGTTCATTTAATCGATAATCTCACACCTGCCCTGTTATTGCTGGAAGAGACAATTCTGGCCCTGTTAGTTGTTTTAGAAGTCGCCATTCTAGCAATATTTGTTTGGCGTTTACGGTCCCTTTCCCAAGTGAATGGCGATCCAACCAAATGGATCAAGAGACTGACACAAAACATGAAGCAAAGCGGCCTTGGCATAATCACAGTGGAAGGTAAAGACGCCAATACCGTATCAGGCCGCATAGTGAAAACAGCATTGGAGAACTGGGGACTCGCGCCCGAAGCTTTGGAAAAAGTATTTGAGGCGCAAGAGTCGATGGAGAAAAGGGGATTGGATCAGGGACTTTCTTTTCTCGGTACAGTTGGTGCAAACGCTCCATTCCTGGGCTTGACAGGCACTGTGATTGGGATTCTCGTTGCGTTTGATCGCTTTGCAGCATCGGCTGGAAAAGGCAGCACGGAAGTCATGGTTGCCATATCACAGGCTTTGGTGGCTACGGCCATCGGACTTCTGGTAGCCATTCCCGCAGTGGTTTTTTATAACATTTTACGCAACCGCAGTAAAATGATTTTGGAACAGTCAAGAGAGGTTCAAGCGCTCATTCTTGCGAGAACCCTGCATGCCACCTTTATGCATCCGGAGGTGTAACATGGCCGGATCCTCACACCACGATGATGAAGAGATCATGACCAGCATCAACATCACGCCTCTGGTAGATATTTTTCTGGTCTTATTAATCATTTTCATGATTACCAGTACCGTACTTGATCAACGAGAGATAAATATTAATCTGCCTAAAGCTGCAAATGCCGGGTCAGTGGCACCGAAGGCTTCGGGATTAGTTATGGATAAGGAAAAGAACCTGTTCCTTGATGGCGTACCGTCGGATTCTGCATCGATCGTGGCACAACTTCGAAATGCCGTCATGAAAGATCCGGATCACCAGGTTCTCATTGCCGCAGATCAGGATTTGGCGTACCGCGAGATTGTTCGATTGATCGATATAGTGCGTGGAGCGGGGATTACCAAATACGCGCTCAAAGTTGTCAGGAGCCATTTATGATTGCATCTGTGCTGCATTCGAAACGTACGCGACCACGCATGTTTTCCAGAATAAACGGAGCTATTCATTTGAATGCACCGCCTGAAAACATTTTTGGGAAAATCAATCTGCTGTTCGCCCTATTTTTCATTTTCATCATTGCAACGGTTTTTCATTTTGGAGGTGAAGCATTGCCTTCTACCGCAATCGAACAAGATATGGTGCAAATCGTTCAAGTAGCGGCGCCCCCGCCGCCTGTGGTTCAACAAGTCAAGCTGGCTCCCAAACCTCCTCTGACCAAGCCGGACCCCGACCAACCCGCTCCGATTGCTCCACCCAAAAGCGCGCCGCCGCCGCCCGTTTTTGGTCTTCCTGAAAATGCCACAAGTCCAACGGGAGATATGGCCGTTGCCACCGGCAATACGTTGATGAAGCAAGCTGACTCTGTGGTACAAAGGGCACCCCCTCCAAGGTCAGCACCTCCGGTACGGTTGGACAGACAACCGGCAGTATTAAATCGGGTCATTCCAGACTATCCTTCATGGGCCGAGGAGCAGGGCGTTACAGCCATCGTCCAGTTAGAGGTAACTATTGACGCGCAGGGTCAAGTACAAAATGTCACAATTGTAAAATCCGGCGGAAATGATTTTACGCGCAATGCGATCAAGGCGGTAAAAGCGACCCGGTTTCAGCCCTATATAAAAAACGGTGTTGCGCTCCCGGCACAATTTCTTTTCACGTACAGCTTTATACTTTGAAAATTTTATGGACCCAAACGCCCACAGATAATTGAAGATAGTCCCGGCGGAGTCGTGTCATAGAGAAAACCGTACTATGGAGAAAAGACAGCTCTACAAGATTGCTTTCGGCTTGAGTATTTTGACGATCATTTCATGTTTGCTTGAAGCCATATTTTCGCTCTATTTTGGATATGCCGACCAAACCCTGACGCTGTTCGGTTTCGGCATTGATAGCCTTATTGAAACAGCCTCTGCAGTTGGAATTGCTCACCTGATAACGAGAATTCGAAACAACAATAACGTGGTGAGAGATGACTTTGAACAATTCGCCTTGAAGGTCACTGGTGTTTCATTCTATGTTCTGTCTTTGACATTGGCGTTCAGTGCAATCGTGGCAGCGGTGACCAATCATAAGCCAGAGACAACCGTTCCAGGCCTCATCATCTCTCTTCTATCAATACTCATGATGATGGGTTTGATGGTGGCGAAACTTCGTGTTGGGAGGGATCTGAATTCTCGACCGATCATTGCAGACGGCAACTGTACAAAAGTCTGCATCCAAATGTCCCTGACACTATTGATTGCGAGCCTGATATATCAGATTACGAACATTGGATATGTTGATGCTGTCGGCTCAGTTGTGATTGCTTATTTTTCTTACCGGGAAGGCGCTGAATGTCTGGAAAAAGGAAAGAAAAACGTTTCTTGCGGCTGTGGGAGCGAATGAATTCCTGCCACTCGCCAATTCGTTTCCGTGAGGTTCTGGTAGCGGGAGGCTGAAGGTTCATCTCGGGGTTGCCAAAAAAAAAGCCGATTCGTTGCAGAATCGGCTTTTGGAGTAGCGGGGGCGGAACATTGAAAAACCTAAAACACTGAACCGTGTGTTTGAGTACGTTTTTTGACCACTTTCTCCGGAGGGGTAAGTAGGAGCGGCAGGAACATCGGATGTTGTACAACTTTATGAAATGTCGGAATTGGCGATTTGATCCCTCTTTCCCTCTTTTGAGATCTCGCTGAACTCGAAGGCTTGACTCTGCTTGGAGAGGGACCCGCGACGGACACGATAGAAAGATCCTGCAAATACCGGAGGAATTGCTTTATGCGGCCGTTTTGGAGGAGGTCAGGTGAACATCCTGGGTTCTCGTGGCCCTCGTGCAATTGCCAAGTCTCCGTTTTCCAAAGATCCGAAATGACTCACTATTAGGGGATCAGGTGAGTTCGTTAGCGCGATTACGACCGCCAACCAATCAAGCGAGCCGAATTTGCTATCACGGGAATGGAAGAAAGTTCGTGCAACAATGCACCGGTGATGGGGGTAAGTACGCCAATTGTTGTCAACACCACGGCGACCACTAACACGCCAAGTGAAAAGTACAGATTTTGACGAATAGCTTCCATCGCCTTCCGAGCCAGTCGGACGAGTTCGGGCAATTTGGAAAGATCGTCTGAGAGCAAGGTGATTTCTGCCGTTTCGATCGCAACATCAGTACCAGTGATTCCCATCGCAACTCCTACGTCAGAAACAGCTAACGCAGGGCCGTCATTGACACCGTCACCAACGAAGGCAACGCTATGATTCTCCTTTTGGAATCGTCTGACAATTTCAACCTTATCCTGCGGTAACATTTCAGCGTGCACATCGTTAATTCCGAGAAGATCGCCTGCATATTGAGCAGGCATGGCAATATCTCCGGTTACTAAGAGCGTGCGAATACCCATGGATCGGAAATCATTGATGATGGCACGGGCATCCTCCCTGATATGATCCTCAAAAACAAGGATCCCTTGCAGCTTCTTATCGGCGGCCATTGAAATAGCAGTGCAACCTCGTCTTGCTTGCGGGAGTTCCTTTACTGTTATCGAATCGGGCATGGTAACGCCCAGACTCAGCAGCAGACTTGATTTCCCAAGGATAATCTCGTGTGAATCAAGATGCGCTAAAACCCCCATGCCGGGTAACGGCTGAAAATCGATCGGATCGGCAGGATGAATAGCGCTTGCATCTGCAAGTTTCAGGACAGCTTGTCCAAGAGAATGCTCACTGAATTTCTCTGCCACCGCCGCCCAATACAGAATCTGTGCTTCATCCATCGACCCGAGAGGAATGATCTCTGTCAGTTTTGGCTTTCCATAGGTTAATGTTCCGGTTTTATCAAAGATGATTGTATCAATTTTTGCGAAGTTTTCAATGGTCGCACCTCTTTTTACAAGGCTACCTCGCAGTGCAGCATTGCCGATCGAAGCAACAAGCGCTGTTGGAGTAGCCAATACCATAACGCATGGGCAGAAAACAATAAGCATCGTAATCGCACGCAGAATATCTCCGCTCCACCACCACAGTCCCAAACCAAGGAGTAGCGCCGCCGGCGTGTAAAGCTTTGCATAACGATTTAAGATCCGCTCGACAGGAGCTTTTTCCAATTGCGCCTCGATAATCATGCGGCGAATCCTGCCGAGTGTCGTTTCTTGTCCGATGGTCGTTGTTTCAACCTCCAGTGCCCCGAGTTCCACAAGGCTCCCGGCGAACACCGAGCCACCCGGTTGCCTTTCAACCAGCATTGATTCCCCTGTAATAGCAGATTCATTGATTGTAGCCGAGCCTCGGAGCACTCTTCCGTCAACCGGGATTCGTTCCCCCGAGCGAACAAGCAAAATATCTCCAACAACCACCTCCTCGAGACGGACGACAATGTCCTTTTCGTTCATTCGCTTTGTGACCCTGTCAGGGAGGAGCTTTTCGATAGATTCAAGCGCTTTCCCGGATCGCGCCGCGACAAAGTTCTCGAGCATTCCCCCAAGCAATAATAGTACGGAAACGACCGCTGCGGCCGGATATTGGCCAATGGCGATTGCCGCAGCAGTTGCCACTGAAACGGGAATATCCGCCGTGAAATCTCTTCTGCGGATGCCCTGGAGTGCAGAATACCAAATGAATGCTGAACCGATGAAGGCGCATGCCACATAGAGAAAGAAACCCTGTGAAGACGCTGTCTTGCCGTAGAACAAACCTTCAGGGTTAAAGCTGAGCGCTGCCAGCAGCAACATGGCGCTCACCAGGGTCGCAAGGCTCGCCGGTTCAAAGAGGAATCGCCGATACTGATTCGAATAAGAGCGAATCCTTTTTGCACAGGTAACACAGAAATTACGTGCATCGACGAAGAGATTCTTATTGAGCTGTTCGGTTTGATTGACCATACGATGTGCCGAGGGCTTAATCAATTTGCCATGTTATCTCTTTTTGTCAACTAACTATTACCACGAGTGTTGAGACCTCTTCGCAACAATTCCGCTCTCAGACAACCGCAACTCTTGGTATTTCCGTTCTTAAGATTTCCCGCCCTGACGGTCGTCGTCTTACCACAACTGCATTTGCAGAGCCAATACCTCGAGTGGTTCTTAATATCAGCCAAACGCACGACAGTCAGGCGGGTGAATCTTCGACCCACCAGGTTCCTCTGCGGGGGCAATTTCTGGCTTGATTCTTCAGTCATGTTCGTTCATCCCATCCTCATGTATGAAACCAGCGAATCTATTATTCAGTCTCCTCGCCTGTGGATGAGCGCTTCGGGTCGGAATCCTATATGTGAACGGAAATTTTGAAGACCACATTTCTGCGTTCTTCGTAGCTTGCCGCGCTGAAATATGCGCCTTTGATCAAATGATCGTGGTCGAGAAGATTGGTAATGTACAGCGACGGCTCCAGCGTCGCGCCCCCCTCAAGATGAACCGTGTATCCAGCGGAGAGGTTGAAAATCGTCGACGGCGCAGTGTGCGTAGCGACGTTGAAATCGAACAACCCGGTGTTATATGCGACGCCATTCGGATTGCCGTTTGTTAGGCCTGAGCCGTAGATGGCCGTGACGTTGGCGAACCAATTCCGCGGCTGATAATTCAATCCCGTCACGATGGAGAGCCGCTGGTCATGATCAAGGTCGGTGGCCGGGCCGTCACCGACCACGTCGGTGCCCGTAAACCCTCCGCTGACCGAGCCGATTCCGTAGGCATGAATGATCGACGAGTTGATGTAGCCGGAGAACGGCGTTGACGGATCGCTGTACGAGAGGCCCAATTCTATGCCGGTTATTTTAACCGTCTGAATATTGACGGGAGTCTTAATGGCGCTGGATCCGATCGTTTCGTCATCGACGCCGGGTCGGTCAAATTTGTAAAAGGCTTCCAGTTTGCTCCGTAACCCGAATGAGTAGTTCCGGGTGTAGGCCGCTTCATAAAAATCATCCCGCTCCGGGAGCGTCGGTAGTCCTGCGGTGTCTATGTTACGCGAGATGGTCCTGATCCCTTCGATGTTATTGGGCATGAACATTCTGCCGTAGTAGAGATAAGCCGAATTCGATTCATCGAACATAACGTTCCATCGAAGCCGGGGGCTCACGGCATCCTGGAGAGGCGCATCCGGCGCGATGTGTTGATCGTACCGGACTCCGGCCTCGATCGTCGTCCAATCCGCCGGATGAATCTCGCTCTCGGCGAATACTCCGAAATCCGATCCCTTGTAATTTGTCACGTTCGAGGGACCGGGATTTCCCACGCTGTCGCGTGACGTGAAATTCTCCGTTCCGCTGGTGCTGCTGAAGTTCAGTCCGACAGCGTACATGAATTCGTGCATCAGCCGGGCATCGTACTTGATTCTCGTGCCGAGCGTCGTGAATGAGCGGTCAATCGCGAGCGCGTACATTGTCGTGTCCCCCGTGAACTGAAAATTTGGAGGGTCAATAGAGCCGGGCGTGTACACGAGCCCGCCTTCCCGGGCGTACGCCCCCACGAAGAGGTTGCTTTCGTGGTTCTTCTCCGTCGAGAGAATGCGGGAGTACGATAGTGTCTGGAACTCGTTTGTTGTGGTCTGGATATCGTCGGCTATCTGGAAATCGGGAGCCGACGAGGCGCTGTCATACGGTACCTGTGTGGACGTCCTTCCGTAATTCAGATTGAAAGTGAGGTAATCAACGTCACTCAGCGTATAATCGATCTTGCCGTAGAGGAAGTAGTCGAAGCCATGGTCGTGGAACAGAGTGGCGACGGGAGGGTCGATGCGTCGATCCGTTTCCTGCCGGGAGCCGGAAAGGAAGAAGCCGAGCTTGTCCACGCGGTCGCTCAGGGAGAGACTCTGGCCGTTGGAGTTCAGAGCTTTGAATGCGCCCACGCCTTTTCCAAGGCTATCGCCGGCGTTGGAGACGAGATAACTTCCCGCGTAAGTGGATGCGTCGAGATGAAACCCGCCTTCGGGAACACGATTTTGAAGATCGATGATTGCGGCCATTTGCCCGCCGTACTCGGCGGGAAAACCGCCCGTCAGAAACGTGGCGCGGTCAATCACCTTTGGGTCGACGACTTCGTTGAGTCCGCCAAAGACGCCGAGGGGAACCGGAATACCGTCGACGTAGTACGTGAACTCTCCGTGCTGGCCGTTGATATGCACTTCTCCGGTCGGAGCACGTGCCGCTCCCATAAGATTTTCCTGGACGAGATCCGTCATGCGGGCGGAGGGTGGGGCATGATAGGTTTCCGATTCAAACACTTGATTCCCCGTTGCCAAATCGACTGTAGCAGCCGCCAGTTCGTGCTGACCGACAACCACCACTTCGTTCTCACTGATTATGTGGAGGAAGACCGAATCCACCGTGTGCTGGTCATCCACGAGAATGGAATCGGAGAAATCATCGTACCCGATAATGTGCACAGAGAGTTTATACCAGGCGGCTGCAATGTCGACGAACAGTGCGACTCCCCGTGGGTTCGTTACTTTTTGTCCTATGATTGTTCCTTCGCGGCGAAGGACGACGTGCGCGAGTTCAATTGGCGTCCTGAGGTCGGCATCGTATACTATGACCCTGAAGTGCTCATCGCCGGGTGCGGGCGCGGGCGTTCCGCTGGCTCCGAGTGCGAACGTCGCGCAAGTGAGTGTGAGCGACATGGTAAGCCAAAGGAAGCAGCGTCTTGCAGTTAGGCTCGTGGCCGATGGACTAATTCTATGTGTGCAAAAAGACATGATTGTTACCCTCTTTTCCAAATAATGTTAATGATGGATGAAATTCAGGCGGGACGAACGGTCCATCATCAGCTGAAAAGATGGATAGCCATGCGTCTCCGCGACTGTGGTTATCGTCTGGGAGAGAGATCTCTCAGACAACGATCATTCTGTGAACGTTATTAGGAAATAAAAAGAGGAGGGCCGCGCTTGGGGCACGACGTGGAGTGAAAGTCGACGGAAGCATGAACAACTGCAAGGGGTCGCGCGAGAATAATCGATCGATGCGCGCTGACGGCAGTAGTCGTATTGAAGTTTGCTACGAAGTTTGCGGCACGGTAGCATGCCTGACAGGAGTGGATATCCTTGAGATCCTTGTGGCGCTCTTTTGCACCGCAATCATGCGACAGGAGGCTCTGGACGGAGTGTGACGCGCCGAAAATGACGTTGGTATGTCCGAACTCGGCAAAGATCGCCGTGCCGAGCTGCAGCGCGACGAGAACAAGGGGCAATATTTTTCTGAAACGTGCCATGAATTGCGCAAGAATACGCATTAGAAGAACAAGAACAGGCGTGCGTTCGTTCCGCTCCTGCGGCTATGCCTCAAAACCGTACTAGGAGAGGATTTTAGGCAATTTCGCCCTGGTTGACACTCGATTGATTCTTTTGTATATTCGCGAAGGAAATGTTAAGGTACGGGAATTGGCAAACTTACCATCAGCTTCTATGTGCCGAGGTTGGCACTCAGTAGGAACAATAACAGGTTATGCCGTGACGGCCCCAAACACATATGTGTCATTATGCCTCCCGCCGGTTGGAATGACGCATTGGATAATTGCGCGCAACGTTTAACGCAAGCGGCCATTCAAATGCCGAAAGAGGAACGATAAAATGAGATTCATGCTGGTGTGGCGTTATTTGCAACTCGCTCTCGCCGTGGCTCCAAGTCTTTGTATTGCGGGATCAATCTGCGGACGGGTCACAAGCGAAAGTGATGGAACACCTGTTGTTTCGGCCGTTGTTCAGCTTGTGGGCTCGAGAAACGGCAGCGTAACGACAGGCGACGGAACCTTCCAAATCAACAACATTTCTCCCGGCCTGCATACTCTCAGATGTTCCATGCCATCGTTCATCACAGCGACAGCCACCGTCCAAGTTCACGATTCAAGCGAGACAGTAATTCACGATTTTGTCCTCGGTGTTCCTATTGTTGACTCTCCCCCATCCGTGGAGGAGTATCATCATGCTTTACAAGCGCGGAACTCGCAGAAGCCAGTCCTGTTCATCCACCTGGATTCTCTCGGATTCAAGGAAGGCCTCATCACTTTTCACGCTTCGATGACCAACACTGCTGACATGCCGATCTACATTCTTAGAGTTGACCAATGTATTGATCCGATTTCCGCCATTGTGAGAGATAGCACTGGAATGCTTATCAAACGGAATATGACGGGAAGCGACTGTGTCGGAGAGAAAATCTACCCCGACACAACCGATGAAATATTGATCACACCAGGTCAAACACTAAACTACCCCCCGTGCACCTTGGAATCACACAATTTCACGCACCTCCCACCCGGCATTTACTCCATCGCCCTAACGTACGAATTCAAAAAGCCCGATCAGCTCTGTTGTTACAGTTTCTCTGCTGATTACAAAACACGCTACGCCAACATAATCAGTGTTCTCACGACAGTTTTGAGAGGTCGGTACACATCCTCAAATGAGTTAACCATTGCAAACCACTGATGAGAATCGACAAGTATGAATGGCTGCGGAACAGCGGCAACAACGACGTTGGGAATGTCACAGTCTAATTAAGCCTCACTCAATGCTGTCGCTCACTGGGCAATTTGTTTATGTAAATGTTCGCAACAGCATTGCGTTGTTACCACAGACGTTAGCCGCCATAGCCGCTTGTTGTCGCGGCTTTCATCACTCAGACGGCAGCTCTTTGGCGTTTGGAAGAGAGGATTTCGATCGATTTGCTTATTGCTTTTTCATCTACAAGTTGGTTTGTCACAAACTTGTGGAGAATACTAGAAATGAGTGTCTGATATGGTATGCCTTCTTCGGTCGACCTTAGTTTTATTTCAGCAAGAACCATCTCCGAGATTCGAATATTTATATTTCTCGTCTTCCGCACATGATTCAAAATATTCTCAATCTTCCGAAGCTTGCTCTTTCTCACCGGTCGATACGCACCGGCAGAGTTTTCGATCTGACGCTCAGACTTGTCAAGTGTCTTTGCCATGGCTGGCTTCTCCATACATGTTGTTAAATTTACGACTCGGGAAAACGGTTTTTAGAACTATTTCTTTTCGGCATCCCAGAAAATGTTCACAATTGAATATATGACATTATATATACAATGTCAATTCACAATATTCTCGCGGCTACGGTGCCCAACAAGCAAAATAACGTCGCTGGTGGATAAAGCGATGATAATAAAGCCTCGCTTAATACCCGCCTCGCACAGTTAGATTTTGTCGAGTTCGGCGGCACACTGCGGTTTGCCGAAACGTCATGTGAAAATGCGCCGCACGTTTGCCAAACTAAATCAGGTGATCAAGATCGCGGGAACCGCGGACAATACGATGGATTTCTATCAGAGTCCCACGGATAATGTAGAACACAAGATATGATTCAACGACCAGAACGCGATAACCAGACTCGTGGAGTTTCGGATGACGTGGTACACGTCCTAAGAACGGCTGTTGCTCAAGACGTCCGATGTGGACATCAAGCCTGTCTACGAACGCCATTGCGCGACTGGGGCTGTCGTGAGGAATGTAATCAAGAATCGATGTCAGATCTTCTTGCGCAGCAGGAAGATATCTGAGTGCATACTTAACGGGTCCGCCCATGGTGGACTCTTTGCCGCAGTTTCGCTATCATTTGTTTGTGCGTGATACCCTTCTTCCCTGCTGCGGATTGAGCTTGTGCAACGCCGAGTTTTTCAAACAAGTCAACCCGAGCCTTTAACTGCTCATAATGGTTGATGCTCATAACAACCAGATCACCTTCGCCATTTGTGGTCAGGTAAACGGGTTCATTTTGATCGTGGCAGATCGTGGCAATTTCTCGAGTGCGGTTCCGCAGGCTCGAAATAGACTTAATAATTGGCATTGTGAACCTCTATAATTCTTATGATCAAATTAATACTAAATTATGATATAATCAAGTATGACTATCTATATTAACTGACATTACGCAAAGCAATGTTGGATGTCCGAAATCCGAAGCACTAATTCCGAAATTCTAAACAAAATCAAATTCTCTAAATTCAAAACCGTCCCGAGAAGCCTAATTTTTCGGATTTTGAGTATTCGAGTTTCGGATTTGTCCCGCTTCTGGATTCCGCTTACGTTGGCGGGATTCTGAAAAGCGGAATTTAGTGTTTCCCCGCCAATGGCGGGTGCGCCTTTGGCGCAGATATTCGGATTTAGAATTTGTCACTGAGAATGATGATTCTGCGTAACATCACTATTAACTCTTATGAAAATACTATTCCTGACCTCCTTACTGCTCGCAATGGCGGGTATTGCCCCGGGCCAGTCCGTTTACCATTCCACCACACTGTTCGATGAGGGCGGCGCGGTCGTGGAAAAACCGGTCAACGTTTCTTTTGTTACCACGGATGGCAAAATTCACGACAGCCACATTCAATCGCTGACGGTGCTCATGCTGGATTCTGTCACCTACGCGAACAATGATCCGGACCAACAGCACATGGCGGGCACTCCGGTCCGTCTGAACTTCAATCGCGTCGGCGATAGTCTGCTGGTGAAGCCGTTTTCCCCTGAATACTATGCGATCTTTGTCGCCTACCACACCATCCGGGCAATCGAGTTCTTCGACTCCTTATTTGCGGGATACCTTGATTTTGCACATCAATCGGAGTACGCGAATATTGAAGTCTTTCTCGGGAGATTTGCCCAGAGCACGCCGAAACAATATGTGTTCACGCCCGGTTCGCGCCCGTCGCCGACAATTGTGTACCACGAAATCGGGCACCGCGCTTTCTGGCAGCTCCAGGACACGCTGAAGTTCGGGAGACCGGGAGACATCCTGCATATGGGACTCCTGGAATACTTCACGACCACGCAGGCGAACTCTCCGTTCATCCTCGAAGGCCTCGTACCAAAACTGTTGTGGCGCGACGTTTCGAAAAATGTAAAATATCCCGATGATGTCATAAACTATCCTGACTTCTGGGCGCTCTTCCGCGAGGCGTACAAAGACTCGTTCGCCGTCGCGCCTGCGTATAAATTGCTCTACAACGTCAACGTTCAGGCAATGGCTCGCTGGGATTCCATGTACAAAGCCCACGATGTTGCGAAGAACGTCATTGAAGCGCACCGGGGCGGCATGGTCATCACCCATCCGCTCTGGGAATTGCGCCTGCATCTCGGGCGATCCCAATGTGACGAGCTTGTGAAAACCGCAATGTTCCTGCTTCCCTCTGCATTATTGGAAAGGGCAAGCTATCTTGAGAAACCCGGGTCCGCTCCCCAAAACTTCGCGGTCTGGTACGATTTCGTGTACGCACTCACTGCCGCCGACCGTAAGCTTTTCGCAGGTGCACACCGGAATATGATCATGGATGTTTTCAGGCAAACAGGTTTCGATGTCGATTTGATTCGAGCAAACTAATGCGGATATTCTGAGATGGTATTCATGAAAAGATTTGCTCTTTTTCTACTCGCATTCATTTTCTTAGAGCCGGTCCAGGCTCAAAACCGCGCAGTGAGTTCCTGTAACGGCATGGTTGTTTCTGCGCATGCCGAAGCCTCCCGCGTGGGGATTGCAGTTCTTCAACGGGGAGGGAATGTTGTCGATGCTGCGACGGCTATGGGGTTTGCACTGGCGGTTGTCTATCCCGGTGCGGGAAATATCGGCGGAGGAGGATTCGCGGTCGCTTATTTAGCCGGTACCGGACCGCTGGCGCTTGATTTCCGGGAAACGGCTCCGATGCGTGCAACAGAGAATATGTACCTGGACAGTCTTGGCAATTTCGACATGTCAAGAAGCACACAGGGCGCTCTCGCGGTTGGAGTACCCGGAACAGTTGCGGGCCTGTACGAGCTCCACAAGAAATACGGAAAGCTATCCTGGGATAACGTGCTGCAACCCGCATTCGAGTTAGCCGAGAAGGGATTCATGCTGACACAGGACGACGTCGATGCCCTTAACAGATCTATACCGGAACTGTGCCGTTACAATGCGTCACGGAAGTATTTCACGAAAGGCGATTCGACAAGAATGTTCCTCAAGGGAGAAATTTTTGTCCAGAAAGATCTGGCCCGGACGCTGCGCGAAATACAGAAGCACGGAAAGGACGGGTTTTACAGGGGAGATGTCGCGCGGCTCGTGGCTGCCGAGATACGGCGCAATGGGGGCATTCTTTCCGAAGACAACCTGTCCTCCTATGAGGCAAAATGGCGCGCTCCGCTGACGTGCACATACCGCGGGTACGGGATCGTCACGGTACCGCCGCCAAGTTCCGGCGGCTGGGCGCTCATTTCATTGCTAAAAATGACCGAGCCGTATCACCTCGACTCCATGGGCTTTCACAACTCCTCAACTATTCACCTGATGAGTGAAGCAATGAAACGCGTTTTCGCCGACCGGTCGGAATATCTCGGTGACGGGGATTTCGTCGATGTGCCCCTGTCGGCGCTGCTCGACTCTTCTCACCTGGCAAACCGGATGAGTACCTTCGACTTCAACAGGGCAACAAACCCCGCCGATGTCAAACCCGGCCTCTCCGATAGACAGGAACCAAATCACACCACTCATTACTGTGTGGCGGACTCGGCCGGAAACATGGTTGCCGTAACGTATACCCTGAATCATTTCTTCGGGTCGAAACTTGCGGTGGAAGGGGCCGGCTTTTTGCTCAACAATGAAATGGATGACTTCAGCGCCAAAATAAACGCCCCGAATGCTTTTGGTCTCCTGGGCGGCAAAGCAAACAGCATTCAACCGAAAAAGAGAATGCTCAGCTCCATGACGCCGACCATCGTTCTGCGCAATGGCAAACCGTATTTCACCGTGGGAGCGCCCGGAGGTTCAACAATCTTCACAAGAGTTTATCAGGTTATCACGAATGTTATTGATTTTGGCATGAGCATGCAGGACGCAGTCACGGCGCTTCGTTTTCACCATCAATGGCCCAGAGAAGAGATAGAATACGAGCCGCAGGCAATCCCGAAGGATGTTCTCATGAATTTAGCAGCCAAAGGATGGAAACTCCGCCAACTGGATTCCTGGGATAACGGCGGAATGAACGCCATCCTTATCGACGGGAAGAGAATTCTCCATGGCGCGGCCGATCCTCGACGCGGAGAATCTGCGATCGGGTATTAATTCATTTTTAGGGGAGGCAAGGGAGATGCGGAGGCGAAAGCAAATGCGATTGAGGGAGTACGATTACACGTCGCCAGGGGCATATTTTGTCACGGTTTGCACGAAAGATCGGATTGAATTATTCGGACAGGTCGTAGAGGGGGAATTGATCCGAAATGATTATGCCAATATCGTCGAGGCATGTTGGGATGAATTACCGCTGCATTATCCAAACATCCAATTGGATGAATTCCAGGTAATGCCCAATCATGTCCATGGAATTATCATAATAAATGATGATACCGTAGGGTCGAGGCATGCCTCGACCCTACGGGAAACGAATAATACCTTGGGCAATATCGTTGGATCATTCAAATCTGCTGTGACAAAACGCATCAATGAAATCCGGAAAACACCGTCCGTATCAATCTGGCAGCCCAAGTATTACGATCATATCATCCGCAACGGAAAATCTTTGAACCGAATCCGCGAATATATCAAGACCAATCCTCAACAGTGGATCCGAGATAAAGAAAACGCGAGGTGCGATGGTGTGGATCAATTCGACCACTGGTTGATCAAAGAAGGATGATAGAAGATTCCCTTGTGCTCCGGAAACCATCCTCTTGACACCCACGCATTCATTTTGTACATTTAACGATTAAATAACGTTTTCGAGCAGCATAAACCGAGGTGCGTATGATGTTCATCTGGCTCATTGTCGGTGTCGTTCTCGTCTCAATAGCTTTTTTCATACCGGGGAATGGTCCCGACCTCTGGCCATCGCTGCACGCGGCGGGAATCGCCGCGGCGGTCTATCTCATCGTGCTCACCGCTTTTATGGCGAGAAGGCCTTTTCCGGTGAAGACCCGAATTGCCATCTGGACGGTCTTTCTTGCCGGCGGCGTGTCGCTGTTTGCCGGCTGGAAGACCCTTGACGAAGAATCCCACTGGCAGAAAGCCCGGCTGAATGAAATTCTCGGAGTCATTATCCGTGGTGTCAATACGTCGTATACACATGACACACTCATACAGATACTGAAATACTACCATTCACCGGAGAATAAGCCGATGCGATCCCTGGGACAAGTTTTCCTGGGGAAATATCCGAACTGCAGAGACGGCAAACCAATCGCGACGGCGCAGCATGTCGACCGGAGACCGGAGTACGATACCCTCTATATGTATCCGGTCGTCGTGACGGACACCGAAATCGTGCTCGCTGCCTCGCACAAGTATGCGAGAGGGAGAGACCCTGCATTCAAAAACGTCAACGGGAAAACCGGCATGGTGCAAATACGACAGACCTTAACACCGAAAGGGATTCGCTATGAATCGGACAATTAAGCCAACTTCCGTGCCGGCACAGAAATCTGCGTTTGAAATCTCCGCATGGAAAATCCGGTGGCTGGTTGCATTCACGTTTGCCACAATCGGGCTGGCTCATGAATTCTATGAACCCCCGGGCATCAATACAATTTCCAGTCTTCACGCTAATCCGGCAATCATAGCGGCCGGCGCCACAATCGTGCAAGGTATCAATGAGTTCTCGGGCAGCGCGGAAGAAACCACGAACGGCAGGGGATACTATTACGTTTTTCTATGTTTTGTGGTTGTGTGGATTATCGCGCCGACAGTTTATCTTTTTAGCTGGCGCTATCTTGCGTCTGAGGATGTGGGCCACGCAGAGCCCCACTGGGGCAAAAGAGTAATGGCGAACATCGGTTTTGTCATGGGGGGATTCCTGGTTCTTGTTTTATTGATACCGTCCATTCCCCAATCGGTAAGAGCCTACCGTGTGTATCAGAGCATGCAGGAAAGCCAGGCCATCCAGGCTCATAAGGATGAACTTCTGGGTTCGTGCGTCGCGATGGTCGAATATGATGCCTATCAGTACAAGATCCTGCCCCGGGAGCTCGGGGGCGGTGGAAATTCTTATGAGGGGTATCGGATCACTGCCGGGACATTTCCGGAGGATATTTCTCAGAAAGCATCGGTTATCGTAGAGGAAATACCTCCGAACAAGCTTACCGTCAGGGTTGACTCCAAATTGTATCCTGGCGCCTCCATTGAAAATACTCTCGACAGCAACGGCATGGGCTCGGGATATTTCTACACCGGCATTTTCCAGTAGAGGTGTGCGATGGTCTCCAATAATAACTTCCGCAAATCTCCGAAGGAGTTACGCATGAACGAACTACAATCGATATCCAGGAAGATAACGATCGACTGGCGATGGGTAGGCGTTGGATACTGCTTTTTCGTCGTTCTCCATCTTCTTCCCACCCTTCTCTTCAACATCTTTTTCGGCCTGAGATACAGCGGGTTAAACGTCATACCCGTGCTGTACTGGATATATTTCGGGCTCTTCTACGTCGGATTCTACATCGGATACAGGTCGCGTGATTTCACGGTTATTGAATCCGGGCTCGCGGGGACTGCGTACGGACTCACCCTCGTCTACGTCCTTCCAAATGTCATGCTCATTCCGCTGAAGGTGTGGGAAGGGAAAATATTTCTCATTGCTTCGCTTTTTGTCATTGCGACCATCAGCGCGTGGCTTGGAGAGATTGTGCAAATGAGGAGAGAGCGGAAGGCGCATCACTTCGGGCACGCCTGAAAGCGGGAAAATATCCCGAGATGATGTCGGAAAGCACGGCTGATGTCATTTCGGTTGTGCGCCGGTTTCGTAAATATTAGTTTGTGCGACATTCTTTTCTTTTGTATATTCTTCGGTCAAACAAAACAAGAAAGGGGAAAATCATGAGAAACAAAATCATTTGGGCTGTCGCCATCCTGGTGCTCGTGTTGCCATTTGCGGGCGCCGCCCAGTCCAAGCCAATCAACATCGCCTTGTTCAATCCTGTCCAGATATTTCCGGAGGATAATTCGATTACCGGCCTTCGGATAAACCTCATTTACGGCAAGAACGTCTCTATGGTCGGACTCGATTGGGGACTGGTCAATCATGTTGGCACGGGTGGTTTTACGGGATTGCAATGGGGTGCTGTGAATCTTTGCGACGGAGATTTTGTCGGTTTGCAAGGTGGTTTTCTGAACCTGAGCAAGAAGAACGTCGAGGGATTCCAGTATGGCTGGTATAACACGGGCGAATATGTCAACGGGTTTCAGCTCGGCCTGGTGAATTCTGCCGGGAGCATGAAAGGTCTCCAAATAGGGATCATTAACATCATCAAGACGGGCGGACAGTTTCCTGTGTTTCCGATCGTCAACTGGTCTTTTTGAGTCTTAGCACAATTGCCTCAGGAGCTCTGGTCGATTCGACCGGGGCTATACATTCTTTGTCTCGTCCTGAAATATCCTCACTTGGATGAAGGATCTGCCTGGAGCATTCGTGCTGGTTGCTTCGGGGATTTTACAGTCCATATCTTTCTCCTCAGCGCCTACCAAAACATCCAAGGACTGAGTTCTGCCATCGGCACCTCACCGAACAATTACAAATGGCACACTAATAGTCATAGAGAAATCGAAGCCCGGCTCAAACGCGTACATTCTATAAAGGCTCATATTATCGTGGTAGGCGCGGTTGAAGAAGTTGTGAATTTTGCAATCGACATTTACTCCACGGTCGAAAATTGTAAGCGCTCCACCGAATCCGGCATCAAATACTGCATAACCGGGCGTCCTCGTTTCCGAAGGATCAATCCTGTTTTGGCCGAACACAATATGTGCATCGGCAGAGCAATATGGTTCGTTGACAAGGGAGGCAGATGGGAAATTATATCTCAGCTCCATCATCAGGCGGTTGGCAGGAGTGAGCGGCAGCCATGTTCCAGCATCATCATTTCTTGCAAGCAGAACGTCTGCGCCAACACTCAGCGTTGCCCGGGTGGTTATCTTTTCGCTCAATTGCGCATCGATTCCCGTCAGGGTAGCGTTCGCCTGCCGCTCTGTGTACTTCTCATATCCGCTTGCCGAGTCGATCTCCCCTGTCGGACTAAGAAAAATGTAGCGGTTAACACGGTTGTAGTATGCCGATATCTCGCCGGTGACAATAGAACCTGTGATTCGCATAAGGAAGTCGGTCGAGAGGGATTGCTCCGGCACAAGATCCGGATTTCCCAATTTGTACATAAAACTTCCTGCCTGCAAGCCGTTGATAAAGAGCTCTTCGACGTTTGGCGCCCGCCATCCGCTTCCTATGTCTGCACCGAACGAGATCTCATCGGAAGCGTGCCATAATATCCCAATCGATCCCGTGAGTGCCTGATAATTTCTCGTTTGTCCGACGAGGTCCAGAATTGCGTTGTCGGAAGTTTGCAGTGTTCGGTAGTCATACCGCGCTCCCGCAGAAATGTCAAGCGCCTGTAACTTGTAATCATCAAACATGAAGGCCGCCACTGTCGATTGGTGGTAAGCAGGAATTATCGGATCTGCCGGGACAAGGGTGGAATTTTGTTCTTCTAATGAAGAAATCCCAACTGTTCCGGAATTATTATCCGATTCGTCATAGTAAAGTTTCGCGTCAAGCGAAAGCGATTGCAGGATCAAATGATCCTCAATAGAATCCTTCTCTTCATACTCGGCTGCATCATTTCGCTGAAAAACACCGTCCAACGAAACCCGGAAGGGGGACGGCTGACTCTTGTAAGAAAGCTTGATTCTGTCGTGAATGGTAGCCTGGTAGGGCGTTCCGCCCGAATCGTCTCCCACAGGAAGGATTTCTCGATCTTGATCGAATCGTGAATATCCAAGAAGAAAATTGCCCCATTCCCGGTCAGTCGAAACCGTTCCTTCAAAATTCACTTCCGATGCTCCGGTATTGGGAAGAACGCCTTCCGGCGTTTGCACGTTTTCTGCTCCTCGAACCGTCAGGCTGGTATAATAATTTGCAAGCGATGTTGTCCCGCTCAACGCAGCGTGCCCAGCACCCTCAGTGTTGTTGCTGAAGCCATTCAGAACCACCTCACCCCGCATTTTCGACGAATCAACATTCTCTGAAGTCCCGTCAGCGTGGATGAAATTGACAACACCGCCGAGCGCATCAGAGCCGTACAAAACACTATTTGGACCTCTCACCACTTCAATTCGACTCATGCTCAGCGCATCGATACCGGGACTATCATCGTCGTCCCAGGACTGGTAATCATAACGTTCGCCATCCTCGAGGATAACTACGCGTTGATATCCGAGTCCACGTATCACGGGCTTTGCGCTGAACGGCCCGCTGTGAGCCATGGATACGCCGGGGAGGTTGCTGAGCGCCGCTCCGACTGCCGAACCGGCGTTTTCAAGGAGTTCACGACCTTGAATTACTGAAACAGACTGGGGCGAGTTCGCAACGTCCGACGGTTGAGGTTTCGCCGTAACGGTTACCGTGTGAAGCGTCACAAAATTTTCTGGCATCACAATCAAGACAAAGGTGGAGTCTGAAGAAACTGCGACGTTGAGTGAGATGCTATCGTATCCTATTCTCAACACCTTCATCGAATAGTTCCCCCGGGGAATGTTACCAAAGACAAAGTTTCCGTTGTATATGGTTGAAGTTGATTGACGCAATGTCGGAATAGAGATTGTGGCGTTTGCAATGGCCGCGCTATCTTTGTCGACGACAGTGCCATAAAGCACCTGAGAAAATGCGTCATCACAAACGAAAATTGAAGCGGAGAAAACGAAGACAATCAATTCTCTGAATAATCTATTCTTCATAAACACTGCTCAAGTTATTCAACCGACTCAGTCCAGGAAAAACACCTCTAACATCAGAACAATGCAAGTCACCTCGTCCGCGAGCCGACGTAAATGTAGTGTGACGGAGTCGAGCCGGCATAGTAACCCGTGCGCTGATTGATTGAAATGCTGACCTGCCGGTGAGCCTATCAGGGAACCCCCTGCTTCCAAAATAACATGAGTTAGCGATCTTCCCGAGCGAGCGAAGCGAGTCGAGGGAGCTAACTCATACGTTATTTTGAGAATCCCGTCAGCTTTAGGACGGGACCTTGTGCGCCCAGAGGGACTTGAACCCCCAACCCTTTGGTCCGAAGCCAAATGCTCTATCCAATTGAGCTATGGGCGCGGTGAATCGTCAACGTTACAATGTAGAAAAAGTCGCCCTCTTTTACAAAGCGAATGACAACATCCCGGATCGCCTGATTGAAAATAGGCAAAAAAATCACTACCATGGTGTGATTGTCTTGGATACAATGATGAATTCCCGACGAGACAACGTTGAATCATAGAATCAACCCTGCCTATTCCATCGCTGCGGCGCTCTCGCTGGCGATCGGGATTGTCTCCGCCTTCTCGCTCCGATGGGTCTGTGACGACGCGTTCATCACGTTTCGCTATATCGAGAACTTCCTGAACGGCAACGGACTCGTCTACAACGTCGGAGAACGCGTCGAAGGATACACACACTTCCTCTGGCTGATGATTGTGGCAGCTTTCCAATGGCTCGGCGCAAACCCGGTCCCGACGTCGGAATACCTCGGCCTCGCCACCTTCGCCGGCGTGCTCGTGCTCGCCGTAGTCATCTCCCATCATGTCGGAAAAGGGACATACCTCCCACTCGCCGCGCTCATGCTCGCTTTCCATTACGACTTCGGGATCTGGGCGACGAGCGGACTCGAAACGATGGCGTTCACGTTCCTCATCCTCTGCTCGGCGTATCTCCTGTTCGTCCGCCGGATGTTCTTCTGGGGCGGGTTTGCGCTGATGTTATCGGTGTTGATGCGACCGGATGGAGCGTTGATCTGTGCGGTTGCCTTTGTCTGCGTCGTCAGGGACGGGCGCCGTGCGGTCATGAAGTTTCTTCTTCCCTTCCTGTTTCTTGTCGCCTGGCTGGGCTGGAAGTACTGGTACTACGGTGACATCCTGCCGAATACCTACTACGCAAAATCCGCCGGCCTGAGCTATTTCAGCCAGGGGTTCGAGTACCTGTGGACATACTTTGAGCCTTATAAAACCTCGTGTATCTTTCTTCTTGGACTTCTTGTCCTCCGGGACCGGCTGGTGCAGTTCTGCCTCGGCGCGATCGTTGTGTACAGTACGCTCTTCGTAGCAAGAATCGGCGGGGATTTTATGTACGCGCGCTTCATGATCCCGCTCATTCCGCTGATGTATATCGCGGGCGAGATCTCTGTCCGGGAATTGCTCAGGGAGAATCGATGGATCTGGGCGGTTTTTGTCGTATTGCCCTTGATCGTGTGGGCCGAACGATCGCCGCGGAACGCGCTGTTCAGCGCGGCGGACGGATCTCACAAGGAAACGTATTTGGATTACGGCGGCATCGCGGACGAACATTGGTATTATACCTCATCCCGCGAGGGAAATATAAACCGGATCGAACACGATGAATTGTTCGGACGGAAACTGAAAATGATGTTCGAAGGCGAGTACGTCCGGGTGCTCTTGCGCGGCCAGGATGCCCTCGCCTATTATGCAAAATTCCCGGAGTGCGTCGAAGAAAACGGACTCACCGACGTGTACATCGCCCACCTGCCCGTTGCGGATCGGGGAAGACCGGGTCACGAGAAGACGGCGCCATGGGACTATCTTCTCGCACGGAAAGTGCATTTTCTGTTCATGCGCAAGCCGGACGAATTCCCTCCCGAAGGAGAAGCGGCATTCCGGTTCATGGATGGATGGGTCGGCGCGCTGATCATCTCTGCCGACGAAGGACTCCTGTCACGCCTTCAGCGGAAATGGCCCGATGATTTCAAGTACCACCTTCCTTCGCAGCCTCTTCATCATTAAGAAGTGATGCTCCAACCGCCGCTTGATTGAGTCCTCTCGAATTCGTATCATATGGTATCATACTTCCATCTGGCGGGCAATATTCGACAATGAAACTATTAAGCATTTCATCAAACACTACGTAAGGAGTTCAAAATGGAAAACGACGGATTAATTGGCCTGTGGACGCTCGTAGGAATAATTGCCGTTGTGTTCTTTCTCATCGGCATAAGAATTGTCAGACCGACACATCGGGGCCTTGTTGAGAGACTCGGCAAATACAGAAAGTTTGCCGGCCCGGGATTTCACTGGGTATTTCCCATGGTGGACAAGCTTTACAGAGTGAACATAACCGAACAGATGATCAATGCCGACCCGCAGGAAATCATTACCAATGACAATCTCAACGCGATGGTCGATGCGCAGATCTACTTCAAGGTCAAAGCCGACGAAGAAAGTGTGCGAAGCTCACAGTATAATGTTTATGATGTCCGGATTCAGATCGTGAGTCTTGCCCGGACAACGCTGAGAAACATCATCGGAACGCTGACCCTGAAATCCGCGAACAGTGAGAGGGGCAAGATCAACGACGAGCTTCACACGATACTGATGAAAGAAACCACGACCTGGGGAATTGATATCGTACGGGCCGAGCTGAAGGAGATTGATCCTCCGAAGGATGTTCAGGAGACCATGAACAAAGTCGTCAAGGCGGAGAACGAGAAAATCGCAGCGGTGGATTTCGCGACCGCCGCCGAGACAACTGCCGACGGCGTCAAGAGGGCGGAGATAAAGAAAGCGGAAGGAATTCGACAGGCGAGAATATTGGAAGCCGAAGGCGAATCCGAAGCGATTCGATTGATCAACGAAGCTGCCAACAAGTACTTCGTGGGTAACGCGCAGCTCCTCAAGAGACTCGAAACGGTCCAGGCGTCGCTCGAAAACAACACCAAGGTGGTCGTTCCCGGCAACGCAGAACTTGTGAATGTTATTGGCGACCTTGCCGGCGTCTTACCATTGAAAAGGGACTCGGCGTAAACTGTGCATCACGCGTCGTCCTTTGAAGCAGACGGATCTTCCTTCTATCCGATAATAAAGGATGCTCCCTTGAAACGAATGACTGCAGGAAATGTGGAATAAACTCTGTCCCGCCGTACCCCGCCGCTGGTTGTTCGCCGTTGCGGGAATCCTCTGGATCGGCGTCGGGTTTTTGCTCTGTGCGCGGGCCATCGTATGGCTTGAGACGTTTTCGGCGGGTGCAGAGTTGCTGTTGGAATTGATCGGAGGATTGGCGGCGTTTGTTATTTATCGCTACGGGCTGTCCAGTATCGTCAGAAAAAACATCGACCGCATCACGACCCTGCCGGAAAACGCCTGTGTCTTCGCATTTGCGGCATGGAGGAGTTATATCATGATCGGGCTGATGGTTTCACTCGGAATTACGCTGCGGAATTCATCCATCCCGAAGATCTACCTCGCCGTTCCGTATACGGCAATGGGCGGAGCTCTCATGGTTGGGAGCGTGCGGCTGTTTCGTCATTTCATTGCGGTTGTGGAAGAGAAGGGAAATCGGAACGGAAACCCCTGAGAGTTCTCGGGAGTGTGGGGCTTCATTTGGAAATCAGGTAAGGGCGGCTGGGACGGCGCGGGGTCTTTAGCCCAGCGAGCGGATAACTTCTTCGGGAGCGGTTACGCCGATGATTGCCTTCTTGATTGCATCCGTACGCAGGTCTTCAAAGCCCGAGGCGTAAGCGGCTTCTTTCAACTCCAGGAACGAAGCCTGGCGATAAATAAGGTCGCGAAGGCGGTCGTCGATGGCCAGGATCTCATGGATTCCCGTCCGCTCCCGGTATCCGGTCCCGCCGCAAAGCTCGCAGCCCTTGCCTTTGAAAAATGTCGGAAACTGCGTAGCGCCGAGTTGCGCAAGTTCCTCGTTCGTAGGCTGGTATTCCTCTTTGCACGAATCGCAGATTTTTCTGATGAGTTTTTGGCATACGATTCCTGCCAACGACGTGGCTACCCAGTACGGAGCCATGCCGAAATTGAGGAGGCGCGGGATTGCGCCGAGCGTGTCGCTTGCGAGAATTGTGCTGAGGACGAGGTTGCCCGCGAGAACTGCTTCTGCCGCAACCATGCCGGTTTCCAGATCCCTGACCTCGCTAAGCATGATGACATTCGGGCTCTGCCGGAGTATCGGACGCAGGGCTTCAGAAAGAGTGTACGTTTTATCGAACGCAATCTGAACCTGTGTGGCAAAATCCCAGTTAAATTCAACCGGGTTCTCGATGGTGATGATGTTCTTCTCGGGCGATTCTATTTCATGGACGCAGGCACGCATGATGGTGCTTAACCCGCTGCCGGCAGAGCCCGTTAACAGGATGAGCCCGGTCGGCCTGTGGAGGAGTCGCCGGAGTTTCTCCAGGTTCTCGTTGGATAACCCGATGTCGTCCACTTTTGAAACGTTCGCGCCTTTGTTGAAGATGCGCAGCGCCAATCGTTCGCCGGTGATCGTCGGCAGTGTGTTGACCCGGACATCAAACTGATAAGTTCCGATTGTAACCGAGTACCGCCCTTCCTGGGGTTTCTTCTTTTCGAATTGATTCAGATTTGCCTTGGTCTTGATGACGCTGGCAACGTTTTCGGAAATTTCTTTCGGAAGGGAAACGAGGTGCTTGAGCATTCCTTCCGAGCCCAGGCGAACGCGGAGCTCGGCTTCCTTTGGCTCAATATGAACGTCGGTGGCTCCTTCCTTTACTGCCCGGAGGATGATCTCTTCGACCATGGCATCGGCGGTCGGCAGCTTGCCTCCGCGAAAAATATCCCGGATCTTGTCCTTCGAAAAAACGCTGACGTCAAATAAACCGAGATTGACCTTGCTCGGAATCTTCTTGAATTCTTCGATCATTGCGTTAACATCCTACGTGGACTTTGCATGATACCGGCCGGGATGGTATTCATGATCGCTTGACAGCCTGCTCAACGGACGATAGAACATCATCGAGCGAGAACGGCTTGTTAATGAAATCCACCGCTCCAAATTGCTTCGCCTCCATGGCGAGCTTGAGGTCGGCGAAGCCCGTCAACATGATGGCTTTCGTGGAAGGGCAGTTCTGGCTGATGTACTTAAGAACCTGAATCCCGCTGACCTTCGGCATCCTGATATCGAGAAGAATCACATCTATTTTCCTCTCGCCGAGACGGGCTATCGCTTCTTCTCCATCGACAGCGAGGTGGACCTCGTAGCCGGCTTTCGTGAGTTGGCTGTTTAGGATATCTCGGAAACTATCTTCGTCATCCGCAACGAGAATCCGATGTTTGACGGCCATAGCGATACTCTCTCTAATTGTTATAAACCAGCTCCCGGGCAGACATTCTGCGCCCCGGGAAGATCCCCTAAAGATAAGGATTCTTCATTTCGATAGCAACTGCCGGTAGTCGCACCAAAGGTAACGAAAATGTGCATGCCGACTCGGCCCTTTCCTTGGATTGCCGATATAATAGTATGGTTCTCAAATGCGAGAAACCGTCCCTTGCGCACTCGCAGGAATGAAACGGGCTGACTCATCCGCATCCCCAAAGCAGCCAAATTCCCAACCATCTCTTGGCATGTAATCTGAAGACTAAGATGACAGCATCCGAACTCGGCGCTCTGGCGATCTGCTGCATAAAAAAAGATGCACCAACGGGCAGTGGGCCGTCTTTCGTATTCGAAGTTTTCAACATATGATATCCTGGACTTCATAATGTATCCGATCTGGATTGAACCGCGGAATGCACTCCATCTGAATGTCTCAAACATTTTGCTGGGGGTTGCAGTCGTTGCCCTGGTCTTCTACTTTATGTACGTCATTCTGGATGGAGTCGTTCGGCATTGGAGGGAACAGAAACGTCAAAGGAAGATGTCGGCAGATTTATCCGATTTCCTGTCCGAATTGGGTGTCACAATGCGAGATGGGGGTGAAAGAAAGAAAAAGGAATCTCGGCGCAATCCGAAGAAGGCCAAAGGCAGAAAAGTGAAATGCTCCGCGGTCCTGATTCCTTTGGGCCGGCAATACTTGTTCCCCTCGCGACCATAGCAGATGCAGCGGCTCGGGAAGCCCGGTCTGTGCGAGTGGGCTTGCGAGTTCTTCCTCTATTAGTTACCTTCCAATAGATCATGAAAGCGCCCTTAATGGAAAAACAGCTGAAACCACCCTATCTCAAAAAGGCAGACCAGCGCGGAAACATCAGCATCTGGATTGTCGATGGTACATATGTTCGTACGCATCTGGATGAAGAGTTCACCAACTATGGTCAACCCCTTGCCTTCGAGTGTATACCAAAGAATGAATTCTGGCTTGACCGGGAAGCGGCCGGAGACGAACAGAAATTCTTCATCGACCACCTGCTCGTGGAACACCGCTCGATGGAGAAAGGCCATGCGTATGATGACGCATTGGAGGAGGCGGACAAAGCCGAAATGGCAGAACGGAAGAAAGCCGGGGACGTCCGGAAACTGACAAAAGGCGGCAATCTCCCCGACCCGAAGAAAGTGCACGTCAGGCTGTGGAAAAAACTTGAGTCGGATATCAGTGTGTGGGTTGTGGACGGCCGCCTCGTGCGAAGCGTGTTCGACGACGACTTTACGGAAGGCGGGCATGACTACGTCTACGAGTTTGTGCCACAGAATGAAGTCTGGATCGACAATGACCTCGAGGAAATAGAACGCCCGTACGTCCTTCTCCATGAACTGCATGAACGCAATCTTATGGCAAAAGGATGGCCCTACAGCAAAGCACATGAAGATTCAAGCAAGATCGAATATCACCACCGGCACCATCCCAATGAATTGCACGATGCCCTCGCGAAGGAGGGATGGGAATAATATCTCCCTCTGTAAGTTCCGGGGCTGGTAGCTGAGGCGAGAACAACTGCCCGTCGCAAGCGTAGACTCCCGGCGTTTCAATCAGACCAATTCATCTTGATTTTTCTCTGCGATCTCGCTATATTTCCCACGTGCATTCTCTGTCACTCATTACTTGATCGTCCTCCGTCATATTGCCGGGCATCGCTGGCGGTCGATTGCTCTCCGGTTGATGGCCTGCATCGTGGCCTACAACTACTTCGCTTTCCGCGTCGAGCTCTTCAGCGAAGAAGATGAGCAAAATCATCCGGTGAGCGATCCCTGGAGCCATCAGACGGCATTCTCGCCGTCGACGCTCAACTGGGAAACGTTCGACAAGGATAACGCACCCAAGGCATTAACCGTCTCTGCCGGCGTGCAGGTGGAAATGCTTGGCTACGTTTATTGCCCACAGAGTACTTCAGTCCCATCCTCTTTGCCGGAGCAGCCGGTGAGGGATAAATCACCACCGATAAGCCTCTTCTCCTGACCCGCACCGACGACGGCACATTGTATTCGCGTCGTCCGTCGTGTTGTAAATTTCCGTAAGTCTGAAAAGGGATATAAGAATCTTCTGAAAAGCGCCGGCATCACCACCGGTGCAGCGTCGCAGAACACCCGAGCGTTGCCAGTCGACAACAGATAATGGCTCGGGATGAAGTATTCGCTCGAAGAAACCATCCACACACGTTCATGATAACAAGGAAAGGTATTTGGTATGAAAAATTTTGTCCTCATGGTTGTAATTTCAATCTTGTCTATTTGCGGCGCCCGGTCTGAGTCCGGCACGGGCGAGATTCACGGCACAGTGACGGGTGGAAGCGGGCCTATTGTCGGCGCTACTGTTCGCGTCCTGGAAACCGACCGCATCACGCACACCGATGCGAAAGGTGAATTTGCGTTTCCCAATATGCCAAACGGCAGTTACAAGGTCTTCGTGCGAGTTATTGGTTTTGCGTCGATGACTCAGACGGCACAGGTAGCGGACAACGCCGCAGAATTGACCTTCACGCTGCATGAGTCGGCGATTGAAATGGAAGGCGTCGTTGTTTCGGCGTCGCCGTATCCCCGTACGGCAGATGATCAATATCAATCGGCTGAATCGAAATCGATGGTCGAGTTTCATGAAAGTCCGGGATCGAGTTTTGCCGAGAAGATATCAGATCTGCCGGGTGTAACCGTCCGCGGCAACGGTTCCGCTCCTTCCCGGCCCATTCTCCGCGGGTTATCGGATAACCGCGTTTTGATCCTTGAAAATGGTCTTCGTACGGGTGACATCTCGACGTACGACCCCGCCCATGCAGTGCCAATCGAGTCGGAAAGCATTACGCAGATTGACGTTGTCAGGGGCCCCGCGAGCATCCTCTATGGCCCCAGCACAATCGGCGGATTGGTGAATGTGATCACGAATACAATTCCGACCGCTTCGGTGGAATCTTTTTCGGGAAGAGCCTCTCTTTCCGGAAATTCGGTGAGCGACGAATACACCGGTTTCTTCAACGGCGTCTACAGCAACGGGGGGCATGCGCTCAGTCTGTCGGGAGGCGGTCTCCATTCGCAGGATATCCGTATCCCGGAAGGCGAATACAACGACGGCTACCAGGATTTCAACCTCCAGCGGATACCCCAATCATTCAATCATATCGATGAGGCAAGCGCCGGCTATTCTTATCAGGGCGGTTTCGGAATGATCGGCATCGGAGGGAAATACTACGAAATGAACTACGGTATTCCCGGCACGCCTCCAAACGCTAACTGGGCGACCCTGAATGACCCGGCCGCGACGTCCCGTATCGCACAGATCAAAAGGTCGGTGGAGTTGCAAAGTCTTTTCAACATCGACGGCTCGCTTATACGGGATGTGAAGTTCAACGCGAATTTTGTGGATTACGGACATTCGGAGTACCCAACCGTTCAGGACTCGACGGGCATTTCCGCCCCGCAGGCGAATCACTTCCACAAGCAGGCCTTTAACGCGGCTCTGCAATTTCAGCACCAGCAGTTCGATAAGTTTCAGGGTACGGTCGGACTCTGGACAAACATTGAAGACCTTGCGATCGAAGGCGACCAGCCCCTCGGCCCCAATTCTCGCACTACGGGATTTGCCGGCTACATCTACGAAGAATACCTTGCCAGCGAAGATATGCGCCTCCAGGCCGGACTCCGTTTTGATTACAACCGCATCCAGACGCGACCGTATGCGGCGTCGACCGATTCCGTTTTTCAGACGCTCGATGTCTCCAGGTTGTCCAATGCCATGACGGCATCGATCGGCGCAATCCAGAAGCTCGCACCGGAGATGACGGCATCGTTGAGCGTAGCGAGGTCATTCCGCGCCCCGACCGTTCAGGAACTCTTTGCGAACGGTTCCGATGCGGCAAGCAACACGTATTCCATCGGCGATGCGAGCCTCGGTCCAGAAACAGGTTTCGGCATCGATGCTTCGCTGAAAGGTAGTTTCCCGGATGTGACGTTTGAAATCTCGCCGTACGTGAACATCATCAACAATTACATCTACGCATACCTCCGGGGCGATTCAATCCAGGTGCCGCCGGCGCCTCTTCTTCCTGTGCGGCAGTTCTCCGCGACGGATGCCCGCCTGATGGGATATGAAGCAACCGTCATGGTTCAAGTCATGCACAACGTGGCTCTGAAAGCGGCCACCGATTATGTAAATGCTGAGGATACTAAGAACAATGTTCCGCTTCCCTTCACGCCTCCGATGCGTGGCTTACTCCGCATGAGTTATCAGGACCCAGCGTATTCGGCAATGGTGGAATGGCGTTTGGCGGCGCGCCAGACCCGGCTTGGCGACGGCGACACGCCGACGGCCGGATATGGCATTGTCAATCTGGGGGTGGGGATGCGCTTTGTCCAAGAGGGACTTGTGCACAGCGTCGGCCTGCACTGCGACAATCTTTTCAATCAGGTGTACCGTGACAATTTGTCCGTCATCAAGGATTTTGTGCCACAGCCGGGCCGTGGCCTCCGGCTTACATACGACCTTGCGTTCTGATATTCACGTTTCTTTGCACGCTTGGGCACCGGATATTCCAGGGGATTGTCATCGTAGGGGCGTTTGATAATCCCCTGAGATTTTCCTACGTTTCTGCCGTCTCCGCATTGCCGGCGCTCTCGCGCCGGTTTTAACCGAATTGACTTGTCGTCGTATCATTATCAGAAGGGCAAAAACATTTTCCATGAAGGATTCTCCGGAATCAGAGAAAGAAAATCGGGCAACGCAGCAGCTCATCGTGAGAAGCCTTCAAGGTGATCTATCGGCGTTCCGGTTGCTCATGGAATCGCAGCAACGATTTGCCTTTGCCGTGGCTCTTCCGCTCTTGCGGAATCAAGAAAATGCACGGGAAGTGGTTCAGGAAGCGTTCGTTCGTGTCTGGATCAATCTCGCGCGATACCGGCAGGAAGTGAAGTTTACGACATGGCTCTACAAAATCGTCGTTAACCTTTGTTACGACAGAATGAAAATGGAATCGCGACGGAACAAGATTTTCGGAAGCATCGGGGCATTGTTCGACGGCAGCGACGTCGCCGGAAGCGAGGATGTTCATGGGCAGATCGAGAAGGCGGACCTCCGGGATCATATCCTGTCGGAGGCCGAAAAACTCCCCCCGAAGGAGCGACTTATTTTCCATCTCCGGGACGTGCAGGATCTCTCCATTCAAGAAGTCGCAGAAATTGCCGGAGTATCCATAGCTTCGGTGAAAACCAATCTTTGCTACGCCCGCCGTAGACTTCGCCTGGCCCTGATTTCAATGCAGGAAAGGGAATCATCATGAATGAATGTCGGAAGATCGAGCCCCTGCTTTTCCTTTACCGCGACGGGGAACTTTCAGCCAAGGAACGATCGATGGTGCTTGAACACATCAAGACCTGTTCGCGGTGTCACGAGGTTCTTCAGCAGTTTCTTTTGATGGATGCGGCGCTTGCACCTCTCCGGGAGAGTGTTCCGGAATTTTCTGAGGATGAAGTTCTAGTGGATGAAACGATGAACCGCATCACAGGCATGGGCGTGAAAGCGGCTGAGCGGGAACGAGCGGCGTCGATTACGGATGAAGTACTTCGCTGGCTGCGCCCCGCACTGAGCTTTGCTGTTCTGGCGGCGGTCTCGCTCCTGGTGATCCAGCAATCGCGGGATGCGGCAAAGCTCGCGGATCTCGAGTATCGTTTACGAACTCATGGTGATGCCGCCGTGTCGGCGGATCTCTTCACGAACTCCGAGGCACGTCGCTTGTTCGAAATGGCACTGAAGGAGCAAGGGAAGGAAACAGCACCCATCTCGCCGCTGAGAAGTGCCGCGGTCGTCGGCGACCCGATGAGGCTGATCGGTTCAGGAATCCTTGGTCTCTTCCAGCATGACAGCGGGCTCTTTGATGAGTTCTCACGCCGGTACCCGGGCCTCTCCAAAATCTCGCTTGAGCACGGGATCGGCGAGAGTGAGAAGAAAGTGCTTGCAACCGAAGGCAAAGCTTTTATGAAGGAGTTTGAACAACTACTGCGCGAAGGAGAAAAGTAATCATGAAACGATATGCTGTAGCGGTGCTCTCTGTGTTGGTCCCGATCATGATGTCGGGTTGCCTCGATGAACACGTGACAACCACGGTTTCCGCGGACGGGTCGAGCGAGCGAACAATATCGATCAAGACACCGGAGAAAAGTTTGCCGAATGGGGCATTCCCGGCTGCCATCGATTCGACGTGGTCGGTTGAATGGAAGGAGATCGCTGAGAAGGACTCAAAGTACGAATACACGGCACGAAAGAAATTTCAGACTCCCGATGAACTTTCCCGGGAATACGCCGCCCTCGGGGATACCGGTGTCATCGGACTCAGCGTATCACTGGAGAAGAAATTTGCCTGGTTTTACACGTACCTCTATTATAAGGAGGTCTATACGATGCGAAATCCTGTTGCGAATGTGCCGGTGACCGACTACCTGACAAAAGAAGAGATCGCAAGGTACGTGCGTGGTGAGAAGAGCGACTCGCTGGACGAGAAAGTGAAACTATGGGACAGTCGGAATGATTTTGAGGAGCTCTTCCGGCCAATCCTTGCCGAAACGGAGCGGAGGAATGACCCAGCGCTTCCCGCTTCGCTGCTCAAGGATAAGAAAGAGGACCTGTTCCGGAGAGTCATTGAGGTCGATTCGATGGACAAAAAGGCTGACGAGCATCATGGTGATGCGAAAAAGAAAGAAACCGCTAGTGTTGACGAAACAGTACGGTTCTTCATCAAGATGTTCAAAGAGGTTCTCGGAACAACCCACGTGAGCGGTTATGACTCGGTGTTCATGCAATCATGGGATGCGATGGACCGCAAAAAGAAACCGCATTCCGATAGTTGGAATTCGTCCCTTCAGATGCCGGGGTTGTTGACGGAAACCAACAGCGACGCGCTGGAAGGGAACATGATCACCTGGAAGTTCTCGGCAAACCAGATCCATGTCGGCCCCTACGAAATGCATGCAACCTCACGCGTTACGAATGTCTGGGCCTTCATAGTGACGGGAATCGCCGCACTGCTGCTCGTGATTCTGGCAATTCTGAATACATTCCGTCGCCGGCATGGCAGAGCCATTTCGAGGCTGTCCTGAAAGTCCCAGCGTCGTGCTGACATTCTTCTGGTCAGCATCTGAACGTCGGCGGCAAAAGGCATCGCCCAGATCCTGACCTAAAACGTGTCAGGACGACGCTTCGCGTCGGATCCCGACCAGAAGTGAGCGCCTCTGGCGCCATCCCGCTCCGCGGGACATGTCGGGATGACGGATGGTTTGGTTTCTGGACAGCCTGTATACGTGAGGTCTGGAGCAGATTCCTCTGGTCTGAAACTGATACGCTACGGGGAAGTCCCGAGTCGTGACCCGTGTGTGGCGATGCCGGAGGCCAGGGCCAGCTTGAATCGTATCCGCAGAATGCCGTCTGCGTACGTTGTCGTCACGATCCTGAACGTACCGATCTCACGGGTTGAGGTCACGTGGATGCCGCTGCACGGGCAGGCGTCGTAGTCGCCGATGCGGATGATCCTGAGCCGCTCGCCTGCATCGTCAGGCAGCTTGCTCAGATTGAACTGCTTTTCCGCGTCAACACGCGCCATGAACTCTTCCATCACGCCGAGATCCGCCCGGACAATCTCGTTGACCCGGCGTTCAATTTCTGCAACCTCTTCCTTTGTAATATCCCGTCCAAATCTGTAATCGATTCTGGACTTCTTCTTTTCGATGTGGGCATTTATTGAACGCCCGCAGTGGAACATCCGGACCATCGTTTGGTTGAGGATGTGTTCCGCCGAATGCATCGGGGGATCATAGTCTTTTGACATTTCGCTCTAAACTACTCAGTATTCGCTGGAGTTATTACCCTTATTCCACACCGATGTTAATTTGAACTTCCGGTCTTGCTCTGGAACCCTCTCCTTGTCACTACGTGACATCCCTCTCCCACAAGTGGGAGAGGGAGCGAGGGAGAGGGTTAAAATTCTGTTCAATCTCCGTCATTGCGTCTTCTAACTTCTTGCTTTTGGATTCTGCTCCTCAGAACTTCCTCCCTTCCGGTGGACTTCGCTCAGGACAGGTGTCAGGACGACGCTTCGCGTCGGCCCTTTGCCGTCCCCCATTTCCCTACCCGACTTTGTCCGGAAGGTCGACTTATTATACAATTACTGGTTGAAGATTGCAATATTCCGGAGAGATTTATCCTGTCTTCCGTGAATTCGGAGAGGAGGAGGTTTCGACGAGGGCATTCCAGCCTTAATGACGCTGCATTTGTGAACGGATATAATTTTTTGCAAATTCCTTCCCATCATCACAATGAACGGATAATATATGGTCAACAGGGCTCGTCGCTGCTTCTCAAAATCCTCTCTACTGTGGCTCGCATTTCTCTCATTATCCTTTGGACAATCGCCTGATTCTGTGCGGTCGCCTGCTCCGAAACTGATAAAGCTGGACCTCCATAGCAAAGAGTACATGCGGGTGCTTGGCGGACCCCCGGAAAGTTCGACAATGCGGTCGGGTTTTGTCACGCTCGCTCCCGGGAAGTCGGTCGGAAAGCACAACACGGAAAAGTACGAGGAAATGGTCATCGTATTTGAAGGAAAGGGGGAAATGCAAATAACCGGGGGCGACACGTTTTCATGTTCCAGAGGCGACGTCATGTACTGCCCTCCCCATACCGAACACGATGTCGTAAACACCGGAAAAGGCGAGCTCCGCTACCTCTACGTTGTCGCCCAGGCCCGGCCGGAGTGATTATCCGGTAAACAAGGGAATCGCGGGAAGAGGAGAATGAAAGAAGGAGAGAAAGGGAGAATGGGAGAAACGGTGATGGGGAGAAATGGGGGGGAAACTTGATTTTCATCGGGGGAAATACTACTATCATGGATGTACGAACAATACAGTGGTAATCCCGTTGCCAGTCGTTTTCAGGAAACATACTGCTTTGTGGAAGCATGGATGGGGATTGCTTTCCCTTCTGCTCGCCTTCAACTATTTTTCCTTCAGAGTTGAGCTATTCAGTGATGAAGACGAACAGAATCATCCCGTTACCGACCCGGGTACCCATCAAACGGCATTCTCCCCTTCATCGGTCAATTGGGAAACGTTCGACAAGGATAATGCGCCGAAAGCGATCACCGTCCGGGCCGACGTACAAATCGAGTTATTTTCCATCGTTCAATGCCCCGTCAAGATTTCCAGACACAACTACCAGCCCGATCAACCCATCCGCGATAAATCTCCACCCATAAACCTTCTGCCATAGTATCACCGGCCTCGCAGCGCTGGATTGCCGGCGCTCGAGTTTTCCCGAGGGAACACATCGGATTTCTCTTGGATCCGTTCTTTTGCAAGTATTGCCATGTCGTTGTTGCCTGCTGATCAGCTCTTTTCTGTCGAGACCGTGAACAACAACGGCCTGATGTTCAAGTATTTGGAGGGGTGTGGCAGCCCTTGATCACCCCAAAGGGCAAAGCGTGCACAAGAATGGATGAAGCTGAAGGATTCACTAATGATACTCAATCAAAACAGAGAGAAGGTCTATCACTATGAAAAACATTGTCTCAATAATAGCATTGTCACTACTGTGCATCCAGGTGTCGCAGTCCCAGCGGACGGACACGCTAACGTACAAGTACCACGAAATTGTCATTTCGGCGTCGAGGATGGGCATACCGCTCGGATCAACGCCGATTTCGACAAGCATCGTCGATTCTCAGGCGCTGAATTCTATGCCTCGATCCGCCGGGATTGAAGAACCGCTCAAGCTCGTCCCCGGCGTCAAGGTGGATAACCAGGCCGACGGGGAACGGGTTCACATGTCTATACGCGGTCAGGGGATTCTCACGGAAGTGGGGATCCGAAGCATCAAAGTCCTGCTCGATGAATTGCCGATTACTGATCCGACAGGGTTCGCACCGGACTTTTTCGATGTTGACCTGAATACGGTGAGCCGGATCGAAGTCCTCCGCGGGCCGGCGGCATCGCTGTATGGAGGCGGCGCTGCGGGAGGGATCATTAATATCATGACGCAAAACGCGCCCAATACACCCTTGTTCGGAGAAGTATCATCCACCGAAGGCTTCAACGGTGCCAAAACAACCAATATGGCCGCGAACTATGGGGGAAACATGAGCTATTGGAAAAATTACGGTATCTTCGGCGGAAACGTCAACGACGTGAACTACCGTCTGTCGTTCTCACGGACGGGCGGCGAGGGCTACCGAGTCCACACGCACTTCTGGGAGGATAACGTCTATGCCAAGGCCACCTACACGCCGAGCTCGGATTTCGAGGTGACGCCTATTTTCTCGTGGACGGACACATACCATGAAAACCCGGAGGGTCTTAGCCTGGCGCAGTACAACCAGGACCCGACGCTGCCCAATGATGACGCCGTGCCGTACAACGAACATATGGAAATGTACCGGACGACGGAAGGCGTCACCGGCCTTTATCGGATTCTCGAAGGTCATGAGCTGCGTTTCAACGCCTTCGTAAAGCAATCGACGTACATCGAAGCGAACAATCACGTCTTCGACCACCAGCTGCTCTCAACGCCGGGAATGACGCTCCAGTACACGTATTCGTACGGCCAGCCCGACGACCAGATCAGGAACAAAGCGAGTATCGGCACGGACCTGCAGTGGCAGACGAACAACGAGCACCTTAACCCGAACTTCCACTCGTACGAAGGTGACTCGGTCCTGGCACGCCAGCAGATCTGGCAGCGGGGAATCGGGGTATTCCTGATCGATAATGTTGAGCTTGGCCGCGATTGGGGATTCATGGGGAGCGTGCGGCTCGATAACATCCACAACGAGCTGACCGACCAGGTTGTTACCGATACACCAAACAATTCTGGGAGCGCTGATTTCTCGAATGTCACCGGAAGACTCGGCCTTACATATTCCCCCCTCCGGGAAATGACGCTGTACGGCAGCTGGGGGCAGGGCTTCATCCCGCCGTCGACGGACGAACTCATCACGAATCCGAACAATCCGCCCCATTACGGTGGCTTCAACTCTAACCTCGCAGCAGCAACGTCCAACAGCTACGAGATTGGAGCAAGGGGCATACTGAATGAAAATATTAACTATGAAGCGACCGGTTTCTACATGATGACAAAGAACGATTTCGACCGGTACCGGCTGCCCGGCTTCGGCAATGGTGAGGAAGGAACGTTCTACAAAAACATCGGAGCAACCAAAAGGTACGGGCTGGAGCTGTCGGCGGATTATGAACCGGTCAAATGTTTCGGCCTCCAGGTGGCGTACACGTATTCTCACTTCACATATAATATTGATTCGCCGATCCCCATCATCATGGATGATACGTCGGATCATCGGGCAATCCAAAACGGGAACTGGTTGCCAAACTGTCCCCAGCATCAGCTTATGCTCGATGTGCGGTACGATATCGTACCACGGCTCGGCATCGGACTGAGTTCGGAGACGTTGAGCAAGACGTACATCGACGGCGCGAATAAGGAGTCGGAAGCTGCTGCCGGCTATACGCTCATCCATGCCCGCCTCGTATACCACTGGAGCTTCTCAGGAATGGGCGGCGATTTGACGGCGCAGGGGCGCAACCTCGGCAACACGAAATATGTGGCGTTTACTGAGCCCGACAGCGGCGGAAATTCATATCAGCCGGGGGCGGGAAGAGAAATTTTCGTCGGGTTGAAGATACGACTCGGGGAAAAGTGATTTCTCCAATCATGTAACACGCCTCTGTTATATACTGTCTTTCAGGTTCAGGAAAGTCCGGGGCCCGCAAAACACCGCGGGCCTTTTCTTTCGACTCCCGGTTTCTCCGGGAAATACAAGGAGTCGAATCCCGGGTACGGAGTGTCGAAACAAATCCGTTGATATTTCGTATATTATAACTTGTGAACTTCATTGCGGAACGCAGTTTTTTCCACAATCCCATTACGTGAGGGCAATTAAACAATTCTGACGGTTTCGGTGTCCAACTAAAAAGGCGAGTCATGCCCTCTTTTGATGGAGGAGACATTTTTGCCCATTTTTGAGTTCAACCATAGGGTCTTACAATGATGAAAATGTTGAAGAAGAAAGTAGTTATTTCAAGCGCGGCAGCCCTGGTGCTTGCAATTGCGGTTTATTTCATTTTCCTGGGAAGCAGCACGCGGAAGTACGATTTCCGGTTTGACAAGGTGACGAAAGGCGATATCAATGTTCTTGTGACCACCACGGGATCGATTAATGCCGTTGTCTCGGTCGATGTCGGAACACAGGTTTCCGGAATCATTTCGAATCTCTATGCCGATTTTAACTCTGTTGTCAAAGAAGGCCAAGTGATCGCACGAATTGACACCACGTTTCTTGCGCAGTCGGTGAACGATGCCGAGGCTTCCCTGGAGGGTGCGAAAGCGAAAGCAGCTGACAGCAAGAGAACGCTCGACCGTGAGACGGCCCTTCTCGCTAAAGGCCTCGACTCACAGGCCAACTACGATGCAGCCCTGACAGCCGACGAAACGAACCAGGCGGCATTGAAATCGGCCGTTGCAACTCTTGACCGCGCGAAGATCAATCTCGCCTACGCGACCATCACGGCCCCTATCAGCGGTGTTGTGATCAACCGCGCGGTGAATGTCGGGAACACCGTTGCGGCGAGTTTCTCGTCCCCCCTTCTTTACACCATTGTCAACGACCTCACGAAAATGCAGGTCTGGACCACCGTGGATGAATCGGATATCGGGATGATCAGCCTCGGTCAGACCGCTGAATTCACGGTCGATGCGTATCCGGACCAGAAGTTCAAGGGCGTCGTATCTCAGATTCGCCTGGCCCCGGTGACAATCCAGAACGTTGTGAACTACACCGTTGTCCTCGATGTGGATAATCACGAGCTGAAGCTCATGCCGGGGATGACTGCGAATGTCAACATCGGCGTGGCGAGCGCTCACGATGTTCTGAAAGTCTCTAACTTGGCGCTGAGGTTCCAACCCCCGGGCGACCTTGTTGACTCGACGAAACTTCAAGCTCAGCGGGAGGCATTTCTCGCGCGAGGCGGAGACAGCTCACTTGCTGGAGCCGCAGGCCGCTCAGCCGTGGATAGCGCCGGCAGAGGGGCGGGGGCGCAGGGACACGAAGGGCATGGTAATTTTGGAGCAATTCGCGATTCCATCCAAGCAGTTCATGGCGGGAAATTGAATCAGGAAGAGCTCCGGGCTGAAATGGGCAAGTACTTCGGGAGAAATCGGGCATCCCAGCAAACTATCGTCGCCCCTGCGAACAAAAATGGTTCTGCCCAGTCAGCCACAGGAGCCATGAAGTTCGGTATAACAAACATCTATCCCGAGTTTCAAAAAAGTCCGTACGTGCCGCAACATCAAGCCGGAAGGGCAAGAGTCTGGATTCTTAACGCTCAGAGGAAGCTGGAACCCGTCTTCGTACGCACAGGAGTCACCGATGGCAGGTACACGGAGATTACCACCAGTAATTTGAAGCCGGGCGACCAGATCGTTCTCGGTGCGACATCAAACTCGGATGTTGCGCAGACGTCGAGCCCGCTTACCGGCGGCGGACAACAGCAACGACCCGGCGGCCCGGGAGGCTTCCGATGATCGGTCAACAGACCGCCGGAAGCAATGGACAGCTTATACAAATCGACCATCTTGCCAAGACGTACATGCTGGGTGAGGTTGAAGTGCACGCTCTTCGCGGCGTTTCTACCGTGGTCTCACGGGGTGAATTCGTCGCCATCATGGGAGCGTCAGGCTCCGGCAAATCGACCTTCATGAATATCCTCGGGTGCCTCGATAAGCCGACAAAGGGTTTATACATTCTTGAGAGCATCGATGTCAGCAAGCTGACACGGGATGAGCTTGCACACATCCGGAATCTGAAAATCGGCTTCGTGTTCCAGGGCTTCAATCTTCTTTCAAGGACGTCGGCGATTGAAAACGTCGAACTTCCCCTGCTCTATGGCTCCACATCAAACAAGGACCGCCACCAACGGGCCGTCAAAGCCCTTGACATGGTTGGTTTGGGCGATAGAGTCCATCATTACCCCAATCAGCTTTCCGGCGGTCAACAGCAAAGAGTTGCCATTGCGCGGGCGCTGGTGAATGACCCGAGCATCGTCCTGGCCGACGAACCTACGGGCAACCTCGATAGCCGCACGAGCGTGGAAGTCATGGGGATCTTCCAGGAACTGAACAACAAAGGGATCACAATCATACTCGTAACCCACGAACCGGATATCGCCCAGTTCGCGAAGCGGCATATTGTCTTCCGCGACGGAAGGATCAAATCGGATAAAATCAACCCGAGTCCGAGATCTGCCGCCGAGGTTCTCGCCGATCTGCCCATGATCGATGAAGAGGTGGAAGAATGAAAATTATGAATATCCTGTTGTCGGCGTTCCGGGCCCTTCAGCGGAACAAGATGAGATCGTTCCTGACGATGCTGGGAATCATTATCGGTGTCGCCGCAGTTATCGCGATGCTTGCCATCGGACAGGGGGCGCAGTATTCGGTGGAGCAGCAGATCAACGCGCTGGGTACAAATGTTCTCATCGTGTTGCCAGGCTCACAACAGACAGGCCGTATTTCTCAGGGCGCCGGGTCCATCACGACCCTCACCGAAGATGACGCCAATGCAATCCAGAGGGAATGCCCTGCGGTCGGTCTGATTTCGCCGGGAACCCGAGCGGGCGGGCAGGTCATCGCCGGCAATTTGAATTGGGCGACCAGCGTCGAAGGGACGGGAACAGATTACCTCGATATCCGGAAATGGGGAATTGAGTACGGCGATTTCTACACCGATCAGGATGTAAAAGCGGCCGCGAAGGTGTGTATCCTTGGAAAAACAGTGGCGGATGCTTTGTTTCCCGATGCCAGTCCGGTCGGGCAAAGCGTCCGGATCCGCAACGTACCCTGTAAGGTGCTGGGTGTGTTGACAAAGAAAGGGCAGAACGCCATGGGACAGGATCAGGATGATATCATTCTGGCTCCGTGGACGACAGTGAAAAGAAGGCTGACATGGTTCCCATACCTGCGCCAGATACTCGTATCCGCAACAAGTCCGGGCAATATCCCGGTCGCGCAGACCCAGATCACAGAGCTTTTGAGAATGCGACATAAGATCGCACCGTACGACCCGGATGATTTCACAATACGAAACCAGGCCGACCTTGCCACGGCGGCCACTGCAACCACGGGGATTCTCACCATCCTTCTTGCAAGTATAGCTTCAGTGTCTTTACTTGTAGGCGGGATCGGCATCATGAACATCATGCTTGTGTCTGTGACGGAACGTACGAGGGAAATCGGGATTCGTATGTCCATCGGAGCCCGGGGACGGGATATTCTTACTCAATTTCTGATCGAAGCTCTTGTACTGAGTCTCCTCGGTGGGACTACCGGCATCATCCTCGGAGTTGTGGGCTCGTCCGCCATTTCTCATCTTGCGAAGTGGCCCACGATCATCACCGCTTTCTCGATTATTCTCTCATTCGGATTTTCAATCGCCATTGGGATCTTTTTCGGGTTCTACCCGGCGAGAAAAGCAGCGATGCTGAATCCCATCGACGCGCTGCGGTACGAGTAAAGAGAACATCAAGGGAAACGCGTCCCCCGGACGCTCCGCAACAAGACTGCACCATGGTATTGATGTAAAGTTATTGGAAACAATCAAAGGACTATAGCCAATGAAGAACCATCTGCGTTCCGTATTCATCATGCTTATTCTTCTGGGAGTCATCATATCACTCCCGTCGAACGAGGCAGTTGCACAACGAAGAAGAAATGAGCGAAGAGAATTCCGGGCAGAACGCCGACGCGAATATGTCATCGCAAGCTTGCCGCGCGAGCATGATAGGATTCTTGTTCGCGGGAAAGAGTATTTCTATGCCCACGGTGTTTTCTACCGGACATCCCCGCGCGGTTATATCATCGTCGCTGCACCGATCGGTGCACGGGTGAAGGTCCTGCCGGAAGGATACAGCAGCATCACCGTCGGTGTTGGACCGCTTTTCTTCCACTATGGAACATATTATCGATACAACCCGGTCGAGAAAGATTACGTAATCGTGAATCAGGCGGGAAGCGATACGGCGGCTGCAGCGCCACAAACCCTCGATAAGATCGAATTTGTTGACGGCACCTCCATGGAGGGAACGTTCATCGGGGGAACGAAAAGCGTCGTCCAATTTGAAGTCAACGGGGAAGTCAAGGAATATCCGCTGGAGCAGGTCGTTTCAGTTACTTTCGCACCGCCGGCACAATAAAAATCCGGCGCAATCGTTAAACCGCCTGATCGAATTCGCCGTCCGGCATAACGGAGGCGAACAGAAATGAGCGACGAAGAATCTTCTGCACATGGAGAGGACAAAACTCACAACGATCGGTTATTTTCTCCTTCTGGGCTGTTGCACCATCCTTGCCCAGGAGTATCTTGTCCCCCGGCCGGGCAGAACGCCCGGCGTCAGTTTCCTGCCATCGGCCCCCCCTCGAACCGAGACAGCGCTCAAACAACCATACATTAGAAAAGCCGGAGAGCGCGGCCCGATCACGCTGTGGGTCGTCGATGGTTCCTTTATACGCACGAACGTAGACGAAGAATTCACAAATTTCGGGCAGCACCATGTCTTTGATTTCATCCCCGGCAACGAATTCTGGCTTGACAGGGAAGCGGTGGAGGATGAACAGCAGTTCTACATCGCTCATCTTGTTGTCGAGTTCGGCCTGATGGAGCGGGGCGCATCGTACGACTCGGCGCTTGAGGCGGGCGATCGCGCGGAGCTGACCGAGCGGCGAAAAACTACCGACCTGAAAACCCTCACAGGCGACAACGGGTTGCCGGACCCTGCCAACGCACACGCCGCTCTCTGGAAGAAACTGGAATCGGGCACGGAAGTGTGGATCGTCAATGGACGCCTGGTGCGCAGCGGGTTCGATGTTGACTTTACGGAAGGCGGACATGGATTCGTGTACGAGTTCATTCCCCGTCGCGAGGTGTGGATCGATAACGATGTCGTCGAATCGGAGCGCCCGTATATTCTTCTGCATGAATTACATGAGCGGGGGTTGATGGAACGGGGATGGACGTATGACAAAGCACACGCTGACGCGAGCAATCTGGAATCGACTTGCCGCCATCATCCGGACGAGCTCCATCTGTCGCTTGCAAAGGAAGGCTGGGAGTAACGACCCCTCCCTGAATATGAATACCTCGAACGGGATCTAAACGCCAATGGCACATCCGCTGATCATCAAGAAGTACAGGGGCATCGTCTCGTTTGCCATTCTCCTCGTGGTGATCGAGAAGGTCGCGTGGATCGTGGAGCCGGCGGTGTTTGGAAACCTCATCGACGGCATGATCGATGCCCTGTCGAAGCCTCCAACGGGTTCGCCCGTGCATCCACTGCTTATCTGGATCGGCGTGTTCGCTGTGAATTCCGGGGTGGGAGCGTTTCGCCGCTCGCGTGATGAACGCGTTTACCTCACCATGTATTCCGATATTGCTGCGAACATTGCGTTATCCGCAAAACAACGGGGAGACCCGACCTCGAAAGCAGTTGCCCGGGCGGAGTTGTTCCGGGAGTACATAGCATTTTTCCAGTACCGCCTCCCGGAGATTATCGAACAGAGCATAGATGTTTTTGGTGCGATGATCGCGCTGGCGTTCCTGGACTGGCGCCTGTCGGCGACGTGCCTTGCCGTAGCCTTGCCGCTCATGTTCATCCGCCGGCTCAACAGGGAGAAAATAGGCATTCTTCAGAAACAACTTCACGATAAACGAGAAGGCGTTCATGAGGTGTTTGCCTCGGGAGATCCAGAGCGGATCCGCAGCCACTACGGCGACCTCGCAGGATGGCAGCAGAAGATTGCCAACTGGGGAGCGTGGAACTTCGGCATTGTGCGTGTATTTCTGCTGGGGATCTTCATCGTGATCCTTTACATCGCGATTGACCTCGATGATTTCAGCACCGGCAACATCTATTCTATTGCCGCCTACGTCTGGACATTTGTTACTTCATCGGAGTATCTGCCCGAGCAAATGGATAGCTGGACATCGTTGAAGGACATCTCCCACCGCTTTTCCGTGGAAGAGGTGTGAGATGCATTGTGGGGGATCACTCCAAACGGTGACAAGACTCGCGCAATGAGAACGAACATCGACCTCCATTTTCCCCGACCTGGCGTTGTCCATTTTTGACATTATCCCGATAAATGATTACCATAAAGCCTTCCGGCGGGACACACTGAACGACGAAGGGCTTGTGAATTCAGGAATTCTCCGCAATTCGACGAAAACGAACCGGATTACCCGACGGTGTCAACCATCAACCTTCCAAGGAGCATATTCATGAAAAACGCTTCCATTCTCAATGTCGTGCTGGCCGCGTTCACCATGGCGGCGAGCGCAATGGCTCAGGATCTAACGGCGCGGTCCAAACCGATCGACCCGAAGAACATGGATCTTTCGGTGAAACCATGCGACGATTTCTACCAGTACGCCAATGGCACATGGATTAAAAACAACACGATCCCTCCTGCATTCAGCCAGTGGGGCAGCTTCACCGAGTTGAGTGAGCGCAATAACGATGTGCTGCATGCGATCCTAGAAGATGCGGCGAAGGACCGCAATGCCCCCAAGGGAAGCAACCGTCAGAAAATCGGCGACATGTACGCGACGGGGATGGACTCTGCAACGATTGAAGCGCTTGGGTGGAAGCCGATTGCCGGAGACCTGGAACGCATCGACGCAATCAAGAAAATTGAAGGTGTTCAGACCGAAATCGCGCGGCTCCATACCTTCGGGGCGGGGGGAATCTTCGGCTTCAGCTCGGGACAGGATTTAAAAAACAGCTCGGAAGTTATCGGAGAACTGAGCCAGGGCGGCCTCGGCATGCCGGATCGTGACTACTATCTCGCGGACGACGAGAAGTCGAAGAAGCTGCGGGATGATTACAGTAGTTACATCACGGCAATGTTCAAACTCGTCGGTTCGAGTGACACGAGCGCGGCATCCGCGGCGAAATCGATCATCACTCTCGAGACACGGCTTGCAAAAGCTTCCCGGACGCGCGTGGAACGAAGAGACCCTGAAAAGAACTATAACAGGATGTCGCAAAAGGATCTCTCGGTACTGACCCCTGCGTTTGATTGGAATCGATTTTTTGTGAGCGTTGGCTGGTCCTCGCCCGGCGACATCAACGTCGGCCAGCCGACATTCTTTAAGGAAGTGAATGTCTTGCTGAAGGATGTCCCGATCGAGTCGTGGAAGAACTATCTGAAATGGAGAGTCCTTAGTAGTGCCGCTCCGTCCCTCAGTTCCGCGTTTGTGAACGAGCACTTCAAATTCCACGGGGCCGCACTGACGGGGGCAAAAGAACTCCAGCCGCGTTGGAAGCGCGTAAAGAACGTCATCGATGGGTTGATGGGCGAGGCGCTCGGGGAATTGTACGTCGCAAAGGCGTTCCCGCCGCAAGCGAAAGCGCGTGCCATGGAAATGGTGAATAACCTCAAAGCAGCGATGCGTGAACATATCAGCCTGTCGCCATGGATGGATGACTCGACGAAGACTGCCGCCCTTAAAAAACTCGACGCTTTTGGCGTTAAGATCGGCTATCCCGACAAATGGCGGGATTACTCTTCGCTCTCCATCGATCGGTCGTCCTACCTGGAGAACGTCCGGCACGCCTCGGAATTCATGACACAGTATCAGATTAACAAGATCGGAAAACCGGTGGACAAAACGGAGTGGGGAATGTCTCCGCCGACAGTGAACGCGTACTACAATTCCAGCCGCAACGAAATTGTATTTCCCGCCGGAATTCTCCAGCCGCCGTTCTTCGATTTCAACGCGGACAATGCCGTGAACTACGGCGGCATGGGAGCCGTGATCGGGCACGAAATTTCTCACGGTTTCGACGACCAGGGCAGCAAGTTTGATGCGGACGGCAATTTGAAAATGTGGTGGACGCCGCAGACAAGAAAGAAATTTGAGGAGCGAACTGCGATTCTTGCGAAAGAATTCGACGGTTTTGTAGCAATCGACACACTGCACGTGAACGGAAGGCTGACGCTCGGAGAGAATATCGGAGACCTCGGAGGCCTGTCGATTTCCTTCACGGCGCTGGAACATGCGCTGAAGGGAAAGAATGCCGAGCCGATCGACGGTTTCACACCCCAGCAGCGATTCTTCCTTTCCTACGCCCAGGTCTGGCGCAGGATTGTCACGCCGGAGCAACTCCGGCTGCAGGTGAAAACCGATCCGCATTCGCCGGCAAATTTCCGCGTCAACGGGCCGCTTGTGAACCTACAGGAATTCTATGACGCCTTTCATTGCGCTCAGGAAGGAACGATGTTCGTGCCGCCGGAGAAGCGCGCGATGATCTGGAATTATCGGTGAGAGGACGGTAGCCGGTAGAATTGAAGCGCGGGCCGTTTTTTTGCCAATCTACCAGGATACAAAATGGCTTGCTTCCCTGCCCGTGCGTTGTCGTGCTTTATTCGGTATTCTACTAATCAGTTGCTCAAGGAATTGTTCTCTACGTATAGAAGGAGATTTCGATGAAACATATCTTCAACCTGGCTGCTGCGTTCGTCGCTGTGGCCGGCCTCACGATTGGTGTGCAGGCACAAACATTCAAAATCCAGAAATTCAGCATTGGCGGTGATGGGGGAACCGATTATTTAACAGCGGAACCGGGAACCGGCAGGGTATTCGTTTCACGGGGATCCCACGTGATGGTTCTCGACGGAATCAAGGGAACCGTTCTTGGCGACATTCCTGAGATGCCCGGCAACCATGGCATAGCATTAGCTCCTGAATCCAATCATGGTTTCATAACGTGTCGCGGCGACTCCACGGTTGCGATGTTCGACCTCAAGACGCTTGCTGTGGTAAAGAAGATCAAGATCTCGGTGGGAGGACAGGATGGTATTATGTACGATGATTTCACCCATCACATCATCCTGACCAATCACAGCAAGCCTGGCACGGCGGTGGCTCTCGATCCTGAGACGGGAGCAATTACCGGACAGGCTGAGCTGGAGGATAATTCACCGGAAGGCGCCGCAAGTGATGGTAAGGGAAAACTCTTTGTTAACAACGAGCGCAAGAATACCATCCAAGTGCTCGCCGCCAAAGAAATGAAAGTGCTGGCATCATGGCCGCTTGACTCATGCGAAGGACCAACCGGTATTGCGTACGACCGCGCGACGGACCGGATCTTTTCCGGATGCAGCAAAACGTCGGCTGTGCTCAATGCGACCACGGGCAAAATCGTAGCAATGATTAAGAACGGAGACGGTGTGGATGCTCTGGGCTGGGACCCGACCGAGAAGCTAATCTATATTCCGGCAGGCAGGGACAGCAGCGTAACGATTGTGCACGAAGATTCGCCCGACAAGTACAATGTTGTTGCAACTGTGACAACGGCCGCCGGTGCGAAAACAATATCGGTCGATCCGGTCAAGCACGCGGCATATTTGTTTCAACCGACGTATGGACCTCCGCCGCCCGATTCAAAGCCGGAACCTTCCGGCCGTCGCGCGCGAGGACCCGTAACCGGTGCATTTCTTTACGTCATTACCCATTGACATCTTCAATTTGAGATTTTGAACTGAAAGAGCCGGCGAGATGCCGGCTTTTTGTTGCTTCAAAGCGAATTGGGGAGATACCGCACACGCATTGAGGAGCCATACTCCAGGAACCGAGTGGATCCAATCCTTCGATTTCGTAGCGCAGTCGCAATGTGATGTGCATCAAGCCCGCTTGTTGACTTTGCTGAGGGGTCTTGTTATATTTGAGAGGTCTTTGTCTGATTCGCACACAAAGGCCCGAAATGCTGAAGTGCAATTCTCGTAGCGGAGGGTTATCGGACATGTGGTTGTGAGCCAGAGAGCCCGGATCACGGGCATCTGCCGCCGTTCTTTTAAGTCCCTCATCGAGAGACAGAACTTCACGGGTTAGCTCATATCAATTCAACATGCTGGAGATGGAGTTGTTCCCCGGCACATAGTACTCAATCACAAACTTTCATTTTTCTTTGACGTTATTACATGACGCAGTTTTGTACAATATCCATTAATACTCTGGAGAATACATGATTCGCACTAATAAACATCTCGAAGAGACCACTGCTCGCCGCCGGTATGGTTTCTCAGGTCTGCTTTCACTTACGATTTTCTTCATGCTCGTTTCGAGCGGATACGTTCAAGCACAGCCGGAGCCGTTTGTAGGGGAAGTGAGGATGTTCGCCGGGAATTTTGCCCCTCAGGGATGGTTATTCTGCGATGGCTCATTGCTGTCCATTGCCAACTACGAGGTGCTTTATACGCTGATAGGGACAACATATGGCGGCGATGGACAACAGACATTCGCTCTCCCCGATCTTCGCAGCCGCGTCCCCATCGGCGACGGCCAGGGTTCCGGATTATCAAATTATATCATTGGTCAGAGGGGGGGTGTAGAGACAGTTACGCTGACGGTTGCTCAATTGCCGGCACACACACATCCGGTCTTTGCAAGCAGTCTTCCCGGATCAACGGCTAATCCGGTGACGGACTTCTTCGCCAAGTATCCGGGCGAGGTACCGGCATACAGCACCGGCGGGGATTTCGTTGTGAACGTCGGTACTGGAGGAAATGCCGGGGGTGGTCAGCCGCACAACAACCTGCAGCCCTATCTCGCGGTCAACTATATTATCTCGACGGCCGGCATCTACCCTTCGCAGGGGGTGGCGCCACCGAAAAGCAGCACCTCTCAGGGGGTATTGGAGTCCGAGCCCTTTCTGGGAGAAATCGTCCTCGTTGCATTCGATTTCGATCCAAAAGGCTGGATCTCCTGCTCCGGTCAAGTGTTGCCGATCAATCAAAACCAGGCGCTCTTTGCGCTGCTCGGCACGACGTACGGCGGCAACGGAACGACCAACTTCAACCTCCCCGATCTGCGAGGCCGCGTACCTCTCGACGCCGATGGCAGTTCCATTCCGCTCGGTGGAGCGGGCGGTGAAGAAACACACACGTTGCTCACCTCTGAGATGCCTGCACATTCACATTCATTTCCTGCCGTTTCTTCGGTTGGCGCCTCGGCCGGTCCAATGAACCTGGTTCCGGCTGTGAGCGGAGAAGACAGTCACAATTATGCAACAGTTCAGAACGGAACTTTGAATCCCCAGATGCTCGCACCGGTTGGCGGAGGTCAGGCCCATGAGAACAGAAAGCCGTACCTGGCGATGCATTACATTATTGCGCTCCAGGGGATATTTCCTTCACAGAATTGACAAATTTGATTGCAAGGAGACTTCAATGTTCAAGAACATAAAATTACCGGGATCAATATTCCTTCTACTGCTGCTAGCACCTCTGTGTGCTACCCATGGCCAGACTGATCAGTATGTCGGCGAGATAAGACTTGTACCGTTCAACTTCGCGCCAACTGGTTGGGCGAATTGCAGCGGTCAGATCATGTCCATCTCTCAGAACACAGCTTTGTTTTCCCTTCTTGGAACTACCTACGGCGGGGATGGAAAATCGACGTTTGCTCTCCCGAATCTGAACGCAAGCGTCGCTGTGGATGCCGGACAGGGACCGGGTCTTTCGAACTATGTCCTTGGTCAGAGCGGCGGGGCATCAACCGTTACACTCACGGCGAACCAGATACCCGTACACGCTCACGCTTTCAGGGCAGACACTCATAACGGCACAACGGACACTCCGATTGGGAATTACCCCGCGGCAAATGCGGCCGGTGCTCCACAGTATGCTACTGCAACAAACGGTCAGATGAACTCCGGCATGGTTGGAACGGCGGGCGGCGGTCAGCCGCACAATAATATGATGCCGTATCTCGGCCTGAAGTTCATTATCGCGTTGCAGGGAGTCTTCCCGTCACGTCCCGCAATAACACCGGGCAAATCGGCTCCGACTGTTCCTGCCGAGAACAAGCACTAATTGATTGTCCTATGGAGAATATGTCAATGAAAATACTGTTACGCTTTATAGCAGTCTTGGTCATCTATTGTATCGCGCTTCCATCCGTGCTGCTCAGCCAGAATATATACTGGACACAGGAGACATACGGAAACGCGAGGTTACGAAAGGCCACGAAAGCAGGGGCCATTCTGATTGATTCGGTTGCCGGAGCCGATGCGAACTCGCGCCCGCAGGCGATAGCCGTCGATCCCACGAACAACAAGGTATACTGGGCGGGCGGTGCGTTTGCCGGAGCGGACATTTTCCACGCCGGTCTTGATCTGGCGACGCAGGATTCACTTCACAAAAACGGCATCGCGTTCCGCGGCATAGCTCTCGATGTCACTCATGGAAAAATCTACTGGACCTCGGTGAATCTTGTGACCGGGCCGCAGATCCGCAGATCAAACCTTGACGGATCTGGGGATACCGTTCTGATCGATTTCTACAGTTTCCACGCTGCGAGCGAGAGTCTTTCCGGGCCGAAGGGAATCGCGCTCGACATCCCGGACGGAAAACTTTTCTGGACGGACGATCTCGGCAACCGCATCCGCACGGCCAACCTTGACGGGAGTGACATTCAAACGGTCGAAAGCAGCGGAATTAGTGGTCCGCTCGGCATCGCTCTTGACCTGCCGCGCGGAAAAATGTACTGGACAGAGGCGGGACCATCGGGACAGAAGATCCAGCGCGCAAACTTGGATGGTTCGGTCATAACTTCATTGATCACCGGCCTTGCTGCACCAGGCTACATCGAACTTGATCCTGACTCCAATGCCATGTACTGGACAGAGGCCGGCGGGGCGGGAAGCATACGAAAAGCGACTCTTGCTGGGTCCTCCCCGGCGACCGTTATAAGTGGTCTCGCAGACCCGGCGGGGATCGTTCTTCCGCATATATCTACGCCAGACTCCATCACTGCGAATCCACTCTCCGGGCAGACAACCGCTTCGGTCAGTTTTCTGGTTCAGGCGACCGGGAATCCTATGATCCAAACGAATATCGGTGGAACTGTTATCACGTCTCCACACACGTTCCAGCCCGGAACGACGACCGTGACATGCACTATTCCGGGGAATGCGGACAGTCTGACGGCTTCGTTCACGGTCACGGTGCCCGTTTTTGCGCGCATCGGTGTTTCGCCCGATTCGCTCGGCGCGAGCTTGGCCCCCAGCGACTCAACGTCGCAAACCCTTACGATATCGAATACTGGTAGTGCCGACCTTACATTCATGATAGTCGAACAGGGGTCTACACCGGGCGTCCTGACTCCGAGAACGCGCCCGGGTTCGCACCGCTCGCCGCTCGGTCTCGCAAAACCGTACGAGACTCCGAGGACGTACACATTTGATCCGGCCATGTATCGTCCGCAGGACCATGTTGGCGGAAACTCTGCCATCAAGAAACACAACCCCAATGCAGTTCCAACCGCAAAGGCAAGAACAGTCAGAAAAACTTCGAGCGCCGGGCTGAAAGTTCTATTGGTGAACTCGGACGACGATAATTCTTCCGGTTCGCCGATCCAGACTGCGCTCCTATCGTACCCGGACATAGGACAGGTAGATTTATATGACTCCAGGTCCGGCACTCCATCACTTTCTTTGTTGCAAGGCTACGACGACGTGGTGGCATGGACAGACTACTCTCCCTCTGACCCAGCTGCATTAGGCAATGTGCTCGCCGACTATGTCGACCAAGGCGGCAGTGTAGTGCTCGGTGTCTTTGACTGGTCTGCTGCTTGCGGGTGGGGTCTCAGCGGAAGGATAATGGATCCCGCATATGCACCATTGACAAGTACAGGCGCGTGCGATCATGACGATACTGCCAACATGGTTATCCTTGAGCCATCCCATCCCATTATGAGCGGCGTCTCCTCGGCCTCTGATTATTTCAGAGACTACACATCATTGACAGCGGGATCTGAGCTTGTTGCAAAATGGGATGACAATGAAAACATGGTGGCGGTGAAAGGACATGTCGTGAGTCTCAACAGTTACGTCGGAATTTATAACCGGTTCACGGGCGACATACCGTTGATTCTTCACAACAGCATCGCGTACCTCGCCGATGAACTACCATGGCTCTCCGAGGATATACATTCAGGAACAGTCCCCGCCGGAGGCAGTGAGAACGTCACGGTGACCTTCAACGCGCATGGCCTTGCAAACGGCGATTACTACGGAAACCTTCTCGTTGCCAGCAACGACGCGACGAATCCCACGGTCACAGTGCCTGTGCATCTGCATGTCGATGCAGCGCTTCCGATCCAGCTTGCGTCTCTCACCGCCACTGTCACCGGCGGTAGCAAGGTGCGGTTAGATTGGACAACCATCACCGAGACGAACAACTACGGTTTCTACGTCGAACGCCGTCCGAAGACTGCAACGACATTCACAACGGTGAGTGGATTGATTCCCGGCGCCGGCACTTCATTGGCGCTGCATCAATACTCCTGGACGGACAGCACGGCGACATCGGGAGCGTACGTTTACCGGCTCAGGCAGGTCGACCTGACGGGGAATGTTTCGTATTCCCAGGATATCACGGTGAACGCCGTGTTGGGTGTGAACGATGAAGCCGCCCCAAGGGTATTCCAGCTCAATCAGAACTTTCCAAATCCGTTCAACCCGACATCGGTCATTAAATTTAGCGTGGGAAAACTGGAACACGCGTCGGTGAAAGTGTACAACATTCTCGGAGAGGAAGTTGCGCAGCTGTATGACGGCATGGCTGAGCCCGGGCATTATTACAATTTGAATTTCGACGGGTCGCAGCTCGGAAGCGGGATGTATTTCTATCGCATCATTACCGACAGTCACACTGCCGTGAGAAAAATGTTGATGTTAAAATGACGAAGTCATTTTAACAGAAATCCCGCATTCTTCTGCGGGATTGATAGTAACTTGGTGAGGTCACTTTAACAGAAATCCCGCATTCTTCTGCGGGATTGATAGTAACTTGGTGAGGTCACTTTAACAGAAATCCCGCATTCTTCTGCGGGATTGATAGTAACTTGGTGAGGTCACTTTAACAGAAATCCCGCATTCTTCTGCGGGATTGATAGTAACTTGGTGAGGTCATTTTAACAGAAATCCCGCATTCTTCTGCGGGATTGATAGTAACTTGGTGAGGTCACTTTAACAGAAATCCCGCATTCTTCTGCGGGATTGATAGTAACTTGGTGAGGTCACTTTAACAGAAATCCCGCATTCTTCTGCGGGATTGATGGTAACTTGGTGAGGTCATTTTAACAGAAATCCCGCCGCAGTTTGGCAGGACTGATGCTCAAATGACGAGGCCGATTCAGGAGAATCAGAGCAATGTAAAATTGGAATTATTGGGATGATTGAAATGATTGGGAGAGAGCGGGGAAAGCAAGCGGAATAGTCTGGGAATGAGTGATTTCCGCCAGAGGCGAACGAGAGAGACAGTACTCTACGTCTGGAACTACGGCATGGGTTTCTTGTTCATTGCCTCCACATAGCGCTTGTTCATTGTCGGTTCGTGCACAAACTTATCTCCATCCCAGTACAGTACTCCCTGACGAAGTTTTTCAAAGTAATGCGCATCGGCTACGGTTTTTGTTTTGCCTTCCGCTTCCAGCCGGCGGTGAAGCTGCATGAAGCTGTCACTTGCAAGAACCTTCGTGCACTTCATTGTGCGATCGAAGTAAAATATCAAAGCATAGGATACTCCCTCGGCCACTTCTTGTGATTTTGCTTCAAGCGATCCGTCCCCCTCAACGAATAAGAATTGACCGTGGGGTCTTGGATGTGAGAAAGGCCCCTGGATCTCGGACTTCGGCAATAGAACATAGTATTTTTCAAGGCCGGGCCGCGAATCCTGCGGTGTACACTGGGCCGTAGATGGTGCACGGCCATCTATTTGCCTGGGATCGAGAACGAGGATGGCCGACTTGTCGAAGCTGTTATTTTCGCCGGTGTAGATGAGTTCTCCAACGCCGTCTCCGTTGAGATCCTTACATACTGCAGACCAGAACCAACCGCAATGCCAATACTCGTGGAGCAATGTGCCGTTTTTCGCGTCAAGGAGTACCACGCATGCCGGCCAATTGAGATCGTGGCGGGCGATGGCCGCAATTTCGCACTTTCCATTCCTCTCAAGGTCACCAACCGTCAGCATCACGAATCTGTATCTATCGGTGAATTTTTCCTGTCCGAATGTCATTTGACAGTGAAACCCGAAATTCCAACGCGGTGTGCCATCAGTGTTGAAACACATTACGGCGTTGTCAAGGAAGAGGTTGGGGGCTAATCCGTAGTTGCCAAAAACTCCGATTATTTCGTTCTTCCCGTCATGGTCGACGTCAGCCGCTGCCAGGGACATGTCCGAACCCCATGCCCGTTCGTCGTAACCCTCCCCGACGTGCTTTCGCCATACTTCCGTTCCTTCCTTGTTATATGCCACCAGGAACTCGTTGTTTGCCCGGGCATAGGCCGGATTCGTATCCGTAATTGGTTTTGCAGGGTAAAAGAGAAGAAATGCTGCCATCACCAGGACGAGAGCGCTCATCGATGAGACAACGTAATGTCGAAGAACAAACAGCACGACACGAGCCGGCAATGTTGCCGGAATGTGCTGCAAGTGTCCATTTCCGGCATATGGTCTTCGCACAATCATGCTCCGCAGGGTCAGAGCCTGTGTGCTTGTTTTCGCCCGCTCGTCGCTGAGTTTCTGCACTTCTGAGTAATACTCTGCCATCTCGCGTTGGAGTGCGGCGCAGCCGGGACACTGGTTCAAATGGATCTCAATCTCGGCACGCCGATCCTTTACGTCATCGGCTTCAAGAACGTACAGTTCCAGTGTTTTTTCGTCGATATGATTCATAGCTTTTCAGGTTGCCCTTTGCCTGTCATCTCTCTCTTAGAATGGAGAGGGATAACAGGAAGAGCATCACCACACTGTTAATAGTTGCATTTCCATCCGCTCGCAGATTCTCACCAAAGAATCCTCAAAACCCAACTCTCGAACCCCAAACCCCGTATCCCCCTTCTTCATTTCTTCAACTCTTCTCGCACACGCTCTTTCGCGATCTTCGCAAGATATTCCATGACCGTTCGATGATGTTGCAGGTACCCCGTTTTTGTCAATCCGGGCACCTGGACTTGCAGGTAATCGAAATACGATCTTTTTTCAGTCCCATCGGCTCCAAACTCATTAAGGAGGATGTCCCTTAATGCCCGGATATAATCTTCAAAGGTTTTCTGACTGCATTTTCCGTTCTGGACGTAACCCGGAGACATGTCAATTTGAAGTCCTCTGCATACATCGTCAACAATGCGTCGGACATCGCTCTCGGCGGTTTCCGCGTCCGGTTGGACTGTTTCCGCCTCATGTTGGGCTTGCCATCCCAGGGCGTACACTTCTTTGAACAGAATCGCACAAAGCACGAGCGGAACAGCCCGTTGATATTCTTCCTGGCTACAGATAGTTCTATGGAGTTTTGTCAACATCTCGGGAACACTGTCGTCGAGGAGCACCACCCGTGAAAATTCCTGCCTTAAATAATCCAGAGAAATGGGTGGCCGGTGCAGGAGTGCATCGATTCCTGCGGGGACCACGTGTGTTTCGTTGAAACGTGTGATTCGATCGAAGTCTTGAGAACGGTCAAGTGCAATTTTAAGGTTCCGAAGAATCTTCCTCAGCGCAGGGTCGGCTTCGCCGTACAGGCGGACAATATTATTATTCACGCTGCCGACGACGAGAACGCGCAGGGCAATCAGTAGTTCCTGGTCAGAACAGTTCTCGACGTGAGGGAGGTGCCGGGCAAAAAAGTTTCTAATCTCGAAAAAGCCATCCCCGTCGTTGCGTTGAAAAAGATCCGCAAGACAATCGTAGACGACGTCCGCTTCCGTCAGGCCCATCGCCTCAAGGTTGAGCTTTCCAAGCGAGAGTTTTTTCCGTATGACCGGGAGAGCAAGGTCGTAGCATCGCTGCACAAACTCTCTCACCTCACCAGGCGTGCATGCGCCGGCAAGGACTGACGTGATGATGTTTCTATCAATGAAACGAGTCGACATTTCTCATGTACTGACGGAAGAGAACAACGCTTGAACAACATAAGCATTTGCGGGAAGAGATTCAACATCATTTCCGGGAAAGCGTGAACATGAATTCCGGAAATCTCTCCCGTTATAACAATTTCACCAATTCATCGATGGTCAAAGGCTTGGCAAGTATTTTCTTTTCCTTATCGATCAGTATCATTGTGGGCGTCGCGTAGACGAGGTAATCGGATGCCGCGTTGCCGGACCATCCTCCCGGGTCGTTGAGATTCATCCAGTCGAGATTGTTCGTTCGTATGAAACCGATCCAGTCATTTCGATTACTGTCCAGTGATACGGCCATCACTCGAAAGGTGTTCTTGGCCCTATAGATCTCGGCCAACCTGGGAATCATTGCCTGGCAATGCGGGCACGAACTTGAATAGAACAAAATCAAAATCTTCTCTGCATCAATCTTCATCAGGGAGATGATGTCTCCGGATGTGTCCGGCAGGAGAATGTTAGGCACGGCAGCGCCAATCGGCAAGACCTTCTTCTGCTTGATTATTCTCTCAAGAGAGCTTCCCGGACGTTCATCGAGGCACAGGTCATCCTTCAGTACATAATTCTCAAGGATGTAATCGATGCACTCTTCAAAGCCGAAGTTCCTAAAACCATCTATGAGATATTCGGTGACATGTTGATACACGAGTTGATTCAACCTGGCTTTGCCCAGAATCGTGTCGACCGCGACCATGAATTCCTTTTCGAGAAGCTCTTTGAGCAGTTGGGGATTGCGGTAGTATGTAAGGTATTCGATTGTCTTGTTCGTGAAGAGGTCAGAGTAGACAAGTTCATTGTCGCTGAAATCGACATTGTCCAGGGCGTGAGCTTTCAGCCAGGCGAGCTGCTTCTCCGGTGGGAGATTGAAATCCATAACCGGCAACTGTGAAGAACGGATGTATCGTGCGACAAAAGAAGCGGGTTTCCGTTGCGACACGTTGTTGACGAAGTACGAATACTCCTTTTGCAATTGAGCGATGGTGGTTTGCGTCGTTTTGTAGTAGGAGTCGTCTTTGGGATAGCGGGCCAGCACGAGCTGGAGCAGATCTGTCTTTGCTCTGTATTGTTTATTCAGCCGTAAGAATGAATGATACAACCGGTTGCTTTCCGATTGTGCGACGCGCATGCTATCGAAAAGGGCGGTTGCGGTTGTCGCCATTTCGATATCTTCACCGTCATACATAAAATCGAGCCACATGTTCTTGTCGAACGAGATCCGATACAGGCCGGGATGGTATCGCTGAGCGCGCAGGCTGACCACAAATTTTCCTTTGCCGGTCGAGGTAATTGAGTCCACCGGCGTTACTTTCTCTCCCGTTATGGTTGAGACATATGCCATACCGGTATTGAGACCGGTGATCGAGATGTCCATTTGCTGAGGATACAGCGCTCCCGGGTATAAAAAACAGGCGGCAAGAAATAGCAGTAATTTCATTGGCAGGAATTCCGACATCACCATCTAATCCTTGAGGCAGCGCACGCTGAACGCGTCGGGCTTGATGCTATTATAGAGAAGGATGGTGCCGGCATTGTAGTTCAAGTACAGGCTGAAAGCGCCCGACGCACTGTTGGCCGTGGAACTCCAGAGGCGCGTAGTGAAGCCGAGAGAAGTAAAGTTACCAATGTGGCCGTGGGAGCCCGCCAGCAACGCAGAAAACCCGCTTGCGTTTGTACCGGCTTCCGTGCCCGTACCCTGTCCGATCGCTTTCAACGCATTTCCATTTTCCTCTACGGCTGTTCTCAAAGTGACGTATTCGGCATACTTTGGTATATGCCACCCGGAAGGGCAGATGCCGCGCGCACCTTCAGCGGTGGTGTACTGCATCGCTTCGTCCCACTGGTAAAGTCCGCCATACTTGTTGCAATTTGACGTATCATCGTTGTAACAGTACTTTTCAATCACGCTATCGTTGGTTTGGTCCTGCCTTCTTGAGATCATCGTTCCGACATCGAGATTTTCTCTTAGCCAGCATTGACTGCCTATCAGAACGGTGTTGTATGTTTTGCCGGCATACGTTACGGTTGGCATGCCGGGGCATGGCGTTTCAGTGCCTGTGCCGGTTGTCTTGCCGCTATCAGCAGCCTGTGGTGTTTGCGAAAACGAAATGGCAGACAGGAGAATGCTACAAAGAAGGATTTTTTTCATGGCTTCACCTTAGAATCTGGAGCTGGGGAATTGAGGCTCATCCGTGTTGATCGAGCCACTCAAGCATTGCGCGAAGGCTGCCGGTGGCCAGCGCAATACTCGAATCGGCCGCGCCGTAGTACAACCTGATCGTATCACCATCGGGTGCGATAGTGTAGCCGCATGGAAATACGACGTTTCCCACATCACCGCGCTGTTCGTAGGGTTCTTCCGGAGCGAATATCCATTCGTCGCCGCGCTTAAGGCAAAGTTCCGGCTTCTTCGCATCAAACAGTGCGAGCCCTAGCCTGTACATGCATCCGGCACATGACTGTTTTACACCGTGATAAATTACGAGCCAGCCCCGGGGCGTTTCAATCGGCGGAGGTGAGAGGCCGATTTTGTTCGCATCCCACCATGCACCCTCCCGGGCTTCCATCATCAACGTACGCCTCCCCCAGTTTCTCAAGTCCGGGGAATAAGAGATCCACATATGAGCTCTCGGCGCGCCGGCGGGGCGATGGATCAAAGCCCAAGAACCGTCAATTCGCTTTGGCAAGAGCGCGGCATCTTTGTCCTCGGGCAGCATGATAATGCCATAGCGATCAAAGCTATGGAAATCTTCTGTGAGCGCCAGGGCAACGCCGGGACCACCGCGTGTGTAGGCAGTATAAACAACGGCATACTTTTTCAATTCTCGAAGAAACGTAATGCGTGGATCTTCAATGCCCCATAATTCTTCCGGATAATTTTCCGCATCCGGTAATAGGGTTGGCTGCGGGTCAATGCGCCAACCATCTTCACCATTTGCCGAGCGGGCCACACAAAGGTGGGAAAGCCCCCGCCGATCTTCCACCCGGCATAAAAGGATCGTGGTTCCATCCGGCAACAATGTTGCACCAGGGTTAAACACACTGTTGACAGGATACGGCCAACCGGCCGCAGTTAAGATGGGATTATTCTTATGGCGACGAAAGATTTCTGGATGTTTATCATGCATTGCGATAGGACTTCCTTTGGTGAGAGTAAGATATTGGAAAAGATAAGAAATCCGACTGATCTATCCAAATTGCAAAATGATCAAGATGGAACGGATCGCAACGCCGTTGATCCAGACAATATGAACTGGCGGTGCAAAGTGGGTTACAAGAATTTGTACAATGAATGCTGATGAAATCGTTCGCGACCAGAAATCCAGTGTCATATTAGGGCCATTGCTCTTCAAACTTCCGACTATGTTCAGACGGGGTCGGTACAGCAATGGGGGCAGGTCATCGTCGCGTGATCTCCCGAGAGTCCCCATGGCCTGCGGATCATGGCATGAAATCCAACATTGGCACCAATCGATTGGGTGTACGAACTCCGGGAAACTCGTGGGGGGAGGTGAATAAGACTTCGGCATTTTTCTTCCAAATTTTACTTGACAATGAGAGATTTATTTTGTATTATCGAAGGGCTTCGATAATACACTTCTCGACAGCATTTTCATCCGGTCAAGCACGGCAATTTTTAGTCATTTTGGGCATATTGTGGCTATAAACACTTAAAGCGTTTCGATTGCAAGCCTTCATGAAACGGCAACCGACCATACAAGATGTCGCAAGAGAAACGTCCCTCTCTATCTCTACCGTCTCTCTCGTTCTCAATAACCAGCCCAATGTCAGCGATCAAACGCGTCAGAAAGTATTGCAAGCAATAGCAAAACTCGGCTACCATCCGCACCGCGGCGCACGAGGTCTTGCATCAAGGCTCACCGGTAATATCGGATTTATAATTTCTGAGGACCACTTCACCCAGGTTGAGCCCTTCTATACAAAGATTTTCTTGGGCACTGAATTTGAGTCCCGCGATCACGATTATTACGTTTTGCTCACAACGGTAGGCAAGAGATTCAACAAGAAGAACGGCTCGGTGCCGCGTTTCTTGCTTGATAGACATGTTGACGGTGTCATCATTGCAGGAAAAATAAGTGAAGCACTCGTCGAGTACATTGACAAACTTGCTTTGCCGATGGTGTTGGTCGATTATGCGCTTGAACCTAGGCGGATCTCGTCCGTATTGATTGATAATCAAGGCGGAGTGCGTGCTGCGATGCTTCATCTGATTGAGCGCGGACATAAAGAGATTGCATTTATTGGCGGCGATCTCCGGCATCCCAGTATTGCAGAACGATGTGAGGCATACAAAGAGATATTGGGGGAACGTGACCTGGCCTACAGGCCATCGTTAGTCGTAACCGATGAAAAAGATACTCGAATGCATAACGGTTACAACGCTGCCGAACGATTGCTGAAGCAGGGGGGTGAGCCGACTGCGATATTTGCTGCAAACGATGCCATGGCAATCGGATGCATGCGCTACCTCAAGGCTGTCGGCAAGAAGATCCCGGACGACATTGCGGTCGTCGGGTTCGATGATATCGAAATGAGTTCACACGTTGAGCCGCGGCTTACGACAGTCAGTGTACCGAAAGAAGAAATGGGAAAACTCGCCGTTCGACTCTTGGTGGATATTATCAAATCAAAGGTGGAAACAATCACGACTGTTCATGTTCCGGTGGAGCTTGTTGTCCGAGAGTCTTCCGGTACCGTGCAAGAAGATGATGTGCGTAAGGCCAATGTTTCTTCGACGGTAGATTTGTAATCGGAGGTTTTCACGGCGGTACATAAATACGGCAGCTACAAGTTTACCAGTATTGCCAATAGCAGCAGTTGCAGTATCACAAAATCACAATTAACCAACTCACAACCAATATAAGGAAGTTGTCATGAAACGCATTGGATTATTACTTGTTCTGCTCCTGCTGACCTGCTGGTGTTGGTCAGGGGTGCTGGCGCAAGATATGAACATCAATACCATCGGTGGTTTCGAAGGGACATTGCCTTCGTACTGGACGATGGGTAATACGCCTTCTGGAGCGACATTGACCTGGGCGACAGATCAGTATCGATCTCTGGGCCATAGTTTAGAGATCAGCAAGCCGGCGGCGACGTCAGACTCAGCGTCATGGATATCGACGAATATGTGCGATATCTGGTCGCCGTACAACAACAAGAACGTTGATATTCTCGTTGGCGCCTACGTAAAGACGCAGGGTGTGAATACAAACCCGACAACGGACGATCAACGGTGGTGGGTTTCGTATTCGTTCTGGGATACCAACGGTGTATTCATGGGAGAGACGAAATTACCGATCGATCAAAGTGTTGGAACAAGCAGCGGATGGGTTGCCGATACGAATGCAATCGGACAGACAGTATTGATCCACGACTCGTATACGACAATTGTGAAGTTCGTAGCAGGCAAGAACGCGACGGGGACGGTATGGGCCGATGATTTCGTATTCTACGGACGCGCCGGAGCCTGGGCGGGTCAGGATTGGAATACGGGTGTAGGTGTACCGACCGGATGGAACTACTGGCTGCCGCCCATTGGCGGGAATGACGGCCAGCTTTCGAACGGGTTCGAGAACACGGTTATAACGAGCGAGGCGGCGCATTCAGGACTGTACTCGCTGAAGTTCGATCTGCCCTTTAACCGGGCTCCCCATGATGGATGGGTTGGTACGCAACGGTACCCGATCAACACCCTTGCAGGTTCTGTGAAAGCCGGTGATGTATTGCGGATAGCGATGTGGATAAAGGCGAGCAATCTGGTGCCGGATTCCGCGGCATTATGGGCCGGAACATGGGCGGTTGGTGTCACGCCGATATTCCACAGCGGATATTTACCGAACTCTCCGTACGATGAGATCGGCGCGCACGATTACGCGTTCGTGTTTCCGAACGTGACCTCGTTCGACTGGACACAGTACTACGTGGATGTCACGGTTCCCAATAACACGTCCATCACGGCGCTGTCGGTTCGGCCACATGTCTATGGCCGCTTCACCGGTACGGTCTATTATGACGATATTACGGTGGAAAAGCTGGAAGTACCTCAGTTGAACGCCATCGGTGGTTTCGAAGGGACATTGCCTTCGTACTGGACGATGGGTGGTACACCTTCTGGAGCGACATTGACCTGGGCGACAGATCAGTATCGATCTCTGGGCCATAGTTTAGAGATCAGCAAGCCGGCGGCGACGTCAGACTCAGCGTCATGGATATCGACGAATATGTGCGATATCTGGTCGCCGTACAACAACAAGAACGTTGATATTCTCGTTGGCGCCTACGTAAAGACGCAGGGTGTGAATACAAACCCGACAACGGACGATCAACGGTGGTGGGTTTCGTATTCGTTCTGGGATACCAACGGTGTATTCATGGGAGAGACGAAATTACCGATCGATCAAAGTGTTGGAACAAGCAGCGGATGGGTTGCCGATACGAATGCAATCGGACAGACAGTATTGATCCACGACTCGTATACGACAATTGTGAAGTTCGTAGCAGGCAAGAACGCGACGGGGACGGTATGGGCCGATGATTTCGTATTCTACGGACGCGCCGGAGCCTGGGCGGGTCAGGATTGGAATACGGGTGTAGGTGTACCGACCGGATGGAACTACTGGCTGCCGCCCATTGGCGGGAATGACGGCCAGCTTTCGAACGGGTTCGAGAACACGGTTATAACGAGCGAGGCGGCGCATTCAGGACTGTACTCGCTGAAGTTCAATCTGCCCTTTAACCGGGCTCCCCATGATGGATGGGTTGGTACGCAACGGTACCCGATCAACGGAGGAGCGACGGCATCGGCAGCAGCTAAAGGCGCGCGCGATATTACGGCGTTAAACGGCGTCAAAGCCGGCGATGTATTGCGGATAGCGATGTGGATAAAGGCGAGCAATCTGGTGCCGGATTCCGCGGCATTATGGGCCGGAACATGGGCGGTTGGTGTCACGCCGATATTCCACAGCGGATATTTACCGAACTCTCCGTACGATGAGATCGGCGCGCACGATTACGCGTTCGTGTTTCCGAACGTGACCTCGTTCGACTGGACACAGTACTACGTGGATGTCACGGTTCCCAATAACACGTCCATCACGGCGCTGTCGGTTCGGCCACATGTCTATGGCCGCTTCACCGGTACGGTCTATTATGACGATATTACGGTGGAAAAGCTGGAAGTACCTCAGTTGAACGCCATCGGTGGTTTCGAAGGGACATTGCCTTCGTACTGGACGATGGGTGGTACACCTTCTGGAGCGACATTGACCTGGGCGACAGATCAGTATCGATCTCTGGGCCATAGTTTAGAGATCAGCAAGCCGGCGGCGACGTCAGACTCAGCGTCATGGATATCGACGAATATGTGCGATATCTGGTCGCCGTACAACAACAAGAACGTTGATATTCTCGTTGGCGCCTACGTAAAGACGCAGGGTGTGAATACAAACCCGACAACGGACGATCAACGGTGGTGGGTTTCGTATTCGTTCTGGGATACCAACGGTGTATTCATGGGAGAGACGAAATTACCGATCGATCAAAGTGTTGGAACAAGCAGCGGATGGGTTGCCGATACGAATGCAATCGGACAGACAGTATTGATCCACGACTCGTATACGACGATTGTGAAGTTCGTAGCAGGCAAGAACGCGACGGGGACGGTATGGGCCGATGATTTCGTATTCTACGGACGCGCCGGAGCCTGGGCGGGTCAGGATTGGAATACGGGTGTAGGTGTACCGACCGGATGGAACTACTGGCTGCCGCCCATTGGCGGGAATGACGGCCAGCTTTCGAACGGGTTCGAGAACACGGTTATAACGAGCGAGGCGGCGCATTCAGGACTGTACTCGCTGAAGTTCAATCTGCCCTTTAACCGGGCTCCCCATGATGGATGGGTTGGTACGCAACGGTACCCGATCAACGGAGGAGCGACGGCATCGGCAGCAGCTAAAGGCGCGCGCGATATTACGGCGTTAAACGGCGTCAAAGCCGGCGATGTATTGCGGATAGCGATGTGGATAAAGGCGAGCAATCTGGTGCCGGATTCCGCGGCATTATGGGCCGGAACATGGGCGGTTGGTGTCACGCCGATATTCCACAGCGGATATTTACCGAACTCTCCGTACGATGAGATCGGCGCGCAGGATTACGCGTTCGTGTTTCCGAACGTGACCTCGTTCGACTGGACACAGTACTACGTGGATGTCACGGTTCCCAATAACACGTCCATCACGGCGCTGTCGGTTCGACCACATGTCTATGGCCGTTTCACCGGTACGGTCTATTACGATGATATCACGGTTCAAGTCATCGGAACGACTACCGGTGTGAAGAATGCGGATGGGTTGCCGAAGACGTTCGAACTCATGAACAACTATCCGAACCCGTTCAACCCGACAACGGTTATCGAGTATGCCGTTCCGCGAGCCGGAGCGATCACGTTGACGGTGTATAATATGCTGGGTCAGCAGGTAAGAATGCTGGTTCAGGGCAACGTCGGTGCCGGTTATCACTCAGCGACGTGGGATGCCAAGGACGACAACGGTATGACCGTACAATCAGGCGTATATTTCTACCGCCTGCTGACCGGTTCCACCGCAATCGTGAAGAAGATGTTGCTGATTAAGTGATGCTGTAGAAACACTAAGGGGGTACGGGTACGTACCCCCTTTATTTTTATCTCCCAGGCTCGATGCCAGGGCTAACTCAACGTTACACGCCTCCGGTGTGCTCCAACCCCTTCCCTCGCAGAGGGAAACGGTTGGGGGATGGGTTAGAATGCCGCTCGCATCAGCGAAGGGGATCTCAAATCGCACTGAAGCACCATGGAAAATATCTTGTAGAATTCTTCAATTATCGTTATCATTCATCGCAGATAACCTTATGCTCTTGATACGAACTTTGTTGTCCCGAATAGTCTGTGCACTCACTGCTGTGTGCCTCGCAGGCACAATTGCAATCGCGGGAACGACCGGAAAGATCGCCGGTAAGATCACCGATTCCCAAACGCACGAGCCGCTCATCGGCGTGAACATCTTGGTCGTCGGCACAACGTCGGGAGCCATTTCCGATCTCAACGGAAGTTATTTCATCATCAATCTTCCCCCCGGGACCTATCAACTGAAAGCCTCCGACATCGGTTACACACCGGTCACAGAGACAAACGTGAACGTTTCCGTCGATCAAACGACCAAAATCGATTTTGAGCTTACCCCCCAGGTGGTACAGATGAACGAGGTGCAGGTGACTGCATCGCGTCCCATAGTCCAGAGGGATCTGACATCAACATCCGCTACGGTAACGAGTGAGAAGCTCGCCACGATGCCGGTGGAAGATATCGCAACGGTGATTAACCTCCAGGCCGGAGTTGTGGAGGGGCATTTCCGGGGCGGCAGGAGTGACGAGGTGAAATATCTGGTAGACGGTATGCCGGTGAATGACGTGTTTTCCGGAGCCTCGGCCCTCCAGCCGGAAGTCAACACGGTTGAAGAAGTGCAGGTATTGAGCGGCACGTTCAATGCCGAATACGGTGAAGCCCTTTCGGGAGTTGTTAACCAGGTGACGAAAATCGGCGGCGATCATTACACCGCCCATGTCATGGCACAAGCAGGCTCATACCTCACCGGGCGCACCGACCTGTTTCCCGGGACTGATGTTCTCAGCCCCACGGCCAGATGGGCAGCCGGTTTGAGACCGATTCCGGTCGAGCAGCTTCAAGCGGACCTGAGCGGTCCCGTTGTTCAAGGAAGCGATCTCTTGAAATTTTTCGTTGCGGGAAAATATTACTATGACGATAGCTACATTTACGGAGACCGCATCTTTAACACGCACGATTCCTCCCACTATGCCGCAAACGACCCCTCGAAATGGGTGGTCGTTTCATCCGGCAATGGGGATCTCGTCCCGATGAACTACAATCAGCATTACTCGCTGCAGGGCAAGCTCTCCATCAATGCGGGGAACGGAAAGAACCTCACGCTGCAAGCGCTGTATGAAGATCAAACCTCGCGGTCCTACGATCACGCGTTCCGGCTTGACCCCGACGGCGACTACACCATGTGGCAAAAAAGTTTCCTCGGAAGCGTTAATTACAACCATGTCATCAGCGCAGGGGCGTTTTTCGAAGTGAACGCGTCGATATTCGAATCCGATTTCACGCAAGGAGTTTTTCAAGATCCTGTTGACGCGAACGGCAACATTCAGGTTAACAGCGGCTACGCCG
>CAVSHI010000004.1:0-21861 GCA_963727845.1 Ignavibacteriota bacterium
AATTATGAAACTGGCAACCGATACTCTGAAGGAACATCATAATCCTACAACGCGATAGGTCGATTTCAGGTTCGCGGAAATAAATCTAATCGTTGAATGTTAAACTTTCTTGAGGAGTATTGATGTGTACAAAACCGGAAATATATGAGCTTCTTTCCAAGCATCTCGGCTATGGCGACCCTAATGCCAAGTTCTGGTTCATCGGAGAAGAAGAGCGTTGGGGTAAAACACCCTTTAATGAGGTTGACTCTGATTACTACAAACAACAAGTGGTGAAATTTGATGAAAAGCTCGTTCAAACATTCCTGGAGAGAATGACACCTCGTCGCTATGAATGGGGCATAAGCAAAATCGTGAAATTGGTCCAGTTCAAGAATGAGAATGTTGACAATGAACGCCTGGCGAGATATATCTCGAAGAACTCGTTCATTTGCAACATCAGTTTCAATCCTAAGCAGGCGAACAAGCAGCTACTCTTCGACCAATCGGAGAAACAATTGGAACGTGACCAGAAACGAAGGCGACAATTTCAGTTGTGGCAGCGAAGTTCTAAGCATTCATGTATGACATTCTGCTTAGGTGGAGGACGAGCGTATTACCCCACTCTCCTCCGAAATGTTCAATCTTTCCGAGCCCAGGAATTCCAATCAACATTGGAATCAGGTTGAGTACCCGTATCTTGATCAGAACAATAAAATATATTTTCTATCACCCATCCAGTAGAAACAGGATGTTCGAGAAACGCTTAGAAGTTTTGAAGAAAATTATCACCCAATGATACGATTTCTCGTTTGAGTCTTCGTATCATTGTACATGACTGTTCTTTACATTCTCTTTGGACCAGTTATTCTTGCTTGGTCGGTTGTAAGAGGGTTCTTCTCAGTTATTGCATGGTTTGCAAAATGGATATTGCTGGGCGTTGCAGCATCGTTCGGCTTACATTTCCTTATTGAGAACAATTGCTAAAGGAAAGCAATAATAATTACCTCCGGGAATTTTTCTGTTTCCTTTTCTTTCCAGTGTTTGCCGTTTTTGTGGTGTATCGCATAGCAAGACTGTTTGTCAGAATATTCGCCGGGAGATGATTATGAAACGGCGGAACTTTCTAAAATCTGTGGCACAAGCGACCGTTATAGCTCCTATCGCGGGAACCTTGGTCGCACGCACTGAGCCGGAGAAAGTGCAACAGCAAGAAGTGCCTCACTTCGAGATATTCGATTGGTTTGACGTAAGTCCTATGCCCGAAATCAAGGGATTCAGCAGCGGCGTCCGGGCAATCAACGAGACCACCAAGGGATTCCTTCCAGGGCAATTGGTCGCTGTTCATGGACCGTTGAATCAGATCAACATGTTTTTCTTGTTCGACATGGCTATCTACAACGCCTGTAGAAGAAAGTCGATTACATCTACACCCAGTCGAACTTCTACGACTATTTCAATCGGAAACTCGGGACTTTGAAGCCGCAACAACGCAAAGAGTTCCACGATGAGCTGGTTGTGGAGGAATCGCTTCGATTGCCCGATGTAGATATCGGGAATCCCAACAATCTTCGATGGAAGGAATATGTCTCGTTAGCCCGAAAATCTCCCCAGAGATTCTCATTCTTGACGGCGCCGAGCTGATAGAGTTTTTTCTGAATGAAAAGAAAATTGCCCAGCAACTCAAAAACTTGGCTCAAGAGTTGAACATTCCTGTTGTTGTGCAGGCCATTCCGTACAAGAAAGGCGGTATCGACCAGGTAAAGCCTGACAAGACGAATTCAAAAGACTTCGAGACCATCAGTGACGTTACAATATGCTTCATGCCTGAATTTGTCTGTGATTATCGCTCCGGGAAGAAGAGTGCGGAAAAATGTTCTCTCTTAAGACATTCATATGGGGGAGAGATACTTTGACTTGGAATTTCTTAGCGAATACTCAAGCGTGATCACTCTGCAATTTGAAGAACCATACTTGCGTTTTGCTGGTCGAATGTGAACGAGGAGGCTCGTTGTTACCCCTGTCAGTCTACGTTTTCTTTCGGTGATGTTTCAGTTTCAAACGACAGAAATCCACACGAGACCTCACCTATAATCCTCTCCTCACAGGAGAGGATGGAATGGCTCTGCGTTTCTTTCTCTCCCTTAGCAAATCGACCGAAAAATTTGTACATTAAAATAATGAAAAAGGATTTTAGATTTGCCGGATAATAATCAATCAATACGTTTTGACCCGAACAAACCTCTGGCCGTTGGCGGACAGGCAGTCATCGAGGGTGTGATGATGCGCGCCCCGGGCAAGGATCGCCACGGCGGTTCGCCGGTGGAATGGCGAAATCGTGGTGCGAAACGAAAGCCGTACATGTCGCTGGCGGAGCGGAACAAACTTTTCAAGCTCCCCATCCTCCGCGGGGCCGCGGGTCTCGGTCGAAATGATGTTCGTCGGAATCGAGACGCTCAATTTCTCCGCCGAAATGCCATGCACGAACCGAGCTGAAAAGCGTGCCCCGGAAACGGGAAACAGATCAAGGAAAAGAAAAAGCGTCCAATGTAAGTCTGGCGCTGACGGTTGCTGTTGTCCTCGTAGTTGCAGTGGCAATTTTCTTCGTCACGCCGATGCATAATGACAACGAAACTGTTCAACATCGAACAGAAGGCATTCTGGTTCAACTATCGCCGGAGGTATTCGCATCTGACATCCTTCTCGGTACCTCGGCAGTGATCTCGATGCTCAAGGATGTGAAGGCGGCTTTTAAGTACCACGGGCGCGAGCATAAGGCGGTGATTAACGTTGGAATCCAGCGGACCTGACTGCCGAGTCGGCTCTCCGGTTTACACGGTTTCATCCGCGCTGCGGGACGAGCTTCATCCTCATCGTCATGGTGATTGCAATACTGATGTTCAGCGTTCTGGATTCCCTCATCATCATGTGGCTCGGGAAAATTTCGCTTCCCATCCGTCTTGTCTGGCACCTTGCGTTTATCCCGGTGGTCGGCGGCATCGCTTATGAGTTCATCCGCTGGTCGGCGAAGCGAACAACGACCGCGCTGGGAAAAACCCTTGTTGCGCCGGGACTCTGGCTCCAGCGCATCACTACACAGGAACCGCAAAAACCCCAGGTCGAGGTTGCGCTTGTCGCTTTGAAGTGTGCGTTAGGTATCGAGGAGATTCAGCTCGGTGATGCGCCGCTTACATACATCCAACACCCTTCTGAACTTGTCCGGGGTCGCTCGTTCCAACCAGTTTGGCTGAATTCATCGGGGTAAACTAACTGACGTTACGCAAAACCATTCTTGATGTTCTAAATGCGAAACACTAATCATAGACAAATTCTAAGCGCGAAATCCGAAATCTTAAACAAAACATAAGTTCTAAATCCCCAAATCGAAACATCAATTAGAACGGCAAACGTTCATGATTCCTTAGATGTCTTGGCTTAGAGGCTGGTGCTTGTTTAGAATTTAGATGTTGAGATTTAGGATTTGTTTAGGATTTAGATATTCGGATTTAGGATTTTTCGTTAACAATCATGGCCGTGTGCAACATCACTAATGAAGGTATGTTTGACCGACTTGAAAAAATCGTCGCCGCCTACGAAGAAATGACGCAACTATTATCCGATCCTGCGGTTATCAATAACCAGGACCGATACCGCGAGCTCGGTAAGGAGCACAGCGACCTTTCCCCCATCGTTCAGGCGTATCAATCATACAAGAAAGCGAGGGAGGATGGAGAAAACCTCCTCCACCTTGCTGAGAAGTCCGATGACATTGAAATGCGTGCGCTCGCGAATGAGGAGCTCCCGGAGGCACGGCAAAAGCTCGTTCGCCTCGAAGAGGAGCTGAAAAATCTGCTGATTCCCAAGGACCCGCTCGACGATAAAGACTGCATCATGGAGATTCGCGCGGGCACGGGGGGTAAGAGCCGCGCTTTTTGCCGCCGATCTATATCGAATGTATACCCGCTTCGCCGAGCGGGCGGGCTGGAAGGTGGAGCTCATGGACTGGAACGACACCGGCATCGGGGGATTCAAGGAAGTGATCTTTACCTTGCGGGGGAAACACGCGTTCGGGACGCTCAAGTTTGAAAGCGGCGTGCATCGTGTCCAGCGGGTGCCGGAGACAGAAGCGCAAGGCCGCGTTCATACCTCGGCGGCGACGGTTGCCGTGCTGCCGGAAGTGGAAGATGTGGAGTTGAGGTGAACCCCGCCGACCTCGACATTACGACGTACCGCGCCGGGGGCAAAGGCGGACAGAACGTCAATAAGGTTGAAACGGCTGTGCGGATCACCCACAAGCCGACGGGCATTGTGGTGGCTTGCCAGCAGGAGCGCTCGCAGTTCCAGAACAAAGAGCGCGCCATGAAAATGCTGAGGGCAAAACTTTATGAGGCGAAACTAAACGAGCAGACCGCCTCAATCACGGCCCAACGACGTTCTATGGTCGGCGGCGGTGACCGGAGCGAAAAAATCCGCACGTACAATTTTCCGCAGAACCGTTTGACAGACCACCGCATTGGATTAACGCTCTACAACCGTTGCCGTGATCATTGACGGGAAGCTGGACGATATCATCGAACAATTGAAAGTAGCCGACAAGGCGGAGAAGCTCCAGGCAGGTTGAGGCGGGCATGTGGCATCGCGGCTCCGTTCCCAAATTCTATTTGGGAATGTTCTCTGTAAGATTCTCGCATCAGCGCTGGATCGCAAAGCAGAACGGATGGCTGAGCACGGAGGACTAGGAGTCTGTCCGAGTAATATTTTTCTGTGGGTGTAGAAATCGCGTGATCGTGTATTATATTTGTGTATGAATAATCAATCACAATCATATACTCGATCGCTGATGAGCAAAACATACCGTCCGTATGAACCGGATCAACTCTTCCTGATGCCGCCATCATTGACGGATTGGCTACCTGCTGAACACATGGTCTATTTTGTACGAGAGATTCTTGATACCATTGACCTCTCTCCAATCATCTGCGTCTATGAGGATGAAGAGCGCGGTTATCCCCCTTACCATCCTAAGGTGATGATGGGCATTCTGCTCTACGGATATTGCAACGGCATCACTTCCTCTCGCAAACTTGAGAAGCATTGTCAGGAAGATGTTGCCTTCCGGGTCCTGGCAGCGAACAACCAACCGGATCACCGTACGATCAGCGATTTTCGAAAACTCCACTTGACCACACTTGAGCACCTGTTCATGGAGGTTCTTCAGCTGTGCCAGAAGGCCGGCGTAGTGAAATTTGGTCATATTTCGCTCGATGGAACAAAGATCAAAGCTAACGCATCCAAGCACAAAGCCATGAGCTATGGGCGGATGAAGCAGGAGACGAAACGGTTACAGAAAGAGATCTCCGAGCTTCTCCGGCAAGCCAAACAGACAGATGATCGTGAAGATCGGTTGTACGGTAAAGACAAACGCGGCGATGAATTGCCTGAAGAACTCGCCCGGCGCGAAACTCGCTTGGCCCGCATCGAGGAAGCGAAACGAGCTCTGGAACAAGAGGCAAAGGAGCAGTCCGAGGAGGATGACAGGTCCAAGCCGCCCCCGGACGAGCACATACCTATGGCCCAGGTGAAGACCGAGCGGAACGCCAAAACGGGCAAGGAAGAGATTGCAGATTGTGCCCAACGAAACTTCACCGACCCCGATTCACGGATCATGCCTTATCAGAAGACATTTGTGCAAGGATACAATGCCCAAGTCGCTGTCGACAGTGCGCATCAGGTTATTGTGGCAACCGATCTCTCGAACAACCCCACCGACGATGAACTTTTGCCTGCTATGGTCAAGCGCTTATCCCAGAAGCCGAAAGTATTGAGCGCCGATGCGGGGTATTCAGTAACGGACAATAATCTAAAATATCTGAAGAAGAAACGCATCGATTCCTATATTGCCATCAAGGGTGCAAAGCCCGATCAATGGATCGATCGAGGTCAATCCCCGCGAGGACGCATCCCGGCAGTTCTCACAATCAAGCAACGGATGAAGCGAAAGTTGTTGACGATGAAGGGGAGACGTCTCTATGCCAAACGAAAATACATCGCCGAACCGCCGATTGGTCAGATCAAGCATGTCCAGGGTTTTCGACAGTTCAGTCTGAGAGGATATATGAAAGCAAGGGCCGAATGGTTCCTGGTAACCGCAACACACAACCTCAAGAAGCTCTTCAGAGCTTGCTCTGAGCAACCCAGAAGGCGAAATCTCCTCTTTGCTGGGTGAAGCTCCTCACAAGATGTCAAAGAACAAACAAGAGAGAAAAAAAAAGCAAGACCAAAGCAGTGAACAGTCTCAGCGTCGAAATCCCGAGACCAGTTTTATACGCAAAATCAGTTAGTCGGACAGACTCCTAGGTCCGTTCCCAAGCAGAGCTTGGGAGCGAGGAATGACTGAGCAAGTATTCGTTCCCAAATTCCATTTGGGAATGTTCTGAGCAATGTGTAAAACGGGGAGGAGCGTAATCATGACGCGGAGTCGCTACAAAATCCTGGATCCCACCAAGCCACATTTTCTCACATGTACTGTTGTTGGATGGATTCCCCTTCTTTCAGATCCGGTTGCGGTGCAGATTGCACTTGACTCACTTTTCTTTCTGCGGCAATACAGACATCTTCGGTTATATGGATACGTTATCATGACGGATCATATTCATCTGATCGCTCCTAGGCAACAAATTGAGCCGGGACATTGGTGACCTGAAATCTTACACGGCTCGATCCATCGTCGATCTTCTGGAGAGCCAAAACGCAGTGCCAGTGTTGGAGAAGCTTCATTCACTAAAACTGCGCCACAAGCGAGGGAGCATGTATCAAGTCTGGCAGGAAGGATTTCACCCCGAATTAATCAGTGGCGAGGCCATGATGAAGCAGAAACTGGAGTATATCCATTCCGATCCGGTTCGCAGCGGATGTGTGTTGGATCCGCTGGATTGGGAATACTCGAGTGCAGGAAACTATGCGGGCCGCAAGGGGATAATCGAGGTGGAGACGGAGTGGCACGTGGGGTGAAAGGATCTGAGGTCAGGTCCGTTCCCAAGCAGAGCTTGGGAACGAGAAGTGACGGAGCAAGTTCTCGTTCCCAAATTCCATTTGGAAACGTTCTGTGCAGCTTTGCTTTCGACAGCGGATAGCGTAAAAGACGGGATGGCTGAGCACTCGAGGCTAGGCCCGTTCCCAAGCAGAGCTTGGGAACGAGGAGTGGCTCGGGAACGCTCAGGTAAGCGATGCCTTATCGCCCCTCGATCGTGTCTTCAGAAAGAATTCCTTCAATAACCCCCCGCACTTTTCTTCCAGCACACCTCCGATTGCATGCACCCGGTGGTTCAAGCGAGTGTCGTTCGTAATCGTGTAGAGTGACGTGACGGCTCCGGCCTTGGAGTCGTAGGCGCCAAAAACAAGCAGCGGTATCCGTGCCATCACAATCGCGCCGGCACACATCGGGCACGGTTCCAGTGTCACGTACATCGTGCAGTCATCCAACCGGCGGTTTCCCAGATGAGACGCCGCCGCCGTAATTGAAATGATCTCGGCGTGCGCCGTCGGATCCTGCAAGAGCTCGATCTGGTTCGAACCCTTTCCGATCACGATTCCGTCATGGACGATCAGGGCGCCACCGGAACTTCATTCCGGCTAAATGCGGACTGCGCTTCTTTCAACGCGAGGTCCATCCAGTATTCGTGCTGCTTGTCCTGCTTCATCGCTCGATGACCCAAGTATAGCGAAAAATCGTGTTCGTGACAAACTGAACCGAAAAAACATGAGATCTCTATCACACCCCCATTGATTCTGGCTCAGAATGAGGTATCTTTAAATACAATACATTGAAAGATCCCTAGAGAAACCGAAAAACTAAGTTGAAAAAACTCCGCCTCCCGAGCTTCCCCGCACTAGCCTGCGTGTGGGGCGCATTGCATATTTGCGCCTCGTCCCTTCTCCTTGCCGGCACGACCGGACAGACCGACACTCTCCGGATCATGGATTATAATATCCTCGATTATCCGGGAACGGATGCTGCGACGAGAGATCCCTTCTTTCGAAAAGTAGTGCTTACGGCAAACCGGACATCCTCATCGTTGAAGAAATGCAGAGCCAGAGCGGGGTTACCACATTTCTCAATGACGTGATGGACTACTACCAGCCGGGTCTTTACACGACGATACCGTTTCATGACGGTCCGGATACCGATCCTCATATTTACTTCAAGTCGACAAAGGTTACATTCATAACTGCGAATTTTATTGCAACCGACCTCCGCAACATCGGTGAATATATTCTTAAAGTGAATGCAACCTCCGACACAATTCATCTGTTCGCGGTTCATCTTAAGGCGGACGATGGGCTTACGTATCAATCTCAGCGGCGCGCGGAGGCAACTGTCCTGAGAAACTACCTGGCCGCCCTGCCCGCGGGCACCAAATTCATGGTGATGGGAGATTTCAATTTCTATTCGAGCGCGGACTCCGGATTCGTGAAGCTGACGGAGAGTGAAGCGAATAATAATGGAAGGCTGAAAGATCCAATCAACCAGGTCGGCGCTTGGCACGATAGCCCGGCATTCGCACTTTATGACACACAATCACCGCGCACCGCTTCGTTTGGCGGCGGCTCGCCCGGAGGGATGGATGATCGGTTTGATTTTATATTCACGTCCTGTTCATCGCTGGATAGCAATACAATCACAACGAGCTATAAGGCGTACGGAAACGACGGCAATCATTTGAACGTGGCTATCAACCTGTTACCGAATGCTGCCGTTCCCGATAGCGTCGCCAATGCACTCGATTCTGCATCCGATCATATTCCCGTTATGTGTGATTTTAGGTTCACAAATGCCTCTGGCCTGGGAGCGTTCACACACATATCTCCCGTAAATTCAGCATCAAACCAGGCGATCGGTGGAATGTTGACCTGGCATTCTTCCCCGGGTGCGGCCTCGTACGACGTTTACCTCGGCACATCAAATCCACCGACAACGAAAGTAAGCGCTGCCCAGACTGATACCACGTATGCTTACGCGTCACTCCTCAACGATACTACCTATTACTGGAAGATAGTTGCCGCAAATACAGGGGGCTCAATCGACGCAACCGGTTCACCGTGGAGTTTTACGACAATCTTGGCAACGCCGGGCGCATTCAATCTGACGAGCCCGGGCAACAGTGCGACCAATCAGCCCATAGCCGGATCGCTGAGCTGGCAATCGTCCATAAATGCAACCGGGTACGATGTGTACTTAGACACGAACAATCCACCGGTGACAGTCGTAAGCTCAAATCAGCCTGGGACCACGTACAGCTACGGTGGATTGTCGAACAGCACGGCCTATTATTGGAAGATTGTGGCGAAGAACACAGGAGGGAATACGTTTCAACCGGTTCGCCCTGGAATCTCACGACAATCGTTGCAGCGCCGGGCGCATTCAATCTGTCGAGTCCGGGCAATGGCACGACAACTCAGCCGATAGCAGGCTCGCTGAGCTGGCAATCGTCCACGAATGCAAGCGCGTACGATGTGTATCTTGACACGATCAACCCGCCGACAACACTCGTGAGCCCGAATCAATCGGGGATATCGTACGCCTACGGCGGTTTACAAAACAGCACAACGTATTTCTGGAAAGTGATTGCGAAGAATCTTGCCGGCGACATCGCCGCAAGTGGGACACCGTGGAGCTTCTCTACGGTCATCGTAGCGCCCGGTTCTTTTGGAATAATCTCGCCGTCGAACGGAACGATTGGTCAGTCAATCTCGGGAACATTAACATGGCAGTTGTCTGCGAATGCCGTGGCATATGACGTTTACGTGGATACGGTGAATCCCCCATCGGTGATCGTCAGCACGAATCAGACCGGCACAACGTACAGTTATAACGGATTCCTCAACGCGACAACGTACTTCTGGAAAATTTCGGCAAAAAATGCCGGCGGGACAACAATTTCGACCGGCGCGCCGTCGAGTTCGTCACAACGGCAGTTGACGCGCCCGGGGCATTTCTGCTCGTCTCTCCTCCGAATGGCGCGAGCGGCCTGCCGCTTTCCGGCACGCTCTCATGGAGTGTCTCCGACAGCGCCGAGTCGTATGATGTTTTCCTGGACACGCTTAATCCTCCTGTGAACATGATAAGTTCGGGCAGTAACGCGACGTCACATGCGTTCAGCGGACTTGCTCCCGGAACTGCATACTACTGGAAGGTTGTAGCGAGAAACGCCCACGGCCCCAACGTCGCTTCAAATGCGATTGCTAATTTCTCGACCGCAGTTCTTCCTGCACCGGCGACGGCTCTTCTTTCATCGAACGTCAGCACGACGGGTCTCCGGTTATCGTGGAGCGATAATGCGAACAATGAAGATGGATATCGCGTACTGCGGTCGATGTCCCTGCCGGGCCATTCGTTCAGCTTGGAAACGACCTTCCGGCTAATTCTGTTGGATTTGTGGATAGCGGATTGAGTGTCAACCAGCGATACTATTATAGAGTTCTGCCGTTTAACGTTCTGGGGGACGGCAATTTTGTGTCCCTCAGCGTGGCGACACTGGCAAATGTGCCCGCAGTGGAAGCCATCACATCCGCCGATTATTCGACAGTCAATGTGACGATCGATTCTTCTCATAATCCCGCATCGACGGAGTTTGCCCTTCAGGCAATCTCCGATTCCGTGGCGCTCTACGTCCAGGCCGGCGGTATTCTTGGAGCGGCATCAGCCTGGCGGACGTACGGCGGTTGGGGTGACTCGCTGGGAACCAGTGTCACGGGCCTCCGGCGTGCACACAATACGTATTCCATGTGAAAGCTCGCAACGGTGACAGTGTTGAAACGGCATGGAGCACGGGGGAGGCGCAATCGACCAAATGTTTCATCGTGACAGATTCAATTTCGAAAGGCTGGAATCTCGTCTCGGTGCCGATTGCAGTAACCAAAGTGCATCGGTCAACGGTATTCCCCGGCAGTTCATCGAATGTGTTCGCGTACCAAGGGCGTTACGTGGCCGGCGATACGGTGTCCAGCAGTGTCGGCTACTGGTTGAAGTTTAACAGTGACTCCACCATCACGATGATGGGCAGTCCTTGTTCGTCCGATACGATTCCTCTGAGTCCGGGCTGGAATATCATTGGTTCGCTTTCATCTCCTGTCAGCGTGAGTACACTGGCCGAATACCCTGCAGGGACCGTGGTATCAGCCTTCTTCGGATATCACGGGTCCTATGCGTTCGCCGATTCGCTTTTTCCGATGAGGGGGTACTGGGTAAAAGCGGGCTCGCAAGGAAAACTCAGCATGGCCGTATCGGCCGGTCTCTCCAAGGCTGCAACAAGGTTTTCCGTCAAGGAGCTGCTTCCGGGTTTGAATTCTCTGGTCTTCGAGGACCGGGCAGGTCATCGACAGTCCATATATTTTGGAGCGTGCTGTCAGGATAGTATCTCTGTATCAAAATTTGATGCACCGCCGCTGCCGCCCGTGGAGATATTCGACGTCCGCTTTGCGTCCCAGCGATACATGGAAATTGTACCGGGAAACGTGAAGACGGTCTTGGAATTCCCGATTACAACGCAAGGAGTGGTCTATCCCTCAGGGTCTCGTGGAAACTGAACGAGAATTCCGGCGTGAAATATGAATTCCTCGCCGGGAACCAGTTGCAAGCGCTCGGAAGGAACGGTTCTATGGTGCTGGCAAACGGCGCGGCTGGACTCCGCCTGAAAGCTGAACCAACAGGTATGACGGCGCTCCCAAAGGATTTCGCTCTCGAGCAGAACTATCCCAATCCATTTAACCCCACGACCATTATCAATTTTCAATTGCCAAATGACAAGTACATGACGCTGAAGGTGTACAATGTACTTGGGCAGGAAGTTGCGACGGTTGCAGGCGGAATGCAGGAGGCCGGATACAGATCGGTGAGCTTCGATGGAAGTAACCTGCCGAGCGGTGTCTACTTCTACAGAATGACCGCCGGAAATTTTTCAGCAATGAAGAAGATGCTTCTTCTCAAGTAAGAAGCTGTCACGCCAGAGCCGACAGGGCCTCGCGCAATGCTTTGATGGTTTCCTCGATATGCTGTTCCTGGACGATGAGCGGAGGCAGGAACCGCAGGACAGTCTGGTCGGTGCCGTTGATCAAAATTCCTTTCTCGCGCATCGCAACGACAACGGGCTCAGCATCCCGGTCGAGCTCGATTCCCAGCATCAAGCCGAACCCGCGCACCTCTTTTATGATGGGAGAAAACTCTTTCTTCAGTTGAAGGAGCTTTGATTTCAGTGATTGGCCCATGAGGCTTGCCTGTTGTATCAACCCCTTTTCCAGTATCTCCTGAAGCACTGCGACACCGGCGGCGCAAGCGACCGGGTTGCCTCCGAATGTCGTACCGTGGAGGCCGGGCTCTAAAACCGTCGCGACCTTTTCATTTCCGAGGATTGCTCCGAGTGGGAGTCCGCCGCCGATCGGTTTAGCGACCACGATGATGTCCGGCTGAATGTTGAAATGCTGGAAGCCGAAGAACTTTCCCGTGCGTCCGATGCCGGATTGAATCTCATCCGCGACGACGAGAAAATCGAATTTCGATTTCAGCTTTCTGATCTCATCCACAAATTCCGGCGTCACGGGGCGAATTCCCCCTTCACCCTGTATGAATTCCAGGACGATGGCGAGAGTGTGCTCATTGACTGCGCGGTGGAGCTCGTCGGGATCGTTGAAAGGAACGGTGCGAAAGCCGTCGAGGAATGGTTCAAACCCATTCCGGTATTTTGGCCGGTCCATCATCGATAACGCGCCCATCGTTCGCCCGTGAAATGCATTCGTGAAAGAAACGATCTCGCGCTTGCCTCTGGTTGAACCCCATTTCCGGCAAACCTTGATGGCACCCTCGATCGCTTCCGTGCCGCTGTTGGAAAAGAACACTTTTGAGCAGCCGGACTGTGTCACGAGCAATTCACCGAGCTGGAGCTGCGGCTCCTGCAGGTAGTAATTGGAGACGTGGATATACCTGCGGGCCTGTTCCTCAATTGCCCGGAGAATCCTCGGATGCGCATATCCCAGCGCATTCACCGCAAGACCTGAAAACATATCGAGGTAACATTTCCCGTCCTTCGAAAAGAGGTACATCCCTTCCCCCCGGTCGATTTCAAGAGGAATTCGCTTATAGGTGTGGAAAAAATAGGTCGATTCACGATCCATTGCTTTCATGGGGCAGTTCTCGCATATAAAAAAGAATGTCAAAAAGGATTTGCATAATAATACAAAAAAATGTATATTTATGCAACTCGAATCTACCACAACACTCAACATGATCAGATCGACCATCATCGGGGCGTCCGGATATGCGGGCGCCGAACTTCTTCGCATTCTTTCCCTGCGGAACGATGTCAGCGTGGAAAAAGTCGTCGCGGGCGCTGCCGCCGGGAAGAAGGTCGAAGACCTCTATCCCGCTTTTGCCGGCAGAGTGGACCTGGAGTTTGAGTCGTTCGAATCCAACCACTTTGACGAGATTGACGTCGCGTTCGTCGCGCTGCCGTCGGGCGAAGCCATGAAGGTTGTTCCGCACCTTCTGCAATCGGCCAAGCGCGTGATCGACCTCAGCGGGGATTTTCGACTCTCTTCCCCGGAACTTTATGAACAATTTTACAAACACTCCCATGTCGCACCCGAATTATTGAGCCAGGTAGTCTACGGCCTCCCGGAAATCAACTTCGACCTCATCGCAAAAGCGCATTTCGTCTCAAACCCCGGATGCTATCCGACAGGCGCAATCCTCGCGCTCCTGCCGGCGTTGAAGTCCGGCGTGGTGTCGTCGAAAGGGATCGTCATCAATTCGCTCTCCGGCGTCTCGGGGGCGGGACGCAGCGCATCGGTCGAGCTCAGTTACACGGAAGTGAATGAAAACATCCGGGCATATAAAATCAACAACCACCAGCATGTGCCGGAAATCCAATCCGTCCTGGAAAGAGCGACGGGTCAAAATGTCACATTCTCTTTCATACCCCACCTCGTTCCTTTGAACCGGGGAATCTACACGACAATTCATGCGGACATGACATCCTCTGCCACGGAGAAAGACATCGCCGAGATGTACAGGACATTTTACAGCAATGCTCCCTTCGTGCGCATTAAACAGCAGGTTCCTCAAATCAAAGACGTGGTCTATACGAATTTTTGTGATATCGGTATTTCAATCGAAAAGCGAACAAATAAATTGGTGATCATTTCGGTCATCGATAATCTTGTGAAAGGCGCGGCCGGACAGGCCGTACAGAACATGAACATCATGCTCGGGCTTCCGCAGGAACAAGGACTGTTGTAAAGGAGAAGAAGTATGACGAACGGACATCCGGATGGCGTAACAGCCGCCAAAGGTTTTCAGGCAGCCGGAGTGCACTGCGGCCTGAAGAAAATGAAAAAAGACTTGGCGCTGGTATATTCCACGGTACCTGCCGTCGGTGCAGCAATTTTCACGACGAGCAAGGTCCAGGCGGCGCCGGTGATGGTGGACAAAATGCAGTTTAAGAAGTCCTCAAACTTCCGGGCAATCGTGGTGAACAGCGGAAACGCTAATGCCTGCACAGGTGAACGCGGTCTGAACGATGCCTGGTCGATGGCGAAAGAGGCAGCCGGGGCCGTGAAGATCCAGGAAAACGAAATCCTTGTCTCCTCCACGGGCGTCATCGGACAGTATATGCCGATGGAAAAAATCTCCGCGGGCATCGCTGAAGCGTCGATGATGCTGGGTGTTGAAGGACATGCCTCGGCAGCGGAAGCGATCATGACGACCGATACATTTCCGAAAGAGCACGTCAACCATGTGGACCTCAACGGGATCGACGTGACGATCGGCGGGATGGCTAAGGGTTCGGGAATGATCGCCCCCAATATGGCGACAATGCTCGCCTTTATTACGACAGATGTGAATATCTGCGCCCGACCTCCTTCAATTCTCCCTGAAACAAGCCGCCGACCACTCCTTCAATCGCATTACGGTGGATGGCGATACGAGCACGAACGATATGGTTCTGGTTCTCGCCAATGGTTCGGCAGGAAACGAAAGACTCACTTCGACGACCGACCCCTGCTTCAAACTGTTTCACAATGCTTTTGAAGACCTCCTGGTGCGACTCTCAAAGATGATCGTGCTGGACGGCGAAGGCGCTACAAAGTTCGTCGAGATAGTCGTTTCGGGTGCAGCATCCGAAGAAGCGGCGGTCCAGGCGGCAAGGGCAACGGCCAATTCAAGTCTTGTCAAAACGGCGATTCATGGGGAGGATGCCAACTGGGGGCGGATTCTTGCCGCCATCGGTTATTCGGGGATCGAATTCAATCCCGCGGATGTGGAAATCTTCTTCGGAGAGGTTCCGATTCTTCGCCGGGACTACCGGATCGATTTTTCCGAAGTTGAAGCCAAACGCGTACTGAGTCAAAAAGAGATACGGATTACGATTGACCTTCACCAGGGGAATGCTTCTGCGACGTTCTGGACATGCGACCTTTCAAAAGAGTACGTTGCGATCAATTCGAATTATCGGACGTAGAGTCTTGTTCCGGAAACATATTATCTAACTGATATGATCGAGTTCCAGTATTCTAAGCGACAAAATCTAAAGCCGAATATCGAAACACTAAACAAATCCTAAACTCTAAAATCTAAGCTCAAAACAGATCACAATACCAATACGCGCAGTCCAGGTAAACCCGTCTTGCTGACACGTTTCTGGTCAGCATCTAAACGTTGGCAAGGAGGTCTCGGTTCAGATCCCGACCTAAAGCATGTCGGGATGACGCATGGGTTGGGTGCCCTTTTCCTCGTCTTGCTGACATGCTTCTGGTCAGCATATGAACGGTGCAGCCATTTGGTGTTTTGAATTTGATTATTAGAATTTTGAGTTTGTTTAGGATTTCGTACTTAGTGCTTCGGATTTCGAACATCGAACATCGAACATCGATTTGCATGACATGAGTAACGGAACGAAACTATACACCTGATTATGATTTCAACCAAAGACAAAACCGAAGTTCTCATCGAAGCGCTCCCGTATATCTCACGGTACGAGGAAAAGACGTTCGTCGTCAAGTATGGCGGCGCGGCGATGATCGACGAGGATCTCAAAGAGACCTTCGCCCAGGATGTGACCCTGCTGAAGAAAATTGGAATCAGGGTCGTTGTCGTCCATGGCGGCGGCAAAGAAGTAACGGAGCTGGCAGCACGCCTCGGTATCCCGTCGAAATTCATCGACGGCCAGCGCTACACCGATGAAGCGATGATGGAGATTGTACAAATGGTGCTTGCCGGCAAAACCAATAAGGACATCGTCGCCCGCATCAACCAGCACGACGGCGAGGCCGTCGGCCTGTGCGGCATCGATGCCGACGTCCTGCGTGTCAAAAGATCTTCCGACAACGGCATAGACCTCGGCCTGGTTGGAGAAATTACCACTGTGAATACAGCATACCTGAACCTTCTGCTGAACAACGCAATTATGCCGGTGATCGCGCCGGTTGGCGTGGACGCAAGCTGGAAAGCGCACAACATTAACGCAGACGTTGCGGCGACAGCAATCGCCTCCGCGCTCAAAGCCGAGAAACTCGTCTTCCTCAGCGACGTCGAAGGCGTTTCCGCGGGCGGCCGCCTCATCCACAGCATGAACAAGGAAGAGGCGAACCGGTTGATCGAATCGGGCGTTATCAGCAACGGAATGATTCCGAAGATCCGGTCGGCTTTTGGAGCAATGGACGGCGGTGTGAACAAGGTCCACCTCATCGACGGACGCGTGAGACATTCGCTGCTTCTCGAGATTTTCACCGACGAGGGAGTCGGGACCGAGCTTCTTCATACATTACAGGGTACCAACGTATGATGACGAAACATGCCCGGCAGTTTGCCATCAGGGAAATCGTCAGCGATAAAAGCGTTTCCAACCAGGACGAGCTGCGCCTCGAATTGAAGAAACGGGGATTCATCGTAACCCAGGCGACGCTTTCGCGCGACCTGCGGGAGCTCGGCATCGGACGCGGCATGTCGGAAAAGGGGATGCGCTATGCGCTCCAGCCGGCGTCGGAAGCCCAGATTCTTCGTCCACTCGTGGGGGCGGAAGTGGTCTCCATCCATGCAAACGAAAGCGTGATCGTCGTCCGGACGCTTCCGGGCTGTGCGAATACCGTCGGTGAATTCCTCGACACCCAGAACGAATCCCGACATCATCGGAACGCTCGCGGGGGACAACACACTCCTGGTTATCCCGGAATCGCAGAAGAAAACGAAAGAGCTCTTAACATTTCTCAAGAACAAACTATCGAAGGAAAATAATGAACAAGAAGAAAATCGTTGTTGCATATTCCGGCGGGCTCGACACTTCGGTCATGGCCAAATGGCTGATGGAAAAGTATGACGCGGAAATCATCACCGCCACGGGAAACCTCGGCCAGCAAAAGGAACTTGAAGGCCTGCGCGAAAAAGCTGGGAAACGGGCGTCGCGAAGGTGTACATCCAGGACCTGACAAAGGAGTTTGTGGAAGAGTTCATCTTTCCGGCACTGAAAGCCGAGCGCGCTCTACGAAAATGCGTACCCGATGGCAACCTCGCTTGGCAGGCCGCTGTTAGCCAAAGATGCTTGTGGATGTCGCGCGGAAAGAAGAACGCGAACGATGGTCGCGCACGGCTGCACCGGAAAGGGAAACGACCAGGTGCGGTTTGAAGTGTCGATCGCCGCCCTTGCGCCCGACCTCAAGGTTCTCGCGCCGCTTCGGGAATGGGAGTTCAAATCGCGCGAGGAGGAGATGGCATATGCAAGGCTGCATGGAATTCCCGTCTCGGCAACCAAGGCAAGCCCGTATTCCATCGATGAAAACATCTGGGGCACGAGCATCGAATGCGGAATCCTTGAGGACCCAATGGTGGAACCTCCCCCCGACGCATACCAGCGAACGGTTTCTCCGGAACAGGCGCCCGACAAACCGGAATACGTTACCGTCGAGTTTGAAAAGGGAATCCCCGTCGCGCTGAACGGAAAACGAACCGACCCGGTGCAGTTGCTTCACGCGCTGAATGCAACAGGCGGTCGGCATGGAGTCGGGAGAATCGACCTCGTTGAGAACCGGCTTGTCGGAATCAAATCGCGGGAGATCTATGAAGCCCCTGCGGCGACCATCCTCCATTTCGCGCACACAGAGCTCGAGCGATTGACCCTCGACAAACCGGTCTTCAACCTCAAGTCGCAGCTCTGACAGGAATATGCCAACCTCGTGTACAACGGACTCTGGTATTCGCCGTTGAAAAGGCGCTCGACGCGTTCGTCAACCAAACCCAGCAGCCGGTCTCTGGAACGGTGAAGGTCAAACTCTTCAAAGGAACGGTGACAGTTGCCGGGCGTACGTCGCCGCATTCGCTGTACAACGCGAAGCTCGCGACCTACACCGAGGAAGATCAATTCGACCATACGGCGTCGGAAGGATTCATCAAGATCTTCGGCCTGTCGCTCAAGACATTCTACCAGGTGCACGGCAACGGAAAGAAGAAACACGTTCTAACGGAAGTTCAATCATAACGGCCTATTATGGCGCTCTGGAATGGAAGGTTTCGCAAGCCGCTCGACCCGCGGGCGTTGAAGTTCTCCTCGTCGCTCGGCGTTGACCGACGGTTGTACCGGGAAGACATCGAAGGAAGTCTTGCCCATGTGGCTATGCTCGCCAAGCAAAAGATCATTCCGCCGCGCGATGCGAAGAAGATTGAAAATGCGCTGCGAAAAGTTCTGCGAGAAATGTCGGCAAAAGCGTTTTCACCGGATCGCTCCGCCGCGGGGACCGGCAGATTTGTCGGAGAGGACATTCATATGGCGATCGAACAAAAGGTCATGAAACACATCGGTGCGGTCGGAGGGAAATTGCATACCGGACGAAGCCGGAACGACCAGGTTGCTCTCGACGAGAGATTGTACCTTCGCCGCACAATTCTCGCGGTACAAAAATCGATTCGGGATCTTCAGAAAGCGTTCATCGCGAAGGCGTCGCAGTATGGTGATGTCGTTCTTCCCGGATACACCCACCTCCAGCGCGCTCAGCCCGTTCTCCTTGCCCATCACCTGCTTGCGTACGTTGAGATGCTGGATCACGATCGCGAGAGGTTTGACGATTGCCTGAAGCGCGTCAACCGTTCTCCCCTCGGAGCCGCGGCTCTTGCCGGAACGTCCTTCCCCATCGACCGGGCGTTCGTTGCCGGGAAACTGGGTTTTGATTCCGTCATTGAAAACAGTCTCGATGCGGTGAGTGACCGCGACGTGCAGATCGAATTTCTGGCTGCTTGCGCGATTACCATGATGCACCTGAGCCGCTTCGCCGAAGAACTCGTGCTGTGGAGCTCGCGGGAATGGAACTTCGCCGAGATCGGGGACGAAGTCACCACGGGCAGCAGCATCATGCCGCAGAAGAAAAATCCCGACATGGCGGAGCTCGTGCGCGGGAAGACCGGGAGAGTGTACGGCGACCTTGTTGCGCTGCTCACGGTGATGAAGGGACTGCCGCTCGCCTACAACCGCGACATGCAGGAGGACAAAGAGCCGTTGTTTGATGCCGCAGACACAGTATCGGCTTGCCTCATGATCTGTTCTGCGATGCTGAAGACAGTGCAGTTTCATTCGAACAGATTTAACGTGGAGCTGCAATCGGACCTTTTGCTTGCGACGGAGCTTGCGGATTATCTTGTGCGAAAGGGAATGCCGTTCCGGAAGGCTCACTCCGTTGTCGGGGAGATCGTTCAGACATGCCTCGCCAGAAACGTCTCTCTCAACGAACTTCCGTTGAGGGAATACAAGAAGTTCAGCGGGCTTTTCGGGAAGGACGTTTACGACATTCTCGATGTCCGTTCTTCTCCGCCGCAAGAATTCATCAGGCTCGACGTCGCCGAAGGAGGTCGCAAAGGCTATTCGGCGGTGGAAAAAAACGTTGTAGAGTCCCTGCCTACGGCCAGCCTCCGGCAGGCAGGCGGTTGTAATCGGACGAGGTTGCTTGGGAGCATACCAAGCACGAACTCACCCCCGCCTGCCCAAAGCACAGCTTTGGTGCGGCGGGCAGGCTGTAGTCCCTCTCTAAAATTAGAGAGGGACGTTGGCCGAAGAAAGCGCTTCCCCTTCTCTACTTGTAGAGAAGGGGGCAGGGGATGAGTTCGGCGAAGACTCTACGACACAATTCCCGCCTTTCTCAACAGCCCATCGGAAGGAATCAGACCCTTCGTATACTTGCTGCACAGTGTTCCTCAATTGGTTAGATCAGGCTCCAGAATCGTTTCGTCATTCACTACCCTCACCCTGTCACTCCGTGACATCCCTCTCCCAGTGGGAGAGGGAGCGAGGGTGAGGGTTCCACCCGTCAGAACATTTCCCGCGATATTTCTGGACGAAGGCAAGGCATTTGGTAGTGTCTGAGATCGGGAATTATCGGACAATCCAAGTTGATCAGACCTCACCCCCGCCTGCCCAAAGCACAGCTTTGGTGCGGCGGGCAGGCGTAGCCCTCTGCTATGTACAAAAGCAAATTGAGGGTAAAAGAAGATGTTAGTTGTGAATTCAAACCAATCTGCTATTCGTGGTTCTCTGCTTACAGAGACCACAGGTAAATAATTCGAGATATCACAAAATAGTCAATGGCACACTCCCAAATCGTGGTTGGATCACATCGATGCGCCACCACAGAGGGTTACTCGCCCTTTGACTATTCTCGCTTATTGATGATTTTGATCGTTCACAGTATTATGCTGCTTTGCCGAGTACGTAGGCAGTGCGGTCAAGCAAAACCCGACGTGCACGGATCAACAGCTTTCTGGCTATAGCGACGATGGCTTTCTTAGCACCAGCACGATATTTTAACGTTTGGTATTTTTCTTTCATCGCGGGGTCTTTACTAATCAGCACCCAGGATGCTTCAACCAATAGAGAACGTAAATGACCTTTGCCGCTGCGGGTAATTCTGCCCATCCGGACGTGCTCGCCGCTGGAGTACTGAGACGGTGTCAACCCAACATACGCAGCCAACGCATCGCCATTGCGGAAGCGATGAATATTTTGCAGTTCCACCAAGAACTCCATTGCTGTAAGTATGCCAATGCCAGGTATCGTGCGCAAGAGTGCTACACCATCACGATAGCGATCTGTTTTTGCTAACTCTCGGACTAAATGCGTTTGTTGTTCAATTTCCACGCTCAGATGATCGTACACAGCCAAGAGACGCTGGAAGCTCTAGCCAGCCACCGGTTCTGAAAGTCAAGGTTGTGAAGATTCTCGACAAACGTCTTTGACCATTTCCCCTGAATCTCAGGAAAGGGAATAGCGTAATACCGCAGCTCCGCTTTGATGCGAAGTTGGATCCGCACACGGTCGCCTACGAGCTGATGACGACGCCGTAGCACGCTTTGATGTGTGCGTTCTTCTGCTGACGGAACGGCAATGCTCTTCAGTAAACCTCGCGAGAGCAGAATTGCCAGCTTCTGGCTGTCAATACGATCAGTCTTCACTCGGTTACCGCTTTCCTGAGGAATCATATTCGGCGGAGTGACGATACAATCAACGCCATAGTCAACAAGTCGATCATACAAACTATATCCAAAATACCCTGCTTCATACACAGCGTGAATCTGACAACCTCTATATCGGTCGAGCAGTTTTTTCAAAGCATCCCATTGAGCCGGTATACTAATACTGATGAGGATAACTCCATCTTGCACGATGGTCACGTGCCAGCTCCTTTGGTGGAGGTCCAGGCCGACATAGATATCCAAAACCCTTCCGGTGTTTGGTATTTGTCGTTTTATCTTGTACATTTTCATGTTGAGTCTCCTGTTATGTTGTGAATTGATGATTTGGGTAATTAAAATATATCACAACTAACAGTGAGGCTCAACTTTATTTGTAACATAGT
>CAVSHI010000005.1:0-22746 GCA_963727845.1 Ignavibacteriota bacterium
AGAGCTCTCAGTCCGATTGCGAATCGGACTCTACGCGACGTTTACGTGGACTTTTTCCAAGTAGTGCCTTCCTTTTTATCCTCCAAAGTAATTCCCAGCTTTGCAAGACCGTCCCGGATCCTGTAGAGAGAGAGAGAATAATTTCTGTGCTCTTGCTTCGGCGCGCAGTGAAATTATTAAATCCATCAATTCTCCGTCAAGAGATTCTCCTGTGCTTTTCTGTTCGGCCTTTTCTGGAATAATCCCCAGTATTTTTGAACCGAATTCAGCGAAGAACGTCTCTATACCCATGCAACTTTCTTCGTTGGGCAACATCCCGGGCTGCAACCAATTGTTCACTCGTGATGCGAGGTCGTAGAGTACCGCGATTGCCTGAGGAGTATTAAAATCATCATTCATGGCCTTCATGAATTCTTCTCGCAAGGATCTTAATTCACTGCCTTTATCAAACATTCCAAATGAAGAGGAGGTCTTTCTCAAAAAGTCGGTTTGTTGTTTCATTCTGCCGATAGTATTTCGCAGTTTCTCAAGCCCTGCCTTTGCTCCCTGCAAAGCTTCTTCACTGAAATCGAGTGTGCCACGATAATGACTTTGCAGAATGAAAAAGCGCACAACAAGCGGATCATATTTCTTGAACAAATCCTTCAGAAGAGTAACATTCCCGAGCGACTTGCTCATCTTCTGTCCGTTGACAGTCACGAGGTTATTGTGAATCCAGTAATTCCTGACGAATGGCTTCCCCGTCACGCTTTCACTTTGAGCGATTTCGCATTCATGATGGGGAAACTGATTATCCAGCCCACCGCCGTGGATATCGAAGGATTCGCCCAGATACTTCATCGACATTGCCGAACATTCGATGTGCCAACCCGGGAAACCTTTACCCCACGGACTCGGCCATTGCATGATGTGCTGCGGCTCCGCTTTCTTCCACAATGCAAAATCGTTCGGATGACGTTTCTCCGATTTCACTTCCACGCGGGTGCCACTTTCCATCTCATCAAGATTGCGACCCGAGAGCTTTCCATATTCTCTGTCCGTGGACACGTCAAAATACACCGAGCCATTCGCCTCGTATGCATATCCCTTCTCAAGCAATTTTTTCACAAGCTCGATTTGCTCGATAATGTGGCCGGTTGCGCGCGGCGAGTATATCCGGACGCACAACTCCCAGCGCGTCCATGTCCTCAAAATAACTTCTCGTGTAGAACTCTGCAATCTCCATCGGGACGCCTGTGCTCAAGCTTGCTCTGCTTGACCATCCGGTCCTCGCCTTCGTTTGTCTCCCCAAGGAGATGTCCGACATCGGTGACATTCTGGATATACGTCACGTTGTAACGGAGGTGCCGGAGGTACCGCACGATCACGTCGAACGAGACGTAGCTTTTCGCGTGGCCGATGTGCGAATGGCCGTACACCGTCGGCCCGCAGACATACATGCCGACATGGCCGTCGACGAGAGGCTTAAATTCCTCTTTCTTTCGGATGAGTGTGTTGTAGATTTGTAGGGGCATGATTCACCATTTGGCAAATCCCCCTTCATCCCCCTTTGAAAAAGGGGGAGCGAGGGGGATTCGTATTTTATAGATTTTCATAAATGGACTGAAGTATTCCGTCAATTGTTTTTTATCAATTCATCACCGCATAACCATAAATGGTTCTGCTCTTGCGAATAAACCCCGATAAATCGGGCTAAATCTTAGCATCATTCATGATGCTTTTTTCGGTAAAGCATCATCATTCATCAAATCCCCCTTCATCCCCCTTTGAAAAAGGGGGAGCGAGGGGGATTATTTCGTCTTATAGATTTTCATGAATGGACTGAAGAATCCCGTCAATTTTCTGTTATCAATTCGTCATCGCATAACCATAAATGGTTCTGCTCTTGCGAATAAACCCCGATAAATCGGGCTAAATGTTAGCATCATTCATGATGCTTTATTCGACATAGCATCATCATTCATGATGATGCTATTATGTGCAAAAAACAAAATTAACCGTTCTCTCCGGTCATTCGCTCCAATGATTGGTTCAACTCTCCATTCTGGTGATGAGCCTTTTGCTCCTGGATATAATGGAGTACCTTTGGCAAATCTTTCTTCGAAAACGACATAACTCCATACCCATCCTGCCAATCAAAGCGTTCAGTAATCCGAAGCTCCTTATTGAGAAAATACGAGCTGCTGCCTTTCAGCTTCCCCACAATATCGCTAATCGCTGTAGACGGCGGAATACTCATAGCAACATGAACATGATACTCGACTCCATTAATTCCATGAAGAACACAATGAAATCGTCGCGCTTTGTTCTCAAGAAACGGAAATAGAACCTTTTCAATTTCTTCCGTGATAATCGGATGCCGATACTTTGTCCCCCACACAATGTGATAGAATAATTGATGATAGACCTGACTCATCGCCTCCTCCAATAATTGTTATCTGTAGCATGACTAAATGAATCGAGCAAAGTTGTCAGCGGCATTTATGCCGCTTTCTTCGTCAAAGCATCATCATTTATGATGATGCGATGATCCTATGCCAGCAAGAAACCTACCAATCATTTCGACTTTACTCCCATCAATTCCCGTGCCCCCTGCAAGCCGGCTTTTGTTACATCTTCGCCGCTCATGAGTCGTGCGACCTCGACAACCCGTTCTTCCAGGTTCAGCTTTCTCATGCGCGTCGAGGCGCGCCTGCCCGCGACTTGTTTATCGGAGACCGACGACTTTCCGCCCGGGTTGCCGTGTTCCACTTTCTCAACGACAAAATGCGTATCGGCGAATCCCGCTATCTGTGGGAGGTGAGTGATCGAAATAACCTGGTGAAACTGAGACAACTTCTTAAGACTTTGGCCAACCGCCTGGGCAATGCGGCCGCTCACGCCGACGTCGATCTCGTCGAAGACGAGCAACGGCAAGCGATCCGATTTCGCGAGATTCATCTTAAGCGCCAGCATGATGCGTGAAATTTCTCCGCCCGACGCGACCTTCGCCAGCGGCTTCAGGTCCTCGCCCACATTGGTTGATACGTAAAATTCCACACGTATCGATTCCCTTGGGGGCGGCTTCATATTCCTGCTTGCCCGTTTTCACGACGGCAGGCTCTTCACCCCCGGCGATCCGGCGTGTGATCCTCGTTTCGAAATCGCGCGTTCTGAATACCCAGCTCGGCAAGAGATTGAACAACTGCCTTATCTACCTTTTTCGCCGCTTCATGCCGTTTCGCTGAAAGGCGCTGGGCGATCTCCGACGCATATACTTTGCTCGTCTGCAAATTGCTTCTGGAGAGTTTCAATTTCACCCTGAAAGTTATCGGCAAGGTCTACCTCCTTTCCGATTTCATCGCGGCGGCGCAAGACCATCTCCAGGGAGCCGCCGTATTTCTTCTTCAACAACGCGAGCTGTCCGAGTCGCGTGCGAATCTCTTCGAGTCGAACGGGATTGAACTCGACCTTCGAATCTTAGCGCTGAATGAATTTCGCAAGCTCACTGACGATTGCCGCGGCCGACGTGGCTTCGTTTTTCGGTTCCTCAAACGACTTGTCGATCGCGACGAGGTCTTCAAGCTCGTTGCGCGCAAGAACGATCTGGTCGTGGACGGCATTGTCGCTCTCGTAGAGAATCTTGTAGAGCCGCTCGGTCGCGCTATACAGCCGCTCGGCGTTTTCAAGAATCACCAGCTCCGCCTCAAGTTCTTCTTCTTCACCTGATCGCGGATTCATTGCGTCGATTTCGTTGATCTGAAATTCATACAGCGACCGCTTTTCTTTCAATTGCTGTTCTTTCGAGCGGAGCCCGGCGATACGGTCCAGGAATGACGTCGCCCGCTGGTACGCCGCGCGGAATTCGCCGACAAGGCCGCCTAGGGCACCGTAATCGTCGATCATGTCGATATGCGTCTCCGGCCGCAGTAACGATTGGTGCTCGTGTTGACCGTGCAGATCGACCAGTAGATCGCCGACCTGCTTCAACAGCGTGATGGTCGCAGGGGAATCGTTGATGAAACACCGACTTTGACCTTTGACGGATACTTCGCGACGCAGGATCAACTCGTCTCCTGATTCAATGTCATGAGCCGCGAGCAGGTGTTTCAGTCTTTTGTTGTCCGAAACGTCGAGGAATCCTTCTACGACAGCTTTGTCGGCACCTTTGCGAACGCTGTCAGAGTCGGCCCGCTCACCGAGGATAAGACTCAGCGCGTCGATAATGATGGATTTCCCGGCGCCGGTCTCCCCTGTCATGATATTCAGCCCCCTGCCGGGTTCGACGGCAAGTTCCTCAATTAGCGCATAGTTTTTTATAGTGAGAGTTTTGAGCATGTCAAGGTTCCAGCGAGGGTCAATTTACAGATTTTTTTGATAAATTCCAGAACAATCGGAAGATAGGGACAAAGCATGTTTTGTGAACCGGGCTCTTCCTTGAACGTAGTCGGCATCAGTCGATCAAACATCACGGCCAGACGGTCGATAACATGAACACGCGGGTTTTAGTGAGAGGATAAAAAAAACCGCACCCGGAACACCGGATGCGGTTCTCATTCGACACCAAACTACTCCTCCACTCTATTGCTCAAACAGATCCTTCGCACTGACGACCTTTGATTTTTCCCTATTCACCGTCAGCGGAAATACTTCAATCAGCTTATCCTGGTCAAGAATATTCTGGGAAACCGGTGAAGAATACTTGATCGGCGACGGTGTGTTGTTCGCCAGCGCATTGAAGAACTCCTGGCCTTTCCCCTCGTCGACAACGACGGCAATTTTGATGTCGCTCGGGTGGAGATATTTCTTGATGGCGGCGTTCACATCGTCAACAGTCAGCATTTTCAATTCCCGTTCGATGCGGTCGATATAGTAGTCTGTGCCGTAGAACTCAGAATCCATCTGGTAGCCCAGCCGGCGGCTCTGCGTCGAAGCCCAGAGCTTCGAATAATTGATGACGAACTTCCGCGTGCTCTCAAAATCCTCGCGCGAGATTCCCTTGTCACAAAGATTCTTCAGCTCAAACAGAGCGTTGCGGATGGCGAACTGCGTGTTTTCCGGCTGGACCGGCCGAAGCCAGATGCTGAAGAACTGCTGCCGCAACGGCGTGTTCAGATCGGGGAACGGTGCCCCCAGGCCGCCGACGAATTTTTCAGCGTACGAATAGTCGCCGTAATTCAATCCGCGATCGCCGCGGAGACTGTTCATCGAGCACGCCGTTGAACGTGCGGTGTTCGCCGAAGTATGAATTCGCAACGAGAAGCGCGTAAAAGTCTTTGTCCTTTCTGCGTCACATCTATCGGATAGCCCATGGACACTGCATATGCGCGCGTCGGTTTTTCGACGACCAAAACTTCCATATCCTTAATCGGCGCGGGAGGCGGGAGCAACAACCGGGTTCAGCGCCCCGACCGGGAGTGCAGAAAAGTCCTTACGGATGCGGGCGACAAACGACTCAGGATATCCTCCGGCGATGCCGATCCAGATATTCGACTGCGTATATGTCTGTCTTGTAGAAATCCTTGATATCGTCAAGAGTTATGGAGGTGAGACCCTGGACGGTTCCCACTTCGGTTTTGCCGTAGGGATGGCCCTCGAAGATTGAGGCGTTGAGTGCCTGCTTGCCCAGGGCTTCGTCGTCGGTTGAACGAAGCGTGTTCTTTAGATAGTTGATTCCGTCATCCTTCACCCTCTGGAAATCGGCAGGATCAAAGCGGGGATGGAGCAGAAGGTCCGAGAAGAGCTTGTAAAAATCGTTCAGATGGTCGCGGTGGATTTCTCCAATGAACGTCGTGATTTCCTGATCGGCCTGCGCGTCGATACCGGCTGCCCAGGGGTAGAGCTTGTCGACCACCTGGTTGTACGTGAGGTCTTTGGTTCCGCCTTGAGCGATAAGAAAGGCCGTCAGTGCGTTCAACCCTTCTTTACCCCTTGGGTCGTTATCTGAACCCGACCGCACGATAATGCGAAAAGTGATCAGCGGTGATGCCGGGTTCCGGATCTCGGTGACACCGGAGACCGCCCTGAGAGCGTCGCCTGGAGAATCGATGTCAGCGCCGTAGTCATAAATGCAAGTGCGAGAATGATTCGTAGATGTTTCATTGTTGTCCCTCCTTTGCTTCTTCCTGAGTTAAGAGCGCAACAGTCCGGTTATTTTTTGTGAAGTACTTCTTCGCGACGTCCATGATATCCTTGGGGGTGACTTTCCCGTACAATGCGTAGATTTTGTTGACCGAATTCGGGTCTCCGGTGAGTTCAACATAGTGCGCGATACTGCCGGCGACACTATTGGCATTATCCAACCCCATGGCGTACTGGTATTTCATGTGAGACTTGATCGAAGCAAGCCGCTCGTGCGGATACCGGCTTTGTTTTCGGCATCTTCGAGCGTCGCGTAGATCGCGTCGCGCACGTTGTCGATGTTTTTCGACATCCTTCACACGAGCAAAAATATCGAAGAGGTTGGGGTCCCGGTGGTCGGAATTGTCGGCCCCAAGGGCGTCGACAACCTGATCTTTGACAACGAGCTTCCGGTAAAGGTCCGACGTCTCGCGAAAAGAACAACTGTGAGAGAAGGTCCATCGCCGGCATATCGATCTTCTTGTCGCTGAAGGCCGGCCCGTGGTATCCTATTGCGAGGATGGGCAACGTCTTTGATTTCCACGGAATCTTCACGAATTTTTCTTCCTTCTGGGGCGGCTCCGGCGGAATGTCGAGCGTGTACGTTTCCCCGCTTCCAGGAGCCGTAGTACTTTTTGGCAAGTGCGATGAGCTTCTGCTGGTCAAAGTCTCCGACCACGATGACGGCGCAATTGTTCGGGACGGTACCAGCGGTCGAAGAACTTCAGGCTGTACTCATACTGGTTCGGCATATTCACAATGTCTTTCAGAAATCCCATCGTAGTGTGCTTGTAGGTGTGAACCTCGTATGCGGCATCGCGCATTTTTTCTTCGATGGTCTGGAATGGGTTGGATGAATTCTTGTTGTACTCTCCGAGAATCGCCCCCGCTTCGGTTTTGAAGTCTTCTTCCGAATATTTAAGGTTCATGAACCTGTCGGATTCGATGTCAATCATCTGTCTCGAGGGCTGCCGAGCTGGCGAATGTATGGTAGATAGTCTGATCGTCCGAAGTGAAGGCATTGTTATCGGCGCCGATGGACTTCAGGACATCGTTGAATTTGTCTTTCGGATATTTTTCGGTTCCTCTGAACATCATGTGCTCAAAGAAATGGGCGAAGCCCGACTTGCCGGGTTCGACCTCATTGCGCGACCCAGTCCGCACCACCGTATAATACGCCACGATGCCGGGGCTGGCAAACGGTATCGAGATGATCTTTAAACCGTTGTCGAGAGTGACCTGATGAATAGGGAAAGGAAAAATCTTCGACTCCCCTTTATCATTCCCGCCGGCGAACAACACCGCGGCAGGAATGATGAGAAGAAGGAGTATTCCTGTTAAGCGAAACATAGTATGCTCCATAGGAAGTAATTCTGAGATTTGTGGTTTAATGTTGAAATTCGATAGGAATTACGCATTAAAAATTCCTTGGCTCAAATGCCGGAGCAGCGTGTTCAACGCGCGCCCGGGCTGACCTGTAGTACGCATTTTTCGTTTTTTTGTTGCTTCAAAAAGTACGAAAAAGACGCGACAGATGCTACGGCAGTTACTTCACTTCTTGTCCCGTAAGCTTTTTCAATGCCTCCCGGTATAATTCCGAGGTTCTTTGAATGACTTCCGGCGGCAATTGCGGTCCGGGAGGTTGCTTGTTGAACTTGATGGAAAGCAGATAATCACGGACGAATTGTTTGTCGTAGTTGTTCTGGGAACTTCCGGGTTTGTACGTCGCCAAGGACCAGAATCGCGAGGAATCGGGTGTGAGCAACTCGTCAATCAGGATCAGCTCATCGTTGAATACACCAAACTCCATTTTTGTATCGGCGATGATGATGCCCCGCGCCTCCGCGATCTCGCATGCCCGCTTGTATATTTGAATTGAGAGGTACTTCGCTTTTTCCGCGTAATGTTTTCCTACGAGTGCCGACAACTTCCTCGAAGCTGATATTCTCATCATGACCGGCATCTTCTTTGGTCGACGGGGTGAAAATTGGCTCGGGGAGCTTCGATGATTCGAGAAGACCGGCAGGCAGCGAAATACCACAGATGGATTTCGCACGCTTGTATTCGTTCCATCCGGATCCGGCAAGGTATCCGCGAACAATACACTCAACCGCAAGAGGTTTCGCCTTCCTGACGACGACGCTGCGACCGCGCAGTTGTTCTCTGTAGGGTTGGCACACTGCGGGGAACTCGCCGACGTCCGTGCTCACGATATGATTCGGGATGATGGATTTCATCACCTCAAACCAGAAATTCGAGATCTGATTCAGCACTTTCCCCTTGTCGGGAATCGGCTGGGGCATGACCACATCGAATGCCGAAAGCCGGTCCGTGGCAACGATGAGAAGATGTTCTCCAAGGTCATAAATGTCGCGTACCTTTCCGCGCTTCAGGAAGCTTCAGGGTTGCGAAAGTTCGTTTCATAAATAACCTTGGAAGATTGAGGATGGAAGATTGAGGATGGAGGCATTGCCGTTGTTTTATTCTGATTTTTTAATTATGATTTTTTAATTTTGAATCGCTCGACGTGTGATCGTGGATTATTTTCCATCCATCGGGAAATTTTCTGAAAATGAGCGTGAAGACGCCTTCCGGATGGTCATTTTGCCTTTCCAATTCCCAGTGTCCAAATACCCAGGCAGATTCTGAAGATAACAAGGTTATCTCTAATTGAGAAAATTTCAACGTCCCCATTTTTGCTTTCGTGCCGTAGCTCTTCTTGTATTTTTCGAGCGTTGCCTGCCAGCCGCGCTGGATGTTTCCGCCGCTCGTGAACAACAGGCTGTCGGATTTCCAGTATCCCTCCATGTAGCCATCGATGTTGCCGGAGTTCCAGGCTTCAGCTTGCCGGGAAAGGACAAGACGGATTTCCTCTATCGCCGTTGAATCCGTGGATCTCATCATCTGGGCGCTTAGTGGTGCCGACAGAAGAAAAATGAGCAACACCAGCATGCCGGGACGGGGTTCTGTCATTTTGCCATTCGATCATCGTTCATTAATCCATTGAATAATTGAGACAATGGTTCATTGATTCAATTCTTCAATGTTCTGACTTGCTTGTCGAATACAATATATCTGCTTCATAGGAGTTGAGCACGACCACTTTATCCCGTCGCCGGCCATCAATGCGGCGGAAATAGACTTTCACCTTCATATTCCCATTCGCATTACTCACGGACATTTTATCCGGCGGTACATTGCCGGCGTTGGTATTCCCGTAGTCCTCTGCAAGCTTGTCCACAAGCTGGCGTACGTCGATCAGCAATGAATCCACCGCCTTTCCATCCTGTGTTGCCAAAATCGTCATCGTGTCCAATCCTGAGGTGAGGTGACACGCGATCGATTCATCGGGATACTCTTTCTTCTTTTCCGATGTGTTGAAATGCTGAGCGCTTAGCATCCGGTCATATCCCTGGACACCGATCGCGGCATCGGATTTTGTGCTGAGTGCAAACCAGTCCGCAGCCGACGTTTGCCAGACGGCGACATATTCAATTCCCATCATTTTCGTCACGAGCTCGGGCGCCTTGGCTCTTGACATTCCACTGGCGGGCTCATTCATGATACTTTCATGAAACCACGGCTGAATGCGGTCGTACCCGTGGATATCATGCAAGTACGTTAGGATTGAACTGACCTGCTTTGTCGCCTCGTAGGAAACAGCCGACTCTGCTTTCCTTACCGATCCCGTCAACAAGAATGGAATTCCTCGTAAGCAGCTCCCGGAGCCTCTCCACCTGGCTTCTCTCCGAAACATCGAACATCCCCCACGGACCGTAGCTTACGAGCAGGGAGAACACGCAAAGAGAAGCAGGTATGGCTCTGATATTCTTCGTCCGGCTAAGAATGAAATACGCGGCAATCGCGACGAGCCAGACACCGATAGCCATCGCGATATACCTTCCTTCAGTCGTTCCATATTCCGATATCCTCCTCCACACCGCGAAGAAAAGCATGACAACGAGAGGAATCAGCACAACGTAAAACCAGCGCGACACCTTCCCGATCCAGACGTTTTCAGCACCGATCGCGGATAGGGTGAAGCAGCAGAAGAGAAAGAATGCCGGTTGCCGAAAATCCCAGGATCAGTTTACTCACCCATCCCTGGGGCCAATCCCAGACGATGAGAATCTTCGCGAGGTAGGCATACAGGATGACGAGATACACGATCACCAGAGGGAAGAGAATGTGCTGGGCGAAAATCCTGATGCTCTTCGGATAGTCGGTCGAAGCGTCGAGGCTGTCCAGGTCCGGCGGTATGCCTGCAAGGAAGAACAGCGTCATGAACATCCCGTTTATCAGAATCCAAAGTTCAACGTAGCGCTTACCTGGAATATTCATACCAAAAAGATGGTCGAGTGCCGCGAGCGCAAGTGAAAATCCAGCATACAGAACGATTGAAAACAGGATGGCGCTGAGAATCCGAAAAATGAGAGTTTTGTTATACTGCCAAAATCCATTATCATTATTCCCGCCGGCAAACGGCGCAAACGCGACGAAGAAGTGGGAGGCAATGGCAATGACCAGAAGACGGAGGAGATGGATTCCGGGGCGTCCGCAAGATTTGACGGAACAGAAAATGCATATCCGATGAGCAGGATCAAAGCGACACTATCTGCCGCATATCGTATTGTGCCCGTCCATTTCTTCTTCTCCGCTGCCAAACGGACACCGGTCAAGAGCGGTATCCCGAGTATCGCGGCCCACAAGATATTGAACAAAATCGTTGCTGCGTGAGGGCCTTCGTAATCAACCAGGATCAGGGCACAAACAGTCCCGGCTGCGGCAGCAATAAGAACAAGCGGAAAGCGAAGGAAAGTGCGGCCGGAATCTTGAACAGCCTGTTGGATGGATGGCAATTTCATGGCAACCCTATTCCATATCGACGACTTTGACCATCGGATCCCAGGGCGGAAGAACTTCGGCCTTGGTCTCGAAGAGCGCCAGAACATCCTTCGGGATGTACTTCTTGTTCACCACAACCACCTGGACGTAATTATCGAACCAATCGTCAAGCATGGTGAAGTACCCGTGTTTCCCCTCGTGTAGCCCCAGGAATTCTCGACAAGCCACTTCTTGACTTTTCCGTCCACGATATCGATGCCGGTGAAGACCATATTGTGAGTCGGGATGCTGGAATACGTTTCGAACAGATCCTTACGGGAGAGCGTGAAATCCATGCCGTACAGCGACTCGTAATCATACAGGGAAGGCGTCATCACACCGTTCTCCGAGTTGGACTGCTGGCCGACATCGCAACCGAACCACACGGCGTTGCTGTCGAGCAGCGATTTTTTCGCAAAGTCCTTGAGATCTTGAAGTGGACAATTCACAAAGTACATGTTAGGCTGGTCGCTCACGGTCCTGTCGTAATCAATTTCATATTTCTTTGCGAACGCGAGCGTCGGGATGGAATACAGAGCATAGTAATCATCGAGAGCGTCCCCGACAATCTCTTTGAAGAATTGCTGCGGCGTGTGGGTTTTCAGCTCGGAGAGTTTTTTCTCCTTCGTTTCGTACCGCCAGGGAAACTCTTTCGGCGGCAGGCCAAAATTGACGGCAAGAATCCGGTACACATCCTTGAGCGCCTGTGTCTTAAGAATTGCGATCCGTTCGGGTGAAGTTTCATGCCGAATCTTCATCGCGGCCTGTTTGAGCTTCAGACTGAGGACATAGTTCACATGGCCCGAGTTGGAGGAGCTGAACGTCTCCGGCATGACGTCTTTCGGCACGACTCCATATTTTTTCACGAGCTCAACGAAGCCCAGCCAGTTCTGACCGTCCTGGACATTTTGCTTCAGCAAGAACTCCACGGTACGGTCGGTGTAAGGCTTATCGCTCGTCCGGATGATTCCTTCAAGGAAGAGGTTTGCCTTTTCCAGTTTTTCATAGAAATACAGATAATCCTGAGACAATTCGATATCCTCAGTATTCAGCTTGTTCGTTACAATAGGGCGGATAATATTCAACCCCGAAAACATCCAGCAGCGACCGGTCTGTTTCTGGTCGGTGATCTTCTGGTCTTTCAACCGCAGCGAAAAATATGAGTCCACTCCGATGATCTTTTCCCAATTCTGGGTGATCTTGTTTCCATCGACCTGGGCGAGGGTATGCTGGGCTGCCCTCAACTGGGCATCGGGAACGCAGGAGCGCTCAAGCTCCTCCAGAACGGCGGGCGTGATACTGCCGGAATCCTGTGCTTGAAGTCCGCAAACACAGATAACCATCAAAGCAAGTGTAAGGATGATCTTTTTCATAGAGTTTCTCCGAGATGAATATTATTTAATGTCTTCAATGATCCAATGACTCAATGAATCAATCCTTCAATGTTTCAATTCGTTTTTGTACACGGTTCCATCCTTCATCACAAATTTCACGTGCTCGAGCAACGATACGTCCTGCAGGGGATCGCCCTGGACCGCAACGATATCCGCGAAGGCGCCGGGTGAGATCTCACCGAGCTTTGCCTGCATGTCGAGGAGGTCGGCGGCAGCGCTTGTCGCGGACTTGATCGCCTGCATTGGCGTCATTCCGCTTTTGACCATTGAAGTAAACTCCTTTGCCTCATTTACATCCCAGGGAAATCCGCCCACGTCGGTGCCAAAGGCAATTTTGACGCCGGCTTTGAGTCCTTTCGCGAATGCCTCGCGCTGGTGCTGAATCATCTGTTTGTAGATTGGGCGGCCCTCGGCTGCGCGCCCTTCAGCGACATATTCCGTCACATACAGAGTCGGGCACCAGTAGACGCCCTTCTGCTTGGCAAGTGCGAGCAACTCATCGTCGAAGCCGTCTCCGTGCTCAATCGTGCTCACGCCTGCGCGAATTGAGTTCTCGATTCCATCACGACCTATGGCGTGTGCGGCGACCTTTCTGTGGAGCTTGTGCGCTTCGTCGCAAATTGCTTTCAGCTCGTCATAGGTGAAGGTGAGAATGCTGTGGAGGGAGCCGTCATCCGTAAAATAGTAACTCCGGTCGGCGTACACTTTGATCCAGTCGGCCCCAAACTCAACTTCCTCGCGGACGGCCTTACGGCACTCATCGGTGCCGTCGACCACCTGTACGCCGTTCGGCATATGAAGTTCCCACGAATACCCGAGAAGCGGATAGGCGCCCGTCACGTTCAGCGAACGGGTCGAAACGAACATCCGGGGACCGATGATGACTCCATTATTGATCGCTTTCTTGACATCGACGTCGGCGTACATCGCCCCTTCTGTCTCGAGATCGCGGATTGTCGTGAAACCGTTCATGAGGGCAGTGCGCGCTGAAACACTTGCACGGAGAGTGCGGTAAGGAATCGATTCCTTCAGGAGCTGGTTATCGTAATCCTGGGTGGTAACATCCCCTTGCAAGAGAACATGGGTGTGGCAATCGATGAGTCCCGGAAGGACGGTAGCGTCGCTCAGGTCGATAACCTCGGCATTGGGCGGAATGGAAGAAATCGCTCCAACGTTCTTGACCGTACGGCCCTCGATGAGAATCGTGACGTCTGTCTGAACTTTATCACTCTTCCCGTCGATCAATTTTCCACATTTGACGGCGATGACCCTGGCCGGCTGTTGAGAAAAAGCGGTCAGGGACAATACGAGCGCAAACAAAGCGGGTAAGCCGAAGTTTTTCAGCATACGTAGTTCCTCATTATGTTGGTGAATGAACCGGAATATAGGAAAGTTCGATATTGTTGTCAATCGAGTGCCTTGGGTTGCATCATGACGGCTTTCTTCAGCAGAACGAGATACTTTTTCCGCGAGATCTCAACTGTACCGAATCTGGCCAGATGGGGAGTAATGAACTGGGTATCAAGAAGTTCAAAGCCGTTCTCCCGCAGGCGTTCGACGAGACGGACCAACGCAACCTTGGAGGCATCACGTTCGCGGCTGAACATCGATTCACCGAAAAACGCTCCACCAAGCGCCACGCCGTATAATCCGCCGGAAAGTCTTCCTTCTCTCCATGATTCAACGCTGTGCGCACAACCCAGACGATGGAGCTCAAGATAGCTCTTGACAATCTCTTCGGATATCCACGTATCCTCCCGTTCGGCGCAGCGGCGCATGACCTCTTCAAAGGAAGTATTCCAACGAACGAGGAAGCGATCTTTCTTCAGGGTCTGGCGGAGGCTCCTGGATACCCGGAAAGTGTCAAGGGGAATAATCGCCCGGGGGTCGGGCGAGAACCATCGAAGCTCTCCGTTGCGTGAATCCGCCATAGGGAAAAAACCTGAAGCGTATGCGTCCAGCAGCAACTCGGGCTTAATGGTACCCCCCGGACGAGAGTGACGACTTGGGCTCAACGCCAGAATATTATTCGTTAGAGAATAGTTGGAGGAACGGCGATTCGCCGTTCACAGGTCGACGTTATCTAATCCCCAAAACTTGTTCCGACCGCACGCGCCGCGAGAATCAATTGTGAATCAAGCGGGACAAGCCGCTGGCGTTTAATGGCGTCTTCCAGTCGGACGGTAACCACATCCCGTCCGCGGAGGCTGACCATGCAGCCAAACTCTCCATGGGCTGCGGCTCCTAGGGCAAGCGCTCCAAAGCGGGTGGCCAGCATGCGGTCATAGGCAGTCGGGCTGCCGCCGCGCTGAAGATGGCCGAGGACTGTCACGCGCGTTTCGAGCCCGGTTTCGTCATACACACGCCGGGCGATCATGTCTCCGATTCCACCGAGGCGCAAAGGGTCGGTTCGTTTCGCGTCCTTTTCCTTTATGGTCAATTCCCCGCCTTCCGGTTTCGCACCTTCAGCGACACAGATAATGCTGAAGCGGGCGCCTTTACTGCGCTTGAGCACGCATTCAAAAATCGAACTCCACTTGAACGTATTTCAGGAATGATAATAATATCGGCGCCGCCGGCAAGTCCCGCCCCAAGGGCGATCCAACCGGCATAACGCCCCATCACCTCGATGACCATGACACGATGATGAGACGAGGCGGTCGTCTGCCAGACGGTAGATCACCTACAGTCGCGACGGCGACGGCGGAATCGTAACCGAACGTAACATCGGTCGCATCAAGGTCGTTATCGATAGTCTTCCGGAATGCGGATAACCATCATCCCCATTTTTGAAAACCTGTGCCCGATATTCATAGTTCCGTCACCGCCGATGGCAAAAAGAACATCGAGATCCCAGCTTTGAAAGTGACCGATCGCTGCATCGGAGCAGTCGGTAATCGTAATTCCCTTGCCCCTCGATAGGATACCGGAACGGATCGCCCTTGTTGGACGTTCCAAGAATGGTACCGCCGAGGTTGACGATTCCCGAAACATCCAACTTGGTCAGCTCCCGCATATGCCCTTCCAGTAGGCCCTCAAAGCCGTCGAGAATACCTATGACCTTGGCACTGAAATAACTCATCGCGGGCTTTGCGATGCTCCGGATGACCGCGTTAAGTCCCGGGCAATCACCGCCGCCCGTCGGTATGCCTATTCTTTTAAGAGGTGCGCTCATATATCTTCGTTTGTTTGTTGATTGACTGAATGATGATACAGTGCCGGCAGGCAGATCGCTTCTACCCTCCGCCCTGCGTCCTCCGGACCTGGTTTGGGAGGAAGGTTCAACGCTAACTCGGGAAAATGTTCGACAATGAAGCCGATAATATCTTTCACAGAGATAATCGCCAATGGAATATTGTTGTCGATCCACGACCGGCATATGACGGTACCCGCCGGCGGACATCGCGTTCAGTTGCGAACGCAATACTGTCTTCGGGCTTAAATGATTCCGGGTTTGGCGTAATGACGTCGTCCACCAGGATTTCCCCGAAGTGAACGTCTTCACCGAGAGCTTTTGCGATGATGTCACGCTCCGTCAAAATGCCAGCGAGCTTGTCATCCTTTGTTATGAGCACGCACCCGAATTGCTTCAGCTGCATAAAGAGTCAGTGCATCCTGGAGAGAACTCCCCATCTCGAGCGTCACCACCCCTGGGGATTTTCAGACTCTTGAGGGGCAAACGAAACGTATTCAAATCCAACATTTTCACTTTCTCCGATTCCTTGTTCATGATACTGAATTCTACGTCCAAATGGTCGCCGGCATAGGTGGCTGAAAAAGCTCCCTAGCGGCTAAATGGTTAACAGGTTAATTGTGGCTTAGCATTTGACCGGAAATCATAGCCATCCAGCAATTGCCGGCTCATCTTCCAGGGTCGTTTTCGGACATCCTTTACATTCGCAAATTTCCCGCAAATAATCAAATATGACTCTTGTCAGGAGTCACGACTGGTCGGAGGCTTTCCGATGGTACTTTCTCGTCTGGATCCGGCACATTGTCCGGAAGTCGCAGTAGGAGCACACTGTCTCCGGCATCTTCGGCTCGACGGGAAATTCTCCCTGCGAAATACTCCCTGAGGGATTTACCCGGTTTACAAACTGAATCGCACGGTCGATGATTGACCTTCAGCTCGTCATCGGTTTGAACAAGTGTCCGGCTGCGGCTGGCGAGGAACGCTTTGCCGGAGTGTTCTTCGCTGGCCAGCCCGATCTGTTCCTTGACCGGCGGCGTGAGCGAGTAATAGATACCGGCCACTCCCTTCATTTCGCTCTCAATTTTTTCACTCAGTATTTTTTCCACCGCATAGAGATACACGGGCAATTGCAGGCTCATACCCTGCTCGATATCCTTCCGGCGGGCAATTGTCATTCCGGTCTTGTAATCGATGATAGTGAACAGACTCATCCCGGCATCAACCCGGTCGATGTTTCCGCGTATCCTGGCGTCGCCGACGGTAATGGGTTGTGAATACGTTAGCGCTTCGGATCGGTTTGTTTTTGCGAAGAGACCTTCGGGCCGAACGCCACCTCGAAAAACGCCGGCGCGACATCAAGCTTACGCTTTCGTTCGAGATGGAGGATTCATCCGGTGCACCCCTTTTCGCCCGGCGGTTCCCAGTAAAGATTCTTTGTCGACCTCCCAGTAGATGTCGGAGATGTTGAATTCGTCGACCTTCTCTTTGCCAGCGAAAGCAGCTCTGCGGCCGCCTCTCGAAATTCATCGTCGGACGCGGTGAAGAGCGGCTGAAGACCGCGCTCCCTCCGATGGATGAAAAACTCGAACAGGATTTCGTGGAGAGCGAGCCCGCGCTCAAGCGGAGTCAGTCCCATCCAGCTCGCTGACGACCTTCAGATGCAGCACTCTGCCGGCGAAATACTGGAAAGGGCAACGACCGTAGGACTCGAGCTGCGTCACGGAAAAGACGGGCATTTTTAAGTTTTGCAATCTCCTCCTGCGCCCCAGGGAACTCGGCTAGAGCGAAAATGTTTCCTCCGTACTCCGGCATCCGTCTCGCCGTTGTCCGGTCCTTTTCAACTTCTGTGGTATGGTTAAGGTGTTCAAGTACCTCCCGGAGCTCTCTGTTCACCCGTTCGTCTTTCACCCAGCGGCGAACGCCGTCGTCCGTCGCCCCGGATTTTCCGCAGCGCAGCAGGAATTCATCCACAGAATACACCGTTTCTGCCAACTCCTCCGGGCGCGGATTCACGTCCGTCCTCGATGGCAACAACCTTCCGCAGTGCCTCAAGGAATGAGGACGGGACCGACTTCGATATCTCCGTCTTTTCTCGGATACGTGAGATACAAATGCCGATTGGGGATTTGGCCGTCGCCTGATAGAACAGATAGCGGTGCTCGGTCAGATGGTACCGTTCCATCCGTTCCCTCTCTCGCTGAGCTGAAGAAGATCTCCCGGCTGGTAGACCGGCAGGGGAGTCGCCGTCGACAAACCCGGCGATCACCATCACATCGAATTGCAGTCCACGGGTCTCTTCGAGCGACGTCACCAGCACACCGCAGCCATATCGCTGCCGGACGTTGTAACGCACCTGCGTAAGGGACGCGCGCATCTGATCGACATCAAAAGACCAGCGGCTTCCGGCGTCCGGCAATCCCCTTTAAGACGAAGAATAGAAAAGAAAATCACCGTAGAAAGACTGAGCAGTTTTTGGTATGCGCGCGTGTCTTTTTCCAGCTGGTCGTCGCCGAGCTCGGACGGACGGACGTCCAGAAGGCATTCAGCGACTTGAAGGTCCCTCATCAGAGACACGACATTGCTCTTGAAATTCCTCCGGCGTCATCGCGCCATGAAATCGATGCAGCAGGCGCGACAGGTACTTCAGATCGTCCTGCGCTTTCCGTAGGTCTTTTTCCTCCCGGCGGAAGCCGAGTTCCTCGACCTCATCGTTAACCTTCGACAACTGACCGGCAATATATTGCAACCGCTGGTCGATCCTCTTCGACCACGCGGAATAACCTCCGGACAGTTTCGAGTCTGCGCGGCAATCTCGTACAGATTGCCGGGGTCGAGGACATCCGCGCCATCCGCATACAGAAAATACGGGCTCGACAACGCTCGCATGACATCCCGCAGTTGAAAGTCCTTGTGGCGGACTTCCAGCAGCGCGAGGAGAGAAATCACCAGCGGCGACTGGTCAAGCGCAAAGCGGTCGGTGATATTCGCGGGAATGCCGTATAATGAATAATTCTACGAAATAAGCTCAGTGTACCTCTGCGGCTGGTACAACGCAACGCACACTTTGCTCGGTGTGGAGGTTCCGATCACTCGTGCACCAGCTGCTTGATGATCTTTGCAATCGATTCAACTTCGTCGCGCCGGTCGGTCCCCTCCAGAAGCGTGATTCCGTCCTTCCATGAATTTCGTAGTTCAGAATTCAAAGACTGGAAAAGACGTTGCGTAATGACACCCGCGAATGTTCGCTCGGGGGCGCCACGAGCACCAACAGTCCGGAATCCTATCTCAAGAAATTTTTGATAGTTTTCTCTCAGGTGACCCAATAATTCGTCGTGCCGGGGTCATAATCAAATTCTATTACCGAGCCGATCCCCACGAGCTCCGAAATGTTGTTCATCCGTCAAGTCGGGGTCGGAAATTCATCAAAACCGGAAACAAACACAGCGTTCACGGCGGGAAAACTCTCCTTGAATCGGTCGGCAATCATCTCGTTCCCCCAACGTCCATTAACCTCCTTGAAGATCCCGGCCACATCGATGAAGTCTTCTCCGAGCCGTTTTTCATACTCTTCGTAAATGGAGAGAATATCCCGGAGCTTTATTTTTCTTCGACACCGGCAGCGTCCACCTCGGCATACAACGCGACCGGGTATACTCCCTTTTCCTTCAGCATATTCACCACATTGAGGATTTTTTCGAATGTGCCTTTGGACATCCACCGTTGTTTTCCTCGGAAGCGGAAGTATTGGAGTGTTTCACCGACACTATCAATCGCCTGGTGCATAAGCACCGATTGTGTTGGCCCGGAGAGGGTCAGTTTCGGGGGCACAGAAGCTCGTGAATACGAGCCGCGAGTGTTTCAAGGGTGAAGAGAGAAAAAGCAGGCGCCGTTCCCTCCGGGACAACTCTGAGGAACGCACGCTGCAAATCCCTGAGTTTTCGTTTTGTGGGAACGATGTAAATCAATCTGCCTGCTCCCGATTCTTCAGGCGTTTGTGGATCTCGTCCTCAACGTGGACGATCGAGGCGGGAAAGTTCTTCTTGAGAAGGATGGACATCCGGGTCACTGCCTTCGCCGCAGCTTTATCGAAATCGTGCCGGAACATACTTGACAAAGAGTTCTGTTAATCGCCGGCGGGAGAGCATGTCGAGGTCCTCGTCGTCCCGGTCGCGCTTGCGCAGCATTTCGAAATCATCCATATCTGTGCCCTGCATTTTGTGGACATAGTCCATCAGTGTTTCCACCATTTTACGTTGTTCTATACGGGTCATTGTGCGTATCCTTCCTGTTTAGTCCACGACAAACGTGCTGACATCTCCGGCGCCTTCGCGGACAATCACCGGTGTATCATCGGTCAGATCAATGATTGTGGAGAGCTCGAGGGAACTCATCCCGCCGTCAAGAATGAGGTCAACGCTCTTTTCGTACTTCTGCCTGATAACCTGGGGGTCATTCATGATCTCGCCGCTCCCGTTGGTGGCGCTGGCGCTGAGCACCGGATGACCGAGTTCCTTTATCAATGCCAGCGATATCTTGTTATCCGGGACGCGTATGCCGACAGTCTTGCGTTTACTGATGATGCTTTTGGGAAGTTGTTTCAGGCGGCTCGCTGGCAGGATGAACGTGTAGGGGCCCGGTATGAGATGCTTCATGAAACGAAAAGCCGGGTTGGAGACCTTGGCATACTCACTGATGTGTCCGAGGTCAGAACAAATGAAACTGAAAGGCTTCAGTCGGTCTGTTCCCTTTATGCGGTAGATGCGTTCGATCGCTGCCTTATCAAAAATGCTGCATCCGATTCCATACACCGTGTCGGTAGGGTACACGATGATGCCTCCGTCGCGCAGGATGTTCGCCGCTTGGCTGATGTGTCTTCCTTGAGGATTCTCGGGATGAATTTTCAGGTACATGACATGATCTCCGTGTGAATAATCAATGCTCGACCACCTTCCTGATGAAACGAATATTCAGCCTGGGAGCGTTCCTTGTACGGCGGCACGCTCCACCGGATGCGCCGGGAGCGTTTTTTCCGCGGCATTCTCCAGCCGATCTTCGAAACTCGAGAGTCGCTTGTCGGCCTCATCGTATTTTTTTCGGGCATTATCAAGATGAGAGCCGAGGGTGGAAAAAGCGTCGCGCACTTTCGAGATGTCACCCTGCAAACGGGCGAGGGTATCGAGAATCTCGCAGGCGCTCTGCTCGATCCGGAGCCCGCGCAAGCCGAGCGCGATCACTTGCAAATACGCATAAAAACTATTGGGGGAGACGGGAACGACTTTTCGCTCGATGGCGTATTCGTACAGCCCGACGCCGGCGAACGACTCATCCTTGATGATTACTTCGTAGTAGATATTCTCCGCCGGGATATACATGAGAGCGAATGGAAACGTCCCTTCGTCGGGAAGAATGTACTTCGTCGCAATCGCGTCAATGTGCCTCTTGACGTCGGAGAGAAACGCCTTGTGAGATAGCTTCTTCTCCGACTCTCCATCGACACTAATCATCTTCCGGAAATTCTCCAGCGGGAATTTCGAGTCTACCGGAACAAGACCGTCGGATGTGCGAATCACCGCGTCCACCGTTTGACCGCTGCGAAAATGATATTGCATCTCAAAATGGTCGGCCGGCAAAACTTGCTTCAACAAATCTTCAAGTAGAAATTCCCCTAAACCGCCCCGCAATTTGGGCGCGCTGAGGAGTTCCTCGAGCTTCGAGACGCTTTGCCCCAGTTCTTTAATCTCCTGGGTTGCTTTCCCTAACTCCCCGAGGTTCTTCTGGACATCGCCGATCACACGCGCTGCGCTATCCAACCGGTTTCCCACATTGTTCGTTTGCGATTGGATCTGCTGCGTTACGGAGATGAGCTGTTGATTGACGGCTTCCGTAACATTTTGCAGGCTTGACCGGAGATCCGTTCGCAAAGATTCAACTTGCTGCTGCATCAGGAGATTGGATTGCGATTGGTCTTGAGACTGCCGGGAGGATTGCCGGCGAAGGAGCTGAAAAAGAAGAACGGCAACGAGGAGAAGGAGTGCGATGATAACAAATTCCATGAACATTCCTACATGTTCTGCATTGATATGTCTGATTCTCTTGGAAGAACGCGACCCACCGGGTCACGCCAACACTATTCTAACAATATTATTCGAGAAGTACAAGTGGCGATCAAATACAGACAAATCACGACAAAAATCAGCGGTCGTGTCCTTCGCCCCGGATCATCCTGAATGTGTGAAGGATAGCCGGGAACAACGCGTCCATTCCGTCCTGAACGCCGCCCTTCGAGCCAGGGAAATTGATGATCAGCGTTTTCCCCCGAACACCAACGAGACCTCGTGAAAGCATCGCCATCGGCACCCTATCCTGGCCAAAGCTTCGCATGGCCCCTTCTACTCCTTCGAGCCGTTGCTCGAGCACGGCAGCGGTCGCTTCGGGTGTGACATCCCTGGGCCCGGTCCCAGTGCCTCCGGTTGTCACAATCAAATTGGCGATACGCCGATCGGCCAAACGTATAAGCTCCTTTTCGATCGCGACGGCATCGTCGGGCATGACCTGGTAGACAGGAACCTGAAACTTGAGTTCCTTCAGCCGGCGAACCAAGATTTTCCGGGAAAGATCTTTCCGTTTCCTCTTACTCACGGAATCACCTACGACCAGGACTGCCGCTCTCAACCCTTTCCCGGTTTCGTTCATGCCGGACTTGCCGCCCTTTTTTGAGAGTAGTTTCGCCGAAACAATTTCCATCGATCCATCGATCGGTTTCAGCATGTCATAGAGAGTCAGTGCTGCGATGGAAGCTGCAACGAGTGCTTCCATTTCGACGCCGGTTTTCCAGATCGCTTTGACTTCCGTTAAGACAACGATGGAGTTCCTCTTGAGCGCAATCTCCACTTTGACGACATCGAGAGGGACCTTATGACAGTAGGGAATGAGAAGGCTCGTATTCTTCGCCGCCTGAATGCCGGCGATTTTCGCGACGCCGAGCGGATCAGACTTGGGAACATTCCCCGATCTTATCGCCTTGATCGTCGATGGACGGACTTTTAGAGCAGCGATTGCCGTGGCTGTACGGAGTGAGCTGAATTTGGTTGAAATGTCGCGCATATGATGTACCGGATATTCCCTTCAAAGTACGAGTGCAGAATTCAAGAATCAAATTGGACTGGATCCTCGTAG
>CAVSHI010000006.1:0-570727 GCA_963727845.1 Ignavibacteriota bacterium
CGGCGGACCGTATCTTCCGACCACGATCGACGCCAGCATGTTCCAGGACAGCTCGTTCCCGGTAGACAAAACTTCGCTGACCCAGTGGTCGGACGACGTCACCGTGGCCGCTTCCGCTCCCGCCACTACCGCCTCCGTCGGCGGCTGGTGGTACGATTCGACCAGCGGAAGGGTCTGGGTGAACAACAGCCAGTACACCAGCTGGTAGGGGAATAAATCCCAAATCCGAAACCCTAAAACCTAAACAAATTCTAATTACCAAAATATAGAACGAAATCAGAAAATAGAAAAGTTTGGTAATTTTGATTTTTATATTTGACTTTGTTTAGGATTTCGAAATTAGAATTTAGAGTTTTTCCCTCCCTGCCTTCTTCCATGTTATAATTCCTCATGCGCAGGTTTTACTGGTTCCTGGTCTGGGCGATCGGTTTCTCCGTCATCTGGTTCTCCAAAGAAATCTTCGGCGGCCGCATCCTTTGTTTTATGGACATCTCGCACTATTTTTATCCCGTACGGCTGTACATGGTGGAGAGCGTGCGCCGGATTTCTCCGTCTCATAGTACATCGCAGTGCTGATGCCCGTGCGCCGGTATTCCTTTCTGATGCCGAATACCACACCGCGCAATCCGGTAATTTTTCTCTTGTAGTAAAAAAATTTCAGGAGCCCGAGAGGGCTCAGTTTACCGTTCAGTTTTTTCAGGACCTGATTGAAATCCGGCAGCGTTACGCTGATGCCGACGGGTTCTCCGTTGACCTCGGCGAAGAGTACCAAGTCCGGTTCACAGATCGGCTTCAGTTCTTTCGCCATCTGATCCATTTCCTTCGGCGTCATGGGTACAAAACCCCAGTTCAGCTCCCAGGCAGCGTTATAGACTTCCTTGATTATCGCCACCTCCTCATCGAACCTTTTCATGTCGACCGGGCGAATGACGACATTTTCCTTCTTCTTGATTCTCGCCATGAGTTTGTCGATTCTTATCGGCGACTCCGACCTCGCTCTTGAGGTAAGCGTACAGGTCCTTCACCTTCACAAAACCATACCGCTGACACAAATCAAGATAGTAGGGCGGAGTATACGGCATCATGATAACGGGGTCAGAATCGAAGCCCTCCAGAAGGAATCCGCACTCGTCATTCATGCTCAAATTCATCGGACCACGTATTCGGTCCATCCTTTTATTCCTGCACCATGTTTCCGCGGCAGTAAATAGTGCCTGCGCGACACCGTAGTCGTCGATGCATTCAAACATCCCGAAAGATCCCGTTCGTTCTTCATGAAATTCATTGTAACGATTGTCCACGATCCCGGCAATGCGTCCTACCGGTTCTCCAGCTCTCGTGGCCAGGAACATTTCCATTTCGGCATGCTCGAAAAAGGGATGCTTGGCGCGGTCCAGCTTGAACCGGACATCTCTCATTAGAGGAGGGACCCAATGCGGGTAATCTTTGTAGATCTTCCACGGTAGGCGGATGAATCTGTTGAGGTCCTCGCCACCTTCTACCCTGCGAATTTCTATGTCAGGAGCGGTCATGTTCTTGTCCTTTTTCCTTCGTTAATTCTTGTCGGGCTTAATGTGATCCCGTCTCGACATCGTCCCTCACATCGTAAAGCCAGGAGGGATGATTGAGCTGCATTCACATGTTCGCAATACCGCCCTTCATCGGATCTGCCACATGAAGTGGCTAAATCCCAGCGCAACCTTCAAAATACCCAAATTTTCGGCAACAGTCAACAAAGTCCAATTCGATAATTTTGATAATGACACCGACTATTGTTATCATCTATTCCGGAAACGATATACTGGTCAAAGATATCTGAATTATGGACATGAACAGTTTTCTCCGAGCAACCGCACTCGTGACCTGGATGCTCTGGCTATGCCCGGCTGCGGCTCAGGACCGGCCGCCTGTACTTGCACCCACACTCACCACCGACAAGAGTGAAATCGATGCTCTCTATGACCTTGCTGTCAAGACCGTGACGATGAACGTACACCGCGAGAAGCGAGGTCTCATGGGAAAGGCGGGACCAATCCTGCATGCTGGCAAATCATATCCGGATACGTGGACGCGGGATGCTTCCTACAATACTTTGTTCGCCGTCGGCCTCATCGCTCCTGAAGTCGCCCGCAACTCGTTGCTCTGTGAGGTGATGAACGACGATCAGTACGGGATCCGGATCGGGAGTCAGGATTGGTACGGCGACGGAAGAATGCGGGGACAATACTGGGACGCGATCGTATGGGTTACCGGCGCCTGGTCGTACTACTGCACCACGGGTGACGAAGAATTTCTGAAGCTGGCCTACCGGATAGCGAAGAACTCAATCCGGTATTTCGAGGATACGGAGTACGACAGGGATCTTGGTTTGTTCAACGGTCCCGCCGGCCTGAGCGACGGGGTTGCAGGGTACCCGATGCCCTACGCGGATGCCGGAGGGAAGCTCGTTCATCCTCGATACGCGTGCCAGAGTGAACGGCAAGTTCGTCATGAAAGCCCTCTCGACAAATTGTCTGTACGTGAGCGCGTATGATGCTCTGACAAAAATGGCCCGGCATTTCGGCGAGAACGACTCGGGGTATTCCCACAAAGCGTCGATCCTGCGAAAAGCAATCAACGAGAAATTATGGATGGAAGACAAAGGGCGCTATGGTTACTTTCTCGACATGAACGACAGCCTGGACGACCACATGGAGGCCCTCGGAAATTCGTTCGTGATTCTCTTCGACATCGCACAAAAGGAGAGGGTTGAAAAAGTGCTGCACAACCAATTCAGGGCGCCGTACGGTATTCCATGCCTGTGGCCTGTGTTTCCTGAGTTCGCCAAGGATTTTGGCCGGCATAACGGAACCATCTGGCCTATGGCTCAGGGAGTCTGGGCGTGGGCGTGCGCGGTGGCGAGAGATGAGGAGCGCTTCGCGTCGGAATTCGCGAACCTCACGCGTCTGGCCGCCGGCTCGAATGATTTCAGAGAGATATATCATCCGTTCAATGGCACTCCCTATGGCGGCTGGCAGGTCGGACATTTGTGGGAATCGGAGCCCTCCCAGTCATGGAGTGCGACGGCATACCTGAGTATGGTCTATTATGGCATTTTCGGTCTGCGATTTTCAGAAGACGGGCTTCGCTTTGATCCGATCCTTCCGAAGGGTATCACGTCGGCGAAGCTGGAAAATCTGAAGTATAGGAATATGACCCTCGATATTGAGCTGAAAGGATCGGGGAAGACGATTTCGAGTTTCAAGCTGGACGACAAAAAATCCCAGCCGTATCTGGTCACTTCTCTGAATGGCCGACATACGGTTGAAATCCTCATGAAAGGAGAGAACGATAATGGAAATTAGACTTATCTGTTTCTTCGCAGCCTTCTTTTTGACCCAAAGCGTGACGATTGCCCTCCAGCAGAAAAGCAGCGTCAATTCACTGCCCAGTCTCGTGCCCGGCGAACTTCGCTGCGAATACCTCCTGGACCCCCTTGGTATCGATGGAATTCATCCCCGGCTGAGCTGGATAGTGCTCGACACCGGAGGCGGCCGCGCTCAAACGCAAAAATCCTACCAGATCATCGTCGCGAGCAGCGAGAAGAACCTGGATGCCAATGTCGGCGATCTTTGGGATACGGGCATCATTCTCTCCAATCAGACAAATCAAATTGAATACAGCGGCAAGGCGCTGACCTCCAGGATGAGATGTTTTTGGAAGGTGAAGATATGGGACGCCGGCGATAATGTATCCGCGTGGAGCAAACCCGCATTCTGGACGATGGGTTTGCTCCGCGATGAGGATTGGAAAGCGGAATGGATCGGCATAAAGCCCGTTGTATTGACCGGCGATAAAGAGAAAGACAGCGTGACCCGGTTGATGACACCGTGCCCCTTATTGCGAAAAACATTCATGAGGATGACAACAATTTCTCGCGCGACAATGTATGTGACTTCGCTGGGGCTCTATGAGGTCAGACTCAATGGGGTGAAAGTCGGCGATCATGTCCTGGCGCCCGAATGGACCGATTATCAAAAACGCGTCCAGTATCAAACATACGACGTCACCGGTTTGATCAATGAAGGAGAAAATGTTGTCTCGGCAATGCTTGCCGACGGATGGTACATCGGACCTGTTGGCACATTCGATGACATCGTGACGGGACGCGGAAAAAACTACGGTTCAGTTGACCGAAAACTGCTTGTGCAATTAGAGATGGAAACAGCCGACGGTCGCGCGGAACAAGTGGTCTCGGATAAAGGATGGCGCGTGTCTCCTGATAGTCCGGTACAGTCGGCCGATATCTACCTTGGCGAGATATTCGACAGCAGAAAGACGCCGCGCGGCTGGGAGATGCCCGGTTATGATGATTCACGGTGGGAGCAGGCCGTAGTGTATCCGGCGCTATCGGCGCGCCGGGTTGCACAGTTGTATGAACCTATCCGTGTGGTGGAAGAATTAAAACCGATCGCAATGACAGAACCCGCGAAGGGGACGTTCGTGTTTGATATGGGACAGAATATGGTCGGCTGGTGTGCGCTGAAGGTCGAGGAACCACGCGGAAAAGAAATTACATTGCGGCACGGCGAAATGCTGGACGATACGGGCAAACTGTATACCGACAATCTCCGCCGGGCAAGCGCGACCGACCGATTTATCGCGGATGGCCGCGGCGTCCAGGTCTATGAGCCGCGTTTCACGTATCATGGTTTTCGGTACGTGGAGGTGACCGGTTTGAGCAAGAGACCGGATCTCAGCGCCCTCATCGGCAAGGAAGTCTCCTCCTCCGTCCGGGCCGCGGGCCATTTTGAATGCTCGAATCCGGGGCTCAATAAGCTCTGGAGCAATATTCTCTGGACCCAGCGGAATAACCTCATCGGAATTCCGACCGATTGCCCGCAGAGGGATGAACGCCTCGGATGGATGGCCGATGCCCAGGTTTTTTCTCAGACCGCAATATTCAATTGTAACATGCCGGCCTTCTTTACGAAATGGTCGCTGGATATCCGCGATGCTCAGAGCGACGAGGGTCAATATCCGGATGTTGCCCCTGAACCGCATGCGTTGAAATTCTTCGGCGCTCCGGCGTGGGCGGATGCCGGGGTCATCGTTCCGTGGAGGGTGTACGAGAATTACGGCGATGTCCGCATTCTCCAGGAGCATTATTCCTCCGCCAAACGATTCGTTGATTATCTTCATTCAAAAAATCCCGGCTTGATTCGCACGGAAGCAGTCGGCAACCAGTACGGCGACTGGCTGAACGGGAATACGATCGTTTCGGAGGGCTACCCAAAAGACCACGGACAAGTCCCGCATGCCGTTTTCAATACAGTCTATTTCGCGGTTTCCGCCCGCCTCCTTTCGCAGATGGCAACGGTTTTGCACTACGATGATGACGCGAGGTTCTATGCGAAACTCACGGACGACATCCGGGATTCTCTTCTGAGCCATTTCGTCGGCAGCGACGGTGTTGTCACGGGCAACACCCAGGCCGGCTACGCGCTGATGCTGGGCTTCGACCTCCTCCCCGAGAATCTTCGTCCGAAGGCATTCGAGCATTTGTTGAAATGTGTCGAGGAGTACGACTCGCGCATGTCGACTGGATTTCTGTCGACAATCAAGATGATGGACGAGCTGGTGCGCGGGGGTCGCTCCGACGTCGCGTATCAGCTTCTGGAAAGCCATCGATTTCCTTCCTGGCTCTATCAGATTGACCAGGGTGCGACCACGATCTGGGAACGATGGGATGGGTATGTGAAGGGACGTGGTTTCCAGGACCCGGGCATGAACTCATTCGACCATTATGCGATAGGGTCGGTCGGGGAATGGATGTATAAACACATCGCGGGGATTCAATGGACTGACGAACACCCGGGGTACCGGGAATTCATCATCCATCCGCAAATCGGCGGCAGCCTGACGTGGGCGAACGGCGCCTACTCCTCGGTCAACGGTGAGATCGTCAGTCGATGGAAACTCGAGGGCGGCGTATTGCATCTTCATGTTGAGATACCTCCGAATACCGTTGCCCGTATTTATGTACCGGCCAGGGAAGTAAGTTCCGTCAAAGAAAGTGGGAAGATACTCGAAAATGCTCCGGGCGTAAAATTCTTGAAAATGGAAGGACCGGCTGCTGTGTGTGAGGCCGGATCCGGAGTTTATGATTTCACGTCCGATTATGGGAAAGATAAGTAGGAGGGAAATTCTCGTGGCTTCGGAAATGTTGGTGAAGCCGAAGAGGTGGCTCATCTTTGCGGCGATGATCTGCATTTCTGTTCGCATCGTCGTGGTGCAGAAATTGTTTGCGCAGGAGCTGAAATACACCGTCTCCGCGACGGGCTGGAATTCCGATTCCCTCGGTAACCACCGGGCCGTCGTGCATGTCGATACTGCCGGTCGTGCGAATAGCGTGCTCATCCCGTGGAGAAGAAGGGATGGCAGGCCGGAGGATAAGAATATCATTGTGGAGGACGCGCGCACACATCGGCGGGTGATGAACGTGAAGAGGGATGTGGTCAACCGTGAATTCGGCAAACTTCTGTTCGAGCCGGCTTCCGGCGCCGGGGACTATTATGTTTACTACATGCCGTACAAATCCAACGGCAGGTCTAGTTATCCGAACAATACGTATCCGAAGCCGGAGCAAACCGCCGATTCAGCATGGCTTCAGACTGTGGAACGAACCCCGGTCATTCCGGAGGCTTCTGTTGTGGAGATTCAGTCCATCGATGAATTCAATACCTTCTATCCAATGGAGGTGATTGCCACCGAGGCGGAAACGCGGGATATCATACAGAAAAATGCGGGTAAGACCTTTGTGGTCTTCCCGGAAGACCGGCTGCATCCCATCAAAATGACGGAGGATCTGCCACAGCGGTGGATTCCTGAGGGGAACAGAAATTCTTTTTCGGGAGAGGCGCATCGGGGTGAGTACTTTGCCTTTCAGCTTGGCGTGTATGCCATCCAGGGTCCATGCGATGTGAATATCGAATTTTCGGACCTTGTGTCTCCCTCGGGGAAATCAATTCCAGCGGATTCCATTTCTTGCATCAATCTGCGAGGGATCAATTGGAACGGAGAGCCGGTGGCGATAACAATGAACATCCCTCAGAACCGTGTGCAAGCCCTCTGGTGCGGTATCGATGTCCCGCAGAATATGGAAGCCGGGGTGTACAATGGCATTGTAACCGTCGGCGCCAAAGACAGGGAACCGCAGCGTATCGATTTTACGCTCATAGTTAATGATACGTTGGCTGTCAACGGCGGCGTGGACGAGCCGTGGAAGCAGACCCGGTTGAAGTGGCTCAACTCGACACTCGCTCAAAAGAACGACGTGATTGCACCGTATACTCCGTTGATTCTCAAGAAAAGCGCTATCAGCTTGTTGGGAAGGGAAGTGCTCCTCAACAATGATGGATTCCCGAAGCAGATGCAGACCTTCTTCACTCCTGAGATGACCTCCATCTCGAAAAAACCGAAGAACATCCTCCGGAGGCCGATGGGAATCGTCATCGAAGATGAAAGCGGCATTCCCGTCAGATGGAAGATGGAAGGATTGAAATTCGTGCGGGTTGATTCCGGGACAATATCATGGACGGCGGTCAATACGTCGGCCGCGTTCCGGATGGACGTGCACGCCTCGTTGGAATTTGACGGCTTTGTCTCGTACACTGTTGCGGTAACGGCTCTGAAGGATGTCGCAGTGAACGACATCCGGATGATCATCCCGATGAATCCGGACGCGGCGAAATACATGATGGGATTAGGGCAAAAGGGTGGATTCCGCCCTGAAAGGTTCGAATGGGTGTGGGATGTCGCGCACAAGAATCAGGATGGCGCATGGATCGGGGGTGTCAATGCGGGTTTGCTCTATTCGCTTCGGGCTGAAAACTACTCCCGCCCGCTCAATACAAATTTCTATCTGCAGAAGCCGCTCAACCTCCCTCCTTCCTGGGGAAACGACGGTAGGGGTGGAATTCGTATTGCTCCGGAAGGAAACACGGTGACCGTCGACAATTATAGCGGTTCGCGTCAAATGAAGAAAGGTGAGATACTCCATTATGATTTCACTCTTCTCATCACTCCGTTCCATGCAATCAACACGGATTTCCAGTGGAGTAACCGCTTTTACCATAAGTACAGTCCGATCGATACCGTGATCGCGAATGGTGCGAATATCATCAACATCCACCATGCGACAAAAATCAATCCGTATATCAACTACCCGTTCATCGCCTACTGGGAGATGAAGGAGTACATCGATGAGGCGCACCGGAAGGGGCTGAAAGTAAAAATCTACAATACCGTCCGTGAATTGTCGAACAGAACGTACGAGCTGTTCCCTCTCCGCAGTCTAGGCCATGAAATTTATTCGTCCGGACGCGGCGGCGGTTTTTCATGGCTGCAGGAGCATCTTGGGGATGATTATATCCCGGCGTGGTTTGTGCCGGAGCTGAAGGACGCTGCCGTTGTCAACAGCGGCATGAGCCGGTGGCATAATTACTACGTCGAAGGCATGAACTGGCTGGTTCAGAACGTCGGCATCGACGGGCTGTACCTCGACGATGTGGCATTCGATCGCACCACGATGAAGCGCATTAAGAGAGTGCTCACCCGGGACGGACATCCCGGTATCATCGACCTTCATTCCGCGAACCAGTACAACAAGAACGACGGATTCATTAACAGCGCATGTCTCTACATGGAACATTTTCCGTATCTCAACCGGCTGTGGTTCGGCGAGTATTTCGACTACGAGAACAATCCACCGGAATTTTTCCTGACTGAAGTGAGCGGCATCCCGTTCGGCCTTATGGGTGAGATGCTCCAAGGAGGCGGCAATCCGTGGCGCGGCATGGTGTACGGGATGACGAACCGCATGCCGTGGACCGAAAACAGCAATCCGCGGCCGATCTGGAAAGTATGGAATGATTTCGGCATGACGAATTCGCAGATGATCGGCTACTGGGTGGAGAACAATCCGGTTACGACGGATAGCAGGGACGTGCCGGTGACAGTCTACAAAAAGAAAGGCAAGGTGTTGATAGCGCTGGCGAGCTGGGCGAACCAAGACGTTGTCGTGAAATTGCGGATCAACTGGAAAGCCCTTGGCCTGCACTCCAATCGCGCGAAATTGTCCGCGCCGGCGGTGGAATCATTCCAACCGGCGTTTACGATAGCACCGACGGACACGTTCACTGTTCCCAAAGGAAAAGGATTCCTCCTGATACTGAGTGAATTATGACAAAAAGAACCAGGTTGTTCGCATCGTTTCTTCTCGCTGTTCCATTACTATCATTCTCCCAGAACAATCCCGCCACTGTCAGAGAATACACGAAGACGTTTGTCACCTATCCTTTCTCCGACCCTGATCCGGTTCCGGTTGTGGGACTGATTTATCCGTACTACCGGTTCGACATGTTTACCGACAAGCCGTTGAACAAGGAATGGAAGGTGGTGGAACTTGAAAACGACTATCTCAAAGTGATGATCCTGCCGGAAATCGGCGGGAAAATCTGGGCAGCCATCGAGAAGACCACCGGGAAATCGTTCATCTATTACAATCATGTCGTCAAGTTCAGAGATATCGCCATGCGGGGACCGTGGACGAGCGGAGGCATCGAACCGAATTACGGAATCATCGGCCATACGCCGAACTGCGCGACCCCGGTTGATTACATCACGATAAAGAACGACGACGGAAGCGTGAGCTGCGTTATCGGAGCGCTGGACTTATTGACGAGGACGCCGTGGAGGCTGGAGATTAATTTGCCGAAAGACAAGGCGTATTTCACCACAACGTCATTCTGGTTCAACGCCACGCCCCTGGAGCAACCGTATTATACGTGGATGAACGCCGGAATCAAGGCAAAAGGAAATCTGCAGCTTGTCTATCCGGGCACGCATTACCTCGGACACGGAGGCGAATTCAAAGAGTGGAACATCAACAAAGAGAACGGCAAGGATATCTCATTCTATGAAAACAATGACTTCGGTGGACCAAAATCGTACCACGTGTTCGGCACGTACACCGATTTCTACGGGGCGTACTGGCATGATGATGATTTCGGGATGGGCCGGTATGCCGCCCACGATGAGAAGCCCGGGAAAAAGATCTGGATCTGGGGGCTTTCGCAACAGGGGATGATCTGGGAAAAATTACTCACGGACGATGACGGCCAGTATGTGGAAGTCCAGTCGGGAAGATTGTTCAACCAGTCGGCCGGCAGCAGTACCTTTACGCCATTCAAGCACCGGGAGTTTGGCCCCTTCGCGACCGAGCGGTGGACTGAATACTGGTTTCCGGTGAAGGAGACCAAAGGATACGTGAAGGCAAACCCCTACGGAGCGCTGAACGTCCGGCGGGATTCCGGTATCGTCAAAATCGCTTTCTGTCCGCTGCAATACATCGAGGATTCGTTGACCGTTTTTGATAATGACAAAATCGTCTATTCGAAGTTGCTGCGGTTGCATCCGCTGGAAACATTTGCCGACGAGGTTCATCAGGATGTGACACCGGAACGGTTAAGAATTACTCTGGGCGATAATAAACTTATGTATAATGGCGACCCAAACGCGGATACTCTGGCGCGTCCCCTTGAGACGCCGAAAGACTTTGACTGGAACTCCGCTTACGGGCTATACATACAGGGAAAAGAGTACGCCAGGCAAAGGTTGTACGCAGAAGCCCGGGAAAAACTTGACGCCTGTCTGCAGAAAGACCGGAACTACCTTCCTGCACTGACGGAAATGTCGATGCTTCTGTACCGGGACATGGAGTATGCGGGAGCGCTGGATTACGCGCGAAGGGCCTTAAGGATCGACACATACGACGGCGCGGCAAACTACTGTTATGGGCTGTCCAATCTGAAACTCGGAAATGTGACCGACGCGAAGGACGGCTTTGACATCGCATCTGCCTCGGTGGAATATCGCAGCGCTGCGTACACCGAACTGAGCAAGATCTATCTTAAGGAAAAAAATCTTGAACGAGCGATCCACTACGCCGATAGGAGCCTGGAATATAGCTCCAACAACCTCGATGCCTTGCAGGTGCTGGCGGTTGTCTACCGGATGCAGAATAATCATGATAAAGCGACGGAGACCTTGAGCAAGATGCTGTCGCTCGACCCCCTTAATCACTTTGCGCACTGCGAAAAGTATTTGTGGACAGAGCAAGAAACCGACCGGAATGCCTTCACGTCGCTTGTCAGGAATGAAATGCCGGATGAAACATTCCTGGAGCTTGCCATCTGGTACTATGACGTTGACTGCCTGAGAGAATGTGAAAAAGTCCTCGCGCTTGACGCACATAACCCCGAGATGCTGTACTGGATGGCGTTCGTGTTGAATAAACTCCATGATCCATCGTATGCTGTCCAGCTAAAGAATGCAGATGATGCGTCTCCGGATCTCGTCTTTCCATTTCGTCCCGAAACAGCGGATGTGCTACGGTGGGCCGTCGGAAACGACGATCGTTGGCAACCTAAATACTATCTCGGGCTGATTTACTGGAGCATGAATAATAAAGAGAAGACAAAACTACTGTTCTCGCAGTGCGGGATGTCGCCCGGATACGCGCCATTTTACGCCGCCAGAGCAGAAGTCTTCAAAGGTGAAGAACAGTATATTTTAGATTTGCGGCACGCAGCGAAATTGGACGGCAAACAGTGGCGCTACGGGCGCATGCTGGCAAATTACAGCATTGAAAGAAAACACTTCGACGAAGCATTGAAGATCGCAGACCAGTATTACCATATGTCTCCCGACAACTATATCATGGGGATGCTGTACGCAAAGGCGCTTCTGCTCAACGGGAAATATGAACAGTGCGTCCGGCTCCTCGGCAAGCTGGACATCCTGCCATACGAGGGTGCGATCGATGGACGGCTCCTGTACAGAGAATCGAAATTGATGCTCGCGCTCCAGCGCATGCAATCAAAGAGTTTTCGGGAAGCGCTGCACGAGGTTGATGACGCCCGGCTCTGGCCGGAGAATCTGGGTGTTGGGAAACCGTATCCGCAGGACGTTGATGAACGATTGGAAGATTGGCTCGCGCTGAAGTGTTACGAACGGCAGAACGCGTCCAGTGAAAGCGACAGTCTTATGAAGAAAATAATTTCGACGGGGAATAACGGATATGGGACGGGGACCCTTGTTTCTGCCTGGGCGCTTCAGTGGGCCGGCCGGCAAACGGACGCTGAAAATCTCTTCAAAGCATGGCTGGCCGCAGAACCGGAGAGCGGGTTGGCAAAGTGGTGCCTGGCTGCGTTCAAAGGAGACAGCGGGCAATTCTCGGGTGACGTGTCCGGCGATGAGGGTTTCAGAGTCCTGAAGGAATTGCTGTCAATTCATTGAGTCAGGTGACGCAGAAGCATCATTCTTAGTGAAAAATTCCAAATCGGAATTCCTAAGACCCAAACAAATCTCAAATCCGAATATCGAAATCCTAATCCAACATGTTACCCAGCATAACAAGCCTTTTGGCGCAGGATTTTGGAGATCTAACATCGTTTTGCGTAACGTCAGTCAATTAAATCTTCCAAAGAATTAGTTCATCGCTTGTTTGATGGAAAGTTGCTCATGAAACGCATCGTTTTGATCGCCCTGATGTGTTGTGTTCTCTTCGGTTGTCTCGAAGCCCGGATTCGCCGTGAGGGAGAAATCAAGGCTGGATTGTTCGACGAACTGACGGAGCTGTATCCCGATACACGAATGCAGCAACCCGTAAAATCCCTTTCCGTTGACGCAGCCCGGGGAACAATCGCGGGAGTCCATCTCTTGATTACGGGGCTGAGCCGGAAAGCAACTGTGAGTTTCCGGGTGACCGACAGCAGCGGAACGCCGATGCACGATGCCCGGTGGTACCGGATGATCGATGTTTTTGTGGGAGAGAACACTGGTCTCGACCTGGGCCACTGAAAAATTCAGCGGAATGATAAATCCTTACGTGATCCGCCGGGCGCCTTTCAGAATTTATGACGCTCTCGATCCGATCGTGCCGCCTCTGGAGGTCGATTCCGGGACGACCGCCATACGACTGGAAGTGCCCGTCGATTCAACTCTCAAACCGGGAGAGTATTCCTACAAAATCCGGGTTGACGTGGGCAGCGAGACCGAAATGTTTGATTTCAACGTGCATGTCCATCGGGCTACGGTTCCGCCGGTTAGCCGGTCGACAATTTCCTACATAAACTGGATGAACCTGGACAACGTTTGCAAAGATCATGCAGTGGAAAAGTGGAGCGAACCGTTCTGGAATATGATGAGAAAGTATGCCGGTCTGATGGCCCGGGGACGCCAGAACACTTTCTGGTTCTTATGGCAGGATTTTTTTACATTTGACACATCGGGGACAATCGCCGAGTTCCGCAGGGACCGGCTGGAGAGGTTCATCCGCACGTTTCTTGATGCCGGATTCCGAACAATTCATGGCGCGCCGATTGCCCGACGGAAGGATTGGTTGTCGAATGATATGTTGTTGACGGTGAACCTCCCCGACGGAAAAGAAATTCCGGCCGTTTCAGACAAAGGCAAACGCATGATACTGGAAATGGCCGGACGTATTGTCGCCATGATGAAAGAGAATCAATGGGATAACCGCTGGCTGCAGGGGATCTTTGATGAACCGACTGACGAGTTTGTGGATCGCTACAAAGAAATAGTGGCGCTTCTGCGAGGAGCAAAACCGGACCTCGCCATCCTTGAGGCCACGATGACTGTCAAATTGAGCGGCTCAATTAATGTGTGGTGTCCCCAGGTGCAGGAATACCAGGCGCAACGCGAGTTCTTTGACCGGCGCAAAGCATCCGGAGACAGGGTGTGGGTATACACGTGCCTTGCGCCGGGCGGACCCTGGCTCAACCGTTTATGCGACGAGGAACGTCTGCGGCAGGTGTACATCGGATGGGCGTGCGCAAAATTTGACCTGCAGGGATTCCTCCATTGGGGACTCAATTTCCACGGCGACAAACCTTTCGAGGAACTCGTGAGATTTCATGCAGCGCCAAATACATTCCTGCCGGCAGGGGATTCCCACATCCTGTACCCCGGGAAAGACGGGCCGCTGTCGAGTCAGAGGTTCGAGGCGCATCGGATCGGGATGGAGGACTATGAACTCCTTGCCCAGCTGAAAGCTCGTGACACAGCGAAAGCACTCCTGATAATTGATAAGATTTTCCAGTCCTTTGACCGGTACAACAAGAATGTTGACGAATACCGGAGAGCAAAGGCTGTCCTGCTCGAATCGGTTGATGCTTTTTCAGCCGAATAGGTTCGCGTCGTTGATAACCGCGCGCCGACCGATGGAGGTATCGCCGGATCGAGGGAAAAAGAAACATTAGTGTTTGGATATTCGAAATTATGACATCGGAAAAATATAGAGGCTTGTCATTCTGAGGAGCGAAGCGACGAAGAATCTCATCCCGGTTTTGTCAGATCCTTCGCTCCGCTCAGGATGGGTATAATGTCCAAATTGTGTTGCTGTTTTTAGTGTGTGCATAATGACAAATACCACTGAAAGTATGCTGGACGGTGACGCTGTGCGAGACCTCGATGCTGACGATAGCGTTGTTTGAGTCGTGAGAAATACCCTTCCAAGGCATTGGTGGAACTTGCGATGAGTGGATTGTTCAGGTAATGAAACATGTTTGGAAGAGCTGCCAGTAACATGCTGCGGGCTCGTTTTAGATCGCTAAAGACGTATCCGTGCTCAGGAGTTACGGCGATATGGACGCCGTAGGTATGTTCCCAGGCATCTACACGCTTAAGAAAGTTTTTTCGATCCAATGATGAATGGATCGTTGTTACATCAAGGAAGATCTGGCGTAGATGTTTTGCGTCCGTGCGCTTGGGCATTCGTCGACACCAACTTAAGCCTTGACGCTGGATATGAACCAGGCAGCGCTGTAAAACGATTGTGGGCCATTGTCGACGTAATGCTTGGCTTAACGCCGGATTGCCATCAATAGTGGCATATTCTAGGGATAATCCCTGCTGTGCAAGGCACTGGAACAGTACACCCAAGTCTTGTGGTTGTTCCGAGACATTGTACGCACCATGGAGCATTGTATGATTGGTCGCGTTCATGACGGCAAGGATCCCTTTGCGACGATTGATGAATGTCCCATCAACAATTGCGTAAACAGATTGACCCAAGGATGGATGTGGTCCCGGCGGCGGTTGTTGCAGCCAGTACTCGATAATACGACGGATGGTTGATACACTGTGTACACTTTGTCTGGCAAGTTGACGTAGCGTGTATCCTTCAACCAGCCATCGTTGGAACCACACAAAGCTTCGTAGGCGTTTATTCGTTTTGTTTTGCCAGACGAAGGAGTGTTGACATGAATGACACAACCATCGTTGACGCTGTGGGCGCAGTGTTCCATTACGTTTAACATGGACTGAGCCGCAATGAGGACAATGTTTTTTTCATAAATAATGGTCAATCATTGAACCGTTTTAACCTTAGTATCCGTAAACGAATACAGGAACACAAATTACAGTCATCCGAGCAACACTTTTTGAGCATTATACCCAGGATGACAACTCCCTTAATAACTCCACGGAACTCCACTAATAATATAAGGAAACATCTCCCATGACGATATGGATGTCAATTCGAAAGATTACCGTAGTGGTGGCTTATCTTCTTGCCGCGGTCGCAAACTCCGGATTTGCCGGGCAGAAAGTCACATGGCCTGATACGGTCTGGCTCACTTCATTAGATTTGACCAAAATGCATCAAGGGTGGGGGCAGCCGCAAAAGGACAAATCTGTTACTGAAAGACCATTGTCCATTGCAGGTCACAAGTTTCAGCGCGGAGTCGGCACGCACGCAGTAAGCCGGTTGTGGGTTGACCTGGGTGGAAATGCGGAGATGTTTCTTGCTTCCGTGGGGGTCGACGACGATGCATTGAATAATCCGGGTTCCGTCGTCTTCAAAGTTGTGGGAGACGGTAAGAAGCTCTGGGAGTCAGAAATCAAGAGGCCGGGCGATGCGGCAAAAAAAGTGAGCATCGACATCCATGGGATCAAATATCTCGTGCTTCTGGTCGGGGACGCCGGCGACGGAGTCAGCTATGACCACGCTGATTGGGCGGACGCGATGTTTGTCATGCATCGCGGGAAACCGGAAGCCATTGAACCACCCGGAGAAGAAAAAGTTATCTTGACTCCCCGACCGGGGGCAAGACCGCGCATTAATGGCGCTAAGATCTTCGGTGTTCATCCGGGCGCACCTTTTCTCTTTACGATACCCGCAACGGGTATGCAGCCGATGAAGTATGCGGTGAAAAATCTGCCGACCGGCCTGGCCGTAAATTCTGAAACCGGGCAGATTACAGGGTCTCTCGACAAACCCGGTAAGTATTTCGTGAAGTTCGTGGTATCGAATGACTCGGGCGTTGCCGAGAGAGAATTCAGAATTGTTTGCGGCGACACGCTGGCCCTCACGCCTCATATGGGATGGAATAGCTGGTACGTTTGGGAGAACCACGTCACCGATGGAATCATGCGCGCCGCCGCCGATGCAATGGTGAAAACGGGCATGATTAATCACGGTTACATGTACGTCAATGTTGATGATTGCTGGGCAGTGAAACCCGGATCCGACGATTCCGCTCTCGGGGGGCCGCCGAGAGACTCCCGCGGGATGGTTAATTCCAACAAGCGTTTTCCCGATATGAGAGCGCTGACCGCGTACATACATTCGAAAGGTCTGAAGGCGGGGATCTACACGTCGCCGGGACCGACGACCTGCGCCGGCCATGTCGGTGCGTACCAGCATGAGGAGCTTGATGTGCAACGCTTTGTCGAATGGGGATTCGATTTTTTGAAATACGATTGGTGTTCGTACGACGACGTTGCCCGCAGCCACAACCGCGAGGAATTGCAAAAGCCCTATCGGCTCATCGGAGGGATCCTGAAAAAGCAGAATCGCGACATCGTGTTAAACCTCTGTCAGTACGGCATGGGGAATGTCTGGGAGTGGGGCAGGGACGTGGGTGGAAACAGCTGGCGTACGGCAGGCGACCTCGGCGGCTCGTTCGAGGGAATCGCTGCCGCGCTGTTCCGCGATGGATTCGATGTCTATGCCAGGAACGACCTCCACCGGTATTCGGGTCCCGGCGGATGGAATGATCCGGATTATCTCCTGCTGGGCTATCTGAGCAACTGGCATGGAGAGACGGTCCCCACACCGCTGACGCCGAATGAACAATACACTCATGTTTCACTCTGGTGTTTGCTCTCCGCTCCGCTCATCTTCAGCGGTGATATTACGCGGCTGGATGAATTCACTTTGAGTCTGCTGACCAATGACGAGGTCATTGAGGTCGACCAGGATCCGATGGGAAAAGCGGGGAGACGCATCTGGCAGGATGAAGACGTTGAGGTCTGGGCAAAGGACCTGGAGGACGGTTCGAAGGCGGTCGGCTTATTCAACCGCGGCGAATTCGAGTCGACCGTGACTGCCAAGTGGAACGATCTGACTCTCGCCGGCGACCAGCGCGTCCGTGACCTCTGGCGGCAAAAAGACCTTGGAGTTTTCAAAAGCGAATTCTCTTCAGCGGTTCCCCGGCATGGAGTAGTTCTCCTGAGGATCTGGCCGGCGAACTAGTAGGATCTGTGCAAACAGGGATGTAGAGTCCGGTTCGAAACCGGACAACGGTAACGAAGAAGGATTTTCTGCTCTGTCCGATTACGAATCGGACTCTACCAAGCATAACTGGGGCTCGTTCCCAAATTCCATTTGGGAAGACGGCGGACAGGTGTGCTCCCGACGTGCGTAGAGTCCGGTCCCCCGACCGGACATCCAATGTTGTCTTCTTGCGAGCGCGAATGTGCAACGCCGTCCGTTTACGAAACGAACTCTACGGCAAACTCGCTGGGAGGGAGCTTTGCTCCCGACCTGCCCCGGAAACGTCCATTTTCTGCAATGGTGGCGAGTGCGCTTGCTGGCCATCTCTGTGGGAGAACTCCGACCCACGACCAGCTCGCCGGAGTGGGCAAATGGGCAAAGAGTTCCGCTAGAACTCACGTGTGTGGTTCGGGCATGCTCTGGCATCCCGGAATTAAAATTTTCCCAGCATCTTCATTTTCGATTAAACCTTTCGAATCGGTGTGGGTCTGATAACATAGAAGCAAACTCATAATGAGGGTTGTCAGTACTCCATAAACAATTGAAAGAGGTTCTGCAAAACATCGCGAATTTCAAGAAATTCTGAATAAAATCCCGTTTTTGAGATCCTCCAGTGTTCGCACTGTCCCCCTCCCAGTGCAGCACGAATCAAAAGCGGGATTTTTATTTTTCCGAGGCCGACCTTAGTTCCTTCCTTGCTCACTGATCCCAATTTGCATATTTGTCGATTTATTTCGATATTGATAGAAATAGATTTGGAAAAGCAATGTCAGAGAATGAAATAACCACTGAACTTCTAACTCTCCTCAAAGGCCTGGCCGACAAGAACCGCCTCAAGATCATCGGCCTTCTGTCCCAGCGGCCGCGTGCGGTAGAGGAACTCTCCGCGTCTCTCAAACTGGGCGCCTCCACAGTGTCCCATCATCTTTCCGTTCTGGGGAAAGCGGGACTCGTCGCGGGAAGGGTGCAGGGATACTATAGCATTTATTCCCTCCAGTCGGGCCCGCTGGAGGTAATGGCGAAACGGTTCTTGAAACGCGAAGAGCTGAAGGGATTAGCCGAGGATGTGCCCGGGGATGCGTACGACAAGAAAGTGCTCGCTGCATTTACGACGCCGGAAGGCCGGATCAAAACCTTTCCGATGCAGGAGAAGAAATTTCTGGTCCTTGTTCGATACGTTCTTCGTGCGTTCGAGCCGGGTGTCCGGTATGCCGAGAAGCGCGTCAACGAAATTCTTTCCCGATTCAGCGAGGATACCGCGCGGCTCCGGCGGGCGCTTGTAGAGCATCGCTTCATGGCCCGGGAGGGCGGCGGCGGCGAGTATTGGCGTATCGATGTGGATAATTGAACATTTTGAAGGAGAAAAAATCCGTGGACAAATATGTGAAAGTGATTGAATTCGAGAACGTGGCGGAAGCGACGTTGATTCAATCCATACTGGAAAATGAGGACATTCCATTCATCATACGGTCGTACCGCGATTCAGCGTACGATGGGTTGTTCCAATTTCAAAAAGGATGGGGTCGCCTGGAAGCCCCGGAAGAGTTCAAGGAACGGATTCTACTGTTGTACAAGGATATGAATCAGCAGGGTGGAAAGGAAATTCCCGGAGTATGACAATTAACTCTTCCCTGGAACGATTCGAGCTTCCTATCCAGGTCGTGCCTTCGGATATCGATCAACTCGGCCATGTGAACAACGTCGTCTACCTGCGATGGGTGCAGGATGCGGCTGTCGCCCATTGGCAGTCGGCCGCAACGGCGGCACAACAGGCGGCGGTTTACTGGGTCATCGTGCGCCACGAAATCGACTACAAGCACCCCGCCCGGATGGGAGATTCGATCATTGCGCGCACCTGGGTTGGGAAAGGTGCACTCCACACCTTTGAACGCTATACTGAAATTCTGCGGGCACGTGACCGCCGCTTGCTGGCGCGTGCCTTGACATTATGGTGCCCCATTGATGCTCGAACGGGCAAGCCTGCCCAGGTGGGCGCCGACATCCGCGAACGGTTTTCCATTCCCTAAGAGATATTGTCCGACCATCTCAGGATTTGACGAAGAGGGGTTTGCCCCTTTTTGTCATAGTGACTTGTAACGTCCTGATTCCACCACCCCTTTTGTCGAGGCTGTCCAAAAAGTCTCTTGTCTTGTCATGTTGAGCGAAGCGAAACATCTCTATGCACGAAAACGAGTGAGATTCTTCACTCCGTTCAGAATGACAATTCCTTTTTCTTACTTTTTGGACGGCCCCTGTATAGACTTGGGAGATGGGGATAGAGGGGAGGTTTTACTTCTTGCGATGTCAATGTGATTCAAGTTCCATAATCCGCAACCCTCACCCTGTCACTCCGTGACATCCCTCTCCCACTGGGAGAGGGAGCGAGGGTGAGGGTTGAAATGCGGATGACATAACGACCCAAGGACTTATCAAAACCACTGGCGTGACACGATAGCGACTTCACTCAGCTCCTGATCAGGTACTGAAGCTTCAAGAAGTATTGCCGGGCGGTCTTCGTTATACCGTACGGCTCCCCAAAATCTGAAAAAGTGTAGGTCGACCCCGCGTAAAATATTGTGTACGGGTTGAGTTTGTAGCTCACGAGCGGATAGAAGTCGATTTCCCCCGAGAATTCATCATACTGCCCGATCACGCGCAGGAACACTCTATTGGTAAACTGATAAATGCCGGTTGCCCTCGCGATATACCCGTCATAGAAAAGGTCTCCGGTCGTGATGCTCGCCAGCCGCGCCCGCGAGTAGGAAAGGTCGGCCTCCAGTTGTGATGTGAGCTTGACCTGTGCCGTCGTGGTGATCGTATGGCCTCGTCCCACGTCAGCTTCGTCAACGCGCTTGATGAATTGCCCGAACGAGCCGTCGAAATAAAGCGTGAGAACACTTGAGGGACGGGAGTTGACGGTTATCTCTGTCCGGTTGACCGCGGTGAACCAGACACCTTTGTATAGCTCATCATTTACAGCGAGGTAGTTGATACTAATATTCGTCTGACCCTTGAACTGAGCGTACAAACTGGGAACGGCCCAGAGCTCCTTGCGAACTCCATCGTAATTATAGTGGAGACCATTGTTGAGTGAGATCGACCATTGGTCGAGCCATGCATTGTTGGGATACCACGAATACTGCTGCTGGAGATAGGTCGTGCGGAGATTATTGTTCGGTATGAAACCGTCCTGCGCCTGGAACGTCGGGCCGCGATCCTGGTATTGGATGCCAAAGCTATAGTCGCGTGCGTTGCGTTGGAGGCTGAGCATCGTCGACGATCCCGAGTAGTGCTCTCCATTGAATGCAGCATCATTACCGGTGCTGCCGAAGCTTCGCGTATCCGAAAAGACGGAGGTGTCATTCACTTCCTTCGTATCCGCATAAAATACCTCTCCGCTGAAATAGTAGTTTTCCCAGAATTTGTATTTCCAGTCGACTCCGCCCAGGTAGTTGTGGGCAGCCCCGGTGTTGCGTGTCGTAACCATTCCTCCGAGAAAGTCTTCCTTACCAAAATCATAGCGCGCCCGGGCCACATTTGAATATGACTGAAGGTCCGTCGCGATGTAATCGCTCGTTTCTTCGCCGGGGATGATGAAGGGGGTATTCCGGTCGGATGCTGCCAGGTATGCAAACGAGAACGAGCCTGATTTCCCGATCACACGTGCCGCGCCGAGCGGGTTGTTGATGGTGCGGGAGTAATACGTCTGTGTCTGATTTTGAAACATATCGGCTCCCACGAGAAAAAAGGGTCGCTTCTCGGGATAGAACAGCGCGAAGTTGGAGTTGACGCTAATTTGCGTCGCATCCGACTCAACCTGACTGAAGTCCGGATTGTATACTCCTTCAACTGCAAAATCGGGAGTCGGGGCATAACGGACGCCGCCTCCCGCCCGTCCCGCTGACCTGCCATTCTCAAACCCTGAAGCGGGATTGGAAGCGTCGTTGAGCGCTCCGCTCTGCTGGCCGACAACGTAGGGGAGAAGCTCGACGGAAGTGGATCCCTCCACATCCCTGATCCCCACGATCGTGCCTGCCTGACACGGGAGGCATGGGTTGTTGCGGTCGATTGGAACCCACGATATCTTTACCTGGCTTGCTCTCGGGTAATTCCTGATGAACTCAGCGACCCAACGTTGAACGGACTTCGACGGGAACCTCAAGCTCTTGAAAGGGAAAGCCATTACTGCCGTCCAGCCGGAGTCGTCGATCGCCGCAGCGGATTCCCACACCGCGTCGAAGCTTGCGTCCTCGTTGCTTCCCGTTCGAAGTAGGTCCCCCTGAATTCCATAAGGGTTTACCGCCATTTCGTACGATCGCTGGTAGTCCCCATACGTGTCCAGGATGACCATGACCCAATCATCATCAAAGAGCTTGTCCCGGTCGGTGATGTGAGCCCGGATATCCGACGGATGACTGTCTTTGCATTCGAAACCGAAATAAATGTAGCGCGCGTTGTACATCACGCGGACGGTCGTCTGCTGGGTGGCCGGTGTATTTTCCCCGGGCGTCACTTCATAGCTGATCTCCGACGGTCGTGACAGATTCCAGCGCGGGTCGTCCAGCTTGCCCGAAAGTTTGATGTCCTCGTTTATCCTTATGGCCTCAATATGTATCCTGGAAGAATCCATCACCTCGGCCGCGACTCTTTCCGCCTGAAAGAAGATGGAGACAAGGAACAGCGCTACAAGGAATCGTTGATATGTCGACGATTGTGACATCATCCTGATTGAAGTGGCATGTAGCTGAAGTACGCAAAACATCCGAACTTTGTTGCAGTGATAGATAGCGGATACCGTTCGTTCTCGCGGAATACGAACCGAACCGGATCTATTCTCAATGAACCATCAATAGGATTCGCCTTCAATTTGGTCTTTGCCTGAGGATTTGCTAAGTTTGTATGGCAATCGGCAGGGGGCGACGCGTATGTCTCTTTAAATGGCCGTTTTCTCAGCAAATTTGATCGTTCACCTCCACCACTGTAACTTTAAAGGATAGTATGAGCAATAAGTTTTTCCACCGTTTCATTGCGGCTTCAGTCTTTCTGATCTCGCTGATTCAATTCTTCATGACTGCCCAGCCATCGGTCTCCTTCTGGGACCCGGGTGAGCTCTCTGCTGCCGCGTACGCTCTGGAGGTGCCGCATCCTCCCGGTGGTCCGCTGTTCTCGCTCGTCGGACATGTATTCTACTTGTTACCGCTTCCGGGTAATATCGGATTCAGGATGAATACCCTTTCTGTCGTTGCCAGCGCATTCTCAGTGTTGTTGCTGTATCTCATTGCAGTCCGTCTCATGAAACTTTATAAAGGTGCGGAACCTCAGAATGTGCTCTCCGCGTGCGGCACATATTTTTCTGCGGCAATAGGCGCCCTGGCGTTTTCATTCTGTGATTCGGTTTGGTTCAACGGTGTCGAGAGCAACTACTTTGCGGCGAGCACACTGTTGTTCTCGCTCATCGTGTGGTTGACGCTCGTGTGGTATGAAAAGTCGGACGAACGCAAAAGCGGGAGATACCTGTTGTTGATCGCCTACCTCATCGGACTTTCCACGGGTGTGCATCTCATGAGTGTCCTCTCGATTTTCGCAGTTGTCATGATTGTAGTTTTCAAACGCTACGTTGCCGACGATCGTCATTGCAAGACAACCGCCTTTATTTTTCTCGGGCACATCATCGTGTTAGTCGCAATTGCACTTGCGATGTGGAATAATGAGACGTCGCAACAGCCGCCGAACCCCGACGAATACAAAGCATACGACATGAACTTCATTTTGATCATGGGCGCGGTGAGCGCCGTCATCGTCGGCCTCTTCTGGAAAAAGGTTCTCAAGAAGGATTCTTTTTATTCGCCCATCATATTCGGCGCGATTGCTCTTGCTTTCACTTTCGGCGGCATCTTCAAGTTGTTGCCGGATCTGCTGCGCCTCCTCGCAGATGACAGCAGTTTGAAAGGGATTGTCGTCCTTGCCATTTTCCTGGCTGTGCTCTCCTACATCGTCTACTGGTCAATTAAGAACAAGAAAACACTTCTGGCCATCGTCGTATTTTCCGTCATCCTGAACATAGTTGGGTTTACGACCTTCACAACGACAATCATCAGGGCAAACCAGCATCCTGCCATGAATGAGAATGCACCGGTGAGCTTCTCACGCCTGGTCGAATACCTCAACCGCGAACAGTACGGTGATTGGCCGATATTTAAGCGGCGATGGTCCGGTGAACCTCAGCATCAGCGCACGTGGGCGAATTACAAAAGCGATCTTGATTTCTTTTTGCGCTACCAGATCGACCATATGTACAATCGCTACCTGCTGTGGAATTTCGCCGGGCGGGAGTCGACAATCCAGGACACGGGGGTAAACTGGAAACAGTTATACGGTATACCACTCCTGGTGGGATTGTTGGGGTTGTATTTCCATTTTCGGAAGGACTGGAAAATTGCGTCCTCATTTCTTGTGCTATTCATTTTCATGGGATACGGTATTCTCTTCTATCCTAATGCGCAGGAAATGCAGCCCCGGGAGAGGGATTATTTTTATGCAGGTTCTTTCTTTGTGTTCGCGCTCTGGATCTCGCTGGGCATCCGGGGCTTACTTGATGAAATCGAGAATAAATCCCTTACCACGGGTAAAGCAACGTCGTTGTTTGCCGGCATCCTTGTTCTTGGAACGATCCTCATTCCCGGGAGGATGCTGCAGACGAACTACTTCACGCATGACCGGTCGAGGAACTGGGTCCCGTGGGACTATGCCTACAACCTCCTGCAAACCTGTGCCCCGAATGCAATCCTGTTTACGGGCGGTGACAACGATACATTCCCTCTATGGTATCTGCAGGACGTTGAAGGGATCAGGCGCGATGTCCGGATCGTCAACCTGAGCCTCGTCAATACCGGATGGTATGCCAAGCAGTTGAAACACGAGACTCCGTACGGCACCGCGGCGGTCAAAGTCAACTTGAGCGATGATGTCCTTGACAGACTCCAGCCGATGCAATGGACGGCGCAGCAAGTGAAGCTTCCCGTGCCCCGCGAGGTCATCGATCAGTATCAGGTTACTGATACGGCGGTCATCAGAACGGGTGCGATCACATTTACCATGTCGCCCACATTAAACTACGGAAGCGTCGGCGCGATCAGGATGCAGGATATCATGGTGCGTGAGATCGTCCTGGCGAATGCGTGGCAGAGACCCATATATTTTGCGAGCACCAGCGGGGAGGATGTTAAGATCGGTTTGGGTGACTATCTGAAGATAGAAGGACTTGCGAGCCGGCTCGTTCCTGTAAAGAGGAACCTCGCGAGCACGATGCGTTACTCCATCGATGAACCGAGGATGCATAAGAATCTTCTGGAGGAGGCTCCGAATGTGAGTAAGACATTCCAGCCGGGTTTTCTCTTCAGAGGGTTGAATGACAGCACGATCTTCTACGACGAAAATGAGGAGCGGATGGTGCTCAATTATAGAGGTTCGTTCTTGATGCTCGCGTCGTACTACATTTCCGAAGCGCATGATAAAGATATGTGCCTTAAGACCCTGGATCGCATGGAACAGGTCTCTCCGGAAAATGTAGTGAAGATGGATTACATGCAGGAATACTACACGGCATCCATGTATTATGCCTCCGGAGCTACCGCGAAATATCGGGTGATCGCTGACAAGGTTGCAGAGTCCGTACTCGCGAGGCTCGGTGACAATCCCACGGATGTGAACGAGGTCAACAGTCTTTACCAGATTCTCCTTGAGACATACGACAAGACCGCCCAGTACTCGAAAGCCGAGGAAATGCTCGAGCGACTTCTTCCCAGTTATCCCCAGGATGCAGGTTTGAAGCAGCAAATCGAACGATACAAAGGGCTGGCAGCACAACAGAAGAGCGGGAAATTGCCCCAGTGAGGAGTTTTCACTCAAGGTGAATTGACAGGCATCGCGGTCATACTAAACAGATATTTCCATGAAAAGAACAGCAGCCTTGCTGGTGATGATCTCCCTGGTGACGTTGGGTTGCGGGGACAAATCGGAGAAGCTTGTGAAAGCACAGCCTCCGGTTAACCCGTACTATTCTCGCACAGACACAACCGTTCTTGACCTCCCGGATTCCGCCTGGAAGGCCATCCTGCCCGACAGCGTTTACCAGGTCGCCCGCAGTAAGGCCACCGAGGAAGCCTTCACGGGCAAGTACTATAAGTATACGGGCATCGGCACATACTATTGTGCGGCCTGCGGGAATGCGTTGTTCCGCTCAGATGCAAAGTTCGCCAGCACATGCGGCTGGCCGAGTTTCTTCGAGACTATTCGAAAGAACAGCGTCAGATATCAGCCGGATACTTCGTACGGTATGAACAGGATGGAGGTACTCTGCGGTCGATGCGGTGCCCACCTCGGGCATTTGTTCGATGACGGCCCGCCGCCGACGGGGAAGCGGTATTGCATGAATTCCATCGTGCTTGACTTCTCGCCGGACAACAAGGACACGCCCGGACATTAGCGGAGCACACCAGAACTCAATCGGTCAGCAAGCGATGCGGGCCAGTACTTCGGGTCCCCGCTGTTGGATTGACCGCCCTGAAATCATTTCTATTTTTCTCTGCACCGAACGCAAGTAATCGAAGCTGAACGGGCTGTGCGGCTCAAGTTCGTCGATGTACGAACGCGTGAAGAATTTTCCCCCCCGGGCTACGGCTTCGAATATGAGCACCCTGCAACACGACAAACTGAAATCGGACAACGTCCCGGCGTCCGGGCCTGAGAACACATCCTTCGCGCAAAAAATTTGTTGAGTGAAATTGAATAATCGATTTGTGGTTTGCTCAATCGACCGCTGCCCGGGATGCTTCGAGAAAATTGTGATGTGGGCGTTACCAAGATCCTGCTCTATGTCCTGCAGGTCGTCGATGAATTGCAGGGCAACGCCGTATCCGAACATAAATTCGGCAACATTTTCGGGAAGGTTTCCGGCGGTCAGGTAGGCATCTGCTAGAACGGAGGCGCCCCCTTTTCCCATGCTCACACCGAGAATCTCGCCTGTCGTCGGGGATATGCCATAATCTTGTTGTTCCAGGCTTTGCCTTTGAGCCCGATGAATCGCCAGGAGACTCTCGTACACCATCGCGTGCGATGCCCGTGGAAACTCCGTCTCAATGTATTCGAGCAAGCGCTGGATCTTCTTCAACCGGGGGGATGTGAGGTGCACTTCTGTGCCTGCGAGGAGTTCTTCCACCGTGGAGAGGAATCTCCGCTTGTCCGGGCGGGTTACATTTGGGTCGTCCAGCAAATTGTCGGTGTACGGGTACAAAAGGCTGTAGGCAAACGCCGACGGTGTCAGCGTCGCCTTTTTGCCCAGGTATGTCTGGATGCTGTTGACGATCAAAACATTTCTCAGGGCTTGATAAAGGTCCTCCTGAGAGAGTTGGGGATCAAACGCCGTCGCCCGGCGGACGAATTCGACTGCAGATGAAAAGTAACTGTCCAGAATATCCGCGGGCAGTCCGTGGCGCCCCGCGTGGGATGACCCCGACATGAACGGAACCACAAGTTCTTTTATCCGCTCCGGATGGATCTGTTCAGCGCCGTTCCATGCCTGTATTTCAGAGCGGGCTCTCGCGAGGAGCCTATCGAGATCGTTTTGGTGTATCTTCTGCTCTTCTGAGGAGTAACGCTTCTCAAGACAAGGTTTCTGGGAGGGAGTGTTTTCCCAAAGTTCCGAGAATTTCTTCTTCAGATCACGAATCGTGGTCGTGGTGCCGTCGCCGGGGACAGCCACGGTGCTTTTTCGTGTCGTCGTGAGTTCTCTCTCGTGTTGTCTGAGCTCAAACATGCATTGATAAGGGGATGTCTCCGTGAATATACGACGGGGCGTTGATAAAGATTCATTGACAGGCCAGAGCGTGGGAGTCCGATGGACTTCTCCCGGGTAAGTTGCAGGGGCATGAGGGAATTACGACGAGCTCGCGTCCCTACAACTACCCTCTCCCCTTCAATTCCCCTCTCCCGCAAGCGGGAGAGGGGAAAGGGGTGAGGGTTAAAGGCCAGAAGAATTAATCAATCCGTTTCTGAGGCAGGGCGCTAGAAGATACGGTTTCCTGACTCACAATCATTTGTTGGGACGGCATTACTTCTGGAGGTTTTTCCCCTGCAGCTCATCCGCCAGCGGACCCGCGTCGTACAATTTGCGCAACGCTTCGATCATTGCCTGGCTGTGTACGGCTACCGTCCGGTTTTTTTCTTCGTCATAAACGTACGTTCCGACAAGGCTTTCGATATTCCCGTCGAACACCAGTCCGACGAGCTCGCCTTTTCTATTGATAACGGGAGAGCCTGAATTTCCGCCGACGACATCGAGCGACGCGACGAAGTTCAGCGGCGTGGAAAGATCCAGCTTGTTCTTTCCATCGATATAGCGTTGTGCGAGGTCGAACGGGGGCTGCATGTTGAAACTATTCGCACGGTCGTACAAACCGTAAAACGTTGTTTTTGGGGGAGCGACTGTCCCGTTCATCGGGTAACCGCTCACTTTTCCGTACGTCAGCCGTAGCGTGAAATTAGCGTCGGGGTACGTTGATTTTCCGTACACGGCAAAGCCCGCTTTTCCGACTTTTTCACCCGCAACCGTTTCGTTGGCCTCAACGTCCTTCTCGTAGGTTTTCCTCATCTCCCGGACCATCGGGTCGACGGCGCGGGCCGCGACGATCATTGGATCTGCCGACTTCTGGACGGTCTTCACGCCGCCTTCGACCAGCGATTTCCGGAACTCCGGATCTGCCATCTTTGTGCCCGCGAACAGTTCTTTTGCAAAATCTTCCGGACTCTTGCCGTTCAACACGGCTTTCACAAAGGGATCGTCGCTCCCGAGCTCGTCGAGCGTCTCGTGCAGTCCGTCAGTTAATCGGAATTCCTCGAGTTTCGGATACACGGGTGCCGGTGAAAAGAGGCTGAACTTGAAGGACTCGAGCTGTGCATCGTGGAATCCTTCGAGCCGCTCTCCATCGGGTTTCTTAATTTCGGACACATACTGGACAATGAGGAGCGCCATCTGTGCCATCCTCGACCCGCGAAGTCCTCTGAAGAACATGGGCTTGACCAGGTCGGCGTGTTTCTTCTTTGCCGCAGCAATCACGTCCCAGGCATCTCCGAAATCTTTCTGCCACTGCGGGTTGGCATTGATCTTCGCGCGGAAATCAGTTTCTTCCTGTTGCTTCTTGGCCATGATATTTTTGTCGAGCAGGCCCTCGTATTCGCCCTGGCTGGCCTTCAGGGAGTTCTCGAGTCCGAAGATCAAGGAGGCGGCCTGGCGTGTTTCCTCTTTCCCTTGTTTGGAATACTGTTCCAGACCATCGATGCGGCTTTTGAGCGCCTTGATTACTGTGGGGAAATTATAGTCCCGCATGAATTCCAGTTGCGCCATGGTGCTCGACCGCTGGGTGGAACCGGGATTGCCTGATACGAATACGAGCTCGCCGTCATCCGCGCCTTTTTCACTCCACTGCAAGTAGTTTTCCGGGCGAATGGGCTTATCGTTTTCGTAAACACGGAAGAGCGCCATGTCCAGGTCGTAGCGCGGATACGTAAAGTTATCCGGATCGCCGCCGTAGAAAGCAGCGCCTGCCTCGGGAGCAAAAACCAGTCGCACATCCGTGTATTTCTTGTACCGGTATAACCAGTATTCACCGCCGTTGTAAAGCGTAATGACATCTGAGCGCAAGCCCGTTTTCTTGAGGCTCTCCTTTTCGATCTTCGCCGATTCGGCTTTCCGCATTTCGAGGGCTTCGTTATCGGTCTTGGCCTTTGAAACGGCTTTCATGATGCGGTCCGTCACGTTATCGAGCGACTGGAGCACGTTGAGCTCGAGATCCGGACACTTGATTTCTTCCGATGGAGTCCGGGCGTAGAAGCCATCCTTCACGTAGTCTTTCTCCTGGGTCGACATTTTTTGGAGCTGTCCCCGGGCGACATGGTGGTTTGTGAGCGCAAGTCCATCCGCGCTGACGAAGGAACCGGAACCGCCGTCGTTGAACCGGACGCTTGCGAGGCGAATATGGTCGAGCCATTGCTGTGTCGGCTCGAAACCGTACCTCTCTTTGAGCAATTTCAGCGGGGGGTTGTCAAAAGTCCACATTCCTTCATCCGGACGCGGAGGTGAAGCATTCAGGAAGAGCAAGCAAATGAAGCCGGCGAGCGCCGCTCCAACAAAATGACGATTTAAGTGTTTCATAGCTGAATACCTTGTTTGTGTAAGTTTGAGTGGGATAATGACAAGTTTGGGTATTGTACGAAAATGAATTCTTGTTTGCAAAAGACTGATCACCGGCAAGCCGGGTTCGAGGACAAAGCATAAGGCTTGGGCATCAGCTTTAGCATGTTGGCTCGTGCGAAAAGTCCGCGAAATGTGTCCTCCGTGACCATAATTCTGCGAACCCTGATTCTGCCGCCGATGCGATTTGACATTAGATCAAAAATCCTTATCTTATCAAAATTCGTCACAGGCGGCCGACATGCCTTGATTCCATTGTTGTCGGGCCACAGGTCTCCAAAAAAACAACTGCAGAGTTATCTTTGAAAAATGCATGATTCTTGTTAATGTCTCCCAGTTTTTTCAGAGATCGAAGAGCGTCAACGTATGAAACAAACCCGCAACGTTGATTCCTCTTGTTGTGCTGTTTTCCTCCGGAGGATTTCCCTCGGTATATTTATCCTTCTGGCCGGATATGTCTCTTTTGTGTTCGCAGGCAACACCGGCAAGATTGCCGGCAAAGTGACAGACGCGAAGACGAAAGAGGCGCTGGTTGGAGTGAATGTGATTGTTCAAGGAACGACACTGGGCGCCGTGACGAATCTTGACGGTGATTACACAATTCTCAATATTCCTCCCGGCGCGTATACGTTAAAGGCGTCGATCCTGGGATATGACCTCGTGACGGTCAATGAGGTCCGGATTTCCATCGACCTGACTACTCGTCAGGACTTTGCGCTGACTGAAACGGTTATGGAACAAAAGGAAGTTGTGATAACAGCACAGCATCCTCTTGTTCAGAAAGACCTTACTGCGACCACCGCGGTCATCGGGAAGGAGGAGATTGCGGCGCTCCCTGTGACAGAAGTGTCTCAGCTGTTGAATCTCAAGGCGGGGTACGTCTCGGGTAGCCTCCGTGGAGGACGTACGGGTGAAGTCGCCTACTGGATCGATGGGGTACCGGTAACGAACGCCTACGACGGAAGCCAGGTGGTTGAAGTAAACAAGAATATGGTTCAGGAAATGCAGGTCGTTTCCGGCGCGTTCAATGCCGAGTACGGTCAGGCGATGTCGGGTATCGTCAACATAGCGACGAAAGAGGGCGAGAGTAAATTTCACGGAGGACTGAGCGGGTATGGCGGGCAATATGCCACGTCATCCGATGCCAATTATGATCAGGAGGGTCACGAGATTTCAGAGCTCTTCCCGGGGCTCAACCGTTTTCAGCCTACCGCGATCCATGACATCGAGGGCAACCTCAGCGGTCCACTGATTGGAGATGCATTGACGTTCTTCGCAAACGCCCGCTATATTTATTTCGGCGGTGATTTTTACGGAATCCGCCGTTTCAATCCTCAAAACGTCGCTTACTTCGACAGCAGCAATAATTATCACCTCTATAGAGATCCATCGGGCAAAGGAGACAGCTCATTTGTCCCGATGAACTGGAGCGAACGGTCGTACGCACAGGGCAAGTTGACCTGGCATATCAATCCTACGCTGAAGCTCACCGGCAATTTCATCTACGACGACGACGTGGCGAAGGCCTACGACCGGACCTATTTTCTCGACCCGGACGGAAAGGGCAATAACTACAATGTAAGCAATACGTTTATCTTCCAGCTCACGGACATGCTCAGTCCAAGCACGTTTTGCACGCTCGGTGGGTCGTACTTCGACAAGGACTTCCAGTACTACCTCTATCAGGATCCGCACGACCCGCGGTATGTGAATCCCGGCGTGGCTATTTCCACGGAGCCGTACAGCTTCCTGACGGGCGGCACGGATCTCGGGAGGTCTCACCAGGTGACGATCACGAAACTTTTGAAGTTCGACCTCTCGAGCCAGGTCAATCAGAACAATCTCATAAAAGGCGGAGTGGAGTTTCGCCTGCATCATATCTATGATGAGAATATGACTCTCATCCCGGTGCAATCCGAGGTGGCCTTCAACCGGGTGACGAGCAACCCGTACATCCAGACGGAAATTCCGGATCTCGGGACGGTAAATCATGATATGTACAATCACAGTCCCGTGGAACTCTCCGGATACATTCAGGACAAGCTTGAGTTCAGTAGTTTCATTCTGAACATTGGTATCCGGTATGATTATTTTGATCCCAATGCCCTGGTACTCAACGATGCCCATCCGGATCCGAACGACCCTCTTCACCATATGTATACGGTCGATGACCCGGACATCTATTCCCCTATAACTCCCCAGCACCTGGCGGACAATCTAAGCATGAGGGAGACGTATTGGTATAAGAAAGCCTCGGTCAAGACTCAGTTGAGTCCGAGGATAGGCGCATCGTTTCCGATCACGTCCACGGGTGTCGTACACTTTTCGTATGGTCATTTCTTCCAGATCCCCAACTTCCAACGGCTATATGAAAACCCGCAGTTCGTTCTGGGTCAGGGTACCGGAAACCAGGGCTTGTTTGGGAATGCCGACCTGGCAGCCGAACAAACGACCAACGGTGAGCTTGGCATACAGGAGCAGGTGGCGGAGGGCCTCTCGATGGACCTGACTGCCTATATTCGCGACATCCGGAATCTTACGAGCTCCAACAGCCAAACGGTCATCTACGGTGGCTCCGCGATGTATACGCAGTATCAGAACAGTGATTTCGGGTATGTCAAGGGAGTTGTCCTGACGATGAAGAAAAGGTTCAGCGAAAAATTATCGGCCACTTTGGATTACACATACCAGATAGCACGGGGCACGGCCTCCGACCCGACGCAGGCTCGCACGGCCCTTATTGGCGGTGCGCTGCCGGAGGTCCAGATTGCACCGTTGAACTGGGACCAGCGGCACACCGCGAATGCAACATTGTCCTACGATTCGCATCCGTGGGGGTTCGGTCTTATCGGGCAATACGGCAGCGGTACTCCATACACGCCGCAAACCATCGCCAGCGACATCAGTACGATCCTGACAAACAGCGAATCGAAGCCGACGTTCTTCGACCTGGACGCACAGGCGTATTATGAATTCCAGACGCACCCCGTAAAGGTTGTCCTTTTCGCGCGCGTCATCAACCTCCTCGACATACGCAATGAAACCGGCGTGTTCCCCCTGACGGGAAGGGCGGATTTCACTCCCGAGGAGCAATTAGCGTACTCGACCAATCCCGCCCAGGATGTGAATACTGTCGATCAATACTATCGGTATCCCGACCATTTTTCCGAGCCAAGACGTATTGAAGTCGGTTTGAATTTTGATTTCTAAATAGAAATGATCAACAGCAAAATACAAATAGTTGCAGCCGCACTTGCCATAGCGCTCCTGTCGACGCCGGCGTGGACTCAGCAGGGCCAGAGTGGCGCCTCCTATCGAAAAATCAATATTCATAATGCCAACCAGGTCCGAACCGTTTTCGGAAACTGGGGTGTTATTGGTCAGCCCTGTAGCGGTGGACCGCGCGGCGCCTGGAGATATGATAATGACGGTTATCTCGGTGATGTGAGTCCGCTTGTAGGCGCCGAAATCACTTCACAGGGAACGACATTCCATTGTGTTGAGGGCTCTCCTGTCGACCGGCCCACGACGGCGACGGATACGGATCCGCGCACCGGTAAGTACTGGACGTTCGAGCCGGTGAATGGTTACAATAATCCGAACGGACAGGTCCTTGCAATGAGCACCGACCCGACCTCCTGGCCGCCCTCTTGGCCCGATAAGGCCGCCGATCCCCTCGATCCAGGATGGCGAGGAGAGTGGAACGGCTACTTCGGAAAGAACGTCATGAACGCCGACCAGGAAAGCTATTTCGTGATGGACGATAACAACAATGACCGTTTCAATTATAGCGTGAACAACTCGTTTAATGTCGCCTTTAAACCGGATTCAACTGACTCTACCAGGAATGGACTGGGGCTGGTCATGAGCGTTCGCGGGCTCCAATGGGCGCAGTTCCTTGCAAAGGATAATATTTTCTGGCTGTACGAGATCGACAACACTGGAACGACAAATTACACGAAGGTCGTTTTCGGGCTGCTTGTGGGTACGTATGTCGGCGTCACGGGGTGCAACGACGCGCCGATGGAGTACGATAACGATTGGTCATTTTATGATGTTCAAACCAACCTGACGTACACCGGGAATTATCCGCCCACGCAGATGAAAAATCCCCTCTGGATCGGCAACGTTGGGTTGGTCGGATATGCCTTTCTCGAGAGCCCCGGGAATCCCTACGACGGCATCGATAACGATGGAGATGCCGACTCAAGTATCACGGGCAAGGCAGCTCCACAATTTCAGGAAAGCGATTTCAGCGACTCAACGTTGGTCGTACCGGGCACAAAGCTCATCCTCATCGATACGAACTATGTCCGGAGCATCTATACGGTGCCGAACGTGGATTCGGTTCTCGTCCACACGCGCGGATTCTCCATGATGCTTTACCCCCATGCCATTCCTTCTCAGTACATCAAACCGGAGGGGAACGTCCTGTACGACGCGGCCCACAATCCATACGTCAATCCTAATGCGTATGATGGAGTCGACAACAATTTCAACGGACTCATCGATGAGAATTACTACCTGCATTATCATCAGATCAAGAAAGATCCCAAAACAGGTCACGTCCTCATCGATATTCTGCGACCCCTTCGGCACATCAATTACCTTACGGGTGCCGGGAGCGATCCCTATAGTATGATCGACGAACGGCGGGATGACCTGATCGACAACAACCTCAACTGGAACATTAAGTTCGACGACGTCGGGATCGATGGTGTACCGAATACCGGGGACTACGGGGAAGGGGATGGTCTGCCCACGTCGGGATATGCACGGCCGCTGTTAAATGAACCGGGTGAGCCGCATGTCGACAAGACGGATGTGGATGAATCGGACCAGATCGGTCTGACGAGTTTCTATTACTTTACTCCTGCCAACAATCTTTCCCTTGCCGACAAGGAAGGTCTGTGGAAAGATGTGGCTCCCGGTTATTTCGACGTTCCCACATCGATCGTGAACAATAGGCCGCAGGGGGGCGAGGACGGAGACTTCATGTATTCTTCCGGCTATTTCCCGCTCCTGGCCGGCAAGACGGAGCGCTTTTCCCTCGCGCTTGTCTATGGAGGACTCACCGATGACATCGATGCAAACCTTGCAGATCTGCTGAAGCACAAAATAACCGTCCAGAACATTTATAATGCAAACTATCAATTTCCGAAACCCCCGGACAAGCCCACTGTGACGGCGGTCGCCGGTGACGGACAGGTAACGCTTTATTGGGACAGGAAAGCCGAGCAGACAATCGATGCCGTGCTTCATGTCAAAACGTTTGAAGGATACAAGATCTATCGCTCGACGGAATCGAACTTCGCCGACATCTTTACGATCACCGATGCGAGCGGGGATCCGGTGGGCTACAAGCCTCTGGCACAATTCGACCTGAAGGATGGGATCACCGGTTACTTCATCGCTCCGCCGGACCTCTTCCAGGATAACGCCGGGTATACGTACTATCTGGGGAACGATACGGGCATTGTCCATACGTATGTCGACAAAACTGTTGAAAACGGTCTAAGATATTTCTACGCTGTGGTTGCATACTCCCGCGGCGACAACACGCTCGGAATTTTTCCGGCCGAGAATGACAAGTTCGTGAGCATAAACTCTTCCGGAGTGATCACTCATGGCATTAATGTGGCGGTGGTGACTCCCTCGGCCCCTGTCGCAGGGTATGTGCCCCCGACAACCGCCGTTCCGGTTACACATATAGCCCGCTACGGCACCGGCGAAGTCTATTACAACGTTGTGAATCCATCCACAATCATGGGTCATACGTACAGAGTCGAATTTTTCGACACTGAAATTGACAGTGTTGATGCGGCCGGAAACCCGGTCGTGAACACGACCGATTCTACCACATGGACGCGCCTCACGACGCTGTATTCTGTGAGGGACCTTGCGACAATTTCGGAGAATTTCGTAAGCCTGGACACGGTACTGGTCTATCTCAGCAACCAGAATCTGGTCGCCTCGACGGTTGTCGTGAGTGACAGCAGGGGCAACGTCGTGTCCCCTTCGAAATATCACCTCGATGTAACGCGGGGAACGATAAAATCTGCAACTCCCGGGAGTCTCCCTGTGGGGAACTACCATGTGTCGTACCAGCATTATCCGGTCTACCGAAGTGCGAACATTCTCGGTTCACCTTTTGTGAACGAAGCCAAGGATGCGGATATTTTTGACGGTCTCAAGTTAGGCTTCAACAACGCCTGGAACATCACTGAGATTGATAGTTTGTCGCGTTGGATAGGGCTCAATCCGTATGTGTTCAGTTTCACTCCGTTGAATATTTCGAACCCCTCGATGCTTGGATACCGGCGGCCGGCGGACTACGAATTTCGGTTCTCCGACCATATTGTAGACACATCTGTGGCGAGTACGGCCCTTTTTCTTGGCGCCACTCCGACCAATTTCAGGGTTTATAACTTGACGGAAAGCACCTATGTGAAGTTCTATTTATCCCAAACTCGTTTCTTCAATAACCAGCTATCCCCCGGGGATGATGTTGTTTTCCTCGAAAAGAGTCCAAGGGGTGACTACGTTCCGACATGGGATGTCCCTTTTGACAGAAAAGCCAGTGACAAGAACGACTCCGTATACAATTTAACGGTGGGCGATACGCTTCGAATCAGAACAACCAAGCCGTTCCATTACGGCGACATCATGGAGTTTACACCGATTTTGCAACGGGTCAGTCAGGATACGGCCAAGAATACTCTTTCCCGCATCAAAGTCGTTCCCAACCCGTACGTGACTGCTTCCTCCCATGAACTGCCGTTGCCGCCGGGAATTACGAGCGGCCGCGGGGATCGGAGGGTCGAATTTATCCACGTCCCGGCCAGCGCAAAAATACAGATATTTACATCCCGGGGAATCCTCGTGCGTACGCTGTACCAGGATGGGAATATTGAAGACGGAACGGTCGTATGGAATCTCAAGACGGATGAGAACCTGGATATCGCGTTCGGTGTATATTTTTATGTTGTGCAATCCAGCGTGGGATCCAAGACCGGGAAAATCGCGATCATCAAATGATGCCGCTATGAATTCGTTCAGACGAGAAATTGTGCGCATTGCGTTGTTTGCCATGACCCTCTGGATCATTCTGGCAGGAGCGGCGTCCGGCCAATCAAAAGTTGGTACGACGGCGGCACAATTTCTGGGGATTGCCGTCGGCCCGCGCGCGATAGCCATGGGCGGCGCGAGCGTGGCTTCGGCGGAGGACGTGTCTTCGCTGTACTGGAATCCGGGAGCATTCGCGCAGGCGGGGAGATCCGAGGTGATGTTCACGAACTGTGAATGGTTGGCAGGCACAAAATTCCGATGGCTGGGATTGATGTACAACCTTGACGGGACCAACGCAGTGGGGGTGAGTCTCACGCAGCTCGATTACGGCGACGATGAGGTAACGACGACGACGAGCCCGGAAGGAACAGGACTGCGCTGGTCTGCAGAGGATGTCGCCATAGCCCTTTCCTACTCCCGCCGATTGACGGATATGTTCTCGCTGGGGGGCACAGTCAAGTATGTCGACCAGTCAATCTATAACGAATCGGCGAGCAGCTTCACATTCGATTTGGGACTTCTGTACGTTACGGACTTCAACGGGTTGCGCCTGGGAATGTCGATGTCGAATTTTGGCGGCGATCTCACGTTGGACGGTCAGGATTTGTACCAGCCCGTGGACATTGACCCTAACGATCCCGGTGGGAATAAGACCCTCGTCGCCAAGCTGAAAACTGATGCGTTTCCACTGCCGCTTCTCTTCCGCGTCGGAGTTGCAATGGACGTTGTGAAAACCTCCGATGTAAGGATGACCTTGGCCGCCGACGCGGAACACCCGATTGATGATGTTGAATCGGTCAATCTGGGCGGCGAGATTGGATGGCATGACATGCTGTTCCTGCGTGGCGGGTATATGTCGCTTTTTGACGTGAATTCACAAGAAGGTCTTACGCTGGGAGCCGGTGTGAAGTATTCGATGGAGGGCGGCGGTTCGCTTGAAGTGAACTACGCATTCAACAAATTCGGGGTTTTCGATAATCTCAATACGATCGGGCTTGCAATTGGTTTTTGATTCGGGGAATTGATATATTGATAGATTACGGGTGCCGCAGAGAGATGAGGTGCTTTCAAGCTTGGATTCGCTGTTTTCCTAATTTCTTAACTCACAAAACACAACTCATTCAAGGAGATATCATGAAAAGATTGCTTCCATTGCTGCTGGTGGTCTTGGCCGCAGGCCTGGTACCGCTATCAGTTGCGTTTGCACAAACGACGAGCGTGACATTCATGCTGAATACGTCGACAGTGCCGGACACGTTGACTCCGATCTCGAGTATCGTCGTTATTGGTGCCGGGGATTCCCTCACCAACTGGTCGACGGGTAGACCATTGACCAATCTCGGCGGCGACTATTGGTCGGGAACGGTTAAAATCCCAACAGGGGATACTCTTCAATACAAGTTCCGGGTCGGCAGCGGCGGCTGGGAAGAAAATATCAACGGACCTTTTAGCGATCATACGACACGCAACATCATTGTCGGGGCAACCGATACTGTTTTGCCTGTGGCGTACTGGAACAATGGGCATTTTGCCAGTGGTAAGAACCCTGGGGAGTACGATGCACCGTGGCCTGTTGCCGCTGATACCTTCTTCAACGTGTATTTTCGTGTGGATATGCAGGGTGTTTCTGACGCAGGCTCGTTTGGTTTCGACAAGACCAAGGATACCGTGGCGGTCCGCGGTGGTGGGAATTCCGACCTCACGTGGGGTGCCAACCTCTGGTTGAAGCAAGAATCTTCACCCACCAGCAACGCTGGCGCGTTCGCTGTCGATCCTACGAATTTTTGGTCGGGTCGCGCGAGGATATCCAAGAACCAGGCACATCCCGGAGATACGATCCAATACAAATTTCTCATCGGCTACACTTGGGGCCACGATGAACAATTAGCATCAAACCGCTTCTTCGTGGTTCCCACGAACTACAAGGACACAACTCTGTACTACGCTTACTATAACAACCAGAGACCTATCGTTCGTTCAAATGCGGATACGGTGGTTGTTACATACCTTGTCGACATGGCAAGTGCCATCCAGAACCGAGGCTTTGCGATCGGGGATACCCTTCAGATAACATCGGGCTACTTCGTCACTGCTCAGGCCCAGACTACAAGCACTCTGAATCGTATTGGCCTTTCAACTAAGTACACGGCAAAGGACACTGTTATCACTTCGCTGTCGAAAACGTTTGACTACCAGTTCTACATAGTGAAGAATGGCACGTCGTACCGAGAGGTCTATTATAATTTCAATTATGCGGGCGGCACTGCCAGTGAAGCGGAACGTCGCCAGGTCGTCATTTCATCGAAGACCCAGACAATTGCTGACACCGTGAGTAGCATCTCAAGCTCGCGTCGTCAACCCTCGTTCCAGAACCAAACACTTGTCGCCCAAAATCTGACGGTGAAGTTTACTGTCGACATCCGACCTGCGATTTACGCAGTGAAAGCAGGCAAGACATTGGTCGACGGGCAGGGGCCATGGACAGTTGTATATGCTGACAGCATCTTTAAGTGGGGTGTCGCAATCAACGGACCGGCCACGGATACCACCAATGGGTGGGCATCATGGGGCGCTTCCCTCATTAACGACACTACGCATCGGATGTACGATGACGGCACACACGGCGATGCAGTGGCTCATGATTCGATCTTCACGCGCATTTACACATACAGAGCCGGTAAGGATATCGTTGGTCAGGAATTCAAATTTGGTATCGGCGGTGGCGACAACGAAGGCGGGTACGGGAATAACCACATCCAAAATCTCGATGACAGCCAGCCCACCTCCACACTTGCATCGCAGTTCGGCAGCATCGACCCGATTTTCTATTCGGCCTGGAATTACGACTGCGGTTGTCCGGCAAGTCCCAATGCTGTGGATGTACCGAAAATCAAACCGGTGACATTTGCCTTGCACCAGAATTATCCGAATCCATTCAACCCGTCGACGAAGATTGAATACACTATCCCGAACGATGCGGTTGTGATGCTGAAGGTGTACAATATTCTGGGTCAGGAAATCGCAACGGTTGTGAATGAGAAACAATTCGCCGGCGCCCACTCGGCCGTCTTTGACGCGTCGAAGCTGAACAGCGGCGTCTACTTCTACAGGATCACTGCTGGTACATACTCAAGTACCAAGAAGATGTTGCTCATTAAGTAACATGTAGTTTACCAATGAAAGCAAGGCGGGAATCGTTTCTCGCCTTGCTTTTTTATTCTCCGAGGCCTAACCGGCCATGAGAGAATTTGCCGGGATTCTTTGAGTACATGATGGTACTGGTTCTCATTATCTGGTCCATGTTCGCATCCTTGCCCTTCCCGGGGCGGGAGAAATCCGATGATGTTCTCGCGCGGGCGGGCAATGTCTTTATCGGCAAGCAGGAATTTCTCGAGCGATATGAATTGTTGCCGGGACTCTACCGCCATCGCAAGCCTCAACTGGAGGGTTCGAAACTTGAATTGTTGTATTCCATGATCGCCGAGAAATTGCTCAGCCGGGAGGCGCAGGCTCGGGCATTGGATCGCGATTCGATGTACATATTTGCAATGGATGCTGTGCGGAAAGCTCTCGGCAGAGACGAACTCTACCGGGAAGAAATCGCGCAAAAAGTCCACGTTTCCGAACGTGAAATCTCACGCGGCATCGCCAAAGCTCAGCGGCAACTACTCGTCGCCTACTTGTACTCGGAACGCAGAAGCGATGCCGATTTCCTGCGCATGCAAATGCGCAACGGGGATGACTTTGACAGGTCGGTGGTGGATTCGTCTGCCGGGGTTACGCGGGACACGGCAACCGTCATCTGGGGTGATGCAGAGCCCGCCGTAGAAGACGCGGCTTATGGACTGCGCCGGGGCGGGGTATCGCCGGTTATCCAGGCGGGGGACGGATACTATATCCTGAAAGTTGAAGGTGCGAAGCGCAGTGATTATTTTTGCTCACTGCCACCCGACGCGCTGCACGATCGTGTTGAGTCGATTCTTAGGACGAGGAAGGAAAAAGCCCGGTTGAATGAATTTCTCGAAAAGGCTCTCAAGAATAAGACCGGCTATGCTTTGCCTCGAACGTTTCTCGTCCTCGGGAGGGCGATTGATGAAGTTTACCGGGGAAGGAAAACGCAGGCGAAGCTTTCAATGGACCGGTCAATGTATGAAGAAATCAGAAACAGATGCGCCGCTTCACTTCTCGACACTCTTGCGATAGCGGGCCGAATTCCCTGGACCGTCAATGATGTTCTTGCCCGCCTCTACGAATCCGGATTTGAAATTGACAGCGGGGATATGAAGCATCTCCCGGCACGCTTAAATACTCAACTGAAGGTTTGGGTTCAGCAAGAAGTGCTGGCCCAGGAAGCCCTGCGGCGGTCACTGGATAAGAAACCCGGGTTGCGGAAACAACTTGAGATGTGGTCGCATTATTATCTTGCAGGACTCATGAAAGATTACCTCAATGAGCATGTCGCAGTTTCCGACTCGGAAGCATGGTCGTTTCTTCAATCAAAGGAGAAGAAAGACATAATCCCGCAAGTGAGGATTCGGGAACTTCGGACCGCCACAGCGGATGAAATGAAAGAGGCTGTGTCCGACCTTCAGAATGGGATGTCGTTTGAGAATGCGGTGGAGAAGTATTCAAACGACCTCAAAGCGAAATTGTCCAAGGGCGTTTCGGACTTCTTCCCGGTCACGGAACATCCCCCGATAGGTGAGATTGCTTCGCAAATGGAAATCGGCCAGCGGTATGGTCCTGATTATCGTCAAAGGGGGGATCGATTTCTTCGAATTACTGGACAGGAAGATACCGGCGATCATTGACACGCTGCCTCTGGCGAAGAGGAAACAGGCCGCCGGCAATGAATTGCTGGCAATGAAACGGAAGAGAACTCTCACATTGTTTCTTGCTCAGGTTGCAAAGGAGCGGGGATACGAAATCGACCAGGACAAATTGCAGGCAACAGAGGTCACCACGATACCAATGATGACGTACAGGATCCTCGGGTTCGGCGGTCGAATGTGGGCAGTTCCGTTTGTCGATAAACAACTGGACTGGATAAATGTTGAACCTCCGTCCACACCGATCATACCATAAGGAACCGGTCCCATGCGCAGAATCGTGAGCAAAACGCTGCTTGTGCTGAGTGTATGTTGGTGGACACATGCTTTCGGGCAATCCGCCGATAGCACAGTACACGTTCCTGCCTGGGTGAAGGATGCTGTTTTCTATCAGATATTCCCCGAACGATTTGCGAATGGGGATACAACCAACGACCCGCCGGACGTCCAGCCATGGGGTGGAGCTCCAACGTCAACAAATTATTTCGGCGGCGACCTCAAGGGAATTATCGACCATCTTGACTATCTCCGGCGGCTCGGTGTCAATGCGCTCTATCTGAACCCTATCTTTGAATCGCCCTCGAATCATAAGTACCATACCTCCGACTACATGAAGGTCGATCACAATTTTGGCGATGAAAAGACGTTCAAGAAGCTCCTTGACGAGTGTCATGCGCGCGGGATGCATGTCGTCATCGATGCGGTGTTCAATCATACCGGCGTCCATTTCTGGGCGTTTGAAGATGTCAAGAAGAACGAGGCAAAATCGAAGTATCTTCATTGGTATAATATCCATGGCTTTCCGGTCGGGCCGCCGGATAAACCGAATTATGAGGCCTGGTGGGGAATGGGAGATCTGCCAAAGCTCATGACCGACTCGCCGGAGGTCCGCCAATATCTGTTTGATGCAACATCGCATTGGATGAAACTCGGCCTCGATGGCTGGCGGCTGGACGTGCCCAACGAGATGTCGCATAATTTCTGGATTGAATGGAGAAAACTGGTCAAGGCCGAAAATCCCGATGCCTATATTGTTGGAGAGATTTGGGATGACGCCACGCCGTGGCTCAAGGGCGACCAGTTTGATGCCGTCATGAACTACCGGTTCCGGGGAGCCTGTGTGGGTTTCATCGCACTTGAGAATTTGAACGCGTTCCAGTTCGATTCCATTCTGCAGGTGCAGCGTTCTCAGTATCCGCCGGAAGTGAACTTCGTTCTTCAGAACCTCATCGGCAGTCATGACACCGAACGGTTCCTCACCCTCTGCAAGGGGGATATCAATAAGCTCAAGCTCGCCGTGCTGATGCAGATGACATACGTCGGCGCTCCGATGGTGTACTATGGCGACGAAATTGGGATGGTGGGCGGGAAAGACCCCGATTGCCGCCATACAATGATCTGGGATTCAACGAAGTGGAAGGGAAACCTGCTGGCATGGTATCGAACCATGTGCAGGTTGCGGGATGAACATCCCGTCTTCAGACGGGGAACGTTCAAAACTATTCTGGTCGATACGACAAATAAACTCTTTGGCTTTGTCCGCGAGGACGGGAGTTCGAAGGCAATAGTGATTCTCAATAACAGCATTACTGCACATTCGGTCACCGTTCCGCTGGAACCGGGAAGGAAATGGTATGATGCTATGGATCAAAAGAAAATGACGTTAGGCAGGGAAACGTCGGGTGCCATGAGTGTCCCGGCCCGTTCCGGGCGTGTGATTATTTCCGACGAAAGCGGGGAAAAATGAAAAACTTTGCTCTGCTTATGATGTGCCTGGGACTCCAGGTTGCTTATTCCCAGGACAGCGTTGACGTGTATTTCATGTACAAATCTCCATCAAATCCGAGTATCGTGTATCTCCCAGGCGAATTTAATAACTGGGCGGACAATAACAGCGGGGTAATATATCCCAGTTCACAATGGGACATGACAAAAGATAGTGTTTCGGGGATGTGGTACAAATGGTTGCGGTTGAAGGTTGGAGGTGGTCCCACGAGTCAGGTTGCCGGCGCCTATCAGTACAAGTTCAATGAGAATGGTTGCTCTACATGCTGGCTGAATGACCCGCTGAATCAGCATGTCAACAACTCGGACAACAGTAATTCACTTATCTATGTCAAGGATCCTACGATCTTTCACTTCCTTCCGAACCAGCGCCAGCCCATTGTGAACACCGCAATGCCGGAGATATCGGCGTACATTTTCCCAAAGGTCGGGACATCGGTAGACACGGCATCCATCTCGCTGACGATTGACACGTCCACCTTCACGAATATGGGATCGGACTATAACTTCAGCACACATCGACTCATTTTCACACTTTCTTCCGCGCTTACGAACGGAAGTCATACGGCGATCCTGTATGCCCGGTCGCTGGCAGGAGGGGCGAATGCCGATACAGTCGTGTTTTACGTTGAAAGTGGATTTGTGCAGCTGCTCAATCAATCTCCACTCTCGACATGGGAATCCAAATGGACGCTTTATGGAAGCGTGAACGACAGTACCATCACATCGGTGAACATAATTCACAACAGCACCGATACGTTCCTGGTCCCGGTAGCCGGAAAATCGTTCACATATTCTGCATCCCTTCTGGAGGGTGCGAACGTTTTCTCCGCCGTAACGGACTCAGCTGGATCGCCAAGGGTTTCGGCGCCCGTAACGATTATCCGTGAGGTGAATCACTCACCCTGGGCCACCATATCGCTTTCGGATTCAAGCGGCGGAATCCAGTTGAGTGCTCTCTCGAGCAGTGACCCGGATTCAGGTCAGTCGACGTTGCTCACGTACTCCTGGTCGGTCGACGCTGCAAACCCCTCTGTCATTGCCGGCGTCTCCGGTTCGACCGCGGGTCAGATTTTAGTCTCCAAACCCTCAATTCCCGGAGAATACTACTTTGGTCTCATAGCCACCGACCCTAACGGCAATAAGGATACGACGAGGAACTACTTCACTGTCAACGGCGACGGAACTGTGTCCTATCCAACGCTGGCCAGTAATCCTTCCTGGTTGAATCGGGGCCGGATGTACCTGCTCTTTTTTAAATCGGCCACGGCAGCGGGAACGATCAATGCCGCGTTGCCATTGCTCGACTATATCAAGGCCATGGGATACAATATCATCTGGATCATGCCTGTCATGAAGAATGCCTCTCCCATGGATAACCTGTACGGGACGGGATACAACATCGTTGATTTTTACAACGTCGCTCCGGAATACGGTTCAAATGTAGATTTCCAGAACTTTGTAGCAAGAGCGCACCAGCTGGGCATTCGAGTGATTCAGGATATCACTCCGAATCATACCAGCTCGATGCATCCGTTCGCCGGCGACATCCAGAACTTTCGGAAGAGCTCGAGGTACTGGAATTTCTATGAGCATCAGCTCATCACGAATCCGAACTACCACCCCGACCTTACGGAGGGGTACACGGATGACAGCCTGTTCGTAGTATACTCTGCCTTCGGCGACATGCTGTTAAACTACAACTGGTCCGACCTCGATGCCCGCAAGTACATGATCGGTGTGTACAAGTGGTGGGTGAAAGAAATGGGCGTCGACGGCTTTCGCTTCGACGTTTATTGGGGACCGCACAGCCGGGCAGACGGCGGCAATGGCGGTGAGGATGAAATGGGACAGCCGGTGCGCGCGGCACTCAAGCACATCAAGCCCGACATATTTATCCTCGGAGAAACGGACGGTACCGGCATTGGCACGGAGGTCAATTATGGCGACCGGAACGGCGGTATCGACGCGGGCTATGACTGGAATCTGTTCCATAATGGCATTCAAAATTTCTATTCATCCGGTCCTCAGATCAGTGCGCTGAATTTCTACCTTCTCAACGGCGGCTCGACAACCATGGGTTTTGAGCCGGGGCCGAATGCATACTTCATGCGATTCCTGGAAGACCAGGATGAAGACCGTATCGCTTACGTCTACGGCTCACTTGCGAAGACGATGCCGGTGTCGACCATTGTGCTGACCTCTGTGGGGATTCCCCTGGTCTATTCGGGGCAGGAGCTCGGTTGGGGGCTCGGAATACCGGGCGCGAAAGAGGCGCGCAGCCGCAGCGTGATCGACTGGAACTACAGCGGGAAATCGACTCTCCAGCCGCATTATCAGAAGCTCGCCCAGATACGATCCCTGTTTTCTCCGCTCTGGACGCAACAGCAAATCAGCGTGAGTACGGGCAACGGTTTTGTCATGGGCTATACACGGCCCTTGAATGACCTGAACTGCATCGTACTTGCGAATTTTGATGCCAGTTCGCACATGTCGAGCGTTGCTCTCACGGTGGGTGGAACACCGAACGTGTTCTTCTCTCATGGCGTGGTGAACGGCCGCACGTACTACGCCAGCGACCTTTACAATGACACTGTGTACGATGTCACGTTCAACGCGGGGTCGGCGACGCTTTCCGTGAACCTTCAGGCATACGGCTCGGCCGTCATCGTACTTGACGAAACGACGCACACACTGCTTCTTCCACCAATCACAGATGTGAAAACATCGGGGGTCGGCGTTCCCCGGCAATTTGCACTGTACCAGAATTATCCCAATCCGTTCAATCCGACGACAACAGTGTCATTTGCGATTAGTCATTCGTCATTTGTGACACTCAAGGTGTATGATGTATTGGGGCGGGAAGTCACCGCACTTGTGAATGAGGTAAAGCAACCCGGCGAATACACTGTTAGGTGGAATGCGGAAGGGGTCGCAAGCGGCGTGTACTTCTACCAGCTCACATCGGACAATGCCCGGCTCATGCGGAAAATGCTGCTTATCCGTTAATCGTCCGACGCTTTCACTTGTCTGCGAAGATTACATCTTGCCACGTTTCCGGACCCCTCAAGGGACTTCTCTTTCTCCTTGTGATAGTTTCGCTGAACGCCTGCACGCGCCACGTTGACCCGCATCGGATTGTCATCTGGCATCAGATGCGCGTGGACGAGCGCGAGATTCTCGAAGACCAGATGAACCAATTCATGAAACTCCACCCCGATGTCCGAGTTGAGGCCGTCTACAAGGAGACCGAAGAATTGCGTTCCGGCTTCATTGTTGCCGCGATTGCAGGCCAGGGCCCCGATTTGGTGTACGGTCCATCCGACCAGGTCGGCCCGTTCCAGGTAATGAACATCATCGTTCCTCTGGACACTCTTTTTGAAAAAGCGTGGCTGGATTCATTTAATCCCAAGGCGCTGACGTGGTACAAGGGACATCTCTACCAGATTGCCGATAAGCTGGGGAATCATCTTACGCTTGTGTACAACAGGAAAATTGTCCAGAAACCGCCCGAGACGGATGTCGAGCTGATCGATCTGTGCAAGAAGCTCATGGTGTATAAAGACGGCAAGGTTGAGCGGTACGGTTTGGTCTGGAATTACACCGAGCCCTACTTCTACATACCGTTCCTGAGCGGTTTCGGGGGATGGGTGATGAATGACAGCGGCGTCCCGACGCTTAACTCTGAGAGCAATATCGAAGGATTACAGTTTATCAAGGATCTCCGCGACAAGTACCAGATCATTCCTGCCGAAGCCGATTACAACGTCGCGGATGCGCTTTTCAAAGACGGGAAAGCGGCAATGATCATCAACGGTGATTGGTCCTGGTCGGGATACCGGAAATCGGGAATCGACATCGGGGTCGCGCCGCTTCCGAAAATCAGCAAGACCGGTCTGTGGTGTGCGCCGATGATTTCTCCGAAGGGATATTCGATCAACATCAATGTCCCCAGGGAAAAACTCCCGTTGATTGTGGAGTTCCTGAAATTCATGATGCAACCGGAGATTCAATTGCAGACGGCGAAGGCGCTCACAACAATGCCGACGCGGACGTCGCTCTACGACGATCCGTTCATCAAAAACGACGACATTCTCATCAATTCGGAGAAACAAATCGAGCGGGGCAGACCGATGCCGGTTGTGCCTGAATTGCGCGCAATCTGGGATGCGATGAGGCCCAGTTACCAGGCCGTCCTTGGCGGTGCGATAACGCCGCGGCAGGCCGCTTATGACATGCAGATCACGGCAATACGAAAGATCGCGGAGATGAATGAGTAGTTAGGTCGTTGAATAGTTGGGTAGTTAAGTAGTTGAGATAAAGAGATGCCAGAACATTTTTTAATTTTTCATTTTTAATTTTGAATTGTTAGCAAAAAGCTCAAGGCCAGAACCAGGAACTAATGACCTATGAATAATGAGCAACGAGTAAAGCCAAATGACTAATGACCGATAACGAAGAACCAAGAACCAATAACCAAGAACGCTTCTTCACAATGACATGAACAGAGTGTACCGAAATATTTTCATAGTGTTGTTTGTCGCGCCGGCGTTCCTTATCCTTTTCGGGGTCGTGTTCTATCCGTTTCTGTACAACGTCGTTATCTCCTTTTCCAATATGAACCTGAGCCATATCAAGGATTGGCATCTCATCGGGTTCAAACAATACGCCAAGGTGTTTACGGAGACCACGGAACCGAATTTTTATCAAATTTTCGTCAAGACGATCATCTGGACGGTGGTGAATGTTTTGTTCCATGTCGTGTTCGGCGTTTTCCTTGCGCTGCTGCTGAATCAGAAGATCCGAGGCCGATCGGTGTACCGGACGCTCCTAATCCTGCCATGGGCGATTCCACAGTACATTGTTGCATTGACGTGGCGCGGAATGTTCAATTATGAGTACGGTTCCATTAATCTCGTCATCACAAAATATCTTCATTTGCCTGCGGTAGAATGGCTCAAGAGTCCGACCGAGGCATTTCTCGCCTGCATTTTCACAAATGTCTGGCTCGGCTTTCCGTTTATGATGGTTGTTGCGCTCGGGGCGCTCCAGAGTATCCCGCATGAATTGTATGAGGCCGCGGATATTGACGGGGCTTCCTGGTATCACAAATTGCGCAACATAACGCTTCCTCTCATTCGGCCTGTCATGGTCCCGGCAATCACGCTGGGGATCGTGTGGACGTTCAATAATCTGAATATCGTTTGGCTGGTCAGCAATGCCGGCGAACCGTCCGACAAGACGCACATTCTCGTCTCATTTGTGTACAAAGCCGCATTCAATCTGTACCGGTACGGGTATGCAGCGGCAATGTCGATGGTTATATTCTTCATTCTCCTGATCTTCAGTGTGGCATTCATGCGAAAAGCACGGGCCACGGAGGCGGCGTACTGATGATCTCGGATTGTGGAATGAGGATTGTGGATTACAAGAACTGACGAAGATGAAAGCGAGAAAAATAAAAAGGCTCTCTGTCAGGATACTGACGCACATTATCCTTCTTGTGTTTGTTGTTATCGCGGTCTATCCCGTGCTTCAGGTCGTGACGATTTCTTTGCGCCCTACGGATAAACTCCTCTCGACCTCCCTGGAGATCATTCCCCGCGGGGCGACACTGAGATCCTACGTGTCGCTCTTTACCGAACGGCCGTTCCTTCTCTGGGTAAGCAACAGCGCGCTCGTATCCGTTACCGTCACGCTCACCGGAGTCATCTTGGCGGCGATGGCCGGCTACGCATTTTCCCGGTTCAGCTTCATCGGCAAGAGGGCGGGATTGTTGAGCCTGCTCGTCACACAGATGTTTCCTGCCACGATGCTGCTGCTGCCGCTGTACATTATGTTGATTTACTTCGGGTTGATCAACACCTATTTCGGCTTAATCGTCACGTACACGGCGACGGCGCTTCCATTTTGCATCTGGACGATGAAGGGATACTACGATACGATTCCAACAAGCCTCGAAGAAGCCGCCCGCATTGACGGGTGCAATCAATTCCAGGCATTCTACAAGATCATTTTGCCGCTCGCGGCCCCGGCACTGGTGATCACCGGGTTGTTTTCGTTCATGACGGCGTGGTCGGAGTACATCGTTGCAGCTCAGATATTGCAGGATTCGGCGTTGTGGACTCTTCCGCTCGGGCTGAAGTCGTTTGAGTCCAACATGTCGACCGAGTGGGGATTGTACGGTGCGGCATCCCTCGTTGTGATGGTTCCGGTGGTTGTTCTGTTTCTTGTCCTGAGCCGGTGGCTGGTTTCCGGACTCACGCTCGGGAGCGTAAAGGGGTAGGCCTCAACGGGCCGGAAAGAAGTACTCCAGAATCTCTCTGATTTTTGCCCGCCAGTTTGTCCAGTTATGCCCTTCGGGGAATTCCGCGTAGTGCACGCGGGCGCCTCTCCGCTCCAGCAAGTTGCTGACAAGCCTCGCTTCAATTTCGGTGTCGTGAATTGTTCCTGTTCCGATGTAGGCGTTGATATCGGCTTTTGAAATTGTCCGAAGGAGCTTGATGACCGCGCTATCGGCCTGGAAGTACGCCGGAGATTGCGCGGCAAAGTTAACGAATTGTTCCGGCTGTTTTAGCGCGATGTACGTTGCCATCAGACCTCCCATCGACGCCCCCATGATCGCGCGCTTGCCTGCCGAATCCAGTGCCAGGTAGTTCTTGTTGATGAACGGAATAAGCTCCTGTGACAGGAAAAGCAGGAATGTGTCGCTCGCCCCGTAATCCGACATGCGATAGTTCGTGGTGCTGTTGTGCAGGTCGGTTCGAGGGTCGACGAATATGCCGAGAACTGGCTCAATCTTATGCGCGGAGATCAGATTGTCGAGGACAATGTTCATCCTGCCCAGCGAGAGATATTCGCCTCCGTCAAGGACGTAGACTGCCGGGAGTCCTTTCCTTCCGGATTCGCCCGGGGGGACATAGACGAAGACCGGATGGGTCCGGTTCAAAATCTTGCTGACAAACCAGATCGTATCGATTCTTCCGTGGGGGACATTCTGGCTCTCCTCAATGTCTTTCGCCGGAATATACTCGGGCATCCACAGGTCCGAATTTTCTCCGAGTCCGCCAACTGACCGCAGCGGGTTCAGGGGATCAAGGATCCAGGTGCTGTCGACCCACAACTTGTACTCCACTCTGCCGTCGATCGGAATTTTTTCCTTACGCAAAAAGAGATCGGTCTCCTCGACGCGGTGCATCATCGCAGCGGAAGGATTCCAGTGGTTCAATTCACCCGGGACTGCCACGGCGTGGCCGTGCCCGCGGTAGAGAAAATACGCAGTGTTGCCCTCAACGACCGGAACTTTCGCATTGGCAAGATACTCTGTAATGAGTTGGGACCTTGAGACACTGTCGTGGGCTTCATGAAGTTTGGCGAGAAACGATTCGAACGATTGACCCGCCCCGCCGGGGGGGGCTTGCAGGTTGGAACCTTGAGCGATAGCGAGAAGCGATACGAACATCGCGAAAAGCCCTCTTATCATGGTTGGGTAATTATAGCAACTTCAGGATAGAAATGCAAGTGGTTCAGAATGCGTCGAGCGGGAAATCGCTGTTTTCACTTCCGTGCTGGAAGTCTCGGGACCCATCGTGGAACGGTTTCGCGATAATCCTCGTACAACTGAGAACCTTCATCCCGTCCGGTCTCCATGTGGGTTAACGGGAGCTCGCAGTACTAGTAGAGGAACATCGGCTTTCCGAGCAGGTGGACGACTCTCGGACGGTAATGATCTTTGTCGTACAGCTCGTCCACGTCGACCCGCTTTTTGCCTTCTGTGATGATGTTCGCGGAGACGGTCGTGTATTTCCCGTCGCGTAACGCTACCATCCGGCCCGATTGCTTTTTCAGCAGGAGGTCGGTCGCAAGATATCCGTAGCTTGTCGAAACCATCCGGTCGAGTGCGTCGGGTTCGCCGCTGCGCATCAGGTACGCAAGCTGCTGGAAGATTGTCCTGACGCCCGATCGCGCTTCAATTTCCTTGCTTACGTAATCTCCGATGCCGCCGAGTTTTTTATGTCCGTAAGCGTCTGCCTCGCCCGACATGACCATCTCTCCGCCCACCGGCTTCGCGCCTTCTGAAATTGTCATGATGGCGTAGTGGCTGGGATTGTTCGCCCGGTCATCGAGGAGGAATTTCACGAGCCTGTCGACATCAAATTCCACCTCTGAAATAATCGCGCGGTCGACACCGGCCAGGTAGGCTGAAATGAGCGACGTCTCGCCGGAATATCGCCCGAAGAGCTCGATGACTGCGATGCGCTCGTGCGAGCCGGTGGGAGTGCGAAGGGAGTGGATGAAATCCACGCTTCGCGTTACCGCGGTCGAGAATCCGAGGCAGTAGTCTGTCCCGTATACATCGTTGTCCATCGTTTTTGGAATGCACACGACCGGAAAGCCTTCTTTGTGTAGCCGGACAGCGTAGCTCAGGGTATCGTCTCCGCCGATGGCGATCAGAGCGTCGAGCTTCAGATGTTCGAGCACCCGGAGTGCATGCTTTGTGCAATCGATGGGGCTGTCTTTGTCTGTCCCCCCAAATGTGGCTTTCAAGAACTCCGGCAGCTCCTTGGGTTTCACTTTCCCCGGGTTGGTACGCGACGTGTGAAGATAGGTGCCCCCGGTTCTGTCGATCGTTCTCGTATTTGATTTCGTCAAGGGTATGATATGTTGTTCCTGGGATTGTGGATCGTCGGGATCGAAATGCAGCAACCCGGCCCAGCCGCGCCTGAATCCGAACATCAGATGATCTTCATCCGTGGCACGATAAACAGCCGCTTTGATACACGGGTTAAGCCCCGGTACGTCACCGCCGCCTGTTAATATTCCAATACGCATAAATTTCCTCTGTTAGTTAGTACTTTGTTTTCAAAAGATAGTGGATACTCGATGCAAAAGTGTGTGAACACGGTACCGAATAGAGGTTACCAACTGTAATTTAGCTTAAAATCGAGACTTCTACAAATTGCCCGGTGAGTCGATCTTGAGTGCCAGCCTTCTGGCGAGATACCACACGATTGCGATATTCACAATTAATAGAACTGTCCTGGGTATTCTTAGATGAATTGATACTTCATAGATTTCCGATGGTATAAGGAGAGCCGTCGTAGCCACGGTGAGGTATTCCGCCCACCGTTTTTTCATCAGCAACCCGATGCCCTCGACGGTGAAGATCGTCGCGTAGACGAACGACCCGGCGCCGATCGCTTCGAGGTTCCGCGGGTCGAGCAGGGTGAGTTTCGTCATTAGCTTCTGAAGGTATCGATTCCCGGGGTCGACATGGATGAACGCCACCCATTTCCCGACCTCTTCTGCGATATCCCTGTTTACCAGACTCAGAGCTCCCACGGCCACGATAGCCAACAGCACGGCTTTGAAAAGTTTGAAAAGCGCGATGAGGAAAATTACTCTGAAACTTTTGGCTGAAGATGGGTGAGAGTGAGATTCAATCCGTTGCTGGATCACGTTCATCCATTCGGCATCATTCAAATCATTCCTTTATCAGCGTGATCAGCGGTCATCAGCGGTCTCAGCGGTCAAATATACGGAAACATTCTTTCGTTATCAATTTGACGGGAATTTGGCGGGATACCGGCGTGAGGGTTGTAATTAAACCCAAAGTTCAGTACATTTTCTAGGGCATTGTGTCTCGACCGTTCATCGGAAGGAATATGAAATGAAAATGAGGTTTCTCGGCAAAACGGGAATAAAGGTCTCGGAGTTGTGCTTCGGCACGATGACCTTCGGCGGCAGCGGCTACTGGAAGGTGATAGGGGAGCTCGGGCAAAAAGAAGCAGACAAACTTGTCGGAATGGCGCTGGATGGAGGAATAAACTTCTTTGACACGGCCGATGTTTACTCGGACGGAGTCTCCGAAGAATTGCTTGGCAAAGCCCTGGGGGTGAGGCGCAAAGATATCGTTCTGGCAACGAAGGTCCGGGGACGAACCGGTCCCGGTCCGAACGACATAGGCCTTTCCCGCCATCATATCATTGAGGGATGCCATGCCAGTCTGAAAAGACTCGGAACAGACCACATCGACCTTTATCAGGTGCACAGCTTCGACCCGTCCACTCCACTGGAAGAGACGCTTGGAGCGCTGGATGACCTGGTGCGACAGGGAAAAGTACGCTACATTGGCTGCTCGAATTACAGCGGCTGGCAGTTGATGAAAGCTCTCGCACTGTCCGAGAAGCGCAACCTCGAGCGCTTTGTTACTCTTCAGGCTTACTATTCACTCATTGCACGCGAGCTGGAGCATGAGCTGGTTCCCCTTTGCCTCGATCAGGGACTGGGGATCCTGCCGTGGAGTCCGCTGGGGGGTGGTTTTCTCACCGGCAAGTACCGCCGCGGACAGCCGAGGCCCCAGGGTTCCCGCCGGAGCGACCCCGAACATCAGTTTCTCAGGTTCGATGAAGAAAAAGGATTTGATATCGTCGATGAACTCGACAGAATATCAAAAGCGCACGGCGCCACGGTGACGCAGGCAGCTCTCAACTATCTCCTTCGGAAGCCCGCAGTTACCTCGATCGTTATCGGCGCACGCACGCCGGAGCAGCTCGCCGATGAGCTCAAAACTTCCGATTGGGACATGACGGCGGAGGAAGTTGCCCGGCTCGACGAGATGAGCAAGCCGCCCCGGGTCTATCCGTACTGGATGCTGGAATTTGGCCGCCAGGAGCGCATGTGAAACAGTACGATCTGGCAATCGCATGGAACTGGGAGTACGATGAAGACTACATCGGCGGCATTCAGCGGGAATGCGAACAACGGAGAGTATCAGTGTTGCAAATCAAGCCCGGGAACCTCAACGAAATATTGGAGAATCTTCGGAACGGAACCGTGGGCTTCCGCGCGCTTTATGACCGCGCCTCGGATGCCGACGAGGCATTCGTACCCCTTGTAACATTGCTTGGGCAGGATTCCGTTCGCGTTATTAACCCGCACGAACGGGTGCGGCCCGCGATCGATAAGGCAACGATGCACCTGGAATTCTTCGCCCACGGCCTTCATGTTCCCCAAACGATCATCCTCCCGCCGTACAACAAGAAAATGCAGATTGAGATTGTGTTGTCGGAATTGGATGGTCTCGGAAAGCCATTCGTCATCAAGCCGGCCAATACAACCGGCGGAGGGACGGGCGTTGTGCTCAACGCCCGGACAGTTCAGGATATTGTCGACGCTCGCCAGCATCACAAAGACGACAAGTACCTGCTCCAGAAAAAGATCGAGCCGGCAAACCTCGATGGGAAACGAGCTTGGTTCCGCGTTTACTATGCCTTCGGAGAGATCATCCCATGCTGGTGGGACGATATCACGCACATGTACAGCCAGCTCGTTCAGACCGACGAGGAACGATTCGGCCTCGGCCCTCTGCGCGATAGCATGCGGACCATCGAACAAATTTGTAAGCTCGATTTCTTTTCATCTGAAATCGCGATGACGACAGACAGGACGTTCATCGTGGTCGATTACGTCAACGAGATTTGCGACATGCGCCTGCAATCGAAATTTCATAATGGCGCCCCCGATGCCGTGGTGAATCGCATCCAGATGCTTCTCGCACTCGCGGTAGAACGACATGTACATAGTGAAACGCATCAGGAATTCATCGGACACAGCGGGTAGCCGTCATGGATAACGTGCTTTCCATCATCCTTGGAGGAGGGCGCGGAGCGCGGCTGTACCCGCTCACGAAGTACCGCGCAAAGCCGGCGCTGCCCCTGGCCGGAAAGTACCGCCTTATCGACATTCCCGTCAGCAATTGCATCAACTCGGGCATCGAAAAGATGTTCGTTCTTACGCAGTTCAATTCCGCCTCGCTGAATCAACACGTCTCCAATACCTATCGCTTTTCTCAGTTTTCCAGAGGGTTCGTCGAGGTCCTTGCAGCCCAGCAAACCGAGATCAGTCCGGACTGGTTCCAGGGCACCGCCGATGCTGTCCGGAAGGCTCTGTGGGTCATCGAGCCGTGGAAGGTATCGGAGTATCTGATCCTGTCCGGAGATCACCTGTACCGGATGGATTATCGGTCGTTCATCGAGAACCATCGCGCTACCAAAGCGGATATTTCCGTTTCCGTGATTCCGATGGATGAGGAGACAGCGTCCAGCTTCGGGTTGGTAAAGACCGACAGCTCGGGCCGGATCGTTGATTTCAGGGAAAAGCCGACGGGCGAGGCGCTCAATGCCATGCGCGTTAACCCCAGGGAATTAAGTCCCAAGGCTCCGCCGCCGACGGAGGCGCCGTTCATTGCCTCCATGGGCATCTATGTCTTTTCGAGGGAAGTGCTCGTCGAGCTGCTCAAGCGCTGTCCCGAACATACCGACTTTGGCAAGGATGTGATTCCGTTTGCCATCAAGGATTACCGAGTGCAGGCATACCTGTTCCAGGGTTACTGGGAAGATGTCGGTACCGTCGAGTCATTTTATAACGCAAACTTGCGGCTGGTCGAGCAACCCAACCCTCCGTTCAGTTTTTTTGACGCCCGTTTTCCCATCTATACGCGCCCCCGCTCATTGCCTCCGACGAAAGTCCTCCGCAGCTCGGTGAGAGAGTCCATGATCAGTGACGGGTGCATCATCAAGGCGTCGAGGATTCGGAATTCGATCGTCGGAGTGCGCTCACGTATTGAAGAAGGATCGGTGATCGAGAACTCTTTGCTCATGGGGGCGGATTATTACCAATCGATGGAACAGCATGATGCCGATATCTCTTCGGGGATCCCGCCTGTCGGTATCGGGACGAATAGTACGATACGAAACGCGATCATCGATAAGAATGCCCGTATCGGGAACAATGTAAAAATTATCAATGCGGGCAAAGTGGAAAATGCCGAACGGGAGAAGGATGGATACTGGATATGCAACGGGATTGTTGTCATCATCAAAGGAGCGATAATTCCGGATAACACGGTAATCTGACGAACAGACAGCGAGGAGTGAGCTATGAACGACGAGCGACATCACGTTGTGATGGTGGCGTCGGAAAACGATGCCCTCATCGGAGGCAAGGCCGGCGGCGTTGGCGACGTCATCAAAGGTTTGCCGAATGCGCTGGCAGCGTTGGGCTGGCAGGTCACGGTCATTACTCCTGCGTACGGTTTCCTTCATAAGAACAATCCATCGAAACTGCACTCGACCGTGCGTTTTCCGTTCTACGGCAGAACATATGAGGGTGAAATCTGGAGCGCCAGCGCCCAGCAGCCCGTCGACGGCGTCTCTCACCTCGTTTTCGAGCATGCCGACATCCGGGGAGAACCTATCTATGTGAACGATCCACCCGAGACCCCCTTCCGGCGGGACGCGACGAAATACGCTCTCTTCTGTTCCGCCGTCGGTGTTTTCCTGAAGTCCATCAAGACTCCCTACATCCTTCATCTCCACGATTGGCATGCCGCGACGCTGTTGTTACTCAGAGAACTCCATGAAGATTTCTATCACATGAGGGGCGTCAAGACCATTTTCACGATTCACAATCTTGCAATTCAAGGGACCAGGCCTATGCAGGGCGATGAGTCGTCCGTGGAGAGCTGGTTCCCCGAATTGTTCAGGAATCAATCATGGATGGCAACCTGGAAGGACCACCGGTACGAGGTGCCATGTTACACGCCAATGGCGGTCGGCATCCTCCACTCCGACGCGATTAACACGGTCTCGCCGAATTACGCAGAAGAAATTCTGAGGCCGGGCGATCCCGCCATCGGCTTTCACGGAGGCGATGGTCTTGAAGAACTGCTACAGGGTGTCAACAACCGGCAACGCCTGTTCGGGATCCTGAATGGATGCGATTATGAAAATTCCGATCCGCCCAAGAAATCATTCGGTGAGTTATGCGACCTCATCAAGCGTGAATTCACAGAGCAGAACGAAAAAGTACCAAACCCATCGTTGGCCGAAGTACTGCGCCGGATCGACCGCTTCGAGGCCGATGTGCCAAAGATCGTCCTGACCAGCGTCACGCGCATTGTGGAACAAAAGGTGCGCTTGATGCTGGCAAAGGCCGGAAGGTCCGGGACGGCGCTGGACAGAATTCTCGACAAGCTTGAGGAATACGGCGGGGTCTATATCGTTCTGGGGACGGGAACTCCGGATTTTGGACATAAGCTCTCCGAGGTATTCAAACGCCATGAGCGATTCATTTTCATCAACGGCTATTCCAGCTCGGTTGCTGAGGCGCTGTATGCAAACGGAACACTCTTCCTCATGCCAAGCATCTTTGAACCCTGTGGAATCAGTCAGATGCTGGCAATGCGCGAGGGGCAGCCCTGCGTTGTCCACCGTGTCGGAGGTTTGCGCGATACCGTCATTGACAACATGAACGGTTTCAGTTTTTCCGGGAGAACAGTGAAGGAGAAAGCCGAAAATTTCGTTCAGACGGTTGAACGCGCAATCAAAATATGCGTCGGTGACCCGCAACTATGGAAAAGCTTTCAGGAGGAAGCCGCGCGCGCGCGATTTACATGGAAGGCTAGCGCCAAGAAGTACGTTGGATTGATGTACTGCTGAAGCTCCTACTCTTCCATCAGAATCGCACCCGACGTCGCAGGGATGACAGTTTTTCCGGAGGCGGTTCCAAGCCTGCCGTCCAACGCGACACCCTTCGCGTTCGCTACAATGGTCCACCGTCCGTCGGGGAGGGCGAAATCAAAAGGTTGCTTCGGGTTGCCGTTAAGAATCACAATAAAACTCTTCTGTTCCTTCAATGATTTGTCCGGGCCCAATCTGAAGGCGATAAGAAATTCGTCTTTCGTTTCCAGGAACTTCAGAGTCCTCTTTGGCGCACTCCCGAAAACGGAGTGGTGCCGCCTCAGTTCGATTAATCCTTTGTAATAGTCGTATAACTCCCGGTTGATTCCCCGGTGCGCGTAGTTCAAATAATTCGTTGCGTTGTCTTTTTCATAACTATTGTGATCCAGCATTCCTACCTTCGGATCCGGCGACGGTGTGGGGGAGATGACTTTGCTGCGCGCGAATTCCTGCCCCTCGTGTATCATGACGGGTCCCTGGGATGCGAGGAGAAAAAGCGCGGCGAGCTTGTGGAGAGCAAGTTGTTGTGGCGTCAGGCGCACGAAGGAATCGACATCGGTTATGACCTGATTTTCACGCGCGTCGCCGAGTCCTATCCGGACAAAATCGCCTAACGTGTAGTTGTCATGCGATTCAAGGTAGTTGATGGAGTGCTCTTTTTTCAGAAACATCCCGCCATCCTCCCGCAGGGTTCCGGTCAAAGCGCTCATGAGGGATTTTCTTGTGTTTTTCCCCTGGAATTTTCCGAAAATAAAACCGAGGTCCGTCCTGGGGTTTTGTCCTTTCACGCCGTTGCGGAACCAGTCGTTCCACGCCGCCCAACCGATGTCGCTGAACCCCGGCGGGTCCCATTTCCCCCCTCCCCACGGCTCGGCTATGAGCGCGACGGCGGGATTGATTATTCTTGCTTCGGCCGCGATCTCCTTGCACGTTTCACGGTCGATCATCGTTGCAATATCGAACCTGAATCCGTCAATATGATACTCCGTCATCCAGTATTTGATGCAATCGACGATCATCCGTCGTGACATCGGCCTGTCGGTCCGGAAATCATTTCCGCACCCCGAGGTCTTTATGAACCTACCCGAAGAATCAATATGGAAATAGTAGAATTTGTCGATGTACTTGAACGGATTGTAGTCGTACTGGGAGGCGTGATTGAACACAACATCCAGTATCACCGCGATACCCTCGCGGTGAAATGCCTTCACCATATCTTTGAATTCTCTGACGGCCCGGCCGTCGCCGCCGTTATACTTGTCCGGTTCCATCGTCCCGCCGGTGGCGTAATAGGTTTCGGGAGCGAAATAGTAACTCGTCATATATCCCCAGTGGTTCCGGCCGTACGGATTCCACGTATTGTATTCACCCTCTTCGGTGCGGGTGGCGCTGTCGGCGAAGGGAATCTCGATGTTGCCGAATTTCTGCATCGGCAGGAGCTCGATCGCGTTAATGCCGAGGTCCTTCAGATACGACATGCCGCCGGTCTGGCCCTGCTTCGTCAGCCCGAGATACGTCCCCCGTGCGGAAATTCCCGACGAAGGGTGGGCGGTCAAATCGCGCACATGGGCTTCGTAGATAATGAGCTTGTTATGGTCGGGTGGAATAACGTACGTATCGCCCTCCCAGTCGTACGAGGTATCAAGGATGAGCGTTTTCGCAGGATGGTGGTAGTTGTTTTTGGTGACAACAGCTTTCGAGTACGGGTCGCCGATAACAACGCGGTTGTCGAACATTTCTCCTTTGCCCGCGGGACCGCTGACGCGGTAACCGTAGAACCTGCCCGTAAGGTTTTTTGGAATAACGTGGCTCCAAACCCCGTTTCGGTCACGCTTCATGGTGAATTCCTCACCCTTCTCCTGATCGTATTTCTGAAATAAGACCAGTTGAACTCCCGTGGCCCTGGGAGCGAAAACGTGGAATGTCGTTCGTCTCTTTTCGACAATGCAGCCGAGCTTTTTGCTCGAAGCAAGGGAATCAAAAACTCTGGAGTGGGAGCTTTCGTGCGAAGTTGGCTGCGAAGATGCTGATTCGGTGACGATGGTACTCATTGCCGGAGCGGTTGTGATGAGCGGAATGCCGGATTCGATTCAAATTGAGATTTCCGGTGCCTGGGGCTTTGGGGGCCGGTCATACAACTCTGCCAGACTCCTCAGCTCACCCGCGAGCGATTTGGAGGTTTGATCCCATGTGAATCGCCAGGTCCAATTGCCGCCGAGCTTCCCGGGGAAATTCATCCGCGCCTCCGTACCGAGATTCAAGACATCCTGCATCGGAATGATTACGGTATTCGCTACTGAAGCGTAGGCGGCCCGGATGAGCGCCATGCGTATGTCATCCCCCGCGTAGTTCAAATATCGTTGGGTTGATGCAAGAATATCGTTGTTGTCGTGCTTCGCCTTGTCAAAATACCCCCGCGTGGTGTCGTTATCGTGCGAACCGGTATACACCACGCAGTTTGCCTCAAGATTATGCGGCAGGAACCTTCGTTCCATGTTTTTCCCGAAAGCAAACTGGAGAATCTTCATCCCGGGGAAATCAAATTCATCTCTCAACGCCCTGACGGATTTCGTAATGAGTCCCAGATCTTCCGCGATGATCGGCAATTCACCCAGGTGTTTCTTGACTGTCGAAAAGAATTTCTTGCCGGGGGTTTTGACCCACCGGCCTTTTTCGGCCGTCGGGGCGTCGCCGGGAATCTCCCAGTAGGCATCAAAACCACGAAAATGATCGATGCGAATAATATCCACGAGTTCAAGGAGTTTGGAAATTCTGCTTCGCCACCAGGGGAAATCTCCCTTTGACATCGCATCCCAACGATAGAGCGGATTGCCCCATAGCTGGCCCGTCGGACTGAAATAGTCCGGCGGCACGCCAGCCTTTGTCAGGAGGATGCCGTTCTTGTCGATGTCGAAGAGTTCCTTGTTCGCCCAGACGTCGGCGCTGTCGTAGGCTACGAAAATCGGCAAATCGCCGACGATCTTGATGCCCTTGCCATTCGCGTACGTCTTCAGCTCATTCCATTGCTTGAAAAAGATGAACTGGACGAATTTGTAGAACATGATGTTATCTGAGAGTTTGCGTACAGCGTCGTGAAGGGCTGCTTCTCTCCGCGCAACGAGGGCCGGTTCCCACTGTGCCCAGTGACCTCCGCCATGCTGGTCCTTGAGTGCCATGAACGTAGAATAATCCTCAAGCCAGTCTTCATTAACCGCACAAAAGTTCTTGAAAGCGACAGTTCGTTCGCGAACAGTTCTTGTGCTGAAGTTCCGGGATGCCTTGTTCAGCAATCCCATTTTGTATCCGATAACCTTCCCGAAATCCACGCATTTTGGGTCGGAGTCCGGCACCTTTTCGCAGTCCTCATGGTCGAGAAGGCCGTCCCCCATCAATTTTTCAGGGCTTACGAGGAGTGGATTCCCGGCGAAGGCGGAGAACGTTTGATAGGGTGAATCGCCAAAACCCGTGGGGCCGAGGGGAAGAACCTGCCAGAGGTTCTGTCCCGCCGCTTCCAGGAAGTCGACAAATCTGAATGCGTCGCTCCCCAGGTCGCCGATCCCGAACTTTCCGGGAAGTGATGTGGGATGGAGGAGAATTCCGGCTGAGCGTTCAAATTTCATGGCAGATTGAATATAGGGAATTGCGTGGAGTTGAACAAGAAAAAACCTGGATGAGACTTACGCTCGCGGACTGACGATAGGGTCGTCCGCATGTCGCGCTGCTATTCTCTCGAGGAATGTCTCAACCTGATACTTGCTTTGTTCAGCGTTTTCAAGGATTGAATTGAAGGATTCGAATTGAACTCCCGTTTTTTCCCTCGCATCCGTTATTGATAGATCGTTGGATTCAAAGGTCTGGATGGCGGACACGATAAAAATCCAGCCAAGGATCTCCTCGAAACGTTCTTTGTTGAACCAGAGCACATTGTCCCACCGGTTTACCATGAGGAATTCTCTGACGTGCGGGTCGACCATCGCGAACGCTACCATTGAAACCAGCTCAGCACCATGAGGCTCATGGAATCTTTCCAGCGCCTTCAGAAGCCGAAATTCCCGATTGGCCTGGCCTTCGTCGATTCCGCTCCGGACGAATGAATAGATGAGCGGCTTTGCGAGCCTCCAGCGGTCGAAGAGGTCATCCTGCCAGTCGTTCTCTTCGAATATCGACTCGCTCACATGACTCACAACTATCCAGGAGAGAATTGTTCGCCAGCCGTCCAGACGTTCCTCGTCGTGATTGGGGAACTTCTTTAGAATGAATTCCTGCCAGATCTCCTTCTTCGAACCTTGTTCGGCGGACTGAATTAACTGCTGAAGTGAGATGAATTCCTTTCGAGCTTTCAGGGTCACATCAACGGATTTCAGCGGTTTGTGCTCAACTTCCGCGGTGGCTTGCGCGACCGAACGAATTGAATGGTCGAGTGAAGCAAGTACCCCGGAGGTGACGTGTCCGTCCTTCCATCCCGACTTGAGAGATCGCAATCGTTCGGGCGACAGTGCTTCCCGGATAGCTGAGTGGAGTGGAGTCAACTGCATATCAAGGAGAGCTTCTCCGACCGACGGCACGCCCTGACCGTTGAGCGACGTTGCGAGCACGTCGTAGGGCGCATCCTTTGTGGACTTCGACTTCCCGGAAATCGAGGAATACGTGATACTTGAAAGCGTCCAATTCGATGTACAATCCCTGATGTCGCAGCTCGCGGTCGGAACGGATGTACTCGAGTCCGGAGATGGCATCGCGAAAGATAGAATACAACCGGGAATTGTCGTTGAGACCGAGTCCATCGGCGAGTTGCCGTTGGATGAGCCCCCCTCCGGGGCCCGCAAATGCGACCGAAGTCTTGATCCATCCGGACGTATGGGTGAATCTGTTGTTGTACACGATCAGAGAACGCTCGTTATTGTATCGATTGCTGTAAGCGAAGACATCTTCGTTCACGATTCCCTCTTTCGTAAAGAAATCGTAGAGCAAAAAGTTATCGACGTTGGCGAAAAGATGCCGTTTCTTGACCAATGGGAATATTTCTCTTTCATGGCGGTCAACGAGATGCCGATTGGGCTGTTCATCGTAGTAAGCGCGACGGTATTCCATTCCATATTTTTCGCCGAAGCCCTCGATCTGTCCGTGACCGAACATCGGAAGCCCTGGGAGGGTTACCATGAGGACGCATACGCCGAAGTACTTGTTGTCTTTTCCAAACTGTGCAACCGCGGTTTCTTCGTCCGGATTGTTCATGAAGTTCACAAACCGCTTGAGGATTTGCGGATTGAATTCGAGGACATTCTTCATCACAGAGCGGTAGTTCGCGTTTTCTTCCTTTTTCAACATGTTCATGAACGCGCTGTTGTACACGCGGTGCATGCCGAGGGTTCTCACGAAATATCCCTCCATCAGCCAGAATGCTTCCGCGAGAAGGAGTGTGTCGGGGGCTTCCTGCTGCACACGGTCCACGACTTCCCGCCAGAATTCCTGCGGCATCAATGAGTCAAGTTGTGCCCTTGTCATCGCGTAGGACGCGCGGGAAGGGATTGCCCCACCGGTGCCGGGTTCAGGAAACCAGAGTCGCTGAAAATGTTTCTTCGCGAGGGTCATTGCTGCATCGAAGCGAATCACCGGAAACAACCTGGCAACATGGAGGATCGTTTGTATGACTGCCTCACGGACATCGGACCTGAGGAAGTTCAACTGTGCCGTGTCATTCCAGGGCATATGTGTGCCGTCGTTGCCGTGATACAGGTATTTAACATCTCCGGTCCAGCGGTCGAGGCGCTTGAAAACTACCGCCGCATCCGTTTTCCGCCAATAGCCATCCTCGATGAAGATACCGACGCGGTCGTTATCGCTGAGATCCGGTCCCGCAAACGTGTAGTTCGGGAAGGGGGGATAATCGCTTTGAACAAACCAGTCCGGATGGTTGATCACCCACGACGAATCGATTCCCATGTGATTCGGGACCATGTCACTCGCAAGGCGTATGCCTCGCCGGAAAGCCCGATCGCGCAATCGTTGAAATGCTTGTTCGCCGCCGAATTCAGGGGCGATGTCATAATTCAGGAGAGAATACGCGGAGGCGAGAGCTTCCGGATTTCCTGAAAACCTCTTGATGCGTTCTGAAGCGCGACTTCGCTGCCAGATGCCGATGAGCCAGAGCCCTGTGATGCCGCGCCGGGCCAGGGCGTCGAGTTCCTCGTCCGGGATTTCATCAAGGCGGGAAATGCGGCGCTGGTACTGTTTACTCAGTTGATCGAGCCAGACAAATATGTTCTTTGCAATGAGCACAAGCCGGGGCATCCAGTCAAGGTCGGTGCTAAACCTCTCCGGTTCAAACTCGTAGAGCGGGCCTGTGAATGAGGGCACGATGGCGGATTCTTTGTCGCCGGCACCGAACTTGTTGAGGCGACCGAGCACGGGTTTTCTCAAGCGGTCGGCTTCGGCCTGAGCGCGCATCAGCAGGTATTTCCCTTCCTCCCGTATGAAATCCATCGCTCCCAGGAGTTTCGTCAAAAGTTGAGAGCCTGCAAGTATCGAAATCCAGTGCGTCTTTATGAATTCCAGTTGTCCCATGATCGAGTCGGGCGATGAAGCCGCGGGCGCAAGGAGCATCTCGATCAGAGGTTGATTCGCGGGTCCGTAACCGGGTTGCGTTCTGAAGAATGCCTTCGCCTTGCTGATTGCATTGTCATAGACAGTTCTTTCCGCGAGTTCACGGTCGTCAACGAGCTCGATAACCGACTGGAACGCGGGGTTTCGATTTTGCAGCCACACGAGGAACATCTCTTCGAGAGAGATTTGACGGTTCGGAATGCTGCCACTCCTGCCACGGAGATACTCAGCGGGTGATTCATCCTTCTTGTAAACTGAAAGAGGTGGAAATTCAATGGTCAATGTCTTCAGGAGGTCATCGAAGGGCTGAGCGCCCAACCCGGTCTTGAGGTCAATATCACATTTTGGCAGGACATCAGGATTGCGTTCCTGTCTGTAGCGGTCAATAACAAAGTGAAGGATTTCGTGCCAGAGCCCCATCGCATAGATCTCAGACGGCAGCACAAGGTCATTTGCTTCAGCACCCTTCGTCCGTCGCTGCTGATTGATATATTCGGCGAACATCTGGGCAGCCCGGAAGTTGGAGAGGACGAGATCTCCCTGGATTGAAAAGAACGTGTCTTTGAACTGGAATTCATCACGCGCACGGCGCGAGATGTGAAACTCGAATCGTTGTGCGCCGTTGTGACTTCTGTTTCGGGCAATTCCGCAATAAATGGTGCTCATACCATGAAGAAAGTACGCAAGAAATGAAACCAAAGCAAATCAGAAAAAATCGGTGGGACAGAACCTTCACAAGGTTTTCGATGTTTGTCCCAGGCTGAACCTTGTGAAGGTTTGGCGGCTTCCCCCGGCCCCCTGCTAAGAACATTCCCAAATGGAATTTGGGAACGAGCATGGCCACGCACCTCCTCGTACCATCTCCAGCGCACGCCCGCCAATTTCAATGCTCGATACAGCTGTCCCTAGTAGCGGAGAAGGCGGGAGGAGAGTCAAGGAGACGATTCTGTATCACTCCTCCCAGTAAAACGGCGCCCGTAGCCGGGGATGATTGCCGATTTCGTTCATCGTCGCGCCATCGTACAACCTTCCGTTCTTCATGACGTAATGGATTGACTCGCTGTTGCGGATATTTTCGAGCGGATTCTTGTCCATGACGATGAGGTCGGCCAGTTTTCCCGCCTCGAGCGAACCGAGATCGTTGTCGAGGCCGATATATTGCGCTCCGTACAGCGTTGCGCATCTGATGGCTTCCATCGGGGTCATGCCGCCCTGCGCCAGCATCCATAATTCCCAATGTGCCCCGAGTCCCTGGAGCTGCCCGTGCGCGCCAAGCTGAACCTTTGTGCCGGCGTCGAGGGCAGCCTTCACAGATCGTGAGTTGTCGATGTAGTTGAAGTCATCTTCTTCTGCCATCAACCGTCTGCGGGATCGCGCGTCGATGAGTTCCCGCGGGAAGAACTTGAGCAAACGTTCATTCTCCCAGACTTTTGTCTTCATGAACCAGTAATTCTCTCCCCACAATCCGCCGTAGCTGACAATCAGCGTCGGAGTGTAACCGCTCTGGCTTTTGCCAAAGAGTGTGAGCACATCTTTGTAGAGAGGAGAGACTGGAAGCGAATGTTCGATTCCCGTATGGCCGTCGAGTATCATCGAGACGTTCCAGAAGAACGTCGAACCGCCTTCGGGCACGACCATCATTTTAAGGTTGCGGGCCGCCTCAATGATTTGCTGGCGTTCATCGCGCCGCGGCTGGTTATAGCTTTTTACGGAGAACGCGCCGACCGCTTTCATGCGCCGGAGGTGAGACATGGCATCATCAAAGTTGTTGATGATCGCTTTGAACGGCGCTTCGGCCCCGTATATAATTGTGCCGGTCGAATAGAGTCGCGGTCCTACAAGCATTCCGGCTTTCAACAGCTCGGAGTTCGAAAATACCATTTCGGTGTTGGACGAAGGGTCGTGGGCCGTCGTGACGCCGAACGCAAGGTTGACGTAGTACGGCCAATGGGTCTGGGGAACGATATTGCTGCTTCCGGTTGGAATGTGCGCATGGACGTTGATGATCCCCGGCATGATGTATTTCCCCGCGACATCGAGTTTGTAGGCGTTCGCCGGAACGTGAATGCTCGAAGAGGGTCCCACGGCTTTAATACGGTTTCGCTCAATGAGTATCGTTGCATCCGGGATGACCTCATCGCCTTTCATGGTGATCACGTTGGCTCCGACCAGGGCGATTGATCCGGTCGGGTTATCTGTCAATGCCGGGAAACTGATGTTGAGTCCTGTCGTATCCGGTTTTTCCTGCACGCTGTCCAAAGCGCCTTCGACGAATTTGAACGTGTTGGTCAGATCGCGGGAATACAGCTCCGGGCCGAGCGACCAGTGAAGCGTTCTGCTGTCGGGCGACCAGTGGAGATACGTGCCGGCATCCCGGGTAACCCGTTTGACCGGGTAGTCCGAGGTGCCCGGACCAATCATGACCGCCTGTCCGGTCTTGGGAAAAACCGCGATGTATGCGTTGAATCGTTCAACGAATGCGACCCACTGCTCGTCGGGCGAGGGGACAATTTCTTCGGCATTGTCGGAGAGAAGGTGGACGCGCCGTTGCTCTCCGCTGAGCCCGACACTCACGAGCGCTGTTTTGTCGTTTTCACCGGAAAGGAGAAAAATCCCGTCGCCATTTTTGTTGAACATCGGCCGGGAGCCTTCTTCTGTGACGAGGGTTGCTTTGCCGCCCGAGGCCGGCATCAGGTAAACGCCTTGTTCGTGGGTGTATTCTTCGCCCCGGAGATTATCTCCGCCTATCCTCCTGAAAACGATTTTTGAACCGTCACGCGAAAATGCCGGTTCGACATAGTGTCCTTTGCGGACAGTCAGTTTCGTCTGGGATGAACCATCGGTCTTGATCTTCCAGAGAGAACCCAGCTCCTCGTCGTTCCATGTCGCGTAGACGATCCATTTGCCGTCGGACGAGAATGCGGGAAATAGTTCAAACCGTTTTTCATCGTTGGTGAGGCGATGAGGAGTTCCCTCCGGGAGGGATCGTATCCACAATTTGCCGAGAGCGTTATAGATAACGGATTTCTGGTCAGGGGAGACAGTCACCCAGCGCAGCATTTTGACATCGAATTTCTCCGGGGCGACCTCCTGGGGAAAACGGACTGCGTTAGTGATCGTCTGCCTGACATGCACCTTGAAAGGAATTTGCGTCGCCTCCTTCGTGCGCACATCGATCATCCAGATGTGACCTTTGGCTGATATAACGATGCGCTTCCCGTCGGGCATCCAGGAAAAGCCCGGATGGACGCCGAACATCGCCCAGGTTTCCTGGGCATCGCGGTTGAGATTGTCGTAAATTGGCGTTTCTTTTCCGCTCTCGACATCGAAGGTGTAAAGGACTGTCTTAAGACGGACGCGTTTGACGAATGCGATGGTTTTTCCGTCAGGCGAAACCTGGGGGCGCACGGCGCCGCCCTCGCTGTGAATGAACTGTTCGGTTTTTCCGGACTGGATATCGAGTCGCTGTATGACGTAAATAGTCCCGTTCGGGTCCTTGTTGTACTGGAAGCCGCCGCCGGGGCTCACATCCTCGCTGTAATAGAGATAACGGCCGTCGGGCGAGAGGCAGGGTTCGCCGGCATCCTGTTCCCAATTGCGGCGTTTCGTGAGTTGCAGGCCGTCGCCGCCGCCGATGTGATACATCCACATTTCGCCCGCACCGAGAGAGCGTTCATTGCGGTAGTGCTTGCGCGCAACGATGAACTGACCGTCCGGCGACCAGACCGCGTTGTTCGTCTGGCGTTCTTTTTCATGGGTGAGCTGCTTTGGATTTTTCCCGTCGGCATCCATCATCCAGATGTTGTCGCAGCCGTCGCGGTCGCTGGTGAAAGAAATTTTCTTCCCATCCGGGCTAAACCTGGGCTGCACTTCGTATGCCGGACCTCCGCAGAGCAGTTTCGCTTCACCGCCGGTGATCGGCATGACATAAATATCGCCGAGGAGGTCGAAGGCTATTTGTTTGCCGTCGGGGCTCACATCGACTGAAATCCACGTCCCCTCGTCCGTTTCGAATTCAATATCCTGAGAAGGACCATGCTTGGCAGAAACGTCCCATTTTGTGTCCGACTTTTTGGCCGTGTCTTTCGGCGCCGGGGAGTCCGACTTTGTGGGTTGGGCAAGGAGCATTCCGAGAGAAAACAGAATGCCAAGAAATAATGCGAAATAGCGGTTACGGTTCATGGCGGTTCCTTTGTAGGTGTGGAAGAACAGGCAACAAGATAATGAGTTGTGAGGAGGGAAGCAAGCGGGAGACGTTGTCTGAACCATGATTGTCTGAACCATGATTCGCATGATTATGGGATTACCATGATTAATCAATCGAGGGGCGGATACCAGATCAGACTTTGATTTCCAGTGTCCTACACAAGTTTGTGACGAATCGACTTGTGGATGAGAGAGCTATCCGCAAATCGATGCAAATTCTCTCCGAGCGACGCCCCAAAGTCGTGGTGTAAGTCCAGCGGGGATCGGCAACGTTTGTGCTTTACGCAGTGTCGTTGCGCGCATGATTAAAGAATGTTTTGCGGAAAATATTTCCTTATCTGTTTCTCGATGGAATCGGTGTAACCGCAAACTCCGGCTCGTGGTGAGTTTACTAAAGGTGATAATATATCCTCACCTTCATCTTGAACACATTTATGCCGGTTAATGCATGCTTCACACAAGAAGCCTTCACCATCATAAATGCAATATGGACAAATGGCGATGGCTTTCTTGTTGCATGATGAGCATTCGTATTCAGGTTGTTTATTGCGAACCAGAACAAGGAGTTCTTTGTCGTCAACGTCCTGGGTTCTACGAATCATTGACAACGACAGTTCAGTTGAAGAGCCAAAATCATAGACATAATCAATCTTAAGACCCTCTGAAAAAACCTCGGTTAGCGGTCGAGTCATCGGTATGTTCGAATATTTGTTGGAAAACCGGCTGAGGTGCCCGCAACATTCGACCCATAGATCTCTTATGAATTTGTCGATCCTTTTCAAGGAAATATCCGGCTTGGCTTTGATAACCAGCCAGTATTCGGGTGAGTATTTGCCTTGGATGAGTATGAGTAGATAGTCTGCAACACTGGACTTCTCCGTGACATGTTTGCCTTGACAGTCTGACAGGTGAGAGATTATTGATCGCGAATTCTTGCTGATCTCTTTGTTACAATATGTGCAGATTCCGCTGGTTGTCGCTTTTCTCATATAAAGACCTATCAAATCATTTGAAGAATAATTCCAAGATGCAACGCGCGTAACATCAATATACGAATTTCTAAAATGGTCCTCGCAGAGCTGAAAAGGCGGTCCCAGGAAGGGAAGATGCCATATCAGAACGTCATTTTCCAGTGATCTCTACAAGTTTGTGACGAATCGACTTGTGGATGAGAGGGCTATCCGTAGATTGATGCAAATGCTCTTCGAGCGGCGCCGCAAAGCCGGAGTGTAAATCCAACGGCTATAGATAACGTTCGTGCTTTACGCAGTGCCGTTTACACCCTATGATAACGCATCACCCAAACGGAGCAAAGGGCGAGTGTAGTGGTTGCGATTGTTATGCGCCGCACTCACTTGTAATACTTGTTTTCCAATTCTCTAATCTTTGCAAAGACATCTTGACCGAGCAGACGTTGATAAACGAGTGCAATCGATTTTTCCTTTGCAGAAAGTGCAACGTTCGCATCGAGGTAGGCTTGTAAGAATTTGTCAGAGCCACGATCTTTTCGGAAAAGTGCCTTTTGATACTCCAACAGAGCGCTCATGACTTTTTGATGCTCTGCAGCAATGGATTCGGTCGAGTCGATCATACTCTGGAGATCGGCTGGCGAGAGTGGGAAACTGTTGCGGAACGTCTCTGATGATGCAAATGCCTTTGATAATCCAGTTTGAAGTCCCTTTGTCGTAGCGAGTACAGTGGAATCCCTTGAGCAATACAGTCGTGCAAGGCTTTCGACATTGGATATGTTGCGCACGATTTCCCGCTGGTTTTTGGGATCGGCTATGATAGCGTCGGAGAGTTGCTGGTCTTTCTTGGCAAAATCTTGCATGTATCTCGTTAGCTTGGATTTGTCGCTGTCTATAAGTCGGAAGAATTCTCGGTCATCTGATGATTGAGCCGAAACAATAGTCTTTCCAAGAAGGAAAAGGGTCAGCCAAACGAAGCCATAAGCAAAGACTCCGGAAACGAGGGAACGAACCCAGGTAGTTTCAATTTTCTTCAAGGCCTTTTGTCTAAGCAGGAAGTATAATCCGATAGCAACGGCGAAACCAATTAAGTGTAGCCCTTGCCCAGTAGTGTCATGTGTGTCAAATGCTTTTGACGCTTGAGGCGAGAAGAAAAGCCAGCCGATAATTAGCCAGCCCCATCCCCACTTTTCTTTAAAGCTATCCCACCAAGAATCATTTTCGTAACTCGGTGTCCGCATATATGTTCCTTTCAGTTGTGGGTGGCTCCTGAAAAGCTCAGTTACCCGCTAGCATCCTTTCTTGACCGCTTCATACCTTTCTCAAGTTCGTTCAAGAATTCTAATTGTTGCGGACCAAGGATAACGCTAGGGCGAGCGAGTTCATGAAGGGTACTTAGAATATAATCAAACCAAATAACCTGATGATTTCTCATAGGTGGAATTGCGTGCACACATGTAACATAGTTGACTGCTCTTGTCACTATCTTCACTAATTCTTGCCTTTCACCGCTCAAATCGTCGATACGATCAAGATTATCTATGGCGATCTTGTAGAAATCATCTGTCATAGAAGATAACCCGCCCATGTGTTCTTCAATTTGGTCATAAGGGATGGAGTTCTTTTCCCACATCAGGTTCGTAGACAAATCGAAGCAAGCTTTTCGTATACTTTCAATTTCCATAAGAGCTGTGCATGCATTGCGCCGTTTGTTTTGCCGCTATAATGGGTCTATCTACATTCCATCAGCCTTAGTGACTAGCTCAGTGCCGACTTGCCGTGCCATCTATCGCTTCACGTATACTGGAAAGTACGGATCCTTGCTGTGTACGAGGCACATCTTGCCAGCAAGCTTTAGATCGTTTGCGATGTAATATCTCGAGAAATGTTCCACCACCCGAGTACTGATTGCCAATCGTTTGTTCTCTGCGGCAAGATCAAACTTTAGGGCTGTTTTACCAGGGCGTCGGCGTACATGAGCAATTGCATGGCGACAATCATCGGATAAATATTCTCCTAGTTTCTTTGAACCAAGAGAAAGTTGTTGAATATCTGCCGTTAGAAGATCGGAATGTTTACCACGAATGAAAATCTTGTTAATCCAGCCGATGGGCTCATTTCCGCCGATCTCTAATATCTGCCAGTAGAATAAAAACGACAGTAATACTTTATTTGAACTGAATGCCTCTCGGAATAATGTTAAGGCTATCCGTTGTTCTTCGGTTTCAACGGCAGGGATTTGATCAATGCCATATCCGGTGATTTTGCCATCGAATGGCGTTTGGGGGAAGACGAACCAACGACATTTGGCACTACGAAGATGAAAATTCAGTGCAATACCATCAAACCCAAGGAATTGTACAGCAACTCGTGACAAATTTTGCCAACTCAACGCGCTCAGGAATTCTCCAGCGGTATTGCGGATTTGTTCGTTTGACGAATCATGGGTGTTGGGAACAATTGTCATCAGAATATCAGCCCATTTACGTGGATTGTTCTGTATAAGTTTGAAACGGACGTTTTTGTACTCGAAGGAATAGACTCGTTTTCTGAGTCGTCGTGTATTGTCAAATGCTATATTCAATATTGCTGGCATAGTCTCACAAATCGACGCCTGACTTCTGATTAGGCCGCGTGGCATTTCGGGAGTTGATTAACGCTTTTCACTTTGTATTATTGCCCTAAACGGGAATTATGTTCCGCAATTCTCTCTTGATTTCTTGCCTGAGAATTGAATCCGGTCATACACTATGTCATGGGATGAAAGAACACAAGTGACTGGCTCAAGCTGACCGCTCGCTCCGGTGAAACCGTTGAAACGGTTTACATTCCAACTGTCGTGGGTTATGAGCAGAAACTTTTGGAATCGAAGTCGTTTCAACGACTTCTTGAAACGGTCCACTTGAGTAACTGATATGGGAATTGTTGGTCTTGTCGCAACGCTCAGCATCGAAGCTGTTCCTGAACCGTCCCATGAAGCCTGTTCGCTGAAACGATGCCACTCTAACCTTGCCCTTCTTTTGCATTCCCCGAAAATTGCTTTTCGAATCTACGCATTATCATTCTAATTGTCAAACGGCCTCACTGCTGCCGTTGTCTGAACCATGATTCGCATGATTGTGGGATTACCGCGATTAAACAATCATGGAAATCCTATAATCCCCAAAATCAAGGTTCAGACAGTTTCGCTGATGCCGCCGTTGTCCGAAACCGTGATTCGGATGATTATGAGATTTCCATTTGCTTAAATTCTTCGGTCATTAATATTTCCTTCTCATCACTTTGCTTTTCTTCGAGGTATATAGAGAACATTTGGTTCTCCAACTTTAAATCCAATTTCGCGTTTTGGCTTATCTTGCACACTGTCGGGAGCAGTTATTAGTTGCCGAATTGCCTCGAACACGACCCTGAATTGCTGATCGTATTTCTTTTCCATCTCTTCTAATTTTCGGGCAAGGTCTTTGTGGGTAGCAAGGATCTCCCGAAGCGCCACAAATGCACGCATGATCTGCATATTCACATGAACGGCACGCTTGCTATTCAAGACACTGGAGAGCATCGCCACACCCAGCTCTGTAAAAGCGTAGGGAAGCTTCCTTGTGCCGCCCCATCTTGATGTTCCAAATTGGAACATCAAGTTTTTATATTCCTCAGGAGTGAGCTGGAACATAAAATCGGATGGAAAACGATCGCTATTTCGTCGTACTGCCTTATTAAGATCTCGCGTTTGAACTCCGTAGAGTTCGGCGAGGTCTCTATCAATCATAACTTTCAATCCTCTGATGAGAAGAATGGATCGTTCAATTCGCTTATCTGGAACAAGAGAGTCGGGGTTTGTCATTTTGCAATATTCTGATATTCTATCAACTTTTCCTTTTCACTTGGCTCTGTGGAGCCCGAAGGAAGATCATGAGATTGCCGTGATTATACAATCAAGGGAATCCTTTAGTCCCCAAAATCATGGTTCAGACAGCTCCGGCGCCGCTTTTTTTTTTTTTGTTGTGGAGAGCTTGATGGGGGGGGAGGGAGAGAGAGGGAGAGAGAGGGGGAGAGGAGGAGGGGGGAAAGGGGTAGGAGGGGGCGCAGCCTGGATCGCTTTGGGGGGGGGGGGGGGGGGGGGGGGGGGGGGAGGTTGCTTGTACCAATCTTAAGTCCAGGATTCTGTCAATGCGGAAGTTTCTTTCAGCTTGCGCAGAATGACAGTAGGCGAACAGCGTGGGGATATGCTCGGTGATGAGATCTTTTGGAGTGACAATGCGGTCGGTAATCTCCGCATTGGTTGGAGACAAGTACTTTATCCAGAGATGTGAACCCCTGGTCATCGCCTCCTGGACGATGCTGATACGCTTCGTCTGCATGACAACTGAAAGATCTCTTCGCCCGAGGTCGGCAACGGACGTGAGGTCGTATGCTTTCATCATGGAAACAAAGAAGATGAAGATTCTGGAAGTCACCATTACGTCGTCGAGTGCTCGATGCTTCACAGGAAACGGGATTCCCAGGAATCGGGCAACGTTCTCCTGGGGGTATCTGCCGATTCCCGGAAGAAGCTGACGCGCGATCGCCAGCGCGTCGACAACCTTCGCGCGGATGCGCGGATGGCCGGCGAGGCGGAGTTCGCTGTCGAGAAACGAACGTCGAAGGGGGCATTGTACGCAACGAGGACCGAGCCTTCAATCATCTGAAGCAAACGCTCCGCTATCTGGTGAAACTCCGGCGCGCCGGCCACCATGGCCGGTGAAATCCTGTTGACCGCGTACGCTCCCGCAGAGATCGGCCTGCAAGGATTAATCAGACTGCTCAATGTATCGACCACCGCCCCGCCGCGGATCTTGATCGCTCCGATCTCACAGACACGGTCGCCGGTATCGGGGGAGAGCCCTGTCGTCTCAACGTCGACAACCAGGAAATCCGATTCATCGATATGTCGGGTCTGCCAATCAGCCATAGGGGCCCGGTAATGACGTGGGAGAATTAAAAATTAAAAATGAAAAATTAAAAAATGCATGCGGACGTTGTAACATCAACAATTATGAATTCCATGTCCTGTCACCTGCCACCTGAAACTTGAAACCTCAAACCTGATACCGTTGACCCATCACCTGCAACCTACAAACCTCAGACCTCGAACCTCAAACCCCTACGTCTCACCACTGCCCATTCAATTTTTGACGTTAAGGAACTTCTCCCACCGCCGGAACAACTCGGCAGTCGCCTGGATATCTCCCAGGCAGTACTTTGCAATTTCCCTGAACTTGCCTTCGAGAAAGAGCGGCCCGAGGCTGAGTCCGGTAATTCCCTCGCTCTTCGGACTTTTGATACCGAAGGCCTTGCAATAAAAATCCAGATTGAATTTCCTGAACGCCCCGTAAAACGTAAGCTGTTCCAGGAGGTCGCAGTGGATAGCCGCGTCGTACCGGTACGGTAGGAGGTTGCGCGTCGGTTTGACCCCCGTGATAGCAGAGCGCAGCATGAGAAACGGGCAGTCAAAAGACCGGCCGTTGAACGTGATAAACTGGTCATAGTGTTGGACGCTTTCCCAAAACAGCTTCAGGACTTGCTGTTCATCGCCCGATACGAATTCGACCTTGCCGTCGTCGGAGGAGAACTGTTCGGAGACATCAGCCTGGTAGAAGACTTTGCCGGCGTTTGTTTCGGGGTTCAGCATGCCAATTGCAATGATCCGGGCAGTCAGTGGATACAAATTGAGTTTCTGGATTTCCGTTTCCCTTTTCTCCTCCGTATCCGCGAATTTCAACAAATACTCCTGCTGGACTTCATCAAACGATTCGATGGGAAAGCCAAGGGTTTCGATATCAAAAACGACGCGTGACATGGTCGATACCTGGTTACTGGTTCTTGGTTGTGAGTTCTTGGTTGACAGTTCTTGGTTATTGGTTCATTGGTTACTCGTTATTGGTCATTAGTTCCTGGTTCTGGCCATTGGCTTTTAGCCTTTAGCTGTTGGCTTTTGGCTTCAATTAAAAATTCAAAGTCAAAAGTTCAAACCGTTATGGCGCATCTCATAATCTCAACACTGCCACCACCGTCAATTCTCATCATCTCGCCAGGCCACTACATTCATCTATTACTCATTTATCTTCAACGACTCGACGTTACCTAACCATTCACTCCTTCATCCTCGCCGGAGGTCTGGGCACCGGGGCTAAGAACTCTTCTCAGGACGGCATGAATAGTCGGCCATCCGAATCCTCTTCGCATCAGAAAACTCGCGAGGCGGGCGCGCTGTTTTTCCGGTTCAACTTTCTTCCGTGACAACCGGAACCGCCTGATGAGAAGAGATGCCGCCTCGACCGCAAGACTCTCCTCATCTGCGCTGCGGCAGCAGTTCGTCGAGTATTGTCTCAATTATGTCAGTCTCAATGCCTTTTAAACGAAGCTGCCGTTGCAGAAGACGCCGTCCGGTGGGCTTTCGCATGAGCGCGTCCTTCACAAACGAGCGGGTGAATGCCTCATCGTCGAGGAAACGGTTTTCCCTGAGATAGCGGACGGTATCTTCGATAACCTGCGGGTGAAATTGTTTTTCACGAAGCTTGGAGCGAAGTTCTTTCTCGCTGCGCAAGCGATATCCGATAAACCTCAGAGCCTTTTCTTTTGCAAGATGGGATTCCTCCGCTGATTCGATGCTGACCAGGGTTTCGCGGTCGACGTTGTCTCCCTTGCGTAAACCGAACTTAAAGAGTACATCTTCGTGAAGTCCGACGGCAAATTCACCGTCGATGTACACATTTACTCTCTTTGGACGGCGCTTCTGGCGTTCGATGTTCGTAACGACCATGAGAGCGGCACGGTCGCGGCTACGCCTTTACCGGCTTCTTCACGGCTTGTACTTCCGGTTTCGGCGGCGCTGCCTTTGTGTCTTTCTGCGGGACGGTGTCTTCGATGAGTCCCAGTTTTTTCCGGATGATCACGTCGATTTCACTGCCAAGCTTGGCATTCTCCTGCAGATATTTCTTAACCGCATCACGTCCTTGCCCGATGCGCTCCTCTTTGTAGGCGAACCAGGAGCCGCTCTTTGTGATGACGTTCTGTTCGACAGCAACGTCGATGAGGTCTCCGAGTTTCGAGATGCCTTCATTGTACAGCACGTCGAACTGCGCCTCTTTGAAAGGGGGAGCCACCTTATTTTTGACCACCTTCACTCTGACACGATTTCCCATAACGCTCTGCCCGTCTTTGATCGCTTCAATGCGCCGGACATCAAGGCGGACGGAAGCATAGAACTTCAATGCGTTGCCGCCGGTTGTCGTCTCAGGATTTCCAAACATGACGCCGATCTTCTGACGCAATTGGTTTGTGAACATGACGCTCGTCTTTGACTTGCTAATCGCGCCGGTCAGCTTTCGCAGCGCTTGAGACATCAATCGTGCCTGGACTCCCATCGTCGGGTCGCCCATTTCGCCTTCGATTTCGGCGCGCGGTGTCAATGCAGCAACCGAATCAATAACGATGATATCCAGCGCCCCGCTGCGAACGAGCGTTTCCACGATCTCGAGTGCCTGTTCGCCGAATTCAGGCTGGGAGAGGAGCAAATTGTTGACATCGACCCCCAGTCTCTTTGCATAGGCAATGTCGAGCGCATGTTCGGTGTCGATGAATGCGGCGATGCCGTCTTTTTTCTGCGCCTCGGCGATGACGTGCAGGCAAATGGTGGTCTTGCCGGACGATTCCGGCCCAAAAATCTCCGTGACGCGTCCGCGCGGAATGCCGCCGATGCCGATCGCGGCATCGAGGGAAATTGAGCCGGTTGAAATGAAGTCGATTTTTGCGATTGGACCCTCGCTCAATCGCATGATGGCTCCTTTGCCGTGCTGCTTCTCGATTTGCTCGACTGCGATGCGCAGGCCTGTAAACGTGATTCCTTGCTTGATTCTACTGACATAACTTTACCTCCCTTATTATTTACTGAAACGAGTTAACAGATTTGAAACGATATTCTTTAGCGTCTTCATCGTCAAACGGTTTCGTGACATAGTCGTCCGCGCCGAGTTCCTTGGCGACGTGCATGGCGTCATAATCGTCAATCGACAACATGAACACGTAAGGAATCAGCTTCAACTTCGGGTCTCGCCGTACCTGTTCGTAAAGGTCGAAACCGTTCATCACAGGCATCCGGACATCACTCAGGATCAGATCCGGTTTGATCGACTTCAGCTTCTTCAGCGCTGATTCACCGCTCTCCGCGATCACCAATTTGTACGGCTCTTTGCCAAGCGCGTCCAACATGCGAGGACGAGCCAATCGCGCTCGTCGTCGATCAACAAAACTGTCTTTGCCCTCCGATTTCTTTTTCTTCGGGGATTTCAAGGAAATATCCTAACTAACGGTTTAATTGAATTGTTCGCAGGACGGAGTACTCCGACCCTTTGGGTTTCAGCACACTCTTCATGACGAACGATGTCGTTCACGACCGAGGCGTGTGGTTCAAAGGTAAGGTTTTCTAGTATTGAAATCAAGTGTTCGATTCCTTTTTGACTCTTGACGCGGCCCAAAGTAATATGCGGCCGAAATGGACGTGACTCGATCTCAAAGCCGAGCACGCGCAACTCGTTGTCCAGCATTGACTTGAGTGCACCGAATTTTGCGGTCGATATCAGTGCATCCAACCCACACTACCCGCGGAGACTTGCTTGTCCGGGAAAGCAACCCAGGCGTCTCAAAAACAATCTCGCATGCGCGATGTTGGAGTGCCGCGGACTCGATTTTGGCGAGATACGGCGGGCAAAAGTGTCTCATCGACATCCCCAAGGAACTTCACCGTCGCATGGAATTTTCTTTCGGGTTCCCACCGGACATCCGCCCCCGACTGCTTAAGCCGATACTGAGGCCGAGGATGTCCTTCCGGATCGGTCCTGGCGTTTCAATGGCGATGAACGTGCGAATCGAAGGCATAAGAGGTCTTAGTCGAGTTGAAGGAGTTTTCTCCTGATGAGATCCATGGCGGCCTGCGCCGTTCGTTCTTTAATTTGAAGGCGGCCATGGCCAAAACGAAATTTTATTGCCGTCGTCTCTTGCCGGTCGGAGTAACCGATCCAGGCAAGGCCCGACAGGTTTCTCCGGCGTCCCTCCGGTGGGCCCGGCGATTCCGGTAGTGGATATGCCAATGTCGGTACTGCGACCTGCCGGATTCCGGAAGCCATTGCTTCGGCCACCTCCTTGCTGACGGCCCCATGGACTTCGAGGGATTCCGCGGGAACATTCAAATTGTCGACCTTGGCCTGATTGCTGTACGCAATGACATCACGGTCGAAATACCGTGAACTTCCGGAAACGTTCGTCAACCGGTGACTGATAAGTCCTCCGGTGCAAGACTCGGCGACCGCCAATCGAAGATGACGTTCGACGAGAATGGCGCCGATGCGCTCTTCAAGCGTTTCATTCTCAACGCCGTAGATGTACTTCTCAACTTTTGACCGGATGCGCGCTTCCACCTCATTGATCATGTCTGCGGCAACACCGGCTTCTTTGTTCACGACGGTGACGCGCAGACGTACTCCGGACGTGGACGGGAGAAATGCGAGTTTCGCCTCGCCGAGGAGCGCCGGAAGTTGGCCCAACTTTTCCGCCAGAGCTGACTCGGGAATGCCTGTCGTGTTGAATGTGCGGTGGAGAATTGCCTGGCCGCTTTCTTCGAACGGAAGAATGGAACGATGAAATTGCCGACCATGCGCTCCATTTCGTGGGGGACGCCGGGGAGGGCGAAGAAATACTTGTTGTCCTGCTCAATGAATAAACCGGGCGCCGTCCCGACCTCGTTGCGAATGGCGGTCGCAATGCGCGGAACGAGCGCCTGCTCTTCCACCACCTTCGTTGGAATGACGTTACGCCGCCGCAACATTTCTCCGATGTTGAGAAGAACTTCCTGGTTCATGGTCAGGTCGGTGTTGAAGAACTTGCAGATTGTTTTTTTGGTGATGTCGTCGTGGGTGGGGCCCAGTCCGCCGGTGACAATCGTGATGTCCGCGTTCTTGACGCACTCTCGAAACGCTTTCAGAATTTCGATTTCATCGTCGCCGACCGTTGTTGTGCGGAGAACTGCAATTCCTACGTCGTTCAGTTGTTGCGCAATGAATGCTGCGTTCGTGTTGACAACCTGCCCAATGAGCAGCTCGTCGCCAATTGCAATAATCTCAGCTCGCATTGATGATTAGTTCCCCGCTTGGATGCTTATTCGGAATATCTTCAAATGATCTTCGGGAACAGGTGAAGGATAATTCTCACGGTGACATTCGCGTAGATGCCGGCCGCGACGTCATCGAGCATGACGCCCCATCCATGCTGCACGTGTTCGAGCTGCCGGGCAGGGGGTGGTTTGATGGTATCGTACACGCGGAACCAGACAAATGCCATCAGGGCGACAAGGAGGTTCTTGGGGAGTATGAGCAGCGAAATCCACATTCCTACAACCTCATCGATGACGACGATAGACGGGTCTTCACCGTACCGTTTCTCCATTTTCGCGGAAACAAACGTGCCGACGAAGAGCACGACCAGGGAGGCGGCGCTGAGGGTGAGCGTATTTTCCATGCCTGGAATGGCATAGAGGAGAAGGCCGACGAGGCTTCCGGCTGTTCCAGGAATTACAGGCGAGTAGCCTGCAAAGAAGCCGGTCGCGAGAAAGCGCGTCGGGAACGACACGTGGGGCAACTTATTGTTTAGCTGTTCCTGCGGTTCGGACATACATTTCGCGAAGGAATTTTCTGTTGTCGAATAGATAAAGAATACCAGTTCCGATGGTCGATATCGTCACAAGAAGCATCATGCCGAAGAGAACCTGGGGGTGCATCAACGAATCAATCCAAGACTTAAATTCGTTGTAAACGACGGGCACGTTTTCAGCGACATAGAGAGTAAGGATGTAATAAATGACGATGAATTCACCGAATGTTTTTGCCTGCGCCGTCTTGGAGGTTACGATCGGCTGGTCTTTCCATTCGGCGAAGCTCCTCAGGCCTGTGATCAGGAAGTCTCGCGCGACGATGATCCACACCATCCATGCGGCCACAAGGTTCAGGTACACAAACGAGAAGAGTGCCGCCGCCGCAAGGATCTTGTCGGCTAATGGATCAAGAAACTTTCCCCACCGTGAGACGTACCCGTACTTCCGGGCTACCCAGCCATCATACCAGTCGGTCAGCGCGGCGACGATGTAGACAACCAGCGATATCTGTTTCCAGAGGGATGATTCTGAAAAGAGAAGGACGAGGAACACCGGAGTGAGAACGATGCGGATGACTGTGAGTGAGTTCGGGATTGACATAGGATGACGACGGTTTCCTCAATGTACTATTTTTAGGATGATTTGCCAAATAATCGCTCCGGCCAGAAAAGACAATGCCCAACCCCGGAATCAGAGTTGGGCCTGAGACATTCATCTCATGAAGGACCTTGCCTATCATCCACCAAGGAGGCAGGAGGCGGCAGAACACCGGTCCTTCGGTGCGTTGATCAAACTGCCTTTGAGACTTTGCCTTGCTTGATGCAGGTAGTGCACACCCGCATTCGTTGCGTTCGTCCGTTCACTTCGGCACGGACGTTCTGCAGGTTTGGAAGCCATCGCCTCCGCGTTTTGTTGTGCGCGTGGCTGATGTTGTTTCCGCTAATTGGTTTTTTCCCGCAGATTTCACAAATTTTTGCCATTGCTACCCCAATTCCTGTTAAAGTCCTGATTTCGCTGAGTTAAAATATACGAAAAAGAAAGGTCTCCCGCAAAAAGCGGTTTCACGAAGCCCGGAGGGCATTCACGATGTTCAACCGGGAGGCACGCACTGCGGGCAGAAATCCGCCGACGATTCCCATGATAATTGAAAAGATCAGCGAGCTCACCATGATCCCCGGGGAGAGCGCAAATCCGAATGCCAGTTCCGAAAATGTTCCGAAATTTATTGTTGAGATGTTGACGAAGGACATAGTGAAGCCAATGCTATGCCGGCGCATCCCCCGAAAGCTGAAACCAGAATGGACTCTACGAGAAATGCACCGAGAACGTTCCTTCGCCGGAATCCGAGCGCCCGGAGCGTGCCGATTTCGACGGTGCGGTTCGCCACTGCCGCATACATGGTGATCATCGCTCCGATGATTGCTCCGACGCTGAAAATGATCGTCACGACGAGTCCGAGACCCTTGATGAAGTCGGACATCAACTGCGATTGCTCCTGATAATACTTCTTCTCGTGTTTGACGTCGACATATTGGGTTCGCGGGTCGTTCTCCAGTCGTTGCTTAAGGGCCTGGAAGTCATTTGCGCTTCTGAGGCGTAGCGTCATGGATGAGAAGACCGGCCTGCCAAATGCCGGCATGAATTGCTCGACATCGCCCCATATTTCCGAGTCGAACGAACTTCCATCTCCCGAGAAAATCCCCACGATTGTCCAGGTATCGCCGCCAAATTTCAATTGCCTTCCGACCTCGCAGTCCTGGAACCGTTTCGCGATGCTGCTCCCGACAATAATTTCATGCGTGCCCGGTTGAAACATTCTTCCGCCGATAAGTTTCACCTGCTGACGCAACTGCATCGCCGCGGGTGAGATACCGCGGACGCAAATGTTGCCCATGTCATTGTTCTCTTTTTTCAGCAGGTTGATGATGACGTATACTTCGCTTGAGGCGACGGGCTTTCCGTCCGGGAGGAGTGCCACTTCGGGCTGGACTTTTATGATATTTGCAGCGTCCCGGTCGATCTGGCTGACGACCTCAGTGGTCGCGGAGCGGCGCAGCACGATCACGTTATCGTCGCTGCCTGTGTCGACCAGCGTTTTTTCGAGACCATGAGCGAGCATGAGAACGGCCGCAAAGACGAACACAACCAGCGCAATACCTCCCAGCGTGAGTACCGTCGTAAGCCGCCGGACCCACACGCTTCGCCAGATATAGGAGATTGGAATTTTCATCCGGTCATTTCATCCTATTGCCCGCAAGCCGTCAACAGTTTTCGTCCGGAGGGTATTGATGGTCGGAAAGATGCGGCAATAATGCCGGACACAATGGCCGTGGATACCGACAGTACGATGGTGATGATTTCGACGTTGAACACAGGGAAGAAAGTCGGAAAGAGGTTCGCAAATCCGCGGGTAATCGGAAACAGCAGCGCCAATCCCAGAGCGCCGCCGGAGCAGGCCAGCAACATTGACTCTCCCCCGATCAATCCGACGATGTGGAATGCGGAAAAGCCCAGCGATTTCATAACCGCATACTCCCGTGTCCGCTCACGCGCCGACATGACGATCGTATTCGCGAGCACGAGAAGAATAATGCCGATGATGACAAACGAAATCACCTTCATCGAAGTGATAATGGCGCTCGACATGGAGACGAAACTCTGTTGAAATTCTTTCTCCGTTTCCGTCTTGGTCGCCGCGAGCGAGTTCTTGAACATGTCGTCGACCGTCTTGGCCACAATCGACATGTCGCTCGGATTCTGCACCATCAGGATATACCAGCCGACGTGGCCTTCTCTCCCGGGCTGGCGTTGTTTGACCTGCTCGTCAAGGTATTTCCATTGGAACAACATCTGTGTCTCATCGGTGGACTTCTCTTTGCCACGGTAGATGCCGCGAACGACGAATTCCCATTTGCCGGGGTAAATATCTCCGTCGATCGGGATGATGTCGCCGACCCTGAAATTCAATTGTTGTGCAAGCTTTGCGCCGACAAGGCAGGCATTACGGTCCTTTTGAAATGCCGCGAGCTCTTCGGCCGTAACCTCGAACTCCGGATACATATCAATATATGTCTCGGCGTCGATCCCTATTCGGGGGAAGAAATTCTTCCAGTCGGAAGCGTCTTTATAGACACCGCCGAACCAGTTGGCATAGGAAACCTGTGTAACTCCCGGAATTCTGGCTATCTGGTCGCGATAGGAGAGAGGCAGAGGAAAAATGAATGAAACAGAATGGCGGGTGATCATTCTGTTTACCGAGGATGCCTCGACTCCGGCATACCACGCGGTTATGACGGTGCGCATGAATCCAAAAGCCATGACGGCGATGCTGATGCCGACGATCGTCAGGAATGATCGCAGCTTATGCCGGAGCGTGTTTTTCAGGATGAGTTTGAAGACGTGCATGCGTTTGTCTCAGGACAATTCGCCTTTGTCGAGATGCCTCAACGTGTGTGCCTTTTCTGCGGCGCGCGGGTCGTGGGTGACCATGACGATCGTTTTCTTGAATTCGGAATTGAGCCGCTCGAGCAGCTTGAGGATTTCCTCGGCCGACACACGATCCAGGTCGCCCGTCGGCTCATCGGCAACGAGGAAAACCGGGTCCGTGACGATTGCGCGGGCAATCGCCACGCGCTGTTCCTGTCCCCCCGACAGCTGTCTCGGATAATGATGGATGCGATCCCCCAGGCCCACGACATTGAGCACAAGTTCCACGTGTTCCTTCCGCTCTTTCCTGGAGAGCTTGGAGAGCAAGAGCGGCAATTCCACATTCTCAAACGCCGTCAAGACAGGCAGAAGATTGTAGAACTGGAAAATGAATCCCACGTGACGCGCGCGCCATTTCGCGAGGTCCGATTCGCTGAGAGTCGTGATGTCGGTTTCACTAACTTTGATCGCGCCCTTCGTCGGCCTGTCGATTCCGGCGATAAGATTCAGGAGTGTGGTCTTGCCCGAGCCCGATGGACCCATGAGTCCCAAAAATTCTCCTTCGGGTATCTCAAACGAGATATTGTTCAGGACAGGGATTTCCAGGGAATCCCTCCAATAGGATTTCGAAACAGTTTGAATGGAAATTAACGACATGTTGAACCGATTTTCATAAGTTGATGGTGACGGTGCGGGAGTAATTTGGCCCCCCGACTGTTTCCGCTTACTCTTTGAGCTTCACTCGTGAGCCCGAATGGAGGTTTTCAGACGGCTTCAATACTACTTTATCGCCGGCGGCAATGCCGCTTAGAATCTCGACCCGGTCCCCGAATGTTTCTCCTGTCTGAACGGGTACTTCTGAAACCGCATAATCTTTGAATACAAAAACGACCTTTTTCCCGTCGCGCATCCCGATGGCAGCGTCATCGACAATAAGTTTGGCTTTGGTTTGCATCTGTTCTTTTGAATTTTTCGAAAGGAAATGAACCTTGGCGCTCATTTCCGGAAGCACGCGAGCATCACGATCGGCAAATTTAATTTTTGTCAACACAGTCGCTTTCGCGCGGTCCGCCGTCGGCACGATCTTGTCCACGTTCCCTCTGTATTGTCGGTCCGGATAGGCATCGAGGACAATTTCGCACGGCTGGTTGATCGTGATCTTTTCGATGTTTGATTCCGACACATCGGCTTCCACTTCGAGCGAGGACATGTCCGCAATGGTGACAACGGCGACCTTGGAGCTCGCGCCCGCACCAAACGGAGCCACAACCTCTCCGACATCCGCGTTCTTTTCCAGGATTGTGCCGTCGAACGGGGCCCGGATAAGTGTATTCTCGACCTGCACCTCGGCGGCTTTCATTCCCGCATCCGCAGCATCGATCGACGCGACCACCCGGTCGTATCGCCATTGGGCGGCGTCGAGGTCGGCCTGCGAGATGAGTTTTTGAGCCTTCAGGCTTTTTGCGCGCTCGAGTGAACTCTGGGCGTCGTTGCGTTCGGCTTTCACGACCTCGAGGTTTGCGCGTGCCTGAGAGAGTGCCGCCTCAACGTCGGCGCTCTCGATTCGAGCGATGATTTGACCCTTCGTTACCCAGTCTCCCTCAACATAATCAAGCGAAACGAGCCTGCCGGTAGCTTTCGACGCGATGGCGGCCTTTCGTTGGGCGACAACGTACCCGCTCGCCGTGAGAAGTGCGTTTGCCTGCGCAGGAGAGATCATAGCGGCGGATGTGAGCTCAACAACTTCTTCCCGTCCAAAGCTGTTTCTGAAGAAAAAGAAAACCGCGATGCCGACAATCACGACCCCGGCTGCGTACAATCCGAATCCCCGGCGCTTTGGCGGCAGCGTGATGCTCGCCCGGCCTTCTTCACGATTGATCTTCAGTTTCGAAAGGTCGATTTTCTCGGTTTCAGTCATGAATTAATTGATAATGAAGCGATCATAAACTACAAAAATAGAAAAATTTCGCAAGGTTTGCAAATCAAGCGGGTTTTTCGTTAAATTACAAGATAATGAACATTCTTGGTATCGAAACATCCTGCGATGAAACGTCCGCGTCGGTCCTCGCCGACGGGGTTGTGCGCTCGAATATTATCTCTTCGCAGCTTGTTCATCGAGAATTCGGTGGTGTCGTCCCCGAACTGGCGTCCCGCGCACATCAAAGGCTGGTGGTATCGATTGTCGACGAAGCGCTGCGGACTTCCGGGGTTGCCAAGGAGCGGCTCGACGGTATTGCCGCGACGTATGGTCCGGGTTTGGTCGGGGCGCTCCTGGTCGGGCTCAATTTCGGGAAAGCGCTCGCATACGGTCTGGGGATTCCCTTCATCGGTGTCAATCATCTGGAGGGACATTTGTATTCAAATCTCCTCGAAGAGCCGAAGCCGAGGTTTCCCCTTCTCTGTCTTATCGTATCCGGGGGACACACCATGCTGGTCCTTGTCCACGAGCCCTTCCGGTACAATGTTCTTGGAGAGACGCTCGATGACGCAGCCGGGGAGGCGTACGATAAAGTGGCCAAGATGCTCGGGCTTGGTTTCCCCGGCGGGCCCATGGTCGACGAGTTTGCCCGGCAGGGGAACCCCCAATTTGTGAAATTCCCGCGTTCTTTTCTTCATGAAGATAATTATGATTTCAGCTTTAGCGGCATCAAGACATCCGTTCTCTACTGGCTCCGGGACCATGGACACCCGGTGAACGGGGCCGATTCGCGGGCGATCGACGTTCAACTGCGAGCCGACCTCTGCGCCAGTTTTCAGGTATCCGTTGTCGACGTGCTTGCGGGCAAAACGATGAGGGCGGTGGAAGAATTTTGCGTGAACGATGTTGCGGTCGCGGGCGGAGTTTCGGCGAACTCGGCCCTTCGCCGGAGGATCCAAGAACATGCCGCCGAAAGGAATTTCCGATTGTATATTCCGCGGTCTGAGTATTGTACCGACAATGGTGCGATGGTCGCTCTTGTCGGATCGCTGAAACTCGCCAGAGGTTTAACGTCCGGTTTCGATTTGAATGCCGCAGCAAACCTTTCTTTATAACGGGCATCCGTGAAACGAAATCTTCTCATGATTGCCGGCGGCATTGTGCTCGTGGTCGTCGGCCTCGTCTATGAAACGTTCTGGGCTCCGAATACTTTTCCAGGAGACCGGTTTGTGATGGTCTCAAAAGGAGAATCGTTTTCTCAGGTCGTCGATTCGCTTCAGAAAGCGGGTGTGATCCACAGTCGATTCTTCCTAAGTCTTGCCGGACGTCTGCACGGTTACACGACAAGGATTCAGATCGGCAAATACCGGTTCAGGAGCGGGATGTCCAATAATGAAGTCTTGCTCGACCTCCGGTACGGGACGACGGTTGAAATGATCACGGTAACGATTCCCGAAGGGATACGAACAAGCCGTCTTGCGAGATTGCTCGCCAGAGATCTCGGCATCGACTCCAGTTTATTCATGAAGCTGGCACATGATTCGGTGTTCATCAATTCTCTTGGCGAGGGCGCCGGCTCGCTCGAGGGTTACCTCTTGCCGAACACGTATACGTTCGACTGGCAGACGGGTGAGGACCGTGTTATCCGGGAAATGGTCGATCAGTTTCATAAAACCTTCAGCGACAGTCTCAAGGCAAGAGCCAGGTCGTTGAGGATGACGGTCAACCAGGTTCTTGCGCTTGCCTCGATCATCGAGGGAGAAACATCCATCGATTCTGAACGCGTTCTTATCTCCGGTGTCTACCACAACAGGCTCAAGAGAGGGATGCGCCTCCAGGCCGACCCGACGATTCAATACATCATCGGAAACGGCCCGCGTCGGCTCGTGAGAAGCGACCTGCAAATCGAGTCGGTATACAATACGTACCGCCATGTAGGATTGCCCCCGGGGCCGGTGAACAACCCGGGCAAATCCGCGATTCTCGCGGCCTTGTACCCGAAGAAGCATAAGTATTTGTATTTTGTGGCGAATGGACAGGGGGGGCATAAGTTTTCGAAGACATACGCAGAGCATGAGCAAGCGGTTCGACAATACAGGAAATGGAGAGAGGAGCAGGATGCAATCAAGAAGGAAAAGCAGGTTATGTGATCTTGAAGGCCCGGTGTGTTCGCCACCGGCTGAGATGAGGTTCGCCCGATGTTAAAATAGACAATCGCAAGAGACTGAGCGGAATCTTTTTCATCAGGTCATGTATCATCATCAAGGTCAGAAACCATATCCACCAATAACCTCGAATCCGCCCGTTCTTGCGATTGTCAGGAGGTGCTATGAAACACCGCTTTTCTCTTAATAGAGAATTGCCTATATTTGCGGTGCTAAACATAACAACAAATTTTCATCAAAAGAGTTCCATTGTCCACTCCAAGAATTAGAACCATCTCCCTGGCATTATTGAGCCTCGTGCTGTCTTTCGTCGGGCTTTATTGTGCCCACCAGGGTGTGCCGACCGGAGGTCCTGTCGACAAGACTCCGCCGCAGGTTGTTCACACGTACCCGGCAAATCAAACCTTGCACTACAGCGGAAACAAATTTGCGTTTGAATTCAGCAAGTATGTCGTCCGTCGCTCGGTCGAAGAGGGAATTTTTTGTTCCCCGAATCTGGGTGAGCTGACGTTTGATTGGGGGAGCACGGATGTCGAGGTCAAATTCGCCGGTCCGCTGAAGGATAATACGACGTATATTATCACTCTCGGAACGGACGTCGTGGATACGCGGAACCACAACAGGATGGCTGACGCATTTTCGCTCGCCTTTTCCACGGGAGACCATATCGACTCCGGTGCGGTGGCCGGACAGGTCTTTGGCAAGAGCGCCGAGGGTATCATGGTCTTCGCTTACGAGCTTGATGGACGTCTGCAGGACACTCTTAGCCCGTCGCGCTCGCTGCCCGATTATTTGACGCAAACCGGGAAAGACGGATCGTTCAGGTTACGATACCTGAAGCTCGGACATTACCGCTTGATCGCGGTTCGGGATGTGTACAAAAACCTGCGGTACGATCCGCAAACGGACGAGTATGGCGTGACTTCTTCCGATATTCTATTGAGCGCTGAACGGCCGTTCGTCTCAGGACTCCAGTTTAGGATGACAAGCGCCGATACGTCCCCTCCCTTTCTCTCCGGCGCCCGCTCGCTTGACCGGAATCATGTCCTCCTCCGTTTCAGCAAATCGATGGATAGTTCGGGGATCGACAGTCACAATGTTTCGATCGTCGACACGCTCAATGGAGACGGTCTGAATGTGATGGACTTTTCATTTGTCGCCCGCGCCGGGACCGGAGAGAAACAGCAGGCCGGCGACGCACAGCTTGTGACGGCCGACCAGGAGAGTACCAGGGTGTATCGCGTCACGCTCAGGAATTTCAGGGATAGCAGCGGCAATGCGATGCCGGCGCGGCTCGCGACTGGTGTTTTTTCAGGGTTGTCTGCCCCGGATACGCTGAAACCAATCCTCAACTTTGTGAACATTTCCGATGGGAAAAAGAACGTACAGCGGGACAATTCAATCCGGATGACCTTTAGCGAAGCAGTCCGGAGGCAGGCATTCGAAGGCGGATTTGCGGTCAATGATTCGAGTGGCAAGCGTGTTCCGGGGGAACTTCTCTGGGGGAAATCCACGGCAGTGACATTTGCCCCATTATCGCGCCTTCTCTTCGGCATGCCGTATACGATAAAGGTTGTCCTGGATTCTCTCGTCGGTTTCGTCGGCAACGGGTACAAAGACAGCATGAGGGTAATGAAGTTTCAGGTAATCGAGGAAAGTCAGCTGGGGAGCATGAAAGGATCTGTCGCCGATGATTCAACGATCACCGGGGGAAAAATCATCGTGACCGCTACGGCAATTTCATCAAGGGACATCCGGCCGCAGTGTCGAACATTGGAAAAGCCCGGTCCGTTTTCGTTTGACGAAGTTCCGGAAGGTCAATACGTCCTGTCGGCGATCATCGATGTTGACAGCAACGGCGTATATAGTTATGGGAAACCGTTCCCGTTTCAGCCGGCGGAACGATTTACCCAATATAACGACACGCTGAAGGTACGCGCCCGGTGGCCATTGGAGGGAATAATCATCCGGTTCAAGTAGAAGCGATCAGCGCTGCCGGGGCTGTTCCGGATGTTCGGGCTGATTTGCGGGAAGAGGGATGGGTTTTGGCGGAGGATTTTTCAGTACTTGATCCGGGACCACCCACGCTGTTGCATATCCCTTGTCGATCAGAATTTTGACCGTCTTGTTCGCTGAGGGTCGGTCGGTGTAGTTCCCCACGCGGACTTTGTAATACGGTGCATCGTGGACGATATAGACCCAATCATCCTGCAATGCCACTGAAAGAGTGTCCCTCAACTCAACTGCCTGATCGATATCCTGCGTCGTGAGGACCTGGACCCGGAATCCCGCCGTAGTTTCGGGGGCAGCGCCGGAGGTTGTCAGTGCGGCCGATTTCCCCAGGGAGTCGTCAAATGCCAGAGATGCGGTGCGGGTGATTTGAACATCGTATTGGGTGGGGTCGAACGTTTTTTCGTACCGGGCGAGGAAATCCTTCAATGTCTCCCGGGGAAGCTCCTGCCGTGCAGTTTCTTCCGGTGTTTTGCAGCCAGGCCAGAAGTATCCCGCCAGCGCCAGAAGGGCGAAAAAGAATGTGAGCTTATTTTTCGGCCGGTATAGGTGCAACCCAGGCATCCTTGTAGTCGTCCGGGAATTGTTGCGCCATCTGATCGCGGAATTTCCGGGCGTCATCCTTCGTCATGAAATCTCCCACCATGACCTTGTACAATCCCGTGTCTTTTGCCTGAAGCGTGTAGACGTTCTTGTGGAACCTCGCTTTCGCGAGCGACGCGATCACGCCGGCTTTATCGGGCACCGAGAATGCCCCGATTTGAACGGCGAAATTTCCCGTGGGCGAGGGAGAAGCAGGATGCAAAGAGGTCGAGTCTACCGCAACCGAATCGGGTGCTGCCGTTTGCTTACCAGTGACCTGTGTTGCGACGCTCACCGTATCGGTTGTTGTGGGCTGGATCTGCTTTGCCGGAGACGGCTGGACGGGCTGTTGTTGTGGCGTTGCGGGAGGAGGATTTCCCTGATTGGCTTTTTCAGCCGTTTCCTCTGTCGGCGAACACCCAAAGAAAACTACGGCCATACTTAAGAGAAAACTGATTGCAATACTATTCCAGCACCTCATAGATTTCTTATGCTCCTTCTCAGATTTTAGTTTGCGCGAGTTGCGGAGTGTTCCTGCTTTTTCTCGTCTCCGTTCCCGACAACGATCTTGACGCTGGCGCTTGCGCCGATGCGGTCGGCGCCGCTGGCAACCATCGCAAGGGCATCCTCGCGCGTGCGGACACCGCCGGACGCTTTCACGCCCATCGAGGTTCCAACAACTTTTCGCATGAGAGCGATGTCGCCGACGGTCGCGCCGCCCTTGGAAAATCCTGTGGACGTCTTGACGAAATCCGCGCCCACGCGCTTTGCAAGGAGGCACCCTTTGATCTTTTCTTCGTCGGTCAAAAGCGCCGTTTCGAGAATGACCTTCGTTAAAGCCCCGTAGCGGCGGCCTGTGGTGACTACGGCAAAAATATCGTTCTCAACATATTCGTACTCGCCGGACTTGAGCATCCCGACGTTGATGACCATATCAATTTCCTTCGCGCCGTCGCGAAGGGCCTGCTCCGCTTCGAATGCCTTCGTCGCGGTCGAAGTCGCGCCAAGCGGGAAGCCAATCACCGTACACACTTTTACGGAGGTGTCCCTGAGAAGTTTTGCGCACAGCGGGACGTAGCACGGGTTGATGCAGACGCTTGCAAAATTGTATTTCTTCGCTTCGCCGCAGAGCTGAACGATTTGGTCCTTTGTGCCTTCAGGTTTCAGCAGGGTATGGTCGATCATCCGGGCAAGATCCGTCTCGATGCCGCCCGCCGCCTCGATTCCAATGCCCGCCGAGACCCTCGATGCTCCGTTATGGACGATATTCTTGACGCCTTCCTTGTTGTGGATGACGCATAGCCCATCGGTGCATTTGCCATCGGCGCAGCACGTATGCCCGGTCGCCTTTTCGTGCAGGATCGATTGAATGAGTTTTTCGACTTCTTCTGGCTGCATAGATTGTTTTGACCCTGAAATCAGTACTTCATTAAATATACGATTTTGTTGGGAATATGCAAATGGCAGAATCCCGGAGCAGCATGCCGAGATTCTGCCATATGAAACGAAAAATGTGCCCAATCAGGGTCTCTTCTGGCGTTACCGGAGCAGGAGCATCTTCCTGGCAGCAACAAACCCTTCAGCTTGTATTCTGTAAAAATAAACACCGCTTGGCAGCATGCTCCCGTTTCTATTGAGGGCGTCAAATTCTATTGATTTATATCCCGCCTCCTGTACCCCATCCACGAGCGTCGCAACTTCCTGCCCCAACACATTGAAAACCCTGAGTGACACATAACCAGTCACCGGTAACTGATACCGGATGACGGTTGTGGGATTGAACGGATTAGGATAATTCTGAGCCAGGGAAAACTCGGTCGGGGCGGAGATTGCATCCAGGATGAGATGCATTGTCGTCACTCCCGATGGTGAAAGTTTCAATGCATCCAGGGATGTGCTGCCCATCCCCCGAACGGTGATGTTTTGGGTGGTCCCCAGCGACAGCAGGTACGTCCGCGCGTCCCTTGCGTTGACTGCCCACGAGATTGTCAGGGGTGCGTTTACAAACCTTATCTGGATTACAATCCCGGCGCTCTTTGTGTCGACGGAGGACAACGCGGCGACATAGCTGTTTGATTCATAACGGACATCAAATGACCCCTCCGGCGGCAATGGAGGAAGCTCGAAGGATGTCGCATTGCTCCCTTGGGGCTGATTTGCTCCAACGTATAATGTCTGACGGTTTCCTTCGGCATCGGTGAACGTCAGAGTGCTCATAGCCGACAAGCCATTGCGGATAATGCCCGGCTGGACGCCCGGCTGAATGGCAGGTCCTGGAGTTGGAATGATCTCACCCGCCTGTTTCGCCTTCACCCAGTAACCCGTCCCGGGATAGAGCGTGTCCACGACGTGGTATCCTTGCTTAAATCCGAAGAAGTCAGACATCGTATTTCCCGCGGGCACACTTGTCACCGCATGCGAGGATACCGCCACATTCCACGCACCGATCAGATTCCAGTTCTGGCTGACTAGAACGGAGTCGTCCTGCGGTTTGTGTCCGAGAATCCGGATAGACTGGGCGGAGTCAAATTTCATCCAGTAGCCTTTCCCCGTCGCGAGAGTGTTTTCACTGGTATAGGATCCTTCGAACGCAAATGCTTGACTCGCCGCCGTTTGAAAGATGATGGACTTCATTGCCAGAACCGGATCGAGGGGGAGTGAAACGATATTCCATTTGGGATTGACGTTGGAATAGGCCGTGTCCCGGACACCGAGATAATAGATGACGGGCACGAAAAGGGTCCCTGTTGACGAATCAGTGCTGTTCACGGCGAGCACGGTACTGTAGTCTGTAGAGGGCAGAGTCCTCGCGTCGAATACGAGCACGACTGTCGATGATTCGTTCGGAGCTATTGTCGCGGTGTCGCCAATGACCGACAGCCAGGATGGAACCGGGCTACCGTTGATTGTGTAGTGGAGCGGCAGAAATCCCACGTTTCCGATGTGCAGCGTATCGCGGAAAACGGCAGTGGTATCGCCGTACATGGATATGGCCCCCGGAACTCCGACAATCCTGGGTCCGAGAGTGTGGAGAGCAACGTTGATGATCGGCGGAGGTTGCGTAGTGTCGTTGGAATTGACCGTGACTGTCCCGTTATACGTCTGCCACTGGCTGAGCGCAGAGGCATCTGCTTTGAAGCGCAGAAATGTTGAATCGCCCGGAGCGATCAGCAGGCTGTCTGCCGACAGCCAGGCAGCGTTCGTGTGAGGGATGATCTGGAGAAACACATCCCCATTGTTATTGATCTGGATTGAATCGCCGACCTCACTCCCTGGAACTGCGGTCAGGGATGAACTTGTCCGCTGCAACTGGGCTCGCGGCCCAATTGCGGGCACATTCCCGCTCACGACAACGGACACATTCTGCATTCCGTTGGTAAGCGTTCCTTTGTGGGTGATTTGGAGTGTGTACATCCCCGGTGACGGCGAGGGGATCAGGATTTGTTCGCTGTTATCGCGGTAATTGTCCCCCGTTGTCGCGGCGGTCGAAGGATTCGACGGGTCAAGAACCCAAGGGTAATACATCGCGCTATTGTTGATGAGTCTCAAATCAAGGTCGTTTACCAACATGATATTGGGAGGATTGAGAGAAGGTGGCGGGGATACCCCGGGCGGATCGGTCCAGCTTATCGTTGCCCGCAGCGGTTCGGTGCCTTTCGAATAGAAATTCCATGATATTGTATCCCCCTGCTGCAGCAACAGTTCCCGGATATGCGAAGTGTAACCCTGGGCGCTGTCGAGCCGCATGAGTTGTGCTGCCTTTAGCGTATTCATCAAACCCCATCCGAACTGATAGTCGGGTCCCGGGTTTCGGCCCTGCCTCGTCAGCCGTATGGATAATAAGAGCCTTCAGGGTGGATGCGAGAAGGGGAGTGCTGCCGTGCAATATTCTTTGATACTGTAACAATAAGCCGATGGAGCCGACCGCGCCAGGGGTTGCCATCGAAGTACCACTCATGGTCGCATATGCATTGTCCGTGGAAGCTACCGCCGAGTAGACGTTCACGCCGTCGGTAACGATATCGGGTTTTATGCGTCCATCGTCAGTTGGTCCCCAGCTGCTGAAATAACTCATGAGTACGCCCCCAGGATACGTGTATCCGTTCGCACTGCCGATGACGGCCCCAACTGCCAGTATGTTCTTTCCACAACTGCCTCCGTTCAAGCAATTGTAACCGGTGGGACCACCGTCGATCTGCCGCACAGTCGTTTGCTGCACCCAGCCACCGTTGACGTAAACCCAGTGTGTGACGCTTCCCATCGGCCCCTCACCTCTGTCATTCCCCGCGGCCTTGGCTATTAAGTAGTATGGAGCGTCGTATGCAACGCTATCCCACGTCCTTGCCTCATCATCATAGAATCCGAACCTGTAGTCCTGCGTCGGGCTTATCGTCGGGTCTCCGAACCATGCCCATAGTCCGTCATTGAAATAATTGTAATCCCAACCTGTGATGAGACCGTACGAATGGTTGGAGACGCGCAGGCCGGCAGCAGCGGCGGTTGCCATCTCGGACAAATCGTTGTTCCAGTCAAATTCTTGGAGGTCGGCCTGGTATGCCATGCCTTTTGCTGTTGGGACAACGCCCGCGGCTATGAGAATCCCTGCGACATGTGTCGAGTGATCGACCAGACTACCCTGCGTGGAGAGAACTCGCCCGCCGAATTCCTGGTGTGTCATGCGTGCGGCGCCTGCATCCCATTCGCCGAGGGTATCGCCGTAACCGGTGAGTGAGAATCCGCCCCCTCCTGCGGGCCAAACAAACTTTGTCGAAATAGTCCCTGCCCCGGTCAGGTCGTTCGTTTTGTAATACATCGGCCGCCCTCTTGAGAACCGTTGCAGCTCGATGACGGAACCATCCCGGTACTCGCTGCGGATTGGCATGTTGGCGGCACGGGCGAGTGACTCGGCGGCGGCTCGTGCGGTCTGCCAGCGTGCGCTTTGCTCCCGCGCGAATTTCACCAGTTGTGTCTGTGACAAGGCGCTGGAATAACCCAAGGACAGTGCGATAAACAGGAAAGTAGAAATACGACGGATGTTTCGCATGATGCGCTTATTGATAATGGGAATTTCGTTGAAATAGTGCGATTGCCATTCGAAATTTGGACGGATGCAGAGCCAGTATCAAAGTCAGATCGCAGATGAAAGTTACACTTTACGGTGGAAAGAATCAACCGGAGGGGGATTTGGGTAGTGTCTCAGTTTGAATCGTGGTGCCGTCATTTAACCCTCTCTTGTATTCTCCCCCTTTGAAAAAAAGGGGGAGAAGCCATTCTCCGCTAATAGGGGAGGATATCAGCCAGATGCTGATGCGCCTCCCCGGAGGGGGGTCCTTCGGACTGGCCCAACACGAGAATCACAAAAGTCATCGTTCATACGCTCCATCGCCGTCTGAACCACGATTCGCTTGATTCACATGATGACCTGGATTGTTTTAATCATGGTAATCTCGTAATCCTAAAAATCATGGTTCAGACCCTCCTTCGCCGTCATGCTGAGGTTCATGAGGCAGAACCTACCCACGACTTCAGTCGTGGGACTAGCACAAACAAGGCCAGATACCAGGAACCGCTTCAGCGGTTTTCACCTTGCCAAGAGAAGTTTGCCCCTTTGGTATCTCGGTATTCTAAACCGTTGAAACGGTTCAGACATTGTTTCGTTTTGTCTTTCCCCATGACTAAAGTCATGGGTTCATAGAGGGCGCCTCGGCAACCTGCCCGGATTCGCTTACACCGTCTGAACCGCGATTCGCTTGATTCAGATGATTACCCCGATTATTTTATCAAAACCATTTTTCGAACGGAGGTATACGTTCCCGCAGTCAGCCGGTAGAAATACACGCCGCTTGAAAAATTACTTCCATCAAACTGAACCGATTTAAATCCCGCTTCTTCCATTCCGTTCACCAACGTTGCCGTTTCTTGTCCCAAGATATTGTAGACCTTCAGGGTGACGTGCGTAGTGCCCATGATTTGATACTGTATTACCGTCCCCGGGTTGAATGGATTCGGGTAATTTTGATAAACGAGGAGGCTCTTTGGCATTTCCATCGGTACAGAATTCACGCTGTTCGGTTTTGCGTCGTAGCAAATGAGATCGAGGATGCTGATACGATTGTCAGTAACGAGGAGCGAATCATTATTCTCCATTCGGATCTTTATAAGAGCGCCTTCGGTCACGTCATCTACAATCACAATGCTATCATACAGTGCGGAAACGGTTGCGCGTGACCAGGATATTTTCACGGGAAAGCGGGGATCCGGAGGTCCGGGGTGGTAATAAACCTGGAACGTGTCGATTTGTGTAGGACTCCGGAAGGCGTAGTAGTTGTACCTCACCATGGTGCCCTGGTTCTCTGGTGCACATTGATCTCCGACAATCCAGAAAACACAAAACAGGTCGGTCGGTGCACCGCATGGTTCCCCGAGAATCCACTCGCAAAGCTGCGTGTCCACTCCACATGTCCCGCTGGGGTCAAACCCGAACCAAAGCGTATCAGAATTCCTGTTTGCGTCCGCCACGCGGATCCATGCTCGCGTCGTCGGCTGGTGGCACGTCGATTGGCTCAACGCGGAGGCCGAAAGAACAAGAATACAAGCAAACGCACAATCAACAAGTGACCTGAGAAAACACCTCCCGGTGAGATTGTATGTGTTCTTCATGCTTAATCTCCATTGTTCGCCCCCAGTGCATCACAAATCATAGGAACCGGTACGAGCCGATCCTTAGGGCACTCAATTTATTTCATCAACAGTCTCTCGAAAGAACGCGGGACTTTCTACTCAAATGACGTCGTCATTTTATCAAAACCATCTTTCGAACGGACGTATATGTCCCCGCGGTTAGCCGGTAGAAATACACGCCGCTAGAAAAATTACTCCCGTCGAATTGCACCGATTTGTATCCCGCTTCTTCCATTCCATTTACGAGCGTCGCTACCTCTTGTCCCAGAATGTTGTATGCCTTCAGAGTCACAACACTATTGACGGGCAATTGATAGCGGATGACCGTCGTCGGATTGAACGGATTGGGATAATTTTGACTCAACGCGAATTCCTTCGGCAGTGCCTTGCCTTCCACCAGCTTCAGCACCAGCGACTTCACGCTCGCGTTCGTTATCTTGATCGATCCGGTGTTGTTCAACACCACGTTGTTCACTATCCGCCCGCCGAGCCCGTCCGTCAACGTCAGCGTCCGGCCGTTCGTGTTCTTGATATCCCACTGGACCGTCAGAGGATATGCACTGGTCTGAATACTGATCGGGAATTCGTATGCTTTCCCGCCTTCCGGCTTGTCCGGATATGTCTCCACCATGCGTTGCGATGCAAACCGCGCATCGAAAACGCCTGCGGGAGCAGTAGGCGGCATCTCATACGTGCTCGCCGGGACTTTCAGGTCGCTCTCACTGCCAATGTACAACGACTGCTGCGACTTCTCCGCGTCGGTCACCGTGATTCTGTTCAACACCGTGAGGTCGGCAACGGTAGGAGCAGACTTCGGTATCGATGTCGCCTGCAAGTGCAGCGCACCCGTTTGATTTGCCTTCACCCAGTATCCTTTGCCCGGGTCGAGCGATGTTGCGACAAAGTATCCGTGGCTGTAACCAAAGTACTGCGACGAGACGATATTGGCCGGATCCTGAACCACGGCGCTCGTCGCTACCGGTTTCCCGATCGTCCCGATCAGGTTCCAGTCAACATTCACACTATCATCGAATGCGTACAACAAGCGTCCGGGCAACGCATAAGTGTTCCCGCTGGAAAACTTCATCCAGTACCCGACGCCATTCTTCAAGACAGTGTCGACAATATACCTGCCAGGCCCGAATCGAAAATCGAACCCCGATCTCCATGCCCCGGGGAAGAGAAAGGATGGGTCATAGTCGTTTCCGGGAGGGATCACCGGTACCGACACCATATTCCAACCGCTCGCTGAAACAATGCCGGTCGCGGGATAGAGACGCACCGCGCGATTATTTCGCGGCGCTGTTTCGATCGGCCCGAGATCAGGGTACGCCCAGCGGGAGAGTAGCAGATAGCCGGGATTATGTCCCATGAGTGAATCCCCCTGGAGGCCAACCACACACAGGGAATTTTCATTGAATGCTCCGACGCTGTCATACTGGAATTCAATCGTTCCGTCGCATCGACTCAGCATGACCCGGAAGGTTGTGCTGCTTGCATGGGGGATCATTCCGGCGATTCCTATCGAGTCGTATTCAACGATGAACCTGCAGCTATCCGTCCGGTATAAAATGTGACCGTACTGTCGCCCAGTATCCGTCAGGATAAAGTCCTGGTAGTCCGGAGCGATGAAATTTCTCGGACTATTCGTCGCGCCGGCACTATCCGCCCTTCCTTTACGCTGAGGAGAAGGGATATTCCATGGAACGACATCTGAGAACGATCCATTCGAGTTAACGTCGATCGTGTCCGTCGGTGATTTTGATAGCGCGATGCCGCCGTTGACGCCGATCCAGGCGTATCGCACCGTGTCGCCGAAGTAGATGAAGACGCCGCCGAGGTCAAACGGGCCAGCAGTGCCGTCGTTTTCAGGATCTGTCCCGGCAAAGGCATACGGCGGCTCAAAAAAGCCCGATGGGCTTATCTCAACGCCGCCATTCCCTTTGAGAACGAGGGGATTGTATCCGATTGTTGTGTCGGGATAATACCATTCATCACCGAACGAGAGGATCTTGTACGAATACAATGTACTGCTGTCCATGGCCAGCCCTTGAGAGTCGGCTGCCGCGACATAATACTGGACGGTACGAGAATACGGCCGGCCTGTTAGAGGTGCGATAGCGGGAATCTGGCCTTGCCATGTTGTCCCGCCGACATTGATCAAAGGAGCTAGTGTGTACGGCCCGCCGTCGACGGAATATCCAAGATGCGCCATGGCCACGCCGGCCGCGAGAGGGTTGGCGAAATCGCAGTCATCCAGATTGACCGAGATGTTGCGCGGAGATCCGGATAGTGTCGTTCCAAGGTTGCTGATGGAAACCAGAACAGGCGGTGAGTTGCCTGTGAGTGTCATAGAGTACCAAACAAGCATGTCCCCATAGTAAAGGTTTGCCCATCCCGGAACACCGCAAGAACCAAGGTGCTCATAAAATTTCCAGAAGTGTGTGTGAGAATGTCCTGCCGAATCCAGTGGGGTCTCATGAAAGGCAACGAGAGTTCGAGCAGGGTCGTTATCAGCTTCGTTGGCGTCCCAGTGGGTTCCCCTTAGCTCGATTACGATCATGAGTGGCTGTCCGGCGTGTATTGACGGTGCGCCGAGAGGATGAAGATTGATCACATTGACTCTATTGGGGCTGACATGGGATGGCAAATCCTCCGGCTCCCCAGATTTCATTCCCTGTCGGCGGAAATGTGACCGGTGGATGTGGGAATTCAAAATGCAGCGTCGACACCCATGCCGTGGAATCCGGAGGAGTTGCATCCTCGGCGAATGCGGCGACTCCGCCGATGCCCATGCCCGGAAAATAAGCAGGGTTGTTTTGCTGCCCGTCCAGGTCATTTGTGTCATTGAAATACCCCCAGCAGAGAGGGAGAAACAACTCAGGCCCAATGCCGCCTGAATCATCTTCCATTACGGGGGGCAAATACGTTGAGAACTGGCCATAGCCGGGTCCGCTTCCAGTGTAAATGCGAGACTCCATGATTCGCAAATATAAAGTGGAATCCCAAGGGACAAAATTACCTGTTGTAAAATACACGGAATCGATGACTCCATCTGCCGGAGCATTCAACCATTCTGCGTACATGTCTTTGTGATAGGCATTAATGAAGCCCATCGGCGGAAAGTCCGCGGGATCGTATCCGGATTGAATGGGATTACTACAAGCATCAAGCGTGCGGAGTAACTGCTTCTGCTTGGAATAGCGTTTCAGTGCTTCGAGGACAGGTTCTCCCTTCTTCAAGGGAAGGACTTCGTTGTGTGAGGATACAAGCACTCGCTCTTGAGCGCTGGCAAGTGTTGCTGCCATCAAGACTACTAACAAGAGTCTTCTCATAGTTTCCTCCATGAGTAAGTTCTTCTGGCTCATATAATCCTAACGCTTTTCCGTGTAAAAGTCAAGTCTCAGGCCGTCAAAGCTCAGATCTGGCAAGCTGGACGGGAATGGCGAGATTTGCGCCGTAGAGTCCGATTCGCAATCGGACATTGTCGAAAAATCCCTTGTATTCGCGTCGTCCGGTTACGAACCGGACTCTACACTTCCTCTTTCAACATCCGGTCAGGAGTTGCCGTCCATCTCCAAGCCCATCGCGGGAGGGCGAAACGGTTCCAATTGCTTGAATCTCAGCGGATATTTTCATAGATTGCCTTGGAATGGACCTCTCGAAAATGGCTGATTGGAAGCGAATTTCCCGAACTCTCATCGTGATTTGCCTGACGCTCTGCGCGCGCCCGGCTGTACTCCGTGCGGACGGGACTACCACGTATGATTTTCTTCGAAGCGATGTCAGCGCGAGGGCGGCGGCGCTGGGCGGGAGTTTTGTAACTATGACCGACGACCCGAACACTATTTTCTACAACCCCGCCGGTCTGGCCTCGCTCACCACGAATCGCGTCTCCTTTGGATTCTTCAAACATCTGATGGATATCAACTCGGGCTACGCGAGCTACGGGGCGGAGATTCCCAGCCTGGGCCACGTGGGGTTCAGCGCTCTGTATATCAACTACGGACAATTTCAGCAGACGGGAGATGATGGACAAAACCTGGGGACATTCGGGGCGGGGGAATTCGCTCTCGGCGCGGGGTACGCCGGCGAGCTACTGCCCGGGTTCAACTACGGAGTGAATGCAAAATATATTTATTCGGCGATCGCCAACTATCACTCAAGCGGCGCCGCCGTCGACTTTGGTCTTCTCTACAGCGCTGTTCCTCAACGATTGATCCTTGGAGCCAGCCTTCTCAACCTCGGCACGCAACTCAACCCGTACATCAATACAAGGGAAGACCTCCCGCTCGACCTCAAGGTCGGCGCGTCAATCTATCCCGAGCATCTGCCCGCGGTGATTCTCCTGAGTTTTGACGGGCTCAACGAATACCAGGACAATTTTGCGGACCACTTCAAGGCGTTCGCGGTGGGCGTGGAATTTACGGCGAGTCCGAATGTGCAGCTCCGGTTTGGTTACAACAACGAGAACAGACAGGATATGACGATCGGACAGAGCGCCGGTTTTGCCGGCCTGTCGCTCGGCATAGGATTCACGAACAACACGTACACCATCGATTACGGATACACCTCGTACGGGCAGATCGGCGCCCTGCACCGTATAAGCATTGCGCTTACTTTGTAGCACCATCCTTTTTCCGCCAGTCGTTCCATCCTCTCCTAATAGGAGAGGATTACAGGTGAGGTTCACTGAGCAACGAGACGATTCGCCCGCCCAATCCCTCAATCGTAATCAGCCTCTTTTCAAAACCGGACCACGAAAAACAAAGTTGTTGTCATTCTGAATCCGTCAGAGGCGGATGAAGAATCTTCTTTTGCACCAGGGTTGAGCTGTTTCACGGAGTTTACCCTGAGCGCCACCGAAGGGTTCACTATGACGCCCAAGGTGCCAGATCCTTCGTCCGTCCCGAACAAAACAGGACGGACTCAGGATGACGATCTCTTTTTTTCTTGATTGATGGATAGCCAGAGAGGCATCGATGCGGGCATGTCGCGAACTGAAGCTCGCGGGACATTGTTGCCGGTGGAGAGCTGGTCAGAGGTTTGGTCTATGTCGCGAGCTGAAGCTCGCGGGACATTGTTGCCGGCGGGGAGTTGGTCAGAGGTTTGGTCTATGTCGCGAGCTGAAGCTCGCGGGACATTGTTGCCGGCGGGGAGTTGGTCAGAGGTTTGGTCTATGGCGCGGGCTGAAGCTTGCGGGCCATTGTTGCCGGCGGAGAGTTGGTCAGAGGTTTGGTCTATGTCGCGAGCTGAAGCTCGCGGGACAGAAAAGAGGTAGGCCCGCCTCTAAGCTGTGCCGAGGATCGATTCGAGGAGACGCTGGCTGACGTAAAACAGGAGCATTCCTCCGAAAACCACCAATGGCGCGACGCGGTTCTTCGACCGGTTGATTTCCGGGATGAGGTCGCTCGCTCCGACATAGGTCGCCGCGCCCGCCGAGATTGCGAAGGCAATGCCAATGGTATCTTTGCCGATGCTTGACATGAAGAACACGACAAAGATTCCCGCCATCGTCGCCGCGCCGGTGACGATGGACGCGATGAACGCTCTCTTCCGCGGCTGGTTCGCCGCCAGCGTGACCGACGCGATCGTCAGACCCTCCGGCAGCTTGTGCAGCGTGATGGCAATAAATATCAACAATCCGATGAGATAGTTGAATTGCATGCCCGCGGAAATCGAAAATCCGTCGAAGAAAGCGTGAATGACAAGACCCGAGACGGCGGACAGACCTGCGAACGGGGAGAGCATGACATCCGTATGCGTTTCCTCGCCAAAATGGAGATGTCCGACCACCGTGTGTTCAAAGAAATGCAGAACGCTAAAGCCGATGATGATGTAAAGGGAAGCGACGCCGCCCAGAAAGTGCAGGCTTTCCGGTATGAGCTCGAGGAAGACCAGCGCGAGGATAAACCCTGCGCTCAGGGCAAGAAGGTATTCCTGGATTTTCTTGGGCCATTCTTTCCGGAAGGCAATGAGCGCCCCTCCGAGAATTTCCACTCCGGCAGCAATCAATCCGAAAATAATTATGCGAAACATGCCGTGAGCCCCTAAAACTTGCCGTAGGGGGTTTTCAAATACTTTTCCGCAATGTTGTGCGCTTCCTGGTAGTCCGTCATCTTCAGTACTTTGTTGTACTGCTCGATCGCAAGGTCCCGTTTGGACTGGAGGTCGCAGATCATCCCGATTTTCAGATTTGCCATGACCATGAATCCGGATGGACCGGTCTTGTCGAGGCTGCGCGAGAGCTCATCACAGCGATAGAAGTGCTGAAGCGCAGCGTCATTATTGTGAAAGGTCATTTCATACATGCCGAGGTAGTAGTGTGCCTCGCGCTCCACGCCGTTGTTATATCCGAGCTTCTTCTGCCCGACGCGCACAAGGATATCGAAGAACGTCTGATGCATATCATCCCATCGGCCGATCGCCGCCTGGCAGCGGCCGAGATAGCGGTGAAACACAACGTTGTTTGGAAATCGCCGGTACAGTCGTTCTGCGATCGGCAGTGACTGGAAATAGTCTTTTTCGTAGTTGAAGAGAAGCTGGAGCAGGAAGTAAGACGCCTCGATGTTCGCATACGTGGCTTTGTCCGATGCCTTCTGCAATTGATGGATGCCCTTCAGTTTATCGCCGCCCGGGAAGAAGATCATGAGCGGTTTCACGACAGGGTATTGTTCGGGGATTATGGCGGCGTAATAATTATAAATGCCGATGCCGAGAAGGATATCGTAATTGTCGGGGGCAAGGTGGTAGGCTTTCTGGACAATCGGGAGGGCGAGCCGGCCGTCGTTCGCCGCCTTTAACCACTCGTCGCGATTCGCGTGCAGCCTTCCCCGGTATCCCGCCGCTCCCCCTTTGAAAAACAATGCCGCGACATCATTCTCATCCTTATCGAGCCGTTTGTCGCAGATGTCGATAACGTTTCCCAGCATCGAATAGAATTTTTCATCGCGCGATTCGTTGTCGATGTCCATCATGATCTTCCACCACTCGACCATCGCGAGGAAAAAATGGCCGGCAGGGTGGTCGGGGTTCAGGTCGACAACCGTTTGGAATTCCGCCTGCGCGCTGTCGAAGGAGAGATTGTAGACGTACTCAATGCCCCTTTGGATGTGGATGTTGAGCTTTGGGTCGGTAATCAGCTGCCCGCCCGCCAGTGGCCTGAAAACCAGGAAGAGGACGAGAAGAGGTATAACCTTACGCCAATCCATGTTCACGAGAAGGTCATTCTTTGGCTGATAGGGAGGCTGGGTTAGGGTTGAAGCTTTTTCGTGAAATACCCGAGCAGTTGCGTTGAGTTCACCCGCTCCTGAACCATGGTGTCGCGCTCACGAACGGTCACGCTTTGATCCTGCAATGTCTGGGAATCTATCGTCACGCAATAAGGAGTCCCGATTTCATCCTGCCTGCGGTATCGGCGTCCGACCGCCCCGCTGTCATCGTAGAAAACATGGAGATGGGGGCGCAGGTCCCGTTCGATGTTCCTGGCAATCTCCGGCATGCCGTCGCGATTGACCAGCGGGAAAATGGCTGCCTTGATAGGGGCGAGCTGCGGCTGAAATTTCAACACCGTTCGCGTTTCCATCTTGCCGTCGGCAGTCGGAGCTTCTTCTTCGTTGTAGGCGTCGACCAGCACAGCCATGAACGAACGGCTCGCTCCGGCGGACGTTTCGATGATGAAGGGTGTGAATTTTTCTTTGGACTCCTCGTCGAAGTACTTGAGACTTTTCCCCGAGAATTGCTCGTGACGTGAGAGGTCGTAATCGGTGCGGTTGTGGACACCCTCGATTTCACCCCAGCCAAAGGGGAATTCGTATTCGATGTCGTACGCATCCTTCGCATAATGTGCGAGCTTGTCCGGTTCGTGCCGGTGCCAGCGGAGTTTCGCCTCCCGCATGCCGATCGAGACGAACCACTTCCAGCGCTGTTCCCGCCAGTATTCAAACCAGGTGACGTCGGTTCCCGGCTTGACGAAGAACTGCATTTCCATCTGCTCGAATTCGCGTGTCCGAAACAGAAAATTCTTCGTGTTGATCTCGTTCCGGAATGCCTTCCCGATCTGCGCTATGCCGAAAGGCAGTTTCTGTCGTGACGCAGCCTGCACATTCAGGAAGTTGACGAAGATTCCCTGCGCTGTCTCCGGACGCATATAGACAACGCTGCCCGTATCCTCGACTGGTCCGACAAAGGTCTTAAACATCAGGTTGAACTTTCGCGCTTCGGTGAACGTGCCCTTGTTGCCGCAGTTGGGGCAGGAGAGGGCTTTGAGCACTGAGTTTTGAGCTGTCTCGACGATTTTCTGGAATTCTGTGACAACGAATTCATCCTGCAGCTGACCCTGAAACCGCGCGGGATCGAGCTCACGCAGGACATCCTTTTGTTTCTTGATGGACAGCTCCTCAAAGAGGATGTCCAGCCGGTATCTCGCCTTGCATTGTTTGCAATCCACCATCGGGTCGGTGAAATTCTCGACGTGGCCCGAAGCTTCCCACACGCGAGGATGCATGAGGATCGCGGCATCGATGCCCTCGATGTCCTCGCGGTAGGTCATCGCTTTCCACCACGCGTCCTTGATGTTCCGCAGAAGCTCGACGCCGAGTGGACCGTAATCCCACGCCCCGTTGAGTCCGCCGTAGATTTCGCTGGATTGGTAAACGAATCCCCTCCGCTTCGCGAGGGAGACGAGTTTCTCCATGAGCTGTGAATCCGGTGTCGTGTTGCTGGTTTTTGCCATGTTTACAAATTGACGTGTGTGGTTTTTTGATCGATTTGTTTCAAGCTCAGACTTGTTTTCAGAATGATCGTCTGGACGATGACTTTTTGCAGCTCGATATGAATTGTGACGCTGTTCTCTTTCACGTTTTCCGTTGCCACAGCCCGGCCGCCGAATCGATGCGCCATCGAGTTGAACGCGACATTCATGATCGCGGGGACAACCTCCGGCGGGACGGCGACGCGCCGTTCGGTGCGAACAAAATTTTGTTCCGGGACGGCGATTTGCCGTTTGCGCACCCACGCTTGTTCAATGCCGAACCGGGTAAGCACCGAATCCACTTCATGGTCAATCGCCGGCAGGGACGCAGAAAATTCCTGCCGCAGCTGGTCGGGCGTTCGCTCGGGATCCGGCATGCTCAGGAAAAACAAAGCCAGCGCAGCGCACCCGAGTGCTGCTGCAAGCAATAAACGGAAAATTACACCCTTTTCAAAGTATTTCGATATTTTCGCATCTGCCGTCATCCCATGGCCTCCCCGACTCATCGTCATCGGGAAAACCGTGCGGTCTGACATCCTCCGAGGATTCGGGATGTGCCGCCGTCAAATTGGCGGCAACACCTTTCGATGGAAGAATCGGGGAAGGGGAGACTCATTTCCCTCTGAACTCCGGCTTTCGTTTTTCGAGGAAGGCTTTCACACCCTCTTTAGCGTCCTGCGTGCCACAGCACTCGCCGAAAAGTGAAGCTTCGACCTTCAGTCCCTCGCTGAGCGGCATCTCCATGCTCGCGTTGATCGCTTTCAACGCCATGCGAATTGCGAGCTGGCCTTTGCCCGTGATTGTCCTGGCAATCGATTCTGCCGTCGCGAGCAGTTCTTTCTGCGGAACAACTCTGTTGACCAGCCCGATGCGCAGGGCTTCCTGAGCATCGATCTGGTTCCCGGTCAGGATCAGCTCCGCCGCCTTGCCGGAGCCGACAAGCCGAGAAAGGCGCTGGGTTCCACCGTAGCCCGGGATGATTCCGAGACTTACCTCCGGCTGGCCGAACTTCGCGTTCTCCGATGCGATTCTCATATGGCATGCCAGCGCCAGCTCACAGCCGCCGCCCAGGGCGTAGCCGTTGACCGCGGCGATGACCGGTTTTCCAAGATGCTGGACGAGGTCGAGAATGGATTGCCCGCCGCTTGCAAAATCCTTCCCTGTTTCGGAGTCGAGGGCGGCCAACTCGCCAATGTCAGTTCCTGCAACAAACGACTTCTCGCCGGCGCCTGTCAGGATGACAACGTCAACGTCGGGATTGATCTTCAGTGATGCGAAGAGGTCCCTGATCTCATTCTTGCATTGAGCGTTCAAGGCGTTCAGCTTGTCCGGACGGTTGACGGTCACAACTGCGATACGATCTTTGGTTGATACCAGAAGTGTTGAATATGTCATTGCCAGTTATTAGTTCTTAGTTGTTGGTTCTTGGTTGTTAGTTCTTGGTTCTTGTTATTGGTCATCCATCATTGGTCATTAGTTCCTGGTTCTGACCTTGAGCTTTTTGCTAACAATTCAAAATTAAAAATGAAAAATTAAAAAATGTTCTGGCATCTCTTTATCTCAACTATCTAACTACCCAACTATTCAACTATCCAACTACTCATCATCTCAACTACTTAACGATCTAACTCTTCAACGATCTAACTACCAACGTACTTACCACGCCACCTCAACCCTGCTCTGATCTCCTATCATAAACCGGTGGACGTGCGGTTTGCCGGTGGCTTCAACGATCTCAACTTCATTGCCCAGCAGGCTGCCCTCGATCCGGATCTTAACGTCGATTACTCTGCAATCGCGCAACAGGATGCTGTATTCCACTTCCGAGTTTTTGATGATCGTGTTATCTCCGATGGATGTGAATGGTCCGACATAGCTGTTCTCGATGACACAGTTTCTTCCGATAATCGCAGGACCCCGGACGACGCTGCTCAGGATCTTCGCACCTTGCTCGAGGACGACCTTCCCGGCGACGGTCGAGGAGCTGTCCACTTCGCCTTCCATGCGCGGCTCAATGTTGTCGAGTACCAGGCGATTTGCCTCCAGGAGGTCGGTCGGTTTGCCCGTGTCTTTCCACCATCCGGTGATTTCGCTGTATCCGACCTTGTATCCTTTGTCGATGAGATACTGATGAGCGTCGGAAATCTCAAGCTCGCCGCGTTTGCTCGGTTTGATTTTGCTCACCGCTTCGAAGATGTTCTTATCGTAAATGTAGATTCCCGCCACGGCAAATTGACTCTTCGGCTTTTTCGGCTTTTCTTCCACGCGCACGATCTTTCCGTTCTTGATTTCCGGCACGCCGAACCGTTCCGGGTCTTTCACCTTCGCGAGCGTCAGAAAACAATTGCATCCGCTTTTCTCGAAGTCGTCGATGAATCGTTTTATTCCGCCGACGACCATATTGTCTCCGAGATAGAAAATGAAATTATCGTTGCCGATGAATTTCCTGGAGATCTTGACGACATGCGCCAGGCCGAGCGGTCCCTTCTGGGGGATGTAGGTTATCTTCACACCCCACTTCTTACCGTTCCCGACGGCATTCGGGACTTCGTTGCTGTCGGCATTGTGAATGATGCCGATGTGTCGAATGCCCGCCTCGACTGCGGCCTCGATCGCATAATGGAGAATCGGTTTATTGGCGATCGGGATGAGATGTTTATTCTGTGTGTGCGTCAGGGGCCGCAGCCGTGTGCCGCGACCGCCGCTGGCAATGAGAGCCTTCAATGTTTTCCCCTTGAATTGTGTTTGATCGGTGAGGTTTGAATGAATTTTCTGAATCGGGATATGATGCCGTCGTACTCCTGCTGGCTGATTCTGCCGTGTTCTTTTGCGATGCGAGCCACTTCGATCCCGCCGATAGTATAGAGTGGAAGGAACTCCGGCGCATGCTTCGACAATGCGACGAGGTGGCAATCGACGGTTGCCATGTCTCCCCGTAGGATCGGACCGGTGAGCGCATTGGCCGTCGTATTCTTCACGGAATTCTCCATCGACAACGTCATCAGCGGGCCGAAGACTTCCGTCCATGACGCCCGCAGGTCCAGGCGTTTCGCGAGCTCGCTGATGGCGTTCAGGAACACCACCATGTAGCCGGAAGCGAAAACGCATGCGACATGATAGAGCGGTTTGAGCTCGCGCGGAATGATAATGGATTTCCCGCCGATAGCGTTCACGAGTAATTCGGCCCTGGCGACCGCCCTGGGTTCACCATCAATGCCGAAATAAATTCCTCTGAGCTTTGATGCGCCGCCCGACTTTCCGGAGTGGCTGGAGGCGGAGGGAAACGATTGAACCGGATGGATGGAAGCAACCGTTGCACCTTTTCGCTTGAGCGGCTCCAGCACATCCGCGGAGAGAACACCGGAGGCATGAGCGACAAACAATTTTTTGAACTTCAACGTTTTCGACTTCGAGAGTTCTTTCGAGATTTCGCCGACAGCGCCGTCCGGCGTGGCAATCAGGATAATTTCGCTGAGACTTGAAATATCCCCGACAACGGTGCCGGCTTTCCTGCATTTGACGGCCTTCGCAAGGGCAAGGGCCGACCGGCCCGACCGGCTGATGACCGAGACAATGCTGTATCCGGTTTCATGCAGCGCGCGCGCAAGCGAAGAACCGACGCCGCCCGCACCAATAACGGACACTCTTGGATGCTTAGAAGTTGGCATGCGAATTAGTTCACTCGAAAGGCAGCCGCAGAGAGATAACCGACGACTCCGCTGTGGTCGCCAGTCACGTCGCCGGAATTACAGTGGTGCAGAATTTTCACGCTGTTCGCGCCAAGGCCATGAGCGGCCGCAAGGACGGCGACCGTCGGCCCGCCGCCGCACGCTTCGGCTCGCTCGCCTTCCAGGTCGTCCATGAGTTTTCCATAGTCGAGCGCCGCCACATCCGCTATAACGATCCTGTCGAGGGTGTTTGCCTCGTCGTAGGGATGATAATGCGACAGATCCGTGCTGGCGATGAGCAGGGCATTCTTGTTTTTCAAAACCTCGGCAAGTCTCTTTCCCAGATGAAGGCAATTTTTCCGGCTTTGGTCGCCCATGACCACCGGGAGTATCTTAACGTCGCCTAATACGCGCTGGAGAAAAGGTAACTGCACCTCAATAGCGTGTTCCTGCCGGTGGCCGTTCGCCGACGCCCGGATGACAGGATCTCCGCTGACCAGCTGGTCTCTCAGCGCCACGTCAACAGCGAGGAAACCGAGCGGTGTTTGAAATCCGTCTCCGTCGTATACCGAAGCTCCGTCGAAGTATTCGCGATGACTTGGAGACACGATAACCACGGTGTCGAACGACTGTCCTTTCAGGAGGGCATAACCGTGTGCGGCAGTCGATCCTGAGTACTGGTAGCCTGCATGCGGTGAAATCAAAGCGATTATCGTCCCGCCGATCCGCTCTTTCGGTGCCGATGCGAGGAGATGATTCACCTCGCGTTCAAGAACATCCGGACGGCCAGGATAGAACATCCCCGCGACGGCCGGCTGTCGTATGGTCTTCTTTTCCATCTTATGAATGTTGTGAGCTCTCGTCAAAAATCTCAGCTGTAAAGATGGAGATCGTCGTTCCGGGTTTCTTCCATGCCGTCGGCTCAAGACCGGCCTTCCTTGCCGTTTGATTGAGGAATGTCTCCCTGTCCCAGCCGTATTCTGTCGCCACCTGCGGCAGCAGGAGGCCCCGGGACATCCCTCGCTCGAGGAGCAATCCGTGCTTGCCGACTTCAATCTCGTCAACGCCCTTGATTTTTTTCATCGGTGAGATTACGGATATTTCGATCTCGATCTCCTGTAATTCTTCGGGCGACACGGGCGCGAAGCGGGGGTCCTGTGTTGCCGCCTTTGCCGCAACATCGCGCACGGCATCGACCATTGATTTGATGGCTTCGATGTAGCCGATGCATCCGCGCAGCTCGCCCTTTTCGCGCAGCGTCACGAACGCTCCGCTCGGCTGCAAGGCCGCGGGAGGGCATTCGCCGCGCCTTGGCGCGGTCTCGTTTCTCACCGCAGCGCCCGCGGATGCCCGGGCAACTTCGAGTAAGAACTGTTTTTCTGATTTGGAAAGCATGGAATCAGTATCCGTTGTTGATATCCTCGACAGAAACTTACGGAAATTCCGATTCATTTTCAAACGAGATGAAAAATCGCTTTTGAAAGCCTGCAAGGCGGGAAATTGTAGGATTTGTGGGAATTATACTACAAAATGTCCTACAATGTTTTCAAGGGCCAGAATTGCCAACGTGGATTGCCAACGTGGTGGTATGGACTTGATATTGATGGGCTGATTGGGTAAGTTTGGTCATTCTTAACACACATAGGAGGAAATATATGAAAGCAGTTATCTTCGGATTTTTGGGTTTATTGTTTTTCTTCTCAAGACTCCTTTTAGAGAAGTTTCAGAAAACTCAAAAGTTTCCGAAGATTCAACGTTGTCTTAGGCTTGATACTCAACAGGATAAGGAAGATTTTCTTGAAGAAGATGATATGGGGGAGAATAAGGATTCAGCAACTGACCGTATAAGAAATTCAATTGATGTGGCAACCCAACTTGTAATTTCTTCCCGTAACACTGCTGCCCATTTGGAAGATATGAAGATGCAAACACGAAACTTTTATGGTGTGATTCTTGCTGCCATATTGGTGCTTTTCTTCACGTCAAACCAAGACCTAAAGATAGGTCTCATAGCGACATTCATTCTCCTCGGTTTATATGCGCTTGACGTTTCCTTGGCAGACCTCATACGGAGATTCAGCAATGTAGTTCAGAAATATGAGCGAACTTTGGCTAAGTTAGTAATTCTCAAACCTGCTCATCACCAGACAACGAAATTAAACTATTTCCTTGATGCTTTGATTTTGCCAGAGAGAATGAGAATAAGAGTATGGAGAAAAGCCTTGAATGCTATTGCGCCAGATTTGGAACAATTCATTTTCTATTTTGTTCCACTAGGCACACTTATTTGGTTCATCGTATAGCGATTTTGTATCAATTCTTGCCAATGATGGTTCGCAAAGTAACCGTAGAAAACAAAGCCCCGGTCATTTTCTTGGCTGGGTTCTTTGTCTTTTAGTAAGGAGCAGCATCAGCATAGAAAATCAAATCTTTGGCAGACTGCCGAGACGAGCCCCTAAACGAGCCAAGTCTCACTTGGTGATAAGCAATGCGGTGACCATACAACTGGCAAAGGTATTATTTAGTTGCATCCAATTATTACCACCATCTGTTGAGCGATACACCCCGTTCTCAGTACCCGCAAAGACATTCCAGCCACTGACTGCAAGCGACCAGATGGGTTCATGTAATGCCCCGCCGCTCGCTGCTCGCCAGCTAAATCCACCGTTATTGGATAGAACGATATCCCCATCGGAGGTCCCGGCAAGGACATTTGTGTCAGAGGCGGCAAGAGCTGTGACCCATCTGGACGCTGGTAATCCGGTGTTGACAGAAGCCCAACTCGTGCCGTTGTTAGTGGAGAGGAAAACACCATTGCCGAGGATGCTGGCAAACAGGTTTGTGCCAGAGATGGCAAGCGCACGTACGTCAAGGCTGTCCGCTCCCGCCACGCCAGTATCAACTGCTGTCCGGTTTGTGCCGGAGACGGCGAGAGCGCGTCCGCCCACTTTGCTCGGCCCCGTCAGTCCGGAGTCAGCCGCAGCCCAGTTCATGCCATTGTTGGTGGAAAGGAAGACGCCCCTAGGTGTCCCGGCAAAAATAGTGGTGTCGACCGCTATGAGAGCAGCTACATACTCATTAATCAACCCAGTGTTGACCGCAGACCAGCTTGTGCCGTTGTTGGTGGAAAGAAAAACGCCCCGATATGTCCCGGCAAAGAGATTCGTGCCAGAGAACGCAATAGTAATCACATATGTGTTTGTCAAGCCGTTATTGACGGTAATCCAGCTTGACCCGTTGTTGGTGGAAAGAAAAACGCCGTAGTTGTCGGTCCCGGCAAAGAGGTTCATGTGTGATAGAGCAAAAACATTTACAGAGTAACCCATGCTGGTTTGCGTCCAACTTGTGCCAGTGTCGGTGGAAAGGAAGGCGCCGCGGCCAGAAGTGCCAGCAAAGATGCGCTCTGGATTTGGAGTTGATGGCGGTGTGACAGGCCCGACGGGTGATGTGTCTTTTTTACATCCCGCCAAGACTATCAGAGTGAGGGAGACCAGAAGAATTGTCTCGTGTTTCATATTCTCTCCCGAAATTAAGATTCACTTCGTGACAATTCGTGCCACAGTTCAGAACTCCCCAAATGTACGCATATTCCATTGTCAAATCAATGCAAGGGTATTGGAATATCGGCATAGGCAGTTCAAGACCAGATACTATTGACTCAGTTTGAACTGCGGGGCAAGGGAAATCCCCTCCTTGGAGGGGTGTCGACTTCGCTCTCACTCCTGCTGGGAGGGAGCTGTGCTCCCGACCGTTTACGCGCATGCCCGAGGTCGGGAGTTGGAACTCCCTCCCAGTGCATACACGGCGGACACGTCTCTCGAGCAGGGGACGTATTGTCGTCGTTCCCCTGCCATGACGGTCTGAGATATAACGGCAGACCAAATTGATCCACTACCTGAAATTCCCTTCTTTTCTTGCTTCTCATGCCCATCTTTGCTACATTCATGAGCAGAATATGCAACACTCCAATAATCCAATACTCCATTACTCCCGGAAGTCGTCGTCATGCCGCTGATGGTTAGCATCTCAGGTGTCCGCGGTGTCGTCGGTGACGGCCTAACCCCCGACGTCATCCTCAAGTACTCCGGCGCCTTCGCAGAATACTGCAACCGGGGGACGGTGGTCATCGGACGGGATGGGAGAATTTCAGGAAAGGTCATTGGAAATCTGGTTTCCTCGGCCCTTCTTTCGGTGGGATGTGATGTGGTGGCCATTGGCATTGTACCGACCCCGACGGTCCAGATTGCTGTCGAACAACTTCATGCCGCCGGAGGGATCTCCATCACCGCGAGTCACAATCCCGTGCAATGGAACGGGCTGAAATTCCTCGGCGGAACCGGGATGTTCCTCAACGCCGCAGAGAACAAACGACTCATTGCCATCGCCGACCGCGGCAATTTCTCTTACAGCACGTGGAACAAGGTGGGAAAGCACACTCCGGATGACACGTTCATCGGAAGGCACATCGATTTGGTCACGCGGCTGCCATACGTGCATGCGGGGGAGATCAGGAAGCGTGGGTTTAAGGTCGTCGTGGATTGCATCAATGCCGCGGGCGGACTGATTGTTCCCCAACTCCTGCGAAAGCTCGGCTGTCGCGTCATCGAAATGAATTGTGACGTGAGCGGTGTATTTGCCAGGACTCCCGAGCCGATTCCGGAGAACCTCACAGCGCTCTGCCGCCGCGTCCGGTCGGAGGGCGCCGACCTCGGCATTGCCGTGGACCCCGACGTCGACCGGCTCGTGCTGATAACGGAACGCGGAGAACCGTTCGGTGAAGAATACACTATCACGTCTGTCGTGGATTTCATCCTTCCGCGCATTCGGGCGCACAAAGGAGGGAATGGCCCGAGCCGCTCACCGTCCGTTGTCGTCAATCTCTCGACGACCCGCGCGGTTGATGACGTCGCCCGCAAATTCGGAGCAAGGGTGATCCGCACGCCGGTCGGTGAGATCAATGTTGCCCAGAAAATGAAGCACATCGGCGCGGTTGTCGGCGGCGAAGGAAGCGGTGGAGTGATCCTGCCGGCAGTGCATTACGGCAGAGACGCAATGGTGGGCATCGCGCTCGTCATGCAGCATCTCTCTGAATTTGGCGGAACGCTGTCCGAGCTGAAGGCCACGTTGCCGCGGTATGTTATCACGAAGTCGAAGGTGTCGGTCGCAGGCAAGAATGTCGATCGGCTCCTCGACAGGATTCGACGGAGGAATCAGAAGAAAGGAACGGTCAACGTGGCGGACGGACTGAAGATTGATTTTGCCGATTCCTGGGTTCACCTGCGCAAATCGAATACCGAACCGATTATCCGGATTATTGCCGAGGCGCCGTTGAAGCGGAAGTCCACGGAATTGGTGGAGCAGTTCACAAAAGAAATAAAAATATCCTGAACCAGGTATGACTCTCGGGAAAATTATCGGTACAATTGTTGCCACTCAAAAGAACGAACATCTGAAAGGCAAGAAGATCCTTGTCGTTCAACCGATCGACCTCGACGGAAAGTTCATCGGTCGCGATGTTCTCGCCATTGATTCAGTGGACGCCGGCGTCGGTGATACCGTGCTCACGATCCAGGAAGGCCAGGGAGCCGTGCAGGTTTTGGGTGATAAGAAGATACCCGTCCATACTGTTATTGTCGCAGTCGTGGACGGATTGGAGGTCAAAGGATAACACACGTGCGGGGTCCCGCCGGACTGTCGTCGGCGCAGTGACCCCGGGAGAGGTAGAGGAGGTGAGGCATGTTCCCTGTTTTTGATTTATTGGCTCTATCGCAGATTCCCAACATCGGTCCGAACCGGTTGAGGGCGCTCGTGTCCCATTTCGGAGACCCGTCGGTCGTCGTTGAATCTTCGGCGAGGGAGATTGCCGCAGTAGAGGGTTTCAGCAAGAAACTCGCCTCGGACATTGTTCACTTCATCGGAGGTTCGGGATACGACGCTGCAAGAAACTACGCCGAGGTGCAGCTTTCCCGTCTGAACAAAGCCGGGGGGAGGATTGTCACGTTCTGGGACAAGAAGTATCCGGACCTTTTGAAGAAGATCTATGACCCGCCGCCGTTTCTTTTCGTGCGCGGAGATTTTGCGGAGCAGGACCGGTTCGCGATCGCGATCGTCGGCACGCGCTCGCCGACTCTTTACGGAACGACAATGGCAGGAAAGTTCGTGCAGGAATTCTGCCGCATCGGTATACCCGTGGTAAGCGGGCTCGCGAGAGGCGTCGATACTGTCGTTCACGCTGCAACTCTCAAGGCTGGCGGACGGACGCTTGCAGTCATCGGTTCCGGGCTGGATGTTCCCTACCCTCCGGAAAACAGGAATCTCTTCGAGAGAATCGCCGGGCACGGCGCGGTGATCTCGGAGTATGAAATGGGGACGAAGCCCGATGCCGGAAACTTTCCGCGCCGGAATCGGATCATCAGCGGACTGTCGCTGGGAACGCTCGTTATTGAGACCGATGTCAACGGCGGGGCGATGATTACGGCGAACACTGCGCTCGATCAGAACAGGGAAGTGTTTGCGGTTCCGGGCAATGTGGGCGTGAAACAGAGCAGGGGGTGTCATGCGCTGGTCAAGAGTGGCCGCGCCAAGCTGGTCGAATGCTTCGATGATATCCTCGCGGAGCTGGCGACCAAATTGAGACCGCTTGTGAAGGATTCCGGCATGCCGGAGAGAGCGCCATCGCCGGATCTGACACTTTTCGAAAAAGCCGTATGGGACGTACTCTCCGACGAGCCCCGGCATATTGACGGCATCGCAGGGTCCGCGAAACTTTCAACGGCGGATGCGCTTGTCCATCTTCTAAATCTGGAGTTCAAAGGCCTGGTAAGACAGATGCCTGGAAAGATGTTTGTGAGGTCATGAAATCGGTTTAATCCCACGAAATTATAGAGAAAAACCCGAAAGCGACCGTAGGCACGATTTTTGTATTTGATATAACTTTCGTATGTTAATAGAGCGATATGTTTGTAATCGGCGAAGCACTTATAGACGAACAAATTGCGCATGAACGCTTCGCATGCGATGTGATGAAGTGCAAAGGTGCCTGTTGTACGCTTCCGGGCGGTCGGGGGGCGCCCCTTGACGACGGCGAGCTGACAGAACTTGAACGGGCATTTCCTGTTGTCAAGAAACACCTTTCAGAGTACCATCTTCAAACCATCGCCCGGCTCGGATTGTACGAAGGAACCCCCGGCAACTTCACCACGACCTGCGTTGACGACAAAGCATGTGTATTTGTGTACTACGATGACGGTGTCGCGCGTTGCTCACTCGAGAAAGGTCATATCGACGGAGAGAGCGGGTGGCGCAAGCCGATTTCGTGCCATTTGTTTCCGATAAGGATCTCCGTCGGTTCCCTGAATTCCCTGCGGTACCAGAAGATCGCGGAATGTGCTCCGGCGGGCGAGCACGGCCGCAACGAGGGAATTCCGATGTATGATTTTCTCAAAAATGCACTCATTCGTAAATATGGTGAAACGTGGTATGAGGAATTCCGGAAGGAATGCCGTCTTCACGACGGGCAGGGTCACAAAAAGTTTTCACTTATGAATTTCTTGAAGTAGAATCCCGGCATTCATGCAAACGTTATCTCAACATCAAACGCTTCTCCAGAAACTGACGCCGCAACAGGTCCAGTACCTCAAGCTGCTGCAGCTGCCGGTACTCGCTCTCGAGCAGCGGATCAAGGAAGAACTCGAGCTGAACCCCTTGCTGGAAGAAGAAGATGAGTTGGAGCCCCAGCAAGAGCGCGAGAAGGAGGATGTTGCCGCCGCTGCGGATGTGTCTGCCGTGGCCGATGACCGGAAAGCGACGAAGGATGACGAGGGGTATACGTTTGAAGATTACATGAACGATGACCTCTCGGGATACAAGACGGGCTACATGAATCGCGTCGATGAAGACCGGGATGACATGCCGTTGCCCGCCGATATTCCCCTCACACAGCGCATCATCGACCAGCTCCGTCTTCTCAACCTTGGGCCGGACGAGGAGCTGCTGGGTGAAGAAATCATCGGCAACATCGATGAAGATGGCTATCTCAGGCGTGACCTCCAATTGATCGTGCAGGATCTCAGTTTGTCAAGCGGCCTGTCGGTGAATCCGCAGCGCGCCGAGGAAATCCTCCTGCAGATTCAACGTCTCGATCCTCCCGGAATCGGCGCACGCAACCTCCAGGAATGTCTCACCGCTCAGCTCGGGCTGGGAGAATTCGAACCGGAGCTCAAAGATCTTGCTCTCAGGATCATTCGAGAGTTCTGGAATGAGTTCTCAATGAAACACTACCAGGAACTCGCGAACATGATGCACCTCGACCTCGACCACCTGAGGAGTGTGATCGAACTGATCCAAAAGCTCAACCCCAAACCGGGTGAAGGGGAATTCGTCACCCAGCAGAACTATGTCACGGCGGATTTTATCGTCGAGCGGGATAGGGACGATTTCATCATCATGTTGAACGACAAGAACGTCCCGCCGCTCCGGATCAACCGTACCTACAAGGAAATGATGTCGAAACGAAGGAATAACGGAACGTCTGCTGAAACGAAGGATTTTATCCGCAAGCAATTCGAGCGTGCCAAATGGTTCGTCGCGTCGATCTATCAGAGACGCGAAACGATGATGAAGGTCATGCGGTCGATCGTCGAGCGGCAGCGGGACTTCTTCGAAAGCGGGGAAAATCTGAAACCGATGATTTACAAGGACATCGCGGAGACCATCGGCATGGACATTTCCACCATCAGCCGGGTCGTCAACGGGAAGTATGTCCAGACCGAATACGGCGTCTTCGAGCTGCGGCATTTCTTCAGCGATTCGATTCGCACCACGAGCGGCGAGGAAATTTCGAACAAAGAAGTCAAGAAGAAAATCCGGGGAATCATTGCGGGAGAAGAGCCGAATCATCCAATGAATGACGACCGCATTGCGGAAATGCTCCGACAGGAAGGTCTGAACATTGCCCGCCGCACCGTCGCAAAGTACCGTGAGTCTATGAATATCCCCATCGCAAGACTCCGGCGAAAACTCTAACCATATCTGCAAACATCCATGTCAGACATCATACGTTCAACAACCGTTCTCGGATTGAGGCACAAAGGGCATGCCGTCATCGGCGGCGACGGCCAGGTTACCGTCGGTTCGACGATCATGAAACAACATGCCAGAAAAATTCGAAAAATTTACAATGATACTGTCCTCGCGGGATTTGCTGGCGCCGCCGCCGACGCGTTTACGCTGTTCGAGCGGTTCGAAGACCGCCTCCAGCAGTACCACGGCAACTTGCTCCGCGCTGCCGTCGAGCTCGCAAAAGCATGGCGCACAGATAAGTACCTCCGGCATCTCGAAGCTCTGCTTGCCGTCGTCAGCAAGGAACAAGCCCTCATCATCTCCGGAACCGGTGAAGTCATCGAGCCCGATGACGGTATCGTCGCGATAGGTTCGGGAGGGAGTTACGCCCTGGCCGCCGCCCGGATGCTGGTAAAGCATACCGACCTCTCGGCAAAGGAGATTGTGGAAGAGTCGCTGGCCGCCGCGAGTGAGATTTGCATTTATACGAACAAGAATATCGTGGTGGAGGATATGGAATAAGTAGTTAGGTAGTTGAATAGTTGGGTAGTTAGGTAGTTGAATAGTTGGGTAGTTAGATAGTTGAATAGTTGGGTAGTTAGATAGTTGAATAGTTAGGTGGTTGAATAGTTGGGTAGTTAGATAGTTGAATAGTTAGGTGGTTGAATAGTTGGGTAGTTGAGAGAACGAGATGCCAGAACATTTTTTAATTTTTCATTTTTAATTTTGAATTGATTGATGAGATAGACGGGTGGTGGCAGCGCTGAGATTATGAGATGCGCCATAACGTTTTTTACTTTTGACTTTTGAATTTTTGATTGATAGCTAAAAGCCAAAGGCCAATTGCTAAAGGCTAACCGCTCAAGGCCAGAACCAGGATCTAATGACCAATGAATAATGAGTAATGACAAATGACTAGTGACGAATGACTAAGAACCAAGAACCAAGAACCAACAACTAAGAACCAATAACCAATGACCAACCACCCTGGTCTTGCTTTGAGATTGTTAGAATGAACAAGAAGACAAAAAAAGAATCCAAACACGAATTGACTCCCCGTGAGATCGTGCGGGAGCTTGACCGCTATATCGTCGGTCAGCAGGCCGCCAAGAAATCGGTCGCTATTGCAATCCGAAATCGCTGGCGCCGGTTGCAGACGTCCGAGAATCTCCGCGAGGAAATCATGCCGAACAACATCATCCTTATCGGTCCGACGGGCGTCGGGAAGACGGAAATAGCGCGCCGCCTTGCAAGACTGGTCGACGCTCCGTTCATCAAAGTCGAGGCCTCGAAATTCACCGAAGTCGGATACGTCGGAAGAGATGTTGAATCGATGATCAGAGATTTGACCGAGTTTGCCGTCAACCTGGTGAAGGCCGAGCGGACTGAGGAAATTCAGGACAAAGCCGCACGGCTGGCAGAGGACCGGATCCTGGATATTCTCATACCGCCGCTGAGGCGACGCCAGAACGCCGGCGTCGAAGGAAGCGCCGAAATTGTGAATGAGACGGACAATACAAATGCGACGCGTGAAAAATTCAGGGAAAAATTAAGGGCGGGAGAACTTGAGGACCGGACGATCGAGGTGGACGTAGCGGCAAGCCAGATACCTTCGATGCAGGTTCTCGGCCCCATGAATGTTGAGGAAATGGGCATCAATATCCAGGAGATCTTCGGCAATATCCTGCCGAAGAAGAGCAAGAAACGAAAAATGACCATCGCGGAAGCGCGCTCCGTTCTCGCGCAGGAAGAAGCCGACAAGCTTATCGATATGGACACGGTGGTCAGGGACGCGCTCGATCGCGTGGAGAATGCAGGAATCGTGTTCATCGATGAAATCGACAAGATTGCCAGTTCCTCGGGCCAATCCGTCGGGCCCGATGTTTCCCGTGAGGGCGTCCAGCGCGACCTCCTGCCGATCGTCGAAGGTTCAAACGTTCTGACGAAATACGGAATGGTGAAAACGGACCACATCCTGTTCATCGCTTCCGGTGCGTTTCATACGACCAAGCCCTCCGACCTGATTCCCGAGCTCCAGGGACGGTTCCCGATTCGTGTCGAGTTGAACAGCCTGTCGGAGGATGATTTTGTGAAAATCCTCACAATGCCCCAGGCCGCTCTCAGCAAACAGTATATTGCGTTGCTTGAGACGGAAGGAGTGAATCTTGAATTCACGCAGGAAGGCATTCGTGAAGTCGCCCGCATCGCGACTCACGTCAATGAGCAGGTTGAGAATATCGGTGCGCGCCGCTTGCATACTATTTTGACGACGCTGCTGGAAGAAGTCCTTTTTAACTCGCCGGATAAGTACGCGGGGAAATCGATTTCAGTGACGAAAGAAATGGTCGAGGAAAAGCTCAGCGGGATAGTGAAGGACCGGGATTTGAGTAAGTACATTCTGTAGGAAACGTGAGTCGCGCCGCGAAGTGCGACCCACGTGTCACAAAAGTGCGTTAAATCCGAAACACCATGCTCATGCCGAACGAGGCCTGCTGAAAGCTGTTCGGTGAGAAGAGCACTCCGATATTCTCCGTTCCGAAATTCAAGTTCCACACGCCGAGATCCAGCCCGAATCCCGCAGCCCAATTAAACCTGTCGATGCCGCCGATGGAGAACCCTGTTCTCAAGGGCAGGATTGAAACCGGGCGATATTCGGTCCCGGCGGAAAACCGCGCCCGAGTCGTATTGCCCGGAGAATTGTTGAATCCCTGTGCGTACTCGCAGGCGATGAGCCATTGTCCGGGGAACCAGGAAATGAACGGCAGGTTGTCCACCTGAATCGCCGCGCCAAGCCGGAGTACCGTCGGCAGGGGCGTCGAAAACGCATCGGCCAGGGTATCCTTCCCCTTGAATGCCGTCTTCAGACTGTCGGTCTGGTCGCTCGCCGACGGGTTGGTCATGTGGATCGTCGTTGATGCGACGAGCTGTCTTGTGTTTGCCGTCCAGTTGATCGAGCCGATGTCGACGATGCTTGCGCCGACTCTGATTCCGCGCATGATCTCGCCGTTGACCCCCAAATCGACGCCGATGCCGGTTCCCGCGGGTTTCGGAAACGGCGTGAAGGTCGTTTTCGAGTTGAAATTATCGCTCTGGGCGCTCAGCACTCTCGAATCAAAACTTCCGTTCAGGACGTAATTCGTGATATTGCCGGCGGAATCCCGCACGACCTGGTTTCCGAACGTCGCATTGTACTTGTCCGTCAGGACGACTGCGTATCCCTGAATTTCCTTGACGCTAAAACCGAAAGAGAAATCCTTAATCGGCACGAACGGAAGTCTGCGGGCATAGCTGACCGCATACTCGCGGAGGTACCATGCCCTGACGTTTGTTCCGCTCAGGTTATAGGTCGAGCCGCTGGAATCAAGACCGAAGAAGAAAAATCGCAGATAATCTCTCGGCAGGTCAAAGTTCATTGCGGCGCGGTCGGTGACAGTGAAACCGATGTCGCCAAGGAAATTGTTGTGAATTGTCAATCCGAACAGACGAAGGTCGACGTCGGCGTGTGTCTCCGCGATGCCCGACGGGAAAATGCCGAGGATGTTGTTTTTGTCGTCGTCATTCAAGTACCTCGAACCGCCCGTGTCGTTCCCGGTGAAGTACGTCTTGTAGATGTTGTAATTGACAAAGTCCGTCCGAAGGCTGAACCCGAATGACGGCAGGAGAGTGAACGTGACGGCGGACGGGGTCCGTCGTATGGCAACCAGCGTGTCGTGGGTCACCTGAATCGTCTGTGTTGTTTCGTTGCCGGATGAGTCTCTGGTCACGATGACCGAGTCGTGCGTGACGGTTCGATGGATCCAATCGAAGGCTTTCCCCTTGTCCGGCAGGGTGAGATTTGATGGATTGGTGCCGATTGCTTCCAGGCCGCGCGACAATGCGACAAACGTTCGCGCCATCCCGAGACCCACTATGCTCGCGTGTTCGTCCCCGGCAACAAGCGACGAACTGCCGGACACGAGTGCCAGGAGCAACAGGAAGAGAACGAGACGAATATTTATCTTTTGAGGGTTCATCGTTGTCGTCCTCTTATTTCGTCGGGTTGACATTGAACAGGATATTGGCGAGCGCGCGTACGCGAATGTACTGCGTCGAGTCGAACGTCGCCATGAGGTTTTGAGTATCCATCAGAAGTTTCACGGCCACCTTTGTTGCGTTCGTAAAGGTGATCGTCTGATCTTTTGTTATTCTCAGCGTATGGTACTCGTTCATTCCCGGGAAAATGTCCACGGAGTCCAACGCCAGCATGACCGCCTGCGACGTATCGAGGAAATACAGCCTCAGCCCCGCATGCGCGGGGATCGTGCTGGAAGTGATGAACATGATGTTCCCTGAGACGATCGACGTGAGCAGTTTCTTGTCGACCTTTGTTGTCCCTCCGGTGTCGCTCCCGGTCCCGTTCCCGATGCTGACCGTGTCTTTGAACGACCCGCTGTCGATTTCGACTTTGAATGGGACCTGGAAATTTGCCGTCGCATAGAGGTTCATAGTGTCGTTAATCGACCCCAGCGTGAGCGGATTATAGTAGACATCGTCGGGGTCGAGGAGAGCCGTGCCTTCAAACGTCAGGCTGTCCGGCTGACCGCCCGGGAAGTTCTTTAGAAATGCATTTAATTGACTTCCCGTGAACCCGAGCGGGTTGGGTTGATTCGGCGTGAATCTCCAGGCTGTGTCGCTCCAGAGTGTCGGGGCATAGGAATAGACTGTCGTAGGAAGCGTTAACGAACCAATCTCAGTTCCGCTGCTTGTAATTCCTCTCAGTTTGAAGTTGATGAAGTCAATCGGGTGGCCCGCGGCCGTCTGGATGTTCAGACGCAGCAGCGTATCCTGCGGCAGTTGAATCGCGAGTGCGCTGAAATTGCTCCCCAGCGAGTTCTTGGGAAACGCGATGCGTGAACTGATGGGAAAACTCGTCGGCCTGAAGCGGCCGCTCACGGACTTGATATAGAAAGGCGTTTGAAGGTGAATTGTCAGCGTGATGCTGTCCGTTTCATGAACAGTCGAAAGATACGGCAGCTCCAGCGTTCTGATTGACAGCCCCATCCTCAAGGAGTCGTCGGATGGCCCCGCTGACTTGAACTGATAGCCCGTCGGTGTCGTGTCGAGGCTGATGGTCGTGGAGGGGAACGTCGACAACGGCATGACAGTCGGACTGAACACGAAGACCGAGTCGTCCGAATTCCTCACCAGCTCGTTGAACTTCAGATCAAGGTCAACGCCAACGTCGATGTGATTGGCGACGGAAAAGCTTATTCCTCCTCCCATGAAAAGCACCTGCTGGATGAACGTCGGGGGAAGCCGGTCGATGAGCAGCTGTGTGAAAGTCGTGTCGGGCTGCACGGCGACCGAAGGCACTTTCAATCGCGCCTCAGTGACGGATAGATTCCCGTCAACGGATGTATCACTCACGACCAGGCGAACGCCGATACTGCTGTTTGCCCGGAACACGGCCGGAAGAGTCGTGCTCGAAATTTGAAACTGGATGACGGCGTTGATGGAGTCGCTTAATTCTACTCCATCGAGCGACTGGGCGGTCGTGGCCGAGTCGTAGCTCCCAATAAACGGCAATGAGAGGTTCGTAATGATGCCGCTGAATTTGTTCGTGAGGTTGATGGTCGCACTCATCGAAGTCGGCAGTCCGTTGGTGACCGTAAGCGTTATGTGCCCGCCGGAAAGTATAACATAGTCAAAGGTCGTCTCCGGAAATGCGAGGGCTTGTGAAGTGTTGTACGAAAATCCCGGTATGAACTGCGGCGCCGGTGGAGGAGGCGCACTTATTATTGTATCACGATCGGTGGGCAGGTTCACGCCTACCTGCGAAAACAGAGCGGAGTCCGTAATCTGATACTGTGCCGGCGGCGGAGGTGCGATCCTCAATTTCCCGATCCGTTTTGTGATCATAGTATCGGTAAGGGGCGGCAGCAATTTGAGCCGGCTCGTGTCGGCGATTCTCGTCGGCGGATAGTTGTACGGGTGCGGCATATAGACGTAGACACTATCCAACGTCGTTATGTTTGGGTCCTTCAGGGCATCTTTCAGGTAGTACACCGTGTCCACGAGTGGAATACTCAACTGCGTATCCCAGTTTGGCATGACGGGTTTTGGGGGAATGGTGATGCACTGCCAGACGGACGTCGAGAGTAGCGCGAGAAGCATGACAAATGGCCAAACTCTCAGACAGGAGCGTAGAAATCTATTCTTGGTGCTCAAATCAGTTCTTTCGGTATTGGTGATAAGAATCAGAATCCTCACTCAATATAGTTGAACCCCTTTTGAGAATCAAGGGGCTGGATCACAAATGGGCCTCCAACTACAGATTTTCGCCTCTTGGCGTGATTAGGCGGGAATATTGGAGGGTCTAGTGCACTTTTTCCCCAGCCGTCGGGGGTTGAAATCCGAACCCTCCCGAGGCCGATTCACCGTGGATCTTGATCTCTCCGAACGATTTCTCATACTTCTCGATATTGTCCCGGAGAGCATTCAGGAGCAGTTTTGCGTGCTGCGGGGTTGTGATTATGCGCGCGTGCACCTTTGCTTTCGGGACACCCGGCAGAACGCGTGTAAAATCTATTACAATTTCTGCGGGCGAATGTGTGATGATCGCGAGATTCGAATAGATACCTTCCGCTTCTTTCTCGCCGAGTTCGATGTTGATTTGCTGTGGTTGTGTATTCTGGTTTGTCATGAGAGCCTCCTTTAAAAACTACAGTGCCCCTCAGAGGCGATCCGAGGGGCACTAAACACTGAGGATTTCTTATTTCTTTTTTAGGGCGTCCGCCTTTTCGATGGCCTTCTTGGCTTCTTTGTACATCCCGGCGTTGCCGTACGCGGTGGCGAGCGCATCCCAGAGAGGGGCATCGTCCGGTTTAATCTCCGTCAGTCTTTCGAGCGATTTTGCGGCTTCTTTGAAATCCTGAATGTATGATTTATCGACTTCTTTGTCTTTGTCCTTAGCGTCGGCGCTCGCATCGACGGCATCTTTCAATTTTTGACCAATCTTCATGTAAGCCACCGCGCGATTCCGGAGCGCTTCTTCGTACTTGTCGTCGATGGTCAGAGCAGCGTCGTAGTTTTGAATCGACTCCTTCAAACTATCGCTGTTCATGAGCAGAACCCCGAGATTATAGAGGTAGACTTTGTTTGTGGGATCCTTCGTGAGGGCCTCACGCATGGCAGGCTTGGCGTCCTCCGCCTTTCCCACTCTGATGTAGAGGTCAATCATGGATCTCAGGAGGTCTTCGTTGTTCGGGTCCAGCTTGCGTGCTTCGATCAATTCTGTGATGGCATTTGTGTAATTCGCAGTCGCATCCTGCTTGTTCCCTTTGGATTCCGACTCCTCTCCCTTCTGAGTGTACGCCAGGATGACCAGCCGGAAGTATTCAGGGTTTTTCTTAAGGTTCAATGCCTTCTTAAGAGAGGCAATCTCGTCATCGAGGTTGCCTTCCGCCATCTGAGCGATAGCCATTCTGTGAAATGTGACATCACTGTCCGGTTCAAATCCAGCTGAGAGGCTGTATGAATCGACTGCCTGTTGCCGGAGGGTCATCTTTGTATCTTTCGGGATTGAATCGGGGATGCTGGAATTGTATTTGGAGACGCCGTCGTTGAGGGTCTGCTGCCATCCGTAATGCTTCGCATCCTTAACTTTAGAGGCGAATTCAGGGCCGGCTTGCAGCGAACTGTTGAGCGCATCGAGAGCATCCTTGTATTCTTTGAGCTGGAGGCGTACAAATCCCAGGAGATACCATGCCTCGGCATTTGTCGGATTCTTCCCAACTTCCTTCGCTAGCGCAGTTTCTGCGGTTTTCCAGTCGGATCGCTGGATGTACAATTTAGCGCTGGTCATCTCGGTCGATCCGCATTGGAAACCCGTCAGCGTGAGACTTATGACGACAATGACAAGCAGAGCAATAAGTGGCAATTGTTTCATTGCAGCTCCTATACGATGTATTTTCAGAGTAATATTGCTGAATTCGATGACAAATATACGCAAAGCCCCTATGAGAATCAACTTCCGTAGTAAATCAGTGGTGGGCCGGTTTATTCGTGGGGGTACGAAATCCCCTCCTTGGAGGGGTGTCGACGAAGTAGACGGAGTGGGTATCCATGGGTGAAATATAATTCACCCTAACACAATCAAAACGCGACGGCTCTCACACGCCCCTGCAGTCCCCTCCGCCCAAGAGCCGGCGGAGAGGTCTCGAGAGGGGACATAATGGCGTTATCCCTTCTTGATGTCAATCATATGTGTACAATCACCAATCAAATTGACCGGCTACCGGAAAATTGTTGATTTCAACCGGTGAGATCGCTATCTTCTCACCGATGAATGCCTCGCAAATTTCAAAAGGAATGGAACGATGAAATTGAATCGCCTTGTGTTTGCCGGTTTTCTTGCGATCTCCATTTGTTGCTGGATGTCCGCGCAGAATAAGACCGAGTCGCTCGACCTTTCGAGAAACCTCCCCCTCGATTCAAACGTGACCGTCGGTAAACTCAGCAACGGTCTTACATACTACATCAGGCGCAACCAGAAACCGGAAAAGCGCGCGGAGCTCCGCCTTGCCGTGAACGTTGGTTCCGTTGTCGAAGATGACGACCAGCGGGGCATTGCTCATTTTTGCGAGCACATGGCATTCGACGGGACGAAGAATTTCAAGAAGCAGGAGATCGTTAATTACATTGAGTCCGTCGGGATGCGATTTGGCCCCGATCTGAACGCATACACAAATTTTGATGAAACGGTCTACATGCTGAAAATACCGACGGATTCTTCTTCGGTGGTGCGAAAGGCCTTCCAGATTCTCGAAGACTGGGCGCACAATGTGAGCTATGACGACGATGAGATCGACAGGGAGCGCGGAGTTGTCATCGAAGAGTGGCGGCTGGGACGCGGCGCGGAAGCGCGTATGTTTGACAAACAGCTTCCGGTACTCTTCAAGAATTCACGCTATGCGGACAGGCTCATCATCGGAGACAAAAAAACCCTGGAAACATGCTCGCATGATGTCCTGAGACGCTTCTACAAAGATTGGTACCGGCCGGAGCTCATGGCCGTTATCGTCGTCGGCGATATCGACAGAAACGAAATCGAAAAGCTCATCAAAGATCATTTCGCCGGGATCCCTTCCACGGTGAACGGACGGGAACGGACGATGTATCCCGTTCCGGATCACGACGAACCCCTGTTTGCCGTCGCAACCGATTCAGAAGCGACGAATTCGCGCGTCGGCGTCTATTGCAATCATGACGTGCGTTCGATGAAGACAATTGGTAATTATCGGAGAACGGTGGTTGAACAGCTTTACATGACCATGCAAAATAATCGACTTGGAGAAATCGCGCGGCAGGCGGATGCGCCTTTTTTGTTTGGATACGTTACTCCCAGGAATTTTGTACGGGCGAAGGATGCCTATCTCATGACCGCCGGCGTGAAAGACAAAGGGCTCGAACGCGGACTCGACGCTTTGCTGACGGAAGCCGAGCGTGTGAAGAAATTCGGGTTTACGCAAACCGAGCTCGACCGCGAAAAGAAAGAACTCCTCCGCGGAGTGGAGAACGTCTTCAATGAGCGCGACAAGACCGAATCGGTAGACTATGCGCAAGAGTTGGTCCGGCACTATCTGACGGACGAGCCTGTTCCCGGCATCGCCTACGAGTTCATGCTCTATCGGGAACTCCTGCCGGGGATCTCGCTCGACGAGGTGAATAAGGTAGGTAGCAACTGGATGACCGTCCGGAATAGAGTAACCCTCGTGAATCTTCCGCTGAAAAAAGAAATTGTCGTCCCAACGGAAGATCAGTTGAAGGCTGTGTTCGCGAGTGCAGAGAACAAAGCCCTCGAACCGTACGTCGACAAGGTCGGGAACCAAACGCTTGTACCGAACGCTCCCAAACCGGGGACGGTCGTTCGGGAATCAACACGAAAAGAGATTGGCGTAACGGAATGGACTCTCTCCAACGGCGCCCGCGTTGTGCTCAAGCCCACGGACTTCAAGAATGACGAAGTTCTCTTTTCTGCCTACAGTCCCGGCGGAACGTCTCTCGTTCCAGATAAGGACTACATCGCTGCATCGACCTGCACGCAGGTGATCGAGCAGGGCGGCGTGGGAAAATTCGACCTTACCCAACTCGATAAAATGCTCTCAGGCAAGATCGTCAGGTGTTTTCCCTACGTCGGGGAACTCGATGAAGGATTCTCTGGAAGCGCTGCCCCCCAGGATCTCGAGACTCTGTTTCAGCTCACATACCTGTATTTCACCGGACCTCGGAAGGACAGCACTGCCTACCTTTCCATTCTGTCAAGAATGAAAGGAAGCCTTGAGGATCGAAGCGCTCAGCCCGAAGTCGCTTTCACCGACACGGCTCAAGTGACGCTGGCCCAGCATCATTTCCGCCGGCGACCGATGACCCTGGCGCTGCTCGACGAAATGAACCTGCAAACTTCGTACAATGTGTACCGCGACCGCTTTGCCGACGCGAGCGAGTTCACTTTCTTCTTCGTCGGTAATTTCCAGCCTGCATCCATCAAACCACTCGTGGAAACATATCTCGCCGGACTTCCGGCGCTGCACCGGAAGGAAGCCTGGAAGGATGTCGGAGTTACGCCGCCAAAGGGTGTCATCCAGAAGACGGTGAGAAAAGGCATCGAGCCCAAAAGTGCGGTGAGAATAGTCTTTACCGGTCCGTTCGAGTGGACGCGGGAACACCGCCATCAAATACAGTCGATGGCGAGTGTTCTTAACATCAAGCTGAGGGAAGTCCTGCGTGAGGAAAAAGGGGGCGTTTATGGAGTTGGAGCCGGGGCAACTCCTTCACATTACCCGAAGGAGCAGTATTCTCTCGGAATCGGATTCGGCTGCGCACCCGAGCGGGTTGACGAGCTTGTGAAGGCGGTGTTCGAACAGATCGACAGCCTGCAGAAATATGGTCCGGGAGAAAGCACTATCCAGAAGATCAAGGAAATCCAGCGACGCGAGAATGAAGTGAGGCTCAAAGAGAATAATTTCTGGATCAGTTGGCTGCAATCCTCCTCTATGAATAACGATGATCCGTCGGTGATTCTGACGTACCCGGCTCTGGTCGACGCGCTTTCAGCGAAAGATGTGCAGGCTGCCGCACAGCAATATTTCGATATGAAGAATTATGTAAAGGTTGTTTTGTATCCGAAAGAACAATGAAATGCACGCAAGTGTCGGGACGCAAGTATTGTTTAGAGCTAAGGAATTCGAATTAGAGACCTCTGAATTACTATCTGATTCAAGCATGGAGTCAAACGCCAATACGTCATTCCCGCACGTTTTAGGCGGGAATCCAATAACGCCCCAGAGTTGAGTGACAGGATGCTGACTGCCGTGATCATTCTTTGACCATTAACGTGAGTTGTCCCATGAGAAAGCTATTCGCGATCGTTCTGCTTGTTCTTTCCATGTGTGCCAGGAATAACGGCCAGACCGCCGGACTGCCCGCTGAATCCCGACAAAGTCGGGAGCAAGCGGGGTATTCTGATTTTGAAATTGTCGAGAGCGCTCCGGTCGGAACCATCCTTGCCAATCCCGACATTCGCAATGCACACGACGTCTGGCTCGGGATGATTGGAAACGCGAAGAGATCCATCGATGCGGAGGAATTCTACATCTCCAATCAAGCAGGAGAACCGCTGGCCGATGTCGTCGCCGGAATCATTGCTGCGGCGCAGCGTGGTGTATCTGTTCGGCTGATCGTGGACTCGCGGATGTACAGGACCTATCCCGAAACTGTAGATTCGCTGGGGAGGCAGAAGAATATCACGACGCGGGTCATCGATTTCGGACGACTGGCGGGAGGGATACAGCATTCGAAATACTTCATCGTTGACGGGGAGGAGATCTTCTTCGGCAGTCAGAATTTTGACTGGCGTGCGCTGAAGCATATTCACGAACTGGGCATCCGCCTCAGGAACAAAGAGGCGATCCGGATGTACCGGGATGTTTTCGAGCTCGACTGGAAGCTTTCGGAAAAGAATGACCCGTCCCTTATCAAAGAGGCGTTGTTACCGAAGAGTTACAGCGTTCCCATCAGGATGGTTGAAGGCCCCGGCGATACGCTCACGTTTATTCCGACAGCCAGTCCTAAAAGTCTGATCCCGGATACGTCACTCTGGGACGAGACGAACATTGTGAAGTTGATCGATGCGGCGCACAATGACGTCATGCTGCAATTTCTTACCTACTCTCCTCTCAGCAGGGACAAAAGCATGTACACGGTACTCAATGATGCCTTGCTTCGCACGGCCCGGCGCGGCGTGAAGGTCAGGTTAATTGTCTCCGACTGGGAGAAGAACCGCGCTGAAGTCGAGCAGTTGAAGAAACTGTCACTCGCTCCGAATATTGAAGTGAAATTCAGCTCGATCCCGGAGTGGTCCGGAGGATACATCCCGTTCGCGCGGGTTGAGCATTGCAAGTATATCGTAGTGGATTCTTCGTCGTGCTGGCTCGGGACAAGCAATGCCGAAAGGAGTTATTTCTATAATACCCGGAATCTCGGCGTTGTTGTGTTCAATTCAAAGATCGCCGGTATTCTCAGGCGTGTCTTCTTAAAGGGCTGGAACGGACCGTACACCGAGCTGGTGACACAGGATGGCGCGTACGAGCCGAGGCAGCACGGCGAGCGGTAGAGTCCGATTTGTAACCGGACAAGGGAGCCGTAGAGTCCGTTTCGTAAACGGACAGGTTGGTTGTCCGGTCAGGGACCGGACTCTACGCGAACCTTCCTTTCTTTTTCCGAACCTGCGCGTAATAAAACCCCGCTTCCAACAACGTCAACAATGCCAGCGACATCGCATCGCGGTCGAACCAGATGCCGAAACCCTTCTTCTCCACAAAGAGTGCGAGAATGAATGCCGTAATGGACCAGCCGACTGAGAAGATGAGTGCAACGAAGGCGATCGCCAGGAGTCCTTCTCCCAGGCCATTGTCCTGCCAGCGCTTGGTGAACGCTGTCACCGCTGCAAGCGTGTGAAGATAGAAAACGAAAAGAGTTACCATTGGTTAGATGTCGATAAAACGGCGTAGATGGTCTTGAGCAGTATTTTGATGTCGAACCAGAGCGACCAGTTCTCGATGTAGTAAATGTCGTATTTGATTCTTTCTTCGAGAGAACCGTAGGGGCCGCGCAAACCGTTGACCTGTGCCCAGCCCGTCATGCCGGTCTTTACGCGATGGCGGTCGAGATATTTCGGCACGAATGCATCCCCGGACGCATCTCTCCGGGAAAATTGGTCCACAAAGAACTGGCGTTCAGGGCGGGGGCCGACGAGGCTCATTTCCCCCTTGAAAACATTGAGGAGCTGGGGAAGCTCGTCGAGACTCGTCTTTCGAAGAAACCTTCCGATCCGTGTCCTTCGTGGGTCATTCTGCATCGCCCACATGGGTCCCGTTCCGGTCTCCGCGCCGGCGCGCATCGAACGGAACTTCAGGATGTTGAACTGTTTTCCGTCCATGCCGACGCGCTCCTGTGAGAAGAACACCGGTCCCCGCGAATCCAGTTTTATCGCAATCGCGACAATGAGGAAGACCGGTGAAAAGAGAACCAGGAGGAACACGGACACGACGAGGTCAAACGTGCGCTTGATGATGCGTCCCCACGTTGTCATCGGGACGCCCTTCAGTTTGATGAATGGAATGCCCTCCAGCTCGACAACCCGCATTTGTCCCGCCATGATGTCCAGAATATCCGGAACCACCATGAACTCCACGTTGACTCCCTCACACATGCGCACAAGCTCAAAGAGTTGGTCGTATTCTCCGTGCTTCAATGCAATCAATGCGAGCTCGATCCTTTCGCTTGTAATTCGTGCGGGAAGTTCTTCCGGAGTTCCAAGGTAAGGTGCTTTTGCCAGGGAAGTTCCCCCGGGCGCCGGCCGTTGTGCGCAGTAGCCGACAAAACGGTAGCCGAGCAAAGGGTGGTCGTGCAGCACGTCGAAGATGCGGTTGGCAGTTTCGGAGCTACCGATGATCGCAGCGTTCCGGAGTTCCTTCCCGTGACGGTAAAGCCATTTCTCGACATGAATCAGCAAGAAGCGACCGACCGATATGCATCCGACGGAAGTAATCCACAGCAGACCAAAAACGACACGGGAAAATGAAAACGCTCTGTAGAAGAATGCCCCGCTCATCACTACGAGCATTCCCAGCGTCACGATCCGTACGATGGTATAGAATTCGTCCGCCAGGGCGACGTTCCGGCGGGCGGAATACATTTTCCGGCCGTTGAAAAGGAGCAACCAGAGCGGTATCACGACGAGCGAGCCGTACACGTACGCGTCGAGCGGCGGGATGTCCTCGGTCAGGGGAAGGAAATCCAACAGATGTGTATTGAATCTCAGCCAGTAGGATAGGAGAAATGAAATTTCAATCGCGACGCTGTCGAACAGAACGCCGAGGGTCGGTATAAGAAAATCGTTGCGTCGCGGCTTTGCCATGACTACTTGAACATCTCGTTCTCGATGATGCCGCAGAGAATATGCGCAACGGTGATATGACCCTCCTGGATCCGCTGCGTGTCGTTCGAAGGAATGATGATGGGAATATCGACCAGAGTTTTGGAGGCGCCCCCGTCTTTCCCGAGAAAGCCGATGACCGTCATGCCGTGTTTCTTTGCTTCAGCGACGGCACGGTTGACGTTTTCGGATTTTCCGCTCGTGCTGATCGCGATCAGAACGTCGCCCGCGGTTCCAAGCGCTTCCACCTGCCGGGCAAAGACATTTTCGAAACCGATGTCATTCCCTCCGGCGGTGAGCATGGAGGTGTCGGTGGTGAGGGCAATGGCAGGCAATGCGGGCCGGTTGGGCTTGGTCATGCGAATGACCAGCTCGGTGGCGATGTGCTGGGCGTCGGCGGCGCTTCCGCCATTGCCGCAGATAAGGACTTTCTTCTTGTTGTTGAACGCGTTGATGATCGCATCGACCGCCTTCAGGATGTCGCCCGAGCAGGCCTCGAACATTTTCTTTTTCGTCTCGGCGCTTTCGTTCAACTGGTCCTGAATGAATTTCTGGCGGTAGACGAGTGTGAGGGGAAGGTGGGGCATTGGTTAATTAGTTAGATGGTTGATTAGTTAATTGGTTAATTGGTTGACTGGTTCAATGGGCAATGAATAATGAGCAATAGGCAATGAGTAACGACAAATGACTAAGAACTAACAACCAAGAACGAAGAACAATGTTTCATTTTTGTATCATCGATTGAATGATTGACGGCGTTGCACGGAGGGCGTCGTCGAGTTTGGAAACGTCTTTGCCGCCCGCGGTTGCGAGGTGGGGGCGTCCGCCGCCGCCGCCGCCAACCAGCTTCGCCAGCTCGCCCACGATTTTTCCCGCCTGAAGTCTCTTGACGAGGTCGTCTGTGACAACGCAGACGAGGGCCGCTTTTTCATCGACCACCGCCCCAAGCACTCCGACGCCGGATGACATTTTCCCGCGGAGCGTATCCCCCAGGCTCTTCAGCTCATCCATGCTGCCGACTTCAATGCGTCCTGATGCAACTTTGAGTCCATCGATGGAAATGCTGTTTGCGACAATTGCATCAATGGTGGATGATGCCCCTTTCACGCGAGCCTTGCTGAGTTCTTTCCTGAGATCGTTGGTCGATTTCGTTACCTGCTCGATCAGCTCTTCGCGTTGCGCTGCCATCCGCTCGACGCTGTCAACATCTTCGATGGTAATGTTTCCATGCGATGTGATTTCGTTTGCGCGCGTCACGGGGGAGAGTTTATGTCCTTTCTCCGAGCCGAGTTCTTTTTCAAGCTGTTCTTGCTCCTCAACCAGGAGAGCCAGCCGCTCGTCGAGCTCGCCGACCCGTGCAATCTGTTTCCGGATGTATTCGTTCAAGCCTTCGCCAGTGACTGCTTCGATACGCCTGATGCCGCTGGCGATGCTCGATTCTGAGACAATCTTGAAGAGGCCGATGTCTTTTGTGTTCTTCACGTGTGTGCCGCCGCAGAGCTCGGCGCAGAAATCCGGGACCTGGACCACGCGGACCTTATCCCCGTATTTCTCGCCGAAGAACATTTTGACGGTGGGGTATCTTTTCTTTGCTTCCTCGATCGTGAGCCAATCCTTCGGGTCGTTCAGCGCCATGACATCGATTGATTGACTGATTTTCTCGTTGACGATTTCTTCAATTGCTTTGATCTGATCGGGAGTGATTTTTTCAAAGTGATTGAAATCAAACCGCAGGTGGTCCGGCGCGACGAGCGACCCCTGCTGGTGGAGATGCTCGCCGAGTACCCGCCGTAAAGCCTCATGGACAAGGTGCGTGGCGGTGTGGTTGCGTTCCACGTTCCGTCGACGCGGAAGGTCAACCCTTGCTGCGACTTTTTGACCCTTTCCTGCGCCCTCGAAATGCTGTATCACATGGATTATGGCCCCACTTTGATTTTTATAAACTTCTGAAACATACAATATCTCTCCACTGTCCTTAACCTCAATTCTCCCCGTATCGGCTACTTGTCCGCCTGACTCTGTATAAAAAGTTGATTCTCGAAGGATAATATCGTCGAATATATCGTCTACTCCAATTCCGGAATGACCGTGTTCGCTGATTTGTGTTTCATATTCATAATTTTCATAACCAACGAATTTCGTTGCCTCCGTTACATGAGGAAACGAAATCGTTTGAGATGCATCTCGAGCAGACCGAGATACTCTGGCTCGATCTCTTTGTTGTTCCATCAGCTCCTCGAACCTCGAACCGTCAACCGTCAACCCTCTTTCTTGAGCCATCATCTGTGTCAGGTCGAACGGGAATCCATACGTGTCGTACAATTTGAATGCGTCCTCCGCCGGAAAAGTCTTGTCATCTCCGATTCTCCCCATCACCGATTCAAATATTTCCAACCCACGGTCAAGTGTTGTATTGAATCCTTCCTCTTCGCTCTTAATCACTCTCTCGGTATGCGACTGCTTTTCCATGATCTCGGGAAACTGATGGCCCATGGACTTCACAACCGCGTCGACCACTTTGTAAATGAACGGCTCGTGCATGTCGAGCGTGCGCCCGAAGCGAGCAGCGCGGCGCAGGATCCGGCGCATGACGTAACCGCGTCCTTCGTTCGATGGAATCCCGCCGTCGGCAATGGAAAATGACAGCATGCGAACATGGTCGGCAATTACGCGCATAGCCACGTTGATTTCAGATTGACGATTGAGGATTGACGATTGCGGAGCGGAATCCGAAATCGGCAATCCGAGATCCGAAATTGCATAGCTCTTCCCAGTAGTATCCTCGATCCGCTTAAGAATCGGGGAGAACACATCCGTGTCGTAGTTTGACTTCTTGTCCTGAAGGACCGCGCAGACGCGCTCGAAGCCCATGCCAGTGTCGACGTGTTTTGCGGGAAGAGGCGTCAGTTTCCCGGCCGCATCTCTATCATACTGGATGAAGACGAGATTCCATATCTCCATCACGCGGGGGTCGCCGGTGTTCACGAGCATTGCGCCGGATAGATCCTCCGTCAGGTCAATGTGAATTTCCGAGCAGGGTCCGCACGGTCCCGTTTCTCCCATCTCCCAGAAATTGTCTTTCTTGCCGAATCGAAGGACATGCGACGGGTCGATGTCGGTGACCTTCTTCCAAAGATTTTCCGATTCGTCGTCGGTCTCGAAGACGGTTGCGTACAGCCGTTTCTTCTCAAGCCCCCAGACTTTTGTGAGAAGCTCCCAGGCCCACTCGATTGCCTCCTTCTTATAGTAATCCCCGAACGACCAGTTTCCGAGCATCTCGAAGAAGGTGTGGTGGTAGGTATCGCGACCGACTTCCTCAAGGTCATTGTGTTTCCCGCTTACCCGGATACACTTCTGCGAGTCGGCAACGCGTACGTACTCGCGTTTTCCGGTCCCGAGGAAAACATCCTTGAACTGGTTCATTCCTGCGTTCGTGAAGAGGAGCGTGGGATCGTCGTGAGGGATAACGGACGCGCTCGGCACGATCCTGTGCCCGTGCTCTTCAAAGAATTTCAGGAAGCTTTTTCGGATTTCGTCGGCGGTCATTTTATTATGATTTGTTGGCGCAGTGGACAGGAAGGGATTCCTGTCTTACACCTCAATTTGTGTCATTAATTCGATTTCTTCGAGGACAGAGCTGATCTGGACACATCGTGTCATCTCGCCTTCGTAGATGACTGCTTTTCCGGCGTTGTGCACTTCCCAGGTGAGGGCTTCCGCTCTGGCAATGTCGCATCCGGTCGCTTTGATGATCTGACCGATCACTTCATCGAACGTGTGAACTTCATCATTGAACAGAATCACCCTGGCCGGTGTCTGAATCAGCGTGCCTTCTTCGTGCTCAAGTACGTGCGAAGGTGCTTCTTCCATTGAACTCTAACCCCGAAATATCAATAATATAAAAAGTGTACCAAAAAAAGGAGACTTTTGCAAACCCGGTCATTGACTTTCTGTCCAGGTTACGATATATTTAAGTACAGCTAAATTGTCATTACCATGTTCAAAGAGAAAAAAGTGTCTTTCAAACGTCTCGTTACCTGGATTCTGTGTTGCAGCCTCACTTTTGTGTTCTTATCTCACGATGATTTTTCGATCAAGAAATCATCGAGGATTTTGGACAGAGAATCTGAGAAAGGGGAAAGCGATGCGTGGGAAGCCTTCCAGTGGTGGTATGGTCAGCGTGCCCTGCCCGGCGAGATGATTCCGAGCGGAGCGTTTCAAAAAGCGGAGCAGTACACGAGGTTGTCGATGAACAAAGAGAAACCGCGGCGATTGCCCGGCGGGGTTCCTGATTCGTGGATATCCCTGGGGCCTACGAACGTCGGCGGCCGGGTGCTGTCGCTGGCGATTGACCCGCACAACACCGGCATCGTCTGGGCCGGTTCTGCGAGCGGTGGGTTATGGAAGTCGACAACCGGCGGCGAGGGTGCAAATGCCTGGACTTTTGTCAATACCGGACTCCCAGTTTATTCAGTGAGTACTATCGCCATCGATACGACCAATTCCAACATTCTGTATGTCGGAACGGGCGAGATCAGTCTTTATCACCGTCCGTTACTCGGGACGCCGGGCGCCCGCGCATCGTATGGCATGGGCATCTTGAAATCGACGGACGGAGGCAGCACCTGGACCCAGACAAGTTTGGCGTGGACGTTCTCACAGATTACTGCTGTTGAGAAAGTTGTCATCAATCCTTTGAACTCCCATACGCTCTATGCCGCGACGAGCGAGGGCACATTCAAGACGACGGATGCCGGGACAACATGGACGCAGGTCGACACGGTGCTCATGGCCATGGATGTTGCCATTGACCCGGTTGATACTTCGAGTCTGTATATAGCGTGCGGGAATCTGAACTCTTCGCCGAACCCCGGTCTGTATAAGTCCATCGATGCCGGAGTTTCCTGGACTCAGCTTACAAATGGATTGCCGTCCTCTAATTTCGGAAGAACCTCTCTGGCAATTTCACCTACGAATCATGAAACGGTGTATGCCGGTATTTCGGATGCATCGAGCTCTGCGATTATAGGACTTTACAAAACGACAATTGGCGGAGCGTCGTGGGCTCGTCTGTCAACAGTGAATTACGTAAGTTCCCAGGGTTGGTACGATAACGTCGTTGCCGTACACCCCCGCAGCCCTGACACGGTGTACGCCGCAGGTCTGGATATCTATAAGGCGACCGACGGTGGAACGACGCTTGTCGATAAATCCGATTGGTCGGCGGGATATTACGGCGCGGTTCCGCCAGGTGGTCCCGAAGGACCGGGCGTGTATGCTCATGCCGACCATCATGCTATTGCATTCGACCCGGCAAATCCTCAGGTCATGTATTTTGGATGTGACGGCGGAGTATTCAAGAGCACGGACGGGGGAGAATCATTTTTCGGTTGCAACGGAGGCTTCGTTACCACGCAATTCTATAGCGGCTTCGCGAATTCGTCGCTTGATTCTGCCGTTGCGCTGGGAGGATTGCAGGATAACGGGAGTCTGGAATATCAGGGGAACAACGTCTGGTCGAAGGTGTATGGAGGAGACGGCGGATGGTGCGCCATTGATCCGACGAATGACAATATTATGTATGAAGAGTACGTTGATCTCGCGATCTCTAAATCGATCGACGGCGGCTTGAGCTGGTTTGGCATTTCTTTTACCATCACAACTGCGAACTTCATAGCTCCATTCGTCCTTTGCCCCTCGAACTCCACGGTCCTGTACGCGGGTGACACGAAGGTGCACAAATCCACCAACGTCGGCGCATCCTGGTTCGTACCGAGTGGACCCGCGGACCTCAACGGTACTCCCGTCTCCTGCATCGGCGTTTCATGGACGAGTACCGATACACTTATGGCGGCCACGGGAACCGGGGCGCTAGGGGCGACTGCGGTCTTTCAGGTTTTTGCCTCCACGAATGGAGGAAGTAATTGGCTGAATGTCACCGACAGCTTGCCGAATCGTTATCCTACGCAAATCACGTTTGACCCGACGAAGAGTTCAACCGTGTACATGACGTATAGCGGCTATGGTACCCCCCATGTGTTCAGGACAACGAATCTTGGTCAGACGTGGACGAATATCACAGCCAATCTTCCCGATATTCCTCATCAATCCATTGCCGTAGACTCGGGAGACCCCGGGAGTTTGTACGTAGGGACCGACCTCGGAGTTTTCCATTCATCCGACAACGGAGTGAGCTGGGAGGACTATAACGCGGGATTGCCGCCGGTGATGGTCCTAGACCTCAAGGTCTGCAATGCAAACGGCGCGCTGCGGGCGGCGACGTTCGGCAGCGGTGTGTTCCAGCGATACCTGACCCGAACACCGCAGCTCTCACTTCTCTCGCCAAACGGCGGAGAGTATCTCGTCAGTGGAAGGACGGAAGTGATCCGCTGGTCGGATAATTATCTATCGCTGGTCAAGATTGAATTTTCTCCGGACAACGGTTCACACTGGTCGATGGTTGCCGACAGCGTAGCCGCTGCGGGCGGCTCCTATTCATGGGTTGTCCCGGACATCGGAACAACGCAAGGCCGCATCCGCGTGAGCGAAGCAACAAGCGGAGTCCCGGTCTCTGTGAGTGACACGACCTTTACTATTGTCTTGAATCCGGGCGTTGATGCGGGGTGGAACCTGATCTCGGTACCGCTGGCCGTTGCGGACCCCAGAGTGACCACGATCTTCCCGACTGCAATTTCCTCGGCGTTTGGTTACTCTTCGGGATATGTAATTCGAGACACTCTCCTTCAGGGGGTCGGTTATTGGTTGAAATTTGCAGTGCCGCAAATCACTCCCATGACCGGCGATTCTATCCTGGTCGATACGATCAATGTCAGGAAGGGATGGAATATAATCGGATCAATTTCCAGGCCGGTGGCGGTTTCAGGCATCGCAGAGCTTCCGGCGGGTATTGTCCAGTCGCAGTATTTCGGTTATCAATCCGGCTATACGATGGCGGACACTCTTCAACCCGAGTGCGGGTATTGGGTAAAAGTCAGTTCTCAGGGTCAGCTCGTGCTGTCTGCTCTCCACCCGCTGGGAAGGGCATACTCATCTGCCCGGGACCGACTGAAGGCGCTGAATTCTCTGACGTTCAGAGATGGAGCTGGGAACGAACAGACGCTGTATTTTGGAAACGCGCAGGACGGAATCGATGCGTCGCGATATGATCTTCCGCCGGTTCCTCCCAGGGGAGTATTTGATGCCCGCTGCACGTCTCAACACATGGTTGAAATCATCCCGCGGGCAACCGGCGATGCATACGAGGCTCCGATATCCATCCAATCGACATCCAAAGCGTTGACTATCGTCTGGAATATTGTTCAGCCAGGGAACGGAAATCTTCTCCTCCACATAGGGCATGATACCCGCGTGATCAGCGGTAATGGGAGTGTTACATTTGACCTTCAGCCGGCGAGCGAAATCAGCCTTTCGGCCGGAGGGGTGTCGAACGATGGGCTGCCGACAGGATTCATTCTCGAACAGAATTATCCCAACCCCTTTAACCCGACAACCGATTTCGAATTTCGGATTGCGGATGTGGGATTTGTATCACTCGAGGTCTACGACGAGATCGGGAGAAGAGTGGTTACTCTGGTGAATGAAGTGAAGCAGCCGGGTGAGTATACCGTACGGTGGAAAGCGGAAGGGATGGCGAGCGGAATATACTTCTACCGTTTAACTTCGCGTCCACTTGCCGGTGGGCAGGCCGGGACGTTCAGCGATACGAAGAAGCTCTTGCTGCTCAAATAGGTTACCCGTCTGTTGCATCCGCGAGGGTGGAGGGAGACCACGGGAAGGCTCTCGTTCCCAAATTCCATTTGGGAACGTCCGATGCAAAGCCCGATTCCGGGTCCGCGCTTCGCCGCCGTGCGGCCGCAATTCATACAATTCTATCCGTGATGTGAGGTCTCCCCCGACGCTTTCCCGTGGGCGTGTTCTGGTCTATTTTTAAATTTATCCCGGCAACCTTGACAGTCTTTTATAAAATGCTTACCTTATCCGCATCAACCCGGGGGGCGCACCGGAGGGGGCACGCAAGTTCTTTAATCCCATTGCGCTGTTTGCGTAGTGGGTTTTCTTTTTATAACGAAGAAAGAATTTGCTACTGTCCCGGCGGGCATCTACAAATGTACCATATGGCCGGCATCCGATTAGCGACATCCAGGAATCAAACACTATAAACACGTTCCTCCAATTCTATCATTGGCGGAACAATCATTATTCACCAACATCTCTGGGAGGAGTTATGAGGCATTCAACAGTACTTAAGCAACTGTTCGCTATTTCAATTGTAATGATGGCGCTTGCGACGGCGATGGACAACATTGCTATAAGCGGTACCGTGAAGTGGACAGGGAGTGGCGGCGACGGAAAGTGGACAACGACCGCGAACTGGGACAGTGCATCCACTGGGCCAACGCCTGCATCCGATGTCGTCCTTGATAATACAAATGTCGGCGGGAGCTATACGGTCCTTGTTCCTATCAATGCGTCGCCTATCACCGTGAGGACCCTCCAGATTGGTTATTCGGGAAGTGCTGACACAATCACTCTTCAATATAATAGCAGCCAAAGCACCGGAGGTCTGAAGATTGGTGACGGCGCGTCGGGTAATGCCGACTTCCTGATCGAGCACGGCGGTGTGTTTATCAATGGCGCGACATGCACGGGGGCCACGTATTTTCAAAAAGCAGCCACGAGCGACTCGGTGATAGTGAGATCGGGGGGAAAGTACATTCTGGTAACCTCTGCATCGTTCAGCACTGTCTTCCCTGCGGGCACCACAAAGTTTTATCCCGGGAGCACTTTTGAGACTAACTATCGGGCAGCCGGCGCACTACTGACGCTGAGCGGCCGGACGTGGGGCAACTGGATCGCGGCGCCCGACAGCTTCATCGCAGAGGGCGGCACGGGTGTATTGAGGGACAGCGGCACCACATTTGGAACCCCCTTCGTGATGGCAAATGACATGACGGTCAAGAGTGGAGTGAGTGTAAGTATTTCCGGAGGAACCGGTGCGCCCATGCGATTGTACGGAAACCTGACGTGCAATGGCTCGTTCCAAATTTTGTCGGTTAACCCGTTCAACTTCGTCGGGATTTCCGCACAATCCATTTCCGGTACAGGCACCATAGCGCTTAAAGCCGGGGTATATGACAGCAATGCCACGGGAGTGAACCTTGGCTTGCCCGGTTTGACTATCGCCGGCTTTTTCAATTTGGCAGGTCCATTTACCATCGGTACCGGCACATTGTCTCTTGAGTGCCCCGTTGCAGGCACTCCAGCGAATCTGAGCGGCGGAAGCACATCCTCGCTCGTTATTTCGGGCTCGACTTCCGGCATCAATCTCCCGGCGAGTATAACCGAGCTGAACAGTTTCGCACTCAGCAATTCTAACGGGACAACTCTTCAGGGTCCGCTTACCGTCGACAGCGCACTGATTCTTACGAGCGGCCCCCTGGCAATCGGTTCCAACACGTTGACGATGAAGGGACCGATTTCCATAACCGGCGGGAGTTTGAGCGGCGGAAGCACATCCTCGCTCGTTATTTCAGGCTCGAAACCGGGCATCAATATTCCTGCGGGAATAACGGAACTGAACGATTTTTCGATCAATAATATTAATGGGACAATTCTTCAGGGTCCGCTCACCGTAGATGGTCTTCTGACTCTCGCGAACGGCACTATGACGATCGGTTCGAACACGTTGACAATTGAAGGGACAATTTTTACATCTGGGGGCAGCTTGACCGGCGGAAGCACATCGTCGCTCGCGATCTCAGGCTCAAACCCGGGCATCAATATTCCTGCGGGTATAGCAGAACTGAGCAACTTCACGCTCAACAATGCTAATGGAACAATTCTCCAGGGTTCCCTCATTCTCGACGGCACATTGGCTCTCACGAGCGGTGCCCTGGCTATCGGTCCCAACACGTTGACCGTTAACGGATCTATTTCCACAACAGGTGGGAGTCTGAAAGGCGGAAGCACATCGTCGCTCGCTATCTCAGGCTCAAGCCCGAGCATCAATATTCCACCGGGCATGTCGGAGCTGAATAACTTTACGCTCAACAATGCTCATGGGATGACGCTTCAGGGTCCGCTCACTGTCGACGGTACTCTGACTCTCACAAGTGGTGCAGTTACAATCGCTTCCAACACATTGACAATTAACGGGCCTATTTCCACAACAGGCGGGAGCTTAAACGGCGGAAGCTCATCCACTATCATAGTTGGCGGTCTGGGTGCGAGTACTGTGCTGCCGGCAGTTACGCTGAACAATTTCACGCTCAACCGCAGCCATGGGATAAGCCTTGGCGGCGCACTCACCGTTGATGGCACACTCTTGTTGACACAGGGGAATATCGTTACGGGAATGAATAGCGTCAACATCGGGATCGGGGGATCTGTTTCCCATACAAACGGGTGGATCGTAGGATACGAATTGAAGTCCTTCTCCACCGGCGCTCAAACCTTTACGTTTGATATTGGCGATGAAAACCAATATACGCCTGTCGGTATTCAATACCATAACATCACAACGCCGGGCAGCGTGACAATTCATACCGTGACCGGTGATCATTCTCTCATAGGGATATCGGGAATTGATTCTACGAAATCAGTGAACCGATATTTCTCCATTGCCAAGAATTCTCTCGTGTTCGATTATAATCTCGTCAGATTTAACTTCGCCCCGGGTGATGTCGATCCCGGCACTCAATTAACGTCCGCTTATATCCGGCGCTATAACGGAGCCAATTGGTGGGGCGGCCCGGTCAATCTAAGTGCGTCGTCCTATGTCGAGGGTCGGGATTATATGTCGACAGGTGATTACATCATCGGGGATCCCATCCAGGGAGGATGGACCGAACAGGCAGGCAGCCCCGGGACTTATTTTGAAAGTGTTTCGATCGTGGACGATCGGATCGCGTGGGCGTGCGGCGATGGCGGGGCTGTGGTGCGAACAACTAATGGAGGAACAACCTGGCAGGCGGTCACTTCGCTCAACGTTACCGATGCATTGAATATCTGCGGAGTGAGCTCGACAAGCGCCCTGGTTTGCGTGAATGTCCGTCCGACCTTAAATGATGGGAGGATTTATCGCACGACGGATGGCGGCGCAACCTGGCATCTCGTGTATCAAAATACCGGAACGGGTGCCTTCATGGATGCCGTGAATATGTTCGATCCCATGAATGGTGTTGCAGTGGGAGATCCTGTCGGCGGACAGTGGGTTCTCCTGAAAACCACGGACGGTGGCGCGACATGGACGAGCTATGGAAGCCTCTCCCAGACATCCAATGAAACCGGGCTGAACAACTCGTTCAAATGGATCGGTACGCAGAGCGGATGGATCGGCACCGACCATCCGTGGATTTACCGGACCACAAACGGTGGAACCTCGTGGTCGGCTGTGCCGATTCATTCTAGTTCCCCGACCTTCAGCCTTTCATTTCTCAATCAAAGCGTTGGATTGGCTGCCGGCGGCCCCAATGTCAATTTTACGACCACAGGCGGCGCGGAGTGGGATAGTATGACGACTTTCACGGGGGTTGATGTGCGGGGCGCTTGCGTGAAAGCATCATCGGAAAAATGGTGGGCCACGCAGAGCAACGGTCTCATCAAGCTCAGCGCCGATGGTGGTGCTTCATGGTCGCTTGCCCACCTGGGACCAGGCAATTATACGGATATAGAAATGAAGAACATTCCTTCGACATGTTTTTGGGTTGGATACGCGGTTGGAGGTTCGGGAATGATATCCTATTATTCGGAGCAATATGGGATGACGGCGCAACTATCCATGAATACCCGATGGAATTTGGTCTCTGTTCCTCTGAGTCTCGGCGATTATACCAAAAGCACGCTTTTCCCGACCGCAATTTCCGACGCGTTCGGTTACAACGGATCTTATTCATCGCAGGCGACGCTGGCGCAGGGCGCCGGTTATTGGATGAAGTTCGATAGCGCACAAGCCGTTCCCATAGTCGGACTTCCGGTTCAGAATGACACCGTCCATGTGAAAGCCGGATGGAACCTCATCGGATCTATTTCCCAGGCGGTTCCGATTTCATCGGTAACAAGTGATTCGGCCGGTGTCATTGCCGGCGGGTTCTTCGGTTACAGCGTTCGGTATGTGGAATCGGACACGATCTATCCCGGCAAGGGTTACTGGCTGAAGGTGAACCGAGATTGTGATTTGATTTTTTCGTCGACGCCGATATCAGACAGGTTGCGGAAGCGCGCGATCACAATTGTGCCGGGGGGCGAGTTGCCTCCACTTCCGCCGGGTGAGAGTAGCACGGCAACGCTGGAAGTCCCGAAAGAGTACGGGCTGGGGCAGAACTATCCTAATCCCTTCAATCCCACGACAACAATGTCATTCGCTATTAGTCATTCGTCATTTGTGACACTCAGGGTGTACGACATACTTGGACAGGAAGTGGCGACGCTGGTCGACGGGATGGAAGATGGAGGACGGAAATCGGTCGTGTGGGACGCGTCGAACGTACCGAGCGGAATATACTTCTACCGCTTGACCGCCCGCCCAACAGACGAGGGGCAAGCCGGAACGTTCAGTGATACGAAGAAACTTTTACTGATTAAATAGGCAGACCACAAAAGGAGTAATCCCGGGTGCTCTCTGCGGGAATGCTCTTGAAATAGACACATGACACAAGGACTGATGTGAAAACCCCGGCTGGAAACTGTCGGGGTTTTCCATAATTGCTTCTGGCGCTCCTTTTCTCTATATTTTCTGAAAATTTCCAGGTTCATGAAGAGACTTCATATTACGCGCGCAGAATGGGTCGTCGTTCTGTCTCTGCTTCTTTCCCTGCACCGGGCTCAAGCGCAATTCAATTTCAGCGATTCCACGAAGGCCGACACTGCGCACGCTCTCAAGTCGGACAGTCTCATCATGCCTATATTTCCCATCCCCCTTGTCGGCTCGGTTGACCGGGTGCTGTCGTCTCATTCGGTGGTCACCGATTCGACGATCAATTTTTCCGATTATGAATATCCGGGCGATTTGTTGACGCTGGAACCGGGCGTTTTCATCCGGGACCTGGGAAGCGCTGGGCAGTTGAATGGATTGACGATCGGAGGGCTTGACGGGCGAGCTATTGCGTTCATGAGCGACGGTGTGGAGTTGAATGACCCACTTACTGGGGTCTACAATTCGTATCTTTATCCGACCGAAAACATCGATCGTGTGGAATTCATTCCTGCGACACGGTCCTTTCTTTACGGGCTGAACGGCACGGGGGGAGCGATTAATTTTGTGAGCAAGAGCAAGAAAGCCATCCATGCGTACTCGCGGATTCGTTACAGTGAGTCGGTATACGGCTACGGGTTTTTCGACGGTATGTTCAGCCAAAATATCACTCGCGCGCTGAATCTGACCGCCGGTTTGCAGCACGGAACGCTGGCCGGAGAATATGCCAACAGCGATTATGACGCGTGGAACGCTCGTGTGAAAATCCGGTACAACCTGAGCAGCAAGCTGAACATTTTCGCATCGGAAATCTACAATCATAACCAGCTCGGTCTCAACGGAGGTGTTGATACCGCTTCAAGGAATATCACCGGCTACGATCCGATTCTGGCACAACTCCGCAATACGGATTCCTATGAGAAGATCACCCGCCACGACGTGCAACTCGGAGCCGCGGGAGAACTGTTCCCGGATTCGACCTTCGAAACCGCCCTGACACTTTACCATTCGACAAACTTGCGGGAATACCGGGACGAGGAAAATCGTCCCAACCCCAACGGTATTTTTGTGCAGGAAGACCATTGGTCGCAATGGTACGGCGCGAGGCTCACCCAGCACCTGGAATTCGTCCACCAACTCGTCGATCTGGGCGCCGAGATGCAATCGCGGGGTGTCATTGCCAGCTCGGTGATGGACCAACACCTGGAGACCTCAAGAAGCCTGTTCGGCAAAGAAGAATACAGGCCGGCCAATGATGTCGACGGCGCGTTATACGCACGATTTGATAATTATCTCAGCCAGTCATTGTTGTCATACGGCGGCGACGTTTCCCTCTCGCCGCTACCGTGGATTGCGTTCTTTGGCGGATTTTCCCGCTCGTACCGCTTTCCGACCTTCCAGGAACTCTACTGGCGCGACAGCATTGTCAATGGCCCCCAATCGACGTTTTCCCCCGAAGAGCATCATCTTTTCCAGGGGGGTCTCCGGCTGCTGAACAACGGGGCGACGCTGGTCGAGCTGACATACTTTCATCGCATTGTCGACGACCCCATCGTGATCGTACCCACGCTGATCTCGTATCCGTTCCCTACGCTTGAGTTTGTCCAGGAGAATCAGGCGACGTACAACGGAGTCGAGGGCACAGCCGGTTTTCACTTCGGCATTTTTTATGCGGAAGGCAGCGCCCAGTTTCTGGAAACGACCGGCGATGTGGGTGGCCCGTCTTTGCTGCCCCGCTGGAGCGGCACAGGTGGAATTTATTACTGGGACAAGCTGGTCAAAGGTCATCTTGACCTGAAAGTCGGAGTGCGGGGTCGCGTGCTCACTTCGTACCAGGGAATGGAATACAATCCGCAGGCATGGATGTACGTTCCGAGCATGCAGCAGCCTATCAATGCTTCGGGAGTATCCGACCTCGTCATCATGGCACATATTGGTAGTGCGTATATTCATGTTATCTGGCAAAATCTGCTCGACCTTCAGTACGTCATTACCCCGTTTTATCCAGAGCTTGAACGCTCGGTCAGGTTTGGGATTAGCTGGGAGTTTACGGACTGAGGCAGGGGGGAGTGGGAGAATGGGTGAAACGGCGAATGGGTGAGAAAGTGAGATGAAGATGGAGGATGGAGGATTGAAGACGATGAAACGGAGAAGGGGTGAATGGGAGAAACGGTGAGATGGAGTAATGGATAAGTGGAGTGATGGAGGTCTGAAGATGAAGTATTTAAGGTTATGAAACGGAGAATGGGGGAAAGGGAGAAACGGTGAGAAAGACACGTAGGAGCGGTGTTGAGATGATGAGTAGTTAGGTAGTTGAATAGTTAGGTGGTTAAGTAGTTGAGATAAAGAGATAGACGGGTAGTGGCAGCGCTGAGATTATGAGATGCGCCATAACGTTTTTTACTTTTGACTTTTGAATTTTTAATTGATAGCTAAAGGCTAATAGCTCAAGGACAGAACCAGGATCTAATGACCAATAACGAAGAACCAAGAACCAACAACTAAGAACTGTCAACCAAGAACCAAGAACTAAGTAGTCAGAAGTCAGAATGATGAATCGGGTAACAGGAAGCCGCGTTGTGACTGTGTTTGGCAGCTCGAAGCCGCGCGAGGGGGAGATAGAGTACGAGACGGCGCGGGAAGTGGGTGGACTCCTGGCGGAGGCGGGTTTCACAGTTTGCAACGGCGGCTACGGAGGCATCATGGAAGCATCGGCTCGCGGGGCGAGAGAAGCGGGCGGGGCGACAATTGGCGTTGTGGCACGCGTCTTCAGCAGGGCGCCTAATTCCTTTATCCAGAGGAAGATTCTCAAGACTTCTCTGGTTGACCGTTTGATGAAGCTGATTGATCTGGGTGACGCCTATGTTGTTTTGCCAGGAGGGACGGGGACGCTTGTAGAGCTTGCAATGGTCTGGGAGTTGATGAACAAACACCTCGCCGCGGAAAAACCGATCGTTGTGGTGGGAAGCTTCTGGACGCCGGTAATCAAAACATTGAATGAGGAGCTCGCATACGAGGGGAGGGGGTTTGCGACAAAGCATGTGAAGGTTGTCTCTACGCCGAAGAAGTGCGTGGAGGTTTTGAAGAAGAGACTAAGGAAGTAGCGTCCACCAGGTTGAGATCCCGACCGCAGGAATGTCGGGACAACGCTTCGCGTCGGATCCCGATCAGATCCTTCGCTGAGTTTATCCTGAGTCCGCCTCCGGCGGACGAAGGACTCAGGATGTTGGGATTACGCTGAAGTGGACGAAGATGGCAATGACCTCCCCGTCTTGCTGACACACTTTGAGTCAGCATCCAAATGTTGGCAGCGAAGGGTCTACTTCAAAGTTTCGTGCCCGCCGCGTTATACACCGCCGCACCGTTTGTCGTACCGATCCAAAGATTACTGTTCGCATCCATCGTTAAAGCTCTCACGACGCGACTGGGTAGTTGCGAGCTGGAGTCGGTGAAGGTGATCGATTGTTTCCCGTCGAATTTCGTCAAACCCTGCGCGGTTCCAAACCATATCACTCCATGGTAATCCGACGCAACTGCGTACACGAGGCTACTGGGTAACGTCCCGGCTGATGTCGTATCTGTGTACTGCACCCACTCGCCCGTTCCTATCGTGTACTTGTACGCCCAATCGCCAAACGTCCCAATCCATGCTGCGTCGTTCGCATCGAAGGCAATCGAGTAGATGGGATACGGCACATCCCGCGGCTGATCGACGTTCCAAACCTGATCCCCGTCGTACCAGACGATACCCTGACTGAACGTGCCAAACCATATCGTGTTATCATTAGGATTGAAGGCGACCGAGTAAATCGGTTCCGCTGGTATTGGGCTGCCGCGCGTCAATTCCCTCCATGATCCCGAAAGCGGTGTGGTACTTGATGGACTCGGCAAAAATTCGCATGCTCCCTGTGAAGTCCCCACCCAGATATATCCATTGTTATCCGTCGCCAGGCTCAAGACAAAAGCCGATGGCAGCGAAGGCGGTAGGTACTGCGTCCATGGATTTCCCGCACCCCGTGGATTGAACCTCATAATTCCTCCGCCCGCCGTACCAAACCATACGGTTGCATCTTTGCCGACCGTAATCGCATTCACTTTCCTGCTTATGAACGACCCCGCAGCCGTGTAGACGAGGAACTCGAGCGGTTTCTGGTAATTAGTCCATGATCCTTGAAGGAATTTGCCGGCTCCATTGTCTGTTCCCAACCACATCCCACCGTCAACGTCCTGCGCGATCGCGTTTACGGAATCGCTGACGATGCCATTCGTAGTGTTGAAAACAACCCACACAGGTCCCCGTGGCCCTGGTTTCGGAGCAGTCGTTTCACCTGCACAGCCGATCAGGGCAATCAGCCAAAGAATGCAGATGTTTGTCCGGATAAAACCCCTCTCCGTCTCTCCCCTGTTCGGGGAGAGTGCCAAAACATCCTCCCCTAAAAGGGGAGGATTACAGGAGGAGTTTGGACTAGCCCAAAATGATGAAGATAATAAATTACCAGTTGTTGTAGTGTTCATCGAATCACCACAAATTTACCAATCTGTTTTCCGTATTGAGATTCCACGCTGAACACGTAAAGACCTGAAGCAATCGCTCGACCGCCATCGCTTATCAGGTTCCATGACATCTCTCCCAGGCTCGGGTCATCATGGTGGAGTGTCGCAATGATTTCGCCCCGGAGCGAGTAAATGCGTATCGTGCATTGTTGGGGCAGATGGATGAATTTTATCAATCGCTTTGACTCATTCCATGCCTGCTCTCGTCCCTCCCATCCGCCATTCTCAAACGTGTAATCCTGATCCACTCTATAAGGGTTCGGTACGACCAGGACTTTCCCCGGTTCTGTCGATACTGAAAACGGTATATCGACTCGTTTCCTCGCCGCCAAAAGTGATGATTCCCTGCCCTGCGTCGCGTAGAGTGTCTCAGGCACGACGGTTCCCGAGTTGTCAATATACTCGGTCACATATGCATCCGGAATCGCATAGGAAGTCACGGCGTACCAGTAGTTCTTGTCGGTGACGAGGTTTGAATCCACAAACGTGGTTTCAATACCCGTATGATAGCCGAAGGATGGACCAACGCTGTCTTTCACGTCCCATTGTGCCATGAGCGTGAAGCTGTTCGCAAGGCCGGCAGGATCTTCGCTGCGATAGAGTCTGTATCCTGCAAAGATGCGTCCGCCGTGCGGGCAGCCTTCGGGTGGATTTATTCTACGCCAATGATTGGGCGGATACAGTTCCGCTGCCTGGCTTGCGCCGTCCCATGTGTCCATGGGATTCACTCCCGTCCCGTCGGGTCCCCAGTTCAAAGTAACCTTTTTATATCCTGTTTCGATATGCAGCTTCGGCGAAGGTGGAACAACTTGAGGAAGGAAGTGCCTACTATGCAACATGAGAGCCTGTTTGGTATTGTCATGCAGATTGTCAACACCATTCTCGAAATAAGAACCGCTGACGAGAGCGATAGACACCTTCGCGGTGTCCCCAGGATTTAATGTATCGACTGGACCGAACGAACATAGGAAGTAATATGAACCCGGGATGGAACTCCACAAATTAGGTGTAATGCGCGGTTCACTGGAGTCTGAGGAACCGCTTAGAGCATCATATAGGTATGCGTCGGAGGGTGCACCAGGGGGGCCACCCGCCCAACCCTGGCTCCACTTCCGACAGCGAATCGAGTAGTATGGTAAATTTTGGAACGGCTTAGGCGTACTGAGAATAGTAAATCCAATTGGTGTGACACCAATACCTATCACACTTTGAGCCCAGGCTGTGCGAAGATCGGCCCAATATCCCGCAACATCTTCAAGAACAGGTGAACTCAACGAAGAAACCCATGCGTCCATCTCAAAGCCAATATAAACACCCCGAAGTTGATGAGTGCCAGTATTCACGATGGTATACTCTAACGGAAGGATCGGCTCTTTGACCGCAGTCGCCCATGCATACGAACGAAGAAGGACTTTTATTCCCAGCGGTTGATGACCCAGAAAGCCCGGAACCCAGTTGGTATCCGTGAAGCTCAGATAGTAATCGCTTTCCGAAATTGCGCCTGTATCCTGGGTGCCATTGCAAAAATTGTTGTTCCCTTGATCGATTCTTGAAGTGTGGTACCACGGGTGATTCGGGTCGGTCGGAGACATTTCGTCAGTATAGGTGGTTTCATCAGGAGCGATAAATTCCGTAAATCCAGGACACGTTACGGATTTTACCACCCTCGGGTTACCTGGACTACCCACATCGAGTAAAGCTCCGACGCAAATCCTCCCGCCCGCTAAGTGTTCAATGCCGGATCCTACCGGGTATTCACATCCGATTTGAGTTCCAGATGCAACGATAGCGCTATTTCCGATGGTGCCATCCTCTCCGAGTAGCAGTGTGAAGGCGAAGCCTTGTTTCACCGCATATGGAATTCCGGTGAGGTCCACGGATTTCTTTTCCAGACGCACGGGGCCTCCGGCAGCGATTTTGCATCGGGTGTCATAAATAAATTGGCTGAAACTCGGAGGTGGATTTAGTATGAAACAAAGAGCAAGTGTGATGAGTATTCGCAGAGTATGGGGGAGCGCCGACAACACTCGGGAGTACTTGTAAATTTTTGGCATCGCCTTTCGCGAAACATGGGCAATCCAAGATAATTATGTGTCGGGCAAGACAAGAGCAGACACACCCCCGGATGTCGGGATGTATCTCCGACAGTCAAAGGTACAAAACTCCGATCAAAATGCAAAATTCAAAATTTAACCGCTGATGACCGCTGATAAAAGATGATGAAAATTATGGAGAAGTTGAATAGTTCAATCGTTCAATAGTGCTATAGTTGTTGACAAAAATATAGAATCAAAAAAACGTTTTAACTTATCTCAACTATCTAACTACCCAACTATTCAACTACCTAACTACTCATCATCTTATCGGCTTTGAATCTCCCCCGTTTTTTGGTATATTTTCACACATGAAGCACATTTCTTGTGTAATTTTCGATATTGACGGCACGCTCGCGCAAACCAATGAGCTGATCTACGCATCGTTCAACCACATAGCTGAACGATATGTCGGCAGAACATTTTCGGCGCAAGAAATCACTGCAATGTTCGGCCCGCCGGAGGGCATTGCCATCGAACGCCTTGTCGGCAGTGGACGATCATCGGATGCAATGGACGATTTCTGCGATTTCTACGATACGCATCATCCGAAAATGGCCGGACCGTACAAAGGAATCAAGGAAATACTGGAATTTCTCAAAGGCAGAGGGGTTCTGCTGGCAGTATTCACGGGAAAAGGCAAGCGCACGACGCTCATTACCCTGAAGCACATCGGCCTCACGAACTATTTTGACATCATCGTCACTGGCGACAATGTGACAAACCACAAGCCGTCGGCAGAAGGCATCCGGAAGGTTGTCAACATGTTTGCCCTGGAGCCGACCGAAGTCCTGATGGTTGGCGATTCGGTGTCTGATATTACAGCTGCCCGGGATGCTGGCGTTGCCATCGCAGCTGTTGTCTGGGATTCATACGGCAAGGAAAAAGTGCTTCAAATGGATGTCGACCATCTGTTTCACAGCGTCGGCGATTTTTTCGATTGGCTGAAGATCTCTTTCCCCGTCCTCAATGCACGCGAGGCGTAAATCATGAAGGATACTTCGTCTATGGAAAAGCTTCCCGTCGGAGTCATCGGCGTCGGTCATCTCGGCTCGCTGCATGCCAAAATGTATGCCGACATGCCGTCGGTTCAATTTGTCGGAGTAACCGACCTGGACCGGGGCCGCGCAGAAAAGGTTGCCCGCGAGTACAGGACGACCGCCTTCTCGACAGTTGATGAGTTGTTGACGAAGGTTAAGGCCGTAAGCGTCGTCACGCCGACGAGCACGCACTTTGAGATTGCGGAGAAGGCGCTCGAGCACGGCGTCCATATCTTCGTCGAAAAACCGATCACACAGTCGATAGGTGAAGCCCGACGCCTTCTCGAGCTGTCGAAGAAGGCCGGCCTCAAGGTTCAGGTCGGGCATATCGAGCGATTTAATTCCGCATTGCTGGCGCTGGAGAAGTACCATGTGAATCCCATGTTCATCGAGTCGCACCGGCTCGCACAGTTTAACCCCCGCGGCACCGATGTTGCGGTTGTCCTGGACCTGATGATCCACGATATCGATATCATTTTGAGCCTTGTGAATTCTTCGGTCAAGAGCATTCATGCGAACGGGATCGCGGTCGTCTCCGATACGATCGATATTGCAAACGCGCGCATCCAGTTTGAGAACGGATGTATCGCAAATGTTACGGCGAGCAGGATCTCGCAAAAGAAGATGCGGAAGATGCGGTTGTTCCAGCGCGATGCGTATATTTCCGTGGATTTTTCTGAAGGACGCGCGGAAGTATTCCGGCTTATGGATAAAGATGACCCGTCGGCCCCTTCGACGAAGATGCTGGGGGAGCTCACCTCCGGGAAGTTGAAACGGAAAATCACGTATGAACGTCCGAAAATCAAGGAAGTGAACGCTCTGAAATACGAGCTTGAGATGTTTGTGGAAGCAATCCAAAAAGGAACTCGCCCGGTGGTTTCCGCCGAGGAAGGATTACGCGCCCTCGAAGTCGCCCATCAAATCATCGAATCGATTAACCGTCAACAGATTCCGGTCTGAGACTCGGTCCGCAGTCCATCGTTATGCCTGAAGTGAAGCATATTGAAATTACCGAGGATGTCCTTTCCCGGGTCGGCGCAGTGGCCGACAGGCTGGGCTTGGAATCCTATGTTGTCGGCGGGTACGTCCGGGACCTGCTGCTCGGGAAAGATGTCAAAGACATCGATATCGTCGTTGTCGGAGACGCGATCTCCTTCGCGCACTCGGTGGCCGACGAGCTCGGGAAGAAACAGGTGGTGGTGTACGAGAAATTCGGGACGGCTATGATTCCTCTCGTGAGCGGGAAAGTGGAGTTCGTGACGGCCCGCGAAGAGAGCTACGACTCCGATTCCCGCAAGCCGCATGTGAAGCAGGCAACGCTTCAAAGCGACCTTGCCCGCAGGGATTTCACGATCAATGCGCTCGCCGTCTCCATCAACAAGAAGCGGTTCGGCAACGTCACCGACCCGTTCGACGGAGAAGTGGATCTACGCAAGCGAATCATAAAAACGCCGCTCGACCCCCGGAAGACTTTCGACAACGACCCGCTCCGGATGTTGCGCGCTCTCCGGTTCGCCTCGCAACTGCGTGATCCCGGGAAATCGGGGGAACATCAGCATTTTCACATCGAGCAGAGAACACGCGAGGCGATCCAGGAGATGTCCGGGCGTATCTCCATAGTATCGAAGGAGCGGATCACCGATGAATTTCTCAAGATCCTTGCCTCGCCGAAGCCGTCCATCGGGCTAAAGCTTCTCCTGGATACCGGACTCGCGAAACATATCTTCCCGGAGCTGGTTGACATGGTCGGCGTGGAGCAGCGCCGGGATTATCATCACAAAGACGTTTTCCTTCACACGTTGAAAGTTGTCGACAGCATCAGCGCGACAACGGACAATCTGTGGTTGCGGTTCACCGCGCTCGTCCACGACATAGCCAAGCCGCGTACAAAAGCGTTCAGAGAAGATGTCGGCTGGACGTTTCACGGACATGAGGAGCTTGGCGCGCGGATGATGAATCCGATCTTTCGACGGCTGCGACTGCCGTTCGACAAATTACCATACGTCGAAAAGCTCGTGCGGCTCCATCTTCGCCCGATGGTGCTGGTCGGAGGTGAGGTGACTGATTCCGCCGTCCGGCGGCTTCTCTTCGAAGCCGGGGATACAATCGACGATCTGATGCTGCTCTGCCGCGCAGACATTACATCCCAGAATCCGCAGCGCGTCGCGCAGTATGTAAAGAACTATGACGTTGTCATGCAGAAGATGAAGGAGGTGGAGGAGAAGGATCGCCTTCGCAACTGGCAACCCCCTGTCCGGGGAGACGAAATAATGCGGGTGTGTGCTGTGGAACCGGGTCCTGTTGTCGGGATACTGAAGGGGATGGTCGAAGAAGCGGTCCTCGAAGGCCAAATCCCGAACGAACACGATGCCGCTCTGGAGTACCTTCTTCAGATAAAGGACCGGGTTTTGCTGGAAAATTCATCACTCAGGTAGTGTAACTTTTGAGACAACTTTTCGTTAACTTGAATAGCATAATTGTGGCTATTCTCATTACTTTAACTTTAAATCCTAAGGACTTACTTCGATGAGGAACGCAATATTTCTCCTGCTTTTGCCCCTTTTGGTTGCTGGAACTGCGATTTCACAACCTGTGACACTGACACTTGAAAACTCCGTTCAGATAGCGGTCAATAAAAACCTGTCGATTATACAGGCACGAAACAATCTTGCGGGGCAGCAATTCGGCGTCACCGCCGCAGAGGGTAACTTTCTCCCGAGTTTTGGGGCGAGCGCTAACTTCTCACGCAGCCAGGCGTGGACACCGTCTGTGGTTTACATCCAAGGAGGTCAGATCGTGAAAACTACCGGGTATTCTCCTTCGAATTCGTACACCACCGGTATATCGGGTAGCTATGTGCTTTTCAATGGATTTTCCAACACCTCGAACCTCAGTCTCGCCCGTTCGAATGCAAATGCCTCTGAGTACACTCTGGATCGCACGCAACAGACAACGGTGAATCAAACGTACCAGTCGTTTCTGAATGTTTTCAAAACCTATGAATTGATGAAAGTGAGTAACGACAACCTCGAGCGCGATAAGAAACAACTTGAGCGGATTGTCGAATCAAGCAATGTTGGCGCCCTGGCGCTCGCAGATGTCTACCGGCAGCAGGCGCAGGTTGGCGCGGACGAGTTCGCCTTGATTCAAGCTCAGAGCACCCACGAGAAAGCCAAAGCGGATATGGTCGCCTTTCTTGGTGTCGACGTCGGCAACGAGTATACTTTTGATTTCACCGGCATTCCGTCCGAGATCGATACGACTGAATTTGCTCCGCTGAACGCAACGTACTCGGATTATCAGAGCCTGGTTAGTACCGCGATTGCAAAGAGGCCGGATTACGTGGGATCGATTGAGACCCTGAACGGTGCGCAGGCAGCCGTAACCATGGCCCGCGCAAGTTACATGCCCACGATTTCCGCAAGTGGTTCCTTTGGCTACAGCGGTTTCGATTACGTCAGCGAATCCAATTACTTGACGGACAATCGAGCGCTGAACTTTGGCTTCACAGCATCTTTGCCGATATTCAACGGTTTTTCAAGAGAGAATCAAGTCGAGCAGGCGCAGGTGGGCCGTATGAACGCCGAAGAGCAGGTGAAGCAGAACGAACGGCAGGTTCGCGTCGACGTCCGCAAAGCCCTTCTCGATCTTGAAGCATCGGAGAAGGAGGTCCGCGTATCCAGAACGTCCATCATATCGGCTCAGATGGACCTTCAGATCGCTCAGGAGAAATACAACCTTGGATCGGGAACACTGCTCGACCTTCTCACCGCGGAAGCGAATTACACGACTGCTGCCAGCAACAAAGTCAGCGGCGTCGTGGACTATCTGACCGCAAAGAAACAGATGGAATATGTCCTAGGGGTGATTGTTAGATAACAAGATTTTATATTCCCGGAGAAAACTGCCATGGCAAATAATAAGAAATCAAAAAAGAAAGTTATCATCTTTTCCATCATCGGAGCAGCATTGGTGGTCCTGACGCTTCTCGTGATACTCGGGAGCAAGAAGGAAACGGTGTACACCGTGCAGACCGAGAAAGTCGGCTTGCGCACGATTACCCAGACCGTCACGGCGACTGGCAAGATCCAGCCGGAGGTCCAGGTTGTCATTTCGCCCGAAGTCAGCGGTGAAATCATTGCTCTGCCCTTCAAGGAGGGCGCGAAGCTCAAGAAGGGGGATGTGCTTATGAAAATAAAGCCCGACATCTACATCGCCCAGCGGGATCAGGCAGTGGCACAACAGATGTCGGCTAAATCAAGCCTCGACAAGGCCCTGGCCGACTACAAACGAGCCCAGGATTTATTTGCGAAAGGGTTGATCTCAAGCTCCGACCTCGAAGCGGCAAAGACCAACTTTGAGGTCGTAAAAGCCAACCACGATCAGGCAGAGGCGGCGGTGAGCCAGGCGACGGAAAGTCTCAACAAAACGACAATTTATGCGCCTATGGACGGCATTCTATCCTCACTCAACGTCGAACTGGGGCAGAGGGTTCTGGGAACGAGTCAATTCCAGGGGACGGAGGTTATGACGGTGGCGGACCTCTCGCGCATGGAAGCGCGCATCAATGTTGGTGAGAACGACATTGTAACCATAGCACTCGGTGATACCGGCAGGATTGAAGTCGATGCGCTGCCGGACCGGAAACTGACGGGTATTGTGTATCAGATCGGCAACACCGCGAAAACCACGGGCCTGGGGACGCAAGAAGAAGTGACGAACTTCGAGGTGCGTGTGCGAATTCTCGACAAGGACGTCGTCCTGCGGCCGGGAATGTCGATGACCGGAACTATTGAGACGAAGACCAAGCTCAACGTCCTTACCGTCCCGGTCCAAAGTGTAACCGCACGGTCGGCCAAGGAAAAGAAGGAGCAAGATGAGAGCGCTGCAATGGCTTCGAATGATTCGAGGATAAAGGAAAAGACCGAAAAGCCGAAAGAGGTCGTGTTCGTCATCGAGAATAATGTCGCGAAATCGATCGAAGTGAAGCGTGGAATCTCAGACGATTCATACACCGAAATTGTCTCCGGGTTGAAAGCGAACCAGGAAGTCGTTTCGGGAAGCTATAAGGCCATCAGCAGAGAACTGGAAGACGGCGCCAAAGTAAAGGTTGAAAACGAGAAAAAGAAAAATACCAATCCGGGTTCGAAATAGGACGCCTTGAGGACCACATGAACAATTCGACAGTAATCAATCTCCAGCAAATCAAAAAGGTCTATGATATGGGCGGCGCCGAGGAAGTCCCGGCCCTTCGAGGCGTTTCGATCCAGATCCATCGAAACGAGTATGTCGCTATTATGGGGCCTTCGGGTTCCGGAAAATCGACCCTGATGAATATCATCGGTTGTCTCGATACTCCCACCATGGGCCTCTACGAGTTCAACGGAGTCAATGTGAGCGAGATGAACGATAACCAGCTCGCCAAGATCCGGAACAAAGAGATCGGGTTTGTGTTTCAGACTTTCAATTTGCTTCCGCGTTCCGACGCTTTGCACAATGTCGAGTTGCCCCTCATTTATGGAGGTGTCTCCGCGGGGGACCGCAAACGGATGGCAATGGAAGCCCTTACGCAAGTCGGTCTGGGCGAGCGCGTGCATCACAAGCCGAACGAATTATCGGGCGGTCAGCGGCAGCGCGTTGCCGTCGCAAGAGCCATCGTTACAAAACCATCCATTATACTCGCGGATGAACCGACCGGAAACCTCGATTCGAAGACCGGCGACGAGATTATGATGCTGTTCGAAGAGATCTACGACAAGGGGAACACCATCATTCTCGTCACGCACGAAGAGTATATCGCAGAGCATGCCCACCGGATCATCCGTATTCGCGACGGTGGCGTCGAGAGCGATGAAATAGTCTCCCAGCGCAAAATTCCAGCGATCCACGCACCTGTGGAGCCGTAATGCATTTTCTTACCGAGGTAAAAGAGGGACTCGTTATCGCGTTCCGTGCCATCCGGGCGAACAAGATGCGCTCGGTGCTCACGACGCTCGGCATTGTCATCGGCATCGTTTCGGTAACGCTCATGGCGACGGCGATTGAGGGCCTCAACCGGGCATTTGAGAAAAGCGCATCTGCCTTCGGCTCGAAAGTGCTCTATATCCAGAAATGGCCGTGGGTGGGGGACAATGATTGGTGGAAGTACCGTAACCGCAGAGATATGAAGCTGGAGTACGCGGACTATATTTCTCGCCATGCGACTCTCGCCGATGCAATCGCTCCGGACGCAACCACGACCAAGGATTGCCGTTACGGTTCGCGTTCCATGCTGAATGCGTTTGTCACGGGAACGACATCCGCGTACCAGGAGGCGTCGGGAACAACAATCCAGGACGGAAGATTTTTCTCGCAGGAAGAATCCGACGGAGGCCGTCCGGTGTGCGCCATCGGCGCCAACGTCGCCGAGCAGTTGTTTCCGTCCGTCGACCCCATCGGACAGACGATTACCGTCGGAGGTTACCCGTACAAGGTCCTCGCCGTCTTTGAAAAACAGGGCGGTCTCTTCGGCGATTTTACATCCGACAACCGGGTTTTCATGCCCATCAACTCCTTCATGAGCCACTTTGGCCAGCGGCATTACGTGACGCTCAACGTCCGCGTTGCGAAAGATGCGGACCTCGACGATGCGAAGGAGGAACTCCGCGGGATTATGCGCAAAGCCCGCCGTCTTCAGCCGGGCCAGGAAGACGATTTCAGCATTAACGAGCAGGAGCTGCTCACCCAGGTTTTCGGCGCCATGACCGCGGTAATCGCCGGCGTTGGCTTCTTTATTACGGGGTTGTCTCTGTTCGTTGGCGGTATCGGAATAATGAACATCATGTACGTTTCCGTGACCGAGCGGACAAGGGAGATCGGCGTCCGGAAGGCCATCGGAGCGCGCCGCAGGACGATCCTTCTCCAGTTCCTGGTGGAATCGGCTCTCATCTGTCTCATCGGCGGCCTGATCGGGCTTGCGATTTCGTATCCGCTCAGTCTGATTGCGGACCAGGTTCTCCCGACCGCCATGCCTCTGTCCGTGGTTTTTCTCGCAATTGGAGTCTCACTCCTCGTCGGCGTCATTTCCGGATTCCTGCCGGCCTACCGGGCTTCCAAGATGGATCCCGTCGAAGCCCTTCGCTACGAATAGAGGTCATATGCACCGCGCCATCGAGACGGCCTTACTCGAGATCAGGGAGAGCTTTATGATGGCATTGGCTGCCCTCAAGACGAACAAGCTCCGTTCTCTGCTCACACTTCTCGGCATAGCAGTCGGAGTTTTTTCCATCATCGGCGTTATGACTGCCATGGGCGTGCTTATCAACAGTATCCAGGGGGAAATGAGCGCGCTGGGCGCCAACACATTCCAGATTCAAAAATACCCAATGTTCCAGATGGGGAACGCGCAGAATCAAGCCAAGCTCCGAAACAGAAGGGACATAACGTTTGAGCAGGGCCTCAGGGTAAAGGAAAATGCGACCCTTGCCGCGGCCGTCGGCATGTTCTGTTCCGATTTCGGCAAGGTCGTTGCCACGCCGAGGGGCGACAAAACAAATCCGAATGTCTCAATCAGCGGCAGGGATATTGAGGGATTCACGGCAAACAGTTGGACTATCGGCGAAGGCAGACTTTTCAGCACGACCGAGCTCGCTTCGGCAAAGCCAGTCATTGTCCTCGGGATCGATGTCGCCAAGAAGCTCTTTCCCAAGATTTATCCGATCGGCCAGATTGTGAGGATCGACGGACGGGAATACGAGGTCGTCGGAGTTGTCCAGCCGCGAGGTTCGATGTTGGGAGGAGATAACGACTACTTCGTCGTCATTCCCATTACAACGTTCTTCGAAGTGTACGGACGGAATCAGAATGTTGCCATCAAGGTTGTAGCGCCCGGGTCCGATTCCTACGAAGATTGCATGGACCAGGTCCGCGGCATCCTCCGGGGCGTCAGGCATGTCGCGCCGGGTCTGGACGATGACTTCTTCATCTGGTCGAACGATTCAGTGATGGAACAATTCAACGACCTCACGAAGTATGTGAGGCTTGGAATTCTGCTCGTGAGCGCGATTGCTCTCCTTGCGGCCGGCGTCGGCATTATGAATATAATGCTCGTCTCAGTGACCGAACGAACCCGTGAAATCGGAATCCGTAAGGCAGTCGGCGCAAGGAAGAATCACATCCTGACGCAGTTCATCCTTGAGGCGGTTCTTGTGAGCGAGCTGGGGGGGGTGATCGGCATCATTCTCGGACTCATTGCAGGAAACGTGATCGCTCTGTTTATGAAGGTTTCCCCAGTCATACCCCTCGATTGGGTGGCAATTGGATTCGGTTCCTGTACGCTCGTCGGGGTCGTTTTCGGGGTGTACCCCGCCTGGAAGGCAGCCAGCCTGGACCCCATCGAATCGTTACGGTACGAATAGGACAGCGGTGAACTCGTGATCCGTGTTGCGGAAACAATCGCGTATGAAGTGCGGGAGAGCCTCATCATGGCGCTCAACGCTCTGCGTACCAACAAGCTGCGTTCGATTCTGACCCTACTGGGAATCGCCGTAGGAGTGTTCTCCATCATCGCGGTCATGACGGCCATGGGTGTGCTCATGAACAGCATTGAAGACGGTCTGACCCAGCTGGGTGCGAACACTTTCCAGATTCAGCGATTCCCCGAATTTCAGTCGGGAGGTCCGCGGGAACGGGCTAAGTTGCGAAATCGGAAAAAAATCCGGTACGCTCAGGGTTTGGCGGTAAAACAGCGGGCGACCATGGCTATCGCCGTGGGGCTTGAGGCCGGGACCGGCGGTAAGGAGGTTGCGACCCCCGGCGGTCTCAAGACGAATCCCAACGTTGAACTGATGGGCGAGGATGTCGACGGCTTTACGACAAATAACTGGACAGTAAGCGAAGGCCGTATCTACAGCAACGATGAAGTAAACGACTCAAAACATGTGGCTGTCATCGGCGCGGCCGTCGTCCAAAAGATTTTCCCCAGATCCGACCCCGTCGGACAGACGATTCGCATCGACGGTCAGGAATACCAGGTTGTCGGGGTGAACGAGTCGAAAGGGCAGATGCTCGGCGGAAACCAGGACTATTTTGTCGCTATTCCGCTGACGACGTTGTTCGAGGTTTATGGGGAAGACCGGGATATTCACATTATGGTGCAGGCGGCGAGCAAGGAAGTCTACGATGATTGCATTGAGCAGGTGCGGGGAATCATGCGGGCCTCCCGCCATGTCGCACCCGGCGACCCCGACGACTTCTACATCTTTTCCAACGACTCGCTCATCGAGACCTTCAACGATCTGACGAAATACGTGCGGCTCGGCATCATGCTTATCAGCGCAATTGCTCTGATCGCCGCCGGCGTGGGAATCATGAACATCATGCTGGTCTCCGTGACCGAGCGGACAAGGGAGATCGGTATCCGGAAAGCGATCGGAGCGCGCAAGAACAATATCCTGGCCCAGTTTATCATGGAAGCGGTAATGTTGAGCGAAATGGGAGGGATCATCGGTATCATCCTCGGCATCCTCGCGGGAAATGTCGCGGCGCTGCTTCTCAAAGTCCCCCCTGTGATTCCATTTGATTGGGCGGCAATCGGCTTCATCATTTGCTCGCTCATCGGCATAGTCTTTGGAGTGTATCCGGCCTGGAAAGCCTCCAACCTCGACCCGATCGAATCACTGAGGTATGAATAGCTATTAGCCCTTAGCTATTGGCCCTGAGCCGAAAGGCCAACAGCCAAAAGCTAATAGCCAAAGGCCAATCAGTCCTTCATCCTCATTCCCTGTTCCTCATAACTGAAGATCCATCCGGCGAGTTTCCCCGGGACAATAGCCTCAAAATTCTCCCAGTACTCGCGGGTGTACATATACCGTGAACTCGTATCGCTCGACGGAATCTCCTCGGCCATCCGGACGATTTCCTTGAAGCGGGATTTCCAGAGCTCCATATTTTCAATCCGCAAATCAACCCATCCGTCGTGCGCCCAGAGGTTTATCTTTTTCGGAGAGATTTGAATTTCATTCTCACCCTGGAATGGAGGAATCTTGATCGTATCGCTCCGTAGGAGCGTTTTACCGTCGGGCAGGAGTATGGGAATTCCGATGGAGATTATTCGGGCACGCAGGTCGCGGTCTTTCTGCACTTCGGCGAGAAGTTTCCTGGACAGCGTGGAAGTTCGGGTGCCGGCGACAGTTTTCATGTCGTGGAAACAGAGTCTCAGAAGATATGCCTCGTACAATAGTTTAGAAAGCCGGGGCGGTCCCAGGACCTCAAACGCAATGCTGTCGACTCCGTGCCTCCGCTCCAGGTCGGCCATTGCCTTGTGTGCGCTCTCGAACAAATAGCCGGCCCTGTACGTCGGGGCGAGGGTTGCGTTGTCCAGCGCATTGATGATGTCGTGCCCCGTGTTCCCGCCTTTGATCTCATAAATTGCGCTCTCCGCAATTTCCTCTGCGGTGACGAATTCCATCTGGCCGGGAGTCGCGATCGCCTGAAATTCGCCGTGGGAGAAAATTCCGTTTTCTCCCGTGTCGATGAAAACGGATTTGAGCGTCTTGTGAAGCGGGGCGGCAAATTCCTTCATTCGGATGCGCAGGATGCCGCTCAGTTTGACAGCCTTCGCCGGGGGACAGTCGACGAGTTCGATCGGTTTCCCGCGCCGTTTCACTTCGCCGTAGCTTACCCTTTTCCATGCAATCGCCGCCGTTGGTTTGATTTCCTTCGTGATGGGGGCATCCGGCGTTCGACCCATGAGGAACAGCAGCATGGTATGCGCTCCGGCCACAGCAGACTTGCTCAGCAGAACGCTCGAAGGCCGTTCCTCGCTGTGGGTGTAGGGGATGTTCAATCCCATCCCGCCGGTGCCGCTGGTTCCGATCTTGACATAGATGCTCGTCTTGCTGGCATGCATCGAGCGGTAAAGAAGCTGGACGTGTCGGATGAGCTGCGGGGTATAGAGTGTGCAGAGAAGACGTTCGGTTGCAGCAAAAACCTCGTCGACATTGTGCGCCGACCTTGCTTTTTTCATCTGCCGCAGCGTATCCCGCGCGCCCTGGAAAATGTCCTGGTAGGCGATGGCGGTCGCCGAATTGATGCTGTCGATAATGATGTCGGGCTTGAATTCATTGATGAGCTGAAAAATCGATGAGCGCTGGAGAACGACTTCGGTCAGCTCGTCCAGCACGTCTTCAATCATCATGGAACGGGTGCGGTCGTTCGTCAGAATTTCGTCCCTGCTCTTGTCCTTGAGCTGATGGCGCACGAAGATATTCCCCCACCACGGAACAAAAAAGGCCTTGCCGAGTTTCGGGAATTCTTTTCGCAGTTCGGCGACGGCTTCCTCCGCCTCGGAGCGCTGGAGGGACGTGACGATGAGTTTCTTCGGCTGCTCCTCAACGAGCTTGCGGCATATGGCAGAGCCAACCAATCCCCATCCCCCCAGGACGAGCACGGTGCGATTCCTTATGTCCATGGGTTATACCTTCTCGACAACAACGGCGGTCCCGTAGGCGAGAACCTCGGTAATGCCTGCCGAGATTTCGTTCGCATCGTACCGCATGCCGAGGATGGCATTCGCTCCGAGTTCCTGCGCGTGCAGGATCATGATCTCGAACGCCTCTTCACGGGCTTTTTCGCAAAGCTCCTGGTAGAGCGAAATGCGTCCCCCGAAGAGTGTCTGAAAACCAGCTCCGATGTTCCCGATGATGGAACGTGAACGAACAGTGATCCCCCGGACAAGGCCCAGATTCTTTGCAACCCGGTACCCGTCGAGTGTGAATGTTGTTGTGACCGCGCGACGATCCATAGTTTTTCACTTATTTGAATTTTATTGAATTAATGCTTTTTTCGAATGTTGTGAAATAGATATCCTTCTGCGGTGCGAACCAGTTGAGAGTGATACGAACAACCTTGTCGTTCTTCACGACAAAATACGCGCGACTGTTGACGTCTTTTATCGATGGGGAATAATCTCCCCAGTGGCATTTGTTCCCGTCAATCGTGGATTCGCCGCTGTTGCTTAGCTTGTATCTGCCTTTGTTTTGTTCCCACACTTTATCAACCGTGAGTTTCTTTGCTCCAAACACGTCGATGTGGATACTGCAATCCTGCCTGTCTGCGCGCATTTCCATCACGAGGTCTTTATCTCCTTTGTTCTGCGGGACAAAGTTCAGATTATCGGGGTATTGGATCGTGAAGAAATCGCACGCGTACTTATCGAGATTCGTCGAGGGCTGCCACACATCGGATTTTTTCGCAACGACCACAGGCAACTCGAACGACGCCTGCATCGCGTCGAACACAAGTGCATGTGCGTTGTATTGCTCGCCGTATCCGGCAAAGTCCAGCTTGTAGAGTGCCGTATCCCCGGGGACGAATATCTCGTATCCCTGGATGTTTGTCTTTTGGGTCACCCGGATGGAATATGAAACTTTCGTGGCTTGCTTGCCGCCAACCGTAACCTGTACGTCGGGTTGAAGTTCAATTCCCTGCCAGGTCTGTTTCAAATCTTCCTTCGCTGCTTGAATGAGACTGTCGGCTGTTTTGCCCTCGTACTTAACGACTTCGGCGACAACCTGCGCACCCTCTTCGCCCGTCCTGGGATCCTGGAATTTGTTTGCGACTTCCTGCGACCTGGTGAAGAGCGCTTTCCCCGCCGGTCCAAGCTGCAGCCACTCCTTGGGATATTTGATCTTGAAACCATACGCCGGGTCTTTGTAATCGTTCATCTCACCGACTTTGACCTGCTCGAGTTTCTTCGAACACCCGACGAAAGCGAGCATAAGAACGAGGCACAACGAAAGAACTATTTTCATGATGGAATCACCCCTATGAAATTGTGAATATACGTTTGAGCTAAATGTTGATTTCTGGTCTTGAGATTCGCCGGGAGCGGGACTCTGCCGCCGACACACCGGCAGGATTGACCGTCCAAGCCCGGATTTCTGCCCGAGCGTCCCGATGATCATTGTCCTCCGGTCCCGCCGTAAACGGCAAGGCCCACGATGAGGATGAGGAGAAGCATAAGGACGAGGTAAAACAAACCGATCTGTTTATCATAATCCTTCAATTGTCTGTCAGCGGTTGCCGGAGCTCCGCCCTTCACCATGGTTTGGATCATCGTTCCACGATTCCGGGATTTGACACTGAAGAGCAGGCCGCTGATGGCCATGATGGCAAAAAAGATGATCTTGGCGGTCAACCAGCCCCTTGAGAAAACGCCCACTTGAAGATTAACCATATTCCCGATGCCCGAGGCGAGCGTGACAACGATTGCAAGCGGACTGAGTAACCCGATGGGTTTCAATGCGTGCAGCAGAATCGCCTTTGCTTCCAGCGTCGGAGCTTTCCTGTATTGCATTTCAAGAATGAAGCCGGCGGTCAGGACCGTCACAAAAAGTCCCATGCCGATAAAATGAAAAAATAGGAAGAGCTGTTGTTCCATGAGTTCTTAAATCCTGTAGTCGAAAGACATAGCTTGCGAATAACACTCGCCGTCAGGCCCCAAAGCTGCAAACGGACGCTTGAAAGATACAAAAAGTTTTCTTGAGTCTCAAGCTTCCATCTCATTCCAAATTTCCCGATATTGCTAAATAGGACGTGGTGCGATGAGCGGCCTCAACCGGGCTGGAACCCGTCAAAGTAATCATTTTTTGAGGAATAGAGCAATGTTTTCGACCGTAGGAATGCGTAATGTTATATTGATGCTTTTTGTCGTCTCGTCATTGGCGACCGCCGGCCATATGGCCCGCTTGGGGAAGAATTTGGAACGGCGGTACCAAACCCTTCGCCCGGGTGAGAGCGAGGTCGTCATAGTTTACTTCGCCGATAAAGGGGACAAGGCGCAGGGTGCGGCCTTCAACCCCGGGCAGCTTGTCTCGGAGCGATCGTTGAAACGACGGCTCAAGACCCGTCCGGCAGAATCTCTTATTGATGAGGCAGACTATCCTCTTGATCAAGCATACGTCCACGCCGTTGAGAAAGCAGTCGTCGCAGTACGGCACCAATTGAAGTGGTTCAATGCAGTCAGCGCCGTGGCGACGCGATCGCAGATTGACGCCGTACGAAGCATGCCGTTTGTCAGGGAGATTGACCTTGTCGGCCGATGGAAAAGGGATGCATCGATGGAGCGTCTCAGCAATGCCAAACGATTTCACGAAGTACCCCAGCCCCAGGGAGTCGATTCGTTGGATTACGGAGCGTCGTTTACCCAGTTGAGCCAGATCAATGTGCCGGCAGTACACAACCTTGGATTCTATGGTCAGGGCGTCGTTATCGGAATCTTTGATGATGGGGTGCGATTGCAAACGCACGAGGTGTTCGATTCGATGAACATAATCGCGCAGCATGACTTTGTTGACCATAAGGGGAGTGTAGTACCATACGATCCGAACGCGGGCTGGCACGGTACATCGACGCTCTCGGCAATCGGGGGCTACAAACCGGGTCAGCTGATCGGTCCGGCATTCAAGGCCGATTTTATACTCGCACGGACCGAGAACGATTCGAGCGAGACTCCCATCGAGGAAGACAACTGGGCGGAGGCAATTGAGTGGGCGGACAGCATCGGTGTCGACGTGACGAGTACGTCGCTCGGTTACCTTGGGTTCGATCCGCCCTACACGAGTTTGACATGGCAGGATATGGACGGACAAACCGCGCTGATTACGCGGGCGGCTGACCATGCCGTCGCGCTTGGGATCGTTGTCGTGAACGCTGCGGGCAACAGCGGATACAATGCTTCCCACAACACACTGATTGCTCCTGCGGATGGCGACAGTGTTATCACAGCGGGCGCGGTCGATGCCTCCGGCAACAGAGCCTCTTTCAGCTCCGTGGGGCCGACGGTTGACGGTCGGATCAAGCCGGATATCATGGCTATGGGAGTGAACGACTATCTTGCTTCCGCCGGCGGAAATACTTCCTATGGATACGGGAGCGGCACGTCATTCGCGTGCCCGCTTTCTGCGGGCGTTGCCGCGCTTGTAGTGTGCTCAAATCCGTATCTCACACCGATGCAGGTGCGTGATGCAATGCGCCAGACGGCAAGCAATGCAGTCTCACCGGATAATCTGAACGGCTGGGGGATACTCAATGCGATGGCGGCCGTGGCCTACTACTATCCCCGCTCTGTTGTCGAGGGAGGATGGAACCTTCTGTCACTCCCAGTGAAAGTAACTGACTCAAGAAAAAGTTCGATCTATTCATCGAGTCAATCGGATGCCTTCATCTATAGCCATGGGTATCAAATCGCCGATACGATTGTGAACAATGTCGGCTACTGGCTGAAATTTGCGTTGCCCGACAGCATCCCGATCATCGGCGAGGAGAGATTACTGGACACCGTTCACGTTCGCCAGGGATGGAATCTCATCGGCACACTGTCAGTACCTGTTGCAGTAGCGAATATCGTCCAGATCCCCGACAGCATCCTCAACTATTTCTTTTCTTACAATGCGCAAAACGGGACATACAACATCCTCACTCCGCTGGACACGTTGTTTCCACACCGGGGATACTGGGTGAAGGCAAACACCAGCGGTGAATTTGTGCTCAACTCCGCTGAGTTGCGAATCCGTCCCGGCGCTTCGCCGACCGTTACATCACCCGACGATATGAACACCATAACTGTAAAGGATCGCGATGGAAAGAGTCGGACACTCTATTTTGGCAGGCAAGGAGAAGTTCCCTGGAACATTACAATGGCGGAACTGCCTCCGAAGCCACCGCAGGAAGCGTTTGATGTCCGCTTCTCAAATGGATTCACCGTGTGGTTCCCCGGGAAAGGGTCTAAGGATGCTTCAGTTTCGATCGATGTTCAAGGGGCAAAATTTCCACTGGATGTTTCCTGGAATTCGAAAGGGAAAGCAAGTTCGTTTGCGCTTTCGTACGGATCGGGCGGTAATGCTCATACTGCTTCTGCGGAAATTCAGTTGAGCGCCACAGGGGATATCTCGATCACTGATTCTCATGTCGCGACTCTGAACCTGGAGCATCGTGAATCGTTTATTGCGGCTCCGGCGATACCAAAGGAATACCAGCTGGAGCAAAACTACCCGAATCCATTCAACCCGACGACAGTGATCGGTTACCAGCTACCGGTACAGAGTTATGTGACCCTGCGGGTGTACAACGTGCTCGGTCAGGAGGTCAGGACGCTCGCTGACGGGATTCAAGACGCAGGAATGATCTCGGTGGAATGGGACGCGACCAACAATTCGGGAATGTCCGTCCCGTCCGGCTTTTACTTCTACCGGATTGAAGCAACCGGTACGAATGGCAGCAGCAAATCATTTGTCCGGACCAGAAAAATGTTAATGATGAAATAGGTGGTGGGGTCATCAAAATCAAAAACCCCGTCCCGATCTGATCGGGGCGGGGTTTTTCACTTCAGAAAGTCGCTTCTCTCTCTCGCTACATGGGGTATACAAATGTAACCCGAGGTTCGATCTTTTTCTGTGGTGCATAACCGATGACATTTTTGTTGTTATCGTACAATGGAGAGAACGTCCACATGTACATTGTGGAAACAATGATATAATCGATCGGTTTGTATCCAATCTCTGCGTATAGCAGTGACCGGTCGTCGGTTGTCACCAGGTCCTTGAAGTCGACGATGTTCACCTTGTCGTAACCGGCCCGTGCGATATAGGGTGCGTCTTTCGGGGCGATGTTTGTGGTAATGTGCAGGATGCCGCTGGAATCCCTGTCCAGCTTTTCGAAGCTTCCGATGATGTCGAACGTATTGATCAGGCGAATGAGCAACTCGCCGTACAGGCCGTTGTTATTGGTGTTGGTAAGTGTCTTGAGCATCAGGCTCTTGCTGGCGCCCGTCAGTATATTGAAGCGCTCGATCTCGTAAAACGAGTTGAAGTAGGAGGGCATGTATTGATTGCCGTTGAACCTTCGCTCAAGTTTGATCCCCATTTTCAGGAGGTCGGTCGCATCGCCGTCGAACTTGATGCCCACAGTCGCGCCGCTTCCGAAGTCGAGAATCTTCACATAATCCGCGTACAGCTCAAGGTTCACGAATTTATTCTTCACGAGCGGTAAGCCGATGTCACCCCCGACGATGTTCATGGAACCGTTTGTAACCGGTGAGCCGGCGCTGTCGTATGATTCAACCCTTGCGTACTTGTCGAAGTCCGTTGCATACGTGGCTCCGACTTCGAGATTGCTGATGATGGGGATGTCGGATGCCGATGTTAGCTGGAGGGGTCGGACGAAGCCGCGGAGTCCGGCTACGCCCGCCTGGGCAAAATTGCTATAAACCATCTGGATACCACCCATATCGGAATTCAAATTGAACTGTAGTCCCGATTTTCTGGCATCAAAGCTCGGACTGTTGTTGTAGGTGTTGATGATACTGCCGTGGCCGATCGTCACGTAGTCGAGAGCTCCCAGCTTGATGAACAGCGGGTCGGTTTCCGTGTTGTAGCGAACATACCGGAGTACCCTGACGTAATCTGAGAATTGCTGGAAGTCCGCCTTGCGCAGGTGGCCCTGGCTGTCGAATTCCATCAGAAGGTCGACACCGAGACCGATCTTGGAGAAAGTGAATTCCGGCCGCACGTGGACGGCATAAAACGGCTGATTGTCGATCCACGTCATGCCCAACCCACCCGTCAATTCATTTTCGGCAGTAGGGGGGAACTGTGCGAACGCACTCGATGCGAGCAGAAGCGTCATGATACATAGCAATTGAACCTTCATGGGAACCCCTTGTATAAAGTGATGAATAAAAAAAGGTACGTGAAAAAAGGATTATAGTCAAATTCAATGAAAAGCCCCGACTTCGCAGTGGAAGCCGGGGCATTTTTGCCCGAAAGGGCACTCTCTCGCCAGGCTCAAGCTTTCATTTCTTTAAGTGAATCCCGGAGGATGCTGAGGCATTCTTCGATCTCATGTTTCAGAATCGTGAGCGGTGGTCGGAATCTAAGCGAACGTTCCCCGCTTCCGAGGACAACCAATCCCCGGTCGAATGCCTTCTTGCGCAATTCATTGCGTTCATCCGCATTGCGCAGATCGATTGCGCGGAAAAGTCCCAGACCGCGCGCGTTGCTCACCATCTTCGGAAACTCCATCTGCAATTCCTGCAGCCGGGAGCCGAGGTACTCTCCCATCACGCGTGCGTTTTCGACGAGGTGTTCTTCTTCAATGATCTCCAGATAGCGCTGCGACCGTACCATATCGACGAGACTGCCGCCCCATGTGGAATTCAACCGGCTCGCCACTTTGAAGACGTTGTCCGGTACTTCATCGATACGTTTACCTGACATGAAACCGCAAACCTGGGTTTTCTTGCCGAAGCACATGAGGTCGGGCTCGACAAAATGCTCGTGCGCCCACATCTTCCCAGTCAGGCCCACTCCGGTCTGCACTTCATCGAAAATCAACATGATGTCGTTCTCATCGGCGATCGTTCGTAGTGCGACGAGGAATTCCTTCCGGAAATGATTGTCGCCGCCTTCGCCCTGGATTGGCTCGATAATGATCGAGGCAATATCATCCTTGTTCTGGCGGATGGCATCCTTGATCTGGTGCAGAGCGATCTGTTCGGCGTTCTCGGCGGCTTTCCGGTTTTCTTCATTCAGCGGGAATCGGACGGCCGGAGTGTCGATACGGGGCCACTTGAATTTCGGAAATAGTTCGACCTTCACCGGATCCGTGTTGGTGAGCGAAAGCGTGTAACCCGAACGGCCATGGAAGCAGCGCCGGAAATGGATCACCTGCGTACCGCGCTCTTCTTTGTAGCCTTTTTTGAAATTCTTCCTGACTTTCCAATCGAACGCCGCCTTCAGGGCATTCTCAACACCCAGCGCCCCGCCCTCGATGAAAAAGACATGGGGAAGGTATGCTGGCATGGCAACCCGTGCAAACGTCTCGACGAATTCCGCCATCTCAAGGGTATAGACATCCGAGTTCGTCGGCTTATTGACGGCGACGAGCGCGAGTTTTTCCAAAAACTCGGGAGCCATCATCTTCGGGTGATTCAAGCCGATGGGCATGGAGGCGACAAAAGTGAAAAAGTCGAGGAGCCGGCGATTCGATTTGGGATCATAAATGTACGCTCCTTCGCTCCGCTCTAAGTCGACAACGAAATCAAGCACATCAACAAGCATATGCTTGCCGATGAGTTGCGAAATGTCCGACGGTTGGATGTGTGATCTGACGGCAGAGAGATCTGCATCAGAAGAAGTGAAATCACGATGGATCATAAAGCACCTTTCAGATAATTCGTTCCAGGGAAAAGAGATTTGTTCTAACAGAATTAGACAATCTCTGTTTTCTTAGAAGAATTCCTGGTGCTCGTAGAGTGAGACGAAGTAGAGTTTGTAGGGATCTCTCCGTGAAAGCTCTGAAGCAATTCTCGATATAGTCAGTTCACGGAACATACTTTCTAAATATAATAAAAAACGGGGGAGATTCAAATAGATAAGATAATGAGATGTTGAAAATTTGTGATTTGAGGCAAATAGCGGGGAAAATGTCGCATTTTCCAGCATTACACGCCACTTTCTAAGCGGAATGTCTCAAGATAGTGGCTGATTTTACGCCATGGCTGATTGGCGGAGCAAACCTTGCGAAGGTTCGGAACCTTCGCAAGGTTGAAGGAATGTCCGACCGGGGGATCGGACCTACAGCCGGTTATGAATCGATTTGCGCGCGCTGCAATTTGCCGCTGTAATCGACGTAGACAGTCTTCCACTCACTGAAAAATTCATACACCGTCCACCCGCCCTCGCGGTGCCCGTTGCCGGTCTGCTTCACGCCGCCGAACGGCATGTGTGCCTCAGCGCCTATCGTGGGACCGTTGATGTACGTGATCCCGGCTTTGATATCACGGATCGCCTTGAACGCACCGTTCACGTTCTGTGTGTAGATGGAGGATGACAAGCCATACACGGTGTTGTTGAGAACGCTGATAGCCTCTTCAAGAGACTTGATCTTGACAACCGACAGGACCGGGCCAAAAATTTCTTCTTTCGCGATCCGCATCTCGGGCTGGACATCGGAGAAGATTGTTGGTTGATAGAACCATCCCTTGTTCAGATCATCGCCCGATGCGATCGATCCGCCTACAGCTATCCTGGCTCCTTCCTTCAAACCGATCCTGACGTACTCCTCGACAACCTTGCGTTGTGCCTCGTTGATGCAGGGGCCGACCTCGGTGGTCTCTTTCAAACCGTCTCCCAGTCTGAGTTTCTTCGTCCGGTCGACAAGCATCGACATGAACGTATCGTACACTTTTTCGTGGAGGATTAAACGGCTTGTTGCGGTGCAGCGCTGGCCCGTCGTTCCGAAAGCGCCCCAGAGAACGCCGTCGAGCGCCAGGCTGAGGTCGGCGTCGTCCATGACAATTTGAGCATTCTTGCCGCCGAGTTCCAGCGAAACGCGCTTCAACGTCTTGCTGGCAACTTCCGAAATCTTTTTGCCGACCACCGTCGAGCCGGTAAAGCTGACGAGGTCGACATCGGGGTGATCGACAATCGCCATGCCGACCTCACCGCCGCCGCCATGCACGATATTGATAACTCCTTCGGGGATGCCCGCTTCAAGGAGAATCTCGACAAGGACCGTTGCGGTGGCCGGAGTATCGGAGGCGGGTTTAAAGACAACGGTGTTGCCGCAGAGCAGTGCGGGGAAAATCTTCCAGGTCGGTATTGCCATCGGAAAATTCCACGGCGTGACCACTCCGGCAACTCCGATGGGAACCCGGAGCGCCATGTTAAACTTGTTGGGCAGCTCGGACGGGACAGTATGGCCGAAGAGTCGCCTTCCTTCGGAGGCGGCATAATACGCGGTGTCGATTCCTTCCTGAACGTCGCCCCGCGTTTCCACGAGTACCTTTCCCATTTCACGCGTCATGAGGCGGGCAATCTCCTCCTTCCGCCTGACCATGATATCGCCGACTGTTTTCAGAATATCGCCGCGTTTTGGCGCCGGCACCAGCCTCCATTTTTCGAATGCCGACCGGGCGGCCTTCACCGCTTCGTCGACGTCATCTTTCCCCGATTTGGGAAATGTTCCGATCACTTCATCCCAGTTGGCGGGGTTCCGGTTTTCAAATGTTTTTCCGGATCGTGCATCTACCCATTTCCCGCTGATGAAATTCTGATACTTCTTCATAGTCTTCTCCTTGACAAATATTGTGGACATATTTTCTGCTGTCATTGTTACCCGCACTTGCTGTCACGGTCCCACCGTGACAGTTAAAGGGTTCCACTTCGGCTTTCACCGACTCGGTCACGGAATGGTCCGTGACCGCTAACCCAGTCCAACCCTTTTGAATATGTAGTCGACGTTACGGATGCTCTTTTTCAAATCAAATAGCTCATCCAACTCGCGGGAGCCCAGGAATGAGGAAACTGTCTTGTCTGATTTCAGAACATCCTTGAAATCCCGCGTCTCGCCCGACCAGACTTCCATCGCTAGCCTCTGCACGGCAGCATAGGCGTCCTCCCGTTTCATTCCTTTTTTTGCAAGAGCGAGAAGGACAGATTGTGAAAAGATGAGCCCGCGGGTTTTATCCAGATTCTTTATCATGTTTTGAGGATACACGACGAGTTGATCGACAATTTTCGTGAATGTCGCGATCATGTAGTCGAGGAGAATGCAGCTGTCGGGAATGATGATGCGCTCGACCGATGAGTGCGTTATATCGCGTTCATGCCAGAGCGCCACGTTTTCCATTGCGGCAATGGCATTTCCACGGAGAACCCTCGCAAGTCCGGCAACTCTCTCGCAGCTAATGGGGTTGCGCTTATGGGGCATCGCGGATGAGCCCTTTTGACCCTTGGCGAAATACTCTTCGGCCTCCAGAACCTCGGTTCTTTGCAGATGACGTATTTCCGTTGCAAACTTCTCGAGCGAGCTGCCTACCACGGAGAGCGTCGTCAGGAATTCGGCATGAAGATCGCGTTGAAGGACCTGCGTAGAGATAGGCGCGGGTTTGAGTCCCAGTTTTCCGCACACGTAGCGTTCGACGAACGGGTCGAGATGTTCGTAGGTGCCGACGGCGCCGGAAATCTGTCCGAACGAAATTGTTTCCCGCGCCTGCTCGAGTTCGTCTGATATTCCGCCGGGTTTCATCGTACCACATGGCTAGTTTCAGGCCGAAAGTCGTGGGCTCGGCATGAATGCCGTGCGTGCGCCCAACCATGATCGTGCGCTTGAATTCCTTTGCGCGCCGGGCAAGAACTGCCGAAAGTGTCTGCAAGTCCTTGAGCAGGAGGTCGGCGGAAAGTTTCATCTGGATCGCCAGGCCGGTGTCGAGAATATCCGATGACGTCATGCCCAGGTGAATGAACCGTGAATCCGGTCCGACGTGCTCTCCGACGTCTGTGAGAAATGCGATAACGTCGTGGTTCACCGTGCGCTCAATTTCTTCGATACGCCGCACATCGAAGGCAGCCTTCCGGCGGATAGTCCGGGCCGATTTTTTCGGGAAGACGCCGAGCTCGGCCTGCGCCTCGCAGGCGAGGAGTTCGATGTCAAGCCATGTATGGAACTTGTTCTCTTCACTCCAGATCGCGCCCATTTCGGCGCGTGTATAGCGTGCAATCATGATCCGCGTTTTTCCAGCTTGAGTTCGAGGTTCAGGTATTTCTTTTCGCGAAGGACTTTCATTTTCAGAACATCGCCGGCTTTCGCTTCACTGACGATCTCCGTGACGGTCTCCTCATTCACGATATGCTCACCGTTGATTTCGACGACAATGTCGCCCACTTTGAACCCGCTGTTCTCGGCGGGGCTGTTTGGTTTGACGTCGCTCACGATCACTCCCTCCGGCTTGTTCAGGCCGAAGTAGCGCGCGACGCGCACATCAACGGCGTTGACTTCTAATCCCGTCCAGAAGTCGCGCTCGACTTTTCCGCTCTTCTTCAATTCCGCGACGACACTCTTCACGCGATTGATCGGAATGGCGAAGCCGACGCCCGCAGTTCCACCGACGCCGGAGACGCCCTGATTGGGCGTGTAAATCACGGCGTTGACGCCGATAACTTCTCCCAGAGCGTTGATGAGGGGGCCGCCGCTATTGCCGGAGTTGATCGCCGCGTCGGTTTGAATCATGCCGCGGTACGAACGTCCTCCTTCGGCGCTGAGGTTCATTCCGGTGGCGCTCACGACGCCGACAGTCACCGTCGGCTTGTCGCTGATTTCAAATAGTCCGAACGGATTGCCGAGGGCAATGGCCCACTCTCCGATGATGACGTCGTCCGAATTGCCGAGCCGGAGGGCGGAAAAATTTTTCCCTTCGATTTTTAAAAGGGAGATGTCTGAAACCGGGTCCGTTCCTACCAGGACGGCCTTGAATTTCTCCTTTGCCGTGGTCGTGACGGTGATTTCTTTTCCGTTGCCCGCGACATGGTCGTTCGTAACAATGTACCCGTCCGGAGAAATGATGAATCCCGACCCGAGACTCTTGATTTCCTGGCGGTACGTCCGGTCTCCAAAGTACTGCCGGAAGAACGGGTCGTTGCCGAAGAACTGCGAGAAAGGATTCTGCCATTGATACTCGCGGACTTCGGTGACGTTGATGCTCACCACGGCCGGACTTGCGGCTGCGACCGCGCGCGTGATCGCGTTGTGCCGTTGCCCGATGAGTTGATCTGAAACGGTGTCACGATCGGACGCGGAAAAGGATGCCTGGTGAATGTAGGAATCGTCGGTTTGCCCGTTCTCTGTCGCCGGGGAATGGCGATTTCCGACCGTGTACCCCGACCAGAACGCGACGATCAACGGCAAACAGATCACCACAAACACAGAAAATATTTTCTTGGTCATAGTCATATTCCCCTTGCAAATCGTTCTTACTTCTTCTTACGTCGTATAACCTTCAAGGTTGCTTTCACAATATCGTCCTTTGCGATGCCGTATTTCTTCATCAATTCGTCACCGGGGCCGGATTCGCCGAAGGTATCGTTGACGGCGACGAACTCCTGCGGGATAGGGCATGTCTGAACAAGAAATTCCGCGACCGCGCCGCCAAGCCCGCCATGGATCTGATGATCTTCGGCGGTGACGATCGCGCCGGTTTCCCGGGCGGCTTTCATCAGAACATCCTTGTCGAGCGGCTTGATCGTATGCATGTTGATGACCCTGGCGCTGATGCCCTGCGCCGAGAGGACCTCCTCGGCGAGAATTGCTTCCCACACCTGCAAGCCGCATGCGACGATCGTCACGTCGTGGCCGTCGATGAGCGTGACCGATTTGCCGAGCTCGAACGGCGAGGACGCATCCGTGAAAACGGGAGTGTTGTCGCGGAAGAGCCGGATATAAATCGGATGATTCCAGCTGACCGTCGCTTTGACCATTTTCTTGGCCTCGTGATAGTCACACGGACTTGCAACCGTCATGTGCGGCAGAATGCGCATGAGAGCTATATCCTCCAGCGATTGATGTGTTGCGCCGTCCGGTCCGACGGTGATGCCGCAATGAGATGCGCATATTTTCACCGGAAGCTGACTGTACGCAATCGATTGTCGGATCTGGTCGAACGGTCTGCCTGTGGCAAATTCACCGTACGCGGAGGCAAAAGGAATCTTACCGGCGATCGCGAGTCCTGCCGCAGTTCCCATCATATCCTGCTCGGCAATACCGACGCTGAAGAATCGGTCGGGGAAAGCCTTCTTGAATAAGTCGGTCCGGACCGAGCCCGTCACATCGCCGCCCAGGACCACGACATTCGGATTTTCATTCCCGAGCTCTACAAGAGCTTCTCCGAATCCGAGTCGCGTAGCTTTCAGTTCTTTGGATGAATATTTGGGCATGCTATCGTGCTCCGGTAAGTTGTTGTTCCCAGTCGAACTTGATGAAGTCGCCAAGCTTGGTCGGTGCGAGTTCTCCGAGAGCCTGCTTGCCCTGTTCCTCATTTGGCGGAACGCCGTGCCATTTGTAATCGTCCTCCATGAACGAAACCCCTCGGCCCATGAACGTTTTCGCGATAATCACAGTCGGCTTCCCTTTCACTTCCTGGGCCTGTTTCATCGTTTTCAAGAACTGTTCAATATTGTTCCCGTCACATTCGAGCACGTGCCAGTTGAACGAGCTCCACTTTTCTGCGAGGGGCTCGAGGTTCATGACTTTGCCGGTGCGGTCATCGATCTGGCAATCATTTCTGTCGACAATCGCGATCAGGTTGTCCACTTTATGATGGCCGGCGGTCATCAATGCTTCCCAGACCTGTCCTTCGTCCAGTTCACCGTCCCCCAGCAGGACGTACACGCGGTTCGGCTTTTTGTCCAGGCGCAGTCCCAGCGTGCAGCCCACCGCAACGGAGAGGCCTTGCCCGAGCGCGCCGGAAGCGATTTCAGCGCCCGGCACTCCGTGCGTCCATGGCGGCGCGGGATGGCCCTGCAGTCTTCCATTGATCTTCCGCAGGGTGGCCAGTTCGCTCAGGGGGATGAAACCCCGGCGCGCAAGCGTCGCATACCAGACCGGACACAAATGACCCGCAGAGAGAAAGAAATAATCCCGGGTATCCATCCGTGGATTTTTCGGATCGATATTCAGAATGTTGAAGTAAAGAGATGCGAAGATGTCGGCGAGACCGAGCGGTCCGCCCGAATGCCCCGATTTCGAAATCAACAGCATCTTGATGATGTCGCGGCGGATTTGCCTTGCCATCTCCTGTAATTCAGCGATGCTCAGTTTTTCCATGGATGAGATTTGTGGTGATTGATCATAGGGATTTTCCCAACATCTGCTTAACCGGTCGAATATGCCGGAGTAAAATCAGACAACAGACAATAATAACAAGAACCCTGACCTCTGCGGTTCCGGTGAAAGAAGGGAGCGTTCCTGCAATGACTGTTGCCGGAAGTGAAACGAATACCACCGGGCTGAGTACTGAAGCAACAAGGTTCGACCCGTGGATGTGTTTCGATGCGCGATAGCTCACCGCCCAAATCAGACACCACACGATGGGAAATACCCAACCTATTACCAGCATGACACCCGCGCTCGTAGAAAGCCCGATTCCTCCTTTGAATTTCAGCCAGACCGGAAAATCATGGCCGATGATCGCCGCCACCCCCGCTGCTGCCAGCACTGTGAAGTCAGTGCCGAACAACGCCATCGAGGCCAGCACCGCGAAACATCCCTTGAATGCATCGATAGCAAAAACCGCAAAACCGATCAGCCTCGAACTGGTAACTTCGTAGGCGTTCATTGCGCCAACATTTCCACTACCCGCCGCACGGATGTCGACGTTTGATTTCTGCTTCAAGAGCAGATAGGCCGTAGGAAATGAGCCAGTACAATAGCCGATCAAGAGACTGAAGATGCAGGGAAACAGCAAAGGTTCAAACGAGTTTTGGTCCACAATTCTCACAAACATACGAAAAAAGCGGCAAAGTTACAAAGCCAAAATTTTCTCCACCGGAGTTGTTTTCGGGATTTCATTCTTGCTTCTCCTTGCAAAAACGAGTATATTTTCATCGCCAGTATGACAAAAAGTGAGCTCAAGAAAATCCTTCATGAATTGAAGCTTGGCGCCGTGAGTGAGGAAGAAGTACTCGAAAGGCTTGCCGCGCTCCGGTTTGAATCGCTCGGCTTTGCGACCATCGACCATCATCGCCGGCTGCGGCAGGGATTCCCTGAAGTAATCCTGTGCCAGGGGAAAACTCCACTCCAGGTTGCCGGAATCGCGTCGAAAATATCCCGGCATGCGCAACCGCTTCTCGCAACACGGGCGACAGAAGCTCATTTCAAAGCTGTGAAGAAAAAGGTCCGTAACGCGCATTTCCATGAGTCCGCCCGAGTCATTACTGCCAACGAACCGGAGAAACCGGAAAAAGACCGCGGGTTGATTCTCGTGGTCACGGCGGGTACTTCCGACATCCCGGTCGCCGAAGAGGCCGTTATCACCTCGAGGATGCTGGGAAATCCTGTTGACACCCTGTACGACGTCGGCGTCGCCGGAATTCACCGGCTGTTTGCGCAGAGCGAGAAGTTGTCGAAGGCGGATGTTATCATCGTCGTGGCGGGGATGGAAGGAGCGCTGCCGAGCGTCGTTGGCGGACTGGTTGACGTGCCGGTCATTGCCGTACCGACGTCGGTCGGATACGGAGCCAGTTTTCAGGGAGTGACCGCCTTGCTGGCAATGCTTAATTCCTGTGCAAGCGGTATCACCGTCGTGAATATCGACAACGGTTTCGGCGCCGCCTTCGCCGCCAGCATGATGAACAAAGGAAGATCATGAATAGTTGAGACGATGAGACATGCAAGCACGTTTACTTGTTTAATCGTTCATTCATTTAGTCCTGCCTTGTTGAGTCGATGGAAGATGGATGATGGAAGTGGGCAAGGATGTGTCAGTACATTTTTTAATTTTTCATTTTTAATTTTGAATTGAAAGAGTTTTCTGCCGGCGTGGTAGTTTTTCGGAGAGCAAAAGGTGGATTCGAATTCCTCCTGCTTGAACACGAGTTGGGCCACTGGGAATTTCCGAAAGGGAAAATCGAGGAAGGTGAGGGAAAACAGGAGACCGCACGCAGAGAGTTGATGGAAGAAACCGGCATCAATCGTGTATCTTTCGTCGGAGGTTTTCGGGAGACGCTGAAATACTCCTATCGACGCAAGGGGAGAAGCATATTTAAAACAGTTTTCTATTACCTCGCTGAGACCCGGCGGAAGCGCGTGAAAATCTCTTCCGAGCACCGTGGGTTTGCATGGCTGCCCTTCGCGGATGCGTCCCGGAGACTTACGTATAAGAACAGCAAGAATGTTTTGGGAAAGGCGATGGCAGTATTAAGAAACATAAAACGAGAAGATATTTCAGGGTCTCGAACTGAAGTTCGAGGCAAGATTGAATAAAATGGAGTCTATATGTTGACTGACCTCAAAAAAATGAAGTTCCACGAAACCATCCTTACAACCATCGGCAGCACGCCGCTGGTGCGGCTGAACAAGATCACGAAAGGATTCAAAGGGCACTACTTTGTGAAGATCGAGAGTTTCAATCCCGGCGGATCGGTGAAGGACAGGATCGGACTCCAGATCATCGAAGATGCCGAGGCAGACGGGCGTTTGCGGCCCGGCGGCACCATCGTCGAAGCGACCTCGGGCAATACGGGCATGGGTCTTGCACTTGCGGCGTCGATCAAGGGGTACAAGTGTGTGTTCACCATGCCCGACAAGATGAGCTCGGAAAAAATCCGTCTCCTCCGCGCGTTCGGCGCGGATGTGGTGGTCACACCCACGGCCGTTCCGCATGATTCGCCGGAGAGCTACACAGAGGTTGCGAAACGCATCGTCCGGGAGACGCCGAATTCGATACTCGCGAACCAGTTTTACAATCCCAAAAATCCCGAATCGCATTACAAAACAACGGGCCCGGAAATCTGGGAGCAGACCGGCGGCCAGGTCGATTACTTCGTCTGCGGCATGGGAACCGGCGGGACAATTTCGGGCATCGGAAAATTTCTCAAGGAAAAGAATCCGAAAATAAAAATCGTTGGAGCCGACCCGAGAGGGTCTGTACTGAGGGAATACCATTCCACTAAGAAGCTTCCAGCAGGAAAGCCGTACAAAGTGGAGGGCATCGGTCAGGATTGGATCCCGGGAACGCTGAATCTTGAAGTGGTGGACGATATGGTGGAAGTCACGGATAAGGAATCGTTTCTCATGGCGCGGCGTATGACACGCGACGAGGGAATATTCGCCGGTGGTTCTTCCGGCACGGCCGTCGCCGGCGCGCTCAAGTACGCCGACCGCATGAAAGACAACGAAGTGATGGTCATTCTCCTTCCGGATACCGGGGAACGCTATCTAAGCAAAATTTTCAACGACAACTGGATGCGGGAAAACGGATTTCTTATCCCGGAGCGGATCACGGTACGGTTTGTCCTGCAAGCCAAGTCGAAAAATGTTCAGCAGCTCATCGCGATCAACCCGGGCGCGACAATCCGCGATGCGCTCGATCTTTTCGAAGAGCATGATGTGTCACAATTGCCCGTCATCGACAAGGGAAAAGTCGTCGGTACGCTGATCGATAACGACCTGATGTCGTCGGTACTGGAGGATAACCAGCTGCTCAATGTGCCGGTCAGCAAGGTGATGGATCCGGCCTTTCCTATCATCGGAGCCGACGCACCCATCGACCACGCGATCGATTTTCTGAAAAAGAAAGATTCCGCCGTCCTCATCGAGGAAAACCATAAGATCATCGGGATTCTGACACGGTACGATGTGATCGAGTACATGGCGAGATAAACGATTGCGGATTGGGGATTGATGATTGTGGATTGGAGATTGGTGGCTTGGAGGTGGCAGTAATATTTTGGGTTTACGATTGCCATTTTACGATCTTGTCATTCCCGCACGTCTTAAGCGGGAATCTAAGTGAGATGCCCGATGAAATCATTCGGGCATGACAGACTTTCTAATTTCTCCATCACTCCGGCACTCATTTGTTTTAGCATCTCAATCTCAACTACTAAAAATCTCAATATCTCATAATCTTATTGTCTCCCATGCGCCTATCCACCAAAGCAATCCACGCGGGCCAGCAGCCCGACCCGTCGACCGGCTCGATCATGACGCCGGTGCATCTGACATCCACGTACGTTCAACAGGGCCTCGGCAAAAGTAAAGGGTACGAATACTCGCGTGTTTCCAATCCCACGCGGACGGCGCTTGAGCAGAATATCGCCGCGCTCGAGAATGGAAAACATGGCATGGCATTCGGCTCCGGCATGGCTGCCATCGATGCCATTTTTCGTTTGCTGAAACCGGGCGACCACGCCATCATTTCTCACAATGTGTACGGTGGCACGTACCGCATCGGTAAAATGGTTTTGGAAGAATACGGATTGCAGTTCGATTTTGTCGATACGACGAAGCTGGATCTCGTGAACAAGGCGCTCAGGAAGAACACAAAAATGATTTTCATCGAGACGCCGACGAATCCGACGATGGAAGTGTCCGACCTGATCGCCATCGCCCGCTTCGCCCGGCGTCACCGTCTCATTTCCGTCTGCGACAATACTTTTGCGACGCCGTACCTCCAGCGGCCGCTGGAGGCCGGCATCGACGTTGTTGTCCATAGTCTGACGAAGTATCTCAACGGTCATAGCGACATGCTCGGGGGAATCATAGTGACGAGCAAGCCGGCAATTGAGGAGCGCATTCGTTTCCTGCAAAAAGCGACCGGCGGTATTCTCAGCCCGTTTGACGCATGGCTTTGCCTTCGCGGGACCAAAACGCTGCCTGTCCGCATGGAGCGGCATGGAGCGAGTGCGATGATTATCGCCAAATGGCTGTCGAAGCAGAAGAAAGTCAGGAAAGTATATTACCCGGGGCTACCTTCTCACCCGCAGCACAAGCTTGCCGGACGGCAGATGAAGAATTTCGGCGGGATGATCGCGTTCGACCTGGGAAGTCTCGCTGCGGCCAGAAAATTCCTGAGCAAGGTCCGGCTCTGCGCTCTGGCCGAGAGTCTGGGCGGCGTGGAAACGCTCATCAGTCATCCTGCTACGATGACGCACTCCTCAATACCGCCGGAGCAGCGCGCGAAGATTGGTGTCACGGACGGATTGGTGAGAATCTCCGTCGGGTTGGAGGATGTGGAGGATCTCATAGCGGATCTGAAGCAGGCGCTGCGGTGAGGTGGCCGATCACTTCGTAGACGTCAATACTGTTGGATCGCACGCCGTCTGAACCACTGATTCTTATGATGAAATGATGAAGATGATAAAAGAAGAGAAGAGACGGCGAAAGATTCTTGGATTATGTTTACATCACAACGCCTGAAGTTACCATCATGAACATCATTGTATCAGTTTTATCAGCGGTTCAGACAAGAGGTTGCTATCCAATATATTTTTCCTTACATTTAGTCCACATTTCATGAAACTTGCCCCATGTGTTATATAACGGGAAGTAGCTCCCCATTCTCAGAGAAAACAAGTATCGATGAAAATTAGCGATATTCTTGAAGAAAAGCTCGTAGTGACGAATCTTTCGGGCGGCACCAAGGACAATATCATCAACTCAATGGTCGATCTGGTGGGCCAGTCCTCCAAGGTGCTGGACAAGGAAAAAGTACGGGTGGCGATTTTCGAGCGCGAGAAGATCATGTCCACCGGCGTCGGCAACGGGTTTGCCATCCCTCACGGTAAGACCGAGGGAGTTTCGGACGTTGTCGCCGCGTTCGGCGTGACGGCGCAGCCCATCGACTACCAGTCGCTCGACGAAAAGCCGGTGCGCCTCGTCTTCCTGCTCGTCGGCAGAGACAATATGGTCGGGCCACACATCAAGCTGCTGAGTCGCATTTCCCGATTGATGAACAAAGAGGAATTCCGGACCAAGCTTCTTGAGGTGAAGACGCCGCAGGAAGTGCTGGAGACTTTCCGGAAAGAAGAAGCATCGTATTTTGAAATCTAAACTGTTCTGTTGAATCATCCGAAATCCTTCCTTCATTGAAATTCAAGTCGATTAAAGGTACGCGGGATATTCTCCCCGAGGAGAGCTATCGCTGGCAGGCGCTGGAACAAAAAGTGCGCTCGGTGATGCACCTTTTCAATTATAAAGAAATTCGAACGCCGGCTTTTGAAGAGACGGCGCTCTTTGCGCGCGGCATCGGAGAGCTGACTGATATCGTGAGCAAGGAAATGTACACGTTTCAAGACCGTGGCGGTGACCGCCTCACCCTCAAGCCGGAAATGACCGCTTCCGTCATCCGGTCGTACATCCAGCACAATCTGGGTGAGCAGCAGCCTCTGACGAAGGTCTATTACATATCTCCGATGTTCCGGCAGGAACGCCCGCAGGCCGGCCGCATGAGACAGTTTCACCAGTTCGGAGCCGAGGCGATCGGCGGCGCATCGGCCGACATCGACGCGGAAGTGATCGCGCTCTCCGTCGAAGTGTACAACCAGTTCGGCCTCAAGGATATCTCGCTGAAAATCAATTCCGTCGGCTGCGAACAGTGCCGGCCGCAGTACAAGGAGTTGCTGAAAAAGTTTTTGAAGGAAAAGTTCAACGAACTCTCCCAGGAAAGCAAGCAGAGATTCGAACAAAATCCGCTCCGGATCATCGATTCAAAGGACGAAGGCGACCGCAAAATTACGAAAGACGCACCGCTCATGAAGGATCACCTGTGCCCGGAGTGCGATATGCATTTTTCCCGTCTCCAGTCATCCCTGAAGTCGCTGAAAGTGGACTTCCACGTGGATGGCCGGATCGTGCGCGGACTGGATTACTACACCAAGACTGCCTACGAGATCGTAAGCGGAGACCTTGGCTCACAGGATGCGTTGGCGGGAGGAGGACGCTATGACTTGCTCGTCAAGGAACTGGGCGGCAAGAGCACTCCCGCGGTAGGTTTTGCGGCAGGTATGGAGCGACTCATGATGGTTGTGGAAAAGCAATATTCACTCGACGCCGTCGACGTGCACCCGTTAGTCTATTTTGTCGCGGCCGACGGAGAAGGCCGCCGCTGGATTTTCGAACAGGCGTTCGCCCTTCGCCGTGCCGGGATTTCGTGTGACCTGGATATGCTCGACCGCAGCCTCAAAGCGCAAATGAGGGAAGCGGACCGGCAGCGTGCTGAATATGTTCTCGTGGTCGGCGGAAATGAGCTCCGGCAGCAGTCTGTCAATCTGAAAAATATGAAAACGGGGGAACAGCAATCGCTCACAGTGTCGGACGTTCTCCGGACACTGCAAGCTCTGCCTCGCTGACATGAAACGGACAAAACGGATCAAGCCCACGGCCTCGGTCGAGTATCGTCTCATCGTCCAGCCAAAATACAAAGAGCGTGAAAATGAATACGTGACCATCGTTGAGCTGCAGACGGCGCTGGAATTCAGCAACTTTCGCTACGAAATAGTTGTTCAGGATAGCATCGAAGGCAACTCTCTTTTGCTTGACATCCGCGGACTGCATGCCCCGCGGTCGATCATGCCTGCGGTCGGTCCGGCGAGATTTCGGAAAGAGTATCCGGTATTGAAAAAGGTCAAGAGAATCACCGTTACGAAAATCGACGGTACCAAGAATACTTTCGAAGTTTCCATCTCCAAGAAGGATGTCGGTGTGAAGAAGACTCCTGATGAATATTTTGTAGACTTTACTACGCAGCAGTATCAAAGTCAGTAGGTGATGCCGCTTAGAGAGATTCCCGATAGACGCGTTCGGGAATGACAAGATAGCCAATGGCAAATTGTAAATCGTAAATCGCAAATCTGATGTACCCACGTTTATTCACAATCGGTCCTTTCACCGTCTACAGCTTCGGGCTCATGCTCGGCATCGGGTTCATCGTCGCGAGTGCGCTGCTGACGAATGAGCTGAAGAGGAAGGGGCTTGACCCGGCGCTCGGCAGCACGATTACGCTCATCGCAGTCGTTTTTGGTGTCGCCGGTTCCAAGATCCTGTACTTGATCGAAAGCTGGGAATACTTCGTGCGTGCTCCGTTCGAGATGGCTTTTTCTCCCGGCGGGCTCACGTGGTACGGCGGATTTATTCTTGCGACGCTTGTCATCTGGTGGTACGTAAGGAGGAAGGGAATTCCATTTCTGAAGATCTGCGATGCTGCCGCACCCGGGCTCATGCTCGGCTACGGCATTGCCCGCATCGGATGCCATCTTGCGGGAGACGGGGATTACGGGATTCCGACAGATCTTCCGTGGGGGACGGTGTATTCGAAAGGGACGTATCCTCCGTCGGCGGCGTTCAAAGATTTTCCCGAGATTGTTCAGAAGTACGGTGTGCACGGTGTCGTTCCCGACACGATTCCGGTTCACCCGGCGCCAATGTATGAGTTCCTGATGGCCTGCGCGTTGTTCTTCGTTCTATGGAAGCTGCGATCGAAGGTCAACCCGGACGGCACATTGTTCGTGATCTATCTCATTCTCGCGGGCATTGCCCGATTTCTGGTGGAATTCATCCGGCTCAACCCGCGGATTGCTTTCGGATTGTCGGAAGCTCAACTGATTTCAGCGTTTCTGGTCCTCGTTGGAATTATTGGCCTTCGAGTGTTGTTACATAGTCGTGGGCAGGATGTCGCGAAGCTGTCATGATTCTCGTTGAGCTGTATTCAAGGGACGATTGCCATCTCTGCGAGGTTGCGAAGTCAGTTCTTCTCGAAGCCCGGAAGAAACAACCCTTTGAATTCCGGGAGATCAAAATCCATGATGGGGATCGAGAATTTGAACGATTTCGGGAGCGAATCCCCGTGGTGCACATCAACAAGAAGTTTGCATTTCAATATCGCGTTCCTGAAAAGGAGTTGCTCGAGAAGCTGCAAACGGCGAGCTCGGGCGTGTTGTGAACATCCTTCCCAAATCTCTTGAAGCACTGGGAATTGCCTCGGTGATGATCGGGCTGGTACAGGGGTTGTACGGCTCCATGTGGAGCGAATTGTATTTCTTTCTCGGCGGCATTGCGATTTTTTTTGTCGGACGGCTCTTGGAGAAACGGCACCCGCCGGCGAACAAGAGTAACTAACAATAAAAGATAAACTACGGGACAGTTGGTGGAACTATGATTGAAGGTGAAAAAGGAACGAGCGAGCAGAGGTCGGTACCGTTGTACGTGGGGAAGAAGGAAGAACGATCACCGCTGCGGAGGGTTCATGACCGCAAGCCCACGGTCGACATCATTGCCGGCCGGCTGCCGGTCTACGAGGCGCTGAGAGCCGGAGCGCTTCTCGAAAAGGTTGTCATCCTCTTTGGAGTCAAGGGAGATCAGATCGAAAAGATCCGCGGGCTCGCAAAAAGGAATAATGTCCCGGTCATCGAGGTCGGCAAACAACGATTCCGCGAACTCGTGAGCGATACGACCACGCAGGGCGTCGTCGCGATCGTGGGCGGCAAGAAATACGTCGAGCTGAGTGACATCCTCAAGCATGCCAAAGACCGCAATGAAGTCCCGTTCGTCCTGATTCTTGATGAGATTCAGGATCCTCAGAATCTTGGTGCCCTCATTCGAACCGCTGAATGCACGGGCATGCATGGCGTCGTGATTCCCAAGCATCACTCGGCCGAAGTGAACCAGACTGTGGTCAAGACGTCAGCCGGAGCGAGCGAACATATGCTCGTCGCAAAGGTGACGAACATTGTGCAGTGTCTTGAAGACTTGAAGAAGGAAGGACTCTGGGTGGTCGGTACGGATTCCAACGGGGATAAGCCGTTTACTCAGGTCGATTACTCCCTGCCGCTGGCGCTGATTATCGGCAACGAAGGCTCGGGGATTCGGAAACTCGTCAAAGAGAAATGTGATTTTCTTGTGAAGATCCCGCTCTTCGGGAAAATAGCATCCCTTAATGCTTCCGTTGCGGGTGCGCTGGTGATGTATGAAGCATTGAGAAAGAGGAACCGGTTCTTATAACAATTAAAAATTAAAAAGTCAAAAGTAAAAAACGTTTTGACATATCTCAAAAATCTCCATCCTCCATCATCCATCCAGTCAACAAGGCAGAACTAAACGAATGAACGATTAAACGAGTAAACGTTCTTTCATGTCTCATCATCTTCAATTGTCTCATTTCTCCATTACTCATTGCTCATTACTCCATCCCAACGTCCTTACCCTCGCTGTCCCGCCCAAGTCCGTACTTCTTGATCTTCGTATAAAGATGGCTTCGTTCCATTTCGAGCGTCTCCGCCGTTTTTGAAACATTCCAGTTGTGCAATTCAAGTTGATGTTTAATGAACGCGGCCTCGGCGCGGTCCTTGAACTCCTGGAATGTTCTGCTCGACCCGACGATGTCGTCGGTTTCGCTTTTGCGCGACAGCGCGGCGGTTTCCAGGTCCGGAACCTCGATGATGTTGCCGGGGGTCATGATCACGAGGCGCTCCACGATGTTCCGGAGTTCCCGCACGTTCCCGGTCCATTCCAAGCTCATGAGCATCTGAATCGCGCGGTCGGAGACTGTCTTGAGGGCGAAGCCGTTGCGGGCGCAGGTGTCATCGACAAAGGCTCGTACCAGGACCGGAATATCCTCGCGTCGCTCGCGGAGCGCAGGAACATGCACCGGAATCACATTGAGCCGGTGGTACAGGTCGTCCCGAAAATTCGCCTTTCTGATCTCCTCTTGCAAATTCTTGTTCGTCGCAGAAATAACTCTCACATCGACCGGTATCAATTTGTCTCCTCCGACCCGCTCGACTTTTCCTTCCTCAAGCGCGCGCAAAACCTTCGCCTGCGCTTGCAGGCTCATGTCCCCGACCTCGTCGAGGAATATCGTTCCCCCGTCTGCCTGTTCAAATTTACCGATGCGCTGGGCGGTGGCGCCGGTGAACGAACCTTTTTCGTGCCCAAACAATTCCGATTCGATGAGCTCATGGGGAATTGCAGCGCAATTGACTTCCACGAGCGGCATCGAAGCCCGTTTGCTGGCCCTGTGGAGAGCTTTGGCTATAAGCTCCTTGCCGGTACCGCTCTCTCCCGTTATGAGCACGCGGGCGTCCGTGGGTCCGATACGCTGAATAATAGCGAGGATGTCCTTGATTACGGAACTCTCGCCAAGGATGCGTTCTTTCGCACTGATTTTATTGACTTCGGCGACAAGTCCTTTTTGGCGGAGTGCGTTCCGTACGGTGATGAGGAGCTTTTCTCGGTCGAGCGGCTTGGACAGATAATCGAACGCGCCCAGCTTTGTCGCTTCGACGGCTGTATCGATCGTCCCGTGGCCTGAAATCATAATGACGGGAATTTCCGGATGTTTGTTCCTCATTTCCTTAAGAACCTCGATTCCGTCCATCCCCGGCATCTTGATGTCGAGCAGGATGGCATCGATGGGGCGCTCTCTGGCGACGGTGAGAGCTCGGTCTCCGTTTTCCGCGAAGGCAACCGAATACTTTTCGTATTCGAGAATCATCTTGATGGAGTCGCGGATACTCTTCTCATCGTCGGCAACAAGGATTGTGTGCATTACCAGTCTCCTGTACAAAATGGCTCATCGGACAGCGCCCGGCATTTGCCGGCTGTCGCTTTCTCGGTAACCTCAACTCTCAGGTATTCGGATGGGAGGTGATGATTATTCTCAAGCAGGGCCATGCCGAATTTTTGTCCCTCGCGATTTGCCCTCATATCCCGTTCATCATTGACGCCGCCGACGATGAACAAGTCTTCACCTTCCTCGATAAACGTCCCGAATCGGTCTGCCGGCTTTCGCGATTCGCAGATGACCGCGAGAAATGCCGACCCGAAAAAATGTTGGAGTTTGTCCCGGTCGCCCGTAGCGTCGTGAGGCGTGTCCTCGTACAAACGGGAGGGAAGGCTATTCACTCTTCGCGAAAAATCCTCCTTCGATTCATCCGAAAGCGGCAGCTGTATTTTTAACAATGGCACCTTAAATCCGATCAGGCGGTGGTCGAACGTTGCGAGCGAGGCAAGAAGGAGCGCCAGCGCAGTATTGTTGTTCGTGAGGCACATCGCGCGGACGTAGATTGCATCGACGCTTCTCAAGTCGCCAAACATTCCACGCAGTTTCTTGAAGGCTGTGCTCCTGATGAACGATTTCATCTCCATTCCGTGCTCGATAAACAACGGTGGGAAGTATTCGGTCAGGCAGCTGAAGGGGGATGATTCCTCGAATTGAAAATACGCCAGCAGGCTGTCCGGCTGACTCTGAACGGCAGACTGCGTGTGTGCCCGGTGAGTGGAAAACGTCAGGATCAGTATCGCAAGCACATTTCGCATCCGTTAGACTTGGATGACTCCCGGATTGAACCTCGCGAGGTTGGGATTATTGGCGGCGATTTCTATCCCGCGTGAAATGATCTGCCGGGTTTCCGCCGGGTCGATAATGCCATCGACCCACAGGCGTGCTGCGGCAAACAGCGGGTCGAGTTCGGTTTCGTACCGGCCCGAAACTTCTCTCAAGAGCTTCTGTTGTTCCTCCTTTGGAATCTGCCGGGCTCCTTTGCCTGTCATTTGCTGGAGTTTGATGCTCAACAGCGTTTCGCTTGCCTGTTTCCCTCCCATGACGGCAATCTGGGCCGTCGGCCAGGCGAAGATCAATCGCGGGTCGTACGCTTTCCCGCACATCGCATAGTTTCCGGCTCCGTAACTGTTCCCGATGATAAACGTGAATTTCGGCACAACGCTGTTGGCCACTGCGTTCACCATTTTTGCGCCGTCTTTGATGATTCCACCCTGTTCTGCCCGTGTTCCAACCATGAATCCTGTGACATCCTGAAAGAAAACAAGAGGAATCGATTTTTGGTTGCAGTTCATGATAAACCGCGCCGCCTTGTCCGCGCTGTCGCTGTAGATCACGCCGCCGACCTGCATCTCGCCTTTCTTTGTCTTGACAACGGCCCGCTGGTTCGCGACGATGCCAACGGCCCAGCCGTCAACCCGCGCATATGCCGTCACCAGCGATTTGCCGTACCCGGCCTTGTATTCTTCAAATTCGTCGCCGTCAACAATGCATTCGAGGATTGGCAGGATGTTGTAGGGCTTCGTTCTATCGTCGGCCATCAGGCCGTAGATTTCACCGCGATCGAACCGGGGCTGTTTTGGGGCGACTCTGTCAAAAATGGCGTGGGGCGAATGCCCGAGCTTCTGGATCATCTTTCGGATCGCCGCCAGACAAGCTTCATCGTTGGGCATTTTGTAATCGGTGACTCCGCTGATTTCGGAATGCATTTCAGCGCCGCCGAGTTCTTCAATGTCGGCATCCTCGCCGATAGCAGCTTTCACGAGAAACGGGCCCGCGAGGAACACGTTCCCCGTTTTGTCGACGATGAGGGCTTCATCGCTCATAATCGGAAGGTACGCGCCGCCGGCGACGCACGGGCCCATGATCGCGGCGATCTGGGGAATTCCCATCGAGGACATGACGGCATTGTTGCGAAAGATCCTGCCAAAATGTTCTTTGTCGGGAAAGATCTCGCTTTGCAGGGGGAGGAACACACCGGCCGAGTCAACGAGATAGACGATCGGCAATCGATTTTCCATGGAGATTTCCTGCGCGCGGAGATTTTTTTTGCAGGTGATGGGAAACCATGCGCCCGCTTTCACCGTGGCATCGTTCGCGACGATCACGACATCCCGTCCGTGGATTTTGCCGATGCCGAATACGGTTCCCGATGAAGGCGCGCCGCCGAACTCTTCGTACATACCGTAGGCGGCAAACAACCCTATCTCCAGAAAATTGCTCCCGTGGTCGACAAGCTTTTCGATGCGCTCTCGTGCGGTCAACTTGCCTTTTTTGTGCTGCTTCTCCGCCGCCTCTTTTCCGCCGCCCGATTTCACCGCGTCGGCTTTTGCGTCGAGAATGCGCATGAGGTTCTTGAGATTGTCCTCGCACTTGTGGAAGGCAAGATTTTTCTCAAGTTTGGCGGCGGGAGGGGTCATTACGGGTGATAGGTAATAGGTTATAGGTAATAGAGCTATCGCAAATCGAGGAGGTCGCGCGCGATGACGATCTTCTGGATCTCGGATGTCCCTTCGCCAATCGTCACGAGCTTGACGTCCCGGTAGAATTTCTCGACCGGAAAATCCTTGATAAAACCGTACCCACCATGGATTTGTACCGCTTCCCCCGTGGCCTGGGCGGCGATTTCGCTTGCGTAGTACTTGGCCATCGCGGATTCCATTGAAACGTCGCCCCCGGTGTCTTTCTTGAATGCGGCACGATAGGTGAGGAGACGAGCGGCCTCGATTTGCGTCGCCATTTCCGACAGCTTCCATTGGATCGCCTGGAATTCACCGATAGTCTTTCCAAACTGCCGCCGTTCCCTGGCGTATTTCACGCTGGCGTCGAGAGCCCCCTGCGCTATGCCGAGCGAAAGGGATGCAATGCTGATCCGGCCGCCGTCAAGTATGTTCAGAGCCTGGATAAACCCCATCCCTTCCTCTCCCAGGAGATTCTCTTTCGGGACGCGGCAATTGTCGAAGGCGAGCGCGGAGGTATCGCAACATCGCATGCCGAGCTTGTTTTCTTTCTTGCTGACAATGAAACCAGGAGAACCATTCTCCACGATGAAGGCGGAGATTCCTTTCTTTCCCTTCGTCTTATCGGTGATTGCCATGACGATGGTAACGCTCCCCACCGAGCCGTGGGTGATAAAATTCTTGCTGCCGTTGAGGATGTAGTGATTTCCGTCTTTCGTCGCAGTCGTTCTCATGGCGCCCGAATCGCTGCCGGAGGTTGGCTCTGTCAGCGCCCAGGCGCCGATTTTTCGCCCCGCAGCCAAGTCGGGAAGGTACTTGCGCTTTTGCTCTTCGTTTCCGTGGGAGTAGAGGTGATTCGAACACAAGCTGTTGTGGGCGGCGATGCTGAGTCCGATGGAAGGATCGACTTTTGAGATCTCTTCGATGATCGTGACGTATTCGCGGTACCCGAAGCCCGCCCCGCCGTACTCCGGCGGGAAAATGACCCCCATGAATCCAAGCTCACCGAGTTTTTTGATAATATCGGATGGAAACTCCTGAGATTCATCGTACTTCATCACGACGGGTTTGATTTCCTTTTCTGCGAAGCCGCGCGCCACGTCGCGGACCATCTTCATGTTTTCTGTGAATTCAAAATCCATGCGTGTTTCTTCTATCGTTGATTTTTCCGCTCCGCGGTGTAATTGAATAACTCAGATAATGTAGTACGATTTCGAACGAATTGCAAGAACTCCGGATGGGGTTTCAAACGACTTATGAATTAAGCCGTAGAGTGCACAAAGGACACTCGTTCTTCAATCGTTGACTTTTTGCGTTAATGGTCCTCAGGCTGAGCCACTATCAAGACCCGAATTTTCGAGCAGTTGATTGACGAGGTCGTAGGGAGACACTTTCAGCGACACGACGCTATCCATATTCGAAGCAAGAAATCTCTCACGCTCCTCATTCCAGAACACCGTCCGGAGACGCTCTCCGACCAACTCATGGATGCGCTCCACCACCCGTTGCCTGCGTTTGGCCGTCAGGAGATCGTTCGCGGTGAGGAATTCCCGATGTCGCGCGATCAAGTCTGCGACCCGGTCGACCCCTTTTCCTTCCTGGGCGATGGTCTGGATGACGTTGGGGGTCCATCCGGGGGATTGTGGCCTGAAATTCAATACCATTCTGATTGACATGACTGCCTGCTCTGCCCCGGCCCGATCCGCTTTGTTCACGACAAAAAAGTCGGCGATTTCCATCAATCCTGCTTTCATTGCCTGTATGGAATCGCCCGATTCGGGAACGAGCACCACGACGGTTGTATCCGCAGCGCGAACGATATCGAGCTCGGATTGACCGACGCCGACTGTTTCCATGAGAATGATGTCGCAACCCGAAGCGTCCAGTACGTCGGCAGCCTCTTTTGCCTTTCTGCTCAATCCGCCGAGGCTTCCGCGTGAAGCCATGCTGCGGATGAATGCTCCCTCGTCGAGCTCAACATCCGTCATCCGTACACGGTCGCCGAGAAGCGCTCCTCCCGTGAAGGGACTCGTGGGGTCGACGGCGAGTATTCCCAAACGGAGCGATTGGGTGCGATACAGCTTGGCAAGTTTGTTTGTTAATGTGCTCTTGCCCGCTCCGGGAGGTCCTGTAATCCCGATGCGATATGCTTTTCCCGTAAAGGGGTAGATTCTCTTGAGGAGGTCGGTTGCATCTGCATGTTCGTTCTCGACGATCGTAATTGCTCTTGCGATCGTGGTCCGATCGCCTTTAACCAGCCGGTCAATGAATTTCTGGTCGATGGACATCGAAGGAGTCATCGACGATTCTTGAAAAAATCCACGGTCTGCTTCAATCCGTCGTGCAGTACGACCTGGGGCGACCAGCCGCACGATTCGCGGATTTTTCCGGAAGTGAGGACGCTGCGGCGCTGCTCGCCTTTCTTGGCCGGGCCGTGCGTCTGTTTGCAGTGCGATCCAGTCAGAGTTTGTAGTGCTTGGAACAGCTCATTCACGTCCGTTTCAATCGAGGTCCCGATGTTAAAGGTATCCGATGGCCGATGCTCGAGTGCGAGCACGTTCGCCCTGACGACATCCTTGACGAAAACGTAATCTCTCGTCTGTTTCCCGTCGCCGTTGATCACCGGTTGTTCGCCCTTCAGCATCCTTGTCGAAAAGATGGCGACGACTCCGGCTTCGCCATGGGGGTTCTGGCGCGGGCCGTACACATTCGCGTACCGGAGAATGACGTAGTGCAGTCCGTGAACCTGCTGATAGTAGAAGAGATATTTTTCCATCGCGAGTTTGGTTATGCCGTACGGTGACAAGGGACGTGCCGGGTGTTCTTCGTCGGCCGGAAAGGAATCCTGCTCACCATAGATTGCACCGCCCGTTGAGGCAAAAATGAATTTTCCCACGCCGGACGACCTGCAATTCTCCAGCAGATTGAGCGATCCTAGGACGTTCACTGAAGCGTCGAAGATGGGGTCCTCGACCGATTTCCGCACGTCCATTTGTGCAGCATGATGATTTACGATGTCGAAGCCTTCGGCGTGGAAAATATCCCTGATGTCCCCGTCCCGGATGTCGGCCTGAATGAATTTCGCACGCCGGTTCAGGTATTCCTTCTGGCCCGTCGATAGATTGTCAATGACGACGACGCTGTGCCCCGCATCGATGTACGCGTCGACAATGTGCGATCCGATAAACCCTGCGCCTCCAGTGACGAGAATTTTCATGCGACTCCTGTTTGTTGTAACTGCTTCAACCTCTGGACTCCTTTTTTGCCGATGTCGCTCCGGTAGTAGGCGCCGTCAAAAGTGATTTTCCCGACCGCCTGATACGCCTTCTCAATCGTTTCTTCGAGATTATTGCCCGGACCGATCGCCGTAACATTCAGGACCCGTCCGCCGGCGGTCACCATCCCTTTCTTTTCCCTCTTCGTCCCGGCGTGAAACACGACAACATCCGGGTTTGCCGCCGCCGCGTCGAGTCCGAATATCTTTTTCCCCGATTCATACGCGTCGGGGTACCCGCCGGAGGCGATCACGACGCACACGGCATTCTGTTGTTTCCAGAGAACCTTTGTCGTTGTAAGTTTGCCCGATGATATTTGCATCATGATCTCGACCAGGTCAGTCTCGAGCAACGGGAGGACAACCTGCGTTTCGGGATCCCCGAAGCGGCAATTGAACTCCAGTACTTTTGGGCCGTTCTCCGTCATCATCATTCCTGCATACAGGCAGCCCTTGTAAGGGCGATTCTCTTTAGCCATTCCGCGCAGTGTCGGACGGATGACGGTCCGCCTGATCTTTTCTATCATTTCTTCGTTCGCGAGCGGGGCGGGAGCGTATGCGCCCATGCCGCCGGTATTCCTGCCCCGGTCGTCATCGAAAATGCGTTTATGGTCCTGCGCCGGGGCGAGCATGATGGATTCTTTTCCGTCGGTCAATGCGAGAAAGGAAGCCTCCTCGCCGGTCAGGTACTCTTCAACAACGACCTTCGAGCCCGCCTCGCCGAAGACTTTCTGACTCATCATCGCGTCGAGCGCCTGGAGAGCCTGTTCTTTTGTCTCACAGATTGAAACGCCCTTGCCGGCCGCGGGGCCGTCGGCCTTGACGACGACCGGATAAGCGACGTTGAGGAGATACTGTTTCGCCTGAGCATACTCCGACTGGTCGAAGGCCGAATAATCCGCTGTCGGGATTTTGTATTTCTTCAAGAACTGTTTTGCGAACAGTTTGCTTCCCTCTAGTACCGCCGCCGATTTTCGCGGTCCGAAAATCCGTAAGCCGCGCGCTTCGAATGCATCCACGATTCCATCAATCAGCGGTTGCTCGGGTCCGACCACTGTCAGGTCGATCGCTGCGGCTTGCGCGAACTTCGCCAATCCCTCGATGTCAGTTGTTTTCAGCGGGACGAGTTCCGAGATCTCACCTATGCCGCCGTTGCCCGGTGCGCAAAAGATTCTTGATGTATGAGGGCTTTGCCGGAGTTTCCACACAAGCGCGTGTTCCCGTCCGCCGGATCCGATGACCAGAATGTTCATATACCTTGTGTGGTAACAACGAAATGCTTTTGTGAACCTGTGATCCCCATTTTACTGAACAAAAACATTGAGTGAGGCTTTATTTAACCGCAATAGTTCCAACGTCATTCTTACGACTGTTATGCGCCGTTATAGCTTCTCGGTGACTCATTTAATGAACTTGAGGGTCGAGACAATCTTGAAAAATAGTGCTTCTGAAATATTGTAAGCGGGATCACCGTTATCCGATGGGCCTTCGTAACACTTGGCGACCAACGAGCATGAGCTGGATCGTTTGTTCAGGAGGAATACCTGTTGGAACGAGCCAAGGCCAGCGTAGGATTCATCCTTGTATGAACGAGTGTCTCCTGAACCTCTGAGCCCCGTCCATTGATAGCCGTCGAGGACTGACGCTTCATACATTGGAGATTCCCCGCGCGCCAACCAGCGAGAAGAATCCCTTTCATCCTGCAAAAAGGATTCTCCATTCGCAATCTCGACGAATGATGCGGAGCTGAGATAGAGTGAAATAATTTCAGTTGGATAATGATTGTCTTCCGATGTGTCGGCGTCGAGAGTGAGGGATTTCGAATTACACAACTTGTTATCGCTTCCTTCCGGTGGTCTCGTCCTTAGTTTCAACTCAGGAGGATAGCGAAATTCGATACCCAAACCGGTATCAATCTCTACGGACCAAGACTCTATGTCATCGGTCACAGACCCTCCTCCGTATTGTAGATAAGGTGAATTGTCCTCATAGTATTTGAACTGAAAACCAAGGATGGTGTCTTGAAAGATTTCGGACGTATTGTCCACCTCTCCATTAGACTGAGCTTTCAAGGTACACACCGCGCAAGCAGCGAGTGCCCATACTAGCAATATCATCCTATGCTTACTCATTCGATTTCCCTTCACTCTCAGAGCCATAATGGCACATACCGGATCTCAATCCACAAGGAATCGGAGGATCTTAGCCAGCTCGCCGGTCAATTTCACACGGTCGTATTTTTGAACGACATCTTCCCTGGGTTTGGGGAGCCGGTTCTGTTCGAACAATCTGTACATGTTAACGATTCCGGAAGCGATGCCCGCGACATCCGTCGGATCGGTGATCGTCGATGCATCCGTTTCGCGGAGCGTATCGCGAATGAAGCCGTCCGGAACGCACGCCAGCACCGGTTTCCTCGCCCCGATGTATTCGTACACCTTACCCGGTGACTGGCTATCGTTGTCGAGAATCACCCATAACACATCGGACGATACAAGATACTGAACACAATGTCTGTGATCAAGATAGCCGGTGGTCGTGACGTTGCCTTCCAACCCCATGGATCTGATCATTTTCAGGAACTTGTCGTGAAAATGTCCAACGAAGCACGCTTCGATACGACCCTTGATCTCCGGGTAGTCGGTGAAAACCTTCTTCAAGGCCTCGAGGAAATACCTGGGGGAGCGGTCTCCGTAAAAAACTCCCGCGTGGGTGATGCGCATTTTGTGTGTCCGGGCGACCGCCGGAGAGTTTACTTCGGAAAAATCCTGCGGGTCGTAGCCCTGGGGGAGGATGATCACATCATCGTACGACAGAAACTTAAAGCGGCGGAGCAGCAGCTCCTTGACCCGCCGGTTTGTCGTGATGATTTTTGACGAGGCATGGAGCACTTTCTTTTCCAACTTGTAGTTCCACAGTCTATGGAGCGGCGTGGGATAGTACTTGAACGGATTTTCATGCCATGCGTCGCGATAATCGAGCACGAGCGGTTTACCGAGTCTTTGCTTCAGCTCGGCGCCGATAAGGAAGTCCGTGTAGGGGGGAGCCGTGGCGAAAATTGCATCGATCGGTTTTTCCTGGGACATCCTGACCACGGCCTCCACGGCCTTTCGCTTCCATCCGATCTTATTGTCCGGGATAAATAATGTGTCACTCAGAAAAGCAAGGAGCTTGCGCCATGGCTCGGACGGCATTTTCACTACTCCTTTTTTCCTGAAGAGTCGATTAGGGTCGAGCGAGCCGACGCGGACAAGATCGATGTGCAGATGGTGGAGCTCATCCAGGAGCGTGTAGTCCTGTGCATAGTATCCCGTCGGCGTCACAGTGAGAACGATCGGTTGCCAGCCGAATTGTGGAAGATACTTGACGAACTTCAGCGTTCGCTGGACACCGCTGAGTCCCAGCGGGGGGAAGTAATAGGCGATGACGAGAACCGTTCGAGTGTACGAGCCCGGGGCGCTCATTCGCACAGTCTACAGAATAATGAGATTTTTTGGAGATTGGTTGAGGATTTCACACTGGCCGCCGGTGATGACGATGTCGTCTTCAATCCGGACACCTCCGAGTTTCGGGACATAAATTCCTGGTTCTATTGTCACGACATTGCCTTCGGCCAGCACCGCCTTGCTTTGCACGGAGATTCTCGGCGCCTCATGAATCTGCAAGCCCAGGCCGTGTCCGAGCGAATGGCGGAAATGCTTGTCATATCCCTCCGCACCGATATATTTGCGCGCGACGGCATCCAGCTCGCTGGATTTCATCCCGCTTCGTGCAGCATCGATTGCCCGCATTTGGGCTGTGAGGACAACGTCGTAGATCTTCCTTCTTTCGGGTGAAGGTCTTCCGATCGCGATTGTGCGCGTCATATCGCTGTGGTAGCCCTGAACGATGCACCCAAAATCGAGCGTGACGAGCTCGCCCCGTCGCACTTTTTTCGCTGTCGGCCTGCCGTGCGGTAATGCACCCCGTTCGCCGCTTACCACAATCGGCTCAAACGCATCCCCGTCAGCGCCGTGCCTTCGTTGCCGGTAGGAGATTTCCGCCGCGATGTCGAGCTCGGAAACGTCCGGCATGATGCGTTCGATGATTTCAAGAAAAACCTTATCGGTGATAGAGACGGCCTTTTTGATTTTTTCGATCTCGCCCGCATCCTTGATGCTTGCAATCTGTTCAACCACATCCACTTTTGGAACAAATCGAACGGCAGGGAAAAGTTTCTTCAGCTGCTTGTACTGGGATAGAATGAGCGCATTCCCATCGACCGCGACCCGCCAGCCCGGCCGGAGCAACTTCTGTTTCCGGAGTTCCTCGAATGAACTTTCCGGCGCAATGAAAGTTTGCCAACCTTTCACCTCGCTACGTATCTGCTGCGCGTACCGCCCGTCAGTGATGAAGCACGCGGATTTTCGGGCGATGAGCCCGACTCCGCTGGATCCTGAGAAGCCACTAAGGTAGCGGAGGTGCGGCATGAAAGTCACAAGGAACGCATCGACGCCGAGCCCGTCAAACAGCCTTCGGAGTTTGTTGAGACGACTGCTGTGTGAGCTACCGGCAGGGATCATATGCGGTAATTGGGGGCTTCTTTTGTCACCCGGATGTCGTGCGGGTGACTTTCCCTGAGTCCTGCCTCCGACATCTTCATGAACTGTGGTTTGATTTTCATTTCCTTGATGCTGGGACAGCCGCAATACCCCATCGCGGCGCGTAATCCGCCGGCCATCTGATAGACAATATCGGCAAGGGAACCTTTGTAGGGCACGAGGCCTTCAATGCCTTCGGGAACGAGCTTCGGAAGTCCTTCCTCAACGTCCTGGAAATACCGGTCGCTGCTTCCTTTCTTCATCGCCTCAAGTGATCCCATCCCGCGATATACTTTGTAGCTCCGGCCTTCCAGCAGCACTTTCTCGCCGGGACTTTCTTCGACGCCGGCGAAGAGACTGCCGATCATCACTGAATCCGCGCCCGCGGCGATGGCCTTTGCGATATCGCCGGTCTGTTTAATACCGCCGTCCGCAATGAGAGGGATCTTCGAGCGCATTGCCACCTTCGAGCACTCATAGATTGCGCTTACCTGCGGCACCCCGACGCCGGCGATAATGCGGGTCGTGCAGATGGAACCGGGGCCGATTCCCACCTTCACGGCATCGATACCGGTGCGGATAAGGTCTCTCGTGGCTTCGGCGGTTCCGACATTTCCCGCGATGATTTCGCATGCGCTGTGGGTTTTCTTGATCCGCTGTACCATTTCGATGACGCCGCGCGAATGGCCGTGCGCTGTGTCGACAATGATAACGTCGACGCCTTCACGCACAAGAGCTTCGGCCCGCTCAAGCGTATCTTCCGTGACTCCCACCGCCGCGCCGACACGCAGTCGCCCTTGCGGATCCTTGGAGGCGTTCGGGAATTTCTTCTTCTTCTGTATGTCTTTGAAGGTAATCAACCCGCGGAGCTTTCCGCTCTTGTCCACGACGGGAAGTTTTTCGATCTTGTGTTTCTGGAGAATCCGTTCCGCCTGGTCGAGCGTCGTTCCGAGAGGAGCAGTGACGAGGTTGGCAGTCGTCATAATTTCCGAGACTTCGAGCTCGCGGTTTGGTTCAAAGCGAAGGTCCCGGTTGGTGACGATGCCGACAAGTTTTCCATCCTCACTTACGATCGGGATGCCGGATATCTGAAAACGACCCATGAGGTGGAGAGCTTCGCCGACTGTCTGATGCGCGTGCATTGTCACAGGGTCGACGATCATTCCGCTCTCGGATCGCTTGACCTGGTCCACCTGCGCCGCCTGTTGCTCGATGGTCATGTTCTTATGCAGAATCCCGATGCCGCCTTCACGGGCGAGCGCAATCGCAAGGTTGGCCTCGGTCACGGTATCCATTGCGGCGGAAACGAGGGGAATGTTGAGCTTGATATTGCGCGAGAGCCTCGTGGAAATATCAACGTCACGCGGTAGCACGCTTGACTTTCTCGGAATGAGGAGGACATCGTCGAATGTAAGGCCTTCACCGATAAATTTTTTTGTTGGCATGTGGGCTTGTCGTGTTATTTTTGTGTTTATTCAAACGCGGGGATTCCCGTGATGTCTTCTCCGACGATCAGGGTGTGCATCTCATGCGTGCCTTCATACGTTTTCACGGACTCAAGGTTTGCCATGTGGCGCATGACGGGGTACTCGTCGAGGATGCCGTTGGCGCCAAGAATCTCCCTTGCCATGCGCGCGATCTCCAGCGCGTGATGGACGTTGTTTCGCTTCGCCAGGGACACTTGCTGGTACTTCAATTTTCCCAGATCCTTCAATTTGCCCAGCTGGAGGCACAGGAGCTGGGCTTTGGTGATCTCTGTGACCATGTACACGAGCTTCTCCTGCGTGATCTGGAAAGATGCGATCGGTTTTCCGAACTGGATCCGCGATTTGGCGTAGTTCAGCGCGGCGTCATAGCAGGCCATTGCCGCGCCGATGGCGCCCCAGGCAATCCCGTAACGGGCTTGATTCAGACACATCAGCGGGGCATTCAATCCTTCTGCCTTGGGAAGAAGGTTTTCCCTGGGGATTGCACAATCCTGAAAAATGAGCTCGGAAGTCACCGAAGCGCGGAGGGAGAGCTTGCCGGTCATCTCGGGCGCGGAAAATCCCGGAGTTCCTTTCTGAACCAGAAATCCACGGATGATACCTTTCAGCTTTGCCCAGACGACGGCCACGTCTGCGATTGTTCCGTTCGTGATCCACATCTTGGCGCCGTTGAGAATATAGTGTCCGTCCTTTTCTTCGGCGCGCGTTATCATCCCTCCCGGATTCGAACCATAATCCGGTTCAGTAAGTCCGAAGCATCCGATTTTTTCTCCCTTTGCGAGTTTCGGGAGCCAGTGATCCTTTTGTTGTTCCGAGCCGAACGTATAAATCGGATACATAACGAGCGCACTTTGCACGGAGGCGAAACTTCGTATCCCGCTATCGCCTCGCTCCAGTTCCTGCAGCACAAGTCCGTAGGCGACGTTGTTCATCTCCGCGCAGCCGTACCGCGCGGGGAGCGTCGACCCAAACATCCCGAGCTCCGCCATTTTGGGCACGAGGTCGGCAGGGAAAGTGCCCACGCGATTATGTTTTTCGATGACCGGAAGAACATTGTCGTCAACGAACTCGCGCACAGTGTTGCGTACCAAAATCTCCTCTTCACTCAGAGAGCCATCGAGGTAATAGTAATCAACACCTTGAAACTTCAGCATAGGGAAGGCATTTGTTTAACGTAAATAAGAGAAACGCCCTGTGACCGAACCTGCAGGGCGTGAACCAAAGAATTTCGTAAGAAAATTAAGAAAATATTGATGGAAAAGCAAGCTCCTGGGCAGGTGCATTAATCTCAAAATCCAATGTCATGCCAAACCCCACCTTCCGTCCTTCCCTTTGGCTGTGCGAGAAAGGCCCAACGTCATGCTGACACCTTTCTGGTCAGCATCTAAACCTAGGCAGCCAACGCATAGATCCCGACCAGAAGTGAGTGCCTCTGGCGCCATCCCGCTCCGCGGGACATGTCGGGATGACGCTTCGCGTCGGATCCTGACCAAGAGCAAGTCAGGATGACGGATTCGTCTATTTTTTGTGCAGTCTTATGCAAGAGGGAATTTCAAACCGAAACACAGCTCCGGATCGACGGAATTACTCGACTTTCAGGTTGTATTCTTTGATCTTGAGATAGAGGGTTTTGGAACTGATGCCGAGTGCGTCGGCGGTCATTTTGCGATTGCCTTTGAAAACCTTCAGCACTTTTTCGATGTGCTGCTTCTCAAGATTGTCGAGGTTGAAGGTGGCAGTCGGGGTTTCGACCTGTTGGTCCCTGAGGTGCAGGTCGGCAATATCGATTGTCTCGCCGCGCGAGAGGATGATGGCCCGCTCGATGACATGCTCCAGCTCGCGGACGTTTCCGGGCCAGTCGTACATCATCAATGCCTCGAGCGCTTCCTTGCTGAGTTTCTTGGATTCTTTCGATTTCGTCTTCTTCTTCAGAAAGTATTCGGTGAGCAGCGGGATATCATCCCGGCGGTTCGTGAGCACCGGCATGTAGAGCGTAATAACGTTGAGCCGGTAGAGGAGGTCTTCGCGGAAGCGGCCAGCCCGCGCTTCTTCCGGGAGATTTTTATTTGTTGCCGAGAGAACCCGTACGTCGGCGGTCAATTCGACTGTGCCGCCGACGCGGCGAAAACTTCCCGTTTCCAGAAAACGCAGAAGCTTCGGCTGGATGACCGGACTGATATCGGCGACCTCGTCGAAGAAGAGCGTCCCGCCATTTGCGACTTCGGCGAGACCCGGTTTCGCGGTGTACGCGTTTGTAAAGGCTCCCTTTTCGTGCCCGAACAATTCGCTTTCGAGAAGTGAGTCGGGGATTGATGAACAATTCACGGGGACGAACGGACGGTTTCTTCGCGGACTGTGGCGATGGATGAGGTGCGCGATGAGTTCCTTCCCCGTTCCGCTCGCGCCCTGGATCAAGATGATGGAATCACTCTCTGCCACTCGCTGAGCGCGCTCGATAATCTCCAGCATCGCCTTGCTGTTTCCGATGATCTCGAACGTTCCCGTTTTTCGCGAAAGCTCCTGCTCCATGAGCTTATTGTCGATGGAGAGTTTCTTCCGTTCGATGGCACGCTCAATGGTTTGCTCGATCTGGTCGATGTCGTAGGGCTTGGCGAGCACTTCGTACGCGCCGAGCTTGGTGGTCTCGACAGCCATTTTCACATCGGCATACTGGGAGAGGATGATAACCTGGGAGGCGGGAGAGTGTTCCTGGATGAACTGGAGCACTTCGGTGCCGCTCACGCGCGGCATCTTGATGTCGAGAAGCACGACATCGTACAATTTTTTCTGGATGAGGTTGATGGCCTCGGCGCCATCAAAGGCTAAGTCGATTTCGTATGATCCTGATTCCTGCAGTTCCTCCCTGAGCATTGTCGTCAGCGACGCTTCATCGTCGACGATCAGAATATTGTAGCGTTGCGCCATCTCGGGGCTCCTTCTTCGGCGGCGAAGGAGACTTTATTCGGTCAGCACCCGCTCTATCGTCGTCAGAAGGTCGACAAGGTCGTACGGTTTGCTGATGAAGTCTTCGGCACCAAGTTTCTTTGATTCAATCGCATTCTTGAGGTCGGCGAATGCGGTGAGCATGATAACTTTCAACTGAGGGTAGTTCTTTTTGATGAACTTCAAGACTTCAAATCCATCGACCTTCGGCATTTTGATGTCGAGGAGCACGAGATCGAACTTCTTGTTTTGAACAATGGAAATTGCTTCATCCCCATCTGAAGCAGATTCAACCTGATATCCCTCGCTTGCAAGCTCGCTGCTCAGGACCGTTCGAAGAGCTTCTTCATCATCGACAACGAGAATGCTATGTTGATTTTGCATCCAGGACTCCTTCCGCAAATAGTGCTAAATAATCAAAGAATTGGTGGTGCTAACGTGTGGCAAGGTAATGAAAACAAAGCAAAAAGTCAACTTCGACCGCGGTTGCATTTTATCGTGATGCAACTGGTTTCTTGTCCCAATCCTGAGATTTCAAAGGGATTTTCAGAATATTCCATGAAATCTGGCCGGACGAAAGTGCGCGCATCTACAGGTTGAGCAGTCGGGATGCCGGGATTTGAACCCGGGACCTCCTGCGCCCAAGGCAGGCGCGCTAGCCAGGCTGCGCTACATCCCGTTTCTTATTGGCACTAAAATATAGTGAAATCAATCCCAAGTAGCAATAGACTCTTATCTGCCTTCGGCAATCAGGCACGTGAGGAACCGTACACCATTTAACCACTCGAACATCCACACCTCAATCCATTTCAACGGGTTCCACACGTGGAGATACCACTGCCGCCAAATGCGCTGGGCGTACGACCTCGTGTACGAGGCCACGAACGGGTTCCGCTTCCTCAGCCAGAGCGTAACCGCCGAGGGGACTTTGATATCAGGCATTTGGTCGTGAAGTTTCTCGTAGAGATCCACGAGTTCCCTCACCTTGAGATCTCGCCAGTCAACGACCCGATTCGTCGAGTCGAGGATATCCTGCTTCGTCCTGGCGACAAGTTCCTGAAGGGCCTCCTCGGTTTTGCTCTTCGGCCGGCTCCTGAGCCAAACCTCTTCGAGCTCGAAGAAGAGTTTAGCGATTCCTCCTAAGCGGGAACCGGTAGCCTTGAGCCGTCCCCACCAGAACGGAAGGAATGCCTCGAGCGGCCATCCGGATCGCCTGTCCCGCCGGTACCGGACTGTCCAGAAACCGCAATTCATCGGGTGCAGGCGCTCAATCCTCGACGCATAGAGGTATGCTGCGTAGAAGAAGAGCTTGCCCCAGTAGTACCGCCTGTTGTGTCGCCAGACCTTGAGGACATTGACCATGTGCTCGATGGAGTAGAACTGCTCCCATGCTTTGTTGTACGCCTGCTTGAGCTCGTCGCGTGTCATCCGCTCCGGCGCTACGGCAACGTGGGCCGAATCGTACGTGTTAAAATCCGGATCCATCCACTTCCGCCCTCGCCACCAATCTTGATGGTCCTTTGAGCCGGGCAGGGGCGACAAGATGTAGAACGAGGCAGAATCAAATCCCATCCGCTGTAGCTCCGAAATATCCTGTCCAATGCTTTCAGGGGTGTCAAACGGAAGTCCCAGGATATAACCCGGATGGGTCGCAATCCCGAGCGAGTGGCAATGCGCGACAAGATCCTTGTATTCGCTGACCTGATTCTGGAACTTCGCCTGCGAGCGGAGATTTTCGCGGTTGACGCTTTCCACACCGAAGAAAACCTGGTCGCAGCCTGCGCGTGCAGCAAGTGCGAAAAAATCTCCACCGGGCATTTTGCGTGCCGCGAGGTCGCTTTGCATCATGAACGTGAACGGGATTTTTTCTTCCTCGCGCAGGCGGATGAGACCCGCAAAAATGTCGCGCCAGCGCGGGTTTCGAGCCAAATTATCGTCCGTAAAAAAGCAGTGTGTGACACCGGCGTCATAATAACTCCGACGAACAAACTCGACGATCTGTTCCGGATCCCGCCATCTCATCGTCCGGCCCTGCACGTTGATGATGGTGCAGAAGTCACAAGTGAAAACGCATCCCCTTCCGGTATCAAGAGTGCTGTACGGCGAAGCGAATCCCCGGAAGTCTTCCTTCGTGAAGCGAGGCATCGGCAAGTTCATGAGGTCCGGTGTCGGATTTAAGAAGTTGTAGAGCGGTTGTGCCTGTCCTTTGACTATATCTTCTACGACAGCGGGCAGCCGACCGCCCTCGACCTCCCCGGCGACAAGGATGATTCCGTTCAGCATCGCACTTCTGAGATCGGCCGTAAGACTGATCATTGAGAGCATCCCGCTCACGTGGAATCCGCCGATCAAGACAGAAACTCCATGAGGAAGAAACCAGGAAGCAATGTCCTGCGCTCGCGGGTACTGATTCGTTTGTACCCCAACGAGCATGACAAGTGATTTCACACCGTGGACTTTCGAGCGCTTCAGGATTTCCTTTACAGGCACACGCTGAATTGCCTCATCGATCAAGCGGACATTAAGAGACATGTGTTTGAAGAAGGGATAGTTCACAAGGTCGCGCGCGAGAGTGCCCATCTGCGTCAGGGTGTTGCTGCGGATGACCCCGATCCGCGTCTGGATCGGATAACCGTCATCTGTGTAATTGGTCGGACGGATAAGTGTAATATCTAGCTCTTCTGTCCCATAGGTGGCGCGACCTTCCGTTTGTCCAAATTGAACTGACCGGGGGTTCATTGATGAAGACGCTTCCTGCATGTGACTTCTTCCCATGCTTGTGATAGAAATACTGTGGCTATTGAATTCGATTTTTAGGCACAGCGCTATCTATTATATACTGAAAGTTCTTTTCTTCTGCAACAGAATTTGAGATGTAGTCCCTTTTTCATCCCTCTGGACTATTGCGCTTAGGGCATGTCTTCGGTAACTTTAATGGGGGATAATGTCCAACATTATCCAGTCGTTTCTTCCAATCTCAGTAGAGCTTGAAAGTTTCGAGGAACGATATGTTTTCATCAGTTAAAATCAAAGGACAACCGATTATGAAAAAGTCTAAGTTCAGTCTCTTCCTGCTTTGTGCCGTCGTCTTCGTGGGCATAATGCTCTCCTCCATAAACTGCGCGGCCGGGGACCATGAATGGCAGTGTTGGTGTTAATATCGGCGATCAGCCTATTTGGGGACCGACAGGATACGATCGCGCTGATTACTTTACTGCTACATTCCCGATATAGATTCCTACTACTCCGTCTCCGAACACCAGTATATCTATAGGGATGGATCGGATTGGAAACATGGCGCATCATTGCCATCCAGTTACGGTAATTATGACCCGTACCATTCCTACAATAAGAATACATCAACAAGCTATGTAGAACGCCAAAATCTTACCATGCGCATGAGCATGAGACGCTTTACAAGACTAACCAATGGCTTCTCAAAAAAGATCGAAAATCATGAGTTTGCGATTGCTTTGCATTTTATGCACTATAACTTCGTGAGAACAAATCCATAAGACTCTAAGAGTGACGCCCGCTATGGAGGCAGGGGTGACAACAAAATTGTGGCAAATTGAGGACCTGGCTAGCCTGATAGAATAGATGTGGCAAAAATGCAACTTTTTGGTCATTTCTTTCGTTATTAAGGATGTGATGCAGTATTTTCTCCGGTGTCAATTGGATTTGTTTTAATCAACTAAATTTAATAGATTGTATGCCATGTCGGACGAAGTGTTAAATATGAATAAAGATCACGCGTGCTTTCGGACGGACTTCCTCTTTCCCACTCCGAGCTTTCTCAAAGGAATGGGAACAGTGTTGAATCTGGGGGGAAACTATTATAGTTGGAATCGGTCGGATACACCAGAAGAAGCTGACGCAAGAGGATTGAAATGTGATTGGGCGATTGTGGGAGAAGATATTCGGAGGGCATTTTCTCACTTCATCTCTCGGGAATGGCAGAACAAATAATAGAACAACATACCGAGGCAGTAGAACTACCCCAGCAAGTTAAAGAAGCCCTCGAACGAATCCCCAAAGAAAAACGCAACGATGTTCTTCTCTACATTACCCGCCTTGAAAGATTTTCTGGAATTTTGCCCCCACCACAATTACTTGAGCATTACGAACAAATTCTACCTGGATTAGCTGAACGTATAGTCTCTTTGGCAGAGAGGCAAAGCGCTCATCGCATTTCTATGGAAGGCAAAGTCGTAGGTGGCCAAGTATGGGAGAGTCGCATCGGTCAAGTGTGTGGTCTGATTATCGCCTTAGTTGGACTCGGATTAGGAGCATACTTGGGAATGAATGGCCATGAAACTCTTGGTGGTGTAATAGGCGGCACGCCTCTGGCGGGCCTTGTGGGTGTTTTTGTTTATGGTAAGAAACAACAAAAGACAGAATTGGCAGAAAAATCAGGCAAGCAGAGAAAAAAGTAAACACCAATCTCTATTAGTCAGCCGCACCCCCTCCATTCCGACACAGTTACGCGATTCACAAGTTTTTTCCAACTCAATTTTTGCCCCCCATAGAATTGGCGATTCCGAGCATTTCAAACTGAGACACTACCCACGACAATCCAACCTTGATTTTTATCGTTTTTTTTGGCTCATTATACCATTGGAAACTCGAACCCACAGATTCGCAACGATGTCTCTCCTCTGCCCCGGGAATGACCTTTCTTAATCCGTTAGTCCTCTTCGGGCTTGCCGCCGCAGCTATACCGGTCATCCTCCACCTGCTGAACCTCCGGAAACTCCGGACGATAGAATTCAGCACATTGACGTTTCTCAAAGAACTTCAGCAAACGAAGATCCGGCGCCTCAAGATCCGGCAAATCCTGCTGCTCGTGATACGAACCCTCCTGGTCGTTTTCCTCGTGCTTGCCTTTGCACGGCCCGCGCTCCAGGGCTCGCTGGTCGGTCACATCGGCACGCACGCGCACTCGTCCGTCGTGTTCATCTTCGACAATTCGTTCAGCATGAAAGCGGCGGATGAATACGGCGACTACTTCAAACAAGCAAAGGAAACGGCAGGACGTTTGATCGACTTGCTCAGTGAAGGGGACGAAGTATTCCTCATAAAACTCTCAGAACTTCCCCAGGCCACCGTCGAGCCGGCAACCCATGACTTTAACGCCTTGCGAACGATCATCAGGGAATCTCACGTCTCCCCGATTCGCCGGTCCATAGAAGATGCGATACGTCTCTCCGCGAAACTCCTCGCCGAATCGAAGAATGCCAACAAGGAGGTGTACATCGTCAGCGACCTCCAGCGAACCCTCTTTCCCGTCGACCGCATGCAGGGTCAATCCCGCACACCGGCTCTCTTTGACGACCGCGTGAGATTCTTTGTGGCGGACATCGGGACGAAAGTCGCATCAAACGCGGCGATCGACTCGGTTGAAGTGATGACTAAAATACTCGAAGTCAACAAGCCTGCCACGGTGTACGCTTCGGTGAGAAACTTCAGCAGCTCGGCATTACACAATTATGTTGTGAGTGTCTTCCTCGACGGCGTCCACGCCGCGCAGGGCAATGTCCAGGTCGAGCCGTGGGGCTCTGCATCGGTGAACTTCACATTGACTCCCAAGAGGGCCGGTTTCCTCAAAGGATATGTGGAACTCGAAAACGACGCTCTCGATGAAGACAACACGCGCTTTTTCACCATGTCAATTCCAAAACGCATTAACGTTACGATCTCGTCAAACAGCAAGGATGAGGCACGGTATCCTCTCCTTGCCCTCGGAGGCAATAACGGGGAAGGAGAGAATTCGCTGCTCAATGTGCAACACGTTGAATCTCAAAAATTCTCTTTCGTGGATTTGAAGAACGTGGATGTGCTGGTTCTGATGGGTACGAAATCGCTTTCGTCGGGGACGGTCGACCGCATCAGGGATTTTGTTCAACGAGGCGGCGGGTTGATCTTGTTCCCCGGCGCCGATTTTCAATCGAGTGATTTCAATGCAGGTCTTCTGCCGGCGCTGTCCGTGCCGCCTGTCGAATCGGTGATGTCGTTCGACGCTCAGAGCACAATTTCATTTCAAAATGTCGATTTCGACCATCCTCTGTTTTCGACCGTTTTTGAAAAATCCTGGAAGGGTGCGCAAAACAACAAGCGGGCAATTGAATCGCCGTCGATCCTGAAGGTACTAAAGCGGCAGACCGGAGTTCAGGGCCGCTCGATCATCACACTGAGCGACGGTCATCCATTCCTCTCCGAGCACAACGCCGGTGAAGGGAAAATTCTTTTCTATTCAGTCGCTCCGGTTCCGACGTGGTCCGATTTCCAGTTGAAGGGAATCTTTGCACCGCTCATGTACAGGTCGGTCCTCTACGTGTCTTCGCGTGAACAGTCCCAGGCATCCTCTACCGTGGGCGACGAAGCTTTCATCAGAATTCCGGGGAATGCGGCAATCGGGACGGGGGAATTCACTCTTGTGGCGCCGGACGGGGGCGAGGAGTACGTCCGCCCATCGGTCTCTCCGCAGGGAAGGAAGATGGCCGCATCATCCGAAGGGAGATGGATCCAACGAAAACTTATGTTGCCGGGAATCTATGAAGTCCGGAACGGTTCAACGCCGGTTTCGGTTCTTGCGGCAAATGTGGATGCGCGCGAATCTGACGGGAGGCGGATTTCTGGCGACGAGCTTTCGGAGTTCTGGAAACGGTTTGGCGTTCAGTCGTCATTCGTTCGCTCCCTCGGACACGGTGAACAACTCCAGTCAGCGGTCATGCAGTCCAGGTTCGGAGTCGAATTGTGGAAGTACCTGATCGGGCTCGCGCTCCTGCTCGCGCTGCTTGAGATGTTCGTGGCCCGCGACAGCAAAAAAGAAGCGCAGTCATTGTTTCCAACAACGGGGTCGTAGACGATGGAGCTCAAAGAAACTTCGAGAAAAGAACGGGCGGTTGTGGTCAGTGTTCTCACCGACCGGGGAGAACGCGCGCAGGCTGAGGAGTACCTGGAAGAACTTATTCTGCTCGCGGATACTGCAGGGGCCGAGGTTCGTCACAAGATCACGCAGGAACGGAGTGGGATCAATCCTGCGACCTTCATCGGCAGCGGGAAAGCCAAAGAAATCGGAGAGCTGGTCGGTGAAGAAAGTATCGACCTGGTGATTTTTGACGACGACCTCTCGCCGGTTCAGGTGCGAAACCTCGAAAAGATCATCAAATGCAAGATCGTGGACCGCAGCGGACTGATTCTCGACATCTTTGCTTCCCGTGCCCGCACGAAAGAAGCGATGACCCAGGTCGAGCTCGCCCAGCTTCAATACACGCTCCCGAGATTGACGCGACAATGGACGCACCTTTCCAAACAGTACGGCGGCATTGGAACCAAGGGACCCGGTGAGCAGCAGATTGAGGTCGATCGCCGGGCCATCCGCAAACGCATCGGCATGCTCAAAGAGAAGATCGAACGTATCGACAAAGAGCGTGTTGTCCAACGCAAGAAGAGGGGCGACTTCACGCGGGTCGCGCTCGTGGGCTACACGAACGCCGGAAAATCAACTCTCTTCAAATTGTTCTCCGGCGCCGAGGTTCTCGTCGAAGACCGTTTATTCGCAACGCTCAATACAACGGTGCGCCACGTTGCCCTGTCGCCGACAAAGGGAATTCTCCTTTCCGACACGGTCGGTTTCATCAGGAAACTGCCGTCCCACCTGATCGCTTCGTTCAAGAGCACGCTCTCTGAGACGATTGAAGCGGACATTCTGCTTCACGTCGTCAACGTCAGCCATCCGCGGTATGAGGAACAGATCCAGGTGGTACAATCGACACTCGAAGAACTGAAAGCTGCCGACAAGCCGACGATCACGGTCTTCAACAAAATCGACAGGCTCAGCGACCGTTCCGTGCTCACTGCCCTCACCAAGACGTACGATCCCTCCGTAAGTATCTCCGCGACGCGCAGCATCAACATCGGGTCGCTCACGTCGAAGCTCCTTGAGATTGCAGAGCACGATGCCCTGGAGCAAACCATCAGGGTGAAACAATCCGACTACCGGACCATCGCAAAGCTGCACGACATCGCTGAGATACTTGAGGAGCGTTATGAAAAAAACAATGTGGTGGTCAAATTTCGCGTAAACTCAAAGAACATGGAACGTTTGAAAATCCTGTTCGGCGAGGACAAGGGTAGAAAAATCAAAATTCTATAACTTCACAAATTTTTAAAACCATTATGCTCAGCATTGCCGTCGAAGCCGCCAGAGAGGCCGGAAAATTCATCAAGATGCACTCGGGGAAGATGCGAGAAATTCGACAGAAGGCGGATCAGGAAAAGAATCTCGTCACCGAAATCGACCGCCGGTCTGAAGAGATCATCATCGGCTTGATCAGGAAGCATTATCCACAGCACAGGATCCTCGCCGAAGAAAGCGGAGCCGGAGGAGCGGGCTCATCGGATTACCGGTGGGTCATCGACCCGCTTGACGGGACGACCAACTTCACCCACGGTTTCCCCGTGTTTTGCGTCTCCATCGGCGTGGAGCACAAGGGGGAGATAATCATCGGCGTCATCTACGACCCCAATTTTGACGAGCTCTTCACGGCGGAAAAAGGGAAGGGCGTTTTTCTCAACGGCAGGAAAATTTCCGTCTCGAAGATTCCGGCGCTGAACAAAAGCCTGTTAGTCACCGGTTTTCCGTACAACATCGTGGAAAATCCCAATAACGCCGTTGAACATTTTGTGAACTTCCTGATGAAAGCGCAGGCCGTCCGCCGCATGGGTTCGGCGGCAATAGATTTGGCCTATATCGCAGCGGGCCGGTACGAGGGATTCTGGGAGGTTGACCTCAACCCGTGGGACATGGCAGCCGGGATCCTGATGGTTCAGGAAGCAGGGGGGATGCTGACGAAATTCAACGGCGAGGCATTCAGTATCTACGACAAGGAAATAGTGGCGAGCAACGGATTGGTGCATCAGGAAATGATGGACGTTCTCTCTTCGGTTGGATCAATCCGCAAAAAAAATCCCTCATCGTCCTGACCGGAAATTCGGAGGGACCATCCTGGCGGAAGTGCAACGCCAAACTATTTCTTTAGCTGCCGGAGTTTGAACAGGAGGTTTTCAAGTACGTACGGCTTTTCAATAAAATCCTCAGCGCCGTATCGTTTCGAGTCCATCGCGAGCTTCAGATCGGCAACGCCGGTCAGCATCACTACCTTCGTGGAAGGAGTGTTTTGCTTGACAAACTTCAAGACGTCGATGCCGCTGACGCGGGGCATCCGGATGTCGAGCAGCACGATATCGAATTGCTCTTTCTGGAGGAGGGAAATAGCAGTATCCCCGTCATCTGCCGTCCCCACCTGATACCCCGCTTCCCGCAATTCTGCGCCCAGGGCGGTTACAAGTGGCTCTTCATCGTCGACGAGGAGAACGCGTACCTGGTTATCCATAAATAGACCTCTACATCCTAGTGTTAGTGAGATTCATCCTTTACTATGAACCGTGGCAAGGTAAACAAACCTCTGGAAAAAAACAACTCTTTTTCCCTTTCCATCAGGTCGCTTTGATCCAAGGGAAAGAAAAAATTCCCTGTTTTAGAGCTGGATTATTGAACAGGCCACGGATGGATGCCCGATTTGTCCAACAACGCGATCACAATTGGAAGTGGAGCTGTGCGTTGAGCGCTTACAACGAATGATTTTTGTACCCGCTGCCGCACGGATTCCACGATATTATTCTTATCCGTCGAGAGGACAGCGAGAATATCGTTGTTTTCGACGTGGTCGCCGACTTTCTTTTTCAGCAGTATTCCGGCTTTCGGGTCTATCGCGTCATCCACTTTCGTTCTTCCGGCGCCGAGAGTAAGGCTCGCGAATCCACATTCGAGGGCATCGATACTTCCGACGTACCCCGCAGAAGAGCTCCGGACCTCTACCACGATTTTTGACCGCGGATATTTGTCGGGATGATCGATAAACGTCGCGTCGCCGCCTTGCCGGCCCACCATCTCTCTGAACTTCCTGAACGCCCGGCCCGTTTGGACTGCCTCGCGACACAACGCCATTCCTTCCTCAACGGATTTCGATTTTCCCCCGAGGTGTACCATTGCTCCGCCGAGCACGTACGTCAATTTCATGAGATCCGGGACATCTTTTCCTTTCATACAATCGATGCACTCGACAACTTCGTTCCAGTTGCCGATCGCATATCCAATCGGCTGACTCATGTCGGTAAGAAAGCCGACGGTTCGCTTTCCAAATTGTTCCCCTACGGCGATCAGGGTGTTTGCCAGTTCCATGGCGTCTTCCCGGGTGCGCATGAACGCGCCGCGCCCGGTCTTGACGTCGAGGACGAGCGCATCAATGCCTTCCGCAAGTTTCTTGCTCATGATGCTGCTCGCGATGAGCGGTGTGCATTCTACCGTTCCGGTCACATCGCGGAGCGCGTACATTTTCTTGTCCGCAGGGGCGATCTCACCGGTTTGTCCGATCATTGCAACCCCCACTTCCGCCAGGACCGCTTCGAATTCCGGGAGAGAAAGTGATGACCGGAAGCCCGGTATCGATTCCAGCTTGTCGAGTGTGCCGCCCGTGTGACCGAGTCCGCGCCCGGAGATCATCGGCACGGGCACGCCGCATGCGGCAACCATTGGCGCGAGAATCAGGGAAACTTTGTCCCCGACGCCGCCCGTCGAGTGCTTGTCGATTTTCACGCCTCCGATGCGCGACAGTTTCACGATGGATCCGGAACGGAGCATGATATCGGTCAGCGTCGTCGTCTCTTCGAAATCCATTTTCTGAAAGTACACCGCCATCAGAAATGCCGACATCTGGTAATCCGGAATGGTCCCGTTGATATACCCGTTGACAATGAACTGCAGTTCCTCACGTGACAATTTGCCGCCGCCCCGTTTCTTGAGAATGATTTCAGTAGGATTCATGAAGATTGCCGATTGTGGATTTGGGAATGTCGAATCGCGAATTTTCAATTGCGAATTAGTGAATATTGGATAATCCGGATCCGCACCATTCTTATATTTTTCGATGCAAAGTCCGGAGGGCCTGGAGAATGGCGCAGATTGACTTTGCATCGATGATTTCTTTCCGGTCGATCATGGCGACAGCTTCCGTAAGAGGAATGATTTCGACGGTCATCGTTTGTTCACCTTCTTCGAGCTTCCGCCCGCCGGGTGCCTTCGAGAGACCGGTTGCGAGATAAATATGGAGAACCTCCGTACAGAATCCGGGGGAAGAGTAAATTGCAAACAATTTCTTCCACTCTTTCGCCAGGTATCCTGTTTCTTCTTCGAGTTCACGCTGCGCGCAGTGGAGAGGATCCTCGCCCTTGTCGAGTTTGCCGGCGGGCAGTTCCCTCAGAAACTCGTTGATGGGGTAGCGATGCTGACGGATCAGGATGATCTTTTCGTCGGGGAAGACCGCCAGCACGACCGCACCGCCGGGGTGTTCTGCAACTTCGCGGATTGCGGTCCGTCCTGAATCATACTGGACGTCGTCGACGACCACGTTGAACACTTTTCCCTCGTACAGTCTATTTCGTTTGAGCAGCTTGAGGTGCATCGGGATTGACGATGTGAATGATCCGCCGTGGATACGAGATGTCAAGACCTTCTTTAGCAAACGCGGAGAAGATATGCTCGCGGAGGGTTGTTTCGATTGCGAATTTCTTTTTGAAATCGGCCGTTCGGCCGACGAGCCGGAATGTCATTCCGGCGTCCCCGTATGCGATCAGGAATACCTCGGGGGCCGGGTCCTGCAATATGTCGGGATGGTTCCGGGCAAGTCCCGTGAGAATCTGTTTGACTTTCATCAAATCCGTCCCGGGGCCCATGGTGAGTTCGACCATCACGCGCATTGTGCGGTTAGGATAGGAATAGTTGACAATGAAATTCTTGACCAGCTCCGAGTTCGGGACAACGACGAGATTATTGTCATAATTCAGGAGTCTGGTGCTGCGGAGGCCGATATGAGTGACGTCGCCCTCATCTCCCGACGGCACTTTGATGCGGTCGCCGACTCTGAAGGGCTGGTCGACGAGGATCACGAATCCGGCAATCATGTTGGCAACCGTTTCCTGGGCTGCCAGAGCAACGGCGAGAGACCCGACACCGAGCGATACCAGGAGACTTCCGATATTAATGCCGAAATGATCGAGGATGATGACCCCCGCGATGAGGAACAGAACGAGATCGATGATTCTCGAAACCAGCGGGACAAGGGTCGGTGCAACGTCTCCGTGCGTTCTCTCATCTGCCTTGTTAAAATACCATTCGAAAGTCGTTTCGATGAGCCGGCTCACGAGGCGCGTGAGCACGAGGACAAGAATGAGGAACAGCACGACGCTCAGATAGTCGAGAACCTGATGGTGCGTGACGTGCTCGGGCGTGAGGGCTTTTCGCACTTCCCGGATACCGATGTAGAAGCCGGCAATGATGCTCAGAGCCACGATTCGCGATTGAACGACATCGGCGATCCTGTCGTCGAGCGTCGTCTTCGTGAAGGAGAAGAGCTTCTTCAGAACCGTCGCGAATGAGTACTTTAGAACTTTCCCGATCACGGCGGAAGCAACGATGATGATGAGCGCGGTGATGCCGTGCTGCAGGATCGCGTCGTTGATCAGGCTCGTTGACAATTGCTGGTCAGGCATTTTTTCCGGTGGGATTGTTTTCTCTGCTGCCGGGTTTATGGATCGGTACACCTTTCGCGCACAGGGGGCACGTGTCGGGAGCGTATGTAACGACCTTCATGGTGATCGTGGCGAAGAGATTCTCAAGCGCTACCGTTCCTCCGCTCCGGTCGACGATGGCTCCGACGCCGGCAACCGCCCCGCCCAGGCGTTTCACGATGGCGATGACCTCACCGACGGAGCCGCCTGTCGTGATCACGTCTTCGCAGACGAGGACGCGTTCGCCTTTTTTGATTTCGAACCCGCGGCGAAGCTGCATCACGCCGTCTTTTCGTTCAGCGAACAGTGTCCGTGCGTCAAGCTGTCGCCCCACCTCCTGGCCGACGACGATCCCGCCAAGCGCGGGGGCGATGACGACATCAATGTCTTCGCCATTGAACCGCCCTGCGATAATTCCACAGAGTGTCGCAGCATGCTGGGGGTGCTGCAAAACCTTCGCGCATTGAAAGTATTGAGAGCTGTGCAAGCCTGAAGTCAGCTGGAAGTGGCCCTCAAGCAGCGCGTTTGTTTGCTTGAATATTGATAGGATTTGTTCGTGGGTCATGGACACAGGGATATCACTAAGCGAAGTTTATCTGTTTACTTTGTATTTCGCACGTTTTTCCTTAACACGAAAACCGATTTCGCGCTTCGGCTTTTCAGGAGGAGTGAGAAATTGTCTCAGTGCATCGAACACCATTTTGAATTGAGAGTCATATTTCTTTTCTAATTCGTCCAATCTCCTTGCCAGCTCCTTGTGGTCTATGAGCATTCTTCTCAATTGAACGAACGTCTTAATGATTTGGATATTAACCTGAATTGCACGTCTGCTGCGTAAGATACTTGAAAGCATAGCAACACCCTGTTCTGTGAATGCGTACGGCAATTGATATGAGAATTTCATGTCTTGCAGGTGGTCACAATTTGTGACCACCTCGTCCCACTCCTCTCTTGATAATTGGAACATGAACTCTCTCGGGAATCGTTCGATGTTGCGCTTTACTGCCTGGTTTATAGCTTTTGTGGTCACCTCATATAACTCTGCGAGGTGTCTGTCAATCATCACTTTTTCACCTCGGATGAGGAAGATTCGTTGGTGAATAGTCTCTTGTGGAATGATATTACTCATTTCATTTCCAACTTATCAGTCGCTCCCGGCATATCGTTGTCTATACCGTTACAATTTGTCTATCTCTCTCGCCAGCGTAAAGTCCTTCGTCGTCAAGCCGCCTTCGCTGTGTGTCGACAACGTCAGGGTTATTCTGCTCCAACGGATGTCGATATCCGGATGGTGATTTGCTTTTTCGGCCAGCAGTGCAACGGAATTTACGAATCTCATTGCATGAGCAAAATCCTTGAACTCGAACGTTCTCCTGATGTCGTTACCGACCAAACTCCAGCCTTTTACGGTTTGAAGCTCTTCAATGATCTGTCCACTCGCAAGCAGCGCCATAGAAATCCGCCCTCTATCAGAAAGAAGTCTTTTGAGAATCCATCATCTTCTTCCATTCGCTCCGCAGGATGATATGTTTCGAATCGATCGCGCGGTCGATCGCGAGGATCCCGTCGATGTGGTCAATTTCATGCTGGAGCAACTCCGAAAGCCTTCCGGCAGCCGGGAGCGAGTGCCGTTTCCCATGGCCGTCAAAATATTCCACCGTAACATTGACGTGCCTTCTGACCTTTACCAGGATATCGGGGAACGAAAAACAATCATCCCAGAGGGTCATGAGACTCCTGGAACGTTTGACGATCCGGGGATTGACCAGAGGCAGCGGCTCGTCGAGGTTGATGAATATGATTCGCTGGGAGATGCCGATTTGTGGGGCGGCAATGCCGCTTCCGAAGCCGCGCCTTTTCCGAAAATCGGCGAGTGTGTTTCGCAGGTCATCGATCGTCCGGCGGACGGAACGGTGAGAAAAGTCCCTGACCTTCTCGCACTTCCTGCGAAGGATGGGGTTCCCGAGAAGAAGAATTTCTTTGACCGGCATGGTTCACTCCGGTATTTGATGGTAAGAAATGTTTACGCGTGAATTCATATCAAAAGAATCCCTCGGCTCTCCGGACTTTCCCCAGCGTGTGACCGAGAAACCGCTCCCCGACTTCCGCAAACTTGTGGGGAATATCGCTGACGAAAAGCTGAACGTTCGCTCTGTGCTTGCTGGGGTTGCGCAGTCCGCGCTCGCCGAGAATTCGCTCCACTTCTTCCGCGACGGCCTCGCCCGAATCGATCAACCGGACACCGTCACCGAACACGGCGGCAATGGCATGCTTGAGAATCGGGTAATGGGTGCACCCCAGGACAAGGGTGTCGATTTTTTGAAGCTTCATCGGGAACAGATACTCCTTCGCTATTAACTCCGTCGCTTTGTGGTCAATCCAGCCCTCTTCAGCCAGCGGAACGAAGAGCGGGCACGGCTGCGCCACGACGGTGATGGAAGTGTCGAGCAAATGAAGTGCGTTGGTGTAGGCGTTGCTGGCGATCGTTCCGACCGTTCCTATAACGCCTACACGTTTTCCTTTCGTTGCTTCCACGGCGGCTTTCGCGCCGGGGACGATGACGCCGACGACCGGAACGTTGGCATGCTTCTGCACAACGTCGAGCGCCACCGAGGAAACAGTGTTGCAGGCGACGACGATCATTTTCACGTCGTGGCTCATCAGAAAATCGGTATCCCGCGCCGCGTATTCGCGAACTGTTTGCGGCGACTTCGAGCCGTACGGAACGCGGGCAGTGTCTCCGAAGTAGACGATGTTTTCGTGCGGGAGATGCCGCGTCAGGGCGCGAACGACCGTGAGTCCGCCAATGCCGGAATCGAACACACCGATGGGCTTTGAATGCAAGGGCTTTGTGGTCATAAACTGAAGCAATATAGGAAATCGAGCCGGATTTATCAACCGCCGAATCCCCTTGAAATCCGGCAAGATTTTAGCTATCTTTCAACCCTATGGAAACGACGGGAAAAGCAACATCAAATCTGAAATTGAATACGGACCTCGTCCGAAAGCTCCTTGTGGATTTCATCCGCGATGAGGTTTCTACGGCCGGTTTTAAGAAGGGAGTTGTCGGCGTCTCCGGCGGAGTCGATTCAGCGGTTGTCGTTGCCCTCGCCGCAGAGGCCCTTGGGAAGAAAAATGTCCTCGCCGTCATCATGCCGTACAAAACCAGTGACCCTTCCAGTGCGTCAGACGCCAAACTTCTTGTCGAGCAGCTCGGTATCCGCAGCGAGACGGTCGATATTACGCCGATGGTCGACCCGTTCATCGCCAACAATCGCAGGATGGATAACGTCCGCAAGGGGAACGTGATGGCCAGAGAGCGGATGATTGTGCTGTACGATATTTCGTCAAGGGAGAACGCGCTTGTTGTCGGAACGAGCAACAAGACGGAAGTGCTGTTGGGATATGGAACGCTTTTCGGCGATACTGCGTGCGCCATCAATCCGATCGGCGATTTGTACAAAACACAGGTTTGGCAGCTGGCGGAAGCGATCGGAATTCCGAAGAAGATTGTGAGGAAGAAACCGTCGGCCGACCTCTGGCAGGGACAGACGGACGAGGGCGAGTTGGGGTTTAGCTATAAGCAGGTCGACCGGCTTCTCTATTATCTTGTCGACGAGCGTTTGACCGAGGAAGAGCTGGTTCCGCTCGGTATCGAAAAGAAGTTTATCGCGAAAGTGAAGCGCATCGTGCAGCGCAACCAGTTCAAGCGCCGGCCTCCCGTCATTGCGAAAGTTTCTCACCGTACGGTCAATATCGATTTCCGCTACGCAAGAGATTGGGGAACCTGAAAAGCGCAGCATTTCTTCGGAATTCTTTTTTGAGACATTGATACTGCCGCCACACCATGTCTGAATCCGTTATCGCCGGCACCCTCTACATCGTCAGCACGCCGATTGGCAATCTGGAGGACATCACGTTCCGTGCCGTCAGCATCCTCTCCGGTGTCGACCTGATCGCGGCTGAGGACACGCGTAAGACGGGAATCCTCCTTAATCATTATCAGCTCCGGAAGCCTCTGGTCAGTTTCTTCAGCTTCAACGAAGCGCGTCGCACGCCCGAACTCATCGCCAAGCTCAAAAGCGGAACATCCATCGCGCTGGTGACGGATGCCGGAACGCCTGGAATTTCCGACCCCGCATTCCGGATAATCCGTGCAGCGCTGGATGAATCCATCCCGGTGGTTGCAATTCCCGGACCTACTGCATTTCTTCCCGCGCTCATCGTAAGCGGACTGCCGGTCGAGCGATTTGTGTTCGAAGGCTTTCTTCCCGTGAAGAAGGGAAGGAAAACGATGCTGGAAAGTCTGCGGCGCGAAAACCGGACAATCATTCTGTACGAATCACCTCATCGTCTTCTCAAGACCCTGCGGGAGCTCCAGGAGCATCTCGGCAACCGTGAGATCTCCGTCGCGCGGGAGTTGACGAAAAAATTCGAGGAAGTTGTCCGGGGCAGGATTTCCGATGCCATCAACCATTTCTCCACCCATAAGATCCTCGGTGAATTTGTGATCGTTCTGGGCGGTTCTTCCGGGGGATGCTCGGACCCCACTGCATAATGTTCCATCATCCATCTTCTATCATCCATCTTCCATCATCCGTTATCAGCGGTCTCAGCGGTCGCGGTCAGACTTGATTTTTGGGCTAAACTATGGTATATTGTTAGCACTCTGTCAAAGAGAGTGCTAACGGCTACGAGATGCAATCTCTTCTTTGGTAAAACAATTCTAATTCATTAAAAATCAATCATTTATGAGGAGTTTATATGAAGATTAAACCCCTAGCAGATCGTGTTGTAATCAAGCCCTCCGCGGCTGAAGAAATGACCAAGGGTGGGATTATCCTTCCGGATACAGCGAAGGAGAAGCCCGTCGTTGGAGAAGTTGTTGCCGCAGGTCCCGGTCGGAAAGGCGACGACGGAAAGGTCGTTCCGATGGAGCTGAAAGTCGGCGATAAAGTGCTGTACGGAAAGTACTCGGGGACGGAAGTCACGCTCGACAGTCAGGAGTATCTGATCATGCGCGAGAGCGACATTTTTGCAGTTGTGTAGGCAAAAGGTCGCCTCAAACAACGTGAGGCAAACAACCCATTTCAACGAAATCAAGAAGTTTAAACATAAGAGGAGTTAAAGAATTATGAGTGCAAAGCTAATTACGTTCGAGTCAGAAGCGCGCGCCGCGTTGAAGCGGGGTGTCGACAAGCTGGCCGATGCGGTAAAAGTGACGCTTGGTCCGAAAGGGCGCAATGTCGTCATCGATAAGAAATTTGGTGCACCGACGGTAACAAAGGACGGCGTAACCGTCGCAAAAGAAATCGAGCTCGAGGATCCCATTGAAAACATGGGCGCCCAGATGGTTCGCGAAGTCGCCAGCAAAACCTCCGACGTCGCCGGCGACGGAACGACAACAGCTACCGTGCTTGCTCAGGCGATTGTCCGTGAAGGAATGAGAAACGTGACCGCCGGCGCTAATCCAATGGACCTCAAGCGTGGCATCGACCTCGCGGTGCAGAAGGTCGTCAGTGAGTTGAAGAAACTCAGCAAGACTGTCGGCGACGACAAGGAAAAGATCGCCCAGGTCGGATCAATCTCCGCCAACAACGACCGCACCATCGGCGAGCTGATTGCCAACGCAATGGAACGCGTCGGCAAAGACGGTGTCATCACGGTCGAAGAGGCCAAAGGAACGGAAACGACGGTCGAATGGGTGGAAGGTATGCAATTTGACCGCGGTTATCTCTCGCCGTATTTCGTTACGGATGCCGATACCATGGAAACCGTTCTCGAGGATCCCTATATCCTCATCCACGACAAGAAGATCAGCGCAATGAAGGATTTACTCCCGATTCTGGAAAAAATTGCACAGGCCGGGAAATCCATCCTCGTGATCGCGGAAGACCTTGAAGGTGAGGCGCTCGCGACGCTCGTGGTGAACAAGCTGCGCGGTACGCTGAAAGTGTGTGCAGTCAAGGCTCCGGGATTTGGCGACCGGCGAAAGGCGATGTTGGAAGATGTCGCAGTTCTGACGAACGGCACCGTCATTTCCGACGAGAAAGGTTTCAAGCTCGAGAACGCTCAATTGTCATATCTCGGTACCGCGAAGAAGGTCACGATTGACAAAGACAATACGACCATCGTCGAAGGCGCCGGCAAAAAGGATGACATCAAGAAGCGCATCAACGAAATCAAGGGACAGATCGAGAAGACAACTTCCGACTACGACAAGGAAAAGCTCCAGGAGCGGCTGGCGAAGCTCTCCGGCGGAGTTGCGGTTCTGAAAGTCGGCGCCTCGACGGAAGTCGAGATGAAGGAGAAAAAATCTCGCGTTGAAGACGCTCTTCATGCCACGCGTGCGGCCGTCGAGGAAGGAATTGTTCCGGGCGGCGGCGTCGCTTATCTCAGAACGCTGAACAGCTTCGATAGCATCAAGGTCGGCAACGAGGACCAGCGCATCGGCACTGACATCGTCCGGCGCGCTCTTGAAGAGCCAATTCGCTGGATCGTGAATAATGCCGGTCTGGAGGGTTCCGTCATCGTCAATAAAGTGAAAGAAGGCAAGGACGACTACGGATTCAATGCTCAAACAGAACAGTACGAGAACCTCATCAAGTCCGGCGTCATCGACCCGACGAAGGTTGCTCGTATCGCACTGGAGAACGCGGCAAGTGTCGCAGCTCTCATTTTGACGACCGAAGCGACGATTGTCGAGAAGCCCGAAAAAGAAAAGCACGCCCCGATGATGCCGCCCGGAGGCGGTGGTATGGGCGACATGTACTAAAAAGCAGTTGGCTTCAGATGTTCATGGAAAGCCCCCGGTGGGAAATACCGCCGGGGGCTTCCCTTTTTATTGAGAATTTCTCTTGATTTGAGAGAGAACCGCTTCCACTTACGATCCATCTAGACGGTATTGTCCTAATCTGGTGAAGTGCCGTGCGGTCACGAACCCCCGCCTGCCCAAAGCAATGCTTTGTTGCGGCGGGCAGGATTTCGTGACCGAATTGTGGTTGTGTCACGGTGTGGACCGTGACAGCCACTAAATTAGGACAGAATCATCCGGATTCTTTTCTTGACACGATCCCTATTTTTCAGTATATTCACCGTTGCTTCAAAGACAACGCCCTCCCGATCCAGGGGAAGAGTTTAAACACTTCTTCTGCTTGCCGTCCACAAATTCACTATTAATCACAACACATTCTCAGAGGAGGTTCCATGGACGCATTATTTTCAAAAATCATCAAAGCGGGCGACCGCACGTACTTCATCGACGTGAAGGAAGCCAAGAACAAATCAAAGTACCTGACCATTGCGGAAAGCAAGAAGGCGACGGAGGGGGACAAGAAATTCACCCGGTCGAGCGTCATGGTTTTTGATAATCAGGCGGCGCCATTCCACGAAGCGCTCGAAGAAGCGATGAAGGTCTTGTCATAGACGGGACGATCTCAATGCGTTGCTCCCCGGGGACAATTTCCGTTACCCGGGGAGTTTTTTTTATTCGCGAACGAGGGGAACCTCAGGGACTGCTTACAACCGGGATTGACAGTTTCTCATTATGATTCCTGAGTGCTGCGCCGGACCTCACCTGTAATCCTCTCCTACGAGGAGAGGATGTTGTGCCTTTACCGGACGGTCTTCTTCCGGTTCGTCAGCACGAAAATCACCCCGCCGACAATCATGATGGCACCCCACCAGATATCCGCGTGAAGATTCCACAGAACTTTTTGCTGCTCGGGGGGATTCGCAAGAGCATACAGCCCGGAGATCGTTACAACAACTCCCAGGACCGAAAGGAGCAGTCCGACAAAATACCAGATTGGTTTCATGGTCTTCTTCTCCTTACCAGTAATAAATATTGAGCACGACCAGGATAATAAGAGACAGGATCGCGACAAATTCGGGCCTCTTCATGAACGGCACGGGTTCGGCAAGGGTTTCCGCCGTGAGTCCCTTCACCAGCCCTACGAGATCCTCCTTCGGTTTCTTCCGGGTGAACAAACTGATGACGATCGTGACGCTGAAGCAAATCAGCCAGGCCCACCACGCCCGCCAGAAGTTCGCGGCCATGTCACTGGCAACCGGAGAGAGAGTCAGGGTCGCGGTTCCTATCCATTGGAACTTGAGGGCGAGAAACAGGATGAAGGATGACCCCATCCCTGCAAGGAGCCCCCAGAATGCCCCGGCCGGTGTAATCCAGACGAAGAACATCCCGAGCAGCATGGTTGCAAAGAGCGGTGCATTCACCCACGAGAAAATTGCCTGCATATAATCCATGATGCTCGGAAAAGTTTTGGCCCAGTAGGCAGTTCCTACACTAAGGATGATGCCGATGACCGTCGTTATTCTCCCCATTTTTAACAATTGAGCATCCGTGGCGTTCTTGTTGATGAGCGAACGGTAGATGTCGTATGTCCAGACGGTATTGAACGCGCTCACGTTTCCGGCCTGGCCTGCCATGAAACCAGCGAGCAGAGCCGTCACTCCCAACCCGATCAATCCGCTCGGATAGTACCGCTGGATGAGGAGCGGGAGAGCGGAGTCGTAGTTGATCTGGCCGCCGTCATGCAGCAAAGTAAATCCCGAATTCGGGTCTCTCGCGAGTGCGAGTGCGACAAGTCCTGCCATAATGACGATGAAGGGAACGGCCATTTTGAAAAACGAGGCGATGATCGGCGTCATCCGCGCCGATCGCAGGTCCTTTGCGGAAAAAGCACGCTGCACGACCAGGAAATCCGTCGTCCAGTAGCCGAAAGAAAGCACGAACCCCAATCCAAGCACGATGCCCGCCCATGTGATGACCATGCCGTTCTGGGCAGGGTCGGCGGAGGTTGACCACAATGTGTTAAAGGAGGATGGGACTTTGGCGAACACCGCGCTGATCCCTCCAAGCTCGACGATGCCCAGAATGGAAACGAGGAAAAGTCCGAACCAGATCAGGAAGAACTGGACGATTTCCGTGAAGATTGCCGAAAGCAGGCCGCTCATGGCAACGTAGGCTCCGACGGTGACCGCCGACATCCACATGCTGATATTCCAGTCCCATCCGAGGAACGTGTGCAGGACAAGGGCCATCGCGTAGAGATTGATGCCCGAAACAAGAAGTGTCATCAAAGCAAATGCGAAGGCGTTGAGCACACGGGTTCGTTCGTCGAAGCGCAGCTTCAGATAGCCCGGCACCGAGTGGATACGGCTGCTGTAGTAGAACGGCATCATGTAGATGCCGAGGAACAGCATTGCCGGAATCGCGCCGATCCAGTAGAAGTGCGCGACGTACATTCCGTATTTGTACGTGTTGCCGGTCATGCCGAGCAGCTCCAGCGCGCCGAGGTTCGCGGAGAGAAAGGCAATGCCCGCGACCCAGGAGCTGTTCTTCCTTCCCGCGATGAAAAAATCTTCCTGGCTCTTCGTGAATCGCTTGAGGTAATACCCAAGCCCCAGGATGAACGCAAAATAGATTCCGATGACAAGCCAGTCGTTGAATGATAGACCGATAGTGGTCATGTGGGGACCTTTCGAAAATGTTTCAAACGGTTTGCTCCATAAGACAGGTCGTTCCTATGGAGCGGATGGTTAGCTGCCTGACGCAGCCGGCGGTAAAGGCGGATTCCATGAAGGCAATGTATTGGCCGGCGCTCTTGTGCGGCACGAAGGCGAGGATAGTTCCCGCGAACCCGCCGCCATGCACGCGGCAGGCGCCGGATCCGGTTTTCCTCAGGAATTGCTCTGTCAGCGCGAGACCCAGAGCGACTCCCTGCTCGGAAGAATTCCGGGCGGTATAGCAATTCTGCAGCCACTGGTACGAGGACCGGCCGGACTCGGTGACGAGACGCAGAAAGGTCTCCACGTTTCCTTTTCGCAGGGCGGCCACCTGAAGTTCCACACGCTCATTTTCGTCGATGAAGTGCAGCGCCCGCGACACAGCCCTGTCGCCGACCGCCGTGCGAAGCCGGCCTGCGTTCTTCAGGATATCTTCCCTGGAAATGTCCCTACACCATTCCTTGTTGAACTGCGCGGCAACGGATCTCATTTCCCTGGGAATGGATGCGTACTCTTCCGTCAAATCGGCGTGGTGCCCGCCGGTATCGACAACAAGCAGGCTGTATCCGGCAGCGGTGAAATCGTACTCGAATCTCTCGACATGAGGGTTCCCCGGGTCTTTGAAATCGATCTTGATCATCCCTCCGGTAGCACACGCGGTTTGATCCATCAGTCCGCATGGTTTGCCGAAATACGTGTTCTCGGAAAACTGGCCGACGAGCGCGATCGTTTGCGGGTCGATCCTGCCGTCGTTGTACAACACGTTCATGATAGTCGCAATGAGCACCTCAACCGAAGCGGAGGAGCTAAGCCCCGATCCGACGAGGACGTCGCTCGTAACGCATGCATTGAATCCCCCGATGTGGTATCCAAGCTCACGGAACCGGGCGGCGATCCCCCGGATGAGCGCCGTGGTTGTCCCACGTTCCTTGTTCACAGGTGCGAGATCGTCCAGGTTAACGCAAAACGGTTGGGGGTATCCCTCGGAGCGAACGACAATCTTCCTTTCGGGCGATGGTGCGGCGGCCGCTATGGAATCGAGATTGATGCTTGCGGCGAGAACTTTGCCGTGGTTATGGTCGGTGTGGTTGCCGCCGATTTCGGTGCGGCCCGGAGTGCTGAAAAGGCGGGGGTTTACAGCCCCAAACCTGCTGTGGAAATCCTTCAGGAGAGCGTTCCATCGTCGTTCCTGCCGGGAGAGATTCCCCCGTTCAGATCCGTAAAGGTGCGAGAGCCAGTCTTGAGGTGGGTCGGGAGGGATCATGCTTTACCGTTGGATCTGGCGATAAAGAATCTCGCACACACATCGCCGGAAAACCTTCCGTTCTTCTTGCATTCTGCAATATGTTTGCGGAGAGCTTCAAGATCTTCGGCCTCCGGGGAGAAACAGAAGTCTTCCAGCATGTCGCCACACGAGGTACAAAAGACGATTTTCTCTTGTAGTGGCGCCTCGTCGTCATCCAATGGGCATTTATCTCGCACAGCATGTCATGTTATTTGCAATTCTATTATAATGTTCTTACCATTAAATATCAAATCAGGCGGGCTATTTGATATATGTAACATGGTTTCCCCGGAGGGCGATGGGGTCGAAAACCCCGCGCCCGGGAAAATTCTCGCTGAGAGCGAATAGTGGAATGATGATCTTCTGAGGATATCTCAAAGACGTGTTTTATTATTCAAATTCAGGAAAGGAGATGTGGGTCATGAAACCAGTTAGGAATGTTCGATATCCGCGATTTTGCACTTCCCTTGCTCTTGCTGCAATACTTTTGTTACTTCTTTACGGATGCCACAAATCGGAAGTGAGAAGCTCTGCAAAGCCGGTTGCGACGATTCAGAGCCTGCAAACGGCGTACGCGAGGGCTGTCACGTATGTGAGAACGTACACGTTGTTCGTCCGGCAGGCCGAGAAAGAACGGAACACTGCCATAGCCAACCTTTGCCGTGCGATTGCACGGTCGGAAGAGATTCGCGCTGGAAATCATGCGAGACTTCTGCGGAGTTTGGGCGTTGAGCCCGTCATGCCGCCGGAAGAGCATGTCGCCGTCGGTACTGTGGCTCAGACGTTGAAGATGGGGTTGAGCTGTGAGGATATACAGCACGACGAGATGTATCCGGGGATGATCGGAACGGCAGCCATGGAAAAAGAATCCACCGCAGCCCGTCAGTTTAAAATGTCGCGGGACGTCGATGCGAGGCACCGGGAATTGTTTTTCGATGCCATCAATCAACGCGGAAGAGCCCCGAGGGTGGAGTATTTTCTGTGCCCTGGATGCGGATATGTGTTTGATTCCGACACGACCAATGAGTGTCCGGTGTGTCACATGAAGAAAGACAGTTTCATAAAGGTTTGATGAACAGTTCCGACAGTGTCTATGGGTGAAAGATTCATTGCTCTCTTTCGAAAAACAGATGGAGGATGGATGATAAGAAGGTATAGTAATTCGCTGATCAGTCCCGGACTACATTGGCTGGGAGTTCTGTGCGTGAGTCTTCTTGTATATTCCTGCGCAGCGCCCCCGACGAATTCGAGCCGCATCACGGCCATGGATGTCAAATCACAGAACATTCGAGAAAATCAGGGCGGGATTGGAATATCTGCTGGGCAACGACAGCGCCGGGATAGCCGCGATGGATTATGTGAAATCGTATGAAGACCAAATTTGGAAGTTCTATCCCAATGACAAGAATACAGTGGGGACACCAACACCACCTCCTCCTAACTATGAAGCTGTGTTATCATTCCTCGCATCATCGGGCGGCCCTGGCACACAGGAAACCCAAGAGAGATCCCGCTTGCAACTCTATATGAGTTTTGGGAAGGAAATGTTGAGGACTTCGAAGCTGAGGCTGAGTGAGGATTACGAATCGTGGCGCGCATCCGGAGACATCGGAAGCGCGAAGGCGGGATTCGCGGCGGGATATGTTGCATTGACACTCACTCCATCCGTGGCGGATCTGGAAGAGATTCAGAACAAAATGGTCGCATTGCTGGATAGCCTGACAGCGAAGAGATAGAATAAGTGAAATTCATTGACTCGGGTTCCTTCTCCAGCTTACCGCGTACGAATATGTTGTATCATTCTTAAACGGAGTAATGTCCTTGACAACACCGGTTTGGAGATCGATGACTAATACAGAGCCCCAAAAACCACCGCCAGGCCCTGCGTTGCACAGCAACTTGGCATCATCGGGCGAATAACAGACTGGCTCAAAGTCGCGGTACGGTCTATTCGTTGGCTCAAGGAGCGTCTCACGAGAACCATGCCGATCCATCGTGAATGCCGCGCGACCATTGTGATTGCTATTGTGGCCGCTGAACGCTATCTTGTCTCCCTTTCTCGAGTAGACAGGCGACCCGATCATATTGCCTACCTGACCCCATGACCCCACCGAGTCTCCATCAAGGCTGCAATACACGATCCTTCCAAATGGGAGCAAACGCTTCGCGGAGTCATACGCCGGCACCAGGTTGATCCCTAGGAGTTCCCTCCCATCTCTGGACCAATCGTTTACAAAGAACGGATAGGGAAAGTGCTGAGGGATGGACGTCAGAAAGCCATCCAAGCCAATAACGATGTTTCCCCGGGCGTCGAGCGCTTCTTCTCCACCTTGGATGTTATAGAGGATTCGCCTGGAGTCAGGGGACCAGACTGGGTGTTGAACTCCGAAAGCAATACGCCTCCTTCCTGATCCATTAACATTCATCACGTAAAGACCCGAAATGGTGTCAACTGCGCCCGGCCGAACTGGCTGGTTCAACACGAAGGCGATGTTCTCTCCGTCGGGGGAATAGTTGGCGTCCCAAACCCACTCAGTTGTATCACTTGTCAACTTCCGGATAGAAGACCCATCTTCATTCATGCTGTAAAGTTGAGAAGCGCTTGTCGGTGTGAACAAGTGGACATGATTGGATATGAACAGAATAGTGCCCGCTTGCACGGAACGCGCTCTCTGCCGGGTCTGCTGCACTCCGGTTGTATCGATTGGAAAAAGCCCCTCGCATGATAATATTACAATTATGAGGGGAACAAACGCAAAGTTAGGGACCTTTGACACGGTTCTGTGAACCTTCCACTTGATGCGGTAAGGTAAAGAATTCAAGAGAGAGTGTCAAACCACTCTCCCGTTCCGCAGAAGATAATGGCAGCTGTGTTTGCCACGTAAGGCTGTGTTTCGTTCAGCGCGGACGCTGAATGGAGCGGGGATGGCTAGTTCATTGCTCGCCCGCTCCGAAGTCGAAGCCGATCGCTGAGTAATTGCACCGCTTCGTCGGTTGCCGATTCGTGTCTGATGGATGTTCCGTCTTTGTTCTTCACTTTCTTTTGCATTCTTGTTCATGAATCTTATTGTAAGGCCTGCCGAAAGTGAATTTTAAGTGTCGCATGAGCAATCAGACTTTTTTGTCTGCGGCTATTTTTTCTCGTTCATGATTTTTCTATTGATTCTTTCTGTTCTTTGGCGTAACTTTATTCCGAAATTTAACATAGGCTCCCGAGTGTTCATCTCCCGTGCGCTTTGTGACCTGCTAGCCGAACGATTCCTACCGTTCCTCCACCGAGCCGCTCGCCGCAACGGGTTCATAATTCGGAAGCAAGCATTCGCTCTTTGATGAATCATGGAACTGGGGGTTGACGTTCCGCAAAATCACAATAGGAGATCCTTGCTATGAAAAGGCTGATACTATATTCGCTTCTCGCAGTATGCGCTGGAATCATTCTCTCATTACGGCTACTTGCCCAGCCGGCGTCCAGTGCGGGATATGCACTGTCGTTCGACGGCTCAAGTTATGTGAGTGCCTCTGCGTTTTCCTGGCAGGCAGGCGGTCCGATTACGGTCGAATTCTGGAACAAAGTCGATGTGCTGCCCACCTCAGGAAGCTCGGCTTTTTCAATCGGCAATCTAGCGGTACCCTATCGAATTCAAGCTCATGTGCCGTGGGATAACGGCACCCTCTATTGGGATTACGGCGGGAATCTTGGTGGCCCGAATGATGGAAGACTCACTACGGATTATAATCCGTATCTAGGGAAATGGACTCACGTCGCGCTGGTGTCGGCCGGAGATGGGGGAAACTGGATGGCAATTTATCTGAACGGAGTTCTCGTCTCTTCGTACACGGGAACAACTGTCGGCCCGATCTTCACGGCAAGCGGTGTCACCGTTGGATCTTACAATTCTGCCGGGAATATCAACTACCATCACGGGTCGATTGATGAATTCCGGGTGTGGGGTGTTGTTCGCACGCAGTCAGAAATTCTGCACGACATGACGTCGTCGTTGGCCGGCACCGAGAACGGATTGCTCGGTTATTGGCGCTTCGACGAAGGGACCGGCGACACAACGGCGGCAACCGGCCTAGGAGGGACGGCAAATTTCGTCAATACTCCCACCTGGATTACGTCGGGGGCACTGTTCCCCGTCCCGTATTTCCATGCGACACGGTCCAGTGTGAATTTTGGAGGTGTTCCTCTGGGCTCGAACAAAGTCGACTCCGTCATTGTCACGAATATCGGCGGAGATACTCTGAGAATTTCATCGGTCGCTTCGAGTGATACGGTTAATTTTGGCGTCACTCCTGACAGCGCGAAAATCGCGCCGTCGGACAGCTTTGCATTCGCCGTCACTTTCGCCCCTGACTCCACCGGAATCCGGAACACATCATTCATCTTCACGCATAACGCTTCCACTTCGCCTGACACTGTCAGGGCAATCGGCTGGGGAGGCCCACATCCTCACATTGGCGTTTCCCCGGATTCTCTCACGGCCACCCTCGGCGTCGACACAACCATGCAGACGTTGACCATCTCGAACACGGGCGGGTACGATTTGACGTTTAATATTTCAGTTCAGGATCATACCGCTTCCCCCGGCATGGCATGTTCTACCGCACCGGCATCGCGTAAAATCAGAAATCGCGACGAACAATGGATGATGAACATCCTAATAGCCAACGAGCGGGCTGGCCGGCAGGCGAGGGGACAATCCGGCGCGGCACCATCACGACTGGTTGCCAGGAAACCAGTTGCTCATGCAATGAGAACAGCGGAAGAAATCCGGAATCTCCGGGGAAAGATTTCGTCTGCTATGGTTGGCACGATCTATGCCGTTGTGCTGAACGGGTTTGGAACAGAGTTTAGCTCTTCCGAGGATTGGGACGATCTCAACGCAAACTGGAGCTCATACGGTAACCAGCCGATCCTGATCGATTACTCGACGTTTAACGGCGTCCCTATCACGTATGACGCACTCAAGGCCAGTGGAGCAGATGTTGTCATTGTGGGTATAATGCTCAAAAAGTGTTGCTCGGATGACTGTAATTTGTGTTCCTGTATTCGTTTACGGATACTAAGGTTAAAACGGTTCAATGATTGACCATTATTTATGAAAAAAACATTGTCCTCATTGCGGCTCAGTCCATGTTAAACGTAATGGAACACTGCGCCCACAGCGTCAACGATGGTTGTGTCATTCATGTCAACACTCCTTCGTCTGGCAAAACAAAACGAATAAACGCCTACGAAGCTTTGTGTGGTTCCAACGATGGCTGGTTGAAGGATACACGCTACGTCAACTTGCCAGACAAAGTGTACACAGTGTATCAACCATCCGTCGTATTATCGAGTACTGGCTGCAACAACCGCCGCCGGGACCACATCCATCCTTGGGTCAATCTGTTTACGCAATTGTTGATGGGACATTCATCAATCGTCGCAAAGGGATCCTTGCCGTCATGAACGCGACCAATCATACAATGCTCCATGGTGCGTACAATGTCTCGGAACAACCACAAGACTTGGGTGTACTGTTCCAGTGCCTTGCACAGCAGGGATTATCCCTAGAATATGCCACTATTGATGGCAATCCGGCGTTAAGCCAAGCATTACGTCGACAATGGCCCACAATCGTTTTACAGCGCTGCCTGGTTCATATCCAGCGTCAAGGCTTAAGTTGGTGTCGACGAATGCCCAAGCGCACGGACGCAAAACATCTACGCCAGATCTTCCTTGATGTAACAACGATCCATTCATCATTGGATCGAAAAAACTTTCTTAAGCGTGTAGATGCCTGGGAACATACCTACGGCGTCCATATCGCCGTAACTCCTGAGCACGGATACGTCTTTAGCGATCTAAAACGAGCCCGCAGCATGTTACTGGCAGCTCTTCCAAACATGTTTCATTACCTGAACAATCCACTCATCGCAAGTTCCACCAATGCCTTGGAAGGGTATTTCTCACGACTCAAACAACGCTATCGTCAGCATCGAGGTCTCGCACAGCGTCACCGTCCAGCATACTTTCAGTGGTATTTGTCATTATGCACACACTAAAAACAGCAACACAATTTGGACATTATACCCATTGTGAGTGACAATTGGAATCCGGCCTATGGAACGTTCTCTGTTTCGGACGCGCACGCTGTTGCTCAATACGTCAATGAAGGGGCAGGTTTATATGTCTCAGCGGGCACGTTCAACAACAATAACTATTCCGAGACGCAGCCTCAGGTAGATAGTTTGGCGCCGTTGGTTGGCCTAAGCGCCTCCGCTTCCTACTACTGGGCAAACACTGAAAGTCAGATGAATTTTGTCCTTCCGGGACATCCCCTCCTGAAAAATCTGTCCCCGCCGTTCACGACGGATGCGGGAGAAACAGCGACGCCGAGCGGCGGCGCCTGGACAAGCGTTGAAATCCCGACAGGAACGGTTATCGCAAGCTCATCTGACAATACAACGGTGTTGGTCGCTAATGAGAATCGGGTCTATATCTCCAGTTTGCCTGAAGAAGGTAATTATACTGCAGGCGAGCAATTCATGTACAATGCAGTCGTTTTTTGCGGCGGCAATTGGCTTACCGTCACACCAAACTCGGGCACGATTGCTCCGGGCGACAGCGCAAACATTGCGGTGAAGTTTGATTCCCATGTATTGATGGCCGGCGACCATGTTAAGGACATTATTATCGCGAACAACGATCCGGACAATTCATCAGTCACGGTTTCAGGATTCCTGCACGTCAATTCGGTCCCGGAGATTTTGGTGTCGGATACGGTTATTGATTTAGGGCCTGTGGCCCCCGGAGAAAGCATGAGGCGACCACTTGTCATATCCGATGCGGGAAATGATTCCCTCAGAGTTAGTAATCTTTCAGTAGCCGGTAGTACGTTCAGCACCGATACTTCTCCGTTTGTGTTGGGTCCCGGAAAGGCAAAGAATCTCGTGATAACATTCTCGCCAAGCACAGTCGGGGCCTTGACTGGATCGCTAACCATCACGAGCAACGATCCCAATAAGGGGACAATGTCCGTAACCCTTCGCGGAACCTGCGCGGCAAATGTCGGCCCGGGGAAGGCTCTTTCGCTCAACGGCACAACGCAATGCGTCGATGTACCGCTCGCTGAGCCCGAAACCGAAATCACTCACGAGCTGTGGTTCAAAACAACTAATCCAGCGGGCGGATTATTCGCAGTCTACGATCCCGGTACGGGCGGTCACGACCGGCACATCTATCTGAGCGGAGGGGACATCCATACACGCATCTACGCCACTGAGCTTTTGCAAACAAGCGGGACGAATTACGCCGACGGACATTGGCATCATGTAGCCCATGTCTTCGGCTCCAGCGTAGGCGGAGAACGACTCTATGTTGACGGCATTCTCATGGCCAGCGGCACAAAGGCTGCCTCAGACTTCAATTGGAACACCCATATTCGCATCGGCTATTCGCAGGATGCTGCAAATCCACTCCAAGGCCAGATCGACGAAGTGCGTGTCTGGAACGTTGCACGCACCCAACAGCAAATCCGTGAAAGCATGCACCTTCGTCTCCATGGAAATGAGACTGGTCTCCTTGGCTACTGGCGATTCGACGAGGGAGGAGGCGGCGTGGCCTATGATGCGACCGCAAACGGAAACAACGGGACGCTCCAGGACGCTCCCGCCTGGGTCATATCTACCGTCCCGCTTGGCACAGGCAGCAGCACCAGCGCCGCCAGTTTTACGAGCGGAACTCTGAGCCTTGGCACGTTCCAGCTTACGACAATCACTTCGTTCCCCGGGGCCGTGGACATTACCGAAACGCAGATTATGACTCCGCCGGACTCCCTGCCGGTCGGCTCTTCGACGATACTGAGCGACCGGTACTGGGTTATTGACGTATTCAACTCGGGGCCGCTGTCATCACGGACGAAGCCGCAAACTGCCAGATTGAAGAAAACACTGGGGAAGGCGAGTTCTCTTGACTTCAGTCTGACGTTTACTGTCCCTCCAAGCTTTACCAACGACGGGTCGGCAAGCGCGACGCTCTATTCGCTCTACCAACGGCCGGGAACAAGCGATAGTACCTGGTCGTCGGAGGTAGCTTTCGCTGACAGCTTGAGCGACACAACGGTGAGCTACAGCGGCGTCAGCACCTTAGGGCAGTTTACGCTCGGGACGAACGCTGCCCTGCCGATTCAGCTAGCTTCGCTGACCGCGACAACTACCACGAGCGGTGTAAAGTTGGAATGGACGACAGTAAGCGAGACGAACAACTACGGGTTCTACGTCGAGCGGCATCGACAGGATAGTACGGTGTTCCAAACAGTCAGCGGCTTGATTGCGGGGGCAGGCACATCGTTGTCGCAACACCATTACTCGTGGGTCGATAACATGGTCACAAGCGGGAACTACATCTATCGGGTCCGGCAGGTTGACTTGAACGGTGCGGTATCGTATTCCCAGCCGATCACCGTGAATGTCGTTTTGAGTGTGAGTGGCGACGTGGCGCCGAAGAAGTTCCAGCTTCTCCAGAGCTATCCGAATCCTTTCAATCCGTCAACGATGATCAAATTCAGCGTTGAACACGCCGAACATGCAACACTGATCGTCTATAATTTGCTTGGACAGGAAGTTGCGAGGTTGTTTGACGGAATGGCGGAAGCGGGGCATTATTATGATATCAGTTTCAATGCCTCAGCGCTGGGCAGCGGAGTTTATCTCTACAGAATTGTCACGAGCAGCCACACGGAAGTAAAGAAGATGGTTCTGATGAAGTAGTTCGATAGTTGAATAGTTAGATAGTTGAGAAAGACGGGAAATGGCGGCGTTGAGATGATGAGAAAGACGGGTAGTGGCAGGGCCGAGATCATGAGATGTTGAGACAAGCTTTCATCATTTTCATCATCTTTTATCAGCGGTCAGTTTTGACTTTTGAATTGTTACCTAACAGCTAATTGCCAATGGCCAAAAGCCCCAAGCTACAAATTGGATCCAATGACGAATGACCACTGACAAGTGACAGAGTACCATCCACCAATAACCAAGAACTAAGGCGGTCCGAAACCCCGTTCAATCCGAGCGGGGTTTTTCTTTTGTACGGTTAAAAAAACGGCCCACACTCGCAGGCCGTTCTCATCGCGGGTCGGCTTTTCGATTTTGCTCCCACGCAGACCGCCTGAAAACGCTTCTTCAGCAAGTGCAACGAAACATCCGATGTTCTCGTATGCCTATATATCGTCCATCATGAAAGACTACTATGCTCGAATTGCAGGCGGTTACCAAACGGTTCTCCAATGGCGTCATTGCGGTCAATGACTTCTCGCTGACGCTCGAGCGGGGGGTTCTCGGCCTGCTCGGGCCGAACGGAGCCGGAAAAACGACCCTCATGCAGATGATAGCAACGTTGACGAAACCGACATCCGGAGTGATTGTCTTTTCGGGGGAAGATATAACCGCTGACCCGCAATCCCTCCGGCGCAGGCTCGGGTACCTGCCTCAGGATTTCGGCGTCTATGACAACCTGACCGGCTTTGAATTCCTCTCGTACGTCGCGGCTCTGAAAGGAATCCATGACAGAACGAAGGTCATGAATCTTCTCGAAATGGTCAATCTTCATGCTGAATCGCATCGCCTCGCCGGCTCGTACTCGGGCGGGATGCGGCAACGCCTCGGCATCGCGCAAGCGCTTATCAACGACCCCGACCTTGTCATCGTGGACGAGCCGACCGCCGGGCTTGATCCTGAAGAACGTGTGCGATTCCGCAACATCCTCTCGGATATCGGCGTCGGCAAACTCGTCATCCTGTCGACGCATATCGTTTCGGATATTGAAGCCGTGGCAACCCACATCGCCGTCATGAACCGCGGCACGCTGGTGGTCTCCGCGACTCCGGAGGAGCTTCTCGGTTCAGCCGCAGGCTTGGTATGGGAAGCCGTGATGCCCTCCGAAGAGTTTGAACGCTTGCGCGAACGATTCAAAACGTCGCGGGCAATCCGGAAGCCGGACGGCGTCCACGTCCGTATCGTTCATCACTGCCTGCCGTTTCCCGGAGCAGACCCCGCCGAAACCCGAGCTCGAAGAGGCATTTATCGCGGCAGTGAACATCGGCAAGACGCCGGGAGGGCAGATCCGTGCCTGATTCTGCCGCCGCGGCCGTGAACAAACCGTTGCAGTGCATTGCAGCCATTACTCTTGCAGATTGCAAATTCCGGTTCCGCCGAACGGCGGGACTCGTCGTGCTGTTAAGTGTTGCGGCGGGCGTGTACCTGATCGTTCCGGACATTCATTCCGGAGTCACACTGTTTCAGGTTGACCGGCACCGGGTGCTGTACAACTCTGCCGCCGTCGCATTCGGAACCGGAGTGTTTTGCTCCTTGCTACTGACGATGGTTGGATATTACTTCGTGAGCAATTCCATCGGGAGGGATATTGTTTCGCGGACTGGATTCCTCATCGCCGCGACACGCGTCACAAACTTTGAGTACATCGCAGGCAAATTCCTGGCCAGCACGCTCTATCTTACAGCGATCATCCTGGCGTGCATGGTCAGTGCAATGGGGATGTTTCTCCTGAGAGGTGAAGGGCCGCTGGAACCGCTTGTGTTCTTCAGCACCTACTGCTGGCTGGCACTGCCGGCCATTCTCTTTTCGGCTGCGGTCGGTCTGGCGTTTGAGTCAATTCCGTTCCTCTCCGGCCGGATTGGCGATGTGGTCTATTTCTTCGTGTGGGCGGCGGTCATGGCGGTTCCCGCATCATTTGCCGAGTCTGGTTCTCCGCCGGAATGGGCGAGAATGATGGACGTGCTGGGATTTGGATTAATTATCCGCCAGATGAGCCTGACATTCCATACGACCTCAGTCAGCATCGGTCAAACGGGATTCAACCCCAGCCTGCCTCCGGTCTTGTATTCCGGCATCAGCTGGAGCTGGTCGATGATCGGTGAGAGGCTTGGCTCCTTGGGTTTGCCGGTGATCTTCCTGGCTATCGCTCGGGCTTCATTTCATAGATTTGATCCCTCGCGCATCAAGGTCTCGTCCCGTCAATCGCGTCGGAATCCTCTGACCCTGCTGAATGCAAAACTAAAACCCCTGACGAAGTTACTGTACGCCTCCGGGGGAACGACGAGGAATACGGTTACATTCGCCGGCGCAGTGCGCGCGGATGCAATTGCCACGCTGGCACTTTCGCCGGCTACATTGCTCGCAGTGATCGGCATCGGCATCATATCGCTCGTTGTCGGGATGCCGGCTCTCCGTGACGGATTGCTGCCGGCGGCGACCGTTGTGCTCGTGATTGCTCTTGCCGATATCGCCACACGCGACGTGTCCGCCGGAATGACCGGTCTCCTTTACGCCGTCCCGCGGATCAGATCGGGATATGTTCTCTGGAAGTTTGTCTCCGCGCTTGTCATTACCGTTGCCTTCACTATCATACCACTCATCCGTCTGCTGCCGGCGGAACCTTCTTCCGCGCTCTCGCTGCTTATCGGTTCCTGCCTTCTCGCCGCGGCGGCGACGGGATTCGGCGTGATCACGCATGGCCGGAAGCTCTTCGTCGCCGTGTTCCTCATGATGATTTACATTGCACTGAACGCAAGGGCAGAACCCGGCCTTGACTTCGCCGGGTTCAACGGTTGTGCAACAGCCGGCGTCCAGGTTGGCTATGCAATTGCCACGCTGTTCCTTCTATTGATTGCCCATATGCGTCACATGATGCACCTTCGGGCCCAGTAATCGCAGCGATTGAGATTACTTCTGCGGCCGCCCGCTACTTGACATTCAGACTGAAAACTCTTAAATTACCATGATTTCAAGAGCCGCAAACATGCCGGGTGGCATTTGTTTTTACCGTATGCAAGCTGGGACATATAATGAATAAACCACAGATCTTTCAAATTATTTAGAGGAACATTTTCATGCGTGGAGAATTGAAAAGTCTTTTGTTCTTAATGCTGCTGATCGTTTGCGGCATCAATTCATCAGTTGCTCAATGGGTACAAACCGCCTCACCCAACAACGGCGCTTACAATGTAACAGTAAGTTCGGTACTCGTGACTATTCCGTCACCGGCGGACACAGTGCTATTTGCCGGAACTGCGAGCGGAGTCTATCTATCCGGCAACGGGGGTAATAGCTGGAATGAGAAGAACTATTATCCCGGAGTTGCACCGGGCAGTATTAATTGTTTCGCTGTCTCCGATACAAATATATTTGCTGGAACTTCCCTTGGCATCTTTCTATCAACAAATAACTGTGAAAGCTGGAGCATCCCTGATTCAGGTTTGTTAACGTCTACCATTACTTCCATGGCATTTTCGGGAAAAAATATTTTTGCCGGGATTTTGCCAACGACCAGCTACATCACTACTCCGCCATACATCGTGCAGGTTCCGGGCGGTGTATTTCTATCAACCAACAACGGTGCGACATGGAGTGTCGTTGATTCTGGCTTGACAGACACTTCTTCCACAAATGTTTCTGCTCTTGCTGCCGTAGGCAATACTATCGTTGCCGGAACTACCGACAATAGCGGCATTTTTCGTTCCACGAACAGCGGTACAACCTGGACTTCGGCGAATACCGGCTTGTTCACGGTAGTAGGCGACTCAACCCAGTACATACAAATTCATGCACTTACAACTATAGGTTCCAAGATCTTCGCCGGCACGGATCAGGGCGTCTTTCTTTCCACTAACGACGGCGTAAGCTGGAGCTCGGCGAGCACAGGAATACCCCTAAATGAATTCCAACAGTTCCCTGCAGTAGGATGTCTGGTTGCGGCGGGCACGAATCTCTTTGCCGGGATGAATGGTGAGGTACCGGGCGGAGTGTATCTCTCAACCAACTCGGGTGCAAGCTGGACCTGGACAGATTCGGGCGCGGTGGGAATTCATGTCACTTCACTCGTTGTTTCGGGAAATTATATCTATGCTGTGTCTGAAACCGGATTATGGAAACGGTCGTTGAGCAACATGGGCGTCGCGGCGGTTGCAGAAAGAAACGCCGGAGCACCGAAAGCATTTGCGCTTGGACAGAATTACCCGAACCCATTCAATCCTACAACGAATATTTCATTTACGCTTCCGGAACAATCTTTTGTTTCGCTGAAGGTGTACGATATTGTTGGAAGAGAAGTGGCAACGCTTGTTAACGGAGAGCAAACTCCCGGATACAAGTCGGTAACGTGGAACGCCTCAAACGTACCCAGTGGTATGTATTTTTATCGTCTGCAAACGAAGGAGTTCACGCAAACAAGAAAGCTTTTACTGCTGAAATAGTGATCGGAATATGGCGATGTGATGTCATCAGATCCTATCAGCGTTCATCAGCGGTCTGAAACCCCGTTCACTCCGAGCGGGGTTTTCTATTTGTTCCATGGCAAAAGAAAACGGCCCACACCCGCAGGTCCAATTCACTGGCTGCCGTCCTCATCGTGGGTCGGTTTTTTTTAACCATAAGGTTTATTGTATTCTCAAGGGAATAATAACCTCCTGGCGCCTGCCAGCGATCGGTTTGCCCCGGCCAAATTCCATCCGAAAGTAGGGTCGTCCGCCACTTGACAATCAGACTGAAATATCTTAAATTATAAGAGTATTTTCAAAAGCTGCAAAACTTAGAGGGAGGTCTGCCGGCATTCCGTGGTTTGTTTCCTGGGAATACTTCTTCTCCTACATCCGGCCCGTATGCGGCTCCGACAAATAACTTACTCATCAATCATCATTCATAAGGAGGACTTATGAAAAACCCATTAACTCTTTGCTTCATGTTTCTCACGCTGTACGTGGTTCCAGCAATCACTCAGTGGTCACACGAGTCAAATGTGAACAACGCCATCTGTACAGCAACAGGCGATCAGACGAATACAGTTATTGTTTCAGACAGCTCGGGGGGTTCCATCATTGCATGGATAGACGCTCGTAGCGGCATTGATAAAATCTACGCCCAGCGGGTGAACGCTTCCGGCATTGCCCAATGGACGGCCAACGGTGTTGCGATCTGTACGGCATCGGGCAATCAAATTAACCCCGCGATCCTTCCCGACGGCTCCGGAGGAGCCATCATTACGTGGCAAGATGAGCGCAGCGACCTCGGCGACATCTATGCCCAGCGCATAAACTCCTCGGGAACTCTGCAATGGGCGGCCAACGGTGTTGCGATCTGCACGGCGGGGTGGGATCAGGATGCTCCCAGTCTCGCTTCAGACGGCTCGGGCGGTGCTATCATTGCATGGTATGACTATCGCAACGGCAGCAACTACGATATCTATACCCAGCGGGTGAACGCGTCCGGCCTTGTGCAGTGGACGGCCAACGGTGTTGTCATCTGCAATGCGTCGGGAGATCAGGGTCTTCAAACGATCGTCTCGGACGGCTCGGGTGGCGCTATCATTACCTGGATGGACCATCGCAATGGCAGCAACTACGACATCTTCGCTCAGCGGGTGAATGCTTTGGGCGCAACGCAGTGGGCAGCTAACGGTCTCGCAATATGCACGGCCGCAGGCGATCAGTATGGCCCCGTCATAGCCTCCGACGGCTTCGGTGGTGCCATCATTACATGGGACGACCCACGTACCGACGCCGATGACATTTATGCCCAGCGCGTGAACGCTGCGGGCACAGTGCAATGGACTCCCAACGGTGTTGCCGTCTGCACGGCGGCAGGCGCTCAGTTAAGTCCCACCATCGTTTCGGACGGCTCGGGCGGCGCTATCATGGCATGGGAAGACGATCGGAGCGACGCCGGCGACATCTACGCTCAGAGCGTCAACGCTTCCGGATCTCCCCAATGGACAGCCAATGGCGTTGCCATCTGCACGGCGACAGGCGCTCAATATAGTCCCAGCATCGTTTCAGACAGTTTAGGGGGAGCCATCATTACATGGTGGGACTATCGCAACGGCAGTAACTACGATATCTATACCCAGCGGGTGAACGCTTCCGGCCTTGTGCAGTGGACGGCAAACGGTGTTGCGATCTGCACTGCGGGAGGTTCCCAAGAATATCCCACTATTGTCTCAGACGGCTCGGGCGGTGCCATCATTGCATGGATCGACTACCGCAATGGAAGCGTTGATGGATACGACATCTATGCCCAGGAAGTTGATCAAATAGGATATCTCGGGAAAAACGGACCAGTACTTACGGCCGTGCAAGACGTGGCCGGGGACCAGGGAGGACGCGTATCGGTCGCATGGAATAAATCCTCTTATGATCAGTTTCCATATCAAGTAGTCACGTATTATTCCATATGGCGTGGGGTTGACATCGCTTCGTTGAGCCAGTCGGCAAAGCGTATTATGCCTGGAGAAATGACACTACATTTTTCGGGTGAGGGATATCGTGAGGTCACAACAGCCACCGGTTCGACATACTGGGAGTGGGTCGGTAATATCACAAGTCACTATCTCTCGAACTACTCTTTCACCGCGCCAACGCTGGCAGATTCTGGACCGACGGGTACTCACCAGGTGAAGTTCTTTATCTCAGCCCAAACGTGGAATCAATATGTGTTTTGGGATTCGAATGTCGACAGCGGCTACTCGGTTGATAATTTGCCGCCACTGCCCGTGGCTTCGCTCTCCTTACAACCGGAGGCTGGTCCCTCAGTTAATGTCCACTGGAACAAAGACATTACGGATCCCGATGTCGGATATTATGAAGTTCACCGCTCCACCACCGACGGCTTCACTCCGGGGCCATCGACAAAGATCGGCCAAACGTCGGATACAGCCTTGGTCGATGCAGCCCCAAGCTCGGGAACGATAGACTACTACCGCGTGGTCACGGTCGACATCCACGGCAACAAGAGTACTCCGTCCCAGGAAGCGTCCGTAGGTGTTGCAGTTACAACTCAGTACGCTGTATCGGATCGATGGAACCTCATCTCGGTTCCATTAACCGTCACCAGCTACGCAAAGTCTTCTCTGTATCCAACAGCAGCCTCCAATGCCTTTACCTACCAAGGCGGCTACGTTGCCGAGGCAACCCTTGCCAACGGAGTTGGCTATTGGCTCAAGTTCAGGGGTGGGCAGAGTATCGGCGTCACAGGACTGGCTCGTACGCGGGATTCAATCTCGGTACAAGCAGGATGGAATCTGGTAGGATCAATCAGCTCTCCGGTCGCGGCTGCAGGCCTGGGCAGCATCCCGGGCGGCATCGTGGCGTCCCAGTTCTTTGGGTATAGTGCAGGGTATCAGATAACGGATTCGATTCAGCCCGGCAAAGGTTACTGGGTGAAGGTAAACCAGAGCGGCACGCTGATCCTGGCATCGGCAGGAGAGTTGGCTCCGGAAGCGCGCATCAGGATAGTACCCGACGGTGAGAATCCTCCTGCTCCTCCCGGAGAAGAACTCTCGAATCTCACATCCGGAATCCCGAGCCAGTTCGCCTTACAGCAAAACTACCCCAATCCATTCAATCCGACGACGGTCATCAATTACGAACTGCCAAAGGCAGCGTACGTTCATCTGACGGTGTACGACATGCTGGGCAGAGAAGTTGCCACGCTCGTAAACGGAGTTCAGGATGCCGGGTACAAATCGGTCCAATTCAGTGCGGAGAACCTACCAAGTGGTATTTATGCCTACAGACTGACTGCTGGAACATATGTTGAAGTGAAGAAAATGGCCCTCCTGAAGTGACGAGGGCTGTTCAGGAGTATGGGAGTGATGGGAAATGGAGATGATGAGAAAACAACATGTTGACATAACGAGATACACCGGCACATTTTTGAATTTTTAATTTTGACTTGAGTCCGTTATCACGCAAGCCGACTCGTCCTCATCGCGGGTCGGCTTTCTATTTTAACACGATTTTCCTGGATAAATCGCCCATAGAATCCTGTTTTCTGTCATCCCGTCTTTGAGATCCATCCTCGCGTGCGTTGTATTTACGATTCAATCCATCCTAGTCCGGTCATTGAAATCGTCCTTGACTCAAATTCGAATATTCATTACCTTTCGGTCGCATCAATCAAGTGCGGATCATGAGGTTATTAGATCTTCCCGATGGCAGACCCGTGAGTTCGAAAATGAACCCGCTTGTAATAAACGCTCACACGACACGCCCTGACATTCTCACCATAAATACTTCTTTTTGCAATAGTACTGCATGAGGCCGACATGACATTTCTCAAGGTGCTGAAGAAAATTGGGTCGAGACCCCACGTGGGTGATGAAGAACAAGACCGGCTCCTCGGAATCCTTCACAGCATAACGATTGCCATGACCACCGGACTTGTTTTCCTCCTGGTTCAGAGGATTTGGACCGGAAGAACCGCCCTGGTTTTGCCGATTGCAGCCGTCTTCTTCATTCTCTTGTGGTCAATTGCTTTGACCCGCCGGGGATTGCTCAAATGGTCCGGGGGGTTGACGCTTTGGGTCCTGATCATCTTTTTCGATTACCTTGCCATCATGAATGATGGTCTGCATGATTCATCCCTTCTCGGAATGCCTGGCGTTATTGTTTGCGCCGGCATTCTCCTCGATCGGAAGCCCTTCTTTGCGGTGACCGGCTTCATCCTGATCTCCGTCGGTCTCCTCGGTTGTCTGGAAATCACGGGAATCGTTCGGAACAACTTCAGCATGTATACAAATAGCACTGACGTTCTGGACATTCTCGTCATTTTAGGAATCACAGGGATGGCCGTGCGTTTGCTTGCTGACAATCTCAAGAACAGTCTAGCGCGAGTTTTGCGTAGCGAGAAGAACCTGCGCGTCCAGACCGATCAATTGATTGAATCCAAGGAACGATACCGGAATCTTTTCGAAGCGGCGAACGACGCAATTTTTATCATGGACAAAGAGAGATTTATTGACTGTAACAGCGAGGCGCTGGACATGTTTGGTTGCAGGAATCGAACGGATGTTGTGGCCCATTCTCCGTGGGATTACAGTCCGCTTCATCAACCCGATGGAAGGGACTCAAAAGAAAAGGCCACAGAGATCATTCATGCCGCTATTGACGGAGTTCCTCAGCGTTTCTATTGGAAACATTCACGGAAAGACGGGTCGTTGCTGGATGCGGAAGTCTCATTGAACCGTGTGGATTATGGCAGCGGCATAATCATGCAGGCTATCGTGCGCAATATTACCGAGCGCAAGCAAGCAGAGGAGGCGCTGCGGGAGAGTGAGGAAAAGTATCGCCTGCTTTTCGAAGAGTCGCTGGACGCGGTGTTTACCACCAAGCCGACGGGGGAATTCACCGATATGAATGCTGCTGGGATTAAACTGTTCGGCTTCGATTCCAAAGAAGAAATGCTAAGGGTCGCTCAGGCGGAAGAACTTTTCTGGAATCCCGACAACCGCAACAAATATCAGGAGTGGATGAGTAAACAGGGATTCGTGAAAGATTATGAAGTGGAGTGTAAAACTAAAGAAGGGAAGAAGTTGACCGTCCTGGAAACCGCAAATGCAGTCCGAGACTCGCAGGGGATTGTGGTGGCATACCGTGGTATCCTACGTGACATTACGGCACACAAACAACTTGAGAAGCAATTCTTGCGCGCGCAGAGAATGGATAGCATCGGGACCCTTGCCGGAGGGGTCGCGCATGATCTCAATAACGTACTAGCGCCGATAATGATGGCAGTGGAAGTACTCCAGTCGAAATTCTCCGACGAAGAGAGCAAACGTATTCTCAATACCCTTGAGAAGAGCTCTAAACGAGGGTCAGATATTGTGAAACAAATCCTGGCATTTGGCCGAGGCGTAGAAGGCGACCGCGTCATTATCCAGCCAAAGCATATTATTCGTGAAATTGAAAGGATTGCCATGGAGACGTTCCCGAAGTCTATCCAGTTCAGGACACTTGTCCCGAAGGATCTCTGGCCGATCCTTGCGGATCCAACCCAGATCCATCAGGTGTTATTGAACGTCTGCGTCAACGCGAGAGATGCAATGCCGAAAGGTGGAGTTCTGAGCGTTTCCGCAGAGAATTTTCACGTCGATGAGCACTACGCTGGAATGAACATTGAAGCGAAGGAAGGGCGATACGTTGTCCTGACGGTAGCCGACACTGGAACGGGTATCCCTGGTGCCATCATGGATCATATCTTCGACCCGTTTTTTACGACAAAAGAAATCGGGAAAGGAACAGGGCTGGGTCTGTCGACGGCGTTGGGTATCGTACGAAGTCACGGCGGGTTCATCAATGTGAACAGTGAAGAAGGGCGAGGTACGAGTTTCAAGGTCTACCTGCCGGCGCAATTGAAGGACCAAGAAGCCGTCAAAGAAACAGTACGTCCGCAACTTCCACAGGGAAAGGGCGAGTTGATTCTTGTTGTTGACGATGAGGCTTCTATCCGCGAAATTGCCAAATTTACCCTTGAAGCAAACGGATACCAAGTCGTGACTGCGAATGACGGTGTGGAAGCCATATCGATCTTCGCCCGGGATGAGGGCACGATCAAACTAGTTCTCATGGACCTGATGATGCCTGGGATGGATGGCCCCGCAACGATTCTCGCCCTGCAGATGATGAAAACAAGTGCGAAGATTGTCGCGACGAGTGGTGAGATGAGCCGGGGAGGAACCGTTATTGAAGCGATTCCCGGAGTGAGTGCGTTTTTGAAAAAACCGTATACAGGCGAAATGTTGTTAAAGACCCTGCACGATGTCCTTAGTGCGGGATAGAGCCATTGCTGAAAAGATGCCGACGCGTCCTCATTGCGGTTCGGTTTTGCTTTGTAGAGTTGCACCCCAGGAGTGGCAGTGCGGGTTAGTCCAGTGTTGCCTCAGAACAAAAAAAACCTGCGAGACAGCACGTGCAAAGAATCCTGAGTTGGTGCATGAGTGGATTTGCAGGACTGGTGCATGGTTTTGCGGAACGGAATGCGAAAGACACGGCGGTGGAATCAGAAGGGAAATGATATGAATCTAAGAACTATACTCATCGTAAGCACTTTTTTTGTAAGCATCAATTCCCATTCTCAAAATGATTCGAATAAGGGTTTAATTGGGAATCGTTTTTTAACATTTAATACGGTTATAAGGGTAAATCAAATAGAGGTTTCCAGAAATAAGAATGTGGGAGATGATGAGAGGTTGCAACATACACCCGAAACAATCATAAAGTTCAGAGATGCTATTGATTCCGGATTCCCCGGTGCAAAAATAACGTGGGCTTTTAGCTGGCTTGCTTTGCACGACACAACTGAGAATTATTCGAAGATAAGGAAGTTAGTGGTTGGCTATCATTTCAAGTACGGTGATGAAATTACGTTCATTCCTGGCGCCTATTTTGCCAATGCATACAATACCAGGGAACAGGTAAACAAAGATTTACATGATGGCTTGGCGATAGTCTCGGAAATGGTGGGCAATGGTTACCGTCCTCAAAGTGTGGTGGCAGGCTTTTTATCAGCAAAGAACCAGGAGTATTTAGCGAATGAAGAAGGTATTCATGTTTGCCAGGGAAATATTTGGAGCCAATTTTCTATTGATAATCAAGATGGCGATGGATCGGTTGCATATCCCTACTATCCGTCTAAAGAACATTTTTGCAAGCCGGCACAAGGGAAAGATGATTTCATTGACTGTGTGAATCTCGACGGATGGACAACGGATTTCTTGGCAGCCCGTCGGCAGGGTTTTGCAGGCGGTTTTAATAGTCGGATGGGTGTCGGACCAATCGAAACATTGGGGAAATACGGACAGAAAGTCGGGGTGGAAGAAATGCTCCATACAACGGCTGTTCACTTCGACGGCGGTTATAATCTGAATGGGTTCGCATGGGTGACAAACTGCTGGGAGGTATCGCTTCCGATGAGTGTCTCGGGACTTACAGAATGGCTCAAGGAACTAAAAAAACGCTGGCCCGATGTTAAGTTCATCACTCAGGGGGAATTTGGCCTAATCTGGAGAGCGCATTATAAAGCGAACGATTTTGATTACCGCTTTGAGGAAAAAGGCTCAGGCATTGGGGGGTCGGATGCCGATATGGAAATTCGGTGGTTTATGAACAAAGATTTTCGATTGGCATTATTACGCAACTGGAAGTTGCATACACCTGAAGATGTCATTGATTACACCCGGTACGATGTACCCGCAAGGGAGCCAAACGAAATGACAAGAAGTTGGAGTATAATGGGAGAGATCAATCAAAAACAAACCAGACCTCAGGATAAGCCCATTCCCTTGTCGGAACTTTCGAAAGACGTACGATGGAACATAGAAAAACATTATCCGAAAATAGAGAGTAGATAGGTAAGAGAATCAACGGTTGTTTACACGCGGTCATACGCAGAGGGGTTTGAGTGATGTGCTCAACGCATCACTCTGCACACAAAAGTTCGTTCAGCGAGCAGCGGTAAGAGTGTGAAGCGTCACTCTTGTTCAACCCTAAAGAAGAATGGTTACGATTTGGTTACTCAGAACGATCCTCCTCTTCTCGGCAATTAAAAACTGCCCAAACCAAGTGCCCGGAGCAGGACCGTTCGACTTACCCTCGCTTCGCTCGGGTTCGCTCACGATCTGTACGACGTAGTGCCCGGAGCAGGATGGTTCGACTCGCCCTCGACAAACTCGGGCTCGCTCACCATCTCGCTCAGTAGTGCCCGGAGCAGGACTTGAACCTGTACGACCTTGCGGCCACTAGACCCTGAATCTCATCTACCATTCATGACTCCGCGAATTCTTCCTGTTTAAAGAGGTTTATGTGTGATTGAAATCACGTATGTGCCAATTATTTTCAATCGATGGTAAGATTTTGGTAAGATTTATTATCGCCCGGTAGATAGTGCTAAATTTTGTGGTAAGGTTTTGGTAACATTTCGGCCACTGACTTTACTGGCGTTACTGGTGTTTCTGGTGTGTGAGACCTGGCAGTGGTTGTCGGGGCTTCGCCAGCACATTCGACCGCTGTTCCACGATGCGATAAAAAAAGCCCGACTGCGATAGCCGGGCTTTGATTTTTGCTTACTGTGTCGACGAGATATCACTTCATCAACACGAGCTTCTTCGTCGCAGCATACAGTTGCTTGCCTGATTGGTCTGAGACTGTCATTCTCACGTAGTAGATTCCGCTTGGCGAGCTTACAGCATTCCAGGCAGTACTGTAATAGCCGGCATCCTGCTGACTTTGCACAAGCTGAGCTACTTCCTCTCCCAGAATGTTGTAAACAACGACGCTGACATAACCAGGTGCAGCAAGTTGATAGTCCATCGTCGTTGTCGGGTTGAATGGATTCGGATAGTTCTGGGATAGCTCGAAACCGGAGGGAAGGCTGGTTCGCGGTTCATCGACGCTCAGCGCAGACCCAAACGAAAGGTTGTCCAACAAGAAGTACGTCCCTGAATATGCGGCATACTGTTGCTCGAGGTACACCGAAATGTTGATGAGGTCGGGAGTGCCGCTGGCAGTGTAATGAATGTTTGCCACGAATTCCCGGTAGGAGTTTGTGGCGGTCCCGATGAAGAGAGTGTCCACGCCGATGACGGTGTCCTGCTTTGAGAGCGAGATCCCGATGACAAGAGTGTCATGGGAAAGGACATACGGCTCGAATATATAAAACCCGTGCAATGCCGCCGGCCGGGTGCTGATTGAAAAGCCGTTTCCGTCCCCACCGGACAGGAGCACCGGGTCGACCGCGGTATTGTGATTGAATATCACCGTCCCCATCACTGCAAAGGAGCCGGAATGGGAATTTGTCGATTGAGTAATTGGGTTCAGGCCCGAATAGTCGTTTGTCAACCAGTCATCCGGAGTCCCATTCGTCCAGTTCTCAAACCCTGCATTGAGGATTTGTCCGTATGCTGGCGATATCGCAAGCACAAGGATCAAGGAGAAAATGAAGCGATAGTAGTTCATGGTTGTCCTCATAGAAAGTTGGGGTTGTAGAAATTGTGGCTGTTCAATACAAGATACATCGATCCTTTGCCTTCAGCGAAAGTGTACAAGTAGATATTGAGGAATTTGCCATGTCAACCGGGTAAACTCTGTCCTTACTGACTAACCTTGTCTCACTTTACATCCCAGCTAACGTAACACCGCTACCGGAAAATCCAGCATGATCTTGCTGTCGAATCCGTCAATCACCAAACGCATGTGGTCGGAATGCTCAAGAAAATGATAATCATCCTTGCTAATCCGAAACTTGACTATAAGATTTTCCGTCGTCATCAACTGAGTTTGCCGCTTGCCCCACACCATCAAGGGTCTGATGAATTTATTCTGGTCGTTCACAAGATAGATCTCGTTTTCAAGGTTGCTGATGTCTGGAAGGTAGCATGGGTAATCTGCAGGATTGAATAGTGGTTTCATGGGACGGTAGGCCTTTACCGTTCCGATTGTTTTCTCTTCTGGCATTAGTGTCGGCGACGCACATGGCCATGATTTATTCTCGATGGCTATAAAGAAAGTCAATGAGTCCAGTTGGGTGTAGCTCTTCAGGTAATTCCCCCTTGAATCGACGTATCTCTCCGTCTGCCAATCATAATAGAGGCCGGCTTCCTCCTGCATGAGTATGTCGAGTGATGATATGTATTCCGAATCCGCTATGCTCTCCAGAGACTCGGTCGGGGGCGCTTCCGTGGAGATTATATGTCTGTTATGGCGTCCAAGGATGTGGGCTCTGCGGTAATTTGCCATGATGACGACTGGAGAGTAAACCGTCGCGACAACTTTGATATTCGGGCTGCTCTGATCTGTGAAGTTATTCTTTGTGGCTGCCATGACAATGGTGAGGCAGTCCCTGGTTGACCATGTATCGGGAGATCGCGTCACCACGTCGTCATAGGTATCCTTCCCGATGTAGAAGCAGCCGCTGAGAAATAGCAACCAGAGCAAAAGATGAAGGCGCACCATCACTCCGGTGCGTGTCGAATTGTTCGTCATAGACGCGCGTGCAACAAGCAGACCTTTTGCACAATTTAATCACTCCAGGGTTAATTCCCCGCCGCTTGCGGCGGGCGTACTTCACTGTAGCCTCTTGCCACAGAAGACAACCGACGAAAAAAAACCCTGCAACGTTATTCGTCAACTCAATATTATCCTTGCAGTGACAACTAGTTCGTAGCATTGGAACTTCGACATCACTGCCTGCACTTGGCCTAAGCTGCCACTGCAAAGTTAATCAGCTACTTGCTCCTGCTATGGTTGTGAATTACACCCACAGCTGCTACAAGTGCTGCCATACGGGGGGCCAATATTGCAGATACATCCGATGCTACAGAATGCACACGTCCCCCCGGGACAGAACTGTTGGCAATCCATGCAACTCCGAGTGGTCTGCGGTATTGGCCCACCGGCCACCGCTATTTGAATAGCTCCCACAATCAGAATAATTGTGGCACAGAAAAAAACGACTCGCCTCATCCAGTTCTTGTTCATTGGTTTGCTCCTTTCTTAAGTTGTTAAACAAAATGCCGAAGGGTCCTTCGGCTTGAGTTATTCAGTGCTCCTGGATGCACTCAGTGACATTATCTCGTGGGTTTGATGCTCGCTTAATTCACCAGTCCAGACTCTCTCAACCGTTCCGTTTCCACGAACCAGTATTGTTGTGGGAACCGCATTTATCCTATACTTCCTAACAAATCCTGTATCCGCAAGCGCAACAAGTTGAAAGTGCATTGATGTTGTATCCCGATACTTCTTTGTTCGTTCAAAATCGACAATCGATATAGCGTATATTGCACATCTGTTTGTATCGCAGTATTGAGCAATCTTATTCCAATTGTCAATGTTCCCATGACAATGCGGGCACGTAGTCGAGAGAACAAAGAAGAGATACTTCCTCGCCAAATCGCCGTAGTTTATTTCCTCGATCTGTCCAGATAATGTTTGCACTTTAAATCCATCCATCTGCTGTCCAGTTTTAAGTGTCTCAGCCAAGTAAGGGGCCAGCGCAGCCCTCAATGCCTTGTTTTGATAAATCAACGCAACGTCCTCCAACGCAAGGAAGACAATGATGATGAGACCAAGCAACGCAATCCAGTTTCTCTCCCTTTTCGGTTCTCCCATAGATCAGCCCCTCAAGGTAGTTATGAAACTATCGATCGAACACTTGTGACTGTCTTGCAAGAATACGATAACTGCGATTCCGACCATGATGACATCCCTAATTAATAACTGATGTTACGCAAACAGGACATTTTTGGAAAATCGAACGGGCTGCAGGGATCGCAGTTGCTCATAGGCAGTCATGAGCGCCTGCATGTAAATATTCAGCTTCAGGGCTGAATGATTCATGTGGGTCGATACCTTGAGCATCTCCAATTTTGTGTATGCACAGAGTGCAGCAAAGAAATGCGTGGTTTGTGTCGTGACGGTACGAGTTGGAGATTTTTCCAGTGATGCATTCTGCTTTAATGATTTATGATATTCCTCGACATGCCATCGTGTGCGATAGAGTGTCGTGATACGCTCGAAAGTGAGCGTCGTATCGCTGGTGACCAAGTACAGAATACCTGTGCTCTTGTCATCGTTTACGAAGACTTGCTTGGTGAGCAGCAACGGGAAGTCAACGCCTTCAAGGTAGACTTCCTGTACGGTATTGTCCTTCTTGAACACCAGTGTGTCGACCACTTGGTACTTGCCCTGCCGTTTGTCGGTTTTGGACAGTGCAATCTTCCGATTGCTCTTCAACGGCATGACAAAGTGTTTCTTGAGCGTATGTCTCACAAACATCATGTTTTCGGCAGATCCGTACCAAACATCGTTGATGACGTAGCGAAAGGGAATGGCATTTCTCACGCATGCTTCGAGCAAGCGTTGGTAATAGGTATTCTTGGAGACGGGACTACGACGGTTTTCCTTCTTGGTTGTCACCTCTACATAGGTTTCGGTCTTCGCAACAATCTGAAAGCCTACGGGCAAGGACACCTCATTGCTGCTGTACAACACCGTCATGAAATTAATCCCTTTGGTCTGACATCCCCGAGCATGGTCATAATGCCAACAGACAATATCATTCTCGTCTGTGTATGGCTTTTCCTCAATACTATCATCAACCGTCATGACACCATCTGCCGACTGGATTTCACGCACGTATCGTTTCACAATCTGCCATAGGTCTTTCGACTTGGGGATATTTTCTGACAAAAATCGAGTAATACTATCATGACTGATAGCTCCATGCAGAATGTTCGACAATCGGGTCGCCGGTGTCTGACCAAAGGAACTGAGCAGGTAGTCGCTGTAGAGATCAAGCATCGATTTGTCCATTGGGTTCGTCCTTTCATCGGTCCACCCAATGTACCACTTTTTTTCATTTCTGCGTAACATCAGTTAATAATTCAGAGCCCACCTTGCTGTGAATTAGAGGTCCAAAACAGCCGCAGTCAACTTCATTACCCTCGACAATGTTTGGAATTATTGCGGCAATAAAAACAATCAAGAGTCCCATAACCATAGCGCTTGAGATCTTTGTCCAAAAGCCTAGGAGCAGCATTAATCCGGAGACGCATTCAAGGGAAGGAATGATAACAGTGAGAGAGCCAACAATAGAATCAGGAACCAATCCAAAGTCTTTTATGGTCGCGGCGAAGGCGTGCAGGTCCGTGAATTTCGATATGCCTGAGATCAGAAAGGTCAGCCCGAGTAACACTCGGAGTACGAAAAGAATGTATATTTTCACGATGACCGCCCTAACAAGTTGAGTTGCCTCAATAACAACATGTCGATACACATCTCCGCCACAACACAAAAACCCACTTCATCCCAACAAACCGGGACAACGCGCGTTTTCAAACGACTTGAAGCTTCAACGATAAGCATCTTAATAACCCCAGCCTACATTGTGCCTTCCACAAGCTACGAAGGAACGTAACAAATTAATATCAGAAAGTCAAATCAATTGGAATACTTTTCTTTCGATTTTTCGCTCGAAAAGGGCACTATTCAGCATTTATGGGTCAGTCTGTGCACGAAACGCCACCTACGAGATAATTTAGAACCACTGACCGGAGCGCGAGCTTTCTCATTTCAACCCGCCATCACCTCTATCACCTTCAATATCTTCTTCTGCAATCCACGGGTTAGTTTGTGTCCAAGGCGTCGGGTTAGATCAATGATTTCGTCAGCAAACTTCTCGTACTCCCTTGAGCGTGGATTACCAGGGCTGGCAACTCGATGCAAAATAATCTGATTGTCCCGAAATCTTACCGAATATCCGCATCCCTGTGCGAATCCAATTATCGTTTTCTTCCTTACTTTTCGGCCGTTTTTGGTGTCTTTCCTATTCAGTATCGCATAGATCGCTGCCGGGGTCACGCTTGATCTCTTGGCCAGGTCATATAACGATATTTGCAGCGTGTTTTCGAGATGCTTAATGAGTCTTTTTACGCCATCGAGGGTGTATTCCGTTGTGAATGAGGAATTCATGGGGGCTCCGTTGCTAAATATATTTTTATAATATAGTACTAATAGTTGATTTTGTCAATAATATTTCGTATAATAATAATAGGGCCTGTCCCAAACAGGCTCAGCGAAAACACGGAAACTTGTTCCCGTCCTGCTTCTAGACAAACCTATAAAAGCGCAACAATCAGTTGATTCTGCGCATCTGCTCCTAGAACCCAAGCTTTCTAACGAACTCGTGCTGTAATTACAGCCATCGAGGTTAAACCCCAGATCATTAACAATCGAAGCTTATCATTATGTAGACTCAAAACTCATGGAGAATAAAATTGATGAGAAAAATATACTATGGAAGAATCGCCGCCCGGCGGTTCTGTTACATTGCAGTTGCAGCAGAATGGGCCCTCAAGTACACTTGTTTAAATGCCATCCGCGTTACCGAATTAGCAATCCTAGCAGGAGACAAAAATTACAAGCAAATTGCCAAAGAAGCCTATGAACCTTACCGATGGATCCGAAAACTAATCCTCGAATTCGTACACATTAAACTCTATGATGATCTGTGGTTTACGGACAAAGAATGGCCATATAACTTCACGATGGAAGAGCTTTATAATGGCATTTCTGAAGAGGCAGAACAAAAGCGCCAACAACTGGACGCAGAAGGAATAAGAAAATGACCAACGACTATATCACAAAAGATTTTCCGTGCGCAGCATTCTTGCTGGCAACCGAAAACAAACTGAAGTCTTACACTAAAGCTGACGGAATAACCAGATTCGTATTCGCAGGTTCAAAGACACTTGATGAACTCGTCAGACAATTTTATACGCAGACTGCCGTCGTAAATGTCACGGCATTCTGTTACGCACAGCGAACGCTCAAAGGAATTATATATGATGCATGCAATATGAAGGATAAAACGAATGTTGAACAATCAGAATCAAACAAATGAACCGCTAACTGAAACCGTAGTACCTCCAGAAGTAAACAATAACCTTGGTGGGGAATTCCCACAGGTATTTTACGATCTGTATAAAGGCCGGACCGATGCAATTGGATTGGCCGGTACGATGTCAACTAAAATAAAAGGTGAAGAAGAAATTCTTCTCTCCGTTAAGAACCACCTCGAAGGCATAGAACGCCTGGGATTCTATAATCTCCTTCCAGATCTAAGAAGTCCCTGGGCCATGGTCGAGTTTGAAGACCACGGCAAACCGGGTGATCTGCAAAACACTTCCGAGTTATCGCTCCAGCTTATCAATCATCTTAAGTCAGAGGACATCCACGCATACCGTGAACTAAGCAAAAATGCCAACGGCAAATGATATCACGTATGGATGTTCTTTGAACATCCGATTTCTGCAGAGAAGCTCAATCTCGGTTTGACTGCATTTGTACGAAATGTCATGAATATCAAGACCGAAGTGTTTCCAAAGGGATATGAACAGGGTTCAGTTGGCAACTTTGTATGGCTGCCACTCTTTGGCAGTAAAGACCGTTGGGGATTAGGCATTCATGAAGGCCGAACAGTCTTCATCGATGAAGAGGGAAATCCCTATGCGGACCAATATGATTTTGTTAGAAACATTCAGCGGGTCCGTGAAGAAGACTTTGACCGTTTCATTAAAGAACGAGTGGGCGAAGTTAAGAAGGAAACAGGCAATGCAAAAGCGAAACCCGCATCGGGAGATCTTGTAGATGGATTAGACAAGGTCCGGCAATGTTCATTCATGAAACACTGTGAACAGAATGCTGCGACACTCTCTGAACCTCTGTGGTACGCATGGATAACCAATGCAGTCCGTTGTAACGGTGGGCAGGACTATATACACGAATTTAGCTCGCAATATCCCGCATACAGCAAACAAGAGACAGACGAGAAGATCCTTCATGCATTAGAAGACACAGGTCCCATGACGCATGTGCAGATCGAAGAACTGGGATTTGAATGTGATTGCCCGAAGAAATTCAAATCTCCGATCTCCAGAGCATGGTATAAAGACATAGCTGAAGAAATCAAACGAATAGAACAAATCCAGATCACGGAAGAGAAACTATCCGAGATCCAGGGGCTCCTCACATATTGGTCGAAGCTTGATGCGGTGGAAAAAGATTTCTTCAGGCCGTCCATAAGCAAGGCGTTCAAACTAACTTCAGCATCATTTGAAGCAGCGGTCAAGGAGCGCGTGTTCAAAAAGCACGACATCGATTTTAAAGATGACCTGAGAACAATCATTGCGAATTGTTCACGGTCAAATGTCTCTGATGAAGAACAACGTGAACTCATTTTTAAATGGTTGCGGGAACACGGGGTTAGATTCTTCAAGGACCGGGAGCACGTTCATTATCTCCTAGCTGATAAGACTCTGATGCCCATTGCAAAGAACAACAAGCAATTTGAATCCTATTTGTACAATTATACCGGTATAACCACAGCCACGAAAGACGGAGACGTTTATGTAAAGGTATTGCAGGCGTTGACCGAACGCGAAGGCAAAATAGTCGATTGCGGTAGCTGGATACACACGAATGTCGAAACAAATACGATTTATTTTAACCTGAATAACGATGAACACGAACTTGTGTGCATTACTCCCAGTGGAGTACAGGTACTGGAAAATGGCTGCAATGCGGAGCAGATCCTTCTGCAATCATCGAAGAAGATCTTGCCTATCAAATATAAAGAATGGACAAGTGTCGAATACAAGAGTGCGTTGCAGAAGCTCAAGACATTGGTTATCGACAATATGGCATGCAAAGCATCTGATAGAATCTTCGTTTATGCATGGAAGATGGCCGGCATGTTCATTGACTATACAAGAACAACTCCGCATTTGCGGCTTGAAGGAGAATCATCTGGAGGCAAATCCACAGGCGTGGAACTTATGTCGTTTCCACTATACGGACAGGACAAGAAGAAATTGGGTACGACAGCAAGCAATTACAGCGACGGCGCGGTGAATCCATTGGTACTTTTGGATAACATCGAAGTCAAGAACATGGATAAGGGGCTTGAAGATTTTATCATCACTGCCGTTACGGGTATAACAAAAGAAAAACGTAAGACAGGCACTGACACTGAAAACGTGGAAGAACGAACAAAATGTTTGATCTGTTCCACCGGCATAGAGAATTTGACGCTGACAGAAGTCATTAATCGATCCTACTTGGTGGAGTTTGATAAGAAAGAGCATGGTTCCGATTTCAATGACAGTGTTTTTGTGGAGATAAAGAAGAACAGAAACGATATCATGAGCGCTGAATTCCAGTTGACTTCCCGGGTTCTGAAAAAGATTGAATCAGGCCTTTGGTCAGAGTATACGAACAGGATCAACACTGAATACCGCGGACACGCAAAAGACCGGGCAAATTCCTTTCTGGCGCTTATGATTATCATTGCCGAGGAACTGTTGTCAGCATGGGATTCTCAAGAACCGGTATGGAAGCTTGTCAGCGAGTGGATCAAAACGCAAAACGAACAAGCCGGATCAACTACCAACGATTCGAATCCTATCCTACAATACCTGAGCATGCTCAAAAAGGAAGCTCTTAAGTGGGATAAAAAGAACAAGGAGTTATTGAAGCACGGGCACGGCACAGATGCTTTCAGTTTTGATGTTGAGCCCGATATCATAGAACAAGAAGGAACTGTCCGATTCAGTGGTTTTGCAAAAGAGTTTCACTCGACGTTTTCAAAGCTCTGCCAGTCAAGAGGAATGACTTATGCATACAAGAGCGCAATGCAGCTGGCAAAAAGGATCCAGGAAAGCAAGAAGTTTTTGGAATCAGCGGGTTGGACAATCGTAGCCGATAAGAACAGGCAAAGCGAAGGTATCCATTATACTGCGACGTACAGTGCTAGTGAAACGACTAACACCCAACTAACACCGGCACTAACATACACGGAAATGGCCAAAACAGAATAGAATAAAGGAGTTAGTGTTAGTGTGTTAGTGTATTGAAATAAATGTATATATATAAGAGGAGAAGTAATACTAACAAGTTACCTCTCCTCTTTATATATAGGCGGACACATTTTCCTCAAAAACACCCAACTAACATCATTCGCCGAAAAAATGGCAGATCTCAACTGGAATCAACAATTATTGGAAAAATAGTGGAGTGTTAGTCCATGTTAGTGAAACGACTAACACTGCTATCGCCCTTTTTGTTATTATTATTTGTTTTTTTGTTGTGCAGAAAGGTATCAATAATGAACAAACCAAAAATAGACTGGAAAAAGCTCCGTCAGATGGGAGAGAAATAGCCTTCTTCACTCCTTTGGAAGAATAGACACTTGGATGCGCTGCAATAGATCGTGATTGCAGCGAGTTTCAATTAAGGTCCCCACTGTTCAAATTCCTTAGCAAATTTGACTGGAAGGCTGGATCCCACATCAACAAGCTCCGCTTCTAGCAGGTTCAAAATGTGTCCCCGTGTCACAATAATTGGGGATTCTGACCCAATTTAAGGATGACGTGGGTCGTTCTGAATAGCAGTCGGGACAGGGATTTCTGGCAGAAGAGGAAACCACATGAATTCCCAGCTAATCGCACGAGGAATGGTGCATTTGACATTCTGAGAACTGCTTGTTACCTTTCCATAACATCAATCGAGGGCGAATCATGAGGCTGATAGATCTTCCTGAGTACCCGCTTGTGCTGTATATGGCACGGCGGGTTTTGCGCCGCGGGAACATCTCAAGGAGATGGTGGAGAGCATAGCGTGGTGTTCTTTCCTGAACGACCAATTAGTTCAACATGCAAGAACGACTTTCGATGCCACATTCGATCCAAACAATTGGAATATCCTTAATTAAGATCATTCTCGGCCAAAAAAGTCTTGGGGGGTGACATGAGAATATCGCACTTCATCATTGTTCTGTGCGTTGTTTCAATGGCCGGCGCGCAGGTTTCGAGAAAGCACTCATCGAGAAAATGGTCATTTGCTTCAGAGATGGTTGGCCCTACGTATCCCGCTGCTCTCCTTGAACCTCAGTTGAACGTAGGTCATCCCACCTTGATCACGACAGATTATGTATTTCGGAAAATCAAGGATGTTCAACAACCTATTGTTGCCGTACTCGGCGGATGTTTATCTAGCGTCCCGGCCGTGTTCAAGAATGGTGTCTGGTGGGCATGGGCGAGTAGATGTGACGGGAATCCTTATTGCTACGCCGGCGGCCCGGATACACTTTTGATGACATGGGATCAGGGATTGAAACTAGCGAGCCAACTTAGCCCAACTCACATGCGGAGTAACGTAGATGACACTGTCTGGACTTGGGTGAGCTCTAACGGCTGGAGGTATGCGACATTGCAAGAGTGGAGCAACAGACCTTGGGTCCTGAGTAATTGCTGGAGCCAATTCGGGGCCTGCATGAATGCGATTGAACCAGCATGGCGTGGAACTCCATGGGCAAATTACACAGTTCCTTCTGTCGAGGTCTGTGCTTGCTCTTATTTCGATCCATTTTACTGGACCTGCGAATACTTTGATGTCGCTCAAGGTAATCATGTGTCGAGGCTCAAAACTACCGATACTACCCGCAGCGATAGTACGAATTATTCTAATGAACTATGGTTCGTACATGACCCTTGCAACAGCCTAGATTCCATCGAAATGAAGATCGAACCTGCGTGGAATCTCATTTCTTTATCAAGGGTTCCTAGTGCCGACTCGACGTTGACTATATTCCCCGAAGCCTGCAGCGACGCATATTCCTATGAGGGCGGTTACAAACCTAACCGAACTTTGCAACCGGCGATAGCATACTGGATCAAGTTTTCGTCTGCCATGAGTAAAGTCATCCAAGGTTACGATTTCCTTGGAGCCCGGGTTCCATTGGTACAAGGTTGGAATCTAATCGGCTCGATTTCAGTGGACATTCTGGTTTCCGACATCACGAGCAATGACAGTAGCGTTGTCCTTTCGGATTTTTACTCATATGACGGTGGTTACAGCAAATCTGATACCATCAAATCCGGAAAGGGGTATTGGGTGATGGCGAGCGAAAACTGTTCCATTTTTCTCACATCGGAAACATCCAGATCGGGGAGCTGGGTCTATCCGGTTCGGATTGTCCCAACCGTGGAAATGCCGCCTCCTCCGCCGACGGTTGCCGGTGTTAGACAAAGAGCACAAGAAACCGCCAAGCTGTTTTCATCTTACCCCAACCCATTCAATCCTTCTACGACTATCGAATACCAGATCGTGGAAGCCAGCGACGTAAAGCTCATAGTTTATAACGTGCTCGGTAAGTCCTTAGATATCCTCGTGGACAAGATTCAAACGGCAGGATCTTGGTCGGCCAAATGGGATGGTTCGAATTTCCCCAGCGGGGCATACTTCTATCGATTAACAGCAACTCCCCGGGAGCATCCGAATCGAGCGTATTCTCAATCAGGGAAAATGCTTTTGTTGCGATGATTTCATGCGCGAAGGCTGAAATTGCAACAACATTCTGAACTCATTTTCTAGACATATTTCGATGCCTTTTTACAGCCCTGCAACGTATTTTAAGTCAAAGGAGTCTCGCATGAAAAGGCTACGGTCTTTATATCTACTGATTGCGATCTTACTGATTTTCCCTACTTGGGCAATATCTGCAAATGGGAGTAATTCTGATTGGACCTGGCAATATCCTCTTCCGACTGGAAATTCATTATTCTTTGTCAAATGTCTTGACACAGCTATTGGAATAGCTGTGGGGAGTGCGGGCACTATTTTGCGTACGACGGATGCCGGTATTACTTGGAGCAATCAGGCAAGCGGAACATCGGTTTCACTGTATACAATATCGTTTGACGATTCGACCAACATCATGACAGTGTCCGGCCAGGGGGGAATAATTATTTATTCGGCGGACCGCGGTATTACATGGTCACATAGTCTCAAGAATACCGAATCGATAGGTTGTGTTCACTCAACTATCGGAACCCCTTCTGATCCCGAGGCTGCCAATAACAGGGGCATGCATATGCATGCGAGCCATGCAAACCGGCTCCCAACCGATGGCGATGTGCGGACAGGTCATACAACCAGTACTAGTTCATGTGGCGGGATTGCGATTGGCCCCGGCGGGTGGATAGCACATTGGGTGTTGAATCCCCTATGTGTCGCAGCTTTGGGTCAGATTGGCCTTCAAGATTGCCCTTATGAATGGGGGGGGAATTCCTCTTCCGGGACTGTGCAAAATCTCAATAGTATTGACTTCTTTGGTGATTCAACCGGTATTATTGTTGGCGAGGGCAACACCATTCTTAGATCTACTGATTGTGGAGGATCGTGGGAACTTATTATGGGCGGTGGCCCATCGTTTATGCTAAACCATATTGCAGTGTCTGGCTCAAGCACACAAATTGCTGTTGGCGACCATGGTACGATTCTTAGGACAAATGATGGCGGCGTAACTTGGATAGATACGGTTCTGGGTTCCACTTATGTCTTCAACTCGATTTCTGGAACCGACAACAGCTTTTGGGTCGTGGGAGACAGTGGGGTTATCATGAAGTCCAATGATAACGGAACCACTTGGGAGAAACTAAGCAGCTTTACATCCTATAATCTTAATGGAGTTACTTTTAGAGACTCGGAAACCGGAACCGCCGTGGGTGGACCAGGCCTTGTTTTTCATACCACGGATGGTGGTAGTACATGGTCGCTTCAGACTACGAACACAACGGACTGGTTGTATGCAGTAGATTTCGTCAGTTCTAGAATCGGAACTGTCGTTGGCGCCCTCGGGAGAATTATCCACACCACCAATCAAGGTGAAACATGGACAACGCAATCGTATAATCAGGATTACTCATTATATGATGTCTCGTTTTCTGACTCCTTGAACGGTGCGGCGGTAGGAAGTTTTGGTACAATCTTGCGAACTACTGATGGTGGTGCCACATGGCGTAAACAAGAGTCTGGCATTAGTAGAGGTGTTTTGTATTCAGTTGCGTTGAAGGATTCTGACTACGGAATCATTGCTGGGGATGGTGGATTAGTACTCTATACGACGAATGGCGGTGCTTTATGGAGCCCACAGGAATGTGGGACACAAGCCGTATTGAAAGCAGTTACGTTTACCGATTCGGGCGGGGCAACACTTGTTGGAGCAAATGGTGCAGTTTTACATGCATCCTCGATTCATCCAGATGTCGTAAACAACACATTGAACGTGGATGCGGGCTGGGATATTCTTTCCATTCCCTCGAGAATCAGCGATCGGAGCAAGGCAGGGCTTTTTCCGTCTTCAACGGCAAAAGCCTACGAATACGTTCATGGTTATGTACAAAGAGATACACTTGAGTACGGACATAGTTATTGGATCAAACACAATGCCGCGGCTAAAATACCACTGACAGGAATCCCTCTTGATACGCAATTCGTGGTTCTACGAAAAGGGTGGAATATGGTGGGCTCAATATCATATCCAATTGCCGCGTCCGGTGTTTTGGCATTTCCTTCCGATCTCGTCACTTCGCAGTTCTTTGGATACAATGGACACTATTATTCTGCGGATTCACTCAATCCGGGCCGTGGTTATTGGATACTGGCCAATGAAGCAGGCGTCCTCCGAATGGCCATTTGGAGTTCAATTGAGATGAAAAACAAGATTCGGATAGTCCACTCTGATCAAGTGCCACCGCCGCCGCCTACTGAAGATGGTAGCACAAGCGGTCTGCCAAATCAATATGCGCTAATCCAGAATTATCCCAATCCATTTAATCCGACTACAACAATAATGTATCATCTACCCGAAGCTAGCAAAGTGAAACTGGCTGTGTTCAATACACTAGGTCAGGTAATTGCGATACTGAAGGATGAAGTTGGAGTAGCAGGATTTCATTCAGTTGATTGGAATGCTGCGCATGTTGCGAGTGGCATCTATTTCTATAAGTTAGAAGCAGCCTGCATCTCAAATCCCAGCAAATCGTTCTCGCAGGTAAGAAAGATGGTCCTCTTAAAGTGAGATGCAAGAGGTTGTGGGCATCGAAACCCCGTTCAATTCGAGCGGGGTTTTCTATTTACACATGCCCAAAAACGCCCTACACTCTCAGACCTTTACGATAAAAAAAGGACAACCATTACTGGTTGTCCCCATTGCGTTTGTCTACCGACCTGAATTACTCCTCTTCCGTCTCGTCTTCGACTTCGTACGGCTCCGCCGCTTCCGCGAATTCAATCGAATCAATGTGTTTGAACATAATCCATTCGGATTCGTCTTCATCAGTCTGAAGATGCAATTGTCCAGGACGCACTTCGAGGACGGTTCCTGAGACGTAGAAGTCCTCGTCGAAATCAAGATCGGAAAGCTCCGCGTACCTGTCCACGTCGACGATCTCGAACATCCCCAAGACGCTCAAACAAATGGTCACTTCTTCATCGACGAGAAGGTCTGAAACGACCTTCGCTTCTTGTTCAGCCGTCAGCTTCGGAGAAAGCAATTTGTCCGTGCTGGTCGTTTGATGATTAAAGACGACACTGTCGTCTTTCGAGATTGCCAGCGTGGGACCAATAGACTTGACCCCTTCGAGATCGAATTGATCATCTGCGGCATTGATTACGGTTATCACGTTGGTTCCTTTCAGTTGTTAGAATGAGTGACCGTTAGATTTGGTGCGTGCGATGAACAGGCATGAGCATATCGAACGAAGATCTTCAGCTTGGAATGGGACATCTTTGATGGATCTTGTGATGTCTATCGCATCCTGTAAGGAATGCTGCATGATCTCTTTGAAGCGATCGGTTCCGGTCCCGTTGCCATTTGATGGCTTCGCAGGAGTTTGTCCCGGAATAGCTTCGAACACTAGCTCGCCGGTAATCTTCTTGCCGTTCGAGGCAGCCTTCTTGTGAAGGATAAATTCGGATCCTGCGTTCAGCTCATGACTAACGATCTGTTGATGAATCTCGGCAGGGGCGAAGAATGACATCTCACCATTACCTGTCGAAACACTGTAGAGATAGAATGGTCCATAAGCGTTCTGGCCTTCATAGCATCTGTCCTTCAACAGCTTCACGCGGACAGATTCATTCAGCTTCAACTCCAGCTTCGGGTTGTTCTGCTTTTCCATTACCGTTTCCTTTTGTTGTGTATGAAAATTTGGATTGTGCTGGTATAAGCGTTACACCAGCCAGAAAGCCGTTTGTTTTCACATAAGCAAGCGTCTTCTGCATATCTGGTTCGAACGCTTCCGGGATAGTCTTCAGAAGTCCTCGTTTCTCAGCGAGCTTGACGAATGTTTCCATGTTGGTTATTTCGATCTTGTCACGGCCCATACGTAGCTTCAGCGCTCCGTGTGGAAGTGCAATCGATTTGCAGGAGGGATCTTCGGCATTCATGCTTCGTATGAATCCTTCGAGCTGCCATGCCAGCCAAGTAGCCTTCTTTTCGATCTTCTGAAGTTCAGACTCTCTGAACTGCTCGATTAGCTTAGTCTCTTCGTCAGCGAGATTGTTGACTTCAGTAGCTTTCGATTCCAGAACTGCCAGTGCAGCCAGCACCTGATCCGCTCTCAGCCTGGACATTTCAAGTCGGTCTTCTTTTTCTCGGATTTCAGCCTCTGCCAATAATTCGTCCATGAATGATGGTGGCATTATAACCCCCTTAGAATGATTTTGAGAATCGCTTTTGCAACTTGTTTGACCTTGTTCCAGTTCACTTTCATGTGGATTCCTTCGATAGTGGAATGTTCTATTGAGATTAAAGAAGCCGCATCAGTACAGGCGTCCCAAGTGTAAGTTGGCGAGAACGTGTCTTCTGCGGCTTCGATGTGCTTATTGTTCACCCTGATACAAGACACATTGCTTCGGATTCTTATCGGGTCGAAGTCCGCCGTATTGCGGATGTCTGATCGCGCCTGATTTCAATCGTTCCATGCCTTTGATGATGACTGCTTTTCCTATGTACTTTTCAGGTGAACGCGACATATCAGAACGGATAGAATCTGTCATACCGGATGCCTGGCCAAGCTCTCGAAGCTCACCTTTGATGTATTGTCCGAACCTGACAGCACCGATACTGGCATTGAATTTACCGGCGCCTTTGGTGAATCCAATGATGACACAGTCGAACGTCGCAGACTTCTTCTGTTTGTACCAGTTATTCGCAGGTCTTCCGCTTTGGATGTATGGGGCGTACCGATTCTTCAGCATGATGCCCTCACCATGATTCGCCATGACCTTATTATAGAGAGTCCACTTTGCTTTGGTCGAATAGGCGTAGGGCAGAATGATGATATGGTCCGATTGAAGCTTGGGCTGAAGTATTTCAAGAATGGATATCCGGCAGTCGAGATCCTGTGCTGTGAGATCGCGACGGCAATGATGCAGGACATCGAACACGAACATCTTTACGAGTCTGCTATCACCGTTCGTGTTCTTTCGATGAACAGTTCCTGCAAGTGTTGCTGAATCCTGTCCTGGCAGAAGTATCTCTGAATCCAGAACAGTCCCGATAAGCTCTGGAAATCGTAACGATGCGAGATGTGGTAATGCGCTCGTCTTTTCAAGCGGTCTGGAATAATCGTTCACACCCGCTGAACGAGAGAATATTCTCAACCCGTTCTTTGTGATGTGAGCTACTGCTCGCATGCCATCTAGCTTCTCCTGTGCCACATAGTTTGGATCTTCCATAAGTTGCTCAAAATGCTCTTCGTCTCTTACTCCCTGAGCATTCATTGCCCAGATTATCGGGACTTCACTCTTTTTTTTTCTACAGGTGCAGGCGAAGATTGGCCGTTACCGACGATGATGTAGCCCTTGCGCTGTTTCTCCAACTGCTTCTTTTGCATCTCTGCAATAGCTTCCTGTTGGCTGTCGCCGTCATAGATGATAGCTTCTTTGGCTGCTTGGCCGATTGCTCCGTAGAAACCTTTCACGGTAACCCGGCCATTGTTCTTGAACAGGTCGAGTTCGTAATACTTGTTGTGCCCAGCTGTTGTACATTCAAGTCGAATCATGAATAATCCTTTGTGATTGTTAGGGAAATGAAAAAGCCGGTACCACGGAGGATACCGGCCTTACACCAGAACGGCACGAACCGTCCCGAAACTAGTTCATGGACATCTTCTGGGCAAGCTGGAAAGCTTTCAGTTTCAGCTTCTCGCCACCACCAAACCAGATGCTCTTCAGATGCTTGGATGTATCCTTGCTGTGTTGCACATGGTCTGCGAATTCAGTTACGGCGTTGTATGCGCCCCAGAGGTTGCCGCGTGATAACTCGGCACCTTGTCCGGTTTCATGCAATTCCATGATCGCTTCTCGGATGTTCTCGTTGCGCGTCTGGAATCTCGCATCCGGATTCGCAGGAACAAGAGCTTTCACGTATTCGACCAATTGCTTGTCAGTGATCTTACGCAAAGCCATACGATTGAAGATGGTGTCGAGCTGCATGAACAAGCTATTGGTCAGGCCCAAAAGCTTATGAGCTTCTTCCAGCTTATGAACCGCATTTGAAGTGTGCCGGATACGGACTTCTTGTTCGTTTCCTTCCAATGCAACCGACAACGTGTTGCTGCAAACTACCCGTACAGGCGTAAGCTTTGCACGAACCACTGCCGATCCATCGTGTGAATTTGTGAGCAAGAGATACTGGTCGACGATATCCTTTGTGCCTACACGAATGTGCGAAGGCAGTTTCGCAAGGATCCAGATTCTTTCGCCTTTTCCCAAAACGCCGGCAGTGTGATACATTGCTTCATCTGATCCGACAAGCGCATCGAAGAACGCGAAGGCATCCCGGTTCTGGATGGGCTCATAGCGCGATCCCACAACGCCCAGCACTTCATTTGTATCCGTTCGTACGGTTGCGAATGTGTTCGGAACGATCTTCTGCTTCCGGTTGATGATTGTTTTCAGTGGCTTCAGTTGCACCTTGAAATCCAGCCGTGCAGCTTCGATTGCCTGCTGAGCTGTCGCAGGATTCTGAAGATGAACTCCAAGCCTGTGCCACGGAACTTCGCCAGTATAAAACATGCTTGCTCTCCCGTTTTGCATGTAGAGATTGTCAGACATTGTTGCTCCTTGAATTGTTGTTCGTTCAGTTAATACATAAGCCGTTGGACTTCGTCTTGGATGGCTCTTTCCATGAATCGTTGACTTCGAGCAGCTTTGCGCATGATTCTTTCCCGTTCTTCATAGTCTCCAACGACGATTATCATGCCTGTGTAACTATTGCGAACCGCATACATAACTTGAGACTCGGAAGCTTCAATCACGACAGTTGAATCGCAGTGGGTTGTTTCGACAGCTTTATCGTCAGTTGTGACTACAACACATCGTTCCAGGCGTGGCATTGTCAATCTCCCACTTTCACGGGCATGATAAGCCCCACCTCGCCGTTTGAATCTCTGAGCGGCCTTACAAGAATTGATTGATCCGGTGTGCTCATCTTAAGAATTACTTGTTCAGAGCCAAGCGAATCGGCAAGATCCTTTAGAAAGGATACGTTGATGCCGAAACGAATCTTTCTCTTCTTATGTGCGTTCCGGAGTATCTTGTACAAGCTTGGCGGCTTTACATTTCGGTCTGGTCTTGTAATTGCAGTTCCATCGGACAGAATTTGCTTTCCGTCGAGCGTGATTTGAACTGCATCGAATGCCTTTGGTGTAACCTTACGGCCAAGTCTCAACGCTTCAGGTGAAAGCCAGCCTTTCTTGTCGCTTTTGTCGGAAACAACCGGCACAATTGCCAGTATATGACCGTTCGTTGCGGCTGCATGTCTGCGGGTAACGAAAATATTGGTAAGAGATGTCTGTGTTTCATCAAGTGACACGGCTTTTTCGAGTTTGTACTTCCTATTGATTTCCATTACGGGGGTTCTCCAAATGATTTACAGGATGAATGGCTTCCAATGATTGATTAGAACAATGGCAGCGCCACCTCTGTCTTATACCATATTCTATGGCTTGAAGGCGGAGGCAAACGGTGGAACCTCAATGACTTTCCATAAGCCTGTTTGTAATTCCTCCTCCGCGTACTTCTCGGCTTCTTCTTTTGAATCCCAGGTCATTATGGACCCCGATTCAGCTTCGACAACAAAACTGAATGTCATCCAATCGATGATTGCAAACATGATATCTCCTTTCTTATAGTATTCCTCGTTCAGCAAACGATGTGTAAGAGTTGCCAGCAAATATGATGTGATCGTTGACCGTTATGCCAACGATCTTGCCGGATTCAACTATCTGCTTAGTGATCTGGATATCTTCTGCGGAAGGTTCAGCATTGTCGGAAGGGTGGTTGTGGGCAAGTATTATACTGGCAGCAGTGATTACGATAGCTCCGCGGAATACTTCGCGTGGATGAACGAGGGAACTGTTCAATATTCCCTCGGAGATTACTTCAAATCCTAAGACACGGTTTGCAGAATTCAGCCAAAACACTATAAAGCGTTCACGGACATGATCCTTGAACAATGATCTGTAGTTGTCGATTACATCTTGAGGGGATCGGATCGTCAATCGTGATTTATCGGCAAGCTCTGGAATCGTTTCTTTCGATTCCTGAAAACGCCAGGTTACAGTTCGGGTGCAGTATTTCATAGGTACTCCAAGATGTTATAGAATGACATCTTGGTTCTTATGCCAGAAAAGAGGACCCAAATGGGTCCCATCGTCACTACCGCATACTGGAGTCCCTAACATCTTTCTACTCTCGATCTGAAGACGGGGTAGGCATCGAATATCCAGATAGAATGAGTGATTCCGGGGAATTTTTTTGGATTTTTTTCTGAGGCCCTTTTAGAATTCCCCGAGTTGACAATGCCCGAAATGTTTTGTAGATTTGCGAAGTAAATTTAAGGTATGGGAATGGCCAAACTTGCATTTAGATTTAACGCGCGGTTTCTAGCTGCGACTGCATACCACAACATTCGAAAGGAAATCCAACATGAAAGGCAATAAAAAACTCATCACAGCTCTCAACGACCTCTTAGCTGATGAACTCACAGCCATCAGTCAGTACATGGTCCACTCTGAGATGTGCGATAATTGGGGTTATGAAAAGCTCCACAAGGCAATTGAATCACAGGCGAAGGACGAAATGCATCATGCCGAATGGCTTATCAAGCGAATCTTTTTCTTAGAGGGGATGCCGACGATGACCAAGCTCAACCCCATGAAAATCGGCAGGACGGTTCAGGAAATCGTAACGGCTGACGAGGAAGCAGAAGTTCGAGCTATTCGAGCATACAACACGGCCATTGCACAAGCGGGCGAGGTCGCTGATCAATCGACCGCTGATTTGTTCACGCAGATCCTCAAAATGGAAGAAGATCACGCTGATTGGAATAGAAAGCAACGTTCGCAAATTGAACAGATGGGTCTGCAGAACTATCTGGCAAACCAGGCCTAATAGCACATTAAGAGATGGTCGAGATCCATTGCACATTGAAATTGGCGAAACGAACTCCATTCACGTTATCGGCTGTCCGTCAACGTTCAACGAACCGTCTTGGTCCATGGTGTGGCAACGTATTCAATCTCGGCAGAAATCCATGCGTGATAATGACGAACGAGAAGACATTGCTGACTGTGATTGTTTCATTCAAGGATATACATACTCTATGGGAGAGAACCGTCGCATCCCTATATGTACAATTGCAATCACTCGGTCTTCCCAAAACCCTAATCCATGAAGAGCTTATTCATATGGGGCAGGTTGATTTTTCACGCAATACAACTCGTCGCGTTCTCGGATCGATGAACGATTTTGTCTCATTGTGCAAGTCGTACTTTCAGATTCATCCTCATGGCACCTTTGAAGAATCGTGCCGCCAGATTAACAAGAGTCCGTGTAGGCCTCTTAATTATGGAATGCCGTACGAACATGCACTGAATATTCTTTCTGCGCCAGCAATGAGCACATGACATGGGGACAACTCCGGCGGAATTGTCATGCCAGAACCTCGCCCACCACTTTCGCACGGGCGATTGGTGTATGAGTAGATTCGCGAAAGTCGTAGTGGTTTTGCAGGATGATTGCTAAAATAGCGCACGACATATTGTAACAATTCGGATTTCCAAACAAAGGCATCGATAATGGCAATCAGTCAATTACTTCTATTCAACAAATCCGTGTCTTATCAGGAACCACTGTTTGAAAGCATGCGAAAATCTGCTTCTATCGGAAAGACGAAATCCGCTTTCTTGTGCCACAGCCACAAGGACGAGGACATCGTCAAAGGTTTGATCGTACTCTTTCAAGAAACAGGACTTGATCTGTACATCGACTGGAGAGATCATGGTATGCCTGATTCCCCCAACGCCGAAACAGCTAGGAGAATACAACAGAAAATCCGGGACTGCAATCTCTTCTTCTTTCTTGCTTCCTACAATTCAAAGACCTCTCGGTGGTGTCCGTGGGAGATTGGTTATGCTGATTCGAGTCAAAAAAAGATCTTCATAATTCCAACGTCCGATAGCAGAGACACCTATGGAAATGAATATCTACAACTTTACCCAAAGATCGACGAAGGGTCTACTGACACAAAAAAGGCATTGGCAGTCTTTGAAGCGAACGGCGACAAAGGTCGATGGCTTTCCACCGATGCCTTATATTAAGGAGAAACTACAATGGACAGGGACGTGTTGCACAAAGAAATCGATTTGATCCAGGCGTGCATTACAAGGATGGCTAGCAACTCTTTTCTTCTCAAAGGTTGGGCTATTTCGATCATTGCTGTTGTTCTCGCACTAGCTGACAAAGCAGTTGAGCCTGCTCTGCTAAGCTCCCTTGTTCTTATTCCGCTTATCAGTTTTTGGTATTTGGATGCCTTCTTCCTTAGAACGGAAAAAATGTATCGCAAGATGTATGAATGGGTTCTGAAAATGAGAGTCACGGAAGATACCAGTTTTCTTTACGACTTAAATCCTCAGCGATTCAAAGATCAAGTAGATTCGACTTGGGAGGTCATGTGGTCAATCACGCTACGATGGTTCTACGGAATACCTGCCCTAATTACTTTGGGTGTGATTGCTTTTAGAATTTTCAGATAGTTGTTGCAGAAAGGAGCATACAAATGGCTAAGCCGCAAGTGTTTTACAGTTTTCATTTTGACAACAACGTCATGCGTGTTCAGCAGATCAGAAACATTGGTGTGATTGAGGGCAATGAACCAGTGTCTAAGAACGACTGGGAGGAAGCGCGGAAGACTCCAGGCGGAATAGAGAAGTGGATCGATGAGAACATGAAATACAAATCATGCGTCGTAGTTCTTGTCGGTTCTGAAACAGCACGTCGTCCTTGGGTGCAGTACGAAATTGGAAAAGGATGGAATGAGGGCAAGGGAATTGTTGGCATTTATATTCACAATCTGAAGGATCCCAGATCGTCGAGTATTCCTCCCTATTACGGTAGGTGCGTACAGGGTCCAGATCCATTTTCCAAAATCAAATTGGGAAACGGATTAACTCTCGCAAACTATGTGACCTGTCACAACCCTGATCCCTCTGATGCGTACAATGACATTGCACGGAACCTGTCGAGTTGGATCGAAGCTGCGAATAGAAGAGACGAGAGCTAAACAGTCTCAACTCGGCGCACTTCAACAAACATCAAACACCGTCGTAGCCCAGCATCAGATGAATAGCGGGTGGGTGGGATTCTGAGTATATTGGTTTTCAATATAAATGAGAACACAGAATGAACGATAACCTGCTTAACCTGATTGCTACAAGTCTTGGCGAAGCCATTGCGGAAAAGGACAAACCATACTTCAGGAATAATCAAGTGCGATCCTCTCTTTTTGTCTCTCGTTTCGCGTCCAATCTTCAAAGGAACAATCTTGCCCCGGGATACGACCTAAGAGTCGTCGCTGTGGACGAATTCGGGAACAAAACCTCTGGCGAGTGGCTCCTTGACATTACTCTTACCCGAACTACAATCATAGAAGAAAAAGGTAATCGCACACACGCTGTCATTCAGATTGAATGGGCCATTGAGTCAGAGGGCAACAGTGCACTCGCAGAGTTTGCCAGGGATTTTTCGAAGCTTGCTGTCGTCCGAGCCCGCAATTATTTGTATCTACACGGATTTAATCATGGGACAGAATACGCCGCACAAGAGTATTTCACTAGGAGGGTCAAACTCGCCATAGACATTCTTCGAGACGCTAATGCATTCCCTAATTCGTTTTATCTTGCATTTTGGCCATCCCCGGAAAGGCCGGCATTTGCAAAGACCGTGAACTCTATATGGGACTTGCTTGCTCCAGATATCAACAAAAAGTATAAACATCTTGGCCAAGTTTATCTGTATCGGCTCGAATCAAGCGGGTCGACTTTCCTTGGGACCGCTTGCCTACAAAGCGGGTCATCTTAAGATCATATCTACGACTTCCATCGCCAAAAGACACGGGGTAACCAATGAGTATTAAAATAAATAATGTTAAACTGATCGGTACCAGCGAACGCGTAGATAGGGCGCAGGAACAAATAGACATTCGTAATGACGAATCGCTCGAAGATTATCAAGACAAGGTCTTCTTGAACGCCCAAAAGTACAAAGAGATTTTTGGCAAGAGCTTTTCCAAACAGCGTCGCCTCCCATGGAAACGAGGAATAGTAAAAATTTCTTGCACCGGACAACCCGTCCACAGAATGTATCTTAGTCGGAATGACATTAGAGCAAATGAGATGGCGGTGACCCGACAGACGCTCGGCCTATTGATGGAATCTTCGAACCAAGATGCCATGAGGTTCACCGTTGACAAAGGAAGCCGCATCTGCTTTTATTGGGAACACCCAGTACATACTACACGCGTATCATTCAAGCTTGGACTAATCTCTGTTGTGGCAAGTGTTGTGTCTCTGACCATCACGCTGCTATTCATGATGAAGTAAAACACTTCCTTACTATCTTTGCATGGATACCAATCTACAAGGAGTTCTGGCTGAGCACCACAGCGACAAGAATATAATGAACCATCGCTCCGCACACGCAAGTTCGTTATGCGAATGGTGGTAAAAGTCAGCAGTATAAGCTTTTGTTCAACCCCAAGTACGGTCAGAATCAGAATTCACAGAATTGATCGGAATTCACAGAATTATAGAATTTTCAGAATAAAAACAAGGGCAATTCTGGGAATTCTAAAATCCTGGAAATTCTGATTCAGACAATTAAGCCATGAACAAAGCATTTCAAATAATCAAGCAGCTCGTTGCCGACTTCAAAGCGCAAGAATCCGCATATCTCTCGCCGTCCTATCAAGAAAGTCAGGTCCGGCAGGATTTCATCGATAAGTTCTTTACTGCGCTCGGCTGGGACGTCACGCACAACCTCCAAAAGAATCCTTACCAGCAGGAAGTCCATATCGAGAACAAGGTGCATATGGCAGGGTCACAACGCCGTGCTGATTATGCCTTCTTCCTTGCTCCAAATTTCCGCGATCCGATATTCTTTGTTGAGGCCAAAAAACCATCCCGCTCTCTCGCCAACCCCGATGATTACTATCAGACAATTCGATACGGTTGGAATGCAGGAACACCAATAGCCATCCTTACGGACTTCGAAGAATTCCACATCCTCGATTGCCGGTATAAGCCGACAATCAAAGATGCGATGAATCATAAAATCGAAGTCTTCCATTACAACGATTATGTGAACGAGGAGAAGTTCGCACGGATCTATTGGCTCTTCTCACACGAAGCAGTAGCAGGCGGTTCCATTGACAAACGCATTGCCGAACTGCCAAAGCTGCGAGGGAAAGCTGCCAAAGGCGGACTGTCCAAAGGCGGTTATCAACCTGTCGATGAAGCATTCCTGGAAGAGCTAGACACATACAGAGAAATCCTGGCAAAAGCTTTCAAGAAGTCCAATCCCAACCTCCAAAGTGAGGAGTTGACCGAGGCAGTTCAAAGGACCATAGACCGCTTAGTCTTCATTCGGTTCCTTGAAGACAAACAAATCGAAGAACCGGAAATCATCAATTTGCGGTCGAAGAAATCTGCCTGGAAGGGATTTCTTGTACTCAGCAGTCAACTTGAGCCAAAATATAATGGACTCGTTTTCAAGCCGCATAAATTACTCGACGGCAGGGATTTCAATCCCCCCGACAATGAAGAATTTGTTCGTATCTGCAATGAGTTAGCGGATCCAAGCTCGCCATATAATTTCGATCAGATTCCAATTTCTATTCTTGGCAGCATTTACGAGAGATTCCTCGGCAAGGTAGTGCACGCAACAGACAAGCGCGTGAAGGTAGAAGAGAAACCGGAGGTGCGGAAAGCCGGTGGGGTGTATTACACTCCGGGATATATTGTCCGGTATATCGTGAGTGAAACGGTCGGAAAGCTCATCGAAGGGAAATCCCCTAAGGAAATTGCAGAGATGACGTTTGCCGACATTGCCTGCGGCAGCGGTTCTTTTCTTATTGAAGTGTACGGACAGTTACTCGATTATCACATTCGCTACTACAACGCCAACCCTGACAAGCGAAAGGAAACGGATGTCTTTGAACGGGATGGTAAATTGCACCTGACTCTACAGAAGAAAAAGGAAATACTGCTGAACAACGTGTACGGAGTGGACGTAGACTTCCAGGCAACGGAAGTAACGCAGCTTTCGCTCTATCTTAAATTGCTTGAAGATGTAACGATGCACGATGCGCATCAATTCGGACTCTTCAAGGAAACGATCTTGCCCGACTTGCGAAAGAATATTATCAACGGCAATTCGCTGGTGGGAATGGACATCAAGGGACTTGGTAACAACCTTTCGCTTGAGGAAGAATTGAAGGTTCGTCCGTTCGATTGGGAAACAGCTTTTCCGGAGGTGATGAATCCTTCGAGAAACTCAGGAGGCGGTTTTGATGCGATAGTCGGCAACCCGCCCTATATTCGAATTCAAACGATGAAGGAATGGACGCCGATTCAAGTGGATTATCTAAAGACGCATTATACCACAGCAAATAAAGGCAACTACGACATCTATGTGGTTTTTGTTGAGCGCGCTCTTTCACTCTTGAACAAGAACGGGAAGCTTGGATATATTCTACCGCATAAATTCTTTACTGCTGAGTATGGCGAGCCGTTGCGGGCTCTTATTACAAAAGGGAAATATCTTGAAAAGATAGTCCACTTTGGCGACCAGCAAGTCTTTGAAGAAGCAACGACGTATACCTGTTTGCTTTTCTTGAGCAAAACCGGGAAAGATGAATTCACATTCACAAAACCTGATGATTTAGTCGATTGGCAAACAAGCACGAAAGCAGCTGAAACAGTAATGAGAGCAGCGGCTCTGGAATCAAATGAGTGGAACTTTGCGATTGGTTCAGATTCTCATTTGTTTGATAAACTGAAAAAAGTGAGAACAAAATTAGGGGATATCGCACACGTCTTCGTCGGAACACAAACAAGCGCTGATGACATTTTTGTATTAGAAAATTGTGTGCTTACACCACGCACTGTGACAGGGTTTTCTAATTCACTTGGCAAGAAAGTCAAGATTGAATTGGAAGCAACAAGACCATTTCTGCGTGGAAAAGAAATCAGGCGTTATGAACCATTAGTATCAAACACAAGATTGATATGTCCTTACGAGATCAAAGCAGATGATTTCAGGTTGTTGTCCGAGAAAGAACTGATCAATAATTTTCCCATGGCTTACGATTATCTAAAAACAAACAAGACTGCTTTAATGATGCGTGAGAAAGGTCGCTTCAAAGGACAAAACTGGTATGCTTTTGGTTATCCCAAAAGTATGACTTTATTCCACCAACATAAGATTGTCGTACCCGACTACAACAACATTGCATCATTCACCTTTGACGATAGTGAACACTTCTACAAGACGGGATACGGTGTCATTCTTAAAGATATTTCGCTTTCCCCCTATTATATTTTAGCCCTTCTTAACAGCCCTTTGCTTTTTTGGTACCTGAAGCGAATCGGCACAAGTTTAAGAGGCGGATATATTCGTTTTTGGACTAAGTATATAGAGCAACTTCCAATCCGTGCGATCGACTTTACGAATCCAGAAGACAAAGCGATGCACGACCGGATTGTGCAATTTGTCGAGAGAATGTTAGACCTCCAGAAGAAAAAGCATCAGGCAAAAACTGACAGCGAAAAAGAATTGTTCGAGCATCAAATCAAGGCAACGGATAAAGAGATTGATGAGCTGGTGTTGAGACTCTACGGACTAACGGTTGAAGAAATTAACATTGTCGAGCGGACAAAGCGATGAATAACGAGGCACTCACGACAACATTTGTTGTTCTTGGTGAAGTCTCAGATGGAATTAGTTGCGTGAAGGATGTGCGAACGGAATTGATTTTTAGCAAGGTTGGGCAAATACCTGCTAAGGGTGTCTTCTATGGAGATGAAGGAATCTCTCGGAAACTGGGTAAGGTACTGCTGAGCGGTAAGGCGTACCTTTTTGGAGTTTGGTCATCACCTTCTGCATCCTTTGACATTGCCTTCCGTGTCAAGCACATTGACTTCGATAGGTACCAGGGTCGCCTTGAGACCGATAAACTCTGTGAGTTTACTTGCGGTGAACTCGAAGTGGAAACAAATTATCACTTAGGTCAGAACCGAAGCGACAAGGTAGAAATTCTACTGATACGATATGCCATTCCCAAGAGAAGGGAACTTCTTTTGCCCAAGTTTCCCCAAGAATGGAAAAAGGATTTGCCGGAATACAAAGATTGGCTGGAATATGAAACGACTCTGGGCATTATGAAAATTGAAACACGCACCCACTCAAGAACCATGACTGTAGAGTCTAAACAAGGATTGTTTTCCTTCGATGAATCTACACTGTCCTTTGAGGTATCTGTTGAAGACAGAAACTTGGATGAAATCATAAGACAGTCCCAGCAAATCGTTAAAGATTACCTCAAATTGATCTCGTTGATACTTCAGTGCGAAACGGAATACTACAAGCGAGAAGTGAGTTACCTTAATTTCGAAAGGGAGCAGTTGAAGAACATACTCAAGCTTGTGGAAAGAGCCGACGTGAAGCAAACGGAGCGACCGATTCTCTTTGAATGGCATACCGTCGACAAGCTTCTAAAAGAAGTAATGCCAAAGTTCTTAAGCCACGCAACCAAAGAGGACATTCAGGAGTCAATTTTGCTTTTCTTAGCAGCGGTTCATTCTAGGCATGGCGAGACTCGTTTGATTTTGATGCAGTCTGCCATAGAAACAATTGTGAACAACTTGAAAACAGGATTGAATTTGCCCACCAGGCACTGCGAAGTGTGCAATGGCGATCTTATATCTTTGAAAGAGCGCATCTTACAGGTGGCTTTCGCATTCAGTCTTGAAATCGGGGATCTCTATCCAACCGTCTTGGCTGATAATCAGAAAACCTTTCCCTTTATCAAATACCGGAACGCTATTGCTCACGGCAGAAGGAACGAAATCGATTACAAGGATTTGCCGTCTGAGTTGTATCGGCAGCAATTACTTCTCGAAAGACTGGTCTTTCACTGGATCGGATTCGATGCAAGGAAAGTTGAGTACCTAAAACTTTGGAAAGGTGTGAAACCGTTTTGACAAATATGAACCTTCCGGCTCAACACAGATTGTACTTGGACTAAATAAATGAAAAATAAAAAGGACTACCATGGAAGACGAAACCAAACCGGCGGGGCCAGTCATCGATGAATACAAGGGCAAGCCGGTCATTCGCATCCCTACCGTAGACACACCGGATCCGAAAACACCCTGGCATTGGGTCTCATTCGGGAAGAATAAAGCGAAAGCGATTGTGAAGTTCTTTGATGCAATCAAAAAGTTTGCAGAAGAATGATCATGCCGAAACCCAAAGACGAAGAGCCGATTCGAATTCAATGTCCAAACTGCAAGAACGTCGGTGAGCCGGACTACAACGAGACAACGCGCCGTTATGTTTGTCCCATATGTGCTGCATTTGTGGACGCACAGGTGCTCATTGAAAAGAAGAAGCGGGGAATAAGGTAGCGGCTATGCTGTGCCTAAACAAGTTCTTTCCAAATACCGGAAGTTCAATGGGTCCCATCCGTTAGTACTGTTACAGGAGAGCCTACGGGATAGAGGTACTACGATCTAAAGGGCGGGGTGGAGGCCGTCGAGAGTTGTATGGAAAGATAGTACTATTGACGTGGGGAAAAGAGTTCTTGGAATTTTGTTTCTGGAAAATTTTTTGACCTATATGGACCGGGTGCGTAGTTAATTTTCATTCCATGAAAGAATAGATTCGATAAACCTGGCATTGAACATGTACTAAGGAGACGCGTATGGCGCGACAAACTAATATCATCTTACGGCCCGAATCCTCGTACGCCCTAAAGCACCAAATGAAATTGGGTCAGTATGACTTTCCGTTCACGATGAATCCGACTATCGGTTGTTTTTTCGGTTGCACGTACTGTTACAGTCCAGGGGTTGCATATCAATATAATGAAGACCGCAAGAAACGGTTTTTCGAGACAGTCCACGTCAAGATGGACCAACCCCAACATCTTGAGAAAGAACTTCGCCGGTATAGTGTGTTCCCACAGCATATGAAGCGAGTGCAAATAAACGAAACCAGTGAATACTATCTGCCGCAACTTCTAAGACATCTGGAGGACAACGGCCAGCCAGACCAGATGCTCGGCATTCTGGACGAGTTTGAAAAAGCTTGGCAAAACGGGAACAAATGGATGTTGCATATCTTGACCAAGAGTCACCTTATCCTAAATCATCTGGATCGATTCAAGCGGATGAAACACATGATCCAGGTGGAGGTCAGCTTCGCAACACATGATGAGGCCGTAAAAAGACGCATCGAGTATTTTACTCCGAGCATTCAGAGGAGACTGGAAACGGTACAAGCACTTGCCGCAGAGGGTTTATTTGTTCGCATCATGGCCATGCCCTTCTATGGGAATAGGGGGGATTTGCTGAGATTGAAAGAAGAAACATTTAGGCGGGGCGCTAAAGCATTCAAGAACAAAAATCTCAACTATTACCGGTGGAGTAATCTCGATACTCCACGAACATTTGAAGAATTCATCAACGGGTACATACCGAGTCTCAAGAAGACGAACCGACAACAAGGATGAATCTCTCATCATCAAAAGCGGAGAGTTTGTATCACGAAAAGGGAGGCCACGAACTCGACAACAGCTTTTCCCAATAGTTGATGAAGATTTCAAAGCCTCGACAAATTGGGCAGCCCCTACACTTGCGGATAAACGGTTCAAGAGAAAGACGCTGAAGGTAATCGATAGCGGCTATCGCGATTGTAACAAGGAGGATTGGGGATATATCATTTGACAGGCCATGTGTCTTCCAGAAAACTTCTGATACCTGGGAGTGCGTTGGCTTTGATACGACTAAGCTCATGCATAAGAGTGTATATCAGTACGGCGACTAGAGAGCCATGTCACAAGGATATATCACTTGGTCTAATCGGTCGCCGAGGAGTTTACAGTCGTGGCATGGGCTAGGGGACATGCCAGAATGAAGGGATCGACCTTTTTTGTCAGCGTCATGTTGTCAATTCTGAACAAAGCTGAAGTCAGGATTTTTCAAGAGGCTCCTACGGAGTGGAATTTCGCCAATTTGTGCCTTCCCTTTGTTGGCACATTTCTTGTGGTGCATTCAACCCGTTGCATCCAAAAGACCGTTAGGAACAGTTGTTCTTGCGGTGACGTAGTACAGGTTTTTTTGCCCCGTTAAGGGAATACAATAGAAGCCTGACACAGATTGAAAAAAGGGCTGGAAATTTATTCCAGCTCTGACCGCCAATTAGTGTCAGGATTTTTTGTGTTCCCTATTTTAATTTCTGTCCAAACTGAGACAGGCGCGACGCACGGTTGCATGCCTGTTTCCATCCCTTCCTACTTGGCACAACCCCCGATCATTCCCATGACCGAGGTCCCATTCTACTGCCCATTTCCCAATTCATTCATGCACATGCATGGGCAGAATGTGCAAATCATAAAATATTCTCTATAAGGAGAACGTATCATGGCAAAACTAACTAACACGCTATTACAATCGATTGCGTCCTTTCTGGATAGACAAGGTATCAAATATAATCTTGCCGGACATCAAACCATTGTCGTGCCGGCGTATTTACTGGAGAACGAAATTGTATCCTACGTGATAACTCCCGGCAAAGGAATTGTGAAGGCAGCCATTGAAGCCGACGCTGGTTTCAAGATTCCCATGGCAAATGGTCGGGAGGTTGTCAACTATCTAAATTTCGTAAACAGTCAGATAACATTTGCAACATTCTATCTCGAACCTGTGGAATCAGCAATCAGGTGTCGTGTGTGCATCATTACATGCAGGGACAAATTCACGCCCGGATTCCTTGAAGAACTGTTTTCCGCAATTCACGGCACATTTCTTGGGGTTGCGAAAGCGGCGAAGCTCATTACCGATGGCGGTAAGACTGCTAATGACGCATTCATTGCTTTAGTGTCCTATAAGGGATGACGATGTCTCAGCACATATTTCCGGAAGTCCGACAAGCGTTAGATAAGAACAAAAGTAATGATAATATTGAACCATCAGATCCGAATGTTAATGAGCAAGGATCTACGGAACAGTCTGCCGCACCTCCATTACAGTTACTCCCGAGTGCCCCGCCGAAAGTCGCAGCACTATTCGATGGGCTCGTAGACCTTGTCGACGAGAATGGCGATGTGAGTTTTCTCGTCAAGATTGATGAAAAGTTGGACGTTGGGAATGCTTATGAAATTGAAGGTGATCTGTTTACCCCACCGTCGAAGAATGCTATTCCTTTCCTACTTCCGCGAGCCAACGAAGTCATGGGGTATTATAAGAACGACGAGAAACTAGGCCGGAACATTGCCGATGCCAGACTATTCGATGAAATGGTCGAATACGAAAAAAGGATCTCCGAGCTGCCGAGTGAAGGTTACTACATCCTGAGCGCTGCATGGGTAATGCACACCTACCTTCAGGAGACGATTGAATACTCGCCGATGCTTTGTATGTATTCGGAACCCGAGCGCGGGAAAAGTCGTACGGGCAAGGGCATGATCAATGTCGCATATCGCGGAATACATCTTGAATCTCTGCGGGAGGCACACATTATCCGACTCGCATCCGCCTTTCATGCATCACTGTTCATCGATGTCGTGGATGTCTGGAGGAAAGCCGAGAAGAGCAACAGTGAGGACATCATCCTCCATCGGTACGAAAAAGGAATAAAGACGGCAAGAGTATCTGGGGTTCGCACCCATGAATTCGGTGGGCTGACTTACTACGATGTTTTTGGCCCAACGGTGATAGCCACCAACGTCGAACTGTCACCCATACTTGAAACCAGAGCGATTCATATCAACATGCCAATATCGGATAGAGTTTTCGACGACGATTTGAAACCGGCCAGTTCGTTGCCGCTCAAGGAAAAACTTACAGCATTCCGAGCAAGACATCTTGGGGAGCGATTACCGGATGCAAACAAACCGACAAAGGGGCGGCTGGGTGACATCATGCGACCACTTCTTCAGGTCATCAAGCTCGTCAAGCCGGAATGCGAGGAATCTCTTGCGGCTCTCGTAGTAGAATTTGAAAAGAAGCGAAAAGAGGAACGGATGCTGTCGTTCGAGGCTGAGCTGATCGCATCTGTTGGTGCACTGAGGAAGAGTGTCAGAAAGGGAGCATTGAGCGTCGAAGCCGTTGTAGATAATTTGAACCGTGTTCGGCATTCGAACGCTTCGAAATTGACTCCGCAGAAAATAGGACGGTCATTGAAGACTCTAGGGTTCGACCGGGCTAGGTTGGCAAACGGTAATTCCGCAATACTATATAATGAAAGGTTGGTCCAGCAATTGATTACAAAATACGGACTGGCGCTAACGCCACCGACATCAAAGATTAATAAAGCACCCGCAGAACTTTCAAGTGTTGGGGTTTCAGAAGAGCAATCAAAAGTCATCGCGTAACCGCGGTGGCTTCTGCTCTTTTCCCCTGCTATGAATAGCTGGTATAAGAAGATAACCATGAAGCATGCAAGATCCACAAATTCAGAATACCTCGACTAGCCCGTACTACCGGGAAGTGTTAAGCGTCAAGGAAATGGCGGAATACTTGGGCCTGTCGGAGAGTATCATCCGCAGGTTGGTAAAGCAAAATGAGATTCCGTTTTTAAAGATCATCGGGACGTACAAATTCTATCTACCAAAAATTCGGGAATGGCTTGCACAACAGAGCGCAGTAACGCTCCCGGACACTAACAAGGCAGTCGCAGAACAGAAAGCCAATGACATTTGGCAAACAACTCAGGAGAATTAGTTATGGCAGTACTACGAAAAAGACAGACAAAAAGGGGGTTCACATATGACGTGGACTTCCGATACAATGGCAAGCGGTATATCATTTCCACGAAAACGTCCGACCGGAAGATCGCTACGCACATCTTGAACGATATTCAAGGGAAGATCGCCCGAGGCAATTTCAATCTGCTTCAACAAAAGAGGAAAGATATAAGGCTCTCATCTTTCGCTGAAAAATACCTGGAAGAAGCCGTCAGTTATAAAAGTCGATCAACAGTGAATCTCGAAAAAATTTATCTAAAGAAACTTCAATCCATCGTCGGTGACCTGAATATTCGTTCAGTAAACGAAGATCGGCTAATTGGATGGAAGAAGAAGTTGTCCGATAGCGGTTTATCGCCGGCGACGTTTAATATGGAGCGTCGAACACTGCACGCTGTCTTCAATGTTGCAAAAAAATGGGGATACATTGATGCAAATCCATTCACCTCAATATCGAAAGTAAAGCCCCAGGAAAAACGCCTACATATGATGGATGATGAACTTGTAAAATTCTTTGCTTGTCTTGATGATTTCATCATTAACGCAAGGTGTGCAGATGACCGTGAAGTATACAGACGATTTCGGACGTTTGCCGAATTCTTGTTGAACACGGGCCTTCGTCGAAACGAGGCACTGAACCTTAGACCTGATGACATCGATCTAAAGCGGCGGATTGTCGCAGTTCATCAGACAAAAGATAAGGAACTCCGATTGGTACCAGCGAATGCTCATGTACAGAGAATTCTGAAGATGGTCGGCGACAAACTCTTTTCTGATTTTACCAGTGAACAGGTCACGCGTATTTTTGCAAGGATAGCAAAGAAGGCGGGATTAAATGGATTCCATCTTCATTCACTTAGACATACGTACGCGTCAGCCTTAATTGCGAGAGGTGTTGATCTTTATACTGTTAGCCGATTACTTGGCCATTCCGATCTTAAGACCACGATGGTTTATGCGAAGGTTGGTGTAGCAACTTTGCAGAGTGCGATGGATAAACTGGATCTGGATGCAGTAATAAGTCCGAAGGTGTTAGCAGCCAAAACTGAAAGCCGCTCGTAATTATACAAGCCCGTGGGTACTCTGATATTTTAACCTGCGGGCTTATATTTGTTGGTAAGATTTTGGTAAGATTTTTTACTTCGAGACTTTCGCGGAATCAAAACTGCCCAAAACAAGTGCCCGGAGCAGGACTTGAACCTGTACGACCTTGCGGCCACTAGACCCTGAATCTAGCGCGTCTGCCAGTTCCGCCATCCGGGCGATCTATTCTGTGGATCAAACACCCCCTCGTGAAGCAAAACCTCCACCAGAGGCCAACCACACTGCTAAAGCCGATCGAGATGATGACCGTTGATCTCGATACGATACAAATGTAAGAAAAAATCTCCTTCCTTACAAGGAATGGGATATTATACGATCTTACATGGAACAATAGCATCTTCATCATAAGAGTAGACCGCGCATAACCGATGGTATCCGTCGGCGATGATGACTTTTCCATTGCCCGAATCTCTTATCAAAAGAAGAGGCGATAACTCGTGCCCCGTTTGTATTTTCTTTCGATCCCTTTCAACGTGAGCGTTGCTTATCCCGAGTAATGATAAACCGGATGCCCTGAATATATCTTTCGCTTTGAACTCCGAGATGGGTGCGCGTTTCAGCCTTTTCACTTGAGTGTCGGCTCTTCTTTCATCGTAAAGAAGGAGCAAGTACGATAACGCTGCCGGATAGTCGTGATCTTCCGGTTTGTTAAGCCACATGATTTTCTGCGACATATCAATCTGCCCTGCCTTTCTTGATTCAAATCTAATGAATGCGTTGACCAGAATCAATGAACCGGCATCATAAGATGACGGACAGCGGGGGAGTTACGATAAACTGCCCTATTCAGTGGAGCGGTTCATGACTTATTCATCGAAGCGAAGAACGTCGAAGAGCAATTCCACGTGACGTTGAAATCCTGTGTAGTTTCCCCCATGACGGCGTAACCAATCGCGAGCAAATGGTCAGGGATATGCGTATTCCCACGCAAACACATAGGATGTTACATGTTGGTCAAATTTTCGGTATATTATACACCATAACTATTCCCCTATTTTACGAAAGGTGTTAGTATGAAGCGTTTTTTCATTTTGTTCGCGGTCGTCGCCGGCTTCTTCGACTCTTGCTGCTATCGGACAACCGAAACAGCATGGTTTTTTTGTGGTCACACTTGGCCGGGACACGATCGCCGTTGAAGAATTCTTTATGGATGGACAGGGGTTGCACGGAACGAGTGTCGTACGTGCACCGAAGACCACCATTCGCGAATACTCGGGGACGTTTGGACCCGATGGCGGCCTTCTGCGCTTTCACGTGACATACCAGCGGTACGGCAATCCCGTTTTTTCGGAACGAGATTATGAGTATGGTAATGACAGCGTTCACATCACGTCAAGACAGGATACCGTCACGACAAAATACGCCGTCGCTGCAACCGGCCGTCCTTTTCCGTTCTTTGGCGATATTTTCGGCGGCTGGCAGGCTGCTCTCCAGCATGCATTGATGATGGATAAGAAAAAGGGATTCGGAATACTCGGCGGCAGGCAGATCATGCACTACGACATTCAGGGAAGCTTCCCCGGCAAGGTGGAACTTCTGAACCCGGGCGGCGACTTCGGTCCCCTGCATGCCGTCCTCGGATCGGATGTGCTCTTTGACAGATTCGATATGACGGAAACGACGGACAAATTCGTTGCAACGCGTGCTATTAGTATCGACGTCAAGGAGGTTGCGAAGACTTTCGCCGATCGTGAGCATTCCGGGAGCGCTCTCGGACCTCTCTCTCCGAGGGATTCTACTCGCGCTACGGTCAACGGGGCGAGCATTATTATCGACTACGGCCGGCCGTCCGCGCGCGGGCGTACGATTTTCGGTCAGGTGGTTCCATGGAATGTTGTCTGGCGTACCGGTGCGAACGGAGCAACCCAGCTCATAACCAGCAAAGACCTCACGTTTGGCGCCACCGTGGTACCGGCCGGAACCTATTCATTGTTCGTTCTTCCCTCACAGGATGGCTGGAAGCTCATCATCAATCATGAGCACGGTCAGTGGGGAACTAATTACGACCAGTCGAAAGACCTGGCCCGACTTCCGCTCGATGTTAAACATATTGACGACTTCATCGAACGGTTTACGATCGGTCTGACATCCGACGGCTCCCACGGGACCCTCAGCCTCAAATGGGAAAAGACAGAGGCATCAATTCCTTTCACGGTTAAATAAGAGGAACAAACGTCGGTCAGTCGGTGACCGACGATACGAAGAGCGAGAGCACAACGGAAATCGGAACACGTTTGTGATCGCACCAGGAGGGGAGATTTCCCTTGTGCCTCGCTCGGAGGGAAGCGGAAGACAATTCAAAATGCAAAATGAAAAATTAGACCGCTGATGACCGCTGATAAAAGATGATGAAAATGATGAAAGCTTGTCCAAAAGATCTCCCGATCTCATCCTCGTAACTGCCCGTCTATCTCATTATCTCGTCAGCGCCATTACCTGTCTTTCTCATCATCTCAATATCTCCATCCTCTAACCTCCATCCTTCATTTTCCACCCTCCATCTTCCATCAATTCTCTTGCTCCCGCGTTATCACAACTGAAAAAGTCTTTTTCATCTCATATCAAAACTGATACCCGGGGCCTTCGGCTAACGAGCTAATCCCTCCTGCGTGACCAAAATCGCCATCTGCATCGCTGAAAGAGCGTTTTCTCCCTAATGTGACATGAAATCGGTGGTACAAAGCTTGTCGGTGCTACGCAATATGAAGACCGTGACAAACAAGATCATCGGAAAACCTGAACGCAGAGTGGACGCTCTCGGGAAGGTCAACGGCAGAGCGAAATTTGCCGCTGACTATAACGCCGGGCACCAACTGTACGGGAAAGTCCTTCGTGCAAAGTACCCGCACGCGAAGATCCTGTCCATCGATGTTTCGAAGGCCGAAAAGCTCGATGGCGTGGAGGCCGTTGTGACTGCGAAGGACATTCCGGGCGAAAAAGCTTTTGGAATCGTTCTGAAGAACCAGGCTATACTCGCCGATGACAAAGTTCGCTATTTAGGCGACGGAGTTGCACTGGTTGCGGGGAAGAGCGAAAGGATTGCAGGGGAGGCGCTGACTCTCATTGAAGTGAAGTACGAGGAACTACCCGTCGTTTCCGACCCGGAGGCGGCAATGACCGCGAATGCCCCCAGAATCCATGACGAAGGAAATACGTTTGTTCATCACAAAGTTCGCAAAGGGAATACGGAGACAGGATTCGCGGAAGCAGATATTATTATCGAGAAGAAATTCAAGACACAATTCATCGAACACTCCTACATCGAGCCGGAGGCGGTTCTCGCCGAACCCGCCGAGCAGGGCGGTGTGAGAATTGTCGGCTCGGTGCAGAATCTCTTCTCGAGCCGGAGGTCGGTGGCCGCTGCGTTGAATTTCGACCTGAACAAAGTTCAGATCATCCAGGCGACCCTCGGCGGATCCTTCGGCGGCAAGGATGAAGTAATGACGTCGATGTGCTGCCGGGCGGCGCTGCTCTGCCTGAAGACCGGCAAGCCGGTGAAAATGGTGAATTCCCGCGAAGAGTCGATGCTCGAAAGTTATAAACGCCACCCCTATGTGTTGTACTACAAATGGGGAGCGAAGAACGACGGCTCGATCACGGCGATGGAAGCCCGCGTCATCGCCGACGGCGGTGCATACGCCTCCATGAGTCAGTTTGTGACGTGGCGGTCCGTTGTTCAGGCGACCGGTCCGTATTATTGCGAGAATGTCAAGACCGATGTGTATGCGGTCTACACGAACAACAATTACACCGGTGCCATGCGCGGCTTTGGCTCACCGCAGGTGAATTTCGCGATTGAATCAATGATGGACGAGCTCGGGGAGCGGGTCGGCAAGAATCCGCTCGAGATCCGTCTTCAGAGTGGTTTTGAGCGCGGTGCCGTGACTGCCACCGGTCAGCAGCTGGATCATGTTGTGAGTCTGAAGGAAGCCTTAACCAAATCGGCCGAGGCAGCGGATTTTCTCAAGAAATGGAAACAGTACCGCAGCGCAGCAATATCCCCGAAACGCAGGGGAATCGGACTTGCCTGCAGTTACCGCGGAGTTTCATTAGGGGCGGAGGGAGCGGATGCCGCGGGGACAATCGTATCCGTGCAGACCGACGGCAGCGTTATTGTCTCCTCCGGCATAACGGACATGGGACAGGGCGCGCAAACACAAATGTCGCAGATCGCGGCTGAGGTTCTCGGCATTTCAATGGAACGTATTCTGTTCCTCAACACGAACACAAGCAGGGTTGCGGATTCCGGTCCGACCGTCGCCTCCCGCGGAACGATCATGGGAGGGACTGCGGCACAGCGTGCGGCAGAAATAGTCCGGGCGACTCTTCTGAGCGCTGGAGCGGAAATGACCGGCCGCAATGCGCAGGATCTGGACCTCGCCGGGAATTATCTCATCGACAAAAAAAACTCGCAGAGACTTGCATCGTTTTCCGAGCTCGCTGCTGCATGTTTCAACCAGGGCAAGCCGATGTACGGCTTCGGATGGTACAGGTCGCCGCGAACAACCTGGCATGAAGAAGACGGTCACGGGGAAGCGTACTTTACGTTCGTCTACGGGACAAACATCGCGGAAGTCGAGGTCGATACAGAAACGGGGAAAGTGGATGTGCTCAATGTCGTTTCCGCTCATGATGTCGGCAAGGCGATCAACCGGTCGACAGTACTCGGCCAGTTCTACGGCGGCGTCGCCATGGGACTTGGTTACGGATTGCTCGAAGAGTTCGAGATTGAGGGTGGAATTCCCAAGCAATTGAACTTCGACGAATACCTGATCCCCACATCGATGGATGTTCCAACCATAACGCCGATCATTATAGAGAATGAAGATGCCGCGGGACCATTTGGCGCGAAGTCGATTGGTGAACCGGCGAACGAACTCGCCGCGCCGGCAATCGTCAATGCGATTTACAACGCGACGGGCAGACGAATCTATGAATTACCTGCGAACCTTGAAAGAGTCCTCCTCGGCCATAAACTCACGAGAAAAGGTGGGCGCGGATCGGTGAAAAAGGATGAACTTGATCCTGACAGATGCAAAATAAGACAGAAGCCACAGGGCGGGCGAAAAAGTTCGAAGAGATAGTGAGAGCATTCGATTACATACGGACCCGTACGATCGATGAAACGTGTTCAGCGCTCGCCGAATATGGTTCCGATGCGCGTGTTCTTGCCGGCGGCACGGATTTGCTTCTTGATCTCCGCCGGATTGATGGCAAGCTGCCGAAAGCGGTTATTGATATCTCATTCCTCAAAGATTTTGGTGCAATCGAAATGGAGAATGGGTCTGTGCGCATCGGACCACTTGCTACGCACACGCAGTTACATCAATCCTCCATCCTCCATCGCTACGCGCCTTTACTTGCATCTGCCGCTTCCCTCATCGGTTCTCCGCAAATCAGAAATCGCGGGACGGTCGGCGGGAACATCATGAATGCGGCCACGTGTGCGGATACCGTTCCACCGCTGATCGCTCTCGGAGCAACGGTCACATTGCGATCGAAAAACGGTTCTCGCAAGATGAGCCTTGCCGATCTGTTCATCAAACCGTACCAAACAAAAGCGAAACCCGACGAGATGCTTATTGGCATTCAATTCCCAAAGCTTCCACCAAATGTCCGAAGCGCTTTCATCAAACTCGGCCGACGCAACGCTCTCTCGATTTCACGATTGAGTGTCGCTGCAATTCTCCAGGTTGGCGTGGATGGGAGGATCGTCGATGCCCGCATTGTTCCCGGGGCGGCGTTTCCGACATGGAAGCGAATTACCAGCGCAGAGAGGATGCTTCTGGGTGAGAAGCCATCCGAAAAACTGTTCACAGCCGCAGGGCAGAAGGTGTCCGAGGAGATGATCAAGGAAACCGGTCGCCGCTGGTCAACGGAGTACAAAGAGCCGGTGATTGCTGTGCTGGTACGGAGAGCGTTGGAGGTGTGTACGGCCTGATTAGGAATATTGGAAAGATTAGAAAGATTAAAAAAAAATAAAGGGAGACAATTGATATGACGAACAAGATCGAAAGATTTGAAGACTTAGAAGTTTGGCGGAAAGCGATGCAGATGGCTGTCGACATATACAAGGCGACGTCAATTCATTCTAATCATTCAAATTGATGTTGCAAACTCCAATCCATACAACCATCAACGGCCGGGAGTATATGCTCTCGGTTTCCCCAAACAGAACGCTGCTTGAGATTCTGCGGGATGAACTCGGATTGATGGGAACAAAATGCGGTTGCGAGATCGGTGAATGCGGCGCGTGCACGGTGTTGCTCGACGGAGCAGCCGTGAATTCGTGTCTTGTGCTCGCGCCTCAGATTGAAGGAAAAGAAATTCTGACGGTGGAGGGTTTGATGTCGAACAGTGTCCTCGATCGGCTCCAGGAATCGTTCATGGATCATGACGCTGCCCATTGCGGTTTCTGTACACCCGGAATGCTGATGAGCGCGAAAGCCCTGCTGGACAAGAACAGTCATCCTTCCGAAGAGGACATTCGAATCGCGATTTCAGGGAATCTCTGCCGGTGCACCGGCTACGTCCAGATTGTCGAAGCGATCAAGGATGCGGCAAAGTAGTCACGCACCTTTCGGATTGGTAGGTTTTTAGATGATGCGAAATCCTAAGCACTCGGTTAAAGACACACACCCCTAAATCCCCTCTCAAGAGGGGACTTTGCCAGATTCCCCTCCTCCGGAGGGGGCAGGGGTGGGTCTTTTCACTGTTTTCGCTTGATTATATGATCAAACTAACCGAATGAATCTGTACCAGACCATTTACGATCGAGCCAAAGCGATCGAAAACGACACCGTTCGGATTCTGATGGACCTCGTTCGTACACCGTCATTCTCCTCGAAAGAAAAAGAGGTGGTACGGGTTGTCCGACGGGAGATGGAGAAGGTGGGCTTTGACGACATCAGGATCGATGGGTTAGGAAGCATCATCGGACGCATCGGCAACGGCCCAAGGACTATTGCAATCGACGGACACGTCGATACCGTGAACGCCGGCGACAGGGCACAATGGGGCTTCGACCCATTCATCCCGAAGGTGGAAAACGGCAAAGTGTGGGGACGCGGGACTGTCGATCAGAAAGGCGGGCTGGCGGCGATGCTCTCTGCGGCCAGGCTCATCAAAGAACTGAATCTGAATGATGCGCTCACCGTCTACTTCACCGGGACCGTGATGGAAGAAGACTGCGACGGTCTTTGCTGGCAGTATCTGATCAAGGAAGAAAAAATCCGACCAGAGCTCGTGATAGTAACGGAGCCGACGAACATGTTTCTCTACCGCGGTCATCGCGGCCGGATGGAGATGCGCGTTGAAGTGAAAGGTCGAAGCTGTCACAGTTCCGCGCCTGAACGCGGCGATAATGCCATTTACAAAATCGCTCGCATCGCGCTGGAAATTGAAAAGCTCAATGAACGGCTGCCGGGCAATCCGCTCCTGGGGAAGGGGTCGGTTACAGTCACTGAAGCCGGGTCATCGTCTCCATCAATCTGCGCCGTGCCGGACGGCGCGAATATCCTTCTCGACCGGCGGTTGACCTCCGGCGAATCGAAAGAGAAGGCCGTGGCCGAAGTGTATGAAGCAGCAAAACGGACCGGTTACGACAATGTGAAAGTAGTCGTGCTTACTTTCGAGGAGCCGGCATACACCGGGAGAGTGTATCCAACCGAAAAATATTATCCGACGTGGGCGCTGGATGAAAACTCTCCGTTTCTCCGGAGCGCGGTTGAAGTATACGCTGGACTGTTCGCAAGAGATCCTCGCGTCGGCATGTGGACGTTTAGCAGCAACGCAACCGCGATTGCCGGGATGCATGGTATCCCGTGTTTCCTTTTCGGGCCGGGGGATGAACTGGATGCGCACGCTCCCGACGAAGCGTGTCAGATCGATCAACTCAACGATGCGGCTGCGTTCTATGCGGCATTCGTCGCGAAACTGAATCGGAAGGTGTGATGACTATCAATAGAGAAAAGGTGATCGTATGAGCAAAGAAAAGAACACCAATGGCGCCACTGAATTCCTTGCCGACGCCCAGCTCCGTGCCGAGGTCGAGAAGTGCGAATATTGCCAAGAGAAGCCGTGCAAGGAGGCATGCCCTGTCGATTGTTCGCCTGCAGACTTTATCATGGCCGTGAAGGCGGGCAGCCGTTCCGATTTTAAGCGCTCTGCCGCACTCATCATGGGAAGTAATCCTCTCGGCGGTGTGTGCGGCGCAGTTTGTCCCGACCGGCATTGCATGAAGGCCTGCGTTCACCGGACGTTTGACTCCGCCGTGAATATCCCGGCAGTCCAGGCGACAATCATTGAAAGAGCAAAACGGCTTGGCGTCATGCCCGAGTTTGAAAAGGCAGCTTCAAATGGAAAGAAGGTCGGCGTCTATGGCGCCGGTCCGGCGGGTCTCGGCGCTGCGTCATTGCTCGCACAGAAGGGGTACGCAGTTGACGTTATGGACACGACAAAGCAGCCCGGCGGCATGTGTCGTCTCATCCCGGGATCTAGATTGTCGCCGGAAGTTCTCAAAACCGATGTCGATTTCCTGAAGTCGCTCGGTGACATTACGTTCAAGAAAGGCGAATGGTCTCCCGCATCGAAAGACGGATACGATGCCATTCTGGTAGCGACGGGCCTGGATGAGGTTTTTACTCCGAAGATGGAGAACAGCGGCGTGGCCGTCGAGTGGATGGATTTTCTCTACGACTCGTCCCGATTCTCGGTGAAGGGAAAGCGCTTGGCAGTGATCGGCGGCGGAGCGGTGGCGCTCGACTGCGCGGAAGAGGCGCTTGCACGAGGTGCAAGAACCGTGGAGATGTTTGCGCTTGAGACATGGGCAGAGATGCCCCTCACGGTCAAGGAGCGTCATGCGATTGCAGAAGCGGGTATTGCGGTCACCGGACGCGTGAGGGTGCTGGAAATCCTGAAGAGCGAAAGGCGTATCACCGGTTTGCGGACCCAGAAAGTTGCGCTTCCAAAGGGCAAGAAATTCCACCCGAGGAATGTCGTCGACCTCAAAGGAACTGGGCAAACGCGCCCGGATGTCGACTTCGTTATCATCGCCGCTGGCGCAAGGTCTTCCCTTCAAATGTCGCATACGAAAGGCGTTTTTTTTGCGGGGGATATGGTCAATGGTCCGACGACAGTCGTCGAAGCAGTAGCTGCCGGCAAGAATGCCGCTTTGGATCTCGACGCGTTTGTGTCCGGCCACTCCGCCAAACGGATTGAAAAGGCAACCAAGAACCGCACCGTAATGCCTGGAAGAGTGATGATTCCGGTTCCGCTGACGTCCGATTTCTTCGGCCGTAAAATTCTCTCTCCCTTCCTGCTCTCCGCCGGTCCGCCCACGGACGGGTATCATCAGATGAAGAAAGCCTACGAGGCGGGCTGGGCCGGTGGTATCATGAAGACCGCCTTCGATAATGTGCCGATTCATATTCCGTCGGAATACATGTATGCGTTCTCACGGTCGACCTATGCAAATTGCGACAACGTATCGGGCCATCCCCTCGACCGCGTTCGCCGCGAAGTGGAACGCCTGAGGCATGAGTTTCCCGACCGGTTGACTGCCGCTTCCACCGGCGGGCCTGTAACGGGTGATGACGAGAAGGATTGCGCCGGTTGGCAATCGAACACACAAAAACTTGAATCCGCAGGTGTCATGGGGGTCGAGTACAGTCTCTCATGCCCGCAGGGCGGAGACGGCACAAGAGGCGACATCGTTTCGCAGGACGCAGAACTGACGGCGAAAATCGTCGACTGGGTGATGCAGGCCGGAAGCGCCGATGTCCCGAAACTTTTCAAGCTCACAGCCGCCGTCACGGCTATCTATCCGATTATCAGCGCAATCAAAGAGGTGTTCGCGCGTTATCCGCGGAAGAAAGCCGGAGTTACGCTCGCCAATACATTTCCGACGCTCGCGTTCCGGAAGGGTGAGAAGTCATCGTGGGAAGAAGGAGTTGTCGTTGGAATGAGTGGCGAAGGGGTTCTTCCCATCTCCAACCTGACGCTCGCCAACGTCTCAAAATTAGGCGTGACGGTATCGGGTAACGGCGGTCCGATGGACTACAAAGCAGCGGCGAACTTTCTGGCTCTCGGTGCCCGAACCGTGCAGTTCTGCACAATCGCGATGAAGCACGGCTACGGGATCGTCGACGACCTTCACTCAGGCTTGAGTTACATGATGCTGGAGCGCGGCATCAAGTCGGTGAGCGAGCTTATCGGCTATGCTCTGCCGGTTCCCATCACCGGTTTTATGAATTTGCCGGCGCTGAAGAAAGTATCTGCAGTGCATGCTGAGCTGTGTCAACACTGCGGAAACTGCACCCGGTGCCCGTACCTTGCCGTCGAGTTCGACTCGAAAAAAGTACCGGTGACCGACCCGGCGCGCTGCATCGGATGCTCGATCTGCGTCCAGAAATGCTTCTCCGGCGCGCTGTACATGCGAAAACGAACCAAACAAGAACTCTCAGTACTTCATGAGGCCTGAAATGACAATTCTTATCAAAAATGGTATCGTCGTTACTCTCGGCGAGCACAACCGGGTGCTTTACGACCATGCCGTACTGTGCGAGGGCGGATTGATCAAAGCGATCGGTCCGGCAAGATCATTCACCGGCTCGTATGACAAAGTCATCGATGCGGCGGGGAAGGTCGTGATGCCCGGGTTTATGAATGTGCACATGCACTTTTACTCGACGATGGTACGGGGGTACGGCAAAGCGGCGCCTTCGAAAGACTTCAATGAAGTGCTCCATAATCTCTGGTGGAAATTGGACAAAAAGCTGACGCTGGAGGACTGCTACCTCAGCGCCATGATTCCTCTCATCGATGCCGTCAGGCACGGCACTACCACCCTCATTGACCACCATGCCGGCCCGTTTGCCGTGCGCGGATCGCTCGGAAGAATTGCCGATGCCGTCAGGGAAATCGGACTTCGCGCGTCGTTATGTTACGAAGTATCGGACCGGGACGGCGAAGTGATCGCGGAAGAAGGATTGAAGGAAAACGCCGGCTTCCTTGCCCAGTGCAAAAAGGATGGAGACAATCAGATCAAAGGGTTGTTCGGCCTCCACGCGTCGTTCACCGTCGGTGACAGGACGATGGAAAAAGCCGTTGGTCTTGCGAAGGATCTGGATGCGGGCTTTCATGTCCACTCGGCGGAAGCGAAATCCGACCAGGATCACTGCGAGAAGCACCACAAGATGCGTGTTGTCGAGCGTTTCGACAAGTTTGGGGTTCTGGGCCCGAAGACCATCGTGGCGCACTGCGTCCACGTGAACGAGCGGGAGATGGAATTGCTGGCGAAGACGGGCACGGCCGTCGCGCACAACCCGCAGTCGAACATGAACAACGCGGTGGGTGTGGCAGACATCATCACAATGGCGGGGAAAGGCGTCCTCATCGGACTCGGGACGGACGCGATGACGGTCAACATGCTCGAGGAAGTCCGCTCGGCCTTGTGGGCACAGCACCTCGCGCAGGGCAACCCAAGCGTCGGCTTCATGGAAGCATTGTCAACGCTGCTTTTCAACAACGAGCGGATTGCCAACCGGTACTGGAAGCCTTTCGTTGGCGAGCTGAAAGAAGGATATGCCGCCGACGTTATTCTTATGGATTATTATTCCCCGACGCCGCTCGATGAAACAACGTTTCTCGGTCATTTGGCTTTTGGACTTTCGCAATCCGTTGTCGATACGACCATTGCAGGCGGCAAGGTCCTCATGGAGAACCGGAAGTTGAAGATAAATATCGACGAAGAACGTATCAATGCCCGCACCCGCGAATGTGCGGCGGGATTATGGAAGAGAATGTAATAAAAAAGATTGAGGATGGACGGTGGAAGATGGATGTGAGGAGGTTGGATTGATGTGAAATCGGCTGACCTCGGAAGATGCGGACTTCGTCCCGTGAAAATCCGTGCACTTTCGGTGTCATCCGCGGTTGTCTTTTTTGATGGAGGAGGCACAAACATGATACACGAGGAACTGTCTGGACAGATCATTAGTTCGTTTTTCAAAGTATATAACACTCTCGGTCATGGCTTTTTGGAAAAGGTGTACGAGAACGCTCTCATGATCGAGTTGGCAAGGTCTGGAATGAGGGCACAATTACCTGAAAGCGACCGAAATAGAAGTAGGATTGCTGCTGAACTTCGGGCCCAAACCGCAATTCATTCGACGGATTTTTTCAAATGATAGGAAGAGCATTCACCACGGATAACACGGATCACGCAGAAGAATACGGATATCATTTAAGCATCAGTGTGCATCCGCGCTGTTTCCGCGTCGTCCGCGGTTGTTTCTCATTCACCACGGATAACACGGATGATGCAGGTGAACGCGGATTTCATTTAAGCATCAGCGTGCATCCGCGCTGTTTCCGCGTCATCGGCGGTTGTATATCTTTTACCACGGATATTGCGCCTGCAAAGACTTCGGTTCAAATTTCATAGGGAACTCAGAACAACCATAGGATAATCAAATGTCAAAGATCATCAAGAAACTCCATCCAAACGTAATCAAGAAGACGGCTGCGCGTTGCCGCAAACGGGGTATCGTGATCCCAACCTTCGCCCAGATGAGAGACCCGGCGAAAATCCCGGCGTCGATCAAAAAGAAACTTTCCAAGGTCGGACTTTGGGATGTCAACCCGCTCAACCTCTTCCGGATATCGTGGAAGAATGACATTCGCACCGGTTCATTCGGACCTGTGAACTATGTCGAAATACCGAAGTCGATAACGGGAGTGGATGCGCGCATCATCGGAATGGTCGGGAAATACTTCCCAACCGGAGCGCACAAAGTCGGGGCGGCGTTCGGCTGCCTCGTGCCTCGCCTCGTAAGCGGTGAGTTCGACCCCGAGAAGCATAAAGCCGTCTGGCCGTCAACCGGCAATTTTTGCCGGGGTGGGGCTTTCGATTGCGCACTGCTGGATTGCACTGCCGTTGCGATCCTGCCCGAGGGAATGTCGAAGGAACGATTCGAATGGCTGGAAGAGATCGGCGCTGAAGTCATTGCAACACCCGGTACAGAATCCAACGTGAAAGAAATTTACGACAAATGCTGGGAGCTGAAGAACGACCCCCTCAATATGATCTTCAATCAGTTTGAAGAATTTGGCAACCCGATCTGGCACTACAGCGTGACTGGACCGGCAATAGAAGAAGCGTTCCACTCCCTCAATACGAAAAATGCGAACGCCGCCGCGTATATCTCCGCAACGGGTTCAGCCGGGACAATCGCTGCAGGAGATTATCTCAAGGAACAATTTCCCCATTTGAAGGTTGTTGCTTCGGAGGCATTGCAATGTCCTACGCTCTTCATGAACGGATACGGCGCTCACCGGATTGAAGGAATCGGCGATAAGCACGTGCCGTGGGTTCACAACGTCCTAAACACCGACGCCGTGGCCGCCATCGACGATGAAGATTGCATGAGAGTGTTGCGGCTCTTTAATGAGGACGCCGGGAAAAGGTACCTCCTGGGCAGTGGTGTATCGGCTGCCGAGCTGGAACGACTGCCGCTCTTGGGAATATCGAGCATTTCGAATCTTCTCGCTGCAATTAAGACTGCAAAGCACTTCGAGATGAAGAGCAATGATGTAATTGTCACGATTTTCACGGACTCCGTCGAATTGTACCGGTCCCGGTTGAAAGAACTTCGCGAAGAACGGGGGATCTATTCTCTCGTCAATGCGGCAAAAGACCATGCAGGGCCTCTTCTGCATCAGGGCATCGATTTCTTCAAGGAGCTGACGTACTACGAGAGGAAGGCGATTCACCATCTCAAGTACTTCACGTGGGTCGAGCAGCAAGGCAAGTCTTCAGAAGAACTGGACGCGCAATGGGACGCCGAATACTGGCGGGAAATCTTTGAAGACGAGGTCGCCTATTTTGACAAGCTGATCGGAGAGTTCAACGGCGAAGTCGGCAGGGCAGGCTGATTCTTGGAACTTCCGGCATTGTTTCTTATTTTAAGCTCTGAATTGAATATTCATCAGTGAGCATATCAGAGAAAATACGCGATGCCGGGGTTGTCGGGGCAGGCGGAGCTGGATTCCCGGCACACGTGAAGGCCTCATCGAAGGTCGAGATCGTCATTGCCAACGGAGCCGAATGCGAGCCGTTGATTCATAAGGACTATGAATTGATGCTCCATTATCCGGGGGAAGTTGTCCGTGGATTGAACCTCCTCATGGAATCGACTGGAGCGCGTTCCGGGATTATCGGAATCAAGCAGAAGAACAAGTCTGCCATCGACGCACTCTCTACGGCCCTGAATTCCAATAATTCCAATTATTCCAATCATCCCAATAATTCCAATCATCCCAATAATTCCAAGTTATTTCTGTTGGGAGACTTCTATCCATCCGGCGATGAATACATCCTCGTCTATGAGGCCACCAAACGCCTGATCCCGCCGAAAGGAATTCCCCTCGACCTTGGCGTCGTGGTCAATAATGTTGAGACTCTTTTCAATATCGCCTGTGCGGCGGAAGGCCACCCGGTCACTGAAAAATTCATCACCGTCGCAGGCGCCGTCAGGAGCCCGGGTTCCTTTCTTGCACCGATCGGCATGAGTTTTGCGAAAGCGATTGAAGCGGCCGGCGGATTTTCCTACGACGGCTCCAGGGGCTTCGCGGTCTTTGTCGGCGGTGTCATGATGGGGAGGTTGGAGTTTAATCTTGAGCTTCCCATCACAAAAACGATTGCAGGACTTGTGGTTCTTCCGGTCGAGCATGCTCTTGTTCAGCGAAAGCGTCAGCCGGAAAAATCGATGCACCGGATTGGCAAATCAGCATGTGATCAGTGCACGTACTGCACGGAATTGTGCCCGCGTTACCTCCTGGGCTATGACATCCAACCGCACAAAGTGATGCGAAGCCTCTCATTTACAACGACCGGAGAGAATATCTGGAATCAGTACGCCGAACTCTGCTGCTCGTGCGGGCTCTGCACGTTGTACGCGTGTCCGGAGAGCCTGTTTCCGAAGGAAGCGTGCGACAAGGCAAAGCACGATTTGAGGGAACAGGGAATCAAATGGTCGGGGAAGACGGATGTTCAACCTCATCCCATGTACGAAGGGCGCCGCACCCCGCTGAAGCAACTCGTGAAACGCCTCGGTGTGACCGACTACGACCATCCCTCGGAGCTCATCAAGAAGCACATCACGGTGTCGAAGGTCGAGATCCCGCTCTCTCAGCATATCGGGTCTCCCGCGCTCGCATCCGTGCGCAGCGGCGAGAAGGTCGTGAAGGGCCAGTGCATAGGGGAAATTCCCGAAGGAAAACTCGGTGCGAGAGTGCATGCGAGTATTGATGGGGTGGTGAAGAGTGTTGGAGATACAATTGTGATTGAGAGTTGAAGGTAGAGGATGGAAGATGGAAGATGGAGGATGGGGGATGGGGGATGGAAGATGGGGGATGGAGGATTGAAGATGGAAAGCAATGAACATGGGAAGAAATCTGAAGCCGGGTATCAGAGGCTTGAAATCTATCAGCTTGCGCATTCGCTGGCCGTAAGAATTCACAAAATGAGTTTGTTGTTGCCGCATTATGAGATACACGAGACGGGAAGTCAAATTCGAAGGTCGGCGAAGTCGGTGTCTGCAAATATCGTGGAGGGATACATTTTAAGGAAGTATAAGAACGAATTCATACGTTACCTGTACCGTGCCTACGCGTCCGGTGAAGAAACGGTCGAACACTTGAATATATTGTTTGAGACAGGTTCAATGCAAGATAAAGGGCTTTTCGGCGATCTACTTGAGCTGTATAGCAAGCTGAATGCCAAGCTGTTTAGATTTATTCAATCGGTCGAAGAAAAACATGAAACACCCCTCTATGTTAAAGAAGACTCTGCCGAATGTTAGACGTCATCTGCGTCAAGTGAACATGGCATCAAAAAAAGGAGAAGGCTATGCCAGTAGGTAATGAATTTCTGACTCAACTGGGTAAGGCAAAAGTTGTACAAGAAACAAAACCCAGATCGGTAAAAGACTTGATCATTGAATTCCAAAATGAAAGGATTCATATACCCCCTTACCAAAGGTCATTTGTTTGGGACAACGAGAAACAATGCCGATTTATAGAGTCTCTTTTTATGAACATACCTATACCTCCGGTATTCCTTCTCTCGAAGGGTCAGGATAATTCAGAAAGGCCATCACTTGAGGTCATAGATGGCGTTCAGCGCCTGACCACGCTTGTCAACTTCTATGATGGACTACTCAAATTGAGAGGATTGCTCTCTCTCCCAGAATTGAATCAAGCAACTTTTGCAAATCTCCCTCAGGAAGTACAGGATTTCTACCTAAAACGTGAGATACACACCGTCACGATTCACAAGGAGACTCATCCTGAGATTCAGTTCGAGGTCTTTGCTCGCCTCAACCAAGGCTCGGTGTCCTTGAACGATCAGGAGTTAAGAAACTGTATTTTTCATGGCGAGTTTAATGACTTCTTGATTCACCTTAGTCGCAACCCATCATATAGAGAGGCTCCTTTCGCATTTTGGCAAGTTCAAGCCTGTACTGGAAGGCAAGACAGACAAGAATAGAATGCTTGATGTCGAGTTGATTCTTCGGTTCTTTGCAATCTATGAATTATTTGGCTTCACAAGGCCAGGCGAGTATTTGCCCTCAACGCTGGATACCCTGAATCTTTATATGAGGATTCGCACTGGCAAAGAATCCCACTTGTTGCCAGAGAAACCACCTAATCTCAAAACACCCCAAGAACTCGAGAAGTTATTCTTGAGAGCTTTGGAAGCGGTCAAAACTGTATTCAGGGATAACCAGTTCAAACGATTTGACGTGGAATTGGGTGAAGGAGCGGACTTTGTGCATACTACCTTCAACAAAGCTGTCTTCGATGTCCAAATGCTCGGATTTGTCGATTACTCTCTGGAACAGATAACGGAATCAGCTGACACTATCTATGATGCCTTCTTGACGTATCGAGTTACGACCTAATTTTCATAGATGCAACTAAACTCGGGACAAATCAGAAGGTAAACGAGCGGATGAATGTCTGGCGTCAACGTATTGCCCAAATCATAGAAAATCCAGAACCTTTTGCTCAAAAGATGAAGGCCAAAATAAAGCTCTTCAACTCAAATCCGATTTGTGAAATATCCCGGCGTCGAATAGAGACCATTGAGGAGGCATATTACGAAAATGGACATCTATATCATCGTGCTTTCCGCCCGCTTCCACAAACAACACGGACCAGATCATCGGCGATTCGTTTCCACGTGGACGGGACTGATTACGAAATGGATAATGTGTCAGATACGTGGGATTTTCTAACCGAATATCTCAGAAATAACATGCCCACTGACGACCCTTATACGATTCGACGGCTCACCTCGCTCTCCTTCGTTGGAACACAAAAGGAACTCAGCAGCCGCAGTCAGAGCGAGACCAAAAAGTTCAAATCACTTCGTGTGACAAATTCAGAAGGAGAAAATCTCTGGATAGATATCAGTGGAAACAAGCTGGAGAATATTCAGAAGATGGAGGAAGTCGCCTCCCTTTTCAGCTTTATGAGCGACTTCGAAATCTTATGATAAATGCACTTTGCGCAAACGAACGCCTACCAGGATGCGAAACGACGCACAAACCAAATGCTAGGGAACTCAATGGATTGGCTCACAGGAAATTGGTGATTTGCAGTTCGCAAAGTCGCCGCGTATTGCCGCCAGACGCAATACCTATTATTTCGCTCGTCCATCATCAATCCTCTCTCGTCAATCGTAAAACAACGTCATGACTAAGAATTCCATCGGCCTCATCGAACTCACGAGCATTGCGGCAGGCTATCAGGCCGCCGATGCAATGCTCAAAGCAGCGGAGGTGGAAATCATCCTTTCGCGAACGATCTGCTCGGGCAAGTACATGGTGCTCGTCGGGGGCGACGTTGCGGCAGTGACCTCGAGTGTCGAAGCGGGATGCATCGCCGCACGGGGTTCGGTGATCGACACTTTTGTCATCCCGAATGTGCACGCCGCAGTGTTTCCCGCAATCGGCGGCACAAGTAAAGTTGACCTGCTCGAAGCATTGGGGATTGTGGAATCATTTTCCGTGGCATCGCTCATTGAAGCCGCCGACGCCGCCGTCAAGGCCGCGCGTGTCCAGTTGATCGAGATCCGGCTTGCCATGGCGCTGGGGGGAAAGGCATTTCTCACGCTGACGGGCGAGGTTGCGGCCGTCCAATCGGCAGTCGACGCGGGAGCGGCGATCGTTGCAGAAAAGGGACTTCTCGTCAACAAAGTCGTAATCCCGCAACCTCGGAAGGAATTATTGTCGGAAATTGTGTAACTAATCCAACAGCCAAAGGCTAAAGGCCAATAGCTTGTGGACAGTGCTCGAAAATGAAAATCATCAAAACAAAAGGAGAATTTCACAATGCGTAGTTTCATCGGTCGCGACATTCTGTCGCTCAAAGAATTTGAACGAAGCGAGTTCCTCCGTGTGTTTGAAATTGCGGAGCGCCTGGAGCCGATTGCCCGCAATCGCCAGAACAGCGATATGCTCAAAGGCAAGACGCTCGTCACTGCATTCTATCAACCGAGCACGCGCACGCGTCTTTCCCACGAAGCCGCCATGCATCGCCTTGGCGGGCACGTCACCGGTTTTGCCGATGCCAAGATGACGCGCGCCGGAGATTACTATCAGGAGAGCATCAAGGACACCGTTAAGATGCTCGAGTTTTACGGCGATGTGATTGCAATGCGTCATTTCCAGAAAGGGGCGCCACAGGAGGCCGCACAATGGTCGTCTGTGCCGGTGATCAACGGCGGCGATGGCTGGGGTGAACATCCGACTCAGATTCTCACCGACCTCTATACTATTTTCCGCGAACGCGGCCGCATCGACGGTCTGCGCTGGCTCGCCGTGGGCGATATGCGGATGCGCACGATGCACTCGCTCGGATACGCGCTCACACAATTCGATTGTCCCATCACGTTCGTCGGGCCGGCTCCGAATGCGCTTTTCCCCAACTCGCCCGACATGCGAATGCCGGAAGAATACAAGACGGATTTCAAGAAGTACGGACTCAATTTCAGCGAAGCGGAACACGTCGAGCAGGCGATCGCGAATGCCGATGTAGTTCTGGTCGAGCCGGTGATCCAGGCCGACTATTCACAGTCGCGACAGGAAGCAACGAAGGAGAAACCACTCACGCCGGCGAATTTCAAGATCACGCGCGAATTGTTGATGAGCAAGGCAAAGAGCGATATGACGTTGCTTCACTCGCTTCCGCGCATGGACGAGATTCCTCCGGATGTCGACATTACCCGCTGGTCGCGCTACTGGCAGGAAGCATTCTACGGCGTCGTCCTGAAGATGGGATTGATCTCGCTCGTTTTGGGGGCCGTTGAATAGTTAAATAGTTGGGTAGTTGAGTAGTTAAATAGTTGGGGAGGCGAAGGGCGTCATGGCAAAGATCTCGCGTTTTGAAGATCTGCAGAGTTGGCAGAAAGGTTGTCAGCTGGCAAACATTATATATGATCTCACAGAGCAACCGCTCTTTGCCAGGGATTTCAGGCTACGAGATCAAATTCAGGGCGCTGCGGGTTCGGTGATGCACAATATTGCTGAAGGATTTGATTCTGGTTCAAATCCGGAGTTCATTCGCTTTTTGAAAATGGCCCGCCGTTCTGCCAGCGAGGTACAGTCGGAATTGTATTTGGCCCTCGATCGAAAGTACATAACGGTGGATCAACTCAACGCAGCTTATGAGAGAGCTACAGAAGCGAAACGTCTTATTATGGCATGATCGGCTACCTACGCCGACTAAGGCCGTCAGTCGAACATTAACTAAGCAACTATCAAACCATCCAACTATCGAACTATCAAACGACCCAACGAAGCAACGACCCAACGATTGAACGAACAAACTATCAAACTATCCAACGAATCAACGACTTAATTATTTAACTATCGAACTACCAAACGAAAGAAGAACCCATGCAGACCTACTTACACGGCCGTGATCTCATCGGCGATCTCGATTTTAGCAAAGAAGAAGTTGAAACCGTCCTCGACGTGGCGTTCGATTTGAAACGCAAACGCGCGTTGAATGAATCTCAGGCAATTCTGCGCGATAAGGTTCTCGCGATGTTGTTCTTTTTCTCGAGTACGCGTACGCGCGGCTCGTTCGAGGCTGGGATGGCGCAGTTAGGCGGGCACGCCGCGTTCATCGAGTCGCGGTCGACACAGATCGCGCACGGCGACACGCCGAAGGAAATCGGAGAGATTTTCGGCCGGTATTTCGACGGCATCGCCATCCGCCATGTGGACTGGGGAGTCGGCAACAAGTACATCAACGAAGTTGCGAAACACTCGCGGGTGCCGGTGCTGAATATGCAGTGCGACATCTACCACCCATTCCAGATTCTTGCCGACCTGATGACGGTCGTCGAAAAGAAGGGACGCGATCTACGCCGCAAGAAAATGGTGGTGTCATGGGCATACGCCTCGTCATACCAGAAACCAATGTCGGTTCCGCAGTCGCTTATTTTGCAAATGCCGCGCTTTGGCATGGATCTGGTCCTTGCGCATCCTCCGGAATTCAAGCTGATGCCGGAAATCATGGACCAGGCGCGCTCCCAGGCAAAGAAAGTCGGCGCGGGCTTCGAGGTGGTCGACGATATGGATGCCGCGATGAAGGGCGCCGACGTCGTCTACGCTAAGTCGTGGGGCGCGATGGTCCACACATCGGATGAAAAAGAGGGCGCGAAGATCATCGCCAAGTACTCGTCGTGGATCATGGACGAGCGACGGCTAAAGCTGGCAAAACCCGATGCAATCTACATGCATCCGCTTCCCGCCGACCGGAACATCGAAGTGACCGACGGCGTCATGGATGGACCCAACTCGGTTGTCTACGATGAAGCCGAAAATCGGATGCACGCACAAAAGGCGGCGATGGCGCTGACGATGGGTTAAATAGTGCGATAGTTCAATAGTTGAATAGTTAATTGGTTGAGTCGTTGGATCGTTGGATGGTTGAGCAGTTCCCTGGTTATCGAAGGACAAAAGGATTATAATTATGACAACAAAAAGAAAGACAACAAAGAGGGCGAGGAAATCTGTTGCGAAGTCGACCCCTGTTCCCAAACGCAAACTCGCAGTAATCGCCATTGGCGGTAACTCACTTATCAAAGATAAAAAGCACCAGTCGGTCGAAGACCAGGAAGGGGCGTTGCGCGAAACAGCGCATCACATTGCGGATATGATTGAGCAGGGCTGGGATGTTGCAATCGGACATGGTAACGGTCCGCAGGTCGGTTTCATCCTGCGCCGCTCCGAAATAGCCGCCAAGGCAGAAGGCATGCACGAAGTTCCGCTCGACGTGTGCGGCGCGGATACGCAGGGCGCGATCGGGTACGAATTGCAGCAAGCGCTGCAGAACGAATTGTACCATCGCGGTATCAAGAAACAATGTGCGACGATTATTACGCAAGTGCTGGTAGATCAAAAGGACCCGGCTTTCCAGCATCCATCGAAGCCCATCGGCGGATTCATGGATCAGGCGGAGGCGATGCGGCGCAAGACTGAAATGGACTGGAGCGTCGTTGAAGATGCGGGTCGCGGCTGGCGGCGAGTAGTCCCGTCGCCTATGCCCGCAGAAATCGTCGAGCTATCAACCATTCAAGCCGTCCTGAAACAGGGCATCATTGTGATCACCGTCGGCGGCGGCGGCATTCCGGTCATCGATGTTGGCGACGGCGAGTATCGCGGTACGGCGGCAGTGATCGACAAGGATTTTGCGAGCAGTCTTCTCGCGAGCAAAGTCAAAGCTGATTTATTTCTGATTGCGACTGCGGTCGAAAAAGTGGCACTCAATTTTGGCAAACCGAATCAGAGATGGATCGACAAAATCACGCTCGCCGATGCGAAACAGTACCTTGCCGAAGGCACGCACTTTGCCAAGGGCTCGATGGCGCCCAAGATTGAAGCGATCATCATGTTTCTCGCAGCCGGCGGCAAGCATGCGGTCATCACGAATCCCGAAAACATCGGTCGCGCCCTACGGAGTGAAACCGGAACTCACATCACACGAAATTAATCTCGCAGGGATTGTCCCCACATGAACTATCATTTCAAATGCACGCTCTGTGATTCGGAATACGATCCTCGCACCACCCGCTACGTCTGCCCAAAACACCCTTCTGCGCCAGAGGCGCATCCGCCTTTGGCCGAGACAAGCTCAGGGCAGGCTCTCGGCGTCCTCGACACGATTTTCAACTACAAACGAATCAACGAATCAACGTCTCCGCATGCGATCTCCGATTCGCGTGACTACTCCATCTGGCGATATGCCGCACTTTTGCCTCTCGACAATGCACGCACATCCGCGCCGCCGATTCATGTCGGTTGGACGCCGCTTTATCGGTCGACGACCCTTGGTCCACAATTGGGATTACGAAATCTGTATCTCAAAGACGACGGTCGCAATCCGACGGCGTCGTTCAAAGATCGAGCGAGCGCAGTCGTCGTAGCTAAAGCGCGTGAGATGGGCGTCGAAATAATTACGACCGCAAGCACCGGCAATGCGGGGGCGGCGCTCGCCGGTCTCGCCGCTGCTGCGAAAATGCCCGCGGTGATTTTTGTCCCCCAAACCGCCCCACCTGCAAAAATCGCGCAACTCCTGATTTTCGGCGCACGCGTTATCCTCGTCAAGGGGACGTATGACCAGGCCTTTGATCTGTGCCTGGAAGCCTCGAAAGAATTCGGCTGGTATTGCCGCAATACTGCGTTCAACCCCTATACGGTGGAGGGAAAGAAAACTGCTTCCCTTGAAATCTGCGAGCAATTAGGGTGGAAAGCGCCCGACTCGATTTTCGTTTCGGTAGGCGATGGAAATATCATCAGCGGATTGTGGAAAGGCTTGCGCGATTTGCTCGCCCTGGGCTGGATTGATAGGATGCCGAAGCTCATGGGAATTCAAGCGGAAGGCTCGGCGGCGTGCTACAATGCGTGGAAAGCCGGAACGGAAAAAATCACTCCCGTGAATGCGCAAACCGTTGCCGATTCTATCAGCGCGGATGTGCCGCGCGATGGAGTTCGTGCCGTGCGCGCCGTGCGTGAAACCGGTGGGGCATATCTCACCGTGACGGATGATGAAATTCTCGAGGCTATTCCCGAACTTGCGCGCGGTGAAGCAATATTCTCCGAGCCCGCAGCGTCGACTGCCTACGCGGGATTGAAGAAAGCAGTTAAGGCCGGACTCGTGAAATCGGATGAGACCGTCGTATGCATGCTGACCGGCAACGGTTTGAAAGACATTGCAAGCGCCATGAAAGTTGCCGGTGCGGGCACAGTGATCGAGCCGACGCTGGAGGCAGTGAAGCGATTGAAATTCAAATAAACCTAAGGGAAATCAATCCCGCTTCTCATCTCCCATGTTGAAAAAGATTAGCGATTGAAACACAAAGGCACAAAGAACGCGCAGTTTGAAGATGGCTGTTGTGTTTTTCTCTTTGTGTCCTTCGTGTCTTCGTGGTGAAGCTCATCAAACCGAAATTTGTCAACCGATTATTCAGTCGACTGCACCACGGAGAACGGCCAATCGCCATTCCGGACTGCCCGAAATACATAAATAATAAGTCCGGCCACAATAATGACCGCGGCGTAGCGGATCTCCTTCAGAAAATTTTCCCGCATGATCAATACGTAGAGAAATCCGAGGAAGGCCACCGCAGCCGGTAGAGGATAGAGCCACATGCGGAAAGGACGCGGCATCTCCGGCCGGCGAATGCGGAGGACAATGATCCCGACCGTCTGCGCGAGGAATTGTACGATGATGCGAATGACGACCAGCGCCGCAATGACGTCCGAGAGGCGGAGGGAGCAAAAGAGAATTGCCACGAATCCCAGCGCAAGCAACGAAACATTCGGGAAGCGATGTTTGGGGTGGAGGTTTGAAAATACCTTGAAATAGTCTCTCTCCAGAGCGGCTGCATAGGGCACGCGTGAATAGCCCAGGAGTAGCGAAAAAACCGACGCAAATGCCGTCCACATGATGAGCACCGTTGCAAGCAGCCCTGCCCAATTTCCGTAGATCCTCTGCATAAACACCGAAACGATGTACCGCCGCGCGTCGGAACCCGCGGTCTCGCCCAATTCCTGCCAGGGGATCACGCCGAGAATACTGACATTCATTGTGAGATAGATGACCGCGACAAACAGAATCGAGAAAAGAATCGCACGCGGGATAACGCGACCGGGGTTTTTAACCTCGCCGCCGATGAAACACACATTATAGTATCCCCAATAATCATAAATCGCGACAATCATTCCGGCTCCCATCCCGTTGAAGAAATTCGTCGAGAGTGTGAACGCATTTGGAGGGAAGCTGAAGGCCCGCACGCTGTTGAAATGCGTGATTCCCGCGATGATGATCCAGCCTATCGTCAGCATGACGCCTACCCACAGGAAGCGGGAAATACGTGCGATGACGGTGATGTTGCGATAGAGCAGAAACACTGCCGCCAGGCATGCGGTCATGGCGACGAACGTGCCGGTGGTTATAAGCGCGCTTGCCTCCACCGTGCCGAGAAACGGGATCGCGAAATGGAAATCCTGTTGCAGCAACATTTTCCCGAGGGACGGCAGGAGGTAGCCGGCATACTGCGAGAGGCCGATGCAACCCGATGCAATCGAGAGGGGAGCGCTGAACGACAGTTGCCAGACGTACAGGAAAGCCATCAGCTTGCCGAGCCCGGCCGGGTTGTAGATTTCCTTGAGATAACGGTATGACCCTCCCGAACCCGGCAAGGCCGCACCAAGTTCTGCCCATACAAGTCCGTCACACGCGACGAGCACGGCGCCGAAGATCCATCCGAGAATTGCCTGCGGACCTCCCATCGCGGCGACGATCAAGGGAATAGTAATAAACGGACCGACGCCGATCATGTCGATCATGTTCAGAGAGGTCGCGGCCGCAAGGCCGACCCCTCGAATGAGTTCCGGGCGGTTGTTTGGTGCCGGGGGTGACACTCAGCGGTTCTTCTGGGAGATCAGATTAAACAGCAGCTTCACGGCTCCGTCGTTGAGGATGCGCAGCTGCCGGTACAGCACAAGCGATGTGTAGGTATAGGTCCCCTTGCCGTATCGTGCCCAGAGGAGTGATGTCGGCGGCTGGCGCTCGTCCTCATCGCTCATCGCCAGCAGGCGGACGTATCTCGCGGAAGTCTTGAGCGTGTCGTCGCTTGGCAGGTAAATGCTTCGTTCCTGCACCCAGCCGTTCCAATCCCGGGGCAGGATCACGTTCGGCGTCGTGAGCAGGGGATGGTCGGGCACGAGCGGAACCACGGCAGCGTCTTCTTCCGTCACGCGTTCACTCGTGAGCGTGATGGGGTACGGTGAGAAACCCTTCCCATTCCAGTCGTTTGATTTGTGATAGAAACAGACGAGGTTGCCGCCGCCAAAAGAGTATTCGAGTAACCGGTTTGCATACTTGACTGCATCGCTCCGGAATTCAAACGTCCGGAGGTCGAGCAGGATCGTCGAGTACTTTCCTAAATCCCCGGAGGCTAATGCGCTCGAGTCGATGCGGCGGTAGTTGATGTGGAATGATTGGAGCAATTCCTCCAGTGAATTATCATACGTGGCGACAATCCCCACCACGATATCGGGTTCGAATTTCGCGTTCACTGGTTCGAAAGTCACAACGGCGCTCGCCGGAATCGAGTGGTTCCCCGGAGCGTAGTTGCTTTCTTCCACTTCAAAATGCAGGGTCTTTTCGGTGTTTATTTCATCCCAGCCAATCGCCAGTTGCACGGTATCAGAATATTTCTGTTGGTCAAGGTCGACGCTTTTTGAAAAAAGGCTGCGGCTGTCCCTTCCGACATGAACTGTCAGGTTCGCATCGACGGTCCCCGGCGTGTTTTTGATAAGGTTGACGACGAATGTCCGGCTGATTTCTTTGTTGGTCGATTCACCGGGAAGTTCCGACGGTACGAATCCCGGGGACACCACAATCTTCACGGGTGCAGCAGCCTCGAGAGCTGCGCTTGTAACCTGAACCCGAGTCCTCATTGACGGTGTGATCCCCGAAAAGAGGTCATGGTTATCGAAAGGATATTGACGGTCACTCTCAACGAGGTAGTATCTGTGGCGCCGGAAGAAATCCGGGATTCCTTCGAGGGTGATTCGCTCCAACCCTTGTGATCGGTGCTTGTGGAGAGCCGTAATTGCGATTTGGTCGATGGATGTGCCGGTACTGTCATGCTGGCGCGTATCGAGTTCGACGAGCTGCCTGCTTTTTGCCGTTGAGTCCACTCTGAACAATCGGAAAAAGAGCTTCTTTACCTGCCACGTTGTAACCCCGCCGTGCAATTGTTCCGGATGGAACCTAGGGTCGGCTGCTTTCGAGAACGCCTCATAAGCCGTAATGCCGACCGCTTGATGGTTGCCGTGCTGGCGGTTCGGTTTCACGGTAACGGTGTCGTGGTTTGTGATGATAACATCCGGTTTGAGAGCCCGGATGAAGTACACAAGTCGCGCGAGGACACTGTCTTTGCCGCCCCACTTAATGAACGTCTCCTTCGCCGTTTTTGAAAATCCAAAATCGGGGAAGCCGAGGAAGTAGGCTTCCGTGCCGAGAATCTTAGCCGCTTCGAGCGTTTCGTTCGTTCGCAGTGCGCCGAGGTCATCGTAGAGCTCGGAACCGATTTCATTCTGTCCGCCTTCTCCCCGGGTGAAAAGGACACTGTACGTTTTGAGCCCGCGTACTATTCCGTTGAATGCGAGCGCGGCGCCGTCTTCATCGTCGGGATGGGCGGAGAGGCACATGAGAACGAGCGAGGGTTGCGAGGAATCTGCCGGCGTTGTCCGCTGCGGTTTGCCGTAGCAGAGAAAAGCGCCGCACAGTAGGATTGAAAGAACGATGGATGTCTTTTCCATCACAGAATGAGTTTGATGCATAGGCAAATCTGTTCTATAATCTTTGAAATCATTGAATTATTCAAAAATAGCCTTATTGGCCCATTTTTCCATCCACCTGGATCCCATTGCAGACAAGAAATTTGATGTGATATAGATCAAGTATTTTATCAGAAATAATCGTATATTATAGTGAACGTTTAACGGATTACTGGAACCTTTTGTCATGGACGAATCGAAAAGTATAACGAAATTGTTGAAATGGATTGGAATCGCCGCGCTCGCGGCCGTCCCGCTTCTGTTCATCCTCAATAAACTGAGAGCCCATCAGGTGGAAACTACGGAAGACGACAGTTCAAACATCTTCGCGGAAGAATTATCTCAGTAAGCTGTCGCTGGTGAGCTGTTTGCCGCCGGTTTTCCAATCTTTCAAAATCGTGTCGTTGGTTTAGTCTCTTCTTCCTTCCAATGCGCGCTCGTGTGCTTGTCGCACACAGGCGGACGGTATTTCTTGTTGAAAACTTCCTCCATCCGTTCGGGACAGAACGGAGTCGCTATTTTCTTTGTCTCGGTGCAAATCGTATCCCGCTCGACCCCTTCCGGTTGATTGAAATAATCCAGCGGCATTCCGATGTCCGGGTCGTCATAGACGTACTGCATGAATCGACCCCAGATCGGTGCTGCCGCATGGCCGCCCTGTCCGTCATTGTTCGTAAAATGGACGGTCTTGTTGTCGAATCCCACCCATACGCCGGCAGTAATATGCGGCGTGAACCCGATGAACCATGCGTCCGCGAACTCCTGAGTCGTTCCGGTCTTGCCCGCGGCCGGCAGGTGGAAGTACAGCCTCACCCGCCCGCCCGTCCCGCCGTTGACATTATCTTCCATCATGCTGGTAAGGAGGTACGCCGTTTCCGGGCCTAACACTTCACGTTTATCGGCCTTTGTCTCTTCGATCACATTCCCATTCTTGTCTTCAATTTTCACAATAGAAATTGGTTCGACATACACACCGTCATTCGCGAACACGCCGTAGGCAGCCGTAATCTCGAGTGGCTGGACTTCAGCCGTTCCTATCGCGATCGATTCATACGGCGGGATGTCGGATTTTATCCCCATGCGATGCGCGTAGCTCACGACCTGGCTAACGGGCGCGATTTCCATGATTGCCCTGATGGCAATGAGGTTGATGGAACGTTTGATCCCTTCACGAAGAGTCATCTTGCCCCCGAACGTCCCGTCGAAATTGGATGGGGCCCACCGTTGCCCGTTTGCCATCATGATGGTCACTGGCTGGTTGAGCAATTCGTAGCAGGGAGGATAGCCGTTGTCGATGGCGACGGTGTAGACGAACGGCTTGAACGCGGAACCGGGCTGCCGGCGAATCTGCGTCGTGTGATTCAAACCGTACTTGAAAGTCTCGAACGGAGATCCCCCCACCATCGCGAGAATGTATCCGGTGCGATGGTCTATCGCAACAAAACCGACTTCAATGTGCTTTGCGTCCCTGCCGACGGAATCGACGAATGCCCTGTTTCTTCTGAGCGCCCGGTAGATGCTGTCGCGTTTCTGGGGTTCCGCCTGGCGGTACACGTCGGATGTCCAGATCGCCTGCGACACAGCTTTGCTCAATTCGGTGGGATGGTCTTTCCATTGCCACGTTTCGTTGAAGGACTTCTGGTAGTCGGCAAGGTGTTCTTTTGCGGCACGGTTTGCGTAGCGCTGCATTCGGCTATCGAGGGTGGTATAGACGGACAGCCCGTCGCGATAGATATCCAGGCCGTATTTCTCCGCTTTCTGGACGAGCTGTTGACGTATCCACTCCACGAAATGCGGCGCGATCCCGCCGGCCTGTTGTTCGTTGATCGGCCGGAGGCTCAACTGTTCCTGCCTGGCGGTCTTTTCTTCTGCCTCCGTAATGTAACCGTATTTTGTCATCTGACTGAGGACGGTGTTGCGCCGGTTGATCGCGGCGTCGCGGTGCTTGAACGGGTCGTAGATTCCCGGTCCTTTCAGCATCGCAATGAGAATGGCCGTTTCACCGAGAGTCAGATTCGAGGGATTCTTGCCGAAATAGATTTGTGACGCCGCAGCGATTCCGTAGGCGCTTCTTCCGAAGTACGCGACGTTCAAGTACATCTCGAGAATCTCTTCTTTCGTATAGTTGCGCTCGATCTGCACCGCGGTGATAAACTCGCGGATTTTTCGCGTGAATTTAGCCGGCAGCAGCTCATGAGCCCCTTTGAAACCGTAGAGATTGCGGGCAAGCTGCTGTGTGATCGTGCTTGCACCTTCGCGCAGGCGGAGCGTGAAGATATTCTTGATCATCGCCCTGGCAATGCGCGGCAGGTCCACGCCCCAATGCTGGTAGAAATCCTTGTCCTCCGTCGCTATGAGTGCGTTGACGAGATAGGGCGGCAATTCGGAGAGGGTCACCTGCGTTCGGTTCTTGATGAAGAACTGATCGAGAACCTCTCCGTCGGTCGAGAAAATTTTTGTGGCGAGTTCCGATTTGGGATTCTCAAGCTGTTCGAGCGAAGGCAGGCCCGAGATGATGTAGATGCCGTACCCGACAAGCAGGAGAGCCGCGACGATGCCGGCAGCAATATATTGGTGGCGCCGCTTGATGGGCGATTTGTGTTTCGGAGGAATCGCTTTCATGATTTCCAGGTTTTGAGACTCACCACGCCGTCGGCGGCTTCGGCATACGTGTTGTGTTTAATCCAATCCCCGAGATTTATGTAAAGCCCCTTCCCGATTTCCTTTACCTCGGGCTGATGCCGGTGGCCCATGATGACGACGTCGAATCCTTGTTTGATCTTCTCAGCCGCGAATTTCACCATCCCGTCTTCCTCACCGTAATGCTTTTCAGCGGTGTACTGCCGGCTCTTCTTCGACGAGAACCCGGCAAGTGCGATTCCAATGTCGGGATGAACCCACGAGTACAGCCACATGGCGAGAGGGTTTCGCAAAATCTTCTTGAGAATTCTATATCCCGTGTCGTTGTTGGCAAGGCCATCGCCGTGATGGATGAAGAATCTCTTGCCGTCGATTGTCGTCTCGAATGCATCCCGGTGGACAATCATGCCCAGCCGATCCCGGAAGTAATCCCGAATCCAGAAATCGTGGTTGCCGACGAGGTAGTACACTTTGATATTCCGGAGAACCAGATCTTCGAGTTTTGTCAGCAGGCGGTGATAACCCTTTGGCATGACCGATCGGTATTCGAACCAGGCGTCGAACAGGTCGCCAACGATGAACAACTGGCTCGCATCGTTCGGGATCGCATCCAGAAAAGCTATAAGGCGCCGTTCTTTTCCCCGTTCCTCTTCGTCCGTGCCGAGTCCGAGGTGGGCATCGGAAATGAAATATGCTTTTGACATGAATGACTACTTAGTTACCGTGCATGGAATGTCGATCGGCTGCTTGAATCTGCTGCACCAGCCCTCCGTTTCCGAGCAATAGAAATAGACCACCGTCCCGCGGAGCGTAAATTTTCCCGGCCTCGCGTTCTTGGAGATAATCACGGGCAGGCGGATGGGTTTGGATGCATCATATAATGTATCGATCATGGGGATCTCCGGCTTGCCGACGGAGGCGATCACTTCCGAGCTGTCCATTTTTATCTGGATCGGCTGGTCAAGATTGATGTGTATCCCTTTCTTTGGTTGCAACAAGACAAGGATCTGACCCGTTGCCCCGGCTTTGAGGGATTTTTGTTTCATGCTGGCCTCGCACCCGACCGAGGCGTTCACGTTCGGCTTCTCGCTGAACGCGGTAGCAATCCAGGTGAGCAGGGCAAAGGAGGCAAACAGAGCCAAAATGTATTTCATAGGGTACCTTTCAGGGTCATAATTACGAAGAAATCAACAAAAAGGCAAACCACATGGCCGTAGCGACTTTAAACTGAGAGACCACCACCGCGTTCCCATCATAAAACAAAATCCTGTGACTGAACGTTTCTTCATGAAGCGGAAATCACGGCGCCCGGGGGTTCTTCCCTCACCTTCTGGAGAACGGAAAGCCCGGTTATGAAGAAGAATCCGATAGAGAGAATAGCAAGCCGCTGGCTGCCTGTGATGACCGAAATCAATCCGAATATCGAGGGACCCAGGATTGCTGAAGCATTCCCGCAGATCCCGTCGTAAAAGCCGAAGAACTCCCCCGCGTGTTCGGGCGGCGTCAGCTTCGCCATGAGACTCCTGCTTGAAGACTGGGACGACCCTATCGACAGGCCGGCGAGCAATCCGACGCCGTAGAATCCTATTTTTGATTCAACGAAGAACGCCCCGATGACGACGCAAATCCACATAATGAGCGTGATGCTGATGGTCTTCTTCGGACCGATATGGTCGGCCAGGATGCCGAAGAGCACCGCTCCCAGGATCGCGGTGGTCTGTGTCACGAGAAAGAAAATGATAACCTCGACCTCGGTAAAATGCAGGGTCACCTGCGCGAAGATGGCCGCAAAGAAGATGATGGTATTCACAGCGTCGATGTACAGAAAGAAGGCCAGCAGAAACCATGCGATGTTGCGATAGGAACGAATATGTTTGATTGTTTTGAATGCCCGGCGAATCCCCAGCCTGATGTAAGGTATTTTGCGCACCAGCCTGATGCGTTGTTCCTTGAGAAAGAAAAAGAGCGGGAGCGAGAAGACAAGAAAGAAAACGGCGGCCATGCCAAAACTCAACCTGAAATTGAATATATTGGACGCCTCAAACCCCCCTTTGATGAGCGGAAATGAAATGGCAAGAATTGTCAACGCGCCGAGATAGCCCATAGCAAATCCGTACCCGGAAACTCTGCCGTAATTTTTCTCGGTGGTAATCCGCGGAAGGAAGGCGTCGTAGAATGCGTATCCGCCCTCGAATCCGATGTTGGCGAAGATGAAGAAAAGCATTCCCAGGAAGATCATTCCCGGCCGGACGGTGACCAGGAGCGCGGTGAAAATGACGCACAAGAGTGTGAAGCCGAGCAGGAACCGCTTTCTGCCCCGGGCATAATCGCTGGCGGCTCCGAGGATCGGTGAGAGCACTGCGGCGGCCAGCATGGAAATGCTGTCGGAGATTCCCCAGTAAAGGTCGCCGTTTGGCGAGCTCAACGTTACAATGGCCCGGAAGTACAGTGCGTACCCAACGGTCTTGATCATGACGGAGAAGGCGGTTCGAGCAAAATCGAAGAGAGTCCAGGAAAAAATCTGAAGCCTGCCCGTTCCAGTTGCCCCCTCCGTCATCAGATACCTTTTCGAAACTTGACGCGCAGATGTTTTTTCTTCCCGCCGGACTTCCGAGAGACGGTGGCCGGCTTGGCTGCCGGCGCCGGGCGAAAAACGGCGTGTTGCGGCCCCGGTGTGAGGCTCTTTGTGAGAAGCCCGCGGCCCGTCTTGTGGAGGGAACTGTTGCTCTTCAGCTCGTTGTGAATAGCATCGAGGATGCCGTTGATGAATGGTCCGCTCTTCGTCGTGCTGTATTCTTTGGCTATCTCAATTGCTTCATTGATCGTTACCTTGGGCGGGATATCGGGGAAATGGATCAGCTCGCAGATTCCCATTCGAAGAAGGATCTTGTCGATCACCGCGATGCGGTCGAATTCCCAGTGGAAAGCTTTCGATTTGATAATCGCGTCGAGCTCCGCCTCATGCTGAACGACATGGCTGATCAGATCTTTTGCAAATTCGAATTCGCTCCGGTGCGTCTTCAGCTCATCGAGCTGTTGTTCCTCGACAAAGATAAGGGGTTCCTTGGAGATCTCGTAGGCATACAGCACCTGGAGGACTTTTTCCCGGATTAGCCGCCGCCGGTACACTACGGTGTTATCGCTGATTGTCAATTTCCAGGCTGTAGTGAAATGCTCGTAAAGAACTTGAGGGTTAATGAATCTTGGGTATCAATGTACAGAAAATTCGAACGGAAGGCAAGAAAAGGAAGTCCCCTCCCTGGAGGGGTGTCGACGAAGTCGACGGGGTGGGTAACCATGGATGATCTTTCACTCTTACTTACCCATTATAATGTCAGATCAAATTGACCCACTACCAAACACGACGGTCGTCACGTGCATTTTGAGTCTTTGAGTCTCCTCATGAGCTTTGTCTCTGGCTGGCATTGGCCGCGGTTTCCCCGACTCAGCGGAAAAACAAGAAGCCCGGCTAGCGATAGCCGGGCTTCGATTTTCTTTTGCATAGGATACTATTTCAACAACAACATTTTCTTGATGTCAGTGAATCCGTGTCCTGAGCCTGCCGAAGGGACCTGCCCTGAGCTTGCCGAAGGGTTGCCAGCCTGCAATCGGTAGAAATAAACACCGCTCGATAATCTGCTCGCATCGAACGTCACAGATTTGGAGCCGGGCTCTTCCATACCGTTCACGAGCGTTACAACCTCCCTGCCCAACACGTCAAAGACCTTGAGCGTGACATGGCTTTGGATCGGCAATTGGTAGCCGATGGTGGTCGTTGGATTGAATGGATTGGGATAATTCAAGTCTAATCGATATGCCGATGGTAGGCCTCGTCGGTCTTTCACGGAAACGGTTATTCCCGATACTTCCAGGGAATCGTAAAACGACAGGCCCTTTTTAGTATACAGGAAGAGTGTATCCCCTTCGTGCGGCACTGAATCTGCTCGACTCGTCGCATATTGGATATCCCAGGTGTATTTCTCGGATGCTCCCACCTTTTCGATGAAGAGAATGTCATAAATATTCCCGAAGGGAGCGTACACGAATCTCACTTTTTGCCCGGTGACGAGATCTTCAACGTGAAAATTTACAGGAACCGAGGCGACGCCGAGGCTATCAACGGCGATGGATGAATCGACCGGTATGTCATGATACACAATTCTATAATCGTGAGGTTGTGCATAACCTCGGATCGGAGGAGATCCTACATTGGTTCGGACAAATTCGAAGCTGCTCATGTAGCTCAAGAGCCGATTCCATCGCGTTCGCGCCGGATCGTTTTGAGTGAACACATCCGCGGCGTAGAAAGCCAATCCGTCAAACGAGGCAGATTCTATCCCCGGATTCACCGGGTAATTCTGCAAGGCATATTTACGACTTGAGCGGTCGAAAACAGAGAATGTCGTCTGTGTCCAGGACGTAGTGTCGTCAAACGTAATGATGTAGTCATCGGGTTTCACTTTGGAGCTATCAATAATACGAATCTCTACGGGAACCGTGGCATAACCAGAGAGTTTCCTGATGTTGGACTGTGCTACGTCCACGCGCGGTGTGCGTTTTGGGAAGAATGCAGTGGAATCTGCATAGAAGGAGATTCCGTCCGACACCTCGACCTTCAAAGAAAAAGTCTCTGAATTTGGCAGAAGCCCCAAATTTACCGGATGAGATAGGGGATTGGTATCGGACGACGCGGGGAACGAATCAAACAATGTGTAGTCGTTCCATTTGTCCACGCTATAGAACATATTCACTGAAAGCGGATGTGACTGCGGCTCTCCGATCAGCATCTGAAGGTTAAGCAGGGATTGTGTGATAGGCACGTCGGCTCTGAAATCCGTATTCATGATTCTGACAAAAGGACTTCCGGTGGTGGTATTCTTGATCGTGAAATAGTCCTGACTCTGTGCGAAACCATAAATGTTCCCGCTCGTATCCTTGACGAACACGCGAAGAATTCCGAAGGAACAATCCGGGAACGTAGTAGTGTTCCACGGATACGATCCGGAGTTCAGAACGTTCTTGGCCACTGTTTGCCACGAAGCGCCGGCATCCGGACTAAACCAGATGTCGATGCTTCCGCCGGACGCAAGCGACGTCCATTGAACCGTCTGACCTCCGGACAGTATGCGATGGGATTGAAAATTTACAATGGTGATTGCTTTGTTCATCGCCGCGGTGTCAAATTTCGAATTCCAAAGGGCCTTGGCTAATAGAATGTTCTGCAGCACCTGATCCTTCGAATGTCCGTAAGACAGTACCGATCCAATTCTTCTTGTCTCACCGGTGTCGAGAGAAAAATAGTTGGACCCATACAGGTAATCCTCATCTTCGCCGGCTGTGGCGACGGTATCGTTCACGACGCTGTGGGGTTGAGAGAATTGTCCGGGTGTCAACAAATTCCAGAGTTGCTCGTCAGAACCCATGGGAAGGTTGTTGGCCGGGACGAAGCAGTCGTAGCTTGCAATGTTGTTCCCCGGCGATTCGAGAAAAGCTTCTCCGAAAAGACCGACAGACCCTACCCACAGGGGATTCTTCATTTGTTCCTCAGGGAAGTTCGAAGTCAGCACGAAATCGTTTGAGGAAAAATAAACGCTGGCATCGTTGTCATATTCCATCGGTCTGTCGTCGCAGCCCGTCAGACCGACGTACGTGCCAGTCAGGTTGCCGAAAACGACTTTAGAGTATTGGTGTCGACTTGTATTTTTAATGTCAAAAACCCTGAACATCACGTCTTTGAAGAGAGGATCATCACGCTGGATGTATCGTACATCCACCTGTATTCCTTGCCCTTTTGTCAATGTGTCGGACGTGTCGGGCAAGAAGCCATATTGCCTGTACATTCTCTCATCGTTGCGGTCATCCATCTGAAAAAATGTTTCCTGGCTTCCCACGAGCTTGTCGGGTCCGAAGAGTCCATTCCAGACACCTGTTTGCCAATCAGGGTGATCCGGCCAAACGGTGGGCCATGTCTGCGGGAGTGTGCCGATTGCGGGGGTAGCACTCGACGAGTCACAGAATCCGCCGACCGGCTCAAATGTCCAATATTTCCCCGTCACGGGATCGACGTCAAGCATAGTCGTAGGACGCGCTACGGGGCAAGTGATCACTGAATGAATCGTATCCGGGATGCCGTCATTGTTGTAGTCCTTGATCGGGAGTTCCACGGCGACCATGATGCTCATGTCGCCGATGTAACCATTCGTTGGATATAACCAGGCGCCCCGCGAAACGGAGTCGCAAGGTTGTCCAATGACACCCCAGTTTCCGAACACCGTCATGATTCGATTGCCGCCGAGCATTCCAGCGCGGTTGTACACGTAACCGGTCTGCTGTGCATTGGCTGTGTGTTCGAAGAGAAGGATGGAGAAGAAGAGGAAGAGGAATTGTGGTTTCATGATTGTATCTCCTTCCTGAATTTCAAAACCCGCCGTGCCATATACTTCTGCACAAGCGGGTTCATTTTCGAACTCACGGGTTTGCACGCGGGAAGATCTATTGGCCTCATGACTCATCCCAAATTGACGTCATAGAAAGGTAATGAATTGGCGAACCTAAGTCAAGGACGTTTTGAACAAACGATGAGGGCGAGTCGGCATCTTTTGAACAAAGACTTATTTCAACAGCACCATCTTCTTAACGTCAGTGAATCCGTGTCCTGAGCTTGCCGAAGGATTGCCAGCCTGCAATCTGTAGAAATACACGCCGCTTGAAAAATTACTCCCGTCAAATTGCACCGATTTGAATCCCGCTTCTTCCATTTCGTTGACGAGCGTTGCCACCTCTTGACCCAGAATGTTGTACACTTTCAGAGTCACGACACTATTCACCGGTAACTGATAGCGGATAACAGCCACCGGGTTAAACGGATTAGGATAGTTTTGCTCAAGCGAAAATATCCGGGGAATGGAAGCTGCCGGACGTGCTTTGAGTGCAAGCGATTGTGCTGAGTGCAGTACTACCGACCCCTTGGTCCGCAACTGAAACTCCTTCTGGCCAACATCGAGGAAAATTTCTTTTGAGGACGATTGCAGTTCCCAACTTACGTTGACCGGGTACGCTGCCGACGACACCAGGATGGAATACTCCTTGCCCGAGCCATTCTCATCGACTTCCGCCATCCGACCCGATGCAAACCGCACATCGAAAACTCCGACCGGCGGCGTTGGAGGAAGCTCATATCGCTCCAGTGAAATCCCCGTCGAGCGATCACCGAAATATAGCGCTTGTTTATTGCCGTTTGCATCCTGAACGACTATTTTGTTGAACCCGTTCAAGCCAGCGTGAGCAGCATTCATTAGAGCCGATTTCGGAACGTTCGACCCGGCAGAAATTACTAACTGTCCCGCAGTACCGACTTTGACCCAATAGGCCTTCCCCGGCTGCATGGTATCTGCCGGCTGATACCCGTGATCAAAACCGAAGTATTCAGACGTTACCGACGTGCCAATCGGAACAACGGACGATGTTGTGACCTGCGTTGCGACCGAAGCCACAACGTTCCACCCGGGCAGGACGGCGGCCGTATCCCCAAAAACTGGCGTGCCCACGATACCTATCGTGTCGATTGTACCGAACCTGAGCCAGTATCCGTTGCAGTATTTGAGCGTATCGCAGGATTGATACATCTGCCCCTGGTAGCCGAAGGCCTGGGACATGGCAGTCGGGAACAAACGCCTTTTTGTCACACCGGTTGTGCGAAATGGGACCGAAAGAAGATTCCACGCGGCATCAACCGGCATCACATAGGTCGTGTCAAGAGTCGTCGTGAATCTCCTGATTCCAGAGAAAGGACTCCACCCAGCGGCGTTACCCGCACTTACCCGCCAGTAATACGTGGCACCTCTCTCCAGCGAGCTGAGCCTGCGTGCGGTTCCCGTCAGAGCCGAATCATCCATAAGGCAGTGAACAAAACTACTATCCGTCCCAAACTGGAGGCGGTACGTCCGTGCTGTGAACGGCTGACTCCACATGACCGACATTGTAGCAGGAAGACCCGTATCCTGGTCCATCGGCTGGACGAGCGCCGGAGGTATTTTCGGAGCGGAAAGATAAAAGAAAAATGCCGGCTCCAGTTTGTAATCAAGGACGTTGCCCGACCCATCCACGGCCCGCAGTCTCATCGATGTGTAACCTTCTGGCAGATCCGGAAGATCCTGAACGATAAATCCATTGCCCTGGCGGGTCGCAGTGCCTTCAGCCCAATCCGTACCGCCCAGCGGCTGGAAAAAGACTCTCGTGGATTCAACGCCGACATCATCCGCAACTTCGAACTCTATGTGAGTTGAATCCCGGCGAAAAGTGTCGGCCGTCGGATTTGCAGGTTGAACGAGTTTCAAGCGATTGATGTACGGCGGGTTGGGGTCCGGTTTCCGGGTATCGAATTCAATCCTCGCCGTCGCCAATCCCATCGTGTCGACAATCCTAAATTCGGTATAGTACGCCTCCAAAGCGTAGCTCCCGGAAAAACCCTGCCATTGATTCCAGTAACGAAAATCGTCCAGGAGCATCTTCCCGCCTGAAAACAGCTTGTACGTGAACATATCAAAGTTCTGTGCCCACATCGGATGGGCAAAGAACGATTTATTCACCGGACTTCCTGGCGGGCAGTCCGGGTTCCACAGACTGATGTCAAAGACTTGATTATTGGTTCGCCCCGTCCAGCGGGGGATACCGTGTCCGACGTTCAGCGTTATCCTATTCGCCGTCGTCGAGTAACCGATGCTATCTCCGGACCAAATCGGGTCGAACTGGATCGTATCCAGTGACACAACGCACATGCGTGGGGTCGACATCGATGTATTATTGTAGTCTCCCCCAACCGGCGAAATACTGTAAACTGGGCCATTATGGTAGTGCCTGTAATGGTAGGTTGGCGATGGAGGTGGCGGATAGTATCCTGTTAGTGTAAACGGGGAAGACATACTCCAATGCTGCCCCACCCCGGGCTCACCATATCCGCCCACTAGCGTATCAAAGTCAGCCCAAGGATAGACAGTCAGGCTGCCTCCACCGTTCGGCGGGGGCAAGTAAGAGTAATCCACCCGCTTAAACTTTGCCGGGTCGGTTTCCAACGTCTTCGATGAGCTTAACCCCCCTGCGATCTCAAAGGGAAAATAATAAAGATCTCCTTGATGTGGATAGACCTGATACATTATATCGAGTGTCCATATGGAATCCAGATCTGGAAGATAGAACTCATCGATGGGCCAGAGTGTGTCATACGCACAACCGCTCCACGTCCCGCACATCAGAGTCCATGCGGGTATTGCGTCATTCTTGAACAATGTTTGTGCCCATGCGCCCGGATACTCCGTAACGGGGTTTCCCAGGTGATCGAGACGGTGCATGCGAATCGTGTCTTTGGCGTCTGATTTTCGCAGGTACACCGTGTTTATTCCAACATTTGGAATGTTGGACTTGATGATCTTGGTCATTCGGTCAAAAGATTCACCTATGATGTCCGTCCTGGCCCACCCTAAGTCTTGAATATTGATTGTGTCATTTTGTATCAGCCCATCGTATTGCCAAATACCTCCATCAAAAAAGTCTAGCCACCACGGCGTTTCGTCTGCGATCAGCTTTTGTATCTGGGAGTAAAGGAAGAAGTATGGCACCTTTATCGTGTCCGATGAACTCGTTGCCACAAATTCACCGACGAATCTTCGCGGGTCCTCAAAAGCGAGCTCCCGAGTTGTTATGGTCGAGACTGAGAGTGCACAACACAGAAGCAGTGTCTCCCGCAGGCACGGTAACTTGAGAAGGATTGACCGTGAGCGTTATCCCATATCGAGGCGCAAAATAGTACACCAAATTTATATCGAACGTTTGATCCAGCGTGTCACTATTCGTAAACTCGAGGTTCGCCGTCGTAGTCCAGACTTCTTGTGATGGATCATCAAGGCCGAAGTTCACGCTCCCCGGGCAGACTACGATCTTCTGTCGCGCTGCATTGGCGACGGACACCCGACCGCAGCCTTGACTCCAGATGTCCGACCCGATATCGCGTGCAGTCTCCATGAGCACGGCTTTGACCTGTTCGGCTGTCCAGTCCGGATGGAGCTGACGCACGAGGGCGGCGGCCCCTGCCACCTGGGGAGTCGCCATGGAAGTGCCGCTCAATACTTCGTAGCCTCCACCCAGCCAGGCCGACTTAATGCCAACCCCTGGTGCGACTATGTCGGGCTTGATTCCTGATTTTTCTCCAAGAGTACGATACTCGGAGCCGTGGCTCGAAAAATCGGCCATGACGTCGGCGTCGTTCGTAGCTCCCACTGTCAGCGCCAAACGGGAGCAACCTGGCACAGGAACGGTGTAATTATAAGGGCCCCAGTTACCCGCAGCGACCGCACATACGATGCCGCTCCTGGCGGCGTTATCGACCGCACGCGCAAGAGGATCAAGCGGACTGCCCAGATCGAAGATATCGCTATACCCGAGACTCAAGTTGATTACTCCGATCGGCGTCGGCGTCGATGGATCCTGGTCGGGATCCATGGCCCGCTCTATGGCTGCAATTATCCACGACGAGTATCCATTCCCCTGTGCATCGAGAACTTTGAATGCCCACAGCCTCGCCTCGTAGGCGACTCCGCGCAATGTTTTGCCTGCATCACCCGCTGCGATTCCCGCCACGTGTGTTCCGTGTCCATTATCGTCCATGGGATCTGCGTCATCGTTCACGAAATCGTAGCCGCCCACCACCTTGCTGTTCGGAAACGGGGCTCCACCAAGGGCCGGATGCAAGTAATCAATGCCTGAGTCAATTATGCCGATGTCGATTCCTTCTCCGTGCACATTGTAAGTGGTCCAAACCGTCGGCGCGCCGATGACCGCGTTGCTCGCGTCGTCGAGCGCCACCACAGGTCTGTCATCGGCCACTCTCCAGACGTACGGCAATTTCTCGATCTCTTCTCCGATCGAACGCTTCGTCGTTATGGCTACTCCGTTGAGGGCTTCGGTGTACTCCAGGTGGATCTGTGTCCCAACTGAGGCCGCTTGAGGAGACCTTCGCGATCGATACGCCGCATCGATCTTGGCAATATCCGCTCTGAATCTCTCATGTTCTGATTGCATTGCACTGAGTGCAGATTGGAACTCCCCACGCTTAAGCCCTTTGCGCATGCTCCCAACCACCGCGAGTGGCGGGCTCTTGAACTGAACGATGAGTCGGAACGTCGTCTTTCAATTCCAATGATCGGGTCGCAACAACGCTATCCCCTCGTATGATCGTCAACTGTGTTCCACAACCGGTTGACAATTGTTGGGCAGAGGAACGCAATGGCATCCCCATGGATCGAGGTTGCCCGCTTTTGTCAGCCGCCGCTTGAGGTAGTACTGGAAGGAATTGCTTCTGGCCTGTCCCTGTTATTGTCTGGGAGAAGAGTGTTGTCGTGCAAGCTAGCCCAAGAACCAGCACTGACAAGACAGTTTTCATCTGGCTATCTCCAGACGCACCAAAGAATTTGCTAAAACACAAAACCCGCCGTGCCATATATTTAGGCACAAGCGGGTTCTTTTTCGAACTCACGGGTTTGCCATCGGGAAGATGTATTAACCTCATGATTCGTCCTAGATTAATGCTAATGAAAGGTAAGAAATTTTCGATCCCAAGTCAAGGCTTTTAGTACCGTTGGTTTTGAAAATCAATACCTGCCGATAGAAGTAAATTATCTGAAATATATGGTGTTCTAGTATCTTGTAACATAAATAACTTGAATAAGTCATAATTCTTTTGTATCATGGGTATATCCCTTACTATATTGGAGAAACCCATGAGAAACGGACGTCCCAAACAACCCATCATGCTCTCGGAACAGGATCGAGCACAATTGATTTCACTTGCCCATTCTCGTAGCTTACCACACGGACTGGTTACCCGCGCTCGGCTTGTCCTGATGGCTGCCAATGGTGTATCCAATTCTGGTATTGCCGACAAGCTTAACTTGAGCCAGCAGTCCGTCTGTCTGTGGCGAAAACGGTTTTTGAACCATGGGCTGCCAGGGTTACATGAAGAACTACGGCCCGGTCGGCCCCGATCGATCTCTGACGAAAAAATCGCATCCCTTGTGCGGCGAACACTTCGAACAAAACCTAAACACGCCACGCATTGGACTTTACGTTCGATGGCCACGGTGACCCACCTATCGCATCAAACCGTTCTGCGAGTCTGGCAAGCCTTTGGGTTTCAACCACACCGCCAGCGCCATTTTAAGCTCTCCGCTGACCCGTTCTTCGTCGAGAAAGTGCGTGATATTGTTGGCCTTTACCTTCATCCCCCGGACAAAGCGATGGTCTTGTGCGTTGATGAGAAGAGCCAGATCCAAGCCCTTGATCGCACTCAGCCCATGCTTCCCATGGGACTGGGTTACGTCGAAGGTATTACCCATGACTACAAGCGACATGGAACAACAACCCTTTTCGCCGCTCTCGACATTGCTAGCGGTGAAGTCATTACTTCGTGCAAGAAGCGCCACCGTCATCAGGAGTATCTCGGCTTCCTCAAACAAATCGAGTTGAGCGTTCCATCCACACTCGACCTTCATCTGGTTGTGGACAACTATGCCACACACAAGCATCCGTCGGTCAAACGCTGGCTCGCACTGCACCCGCGCTTCCATGTCCACTACACGCCAACGTACTCCTCGTGGCTCAATCAGGTCGAAATCTGGTTTAATATCATCACGCAACGCGCTATTCGACGCGGTACGTTCCGCAGCGTTAAAGAATTGATCAACAAAATCAATAACTTCGTCGAGCACTACAATTCAAAGTCGCGTCCATTTCTCTGGACTGCAACAGCCGATTCCATATTTGCCAAGATCGAACGACTTTGCCAAGTTATTTCAGGACCAGGACACTAGCAGGTTGTTGAAAAAAGAGAGATTTCCGTGACGTCCGACCAACGGCTTGTGAATGCGAATCATTTTCGACATTGCGGAACCTTGAAGAGTGGTTTTTCCACAGCCTGCTAGGGGATTAATAGCTATCGCCATATGTCGGGCTCTTGAGAAGAATCCTGCCTGCCAAATCCATCCACGAGCCAATGCTAGGGCATTGACTGGAGTGACAGGTACTCGCGAGGGGATAGGCAGCATGGATGCCGCACGCGGAGCCCGTCGCGCGCGGCATCCGTCCGAGATCACTTGCTTTTCTGCATTTTGTGGTTGTTGTACTGGATGGACTTCTTGGCCAGGCGGAGGTCGCCTGCGCCGCCTGAGATATCCCGGGAATACTCGTCGAGCTGCCTGATTTGTTCGTTCATGGCGGGGGCGCCCGCGGCGCTGTTCAGCATGGCGGGAGAAGAGATCAGCTTCGCCTTCGCTTCTTGCAGCTGTTTGCAGGCCTCGTCGCTGCGGCCTGCGTCTAATGCCTGCATCGCACGGTCCACGCTGCGCGTCGAAAGTGCCACGTCAACCTTTGCCTGCGTGTCCCAGTTCCTGCCCTTCTCGAGTTCCGCGACGTTATCGGTGTAACGGATATCCACGGAGAACCGGGGATAATTCGCAAGCCACCCGTTCTTCTCGTTGTATTTCAGGATCCCGGTTGCAATCCGGCGCGTCCCGCTGCCTTCGGGCACGCTCAACTCGACGGTCAGCTCGCGGCGGGCGTTTGCGTAGAGGTCTCCCACCGGAAGAATCCATGAATTTCCGTCGTGAGTCCATTCACATCCGACCGCGTCGTTCAACGTCACACCGTCGGCCAGTGTGAGCTCAATGTGCGCATTCTGCGCGACGACGAATGCGATGCCGTTAAGCTCGCGCTCGAAGATAGAAGCCATCTGGTGCGGGCTCTCGAGGAAGTAATAATTGCCGCCGCCGTGCTCGGCGAGACCAAGCATGAGGTTCTCGTTATAGTCCAACCCGACACCCATGGTGGTCAGGGAAATTGATTTGTCGCGGTACCTCCCGGCGATGCGCCCAAGCTCGCGCGGGTCCGTGATGCCGGTGTTCGCCAGTCCGTCGGAAAGCAGGATGACCCGGTTGACGTAATCTTCCCTGAAATTTCTTTCGATCTGTTGGAATCCTTCCGCCATCCCTCCGCCCAGGTTTGTCGAGCCGCGGGGGTAGATTTCCCGGACCAGGCGCTTGATGCATTCCTTGTTGATCACTCTCTGCGCCGGCAAGAGGACATCGATCCTGTCGTCATAAATGACAATCGAGAGGTAATCCTCGCTCGACAGGCCGTCGATGAGAGAATTGATGGCTTTTTTAGCGTAGTCGATCTTCCGGGCATCCGCCATGGAACCGCTGCGGTCCAGCACGACGGCAATATTCATGGGACGGCGGCAAACGGCGGTCATCGGGAAGTTCCGGGCATCGAGAGCAATCTGCAGGTAGACCGTCCCGCCGTTATGGGGAACGCAGCCCGAATTCAATGTTCCGTCAAGTGTAATGACACCGCCCGGGGGAAACGATAAAGCCTCGCCGGTATCGTTGAAAAGTAGCAGCCACACTGCAACCAGTGCGTACAGTGGATAGTTTTTCATCGTTGGACCCTTTCGAGTAAGTGAACGAGAGTTATTTACTCCTTTCACTATTTCAAAGGGGGAAATGTTCCCGAGGGGGGTGTTAGGCGATGGGTGATAGGTAATAGGTGATGGGGTGAAGGGGGGAATCGGAGAAGGGGGGATCGGGTAGTAGGTGATAGGTGATGGGTTATGACGTTGAGGTGAAGGGGTGAAACGGCGAGATGATCAATGGAGAAATGGATTATGAGTAGTTAGGTAGTTGAATGGTTTTGTAGTTAGGTGGTTGAGATAAGGCAGAACATTTTTTACTTTTGATTTTTGACTTTCTAATTGTTTGTAGTTGAGATTATGAGAAAAGCGGGAAATGGCGCCGTTGAGATAATGAGATAGACGGGTAGTGGCGCTGGCGAGATGATGAGAAAGACGGGTGGTGGCAGCGCTGAGATTATGAGATGTGCCATAACGTTTTTTACTTTTTACTTTTGACTTTTTAATTTTGAATTGAGAGCTAATAGCTAAAGGCCAAGAGCCAATCGCCCAAAGCCGTTAGCCAGTGACAAATGACCAATGGGGAATAGGTCGCGGGTGGTTTGGGCTGGGTTAGGGCTTGCTTTTTGCCTTCAGCTTTTTCCACATCTCATCGATCAATTCCTTCAATCCTTCGCCCGACACGGCGGAAATGGGAATCACCGGGACGGATCTTTTCGGAGAGATTTTCTTGACCGTTTTCCTTAATGCGCTGTCGGCAAGATCCATCTTTGTGACGGCAATGATGTGGGGCCTGTCGAGGAGCTCCTTCTTGAAGGACTTAAGCTCGTTGACAAGAGTTTTGTACTGACCCATGGGGTCGTCGGCCGTGCACTCAACCAGGAAGACCAGCACCCGCGTCCGCTCAATGTGGCGAAGGAACATGATGCCGAGCCCTTTGCCAAGATGCGCGCCTTCGATGAGCCCCGGCATGTCGGCGACAACGAAACTTTTATATTCTCCGAACCGGACAATTCCGAGGTTCGGGATGAGCGTTGTGAAGGGATAATCTGCGATCTTCGGTTTCGCGGCAGAGATGACGGAAATCAGCGTGGATTTTCCCGCGTTCGGGAGACCCACCAGTCCGAACGTCCGCCAGGAGCTTGAGCTCCAGCTGGATGGTTTTCTCTTCACCGGGAAGTCCCTGCTCGGCTTTCCGCGGCGCCTGGTTCGTGGATGTCGCGAACTCTGCATTGCCGCGGCCTCCTTTTCCTCCTCGTGCGAGAACAACGGAATCCGCATCATTCACCAGGTCGGCAAGCACCTCGTTGGTTTCTACATCCTTGATGATGGTCCCGCAGGGTACTCTGACAAGAACATCGTAGCCGTTCTTTCCGGTCTTGTTCGCGCCTTTGCCATGTTCTCCGTTCTGCGCCGTGTACTTCCGCTTGTAGCGAAAATCCATGAGGGTCGTCATCTGCTCATCCGCGCGGAAGGTAACGTCTCCGCCGTCGCCGCCCGTTCCGCCGTCGGGCCCGCCCTTCGGAATATATTTTTCCCTGCGAAAGCTGACAATGCCGTTGCCGCCTCTGCCCGCTTTCACGACTATGGTAGCCTGGTCAATGAACATGTTTATCCGAATAAAATCTCTGTCGAACAACTTCAAGAAATCGCTCGGCTTCGGTCGAGTAGGGGTCGACTGCATACCGGATGTAAATCTCATCGATGTAGACCGATGCCTGTTTCCATGTGGGCATTCCGTTGAGCGTATCGATCGCCTCAAGAAATGCATTCTCGCTTTGTCTGAATATTTTTTTGACGAAACGCTTTCTCTCACCCTCATCCATATACGCTTCGATGGAGATGAATTCTTCCGGTTGCGGTTGAGGTTCGATTTGCTGCTCGGGCTGGGGCGGAGCCGCTTCCTGTGCGGATTCGGGTTGGGCCGGCTGTTCGTCCACCCAGGTTGGCTCGACGCTGAAACCATCGGCGGCCGCGCGGACACTTTCCAGGAGTTCTGCCAGGGCGGGCCACGTCAGATCTTGTGTGTTCCGTGCTTCCAGCTCCTCGAGCCGGCTCGTGACCATTTTGAGTCCCTTGTCTTCATAATGTTTCACCAGGCTTTTGACGGGGAGAGCGAAGTCCTCGTTTTTCGCGGGATAGTTTATGAATTCGTACATCGGCTTGAGAAGAAGCGCGAGTTCTTCTCCCGTCTTTCGGCGGATGAATTCGCCGTCGAGCTTCCACACTGTCCGGGAAAAGTCCCTGTCGGTAAAGGATGTGACATGCTTTTGCCGTATGTAGAGGTAGATCAGATCCTTCAGGTACTCGAAGGGACCAAAATACCGGAGCATCGGAACGAGCGCGAGGGAGGAGATTTCCTGCCCCTTTGTAAACGCGAAATTTTTGAGAGTCCACTGCGGCCGGACAAGATAATTGATGATGAGATGAACCGCATCGTCGAGCTGTTGCAGGAATTCCTGCTCTTCGAAGACATACTGCATGATGAGGATGGAATTGATTTGCTTCTGGAAACTCTGGACCTCGTGATGATCGAATTTGAAGCGGCTGGAAGAGTGATGTTGTTGAAGCTCCTCTTCGAGCAGGGACTGGACGTACGTGCGGAAGTACGTTTTGAGCGGGTGGGGGATGTCTGCGGCCAGGAAATCCTTCACTGCGATGCCGGGAGAATTGCCGATCGTGCGCTGTTTCGCTGTTGCGACAATCTGCTCTGTTTCATGTTCGAAGAGAGTCATTTCGAATCCTTTTTGATGATGGATTTCACACGGTCGATTTCCTTCCTGGCCGCCGCTTTGAACGTCGCGTCGATGCCCGAGCGGTCCACGATCTGCTGGTACATGCCGATCGCCTCGTCGAACTTCGACATCTTTTCGTACGCCTGGCCCGCCATGTACAACGACGTTGCCGTCCAGTTCACCTTGCCCTGGCGCGAGACGAGATAGGGGACTTTCAGGAATTCCAGGATCGCCTGCTGGTAATCCCCTTTATAGAAATACGCTTCGCCGATGTCGTAATGCAGCTCGGCTTCCATAAGACCGGCGGATTCATTCAGCAGATTCTGGAAATGCGATACCGCCTGGTCGAAGTAACCGAGTTTGGTGTACACGGTTCCGATTTTGATTTTCTTATCGATGATGGTTTCATCGTATGGGTACCGCTCGATGAATTCGCGCGTCAGCTTGAGCGCAGCGTCGTACAGCTTCGTCGATTCGTATGCCTCGATGAGATTATTCATCGCGAAGGGGAGAATGTCTCCCGCCTTGTCGGACTGGTCGAGAATCTGCTGATAAAAACGGATCGCTTCGTCGTAGTGCTCGGCATTGTACTGAATATTTCCGAGCGAGAGCAGAATGTGGGGGATGACATCCGAGTTCGGAGAATTCTTGAGAATATCGTTGTACGTCTTCGTAGCGTCTTCGACCTTGTTTGAAACCTCGAGGATTTTCCCGACGTAATACTGAGCCCACGGGGCGAAGGCAGTGCCGTCGTAGTCGTCGACAACTTTCCCGAACGCTTTCGACGCTTTCACGTATTCCTCTTTCCGGTAGAGGATCATCGCCTTCTCATATTCGAACTCCGCGCGGGAAGCTTTCACGATGCCGAAGGATTTCTCGAAGTCCGCGATCAGCTTTTGGGCCTCGGAGAGCTTGTCCATACGCAGCGTCGCGACAATGATTCGTGACCGAAATTGCTGCTTCCTGGCGGCGCTCGTGTCCGCCCGCGCCAGTTGCTCGTATTGCTTTGCCGCTTCCTGATATTCTCCGTTCTCGAACAGCAAATCGGCGATTTCCTGCGAAGCGGAGCCCGCCGAGCCGAGGGCTGCCGCCTGTTTGAAGTAATACGTTGCCTCGTCCGTCCGACCCTGGTTGCGGGCGAGGATGCCCAGAGCATAATAGACTTCCCCCGCGTTCTTGCTCATACGGTTATTGAGCAGGTACTCACCATACAACGACATCGCCTTCTGACCATTTCCTTTTCGCTCGTACGCCATCGCGAGCTGAAGGGTGATGTCCCATGGATGCGGAGCGTCGAAGGGCGATATCTCCAGTTGTTGTAGGTGCGATTCGAGCTCAGTTATTGCCTGCTCATACTGACCACCGGCAAAATACTCCTTTGCCAGTATCGTGCGTGTTTGCTCCGCTTCATGCGTATATGGGAAATCGCCGATGAGCTTTTTGTACGCGGAGATAGCTTCCCCGAAATTATGCACCTGGATGTAGAGCCCCGCGAGCCGTTCGAGAATGGCGGCGCTGAAAAAACCGTTGGGCGCGTTTGTTATGCCGCGCTGCCAGTACATGACCGCGCTGTCCGGCTTGTTGTGTCCGGCGTACCATGATCCGAGAGCGAGAAATCCTTGCTGGGCGACGGACGAGTTTCTGAATTCCTGTTCGAGCTGAGTGAAGTATTGGACGGCGTCGGTCGACAGACCCGCCGCGAGGCTCCCTGTGCCGATGGTCAACAGCACATCCTCCCGGAATTCGGGCCGCAGGTGGGACGCGAGAAGTTCCCTTGCCTGTCCAAGAATTTCTCCGGGAGATTTCTTCCTGGCTCTCAGCTGAAAATTGTAGTATGCCGCGTCTCCGCTCGATTTGTCCGCAGGATACTGTTTGAGGAACGCGCCATAGTAGATAATTGCCTGTTCTGCGACCGTCGAATCGATTTCGCTCCATAAATGATAAGCGCGTGCGCGGAGAAAATTTGCTTCTGTGAATTTTTCTTCATCGAGTCCGTTCTCGATGGCGAAGGTGAATTGCTGCGCGGCCGACGGATAGTCCTCAAGGTCGTAGAGATACACCTGGCCGAGCTGGAACGCGACATTCGCTTTTGCTTTCTGTACCAGCATGTCACCGACAAGCCGGGCCAGCTTTTCCATGCCCGCATCGCGGTTCATGATGCGGTGATTCCGGAGGAATTCTATCCTCTTTTGCAGGTCTTCATTCCCTGCAAGTGAGGGGTAGCGGACAAGGACGTCGCTGTAGGATTGAGCCGCTTCATCAAAAATGTCCAGCTTCTCGTAGCAGCGGCCGACCTCCACCAGGGCGTCGGCGGCGTACGGTGATTGAGCGTATTTATCCACAATACGGTTGAAGACGTCGATTGCTTTCCTGTAGTTGTTGATGCGCTGTTCGTAGAGGGAGCCGAGGGCGTAAGCCACGAGGGGAGTGAAGGGGTTGTCCGGATACCGGTCGATGTACGCCTGGTACGTCTTTGCGGCCTCGTCGAAATGTCCGGCCGCCACGGCAGATTCTGCCGACCGGACGATGGCCTTGCCTCGCAGACCATCCGACGGCAACGAAAGTATCTTTTTGAAATACTGCCCGGCGCCGTTATAGTCTTTTTGTTGGAATGCCGTATTGCCTGCTTCGAACAGTGTGCGCTCGTAGACTGCGGAATTCGGGAGAGACTTGATGATCTGCTCGTAGCAGGTTCTTGCCGAATCGTAGTTCTCCTCCTTCGCGTAGGTGAGACCGAGCTGGTAGAGCGCCTGTGCTCTGAGCGAATCGGCAGGATTTGAGGCGAGCGCCTCCTGGAATTGGCGGAGAGCATCGGCGGTTTTCCCGATGCTTCCGAGAATTCCCCCGAGAGCGATGGAGGAGCGGGATGCTCCTGCTGTGCCTTGATACTGTGCGGTAACGGTGCGGAATATGTTTTCCGCCTCATCGAACAAGCTGGCAGACATTTTCAGTGTGCCGATGAGATACAGCGCCGCTGCACGCACTTCTGCCGGTGCGTTGCTTTCGCTCACTCGCTGCGCTTCCTGTTGTGCCTGGTCCGTCTGACCATCTTCGGCCTTGAATTCCGCAAGGATCAGGCGGGCGGAAGGAGAGCTCTGACTCGATGGATAATCCGAAACGATGGAGCGATAGATTCGTGTTGCGTTCTCCCGTTCGCCGAGACGGAGATAGATTTGCGCCGCGCTGAGGAGGGCGTCCGGCGCCAGCGGGCTCCCGGGGTGGAAGACTTTCACGCGCTCGTACGCCGATGCGGCTTCACGGTCATTCTTCAGCGCGAGGAACGCTTCCGCGACCTTTATCCATGCGTCGGCTGATTTCGGGTGGTCGACGTAGGCAAGGGCGAAGTTCTGGAATGTCATCCGGGCGTCCTCGAAGCGACTGAGTTTCATCTGCGTGAGTCCGAGGTAGAACCTGGCTTCGATGCCGTTTGCCGTGGACGGATACGCGGAGACAAAATTCTTGAACTGCTCTGCGGCGAGGTCGTACATGCCGTCGTTGTAAAGATTGACGGCGAGCTTGAAATCCGAATTCTCTTTTTCCTGTGAGTAAGCGGTGAGGCAGCAGGCTGAAAGCAGAAGGCAGAGAATTACGGCAATGCAACGATGGGTAAATTTACATCTCAAAACTCTAATCTCCAGTCCAGAATGTAGGATTCGCTCTCCATGTCCACCGACAGGAGGAGCTGTTCACAACCCAAAATCACTCAAAAGATAGGGTTTATTTGGGAGTTGTGCAAACATGCGCGATTGTGGGGTCGAATTGTCAATTACCGCATGCAGTACCATAATTGGTCATGCCCTATTGGGATAGGGTTCGTGGTTTGGGATGTGAGCACGCATAACCATAAATGGTTATGCTGAATCGAAAAAAGGGAGATGAATCTCCCTGCGGGAATCACAGACCGCGCGATCTGCAATAGACGACATGAATGGCAAACGGCATTAAACCTCGGTGCAGCCTTTTCGTCACCCTGAGCGATCCTGAGCGACCCCGAGCGGAGCGAGGGGGAGTCGAAGGAGAGTCGAAGGGTGTTCGGAGCGGCAGAGTCAACATTTGCAGGCAACGAACACACTTCGACTTCGTCCCGCTCGAAAGCAAGTGGGACTTCGCTCAGTGTGACGGGGAAGGAAGTCGTGCACGAAAAGATAAGGTTCGGGGTTCGAGTTTCGAGGATGGAGAAGACAGCTCTCCGCCGTCTGAACCGCGATTCGCTTGATTCACATGATTGCCTCGATTGTTCTAATCATGGTAATCCTAAAATCCTACGAATCATGGTTCAGACACTCCTCTGCTGTCTGAACCGCGATTCGCTTGATTCACATGATTACCTCGATTGTTCTAATCATGGTAATCCTAAAATCCTACGAATCGTGGTTCAGACCGCCCCCGCCTACGCGACGTTTCCGCGGACAGAAGCTCAGGTTAACGATCAGGCTCAGTTCAAAATTTTACACCGGCCTCGTTATACACAGCCACGCCATTCGGTGTGCCGATCCAAAGATTGCCCCGAATATCGCGCGCGAGCGCCGTGACCGTGTCGCTTGGCAGTTGCGGAGTGTTTTCACGATTGAATTTCGTCCACGATGTGTCGCTCAGTCTCACCATGCCGGCATTCGTCCCGAACCATCGTGTCGACACGTAATCTGTCGCTGCCGCATTAGCGATCCCGAATGGCACGATGCCCCCTGTATTCGCGGAGAAATACTGCCGCCATACGTACGTCTTCGGAACAAAACTCAAGATCCCGTCCCACGTGGCAAACCATGTGGTGTTCACGTCGAATGCGATTGCGGTGACCGGATAATTCACTGAACCGGGGAAAATTATCGGCAGCTGCCAATCGCCGTCACCATTGATATAGGTGACACCGTTGTACTGCGTTCCGAACCAGATGGAAAAATCAATGGGGTTGTAAGCCACACACCTTACCATATCTGAAGGGAGCGTGCTGTTCGACGAAGTGAACGTTGCCCACACACCCGTTTCGTTTGTCATCGGTATGAACCGGCCGACGCCGGCCAGGGAGGAGCACCAGATCCACCCAAGTTTCTGGTCGGCAGTAATCGAAAGCACATTGTCGGAAGGGATGCCGTCTGCGGTTGTAAATCGCCTCCATACGGTTGTTACGGCTCTTCGATTATACCGGGAAAGACCTCCTCCCGCCAGCCCGAACCAGAGACTCTGGTCGGATCCCAGTGCGATCGATGTAACTACACTTATTGTAAGAGGACCATAGGTGGTATACACCGTGAAGGAGAGAGGATCAAACAAACAATTCCAAGAACCATAGCTGAAAGAATACGCTCCGCTGTCAGTTGCGATCCACACGACACCCACGGCGTCCGTCAGGATTGCATTGACGTTGTTATTCAAGAGTCCGCTGTTGGAACTGTTGAAGGAAATCCACTGTGGTCCGGCTTTTGGGGCCCGGATTGGTCTCGCGGCATGCCTGAAATCCAAGGGAAATCAGGATCATCAATGTTGCGGCAATAATCAATACCCTCATCTGTCCATTGCCTTTTTTGTAGAGAAAATTCCCGCGGTATGCCACGTGCACTTTGCTTGACCGGAGGAGACCGCAATGTGCGCCGGGTCACCCCGGGAGTGCGTTTCTCTTGCGTAATCTAACGAATCCTCATCGGAATGTCAATGAAGTCTTGCTTTTCACTCAAACTCTCCGCATATTATTAATGGATATGAAGTGTATTCGCCTTTTTTTTGTCCTCCAGGTCCTCGTCATCGTTACCGGCTGTAGGCCCATGGAGGCGTCCAGACAAGCCGGTACGGACAGCACAATCGTACTCCATCGGCCGGTGGTGAAACAGCAGACGGCCGTCAAACCGAATGCCTCGTCGGTCAGTGGAATTATCACCGCTCTTGAGCTGATCGATTCGTTGCGCTACAAGGTGTCGATCCAGGTAAGCAGCTCGCTTCCGGAAGGTTCTGTGGTGAACTTCGCGGAGGCGGGTCAGCAAATTGTCGCCGCGCCGCAGTTTTTTCTCACGGGAAACGGAGTCATCGACACGACTGTGGAGCGGAACAGGAGACTTCTGGGCCTACGAACCGCCAGGTCCGGCGATATGTTCATCGGAAAGGTCTCTCTGACGGCGAATGGAAACTGGGTCATCGTAGATGTCGAATCAAACAAACGCTAATTGAATAAAGAGCACCATGAAGAAACTCGCTGTTCGATGGTTGATCCCCTTGATCGTTTTCGTCCTCGCGCTCTGGGTGATTGTGATGAAGAAGCCCGACTCGCATTCCTTATTCGAGCACGAGGATGAGGGAATCTCCGAACAGCTGGAACAGAAATACGCTTACGAAGCGCTCATGTGGTACAACAACCAGCGAGCATACCCGAAGGGCTCCATCCCTGTGGATTGGAGAGAGAAAGCTCTTGCTCATATCCAGCAGAATAATCTTCAGAAATCATCCATTCTCAATACTTTGTCGTGGACGACGCTGGGGTCCGGAACGATCAGCGGGCGTACGCGCTCTGTGGTTATCGATCCCACAAATACAAGCATCATGTACTGCGGCTCGGTGAGCGGCGGTGTCTGGAAAACGACGAATGGAGGAACCTCGTGGTTTCCGGTTACCGATTTTGCATCCAATCTCGCCATCAATACGCTTGTGATGGACACGACGAACACGAAAATACTCTATGCCGGTACCGGTGAGGGTTGTCTCCCGATTGATGCACTGCGCGGCATCGGGGTGCTGAAAACCACCGACGGCGGTTCAACATGGACCACGCTGACAAACTTTGCCAATCCCAACCCCGATTACGGATACTACTACATCAACAAACTCGTTATCAGTCCGGCGAATCCCAGCATCCTCTATGCCGGGATGATCGGCGGGATCTGGAAGAGCATCGACGCGGGCGCGAGCTGGGCAAAACTCAATGTTGTGACCACAGGCAGCATCGCCTGCATGGACCTCGTCGCGGATCGGTCGAATGCCGGCATTTTGTACGCGGCGTTCGGACTTCATGCCGCCGACGGAGTGTACAAAACGACGGATAGCGGAACCACATGGAACAAACTCACGAACGGTTTTCCGCAGACGTCGCAGAATTTTCATCGCATCAGCCTGGCCCTGGCGCCGAGCAATACGAGTGTCATTTACGCGTGCGTTGCCGATTCCAACGACTATACGAATAGCATCCAGAAGTCGACGAACGGCGGAACGTTGTGGACTGCTGTTACTACTCCCTTCGACAACGACCAGCTCGTCAACGGCACACACCTTGGCGGACAGGGTTGGTATGACAATGTCATCGCCGTGGATCCGACAAATCCGAACTACGTCTATACCGGCGGCATTAATCTCTTCAAATCACTCAACGGCGGCACCACCTGGAATCGCATCGCCGACGGGTATGGCACTCCCTATGTGCATGTCGACCAGCACGCAATTGTGTTTCAGCCTGGGAATGCCAGTGTGGTATTCTTCGGGAATGACGGCGGGGTGTTTAAGTCGACGAATGGCGGGACGAGTTTCTCCACTCTCAATAATAGTCTTGTGACCGTCCAATTCTATTCGCTGGCCGTCCATCCCACGCTCGAGATCTACTACGGCGGCACGCAGGACAACGGGACCATGCGATTTGACGGAGCGAATTGGGCTGAAGTCAACGGCGGCGATGGAGGCCCGGCATTCGTTGACCCGAAGACGCCGACAACGGTGTACAGCTCTTACGTTTATCTCCAGCTATACAAATCCACGAGTTCAGGCGTGCCGAGTTCGTCGTGGACCTCAATCATGAACGGCATTCCAACTGCGTCATCCTATGGCACTTCCGACCGGTGTTCCTTCATCGCTCCGTTTGCCATGGATCCTTCGAATTCGCAGACGCTGGTGGCGGGAACTTTTAAAATTTATCGGACTATCAACGGTGGCGCTCTGTGGACAAGCATCAGTAATGATCTCACGGGTGACGGCGACGGCACGGGGCAGGTCGGACAGTCCGGCTCCACGATTACAGCGATTGCTATTGCTTCCTCCTCATCGGCCACGATTTACGTCGGCACGAGCGGCGGAACGGCGACCGCCAAGATCCAGGTAACGACCACGACGGGTAATACGTGGAATGACGTCACGAAATCTCCGCTGCCGGACCGGCAGGTGACGGCATTCGCCATCGACCCGGTGAACGCGCAGCGGGCGTTTGCGACGTTTTCCGGTTACAACTCAAATACCCCGGCAACACCCGGACATGTTTTCCTCACAACGAATGGAGGCGGATCATGGTCGGACGCGAGCGGGGATATGCCCGACATCCCCGCGAATACGATCGTGATCGATCCGGTGAACTCGAGCCACATTGTCATAGGAACCGACCTTGGCGTGTTTGCGTCGGGCAACGGCGGCACCAACTGGTCACAGCAGAATAACGGTCTGGCCAACGTCTCCGTTGCACAGCTTGTCGTCCGTGGAGACGGATATCTTTTTGCCGGCACGCACGGCCGGGGGATGTTCAAGACTGCCTCCCCGATGGGAGTGCAGGAGCATCCGGCTGCCATTCCGGCGGCGTTTGTTCTCCAGCAGAACTATCCGAATCCCTTCAATCCAACGACGACGATTCCGTTCACTATCGCCAGGCAATCGTACGTCCGCCTCAGAGTGTTTGATGCCGCCGGACGGCAGGTCGCGACTCTTATGGATGGCGAATTGCCGGCAGGCTCCTACCATCCGACATTCGACGCAGCCAAACTCGCGTCGGGAGTGTATTTCTATACCATAGAAGCACGCGACCTCAGTTCCCCTTCGGGTAAGCAGCTGGTTGACACGAGGCGGATGCTCCTTCTCAAATAGCTTGGAAACGGCGATGAGGGGAGCCGGTTTAGACTTCACGGCAGACAGGGCGGCTATTTTCGGAAATCCTTCCTTTTTTTCGATTCTTGCTTGACACTAAGCCTAAAATTTGATATAATTTCATCTCGGCTTTTCTGTTGTGAATATCCCCTCCCGCGTTGTTGGATTCCGGGATAGACATCATTATTCAATCATTCTCAGGAGAGTTCTTATGAAAAATTTGCCACTCCTTTTTGGACGCCTGTTATGTATTCTTATTACAATTGTCGGCATATCATCGTTGAGTTTTGCCCAACTCCCCAATGATACGTGTGGCGGGGCGACGGTTATTCCATCGCTGCCGTACCACACGACTGAGAACACGCGGCTTGCAACACCCGATTCCAGCGGCACGGTCATTCTTTGCAACAATGGAGGGCGTGGGAATGGAAAGGCCGTTTGGTTCAAATGGACTGCGGACACGTCAGCCTGGATTCGTTGGAGCACAATTGGAAGCAGCCCGGATTCGTTTGATACCGTGATAGGGTTGTACACCGGCCCATGTGACAGCCTGACAGAGGTTACCTGTAATGACGATTCGGTAAACGGGACCATCCGGCAATCTGTTATGTATTATTATGTGCAAAAGGGAGTTACCTATACTCTCTTTGTCGCAGAATGGAACGGTGGGGGAGGGTCGGGTGGAACTCCCACCGGCGGCAATCTGGTGCTGGACGTAGGCGTGTCGCCTCCCCAGGTTCTTCCGCCGATTGCCCAGGGTCCCAGATCGGGTTCTGTCCCGAGCGGCGTAACGGTGAGCACGAGTGAGCTGCCTCCGTCAATGGGTGAGGCAATCGGACATGCGGCAGAAGAGCGGGATGAAATGCCGCCGCTGAAGCTTCTCCATCCGCCGAAGCACCCCCATCCTCCTCTTCAATCGATGGGTAAACATTATTTCGAAGAGCAGACTGTGCAGGGCACGCTGTCGACCATTTCCCATCCCGTCGTCGTAGAGAATTTTTCCGGTTTTGATTTCGACGGCTCTTTCCCGCCCGATCCCATCGATGCCGCCGGCCCCATGCACATCATGGCGGAGGTCAATTCAAGTTTCAGGATTTGGGATAAAACTGGAAATCTGCTGAAGACCGTCGATTTGAATACCTGGTACCATAATGCTATGCCCGTCTCAACGGGTTTCAGCGATTGCTCGGTCGTCTATGACCATTACTCCAGTCGCTGGGTGATGATTGGTCTTATGGTCACTTCCTCCAATACATGCTACCTGGCGCTTGCCGTCTCGCACGACAGCAGCGCAGTGGGCACGTGGTACATGTGGGGATTGCCCGGTTGGAAGCTTGGCGATTCGGTCACGACGAATTTCTCAGATCATCCGCACCTCGGTTTTGACAATCAGGCCCTCTACATTACGACACGCGAATTCGGTGCGTCGGGCGGCCTATTTGCAAGAATCCGCATCATCGGCAAAGCTCAACTGTACAATAACACCGCCGGACCTGTGACATACGCGGACTTCTGGGACTTAAGAGATCCCGAATTCCTGGATGTGCAGCCGGACTTTGTGAAACCGGCCATCACGTACGGCAATCCGGGGGCAGAGTTTCTTGTGAATGCATCCCCCTTCACCATCGGAACATACCTGACCGTGTGGCAGATTGCCGACCCACTCGGTTCTCCGACAATTTCCGCGAACGATATTTCGGTTTACCAGTATGCAGGAGCCCCCGGGGCAAGCCAGCCGGGAGGTGGAATAACGTTCGAGGACATTGCGCCGGGTGGCATCGCTCACAAGCCGATCTATCGCGACAGTTCGCTGTTCATAGTGCATTCGGTAGCCAGCGGCACGGGCGGCGCTTATTCTGCCGTTGAGTATATCCGCATTAATCCGTTCACGAAAACCACGATTGAAGATATGTCCATGGGCAAAGAGGGCTTCTGGCATTTCTATCCGACGCTTACGGCAGATTCAGCCCACAACGTTTACATTACCTACACCCGTTCAGGCCTTACCGAGTATGCCGGCGCATTTCTCTCGGGCCGGAAAGCGACCGATCCGCCCGGCTTATCGCCGAGCGTGCCATTGCAGAGGGGAGTCGCATATTATCAGTTGCTGCAAAGTGGCACTCGTAACCGGTGGGGTGACTACATGGGAATTGCCCTCGACCCGAGTCAACCCGGGACTGCATGGGCACATACGGAGTACGCAGAAGGACTGAACGCCTGGGGCACGTGGATTGGAAAAGTGCAGCTGAGTCCGCTTCCCGGGAGAATTCTCTTTGCAGATCCGCTTTCGAACAATTTTGGAACATTTGAAGCCGGGCTCGGTGGCGACACCACGTCCTTTGGTATCACCAACAACGGCCTCGACACTCTCGTGATCTCGGCGATCACTCTAACGGACACGAACTTTGTTCTCATCCACCCGCCAAGTCTGCCTCTCAGAATTCCGACGAATGTGATCGACAGTATCAGCGTGGCATTCATTCCCAAGGTTGCGGGCACTTTCAACGATTCCCTTAATATTACGAGTAATGACGGTACAAATCCGGTAACCTCGATCAACCTCATAGGCAGTTGTTTCGTGGTGACGAGCGCTCTACGAGGCGTCATGTACGCCGGAGCCGGGCAGGATGGCGGAGGTGAGGTTCTGACGCTCAACCCTCTGACCGGCGTTGCGACGCCCGTGGGATCATCGGGATTCTCCGAGGTCATCAGCGCGCGCGTGCGGCCGAGCGATCACGTGATCATCGGTCTTTCATCTTCCGGTGCCGGACAGATACTGGTCCGCATCAACAGCACCGGCGGAGACGCACACCTCATCGTGCCGGTTCCATTTCCTATTGTTGGCAAGGGCATGGCGTTCCACGGGGATACGCTGTATGCCGGGGATTTGGCCGGCAATATCTACAGAGTTGATATGAATACGGGAACCCCGACGCAGGTTGTATCCACGGGGTTGCGTTTCGCGGGACTCGATTTCAACCCGGTCACCGGAGTGCTCTGGGCCTCTGTGAAAGCGGGCACATACATTGACGGTATCTACAAAGTGAATCTCGCGACGGGGAATTCCACTCTCGTCGGCAGAACGGGACTCAATAAGGCTACTCAGGATATTGTCTTCGACGCTGCCGGCAACCTCTTTGGAGTTGCAGGGAGTCAGTCGGGGTCAGGCATCAATACATTCATTTCCATCGATACGCTCACCGGCGCCGGCACAGTGATCGGGGCCAGCGGATATAATTCCATCATATGTCTGGCGATGGATCCCTCGACATATTTCTACACGGGCACCTACCACTTTACGGCGAACTGGAATTTGATCTCCGTCCCGGTCGTACCGGCGAGTTTTGTGAGGTCAGCCCTTTTCCCGTTTCCGACATCATCAACCTTCGCGTACGAGGGCCGGTATGCCGTTCGGGACACTCTTGAGAACGGACGCGGCTACTGGATGAAACTGGTCTCCGGGAAGACCTTTGCCGTCGTCGGATCTGCGGGTGAGACACTGGACTCCATAAGCGTTCAGAATAAATGGAATATGATCGGTTCGATTTCCGTCCCGCTTCCCGTCGGCAAAATAAGCTCTCTGCCGCCAAACATAATTGCGTCGAGTTTTTATCGCTTCGACAAGGACAGCGGTTATGTGCCCGCGAGTACCATCCAGTCCGGCCTGGGGTACTGGGTGAAGGTCGACACGAGCGGTGAATTGATACTCTCTCCATCCGTGAACCTGCCGAAGCAATCGCCGGTACAGAAAGCCCTCGACGCATTGGGGTCGATGAACACACTGACTGTCCACGACGCAGCCGGTAACGGCCAGGTTCTCTACTTCGGGACCGAAGAAGAAGGCTTGCCGTCGGTCGATCGCTTCGAATTGCCCCCGCCGGCGCCCACCGGAATGCTGGACGCGCGCTTCGGTACGAATACGATCGCCGCGATCTACGACGATAAATCGGGGAAGGCAGCCGACGTCCCGATCATGATCCAGGGCGCATCGTTCCCCGTAACACTTCAATGGCATATTGGACACGACCTCCAGTTGAAGTACTCGATCGTGTTCACAAAACAACAGTCTGCGCAGTTCATGTCCCAGGTGATGAAGGGCGACGGGACGATGAAACTGACGAGCGACGAAGTATCGAATCTGCAATTGCAGGTGGAGGGAAGTCTTCTGCCGACACAGTTTGCCTTGGCGCAGAATTATCCTAATCCCTTCAACCCAACGACAAAGATACACTACGAGTTGCCGAAAGATGCGCTCGTGAGGCTTGTGGTGTATGATGTTCTTGGAAGGGAAATTGCCGTAGTTGTCGACGGTCGCCAGAGTGCGGGCGTGTATGACGCGACGTTTTCCGCGTCAAGATTCGCGAGCGGCGTGTATTTTTATCGATTGCACGCTGAGGCGGTCGACCGGACAGGTTCCCAGCAGTCGTTCCAAAGTGTGAAAAAAATGTTGATGCTCAAATAGTGATGAGATCACTTGAGCAGAAATCCCGCGTTCTTTCCGCGGGACTGCTCTTGAAGTAGGATTCGGAAGGATAGTTAGTGAGCATGTAGCACATTTTTGCCGCAGTGCCTCTGATGTGAGAAGGCCGGCTTTGTGACTCAAGCCGGCCTTTTTTATGTACCTTGATGTTGGTTGGATCTTCCGCAGCGGTTCCCGGATTTCGATCGGGAATGGCGGCAGGCTTATCGCAGCCGCAATTCCTTCAGTAACGACCGCAAAGAAGCTGAATCTATTTCTTCAACCACCACCTGGCCGATTCGTTTCGGCAGAACAAACCGGGTTCTCGGCATCTTACCGTAGATTTTCTGCAACAGAAGGCTCGATGTAAGGAAATCCAGTCGTGGGTTGAAAGCGATTCGATGAAGGAGGGAATTGATTGTCTCAAAATCTGATTTCCCGATGAGGTGAGTTTTCTGTGCGAGGAGCAACTCCCATCGCAAGCCAATGAGCACCGCTTCACCGTGGTGGAGTTTGTAGCCGGAGAGCACTTCAAGCGGCTGGCCTATCGTGTGGCCGAGGTTGAGGACATTCCTTCCGCCGGTCGGGTCGAGCTCGCGTTCGTCCTTTTCGATCAACCGTGCTTTGAGCGTATTGCACCGGACAATTGCTTCCTGAAGAACATCGGGGTCGAGGGCAAGTATCTTATCGAAACTCTCATCCAGAAATTTGAACATTCCTTCGTCGATGTACGCGTACTTGAGCAATTCTCCCATGCCGCAGACGATCTCTCTTCGGGGCAGTGTTGAGAGAAGGCGGATGTCCGAAAGAACGAATTTCGGCTGGTGGAATGCGCCAACGAGATTCTTGGTGTCCGCATGGTTGACGGCCACCTTTCCGCCGATGGCACTTTCAACCTGGCCAAGGAGCGTGGTCGGAATATGGACGAGAGGGATCCCCCGTCGAAATGCTGCGGCAACGAAACCGGCGAGGTCTCCGACGACACCGCCGCCGAACGACACGACGGCCGATGCGCGCGAAAATCTTTCTTCGGAGAGTATGGTGAAGACGCGGTTAGCCCGGCTGAGTGATTTTTGTCGCTCGCCGGCCGGAATGATAATTTCTGTAACGTCAAAACCATGATGGCGCAGAGAGTTTTGCAGCAAGCGCAGATGGAGTGGTGCGACGTTCTTGTCCGTTACAACAGCCAGCCGGCCGGGAAGTCCGTGCGCCACGCAGGTTTCTCCGGCGACGTTGAGAGCTCCTTGCCCTATGTAGATGGGATGGCTGCGAGGCCCGAGGTTGACTATTACCCGCTGCATCTCTGTTTACCTCTTGTCGTTAAACTTCAGGATTCGATCGGCAAGCTCGTCGAGGGTGCGGTTCACCTGCTCGTCGTCTGTGACAATTGTTATATCTGCCTGTGCGTACGATGGCTCTCTTTCGGCCATAAGTTGTCGGATGCGGATGTCGAGTTCTTCGTCGGAAGGTCGCCTTCCGTCTATACCGTCGAGGAGGGGTCGATCCATCCTCAATCGAACTCGTCCGAAGATGGTTTCCGGTCGTGCTTTCAGGTAAACGAGAATGCCGGTCGATCGTACGACGTGCAGATTATCCGCATGCATGACCGTACCGCCGCCCAGCGAGACGACGGACCTTTCGCGTTTACTGATGTCGTCAAGGATAGCATGTTCGAGCGTTCGGAAATGACTCTCTCCGGCAGTCCGGAAGATCTCTGATATGGTTTGCCCCGCCGACAGTTCGATCTCACGGTCGATGTCGATCAGACCGAAGCCCAGTCTCTGAGCGAGGACCGGGGCGATCGTGCTTTTCCCGCTGCCCATGAATCCCGTGAGGTAGATGAGGTTGCCCTTTCTGTGTGTCATTGGTCCAAATCGCTGGGGAATGTTCCGGCTCGTTCGGGCGGGATAACGATCATCGTGTGAAGTGCATCAACCCCCGACTGAACAGCCGCTCAATTGTTACTCCGGTGAGGTATGATGTGGTCGGCGTAGTCATCCTGGCCGGACGAAGCGTGGGAGTTTTGTGTCCCCGCCACTGACGCGTCGGTGTAACCTCAGCTGCCTTTGTTGCCGCCGGCACACTGATGTTCCTGTGCGGCGGGCGCCGGGCTATCGATAGAACACATCACGGTTGTCGACGATTTCAGCGGATTTCTTGAGCTGGTCCAACCATTCCGTGAAGAAACGATTCCGTTCGTCTCTCAACAACTGGGCGCGCAGGAGTTCCTTCTGTGCGTTGTACAGAGTGGAATCAAACGACGACTTGCTGATCAAACGGATGATGTAGTAACCGCGCGAGCTCTCAATCGGTTTGGACGTCTCTCCGCCATTCAGGCTCGAAATTCCTCCAATAAAGCCCAGGTCGCGGCCTACACCCGGGATCGTTCCGCTCAGCGTGAACGGTGTGGATTTTTGAACGATGATTTGTCCGTTGCGTGCTGCGAGCGCTGCCAGACTGTCCCCCGGTTTAAGCGATTGCCGGAGCTGTAAGGCAAGCGCCTTCACTTTCTCCATCTTCTTCTCGCGTCGTACGCGCGACTCCAGGGCTGTTTTGACCTCGTCGAACGGTTGCACGCCGGCATCCTTCACGTCAGAGATCATGAAGACGCCATTTCCGTTGGTAATCGAGATGACCTCGGAGATACTGCCCACTTTGCCGTTGAAAGCGAACTTGTTAAGTGCGTTATTCAAGCCGATGCCGGGAATGACGGCATTTTTCTGAAATGCCGGAGTCTCGCCAACGGTATAATTCTGTCCCTGGGCTTCTTTCACGAAATCTCCGTGCTTCGCAAGGTACTGAAAATCCTGCGACTGCTGATTGAGGTCATCGCGGGTTTGTCCGCTGACCTTCACGCTGATACGGATGTCCGTGAATTTCGCTTCTCGGTTGTCGCGGGCGATGACCTTGATGATGTGATATCCGAACTGCGTGCGAACCGGACCGACAACTTGTCCGGGCCTGGTTTTGAAGGCAGCCTCTTCAAACGATTTCACCATCCGGCCTTTTCCGAACCACCCCAGGTCTCCGCCGCGGACTGCGGAACTCACATCTTTCGAGTGCTGTCGTGCGAGTGCTGCGAAATCCTGGCCTTGCCTGGCAGAGGCCACCACGTCGCGGGCTTCTTTGAGCGCTCTCACACTATCATTGTTTTCAATTTGTATCAGGATATGGCTCGCATGGATGAATTCATCCTTGCCGGCTCGGAATTCTCCCACCTTGATCACATGAAAACCGTCGAAGTCTCTAAGGGGACCGATGATGTCTCCGGCCTTCGCCATAAAGACGGCATTTTCTTTATCCTGGGAGATTTCGCCGTGCTTGAAGAACGCGTCGGAAGGCGGTGCTTCGGAGTACGTCTTCGCCAGGTCCTGGAAGTCGGCTCCCCCCCGGGCGCGCTCTGCCACGTCGTCGAGTTCAGAACGTCACGGATTCGGTGTCGGCCCTGGAAGGGACTTCATTGAACAACACGTACTTGAGCTTCCGGCTGGCTTCGAATTTGAATTCTTCAGAGTGTTCGTTGTAGTAATGCCGGAGGTCGTCGTCGGTGACCTTCACTTCGTCGTCTTTCACGAGCTGGTTGGGCTCGAACAGGGCGAATTCTGCCTCGTACTTGGTATTCTGATCGTTGAATTTCTGCAGAACCTCGCTTTCAGGAACACGGAGGCCCGCGAGAATGATACTCTGCAATTTTTCCCGCTTGCGCTGTTTCCGCAGGATTGATTCAACCTGCAGCCAAGCTGCCTTGTTCTTGGGATTCTGGATGGCCGATTCATAGGCCTGGCGGTTGAACACGCCGGTCGAGTCCGTGAATCTCTGTCGCAAGAAATCGGGGGGATTATCCCCGCGCACCCAATCCACAATTTCCTGGTCGGTGACGGCAATACCGAATTTTTGAATTTGCTCATCGAAGAGTTTCTCTTCAACGAGGTCGTTCCAGACCTGGTCTCTTATTGTGCGGAGCTGGTTTTCGTCCGGCTCGTTGTTGGTTTGCGCCTTCTGGTTTTCGGCGACCTGTTTCACCATCTCGGAAAAATCCTTGTAAAAAATCGGCTGGTCGTTGATGACGCCGATTTCTTGAGACTCCATCGAGGGCCCACCACGCCGTCTGCGACCCGTGATATCCATACCCCAATCGAGCACGATGTACACCACGAAAACACCAGCAAATATAGCAAAGACCGTCGAGAGACTCTCTCGTAATTTCGTCATTAAAGGCATTTTGGCAGATTTCCTAAGCTAAGAAAAGGAGATTTGTTAGTTTAGCAAAGAAATATACGGGAAAAATAGGTGAGAAGCAATGGATTTTCGAATCCTTAGGCGAATTTCAAGTGAGAGCCGTCCGGTCCGGTTGCGGGAGGGAAATCCTCCTAAAACCACCGCCACAGCCAGTACTTCTCGGCGACGACTTTCGCCCAGTGGTAGGTGACGCTCGGTTCGTGCATTTCGATTGTCGGGGCAGGGAGTTCATAGAAATTGCCGTGAATGTACCCGGCTTTCCCATTCCCCGTCTCCAGAAAACAGAACCCGGTGCCCGGGTATTCCTTCTTTGTGCCATGACCGAGGATTTCACAGGCTAGATTGTGTGCCACGACTTCCGCTTGATTGAGCGCGAAAATGCCGGCTTTCGGAAGCGCAGAGCCGTCCTCGAGACGGACCGTCGCAACATCCCCGATTGCGTAAACGTTCGTGTGTCGGGTCTGCAAGCTGCGGGGATTGACGGGAATCCAGCCCGAACCATCAGTAAGGCCCGACGCACGAATGACATCGGGAGCGCGATGCGGAGGGACAACAAGGCAAAGGTCAAACTCGGCGAGCACACCGTTCTCAAATGTTAATTGCTTTTTGGCCGGGTCGATGCGTTTGATCTTGTGGCCCGGCTTGTAGAGAATACCTCGCTGCGCCAGGAGCGGGATGACATCCTTGCCCGCCTGCGTTCCGGTTGCGGCAAGTGGGAACGGTTCGGGTGTGTATATCCCGATCTCGTAGCCCTTCGCGCCCGCTCCGGGTTGGAATTTTTCCTTTCGGGAGAAAAATGACTCCAACAACAAGGCTGCCTCATAAGGAGCCGGCGGACACTTGTAAGGAAGACTCGCAACTACGATCGCTATTTTCCCTCCGCTGAATGTCCGTAGCGCTGAGTGAAGTCGTTGGGCTCCATCGAGAGTGTAGAAGGAATGAATCGATTCGCCCGCGTCTGCAAGGCCGTCTGACGCAAGCTCGGCGCCCAGAGCCACGACGAGATAGTCAAAGGCGATGGTCGAAGCGTCCGTTGTCACAGCGCGCCGGTCAAGGTCGATCTCGCGAACGACTGCATGCTGAATTTCGATGCCGTATTTACTTAGAAGCGAAAGGGGTTTCAGGATTGCCTCGGGCTTGCGCCAGCCCAGCATGACCCAGAGGTACGAGGGGGGGAACGAGTGGACGGCTGCTTTTTCGACGATGACCACCCGGTGGTCTTTCCCGAGGTGGCTTCTTAATTCTCTCGCCGTCACGATCCCGCCGATGCCGCCGCCGAGGATCACTATTGTCTTCTCGCTCATATGGGGAATTTACAAAAATATTTCAAAAAAGTCGAATGCTGCATCGCTCGGTTGACTCACAGTTGTTTGATTCCTAATCAGCCACAGAGTATATTGCTTTGTGTAAGGTCAGCGAATAAGTGAAGAATTCAAAGGATATCACATGAGCCGTACTTTTTTTTCTCATCTCCGGTGCAGTCAATGCGACCGGACGTATGATCCGGTCAAAGTCCAAACCGTGTGCGGACAATGCAACAAGACTCTGCTTGCGGTATACGATCTTGCATCTGCGAAAAATGCTCTTTCCATCCGCCAATTTTCAACACGGGAGAAGAGTCTCTGGCGTTACCGGGAGTTGCTCCCGGTTTTTGATGATACGTTCATCGTTTCTCTCGGTGAAGGGTGGACTCCGGTTCTCCACGCCACGTCCCTGGGGAAACGATTGGGTCTGCGGCATCTTTTCATCAAAGATGAAAGCCTGAATCCCACGGGGTCGTTCAAGGCGCGGGGGCTGTGCATGGCAGTTTCGAAGTCAAAAGAACTGGGGATTGCAGAAGTCGCGATGCCGTCCGCAGGCAATGCCGGAGGTGCCCTGGCAGCATATGCCGCGAAGGCCGGCGTGAAGGCGCATGTTTTTGTTCCGGACGATACGCCCGTCATCAACGTCAGGGAAACGAGACTGTATGGCGCGGAAGTGTATATGGTTGCCGGTGTGATCAGCGACGCCGGGAAAAAAATGAATGAAATGCGGCAGGGGAAAAACTGGTTCGATATGTCCACAATGAAGGAGCCGTACCGGCTCGAGGGGAAGAAAACGCTCGGCTATGAATTGGCTGAACAGTTCGACTGGAAGCTCCCCGATGTCATCGTCTACCCGACCGGTGGAGGTACCGGGCTCATCGGGATGTGGAAGGCCTTCCGGGAAATGGAAGAGCTCGGATGGATCACCGGGAAGAAACCGAGAATGGTTGTTGTCCAGGCGGCAGGGTGCGCGCCAATTGTCAGAGCATTCGAGAACGGAAGGAAAGCATCGGAATTTTGGGACAATTCCGCCACTCTCGCCTCCGGGCTGCGCGTGCCGAAGGCCTTTGCCGATGAATTGATCCTCTCCGCGGTCTATGAGAGTGGGGGGACGGCTGTTTCTGTGAACGACGATGAGCTCCTTGCCGACATGAAACTGGTCGCCCGCGAGGAGGGATTGCTGGTTTGTCCCGAGGGAGCCGCCACCGTTTCCGCTGTGCGTCATCTCTTGAAGAACGGCTTCGTCCGGGAGGATGAGAATGTTGTCGCTTTCAACACCGGCTCGGGGTACAAGTATGTGGAAGTCCTGGAACAGCTGGGGAAGTAACGAATATCCCTCTTTCTAATTCTGGAACTCCGTATTTTCGTGTTTATCAAAATATAACTTGACATTAAAACAAAAAGGTCTTAGATTCGCGTAGAAGGGTTTATCAGCGCCAGTGACGCATCTGTTTCGTTGTCAAGACGTTGTTGCGATTATGCCTCCTCAATCTGACTGAGGGAATTGACTTGAGTTACGAGTGCATCAATGATTGTTTTCTCAGGCGCACATTCACATCACGCTCCAGCTTGTTCTTTCCAGCAAATTGTAATCTTTCAGATTTCTTCAATGAGCACTTGTATGAAATAGCGACCGCGTCCCTGCAACACGGCTGTTTCATGATCGTGCTGTAGTATCGCGGCAAGCGACCATCGGGATCAACGCAAGACTCGTATTGGAGAAGTTGAATGCGTCGAATCTATGTTTGGCTGCAGAATTTGAAGAATCATTTGCAAAGGGAAACAGCGATGCGTAGAAATCTTACTCTCATCTTTGGAATGGTTGCCGCAACTTTTTATCTGTCCACTACACCCGATCTACTCGGGCAGGTCACAATCAAGGAAAAACTTACCATAACGCCTCGACCTAAGGATGCAAAAACCAAGATCCCCCTAATAGGCGGCGGTGGTGGTGGCGGTGGTGTACCCTGTCCTGTTCCCGTTGTCGCCATGGTTCCACACGAGGATTACTGGGGAAACAAAGTAAACGGGCGCGACCCCGATGGGATAATCTGGACGTATAGCGGAAAGTTCGTAGGATATGATAACCCTGGCATCATCTACAAGATTTTTGGTGGAATAGTGAGTTTTAGATACTGGATAGACATGGGAGTAGATAGTCTCATTCCTCCCGACACAATGGTATACTACATCGGTGCGAGCGAAGGAATGCACGTCTGGATTAACGACCAGGAAGTTCTCGATTATGATTTTTTTGCGAACAATCAAGTGCTCTTGGATACCACGAACCAGGGGATTGACATAACGCCGTATGTACATCCTGATACCAATACATTCTTAGTGACGCTTTACAATCATGACAACTGTATGGCTCCTGGAGAACAGAATGCTCTTCCATATTGCGCCTGGATATCTCCGCTGAAAATAGAAGCTCTCAATGTGCCTTGGCAATTGAATGTGGGCGCAGAACCTTGTTACTTGCGGGTAGGTAGCGCGGATGAAGCACTGATAACAGCCGATGCGATGGATCAATGCTATAATCAGTATGCTCTTGATGATACGATGCATGTAATCTTGACCGCACTCACTCTGACAGGCGATGAAAACAATCAGTTCGATCCCGACCACAGCTACGGAATATTCGTGGATCTTCAGGGAGACACCTTGCTTCCGGTTGACAGTACCACGTATGGTGAGATAAGATTAGGCCATGTGGGATTCATTCCGAATGGTGAGATTCCCCCAAAGGGGATCACCGGCATCATGATCAATTTGGATGTCAGGATAGATCCCGAGATCAGTGGTCTCTGCTACGTTTTCGTTATGAACCTGCGCACGACTTTTTGTCCCCCCGAGTTATCGACAGGAGATACGACGGATATCATCTTAAAACTTGTCGGTCCGAATTGCGACTCGGCATATTCATTCCGGGACGAGGTGGCTTTCAGCGTTTCTTTTGCAAATGATAGTGATCAAATCTTCGGAAATCTAATGAACCCCTGTACGGGTGAGCTATCGTCTTCCTTATCATGCGTTCCGGAAGGCTTCAAATACGTAGCCTCCCCTGATACGGCTCCCTTGGATGGACATCTGATCGAATTCAACATTGTGCCGATGGGGTGCGCTAATTGGTGTGTACCGTGTCAGATCCCAACAGGAGGAGCAAAGGCGAAATCCAAGTCATTCTCCGATTCTGCCCCATCAGTCGGACCGCCTTCAAAGGATCGGCGCTTCACGCCGACAATCATCAAAAAGCCAAAGCCACATCCACGGAAGATAACTGATATTCCTTCGTGTGGAATTATCAGTGGAAAAGTGAAGCAAACAAAACCCGAAATTCTATTAGGTGAAACAAAGTACTATGAAGCAATTCTGTGCGCCGAATCGGGAACTCCGAAATTAACAATTGTGGAAGTAACGCCGCCTTATGGGACCGAACCTAAGGTTACTCCAGATGCTATCCATGCCGACGTTTGGGGATCTTCTCCCGTTTCATGGGAATCAGGTGATAAAATAGGTGTGTACTGGGAAAAGAAGTTTCCGGTCTGGTCAAGAGGGACATTTGTTCAGATGAAGGATTTTTCAGAAGGGGAATACAATTTGGGTCTAGTACGATTGATTGGTCGCTATTTTGACGCCACTGGGAACACTAAATATAAAGTAAATCTGACCGCAATCGATCCGATAAGTGGATCCAGGGGCGCAATAACTATCGAAGTGAAGAAACCCGCAACTCTGGGAACATCTTTTAACCAAGCTTACACCACGAGCAGCTTTGACTCTATCAATATTGATGACTTCATCATCCGTAAAGCGGGTGCCACGGGGATACCTCCGCAGTTTCTCAAGGGACAAATGGAGCAGGAGAGCAATTTGACAGATGGCTTTTTTTGGCCCACTTATCGGTACGAACCATGGCGGGACGAAGACTTCAGATATCATAATAAACTCGAATATGTAGTAGCCTACGAGCAAAGTCCATTCTGGGTCTCGGGTTCGGGGATGGATCCCAATAACGTTCCTTCGAATGACAAGAACGTGCTGCCGATCACTTATCCAAGGTCTCCGAAAACCATTGGAAATTATGTTGCCGACAATATTGGGGAATATCTAAGAGGCGGTCGGCCAGATACTGCTGCATTTTTTGGCGGGTCCGAAGCTCGCAGTTTAACGGGATGTTATAACGATGCCTTTATCAAATATGCGGGGATCAGCATATATAATAGTACATTCGAAAGCACAAAGACCGCCGCTGACAATGCGATGGCGTTAGAAATCCGCACTTTCTATGATGACTGGGCTCAAACAAGAAAGGCAGCATCGTACGGTTACTGGCAAATGTTATATACTACAGCCATAGGGTGTGGATATCCGCGAAGCCCACAGGATCAAACCGACATCCCCGAAAGATTAGAAAATCAAGACATTCTTTTTCCCTGTATTGCGGAAAAACTGATTTCAAGCATTAACACATCCCTTGATGCATCTGATTTCACCGATTCTACTTGGCAAGAAGGCTTTGAGTACGGTTGGCGAGAGGCTTTTCGTGTGTATCATGGAGATTCGCCGAGGGTGTATGGCTATTCAACTGCAGTATTCAAAAAATCAATGAATTTTCTTCCGATAACACAACAGGCCCGACCATGAAAACAATTTCTTTCTGTCTATTGGTGATTTTCGGCCGCATTTTAGCATACAGCCAAATCCAACCTGCTTACGAGGATTCTGTAATTGCTCAACTGGAACCCATAGTCAAGAGTCAATTTGGGAATCGATATTCTGTAGACGTTGAGGTGTTTGATTCACTTGTCGGAAGATCTCAGACGAGAGAATCGGTAGCAGACCCATACGGCACCCTTCAACATTGTGTATTCTTCTACGCACACACGAGCCTCCCTACCGTTCGATAGCGCATTCGTGGGCATGTATAAGAATGGATCAATAATCTGGAACAGCGATCCCATAATAGGTGGAGTTCCGATGCAGCTATTTGGCGCTCAAGACATTAACAAGGATGGAACTGTGGATCTGATGACAACATGGTATGATCCGTCAAGCATGCTCAGTATAAGGGCACAACAAATGTGGATCTTTAGCTGGAACGGATCGGCAGGCTCAATCATAAATGCAGTCGACACCGTGAGCCGGAGAAATCACTGGTGTGCATCACGGGTTTTCGGATATGACGGATTTTCATTGATTGATATGAACGGGAACGGCATTATGGTTCTTCAGAGCCAGATTCCCAATTGGGATGACAGCGGGGATTCAACAGTATTTTATTCATGGAATGGATCGTTATACGGAAATTGGCCCTCAACTCCCTCGGTAGCGCCGGAAACATTTCTTCCCGCAAACCTGTTGATTGTCAACCTCACAGCCGCGGTCTCTCCAGATAGTGGCAGATTCCGTTACTCTTACCGACTGACTGATAGCAGTTCGAGCGAACAATCAATCGACCACTTCTATTTGACCGATGTACGATCTGTTTGTTTATCTCTTCAGCCAGAGCACTGGGATTTTATTGCCTGGACCGATACTCCAGTCGTCGGGTGGACCGCCATGCCTGGATTTGCCCAGTTGAACCGACCTGGACAAACGAACGACAGCTTGGCATTGGTGTGTGCGGGCCTACCCTCAATCGTGTCATTTTTCATACAGGGTCAGAGATTGCTACCCACCGCACTGTCTACGATTACCCCAAACGATATTCGTAATGATCTTTTCAGCAATTCTATTCATGGCAAAACCATCGTTCCAAATGACCCGCCATCGCAGCTGGATGGTTTGGATTTCATCGACACAATGCAGTCCTACATTATCCAATCCCGCTTGCTAGGATGGATTACTAGTCAACCGATAGCAGAGAAGTACACAACCTCCTATGACTCCGTGAAAGCACGGCTTTTAAGAAATGACATTGCTTCAGTTCGATCCAAATTGCAAAGCGTCATGCAAAATGCTGTAACCGACAGCAGCAGCTCGCTGTCGAGCGAGGCCTTTGCGTTGATCTATTACAATACTCAGTATCTCATAGCACAACTGCCAGCTGGGCCAACTACATTCACGATCACGGCATCAGCTGGACCGAACGGGACGATCATCCCGTTAGGAGACATGGCAGTGAGTGCCGGCGACAGTGTTCGATACAGGATTATTCCGAATACGGGATATCACGTTTCAGGAGTGTTTATCGAGAACGCAGACACATCTGCCGGCACAGACTCGACGTACACCTTTAGGAGTGTGAGTGCCAATCATCTGATCAGCGCATTTTTCGCCATCGATCAGTACCAATTGACCGTCAACTCTTTGCCACAATCAGGAGGGACTAATCATCCGAATGGATCGGCTATGTACGACAGCAATACTGTGGTCAGTGATACGGCAGTTCCCAATGCAAACTATCGCTTTGGCCATTGGAGTGGGGACATTTCCACGTCGGACAGCTTTGTCAATCCTATCAACGTGACAATGAACAGGGCGAAGAACATTACAGCGAACTTTGTCGCCACAGTTCAGGACACGGTCGGAACAAGTCCTCCGGGGTTATCATTTTCAGTAGATGGAAATTCACCGCCATCGACTCAAGTTTACACCTGGGATCTGGGCTCAGTCCATACGTTGGGGACGACCCGGACACAGGTTGGAGGAACTGGTCGGCAATTCATTTGGACGGGATGGAGCGACGCAGGAGATTCAATTCACTCGATAACAGCCAGCACAAGCAGAAGCTATACCGCTACGTTCAAGACGCAATTCCAATTCACTTCTTCTTCGAGCCCTGATACGACTAAAGGGATCACCTCCGCACAGGGTACGGCTTGGTTTGACAGCACATACGCCGTCTCGGACACTGCGAAACCAAAAGCATGCAACCACTTCGTGAATTGGACGGGTGACACGGCCAGTAGTTCAAATCCCATTACTATCACATTGTACATAAACGAGCACCTGACGGCCAACTTTGTGGTGAACGTTGATACGATCATTGCGTCCGCTGGATGGAGTGGCATCATCAGCCCATCGGGCACCGTTGCAGTAAACTGTGGTTCAAACCAACAATTTACAGTTACACCGAATAGTTGTTATCGTATAGACAGTGTTATTGTGGACGGGGTGAAGAAAGATTCTACGACGAGCTATACGTTCACCAATGTCACGTCAAACCATTCGATCAGAGCTGTCTTTGTCGTAAAGAAAGACACGATAATGGCATCGGTGGATGATGAAAACCAATGGGGAACGATTAGTCCGTCAGGCAAAGTTATAGACACATGTCGTGCGAATCAGACGTTCACGTTTACTCCCAATACTTGTTACGGTGTCAGTCAGGTTGTGGTCGATGGCGTGAACATGGGGTCCATAACCACCTACACATTTACCAACATCGATTCAAATCACACAATCGTGGTATCTTTTTCTCGTCTTTCGTACTGGATTAATGCGGAGGCCGGCTCGGGCGGGACGATCAGCCCTAGCGGCAAATACGGTGTGAGCTGCGGAGCCAATCAGACCTTTACGATCACGCCCAATACCGGATTCAACATCAGCAATGTCGTTGTTGATGGAGTTTCCCAAGGTGCAATCTCAACGTACACCTTCTATGACGTAACATCAACTCACACAATCTCAGCGAGCTTCATCTGTATTGGGTATACAATTACGGCATCGGCAGGCGCAGGGGGAACCATCAGTCCAAGTGGAAATGTCCACGTATGTACCGGAGCCAATCAGACATTCACGATCGCGGCAAACTCCGGATACACAATAAATAATGTGGTGGTTGACGGTGTTTCCAAGGGTGCAATATCAACGTACACTTTCCTGAGTGTAAACTCAAATCACACGATCTCGGCGAGTTTCAGCGGAGGAGGAGGGGGGTGCCAGCCTCCTTGCTGCATCGACGGACCATCGGGGATGGACCAGCTGACGCTCACAGACGCACTGGGTAAGCAAAAGACTCTGCTTGTCCGAAACGCTCTACGCCCCATGGCAGCCGGGATGACTGACAATTCTATTGCCTCACAACTGAGCCTGGGGACGCTGAATGCTAGTCTCCAATCCGGACAAACGGTCCAAAGTATTGCTCCTGATCAAGGGAGCACGGCATTTACCATCGTGGTTACGGGGGCGACCTATCCGCTCACACTTAGGCTGACGACGAATGCCCAGAATAACATCCAGTACTGGCTTGTCCGTTCCGGTCAGCCAAATCTGCAACTCACGAATTCGAGCTCTGTGCAGATCGGAAGTTCGACCAACGGCATTATCAACATTCAACCACTGGCAACACAGCCATGTCAATAACATGAAAAGGGTTTTAGAACATCTGACCTTTGAAGGAACTTAGTATGAAGAAACTTAGGATAAACATAATGATGCTTTCGCTCTGCTTGATATGTGGGATCTTCATCTCGCAACCCGCCGTTGACGGAAACGCAAAGAGGCCACAACAAATGAGGACTCGAATCATAGCGAAAAAGGAGGCGGGAGCTACGTACCAGGATTCAGTAACCGTCTTGATTCACAAGCTTCGCCAAACCCGGGACAAAGCGGAACAACGTCGCATCGCGCAAAAAATAAGTCGGATTTGCTACCCATACTATGAAGCGCGTCATAGAGGAACGGTTGAAAGACCTCAGAATGCCGGAAAAGCTGAAAAACCAGAGAGTATTCCGCCAGCAAAGCGTACAACCGATGTAATAGCCCAAGATTCGAGTTCTACGACGATCTACCATATTCCATTCGCATCGTTGGAGAATCGCATCGAGCTTGAGATAGCTAACAGTTCCTCAACCACAGCCACAAATGTTGACATCTTGGCTCAAAACATCCCGGCGCGACTTCACATAGCACCGGCAGAGCAAAAAATATCAGCCCTCAAGCCTCAGAGTCAGAAGACGGCAGCGTTCAATTTCTCAGTCGACAAGGGGGCACCCGTCAACAAGGAGCAATATCTCACCTTTGTCGTTTCAGGGGAAAACGGGGAACAGTGGACGAAGAAGATCAAAGTATCAATCGATGCTCCTGATCATTTTGAACTCTATCAAAATTACCCTAATCCATTCAACCCAGTGACCAAGTTAACCTACTTGCTTCCCAAGGATGTCCGGGTTGTCCTGAAGATTTACGACATTCTTGGGCGTGAGGTTGAAACCCTCGTGGATGGCCCGCAGGAAGCCGGTTACAGGGAGGTTGACTTCAATGCAAGCGGATTACCAAGTGGCGTGTACTTCTATAGATTGAATGCCGGCAACTTCGCGAGTGTGAAGAAGATGATGGTGATGAAATGAGCGTTTGCAGATCAAGTGCAAACTTGAGCCCGACTATTGCTAGTCGGGCTTTTTTGTCTAAATCCGCGCGATTCAAATTATGACGCCTAATTCAAATTAGGACAGTCCGCTGGGTGAATGTTCTGCGTCGCGAATGTTCGGTCGTTCTCCCTTCATTGCAATTCATAGCCATTCGGCGTATATTGCAATGAAAAGTCTGGGTTTTGGAGAATTTGGAACATCAATATCGCCGCATTCTTATCGTACGGACGGACAGAATTGGGGACGTCATACTGACCCTGCCCGTCGTTCAGGTTCTGCGGGATCGCTATCCGGGATCCTACCTGGCAATGCTTATCCGTCGTTACACTGCCGACCTCATCGAAGACAATTCCTCAATTGATAACATCATCTTTTATGACGACGGGGTTCAACCCGTACCTTTTTTGCGGCTGGCGGGAAAGTTGCGGAGTGAACATTTCGATGCGGTCATTCACACATATCCGAGATTCCGGCTGGCGTTAATGACGTGGATAGCCGGGATACCTTTGCGTATCGGCACCGGATATCGCTGGTACTCCTTTTTGTTCAACAAGAAAATCTATGAGCACCGGAAGGACGCAACACGCCACGAGCTCAATTACAACCTCAATCTCCTGAAAGCCATCGGCTGTCCGGTCGACAACCGGGTCATTTTTCCGTCACTCGAGGTCAGAGATGCCACGGTCGAGAGAGTGAGGCTGGTGCTTCGAACTCTGGGCGTTCATGAAGAGAGCAGGCTCGTCATAGTGCATCCGGGCAGCGGCGGATCCGCGCGGGATTGGAGTGCCCGCAACTTCGGATTGCTCGCACGGAGTCTCGACGGGATCGCCGGCGTGCAAACAATCATCACAGGGAGCGCTCAGGAGCGGGATCTGGTGGAAGAAGTCTTGCGCATCGCCGGCGGACGCGCACTCTCCCTGGTGGACCGGCTCAGCCTCAAGGAATTCGCGGCGCTCGCAAAGATCTCTTCGCTCCTGGTTGCGAACTCGACAGGGCCAATTCACATTGCCGCGGCCGTTGGGACTCCCGTTATCGGCCTGTACCCACAGGTGATTCCTATGACGGCTGAACGATGGGGTCCGGTGACGGATAAGAAAATCATTTTCTCACCCTCGAACCTTCCGAAGGACTGCAACAAATGTGTTAAACAGCGGTCGCCCGAGTGTGAGTGTATGGACTCGATAACCGTCGCCGAAGTCTTCGGGGCTGCGAAAACACTGTTGGCGGGCGAGCCGGTAAGAATTCGATTGCACGCATGAGGCTCATTTCCCTTGCGTTGCTTGCCCTCGATGTGGTCGTCGCATTCCCGGCAGGCCGACCTCATCCGGAGATTGCGATCCAGGACACGGTCTCGGTCAGAACGGATTCCGCGGTTGCCCGGGCGGACACCGATCATATTTCCTCCACATCGATAAGAAAAGTCGACAACCATGCATTCAGCTCCGGGGAGTACTTGAAGTTCACAGTGAAGTATGGGTTTATCGCCGCCGGCGATGCAGTTATGAAAATCTCCGACACCGTCTATTCCAACGACCGCAAGTGTTTCAAAATAGAATTCCAGGTGGACTCGAAGCCGTTTTTCAACTGGATCTATAAGGTCGAAGACCGGTACAGCACCATCGTCGATTCTGAAGGCGTCTTTCCCTGGAGGTTCGAGCAGCATATTCGGGAAGGCCACTTCCGGCGGGACTTCACCGCAGACTTTGACCAGATCAATCATGTCGCGAAAACATCGGAAGGGCCGCACCGGATACCGCCGTACGTTCAGGACATCATGTCGGCGTTCTATTTCACGCGGTTGGTTGATTTTTCCGGTTACCGGCCAGGCCAGAAACTCCATTTGCAGAACTTCTATAAAGATTCCACGTATGAGCTTGATGTCAGGTTTAAAGGAAAGCAGACCATTGAGGTCGCCGCCGGGACGTTCAACTGCATCGTCATCGAGCCGCTGGCGCGGGAGGGTGGACTGTTCAAGAGCGACGGTCACGTCTATGTGTGGCTCACCGATGATGAACGGAAACTTCCCGTCAAGGTCAGCACGCAGATTGTCATTGGCTCGATAGATTCGGAACTATCTGAGTATCACGGGATCAACGGTACCATTTCGGCCAAAGTTAAGGAAGAGTAATTCATGCCAAAATATAAACAGGTGGACTTGACGAAGGTCAAGACAATTTCGATTCTGCGGAGAAAGAGCAAAGTACACCCGGGGGATTTCGCGAAAGTGTTCGAGCCTTCCCGCCAGAAGTTTCCGGAGTTTGTTCGATCGATGCCGCATATCCTGGCGGCGGAGGATTTGCGCCGATTCGTCGAGGGCGTTGCGGAGGCCCACCGGCGTAAGAAGCCCGTCATCGCATTGATCGGCGCTCATGTGGTAAAGGTGGGATTGAATCCTCTGCTGATCGATATGGTAGGACGCAAGATTATTACGAGTGTGAGTATGAATAGTGCCGCGGCGATTCACGATGTCGAGACTGCGATGTGGGGGCAGACCTCGGAGGATGTGGAAGCGAATATTCTCAACGGGACGTTCGGGATGTCGAGAGAGACGGGAGAATTCATCAACGGAGTTCTCGGACGTGCGATGGTGAGCGACAATGCCGGCTACGGCGAAGCGTTGGGGAAGGCGCTCCGGAGGGCTCCGCATAGAAAGATGAGTATCCTGGCAACCTGTTACCGGCAGGGTGTGCCCGTCACGGTGCACGCTGCGATTGGAACGGACATTGTGCACCAGCAGCCGACAATGGATGGCGCCGCGACCGGTGAAATGACGTTCCGCGATTTCAAAGTGCTGTGCAACGAGGTGAAAAATCTGCGCGGCGGCGGAGTTGTCATGAATATCGGCTCCGCAGTGGTCCTACCCGAAGTGTTCCTGAAAGCCCTCACTGTTGTACGAAATCTCGGTTTCAAAGCTCAGGGCTTCACGTCGGCCAATTTCGACATGATCCAGCATTACCGGCCGCGCATGAATATTGTGCTCCGGCCAACGAAAAACCACGGGAAAGGATATTGTTTCACAGGCCATCATGAAATCATGATTCCGCTCCTCTTCGCGATGATCAAGGACCAACTGAAGATTCGATGAGCGAAGCGGAAAATCCGATAGAACCATCTCCCGAAACTGCTTTCGCGGCGTCACCTCTTCAAGAGCTTTCAATTCTTGAGAGATACCGCATTTCTCCTCTCATGTTCGGGTTTGCTTCCCTCGTTCTCATTTTTTTTCTCTACGAAATCGTTGGCGGTCTTGTCACGTTTCTGGTCTTCGGCGTAAAGCTGACGGCGGAAAACGCCGCCGGTTTCAGAGTTGCCACTGCGTTCGGACAATTGGTGCTCATTCTTCTTCCGACCATCGTCCTGGCCCGTCTGGCGGCCTCCAGACCCTCGCAGTACCTGCGGCTTGGAGTACCGCGGCCCCTCGTTTTTATTCCCCCGATTGTCGGGATGTTCTGCCTCCAGCAGATGCTCCAGATCTATCTCGTATTCCAGGATAAAATTCCCATCCCCCAGCGCTTGCTGCCGGTCATCAAGCAATTGAAAGAAGTTATCGAAGAAGCTTACAGAATTCTTGTCAGCTCAAACTCCATTCCGGAACTGCTGTTTGTCATTGCCGTCGTGGCGTTTATTCCCGCGATTGTCGAAGAACTCATGTTCCGCGGTTTGATACAACGGTGTTTTGAAAAAGGGCTGGGTCCATGGGGCGGCGTGGTTCTCACCGGCGTCATCTTTGGGGCCTATCATTTGAACCCCTTCGCGTTTCTTCCGCTTGCCGCGCTGGGTGTGTATCTTGGTTTTCTCGCAATGCGCGCGAATAGCATCTGGATTTCGGCCGCTGCGCATTTTTTCAACAACGCCACCGCGTCACTCGCGGTTTATCTTCACTATGACGATGATGCGATTGTGACCGGCAATCCGGGCGGCATGCCGGTGGGGATTCTCTTGCTGACGTTTGTTGCCTTCACCGTGTTGTTTCTGGGCTCGATGTATTGGTTTGTTCGCATGACTGCACAGAAAAAAGAAACATCATCAGTCGAGAGGGTTTTGGCATGAGTAACCTCACAAAGAGAGTATTGACCGCCGTCGTGGCTATCCCGATTATTCTGGTTATCACACTGGCGGGAGGTGTTTATTTCTTTGGATTCGTAGCGCTCGCATCTGGCGTGGCGCTGGCGGAGTTCTACACATTGGCAAGAGCGAAGGGAGCCCAACCACTCATCGGGCTGGGAATCGTAGCCGGATTTCTCGTCAATCTCACATTCTTCCATGCGAAACTGTATGCTCTCATCATCGCGATGTTGGGGGGAAGCCCGATGTCCCTGCCGTCGCAAACCCAGGGACTGCTCATCATACTCCTGGTGAGCGTGGCGGTCATGAGCCTCGTCGAGCTGTTTCGGGATAAAGGCTCGGCGATAACGAATCTTTCGACAACGATATTCGGCGTGCTGTATGTGTCCCTGTTTTTCGGAACTCTCATTGGAATACGCGAATTGTTCATTCCGCTCGATTTCCCGATGCTTCGCTACTTTCCGGGCGAGGCGACACTGAGTGCGACAGCAGTGGCGCAGGTGTACCGGTGGGGTGGGTACACGGTGATTTCGGTTCTGGCTGTCATCTGGATTTGCGATACGGCAGCGTTCCACGGGGGATTATCGCTGGGAAAGCACAAACTCTTCCCGCGCGTCAGCCCGAACAAGAGTTGGGAGGGAGCTGTTTTCGGATTCGTCTTTGCGATTGCTGCCGCTATTGCCGCAAAATACCTTGTGCTGGACTATCTTCCCCTCGGTGGGGCAATCACGCTCGGCGTTATTGTCGGAGTGGTGGGGCAGCTTGGCGACCTCGTGGAATCGCTCTTCAAACGCGACGCAGGAGTGAAGGATTCCTCCCGGTTGATTCCCGGGCATGGAGGCGTGTTCGACCGGTTCGACAGTTTGCTTTTGGTAGCCCCGCTTGTGTATCTTTACTTAGATTTCGTTCTTTTTTCATAAGAGACACATGCTGAACGGCAAACACTTTATTTCCTGCATTGCGGCAGTCGTGCTGGGGATGTTCGTTCTCCCGGTCACTGCGCTCTCCCAGGATCCGTCGATGCCCATTCAACAGCTCGACCTTCCCCGCTTCTACTTCGATGCATTGAGTTTCGCAACCCCCCGGACAGATACCTCACGCCTCGACGTTTACATTGAATTGCCGTATGAATTACTTTCATTCACAAAAGACGGAGATCTGTTCCGGGCGAACCTCGAAGTCACCATGGATATTACCGACTCCCTCGGGAATCCTGTGAATGAACAATTCTGGACCGAGAAAATTGAGTCGAAAAACTATGACGAATCCATCTCCGGACATATCGGGAAAGTGATCCAGAGATCGTTCTATGTGATCCCGGGAGTGTACAAAACTTCGGTGCAGGTCAAGGATGCCGAGACGGGGAAAACGAAGCACATCAACCGGACAGTGATTGTCAGGAAATTCGAAGCCGGCGAGTTGAGAATGAGTGATTTGTTGCTGATTAATCGGCTGGAGAAAGGGCCGGGAAGAACCGTTGTTATCCCGAATATCTCGGGCAACATTGGCGCGAAAAAGGACAGCTTCTATATTTTTTTTGAGGCCTATCGGAATGGCGTGACGGATTCGGCAAAATTCTTGCTCACTATCCACACCGTGAAAGGTGAGATCGTCGAGCGTGATTCTATCCTGCGTTCTCTCGGCAACGGAGGGAATGCATGTTTCATGAAGGTTGACTGCGGCAAACTTTCCGCCGGCGGGTACATCGCAGAGGTCCAGGGCTGGTCGATCGATGCGTCCTCGCGGTCGGTGGTACGCCCGGGAACGGCAATTGCTGCGCACGCGTTTATGATTCGGTGGAAAGGTCTGCCGCTGACCGTCACGGATTTGGACCTTGCGATCGATGAGTTGCAGTACATTGCAGACAAAGATGTGATCCAGTCGATGAAAGCCGACACGGCAGAGAAGAAGCGGCAGATGTTCCTCGACTTCTGGAAAAAACGCAACCCGACACCCACTACCGGGACCAACGAGCTGATGGAGGAATACTATCAGCGGGTTGATTACGCAAACAAAACGTTCGGCCATTTTACCGATGGATGGAAAACGGACCGCGGGATGGTGTATATTATCTTCGGAGTTCCCAGCAACGTTGAACGCCATCCGTTCGACATGGATTCAAAACCCTATGAAGTGTGGACGTACTATGAGCTCAACCGCCAGTTCGTTTTTGTCGATGCCACTGGATTTGGTGACTACCGGCTTCAAAACCCACTTTGGGATACGTGGCGGACCGGATACCGCTGACGACGATCCGAATACTACGTGATAGAGGGAATGTGATTCGGTCCCTTCGCAGAAATCTGATGTCCAGTCTGGGAGGTCTGGTATTGCTTTCCGTTGTGATCGTGGTCGCCGGCCAGCCGGCAATCATCCGCACCGTTATTATCTCCGGCAATCATGCCCTGAACGCCAGCCAGCTCTCGGCAGTGATGACGGAGAACCGGGGTTCCACGTTTTCTAAAATCCGGATCAACTCCAACGTCGTTTCACTCCTTCAACGGTATCATGAAAATGGATATTACTTCGCGACGGTGAGCCTCATTCCCCCGGTCTATTCGGCTGACAGCGCCTTCGTTGACGTCGGATTTTCCATTGAAGAAGGAGAGCAGTCGCGCATCGGAATGATCGAACTCGAAGGCAATACGGCATTCACGCGGGATGAGATCCTTCAACAGTTCGAAACCCGTCCGGGCGGATTTCTCGACCCCAAAGTTCTTGAACGTGATATCGACGCCCTGCTGACCCGCTATGAACGTCATGGCTATCCGTTTACGGACATCGCCGTAGAAGAAATCTCGCAATATCGTGAGGGATCTGACTCGAAACTGCGTGTTGTGCTGCACTTCGAAGAGGGTGAAAAGGTAACTATTGATGAAATCCGCGTAGTAGGGAACAAAGAAACAAAAGAGCAGGTCATTGTGCGCGAAACGGGCATCCGGCCCGGCGATTACTATGACCAGGAACAGATAGAAAAAATTCCGACACGGCTCAACCGCATGAATATCTTTTCCCGCGTCGAAGAGCCCGAATTTTTCGTCAAGAAATCCGGTTCCGGCGGCTTGCTCCTCCCGGTTCAAGAAGGGAACACCAATACGTTCGACGGTATTCTCGGATATGTCCCTGCCTCTAACACGGGCGCGCAGGGGTACGTGATGGGTTTGGTAAACGTGACGATGAAGAATCTTTTCGGTACGGCGCGCAAGCTCAACGTTCATTGGCAGCGAGATGACCAGCTGTCGCAAGAACTGTCGGCGCAGTATGTTGAGCCGTGGGTCGCCGACCTTCCCGTTGACGCGAGCGCCCTTTTCCAGCAGCGCCAGCAGGATACTACCTTCGTGCGTCGTGCCTTCGAGCTGAAAGCGGACCTGCATGTTTCGGATGCGTTCACTGTGGGAGGAATTTTTGACCAGGAAAATGTCATTCCCTCGAGCACGCTCACCGGCGTTGCATTATCGAACAGCAGAACGGTGACGACGGGACTGGAGTTCCGCTACGATTCGCGCGATGATATCGTCAGCCCGACGGGCGGCGTCAATTACCACAGCGATTACCGGTTCGGCAATAAAACCATCCTTGGCCCGCCAATAGATTCTGCATCGAAGACCAGCTTTACCGTTCAGAAGGTCAGCTTCGACGCCGAATTCTTCGCCCAACCCTTCCTCCGCCAGGTCATTGCCGTCGGCGTTCATGGTCGCGAGCTGACGAGCGACAATATCGACGTCGGGGATCTGTACCGTTTTGGAGGCGCGACAACACTACGCGGCTACCGGGAAAATCAGTTTCTCGGTTCGCGGGTGGGGTGGACGAACACGGAATACCGCTTTCTGCTCGCCCGCCGTTCCTACCTCCTTGTTTTTTTCGACACCGGTTATTACTTTCTACCGGGCGACGACGCGCAGGGGATTTCATCGATCGAACACCTGAAGTACGGCTATGGCTTTGGCATCCGGCTTGAATCCTCGCTCGGGAATATCGGAGTGAGTTTCGCGCTGGGGCAGGGGGACTCGTTCAGTCAGGGAAAAATTCACATCGGCCTGATCAATGATTTCTGAGCTAACGGCCCAACAGCCAATAGCTACCAGCCAATAGCTAACAGCCAATAGCTAACAGCCAATGGCAGGAGTAATGGAGTATTGGAGTGATGGAAGATGGAGTAGTTCGGTAGTTGAATAGTTTTGTAGTTAGGTGGTTGAGATAAGGCGGAACATTTTTTACTTTTGATTTTTGACTTTTGAATTGTTTGTAGTTGAGATCGTGAGCTTTTTGCCAGGCTCTCATCACTTTCATCATCTTTTATCAGCGGTCTAATTTTGACTTTTTAATTTTTCATTTTTAATTGCTGTACAATGGTAGACCTGGAATTCGAAAAGAGGCTGTGGTCGAGAGGCATCGGACTCGTTGCGGGCGTCGATGAAGCCGGCCGGGGACCGCTGGCCGGTCCGGTCGTTGCGGCGGCGGTTGTGTTTCCAGTGGACACCTGGATTGAAGGTGTGGATGATTCAAAAAAACTTTCTGCTGCCGCACGGGAACGGATTCTCGGCCTGATCACTCAAAAAGCACTTGGCATTGGCATCGGTGTCGTTCCGAATACCGTCATTGATAGTGTGAATATTTTTCAAGCTACCATGCAGGCGATGGCGGAAGCAGTGGCCAAACTCTCGTCGGCGCCCGGGCATCTGCTCATCGATGGACCGCATTACCGCGACAACAGCATTCCGTGTACGCGCATTGTCGATGGCGACGCGAAATGTTTTACGATCGCTGCCGCTTCCATTGTTGCGAAAGTCACCAGGGACCGGATCATGATCGAGTACGACAAAGTATATCCTCAATACGGATTCGCAAAGCATAAGGGGTACGGAACGAAGGAGCATCGCGAAGCGATCCGCAATTTCGGATCCTGTGTACTGCACCGTCAGAGTTTCCGGCTGCCGGCTAGAGTTCTCCCGGAGGCGCATGGATAGACAAACGTGGGGCAAGGAAGGCGAGGACCGAGCAGTTGGTTTTCTGTTGAAAAAGGGTTACCGTATCATTGAAAGGAACTTTCGATTCGGTCACGGTGAGATCGACATTGTTGCGGAAGATGGGGCAACACTTGTGTTCGTGGAGGTGAAATCACGCCGGTCGAAATCCTTCGGTGAAGCAGAAGAGCAAATTTCGATGCACAAAAGGAAGCATTTGAGAAGAGTGGCCGAGGGATACATCTTCAAACACAATATCGACGGAATAGCATGCCGGTTCGATGTGATTGGAGTCCAGTATGTTGGTAAGGAGACGGAAATTCGCCACCTGGAGAATGCATTTTGAAAATAGTAGTTAGGTAGTTGAGTAGTTGGGTAGCTAGATAGTTGAGATAAGTTAAAACTTTTTTTGATTCTGTGTTTTTGTCAACAACTATAGCACTATTGAACGATTGAACTATTCAACTTCCCCATCATTTTCATCATCTTTTATCAGCGGCCTAATTTTGACTTTTTAATTTGAATTGTAACCTAATAGCCAAAGGCCAAAAGCCAATGGCCCAGAGCCTTTAGCCATTAGCTATTAGCTGTTGGTTAGAAACTGGCCGCAATGACCAATGACGAATGACCAGTGACAAAGAACCAATGACTAAGAACCAAGAACCAACAACCAAGAACCACGAACTAAGAACCAACTAACCAAATGAATGCCTTGCCTCTAGTAATTGCCGCCTTGTGCATCATGGCGATCGCCTATCGTTATTACGGCGCGTTCCTGGCCGCCAAGGTTGTCGCCCTCGACGATGCGCGGGTGACGCCGGCGCACACAATGGAGGACGGTCAGAACTACCATCCGACGAACAAATGGGTACTGTTCGGGCATCATTTCGCCGCCATATCCGGCGCGGGACCTCTCATCGGACCCGTGCTCGCCGCCCAGTTCGGATTCTTGCCGGGGTATCTGTGGCTGCTGATCGGAGTATGTCTTGGCGGGGCGGTGCATGACTTCGTAATCCTTTCCGCTTCGATCAGAAGGAAAGGGAAATCGCTCGCAGAGATAGCCCGCAACGAGATCAGCCCGCTGGCGGGTATCATCGGCTCGGTTGCGATTCTGATCATCGTCGTAATCGCCCTTGCAGGTCTTGGACTGGCGGTCGTAAATGCGCTGAGAGACAGCTCGTGGGGGACATTCACCATCGGTATGACGATACCGGTTGCGTTATTTGTTGGGCTCTGGATGTACCGCATCCGTCCGGGAAAGATCGTCGAGGCAAGTATCATCGGAGTCGTGGCGGTCATAGCTGCCGTTGTCGTCGGGGCATGGATTCCACAGTCGTCCCTTGCGCAGTACTTCACACTCTCGCGTGAGGGCATCATTATTTCGATTGCGATATATGGTTTCATCGCATCTGTTCTGCCCGTGTGGCTCCTGCTCGCCCCGCGGGACTATTTGAGCTCCTACATGAAAATAGGAACGATCGCCGCTCTTATCATCGGGGTCATTATCGTTCATCCCGACCTGAAGATGCCCGCGATAACGCAGTTCGTCAATGGCGGCGGTCCGATTGTCTCCGGTAAGTTGTTTCCCTTTGTCTTCATCACCATTGCCTGTGGAGCAATCTCGGGATTTCACGCGCTCGTGTCATCCGGGACGACTCCGAAGATGATCAACCGTGAAAGCGATGCGCGAATGATCGGGTACGGCGCGATGCTCATGGAAGGGGTTGTCGGGATCATTTCTTTGATTGCGGCATCCTCACTCTTCCCCGGCGACTATTTTGCGATCAATGCCTCGCCGGACAAATTCGCGGCGCTCGGGTTATCGACTGTCAACCTCGCCCAGCTTTCTCAGGAAGTGGGTGAGAAGCTCGTGGCGCGGCCAGGCGGAGCCGTCTCACTGGCGGTCGGCTTTGCGCAGATCTTTTCGGGCATCCCGGGCATGCGCAGCCTCATGTCCTATTGGTATCATTTCGCGATCATGTTCGAGGCTCTGTTCATCCTCACGACGATCGATGCGGGTACACGAATCGCGAGATTTCTGGTGCAGGAATTCGTTGGAAAAGTGTGGAAACCGTTTGAGCGGACGAACTGGATGCCCGGGGCGATCATCGCAACTGGAGTATCCGTGTTTGCGTGGGCCTATTTCATCTGGACGGGAAGTATCAGTACGATCTGGCCAATGTTCGGGACGGCAAACCAGCTGCTCGCGAGCGTCGCGCTGGCGGTGGGAACAAGTGCGATTATCAATTCGGGTAAGGCGCGGTACGCCTGGGCGACGTTTATCCCTATGCTGTTTGTCGCGACGACCACGCTGACGGCGTGCTGGCTGAATATTACCGACACGTTCCTGCCACTCATCGGCAATCCGGGAACGCAAGTTCAGGGTTCCGTCGATGCGGTCCTGACTGCCGTCATCATGATTTGCGCGGTGATTATCCTCATTGAGGCTTTCCGGCGATGGTACAAGGTGCTGGTAAAACACGAGTATGTGGTGGCTGGTGAGGTCGTGTACGCCTCGGACAGCAAGTTCACTCCTCCCGATTTTGGCTGCTGCTGAACCCTCAGCGGCTACACTAAGCCCTATCGTCACACTGAGCGAAGTCCCGCTTGTTTTGAGCGGGACGGAGTCGAAGTGTGGCCCAAGCCTGCGAATGTCAGCTCCGCCGCTCCTAACACCCTTCGACTCTCCTTCGACTCCCCCTCGCTCCGCTCGGGGTCGCTCAGGATCGCTCAGGGTGACGAGCCCTTTTACATGTTTTGCGGCCTTGACATTATGTTTTTCCCTTTGTACATTACCCCCGGTTTAAGGTCTATCTTGCCAATGCGGCTTTAACAGAATTTGCAGTTTTTCTCAAAAAGAGGGATTTGAGAGGTAACTTGCAGAATTATCTTTCACGTGTTTGTAGAAAACTTCCTTTATCCGCTCTTGCGGTGTTTCTTCTGGCGCTGAGTCTTCAATCCACATCGGCCCAGGAAAAACTCCTCACCGTTTTCCAATTTAACCAATCTACTACTGCAGATGGCTTCCCTGTTGCAGATACTACTGCGCACCTCTCTATTGCTTCATTGGATTCTGCTCTGGTCGCATACTATCCCTTTGATGGCGACGCCTCAGACAGAAGCGGTCACGGGAACCATGGAATCGTTGTTGGTGCGCGATTGACATCTGACCGATTCGGACATCCACGCTCTGCCTTGCTTTTCGAGCGTGTAAGCGACTCTGTCATTATACCTTCCTCGTCCGATTTCGATTTCTCTGACGAAAGGGCGGCAACTATAAGTTGCTGGATCTGCGGCGCAAGCGATGCGGGTCGGGCGAATATAGGGATTACATGTTATGGAGGAAGAGGCGGCACCGTCTGCAAACTATTCAGACTTGGATTGGCTGTGAACGAAAAGACCATGACAGCAATCGTCCATTCTTCTGAGTGTAATGTCAGCGTTCAATCGTCTTATCGCAGTGCGGTGAACAAATGGCATCATCTCGCATGCACTATCGACAATGATTTCCTTGTCTTCTACCACAACGGTCGGATGATCGACAAGCGATCACTGTATGAAACAAAATGGGAGACGAACACGACGAACGGCGTGATGGTGAACACCAATGTGTCGCCATACCGGGGAGTGAGGACTGCACTTGATGATTTGCGGATTTATAACAGGGCTTTGTCAGCCAGGGAAGTTGAGATGCTCTTCGATGAGAAGAGGAACGCCAGATGAGACGAAGTTTGCGATTCGGGGATTCTAGTACCAATTATCTGCGTCACACCGAACGCCGTTTCTTTCCTGACGACCTTCGATAATCCTGCATTCTCCATCCATGACCGCACTTCGGAGTCCGTATAGGTGTCGCCGGATCCCGTGCCCACCAGCATGTTCAGGGCGAAGAACGCTCCGTGCAGAGGGGCCGTCCGGTCATCATCCATGATGAAATCCTGCACCACAACCCGTCCGTTCGGATTCAACGCTCGCGCGCATTTCTTGATGAGCGTGCGATTTTCACTTTCGGAATTGCTGTGGATAATCGCGGAAAGAAACACCAGGTCAAACCCCCTTCCGAGATCGCCTTTCATATAATCGCCGCGCCGCAGCTCGATTTTCGAAGTGAGCTTTGCCTTTTTCACGTACTTTTTCGTTAGCGGCAGAACGTTTGGCAGGTCAAAGACAGTAGCAGTGACGCCGGGCTTCGCTTTCACGAAAGCCATTGCGAACGCACCAGAGCCGCCGCCGACATCGAGCACACGGGACACGCCCAATAAGTCCATCTGAGCAACGACTTCCGGTGCCTGCTTCGCAGCCCGGTCATGCATAGCGGCGATGAACGCCGTGAGCCACACGTTGCCCCGGCTATTTATCTCCGGTCGCACGGCAACCGAGGTTCCTTTCCTGACCGCGGCTGTGAGCGTGGTCCAGGTGTCCCACAGGTGAACCGTGTGCATCATGCCGGACATAAATTCCGGATTGCCTTTCACCAGGTATCGAAGCGCGATGGGAGTATTTTCGAATTTGCCATTCCTCTTTTTCAGCAATTCCATTGCGCAAAGCGCATTCATCAGCCTGTCCGTTGCCCGCGGGTCGGTCTTCAGCGCCCGCGCAACATCCGCGGACGACTTCTTACGGTCGCTCAGTTCCGTGAACACGCCGAGCTCGAATGCCGTCAGCAGAATCCGGCTGCTCTGAAAACGATACGCCGCTTCTCTGAGAATGTTGGGGGAGACGGACTCTTTCATGTCAGGTTCTTGGTTCTTCGTCATTGGTCAATGGTCATTAGTCATGGGTTCTTAGTCGCTAGTTCTTTGTTTTTGGTTGACAGTTGTCAGTTCTTGGTTGTTAGTTCTTAGTCATTCGTCGTTGGTTCTTTGTCACTAGTCATTGCGGGCAGTTTCTAGCCAACAGCTAAGTGCTAATGGCCAAAGGCTCTGGGCTATTGGCCATTAGCTAACAATTCAAAATTAAAAAACGCCCTGGCTCACCTCACCGGTTCTCCGATTCTCCCCTTCACCGTTTCACCCCATTTCTTTTCCCCTCAACTACCTAACTACTCATTAGCCATTTCTCCAACGATCATCTCGCCGTTTCTCCCCATCACCTATCACCTATCACCTACAATCTACTACCTACTTCCGTATTTCGCTTGCGATCCATTCGAGATACTTTTCCATCCTCGTGAGAAAGTTCAAATATGCCGTCGACCATTCGGCAGGACTCGCCGGCTGGGATTTCCCCACCACATCCTGGAATAGTTTGGCAACCGCTACTGCAACTTTCTTTCTCCCTTCTTCCACGACCGCTTCTACATCCGACGAATAGAAAACCTTCAGCGTGTTGATATCCCACCTCACGCGGGATTCAGGGGTGTGTTTTGCGAAGAACGAGAGGTCGGTCTTATCGCCGCCCGACATCTGATAAATCAAGAGATCCCATTTGTGCATGTTGTCGCTGAAGTTCTTCTCGTTTTGACAAAAGTCGATGCGCAAACGCGACGCGGTCTGTTCGGTGGCGAGCGTGTGCCGGAAGAGCGGTTCGCCGCCGACATATTGCGTCAATAAATCGATGTCAGTCCAGAGACCCAGGACGCGATTGACAGCAAGGTAGGTCTCGTGCTCATAATTTCGACCACCAGACAGCGCTTTTGAACCGGCCTGCTGCTTCTCGAGCATTTTCATTTTTACTTCCGCTTCAATATCGTCTCGGGTGCGCTCGGTTTTTGAAGGCTCCTGAGCTTTCGCCGGAGGAGGTGTTCCTTTTCGTGTATGTTCGAACAGCGGAGCGCGCTGGTGCCACTCCAGCTGGTCGAACTTCTTGGCGGAGCCGGAGAACGACGTGGTTGTCGTCGCGTGACTCTTGAGGAGTGTGAGGAGATTCGTGAAGAGTCTGTCCTTATACCGCGTTTGGAAATGGCTCATGTCGGCCAGAATGTAGACTTCTTCCTCGGCTGAAGCGAGGACTGTTGTCAGGAGCCTCATGATGAATTGCTCTCCCGCTTTCTTGTCGTCGATCGGGCGCATGGTATAGTCGACTCCCGACATCGCCGTATCGAAAATAATGGCCTTCTTCCGTCTTCCCATAAACCCCTGCGGCAGCCCGACCTCCACGTTGCGAATGCCGTGCAGGCGGAGCTGAAATTTTGTCGAGAGCGTGGGGCCGGGAAACGGCACGACGACACCGACGTCCGCAGCGATACGTTGCGGCTGCAGCAAAGCGTGCTTCACGCACTCTATCGCTTTCTTCGTCTGGAGGTCGTTGAAGGGGAGGATCTTTTTTCTCCCGATATATTGGCGGCATTTCGAATGAAGCTCGGTTGTGTCGATGAAATAGATTGTGCCCCGCGGCTTTGCGGATGCAGGCAGAATGATGTTCCCGGGAAATAATTTGGAGAGAAGGAAATGAGAGAACTGCGGCGTCTCTGAATCCACCGGGAAGAGGAGAACCGAGGATTGTGGCTGCTGCTCTTTCCATTCAAAGAGCTGTGCAAGGTCGCGCGTTCCCGCAACCTGCTCAAAGATGTCCTGCTGTATCCAGCTCTGTGCCAGCTCCGATTTGGAGCAGGATTCCGGTTCGAGCTGGAACGGGTCTCCCGCGACGACCATCTGCCCGGTCGAGCGAAGTGCAAGCACGGCGAGATGCGCCAGGCTGACGCGTTCCGCATTCTCGATGACTACGACGTCGAACTGCTGTGTGTCGAAATGACGGTCCGAAATCACTGCCGCGACAGTTGCGATGACCAGTGATTTCGTCCGCAGTAAATCGGTATGGTCGACCTTCAGGTGATCGTACGCCGTTTGCATCAGCCGGTCGATACCGCCGAGTTCGGCGATACGCTTCAGGGCGGATTGATACTCCCTTGCCCGTTCCGGAGTAACCGGAGCGTTGTTTTCGAGCTTTGATATCTCCGAGGCTATGGTTTGTTGAATCGCCTGCAGTCTTTTTTGAGAGGCGACTTTTTCGTCGTACTGCTTCTGGGTAACGACGGACTCATCTTTGCTGAATCCTCTCTTCATCCGTTCAAGCATGGAGGCGTTCTTCACCCGATTGAGAGCGTCGCGCAGCCTCAGCAACTCTTCCGATATCTGAAGAACCTGCTGTTTCTTCTCCTCGAGTTTCTTGTTGAGTTCATCGAGGCGCAAACTGAAGTCCTCATGAAGAATCTGCCTGATTCTCGTTGACCGGTAGGTCTCGATCAGCGCGAAGACATCCGGAAACTTCTTTCTTGTTTCGCCGTGAAGTGCTGCGGCCCGGAGTTCCAGGGATGACTGGGCGATGGCGGCGGAATTGAAATCCATGGAAAGTCCTGCAAGCAGCGTGGACGGCAGAGTATTCACTCCGATGCCTTCGCCTGCGAGTGATATCTTTTCCAGAAGTTCATCGGCCCGCTCGCATGCTTTGGTCAAGTAGAGAACTCTTTTCCCGGCCTTCACGAAGTTCAACACCGCGGAAGTCAGGATTTCCGACTCACCCGATCCCGATGGTCCCCAGAGAAATGTGACGCTGTTCCGCATGATCCTTCCGACCGCATCCTGCTGGCGGGGCGGCATATCCGGAGGGAAGACGGGCTCGACCGACCCATCGACTCCCGGGCTGTCTTCAAGTCCGAAGAGCATCGAAGCGATCGGCGGCGGGTCGTTGATTGACGCGAGCAAGGCGATGACGGGCTTCATCTCTTCGTCGAAATCCCACGAGCACTGCACTTCCGGAACCACCTGCCCGATATCCACCGGCAAAGCGACAATGAGGAACTGGTTTTTGATGCTGACGATGTCGCCCTTCACCACGACCGGGTCCGAGCGCCCGAGCGTAAACGTCGCGTGCGTAATTGCCTGCAGCCACATCTCCTCGGGGATTTCGAAGCGGTAATAATAGTATTCGGCAAACGATCCAATGAACTCGCCACTCACAAGCGTCGCTTTGCGGCGCGTGGTGTTGAGCTGGTCGAGTTCGCTCTGAAGCGCCTGTGAAAGTATGCCGTAGAGAGAACGAACGGCTTCTGCCCGCTGCTCCGGGTTCATGCCTGTTCCAAGCTATGATGAGCGAAGGTAAGGCTGAAAAAACTCGTCAGGCGGCAGCTCTCCATCCGGGAATAGTCGGGGAGCGGATCATCGTATAATCTTTCGAGCATGGCCTAAAGGGATCTCCAGACATTCCAGGCCAGGACGAGCCAGCCGCCGAGGAAACATAGTCCCCCCACGGGTGTGATCGCCCCGAGCCACCGGATGTCCGTCAAACTGAGGGCGTAAAGACTGCCGGAGAAGAGAATTGTCCCGGCGACGAAGAGCCAGCCTGAGATCGCGAGATGAGCTTCCGGAAACTGGGTGATGGCCCATGCAACGACAAACAATCCGAGAGCATGATACATATGATAGCGGACGCCAACTTCAAAAATATTGAATAGCTCGGCCGAGAGTTTCTGCCGGAGCATATGTGCGGCAAAAGCTCCGAGTGCGACAGCGAGAAATGCCGAAAGAGATCCCAGGATGAGAAAATGTTTCATCTCAAGCCTTCTTGCCGTATTCCACGGTCGCGAGAGTATGAACCCCTCCCCGGATCTTATAATCTAGGATCACCTGCATCCATTTGGGTTTGCAGCAGCCTGCAAGGTCGTCGAGGATCCGGTGTGCGGCATGTTCCTGATAAATACCGACGTTGCGATAACTGAGAACATAGTATTTCAACGATCGCAATTCAATGAGGAGTTTGTTGGGGATGTAATTGACTTTGACCGTTCCGAAATCGGGCAAGCCGGACCACGGGCACACGGCGGTGAATTCATCAGTTTCGATGTTGATGGTTACATCCTTTCCGGCGTACTCATATGGAAACGAATCAAGAACATCCGGGTTGATTGATTCGGCAGATTCCACATCGTAGCGCCGGTCGAGCGGTTGAAACGGCGGGCCGGCAGAAACGTGGGCAAGCGTCGGTTGTTGCTTTTTCTTCATTTTCTTGCTACTTTCCCTACTGAAAACTCGGACGGTTTCTCAATTGTTCTTCAACAATATACGAGTTTTTAGTGTTGAAGTCCATGTTAGCTCAAGTTTGTCTTACGGAGAAGGATATTCATGGTAAGTCAATTCTTTGACAAAGTGGATCGACATCAGAACAAACATCATCTCGTGGCACCTCGCGGAGGATTTTTGTCGGCTAATCGAAAAAATCCCCGCCACGAACCCGCGACGCATATATCGCTCTTGTTACCAGTGACGATAATTCCATTCTTTTCGATTCCTGCTTTCATATCCTCGGGCCCTGAGTGAGAAATGCATGCGTATATGAGATTCATGAGGACGAAATCGATCTTGCGAGAAGTGATCCCCGACACCGGGGGTGCGCAAAATGGAGGGAATTGCTGTGATGATGATCAATCGTGTGATCTTCATGGTTGCATATTCAACGACATTTCGATACATTTTTTGAGTGACGTTCGTTTACAACGAGTGGTATTGATTGCAGGATAAGGAAGACAAAATACTGGCAGCAAAGCAGGCGGCGGTTGAGGACGAGCTACGGCACATCGAGCAGGACCTTGAACCGCGCGCCATTGAACTCGCCGGCCAATGGTTGAAGCAGGAGGACCGTCTCCGCCAGGCGGAATCGCAGGCCGCAGAAATTGAGCGTCGCCGCGAGGAAGGCGTTCTCCAGGGTCGGGTCCAGGATTTTACACGCAAGCTTGAGGAAGGACGGAAAAGGAGAGAAGATTCGCGACGGCGTGCGGAGGAAGAACGGCTCAGGGCTGAAGAAGAGCGGAACAGATTCGAGCAGGAAAAACTGCCCAAACCCGAACCGGTAAAACAGCCGCCCCCGGTCAAGAAAAGCGCTCCGGAGGATGGTATCTGGGGACCGATGGAACAGGCGGCAGAAGAAATTCCCGCCCGCGGACCGATACCGGCGGAAGGTTCGAAGCCGGCTGATGCGCTTCTCAATCGGGCCCAGGAGTTTTTCACTCATGGTGATACCGAGAATGCTGCGGCTATGATATCCAGGGCGCTGGAGCTCGATCCATCGAATGAAGCTGCTCTGAAATTTCAAAAGGAAATTGGAACAGGCCATGTTCCAACGGAGGCTGTGCCAGTCGAGACCGTCGCGCAGGAAGAAGGTGCAGCTCCTCCAAAGGCAAAGCGCAAATTGTCGAAGAGGGCCGTCATCAGATTGGTCTGGATAGCGGGGGGGGTAATACTTCTCACCGGGGCTGCCGTGCTGTTCTTCCATTTCAAGAGCACACTGTTCCCGCGGAATGTTTCTATCGCGGTGATGCCGTTCACCGATGATAGCACAGGATCTGCCGGGAGAGCTATCGGCTTGTCACTTGCGCAGGAAATTGTGAGTCGCCTGGAGCATTTGAAGCCCGTGAGCGTCATGGGATTCTCTTCATCGCTGGCAGTGTCGCGATCGGCATCCGACGCACCCCATGCCGTGTTTGACCTGGGGTATCCTGTCATCCTCGAAGGGAAAATCACTTTGGGAGCGGAGGGGAAAGTTGTCCTGGACGTGAAGATATCGGATTCCGTTGGTGCGACGCAGTGGAAACACTCGTATGAGAAAACCGCGGATCAACTGGCGCAGATTCCGGGTGAAATCGTATCGCAAATCGTGGACTCATACGGCCTGACGCTCGACGCGCAGAGCAAGGCCTTTCTGTCTTCGGAGGTCACGTCGAACGGCAGCGCCTATATGGCATACCTTGAGGGACTTTCGCTTCTGCACTATCATGATGCCGACAGTGCACAGAGGGCGCTCGAATTATTTCAGCAGGCGATCGATCGGGATAAGGATTTCATGGGAGTCCTGGCGGAGGCGTCGCTGGCGGTCATAGCGAAAGCTGAATACGGCGGGAATGCAGATACGACTACCCTCGCGCATGCAGAGGAGTTGGCTCGCGCCTCCCTGACGGCGAATGCATCTGTTGCCGAAGCGCATGTGGCCCTCGGGAAGATATATGATCTTCGACAGCAGTACGAAGCCGCCCTGCGGGAATTTGACGGGGCGTTGGAGCAGTCGCCGAATTATACTGAAGCGCTGGCCGCGAAGGCCCGCGTCTATCTCGAAATCGGGAAATACGACGATGCTACGGACGCATTAACCCGTGCAACGGAGCTGGATCCCCGTGACCCCGCGATCCTGGAATTATTTGCTTTCGCCAATCAGCTCAGGAACGACCCTCGCGAAGCAAGCCGGTATCACGAGATCGCTCTGCCGGTTGTCGAAGACTCGACACGGTATCTGGCGGGGCCGATGGCCGATGCCATTTTGTTTGACCCCGACATGATACTGAGTTACGGTGCGCGTGTGGCGGCGGCGCTGCAACGCAACATCACGTCCGACCCGACCGACTATGCGGATATGTATCGGCTTGGTCGCCTGCTCCAGGTAAGCGGGAAGGTGCCCGAGGCATCGGATATGTTGGGAAAAGTCTCGGATCTTCTGCGCAGGGAACTCCGTGCTCATCCGCAGGATGCCCGTGCTATGGTGTACCTCGCTCTTGCGTTGACGCGGGTGGGCAAGTTTCCTGAAGCCGCAGACCTTGCGAAGAAAGCATTGGCGCTGGGCACGTCGGATCCCGAAATTCCATACAAAGTTGCGCAGATCTACGCTCTTCAGAAAGACCCGCGGGCGCTACAGGTTCTCCATGATGCAGTTGCAGGACAATTCAGGCTGGCCGAATTAACAAACGGCGATTTCTATAATTTCCGTGATAACCAGGAATTCTATTCAACTATTCAGTTGTCATCGAAATAGGGACCTATGGGAAAAAATCCATCTCCAGAAGACCAACTAAAACGCGCCAATGACTACCTGATCGTTGTCCCCGATTTCATCAGGCTGAAGGACTACGACCTGGCGCTCCTGCAAGTCGAACGCGCACTGGCCATCGACCCCGGCAATGCCAGGGCCTTGGAATACAAGAAGCGCATTATTGCCATCCAGGGGCGACTTGGGCAACCCTCGTCTCCTCCGCCCGTGGCTGAAATTAAACCCGATGAAAAGGAAATTCTCCAGAATCGCAAACAGGAAAAATTGCGTGAGCTGGAAGAAGAGCGGAGAAGGTTGGAGAAGATCAGGCAGGAATTCGAAGAACTCCAGAGGGAGGAGGAGGAGCTTCATCGAAAGGAGGAGGAGGAACGGAAACGGCGTATTGAGGAGATCAGGAAAGTGGAGGAACAACGGCGCCAGGAGGAGGAGGAACGGCGGAACCTCCTGGAACTGAAGAAAAAAGAGGAGGAGCAAAAACGACAGGAGGAACTCAAGAGAAAGCAGGAGGAAGAAGAGCGCCTGCGCCTTGAGGAAGAAGAGCGGAAAAAGAAGGAAGAAGAAGAACGAAAGAAGCAGGAAGAGCTGCGGAAACAACAGGAAGAAGAAGAGCGAAAGCGGCAGGAGGAGCTGAGAAGAAAACAGGAAGAAGAGGAACGGAGAAAACAGGAGGAACTGAGAAGAGAGCGGGAAGAAGAGGAACGAAAGAAACAGGAAGAGCTGCGAAGGAAGCAGGAAGAAGAGCGAAAAAAACAGGAAGACCTGAAGAGAAAGCAAGAGGAAGAGCGCAGGAGGCAGGAAGACGTTCGGAAAAAACAGGAAGAAGAACGTCAGCAGAAGATTTATGCGCTGCAATCTCAGCTCGAGGGCCTGAAGCAGGAAGAAGAGCGGCATAAGCAGCAGGATGAAGAAACCAGGAGAAAACAACAGGAACAGGAAAAACGACGGCACGACGAAGAACGCCGGAGCGCCGACCAGAAGCGCAAGAGGGAAGAAGAACAGAAAAGAAAAGCCGCCGAACACAAGACCAGGGAAGAGGAGCAGAAGCGGAGGGAAGAAGAACTCCGCCGCCGCGAGGTCGAGCATATGATACAGATGGATCCGGTCAGGCGCCTTGAGGAAGAAACGCGTCTTGCCAAAGAAAAGAAAGACCGCGTCCATGCTCAAATTACCGTCGCAGAGGATTTCTTTAACTCCGGGAATTATGAACAGGCATTGATAGAGGTTTCGAAGATCCTGGACGTCGATCCCTCATATCCGAGGGCATTGACCCTCCGGCTTCGCGTCAAACAAGCCCAGGATAAACACAAAGATCGCGCGACCGCGAAGAAGGCGGAAAAACCGGAATCGGTTGCCGAAACGACCCCGGTGGTTGAGCCTGTGATTGTAGAAAAGAAGAAGGCGATGGGAAGCATAAAGTGGACCGGAATTGCGGTTCTCGTCGTCATCGTCGGGATCATCGTCGTGACGCAAATGAGGAAGCACAGGGCCCCTGAGGTCGTGCCCCAGAGCAAACCTGCTGCCGAAGTTGCAGTGGCGAAGCCTTCACCCGAAACGACGAAGACGCCGATTGAACCACCCGCCAGTGCTGTTGTACCGACCGTTACGGCGGAGGAACACCTTACCCGCGCAAATCTTTTCGTCCAGCACAGATCGTTTCAGTCTGCACTGCAGGAATTTGACAGCGCGGCCGTACTCGCACCGAAAAGGGTCGAGACGTTTGTCTCTGAAGCCGATGTCGATCTCAAAGTTGGAGAGTACGCTGAAGCGCTGAAAGCGCTTGCCCACGCGGCCGAGCTTGCCCCCGGCGATATAACAATTCTTCAGATGACCGCCTTTGCCTGTCACCTGAACGGCGCATACGGGGACGGTTTGAAATACCACGAGCAAGTATTGAGCCTGACAACGGATTCAATCAAGTACCTTATGGGACCCGTTGCCGACGCTATTCTCTTTGACAAAGCGCTCCTTTCAAAGTACGGCGGGCGCGTCAAAGCAGCGTTTGAAGGAATTCTGAGCGGAATATCCAACGACTTCGTCAACAGATACCGCTATGCGAGACTCCTGCTGGCGCTTGGCAGTACAAGAGAGGCGAACGACCTGTTGAAGAAAAATGTTGATTACCTTGTTGAGGAATACCAGAGTCATCCGAATGACGGGCGGGTCACAATGTATCTCGCCCTCTCCATGACACGGTTAGGACATTTTGCTGAAGCCGAAGGATTCGCGAAAGATGCCAGATCGCTGGCCCGGGAAAACCCGGAGATTCTCTATAAGATCGCGCAAATGTACGCGCTCCAAATGCATTCGTCCCAGGGACAGGCAGCCGTTGCTCAAATGAAGAAGAAAGCGCTGCAGGCTGTTCACGATGCCGTGAACCTGCGATTTATGCTGGATGAATTAACCAACGCGGATCTCTCCGGCGTTTATGGCAAGGACTTCGCCGCCGCCGCCCGGCTTCCGCTGAAATGAACGACCTCGTGTGCATTGGTTGAAAAGAACAACTTTCTATTTTCATGGCAAACGAATCACCTCAACAACCTGAAAGCCCGAAGAAGAAGGCGAGCGAGCATCTCAGAAATGTTGACCGGCTGCTGAAAGCCGCTCAACACGCCGAGGCGCTTAAGGAGGTGGAACAGGCGCTTGAGCTGGACCCGAACAATGCCTATGCGCTTGCCTACAAGCAGCGGATCACACGGGCGATTGCACAAACGACTCTGACCCCACCCCCGACAAAACCTGAAGTAAAAGAGCCGCCCAAGCCTGAAGCGGTGCAGGCAACCCAGGAGGAAGCGGCTAAGAAACCTCAGAGGAAGTTGGCGGCCATAGTATTTACGGATATTGTGGCATACTCAGCAATCACCCAGAGAAGCGAGACCGGCGCTTTGCAGCTGCTCGAGGCCCATAACCGGATTCTCCGGCCCATCTTCCTCAAACATGAAGGGAATGTCGTCAAGACAATCGGCGATTCATTTCTTGCCGAGTTTACGAGTGTTCTCCAGGCCGTTCGGTGTGCAATTGAGATCCAGGATGCGATCGCTGCGCATGACGCAACAGCAAGCGAAGACCTTCAGATGAAGCTCCGCATCGGTATCCATCTGGGAGATGTGGTGTATCAGGACAACGATATTTTCGGCGACGGTGTGAATATCGCTTCCAGGCTGCAGGAACGGGCGGAACCGGGGGGAATCTGCGTGTCGCAGGATGTCTACAATCAGATTCGAAATCGTGAAGGATTCCACGCCGAGTACATGGGGGAAACAGAGCTTAAAAACATCCGGACCCCGATTTCATTGTACCACGTGCTGACCTCGGAGCAGATCGAGCGCAAAGCGATCGATACTCAAATCAACAAAGCACATGAAGAAGGCATCGCGGAAGCAAGGAAAATGAAACTCGAAGCTTATTTTTCGCGTGCACAAGAACTCATCGGTCAGAAATCATACAATGAGGCAATCGTCGAAGCGATGAAACTGCAGGCGCTGGACGCCCAGCATCCCGAGGCCAAGAATCTGATCGAGCGCATACGCAAGGAGCGTCAGGAAGCCTGGAAAAAGGATGTTATTGAGGCGAAAAAAGTCCCGCGGCAAACCGTGCTTGAAATGTACGCGCGGGTCGTCCAACAGGTGATGTCCGGCGAAAGCCTTACCCCCGAAGAAGTCGCGATGCTCACAAACCTGAGGGCCCTTCTGCAGATATCCGAAGAAGAACGCAGAACGATTGAGCAAGCAAGTCAACCCTGATCCTCCGGAATCCGGGGCATCTTCCAGAACCCCGCAATGGCCGTCTTGCACTTTGGGCAATGTCCGTCAAGGAGAGTGTTCTTCCTGACACTGAAGCCGCGGCGGTCGATGAGCAGCTCGTGGCATGACGGACAATACGTATTTTCGTAGTTCTGCACGGCCCCCGGAATATTTCCCGCGTAGACGAAGTTCAGCCCCGCCTCGTACCCGATTTCCACGGCACGGAGAATCGTGCGCAGCGGTGTGCTTGGTGTTGCCTCCATCTTGTAATCGGAATGGAACGCCGTCACGTGCCATGGGATGTTCCCGGAAATCGATTTGATGAAAGCGGCAATGTCTTTCAATTCTTCCTCGGAATCGTTGAACCCCGGTATGATGAGTGTGACAACCTCGACCCAGAACCCTTTCTCAAACGTCAACTTGACCGTGTCCAGTACGTTCTTCAGGATACCCCCCATCTCGCGGTAGCGTTTGTCGTCGAACCCTTTAAGGTCGATCTTGAACAGGTCGAGCCATGGGCGAAGGTAATCGACCACTTCCGGCGTTCCGTTTCCATTGGAAACATAGGAGGTGACAAGATTGTACCGCTTCGCCAATTTGAAAATTTCAACTGCCCATTCGCTTGTGATGAGCGGCTCGTTGTACGTGCTTGTGACAACCTTTGCCTGGCGTCGGTGTGCCAGTGAGACGATATCTTCAGGAGTCGTTACCTCGATCGAGGATACTGAGTGGGGGTCGCGGAGCGTCTGAGAAGTGATCCAATTTTGACAGAAGGAACAATGGTAGTCGCAGCCCAGCATGCCGAAACTCATTGCAAGACTTCCCGGCAGCGCATGGAAGAACGGCTTTTTCTCTATAGGGTCGAGCGCCAGGGAACCGACGTATCCCCACGGTATCAGTAATTTCCCCCCGCGGTTAAACCGGATCCGGCAGATGCCATCCTTCCCATCGCCGATCTTGCACCGGTGGCCGCAGGCGAAGCATTCAATTCTCCCGTCGCCCTGGTCGCGGCAGAGTTCGCCTTGTTTCGTGTGGGAATGCAGAAGTTCTTTTAACGAATTCTCACTTGGTTCTGGCATAATCACAAGGTAAGCGAACTGCTACAAAAATACAACATTCGTGGCTGGCTGGAAAGCGGTCCAATCCCGTGCTATGAGGGGACTCATTGGGGGCTGGGTTCTCTGAAGGCATTTGCGAAGGCGATGCTTGATTTCCAACCCGGAGTTTTGTAGTTTGACTCGTCTTCAGGCTCAACCCGTAATTGCATAACTGGATCTCGCACATGAAAGAGGCTCGAACGCATACAAAAGAAGAAAACGAAACTCGCCGTCGGTTTGATGTCCGGCACATCGGCCGACGGGATTGATGCGGTTGTCGTCGAGATTCGGGGAAATGGGGAGCGCACGAGGCTCCGGCAGCGCGCATTCCAGACATTTCCTTACCCTGCGGGGTTTAAATCCTTCCTATTAAGGAATTCTGATGCTCGTACTGCCCGTCTCGATGACGTCGCGAGGTTGAATGTCCTGATCGGCATGTTATTTGCCGACGCCGCGAGAAAAATAGCTCGCCGCGCCGGCGTCCGCCCCGGCGATATTGATCTTATCGGCTCCCACGGGCAAACGATCCAGCATCTGCCGGAGAAGAGACGATTGTTCGGCAAAGATGTTGGGGCGACGCTGCAAATCGGTTCGCCGGCTGTGATCGCAAAACACACAGGTGTCGTGACGGTTGGCGATTTCCGTCTTGGCGATATAGCGGTTGGCGGCAGCGGAGCGCCGCTGGTGCCGTATTTCGATTACGTTATGTTTCGATCGGCGAAGCTCTCCCGCGCGCTCCTGAACATCGGGGGCATCGCCAACCTCACGGTTCTTCCGGGACGCTGCACCGTGAATGAGGTGTGGGCCTTCGATACAGGTCCGGGAAACATGATCATCGATGGTCTTGTGAAAGAGTGGTTCGCGCGTCCGTACGATATTTCAGGCGCGCTCGCGATACGGGGCCGGCTCATCCCGGAGTTCCTTCGCTGGCTGATGGGCCATCCCTATTTGAATAAGAAACCGCCGAAGTCGACGGGCAGAGAAGTTTTCGGGGAGACTCTCATCCGAAGAATAGTTCAGCGTTCGAAGCGGCAAGGCAAGCAGGACGTGGTGGCAACGGTTGCAGAATTTACCGCACTCAGCGTGCGCGAAGCATACCTCCGATTCGTCAGCCCCGCGACGAAACTCGACGGGCTTCTCGTCAGCGGCGGCGGAGTCCACAATACCTACATCATGGAGAGGCTCCGGCGGTATTTTTCCCCCGTGCCGGTTACCCCCGTCAATGAACCCGGATTCACTTCCGATTCCAAGGAAGCGGTGTGTTTTGCTGTTCTTGCGAACGAAACAGTGGCGGGAAATCCTGCCAATGTTCCCCGGGCTACGGGAGCGCGCTCGGCGTCCGTCCTCGGAACCATTTGCCTCCCGTAGAACTATTGAACGGCGTCAGTCGTTTGCCGGCTGTTGCTCCATCCGGCTCTGGAGGAGCTCTCCGAGCCAGCCGCCGACAAGGCTGAGCAGGAAGCAGACGATCAACGCGACAACGATGTATCCGAGGGGCAGCCAGGCGCTGAAACCAAAGTACACGAAGAAGAAGTTTACAATCACGAGTACAATTCCTGCAACTGCAGCTTCCCTAATGGTGGTCCCGGGCGAACGGTAGCCCGTGATGATGCCCGTCACCACGAAGCTGAGGCCCAGCGAGACAAGAATCTGGGTGATACCGAAACGGAAAATGGCGAAAAGGATAAACACGGATAGGTTATTCAACAGAAACCCGATAACTACTCCGGTGGCAACCCACGGCCAGCTCAACTTCGATGTATCAGAAGAGGCAGCCTTGAGCGTTCCCTGAAGTTCTTCGCCGACCCAGGCACCGAGCATCGACAGAAAGAATCCAAGCACGAGCGCGAATATCCAGTACCCCAACGACATGTCGATATTGAATCCGAACGTCAGGATCAGGAGCGTGAAAACCATCAAGATGAATCCTGAGGCGGCTGCTTCCCGAATTGTGATGCCGGGGGATTTGTAGCCGACCACAATTCCCGTAATGACAAAACAGAGGCAGGCTATGAGGGTCGGCACATAAGGATTATGAAACTGGGAGCTGGCGAGGGCGACGAAGATGGTGACAAGAATGGCGCCAACGACAACCCCTACCCAGACCCACTTCCATTGCAACGGTGGGGAAGTTTGAGTTGTTTCCTGGTTTTCCATGAAATGCTCCTTTGTTGAATTGGTTAAATTGTGATTGAATTAATTGGTTCCGACGATACAATTGATAGCCACCACATTGACGATATCTTCCACGCTGCAGCCGCGCGAGAGGTCGAAGGCGGGTTTGTTCAGACCCTGTACCACCGGGCCGATCGCCTCGGCGCCGCCCAGCCGCTGCGCTAACTTGTATCCGATATTGCCCGCATTGAGATCGGGGAAAATCAGGACGTTTGCATTTCCCTCAACCGGACTCCCGGGGGATTTCGAGCGGGCCACCCCTGGAACGATCGCCGCGTCGAGCTGGAGCTCGCCGTCGACGCACAGCGTGGGGGCTTTCCGTTTCACGAGCGCGGTTGCCTGTTGCACTTTTTCGACGAGCGGGTGAGAGGCGCTTCCCTTGGTGGAGAACGACAACATTGCTACCCGCGGCTCTTCACCCATCAACTTCTTATGGTTCTCCGCAGTGGTAATGGCAATGTCGGCGAGTTGTTCGAACGTCGGGTCGGGCACGACGGCACAGTCGGAAAACGAAAAAACCTTATGGGGGAAAATCATCAGGAAGAAACTTGATACGATACTGATGCCTTCCTTGACGCCGATGACCTGAATCCCCGCCCGCAAAACATCTCCCGTTGTCGAGAGTGATCCGGCGACGCTTCCGTTCGCCAGGCCCTCGCGTACCATCATCGCCCCGAAGAAGAGCGGATGGGCCATGGTTTTTTGTGCCTGAGCGAATTCGATACCCTTCGATTTTCTCAGGTTGTAGAAGATGTGCGAGAAATCGGAGAGTTTGTCGGATCTCTCCGGGTCGGCAATCCGGATTCCGTTGAGTGCGATATTGAGCGACTGGGCTTTCTCGCGAATTTTATTCTCGTCGCCAACGAGTATGATGTTCGCGATTCCCGCGTCCGTAACCGTGCGGGCAGCTTTTATCGCACGTTCATCAAGCGCGTCGGGAAGGACAACGGTTCGCTTAAGTTTCTTTGCTTGTTCTTTGACAGATGCTAAGAGTTCAGAAGGAATCATAGCCGGTTTTTAGTCTCATTTGAATATGTGGGTAACGGGAAAATTGTGAGCCCAATATACGATTTTTCTCTTAATTCTTCAATTGAAAAGATACTGCCTTCTTGTCAATTCCACCGCCGGCGAATCTGAACAAAACCATTGATTCCATAGGCAAAAACGTTGATTTGATTGTTGTTGCTTGATTATCTGACATTTTTTCCGTATCTTTACACGCCAAATCATGCAGAAAAAGCGTGTTTACATAGAAACATATGGTTGCCAGATGAACGTGGCAGACTCCGAAACCGTGCGGAGTCTTTTGGGGCAGGATGATCATGAAATCACAAACACCATCGGGGACGCTGACGTTGTCTTGGTGAATACGTGCAGCGTGCGGGAGAATGCCGAACAACGGGTCTACGGACGCCTCGGAGAATTCAAGCGTCTCAAAGCTGAGAAACCTCGGGTGGTTGTGGGAGTGCTTGGATGCATGGCCGAACGTTTACGGATCAAATTGAATGGGGAAAAAGCCAATGGCGTCGGACACGTTGTCGATGTCATCGTCGGTCCGGATGAATATCGCAAACTGCCGGGCCTGATTCGGAATGCCATGCATGGCGAGAAGGGCATCGCCGTCCAGCTTTCACGTGTTGAGACGTATGACGATATCATCCCATTGCGAACGGAAGGCATCAGCGCCTGGATATCCGTGATGAGGGGATGCGATAAGTTCTGTTCCTTCTGCGTGGTTCCTTTCACACGCGGACGCGAGCGAAGCCGATCCTCCGACAGCATTGTACGCGAAGTCGGCGAGCTTGCAGCCCGTGGCTTCAAGGAAGTTACCCTCCTGGGACAAAATGTGAATTCTTACCGTGACGGCAATTACGATTTCCCCGACCTCTTGGAAGCGGTCGCTCTGGTTGATCCCTCGGTTCGCGTCAGGTTTACCACCTCACACCCGCAGGATATGTCCGATAAGCTTGTCGACACGATAGCGAAGTATCCGAATATCTGCAAATATATCCATCTGCCGGTGCAGTCTGGCTCGGACAGAATTCTGAAATTGATGAATCGAACATATGACCGCGCCCACTACATGCGTCTCGTTAAAAGAATCAAGGAGGCAGTCCCCGGTGTCTGTCTTTCGACGGATATCATCGCGGGATTCCCTACGGAGACGGAAGATGACCATCGCCGGACGATGGAGCTGTTGGACGAAGTGAGCTATGACGGCGCTTTTATGTTCAAGTACTCTCCCCGCGAAAACACACCGTCCTACGCGATGGCTGACAATGTTCCCGAAGAAGAAAAATCACGGCGCGTGTCTGAAATCATCGGGCTGCAAACCAGGATGGCGACCGTGAAAAACCAGCAACTTGTCGGGCGGACCGTGGAGGTGCTCGTTGAAGGCCCCAGCAAGAAATCTGTCGATGAATGGTGCGGGCGCACGGGTGGAAACAAGACGGCGGTATTCCCGAAGGATGGATTCAAAGCGGGAGATTATGTTCGGGTGCTCATCGCGCGCGCGAATTCCGCGACGTTGTTCGGACGCACGGCGGGCAGTAGAGCTGACTCTGGCCTGCGATTGGAAGCGACCACCGAAGCCGTATGAAGACTTGCACAATGAAATATGGAAGAGTAAGAAAACTGCTCGGGCCGGCGTTATTTGCCTGGATGAGCCTCAGCCTTGCTCACAGCTCAATGCTCATTGCTCACGGTTCACCGCTCCCCCCTCAAGACACAGCGCTCGTCGCTCAAAGCTCCGACATTGAAGTTAAGTCATATATCGATAAGCTGGAAAAGGGACAGACGGAGGAAGTTAAGAAAGCCCTGCCGGACCTTGCCGCCAAATATCAGAACCATCCCGGGGTTATCTACCTCCAGGCACGATTGGCTTCGAACGGCATTGAATCGGAGAAGCTGTATCAATCGGTGGTTACCAATTTCCCCAAGAGTGAATGGGCGGACGAGTCGCTCTACCGGGTCTACCAGTATTATTACTCGGTGGGTCTGTATCGCACCGCGGAAGCGAAGCTGCGGCAGTTGAAACGGGACTACCCCGATTCTCCGTACGCTTCCGCGACCCCGGGCGAGAAACTGTCTTCCCGGAAGGAAAGCGGGTCGCATGTCGTCGAGCAACAACCACCGGTAGATACATCGGCGACGAACGAAGACCGTGAGTCGCCGGCCGTGGAAACGAAACCCGCTTCTACGATTTCGCCGCCTTCGCCCTCCATTGCTGAAAAAAAGGGAAAATACACACTGCAAGTAGGAGCGTTTACGACCGCCGCGAATGCAAGAAAGCAAAAGAGCTTCTTTGAAAATCTGGGCTACTCCGCCGAAATTACAAACAAAATGCGCGGGGGTAAGAGCCTGTTCGTTGTGCTGGTCGGCTCGTTCGATACCGCCAATGATGCGAAAACTGTTGCCCGGCGGGTCAAGTCGAAGTACAAGATCAGCCCGATGGTTGTGGAGAGGTAGGTGTCGATGACGGGCCAGGAATTCCAGGAAAATTCGGGTATCATCGGCCGGTCGGTCGAGATCAGGGAGATCGTTGAAGTGATACAGCAGGTCGCCTCAACCGACATTACGATCCTGATCACCGGCGAGAGTGGTGTCGGGAAAGAAGTGATCGCCAAAGCGATTCACCGGGCGAGCAGGCGGTCGGGCAAGCCGATGATTTCCGTGAATGCCGGCGCGATTCCCGAGGGGATCATCGAGAGCGAGCTGTTCGGACATGAAAGAGGCGCATTTACCGGCGCCTCGGAGACACGCAAAGGATACTTTGAACTTGCCGACGGCGGAACGATTTTTCTCGATGAAATCGGCGAGCTCCCCGTCGGAACGCAGGTCAAGTTTCTCCGCGTGCTGGAAAGCGGCGAATACATGCGCGTGGGTTCCGCGATTCCACGGAAGGTGGATGTGCGAATTATCGCCGCCACGAACAAGGATCTCCAATCGGAAGTCCGGCAGGAGAATTTTCGCGCCGACCTGTATTACCGGCTGCGTTCGGTTAATATCCGGATTCCTCCGCTGAGGGAAAGAAAAGAGGATATCCCGTTGTTTGTGGGTGAGTTCGCCCGGCAGATCGCCGCGAAAAACGACATCGTGTTCGCAGGTATTTCGGATGATGCAATGGAAATCCTGCAACAGTACCACTGGCCGGGAAATGTGCGTGAATTGCGTAATGTCATCGAGAGCATGCTGGTCATAGAGAAAGGCAGACGAATCGAAGCGATGGATGTGAAAAAATATCTCAAGGATTTTCATGATAACGGGCGCAATCTTCCGGTGCACACACGCAGGACGCCCGAACAGGTGGAACGGGAGCTGATTTACCGGGCGCTCCTGGAAGTGAAGAGCGACATTATGGCGTTGAAGAATTTGATCGAGGAGCGCAGGGTGCCCGCCGATGCAATGGCCGCACAGTACGTCGACGCGAATGTGCGCGCAGAACCGAACGGTCAGAATGAGCCGGTGCTTCCTCTCGAAGAAGTGGAAAAAAGAATGATCATCGGAGCGCTGGAAAGGTTTGAGAACAACCGACGGCTTGCGGCGAAAGCGCTCAACATCAGCGAACGCACGCTCTACCGCAAGATCAAAGAATATCATCTGGACTGAACATGACGGTGACCCGCGGCGCTTACGAGAATCTCGACATGAGCAATATCGCGCGATGGTTAATGGTTTCACTCGCTATCGTGAGCCTTGCCGGTTGTGGTGGTTGCCCGTATTCATTCAACGGGTCGTCCGTACCGCCGCATTTGAAAACTATCGGGATTCCGCTGTTCGATGACCAGAGTGGATTCGGCGAGCCGAACTTGCGTGAAAATTTCACCAACAAATTGATAAGCCTCTTCCAGCAGGACAATAGCCTGGAAGTTGCCGACAAGACCCACTCCGATTCGATTCTGGAAGGCATCGTCACGAGTGTGCGCGATGACCCTTCGGTCGTTTCCTCGGGAGAAACAGTGACAAAACGCCGGGTTACGATTGTCGTCAAGGTCACGTACCAGGATATGAAGCTCCGGAAGAGAGTGTGGGAAAGGGAATTCTCCAATTGGGGAGACTATGACATCTCCTCCGGCGCGGCGCAACGTACGACTGCGATCTCCGACGCGATTCAGAAATTGGGGGAAGATATTCTCAATGCCACGGTCTCAGGATGGTAACGAAACTATTTTCATCACAACAAGGTAACTACTGAACAGCTATGTCTCTCCAGGATATCGTTATTGGCGTCTATTTTGCATCGCTGACCGTTTTGTTCTTGTTCGGATCGAGCGGATTTGTGATGATGTACTATTATTTCAAGCACCGGAACAAGCGGCCCGAACCGCCTCCGAAGCTGAATGAATTCCCCGTCGTCACGTTGCAACTCCCGGTGTACAATGAAATGTACGTCGTTCGTCGCCTCATCGATGCTGCGTGCAAAATCGTCTATCCCCTGGAAAAACTCGAGATTCAAATCCTCGACAATTCAACGGATGAGACCTCCGCCGTGATCGCGGAGTGCATCGCCGGCCACAGGCAGCGCGGGTTGCACATCAAGCATATCCAGCGCGTCGACCGCCAGGGGTACAAAGCCGGAGCGTTGAAGGAGGGGTTGAAATCCGCGCGCGGAGAGTTCGTCGGAGTGTTCGATGCGGATTTTGTTCCCAGCCCGGACTTCCTGCTCGAAACGCTCCCGTATTTTTACCAGGATCCCGCCATCGGCATGGTCCAGACCCGATGGGAACATCTCAACAGCGATTATTCCCTGTTGACGCGCGCCCAGGCAATGGCTCTCGACGCACATTTTGTCATTGAACAGAATGTCAGAAACAAAGCCGGATTCTTCATCAACTTTAACGGCACTGGGGGCATATGGCGGAAATCGTGCATCGAGGACGCCGGCAACTGGCAGGCCGATACACTCACCGAAGACCTCGACCTGAGCTACCGCGCACAGCTCCGCGGCTGGAAATTTAAATTCCTTAATGATATTACATCGCCCGCCGAGCTGCCATCAGAAATCAACGCACTGAAAACGCAACAGTTTCGCTGGACGAAAGGTGCGATTGAGACCGCGAGAAAAATTCTCCCGAAAGTATGGAAATCGGATCTACCGCTGGAGAAGAAAATCCATGCCACGGTCCATCTTTCCAACAATATTGTGTTCCCCTTCATTCTTCTTGCAGGTATTTTGAATGTCCCTCTGATTTACATCAAACATGAAGGCGGTTATGAGACGTATTTTGCGATCATGGCCGTATTTGTGTTCGCGTTCATCGGGTCGTTCCTGTTCTATCTCTATTCTCAGAAGGACGTGTATGAGGATTGGCCCAAACGCATACTGCTGTTCCCGCTTTTCATGGCGGGCAGCATGGGATTCGCCGTCAACAATACGAAGGCAGTCTTCGAAGGACTGTTCAAGAAGCCCTCGGAATTCGTCCGGACGCCGAAATACCATATCGTCGATAAGAAGGATTTCTGGATGGACAAAAAATATGTTCCGGCGAAAATGAGTTTCACGGTTATTATCGAGGTACTGCTGGCATTGTATTGCCTGTTCGGGGTCGCGTCGTCCATCTACTATCTGGAGATTGCCGCGGTGCCGTTCCAGCTTCTGTTCTCTGTAGGATTCGGGATGGTGGCGACGCTCAGCCTGAAACATGCGTGGCTCGCCAGGAGACTCGCCAGCGCCCGAAGAAAACAAACTGAACCTCCCGCCGGGGCAGTGGTAACTCTTGCGCCGGGATTCCAGACAGCCCAAACAATCGAACACGTGCAGGTATGAATCTATCACAGCTCGAAGCAAAGCACAATCAGCGTCCACACTCGCCGCTCTTCGCACGGCTGGCCGAGGAGTATCTCACTGCCGGACGGGTCAAGGACGCCGGGGAACTGTGTCTCGGCGGGCTGCAGAAATATCCGGGCTACCTGACGGCACAGGTTATTCTTGCAAAATGCTATGCCGAAGAACACCGGATCGATGATGCTGTTCAACTCATCGGCCAGGTGTCCGGCGCGTTTCCTGGAGCGACAGCGCTGCAGGCGCTTCTCGCTCAATTGCAGGCGCCGGCAACTCCAGCGCCGGCCGCCCCGCCCGCGGAAGGACAGGCCGCACAACCGGTTGCAGCAGCGGAGCCTCCTGCTGTTATTGAGCAAGCCCCTGGCGTTGTCGACCCGCCGATAGTGGATAAAATTCCGGAATCCACGCCAGTAGAGGGGATAGCCGCGATTGAAAGCCCGCCAGCGGAGGCTTCGGAAAAAGAGCGGTCGCATGCCGCCGAAACGCCGATGGGTGGGCAGTGGTTGGGCAGTGGACCTGTCCCGGTTGTTCCTGAAGAAACCGCGAGTCCGGCAAAGCTCGAATCGAAGCCGATGTCGGATGAATCGAGGATCGTGAGCAAGACGTTGGCGGAAATCTACGTTCAGCAAAATCAACTTGTGGAAGCAATACGAACGTATCAGTTGCTGAAAAAACAGAAGCCCGAGCTCGCGGGAGAAATCGATAAGCGCATTAAAGAACTCGAGATCAAATTGCAGGTGCGCCAGGTAGAGTTTGGCAATCTTCCCCCGTCATGAAATGAGTAGTTCTGCCTGTCGCCGTTCTTCCGGGAAAATACAATAGGATCGGAATGACCTCCAGGGTCTCCTCATTGATGGCATTGGGTATTGCAGCGATCGGAATTTCATACCTTTTCCTCGAACATGCCCTGTTCTCTTCGAACCCTATCGGTATCACGGTGCAGGTGCTTGCGGCAGGCCTCATGCTCTGGGCTCGCATGACATTCGGAAAGCGTAGTTTCCACGCAGGAGCTAATCCTACGGCAGGCGGATTAGTTACCCGCGGTCCTTATCGTTTCTTGCGACATCCGATATATGCAGCAGTGAGCTATTTTGTTTTGGCGGGTGTTTTCTCATATCGATCGGCATGGTTAATCGCCGCCGCAGTTCTCGTTGTTCTCAGCCTGGTAGTGCGAATGCTCCTGGAGGAACGGCTCTTGATTATTGCATACCCGGAGTATAAAGAGTATGCAAAGAAGGCAAAGCGATTGATACCTTTTCTCTTTTAGTCGTGGCGCATCCTGCGGGCGAAATGCAACACACTTCGACCTTGGAAGAAAACTGTTCGACGCCGCCAATGAGCCGAAGCAGTTTTACGAGATAGAAGGGGCAAATCACAACGACACGTATATTGTCGGCGGCGCTGAGTACCTGGAACAAGCCCGCACCTTCGTCATTCGGCAACTGGATACCGGGGGAAATCTCCCCAACTGACAAGTGGCTGCGCAGTCAAGGAATCACAGCGCACCTCAACACTTGATTGTCTGACAAATATCGCTTATTTTGAAGGAGAAAGAGTCCAAAAGTCTCTGACGCGATACACTTTGTCAAGCGAGGCGGCATGAAAAGCATTGCGAGGGTTGTTCCACTTTTTTCTGTCATTATCCTGATTTGTCATTTCGGCTGTTCCCATTCTGTCACTGCATCAGGTGGCCATTCCTCGTGGGGAGTCCGCTATGACCCAATATCTGATCTACCGTCCGTGGTGAGTGCCCCCAAAGATTCGTTTTCTGTCTTTGCCGATTTCGATCATCCGTCGAATCCTCAACCAGGGAAATCGGCTCCCTTCGTGAATATCTATTATGTCAATAATACGGAGAAGGAGCGAATGGTTTCGGGGGATTGGTATGGAGATATAAATCTCGAGGCGGAAACGAAGCCTGGAGTTTGGGAACGAGTGATTCCATATCATGTTCATATTACTGAATACCCCACGCGAATCAGCGTTCCCGCTCGCCATTTTTACCGTGGGTACGCGCCATACTTCAATAGGGGAACGAGATATAACGTCCGGTACATCATTGTGCCGCATGGCAACCGGGTTCCGCCGTCAAACACAGGATGGGAGTCGTTTGCCGATACGCTTTTTCAACTCGCACACTACGATGATCTGGCGATTCAAGAGGGAGATTCGACGTTCCTTGCGGGTATCATAGAACGCAGGACGGATTTCATCCCGGATGGACGGCAATCCTTGTCTCACATGCCGAGCATTCCTGGCGTGAACTGGGGTTATCGATCACCCGTGCCGCCCGCTCTCAAGGACTTAAACCAACGGTTTCCCGGAAAAAGTACGGCCGCGCTTATACGAACTGTGATCGCTGACACTATGGCGAATCGAATAGACCTTGCCGCGGCAGCCCGGACATTGTATGACCCGGGTCGGGGAGCGCGCGATACAGCCGCTGTTCAGCTCTTGAGAAGCGTTCTCCTCCGCTCCTCAACAGTCGATTACCCGTTAGAGGAATGCTTCAGGGCGCTTGAGTGGCTTTCACCAACGGACGCAGCAGGTATTGCTGCAAAGTTATTGGAAGAAGGAAAGGGAGACAAGACGATGTCCTTTTGGAGAATACTTTCACGTCGCCTCCATTTTTTTAATGAGATGCTGAGAGACTCGTCCCTTTTTAGCATCATTCACTCTCACCGTTATGATGTACAATCAATCGTCTTCGATAGAATCATCTGGAGTTATGCATTTTATCGATCCCCAGATCTCCATGATTATCTTATCTCCATTTTTCGAAGTGACACGATTGCTCCCCGCGCCCGCGAGGTGGCAACGGAGCGTTTTGGTGTTTGCTTCCCGAACCACGTCTTCAAAACATCCCTTCAATTGATCGACACAGCGCTGCCGGGCAATGGAAGGATTCGATTTCGATTTAGTGTTAAGAACATTTCTCAGCAGGCATTTCTCCTCAATGCCGATTCGATACATGAAATGCTGTGTCTCAAGCTTTCAATGAACGGTAAGAGGAATGATTCTGTGTTTGCTGCCTTCACCGTTGACAGTTTAGGTGCAAGTGGAATCCGGGAAATTTCACCTGGAGGGTCGTGGGATGTCGTCGTGAGCGTGGATATCGGCAATCCTTTCGGCGATGTCAAAGGAGACAAGGTCTCAATATCAATGGGGGGATCTGAGTGCAGGATTCCTTCGCTTTATGAAATACCGGATCGCATTTCATTCACGTACCCAACGTATCTTTGGCGACAATGAAAGTGAGATCGTTTCCAGCGCCCGAGACCCATCTCATCCCTGGTCGATAAAAAAAAGTCCCGTTCCGTACTGCCGGAACGGGACGTGCGTGTTGCGAAACTTGAAGTGTTACTTCAGAGAGTCTACAAATTTCGTAAGTGCTGATTTCTGGTTTGCTGCCTTGTTGTGGTGGATAACGCCTTTGGATGCAAGTTGATCCAGAAGTTTTGATGCGCGGCGCAGTGACGCGACCGCCTTCTCTTTTTCCTTCGACTGCCGTACTCGTTTGACCGCGGTTCTCATCAATGAGAGATAATGTCGATTTCTCTCGCGATGCTTGACAGCCTGACGTGCCTGCTTTTCTGCTGAAAGATGCTGTGCCATTACTCCAATTCCTTGTTAATGATGATTAAGTATCAATATAACAAGAAATTTACAGAGAATCAAAATATTGTGTAACTGAGCCCGAGGGCGAGCGTTTCTTTGACCTGTGTACGCGGATCGACGTGCTTTTCGTTGATCAGCTGAACGTTGAGAATGGTGGTAACGTATTTGCTTACCTTGGCGGTGACGGAGCTGTTGTCGCGAACAACTACGACGCCCATTGTCTTGAACGGCTCAAAGAGCGACAATTGTGTCGTGAACAGGATGTTATCTTCAATCTGCCAGTTGACTTCCGTCACCGATTCCAAACCGCCGTCCACCGAAGCCCACTCGTTATTCGTCGTGTACTGTCTGAACTGGTTCGTGATGATTTCGCGAAGACCGATGCCGAGTCGTGTTTTGATCTCATGGATCGGCTGGAATCCCGCGCCGGCGGTCTGAGTCAGATACGCCGGGTCGAAGAATTGGGAAACAGGAGTACCAATCCCCAGGGAGTTATAATTGTATCCAACCGCAAATTGGCTTTTCAACGTTGCCGAGACGTACGGGTTGACATACGAGTCAAATTTGTACGTCAGGACCGAGCCGAGGTCGATCATGTCGTCGGCTTTTCGCAGCCCTTCGGCTCCAAGGCGCGTCTGGCCGAACGCGAACTTGTAGAGCGTCGTCCAGATTTGTCGTCGGTTCTTCATCGACGGATTTGCCGGCGGCCGAAATCGTATATGAGAGAGCGTTGTCGCCTCCCTGCGCCCAGTCTGTGAACGCTACCTGTGTCATCGTCACACCGGACACGAGATTATGCTTCCAGCCGAGCTCTGGCGGGGCTGGGGCAGGAGCGGCTGGCTGCGCAAGGGCGCCGGATGACGAGATTATTACGATGCAAAGAAGAATGATTGTTTTCATTATTTTACCTTTCTCTTATTCATGAAGTGATGAAGACGGTTGATGTCGCCGACCGGTATCGATGCGACGCGTTACGCAGGCTGTAGTACGACCGAGCAATGTCCGCATCGTTTTGCACCGAGAGGGATGGACATCCGGCATTCCGGACATTCTTTTGTCGTCGGTTGTGTCTCTTCCTTCTTCTGCAGTCTGTTCATCGCGCGGATCAGCAGGAAAGTAGCGAACGCAACAATGATGAAATCGATGGCGCTGTTGATGAACACACCGTATCTGATCACGACGGCCGGTGCCGCACCCGAGGCTTCCTTGATGGTGAGAGCGAAACCGCTGAAATCAACGCCGCCGATCAGCAGTCCGATGGGCGGCATAAGCACGTCGTTGACGATCGAGCCAACGATTTTCCCAAACGCGGCACCGATGATGATACCGATCGCCATGTCGACAACGTTTCCGCGCATCGCGAATGCTTTGAATTCTTTGAATATGGACATGTTAAGTTCCCTTTCCTGGATTTGTAGGTTGGTTCAATTTCAACGAGAAACCGCTTTCGATGACATTCAACTAATCCAAACATAATCATCCGATTTATTCTCCGCGTTCCTGTCACGCGGCGAGAATATAATCGTTCATGGAATTAAATCCAAACACTCTGGTCCATCATCCTCATTATTGTGTACCGTGCCAAACCCCACCTCATTGGACGTTGTGCCGTCCATTCTCGTTCCCAAATTCCATTTGGGAACGTTCTCAGGGAGGATGGTGGTGAGAAAGGTGCGATTCACCTTGACCTGACAACCCTCCAGGTGGATCGCACCTCGTACTTCGTGTACAAGGCTAACCCGTCTTTGCGAGCGAAGTCCGCTCTTTTCGGACGAGCGAAGCAATCTAGACATAAACTGCTTGTGCCACGTTTGCATCGTTTAGATTGCTTCGTCCCGTCCTTCGACAAGCTCAGGGCGGGATTCGCAAAGACGGGTGGGCTTTTGCTCGTTCCCAAACAGGAGCATTAGGCAGTGTCACACTTTTGTGACTTGCTTTCCGTATTTCGAACCGTTATATTTCGGGTGTCGGCGGGTGCAACTGGCGCCCGTGAATCCGACAATCCCCTCATCCCTCGGGCGTGAGAGGGAAAGTTCTTTGGAACGATGTTGTACGGGGTGCTTCGATCCTGTCATCGACGGGAATCGGGGCTGAGAGTATACCCTTGAACCTGATCTGGATAATACCAGCGTAGGAAATACGAATGATATTTTTTCAACGCCGTTTTTCCGATGCCTTCAATGCTGGAGGATCCGGGAAAACGGCGTTGTTTTTTATCATACTTGACGGTGGAAACATGAAAATACGACTACTATTTCTGGGCATTTGTGCAACAATTCTTGTGAATTCTGTTTCGGGACAAGAGGTGTCGCGAAACGACAAGGATACGTTGTATTACCTTTCTCCCGTTATCATCACGGCAACCCAGGCGAGAGAGCGCGAGACGCCGGCGACATTTTCTTCGTTCGACCGTCAGCAGATCGTCGAGAGAACTACGGTGCAGGACGTGCCGGCCGTGCTGTCCGAACTTCCGTCAATCATCACCTACTCGGAGAACGGGAATGATATAGGGTACACGCACCTGACTATGCGCGGCTTTGACGAACGCCGCGTCGCGGTGATGGTCAACGGTGTTCCGCAAAATGACCCGGAGGACCACATCGTCTACTGGATCGACATGCCGGATTTGCTCGCCTACACCCAGAACGTTCAGGTCATGCGCGGCGCTGGCAGCGATTTCTACGGCCCGCCGGCTATCGGCGGATCGATAAACTTCACCACCATGCCCATTTCCCTTAAACCGGGCGTCGTCCTGACTCCGACGCCGGATTTCAGCAATACGGTGATGAAAACAGAACCATTCTGAATACGCACAAATACGGGCTTGCGTTGAATTCGGGCCTCGTCGACGGCAGGTACCTGTTCTTCGGCAACCTTTCCGCGGCCAGCAGCTCCGGCTATCGTCAGCATTCATGGACAGATGTGAACAGCTACTACATCGGCGCTGAGCGGCTCGACGAATCGATGACAACGCGGATTGACATCTACGGCGGGCCCATACAGGATGGCCTTGCCTACAACGGCATCCCGCGTTTCTATAATGATGACCTCGCCCTGCGCCGGATCAACTACAACTACTTTGGATTGAATGCGGCGGGCGATTCCGTTGAGTCCCCCACGCTCCGGAGGCCGGAGGAGAATGAAAGTTTTTCCCAACCGCACTACGAATTGCTCAATGAATGGAGAATCTCGCCTGCGGTCAAGTTGTACAATACGTTCTTCTATATAGAAGGAGACGGCTACTTCGACTATGACGGCAGCTGGATCCCGTATCCCGATCCCACAACGGGCAAACCGACACCCGCAATGCTATACTTCATGCGCTACGTGGGCTACGACTCCACATTCGGTTCCACGACGGTTCCTGATTTTTTGATCCGCGCGTTTGTGGGCAACAAGCAATGGGGCTGGCTGCCGCGCTTCGATATCGACCACGGGTCGGGAACGCTGACGGTCGGCGGCGAGCTGCGCATTCATCGTTCCCTCCACTGGGGGAGTATCCCTTATGCTTCCATCTATCCTCAAAACTATGACCCGGATTTTCATTTTTATCAGTTCAACGGAGAGAAGGATATGGCTTCACTCTACGGGCACGAGATTTATCATGCGAGCGACCGGATGACGTTGATGGCCGACGTTCAGTTTGTGTATGACAGGTACGGGTTGGATAATGAGGAGTTTCTCGGGACGTCGTTCAGCGTGCCGTATTTTTTCGTCAATCCGCACATCGGACTGAATCAGAATTTCACCGACCAGCTCAACGGCTATGTGTCTGTGAGTCTCACGTCGCGGGAACCGAGTTTGCCGAATCTCTACCAGGGCGAAGAGGCGTATTACGGCGCGACGCCGGGCTTCGACACGATGAACGTCGGGGGGAAAACGGTTTTTGATTTCAGCAAGCCGCTCGCGAAACCCGAACACCTGCTCGAACGTCGAAATAGGAAGCCAGATGACAACGTCGGCGGGCAAGTTTTCTGCGAACCTGTACTGGATGGAATTCAACGATGAACTGATTGACAACGGGCAACTTGACGTTTTCGGCGTTCCGGTGACGGGCAACGCCGAACGGACGCGGCATATCGGGCTCGAGTTAACGGGCCAGACGGCAGTCAGCCATATGTTCGACCTGGGTGGAACGATGACAATTTCGCGCAACCGGTTGATCCGGTACGCAGCGTACGACAATTCTTCACGCCTGGTTTCGCTTGACGGCAATCGCATCTCCGGCTTCCCCGAATTTCTTGCAAACGCTCGCTTCGGTTATCACGGGGGAGCGTTCGCCGCGAGTCTCCACGGCAGGTACGTGGGTTCGTTTTACACTGACAACACGGACAATGAACAACGCATGGTTGACGCATACACGGTGTTCGACCTGGATGCATCTTACGGACCGTATCTTTTGTCCCCGGGAGTGTCGGTCGCGATTCACGGGAAGGTGATAAATCTGTTCAACAGGCTCTATTTTGCCGGCGGTCAGGGAATAGAATTCTTTCCCGCGGCGGAACGGAGTTATATGATCGGACTTACGGTGGGATTGTGATATGAAAGCTCTTATTATTGCCAATGGAGCCCTTCCTTCACGACGCCTCGTTCGCCGGTTGGCTTCGGCCGCGGACATCGTAATCTGCGCAGACGGGGGAGCGAACAAGACGCGCCCGATGCGCATCACGCCGGATTTCATCATCGGCGACATGGATTCGATAACGCCGTCCACAAAAAAGTACTTCCACCGGATTCCGTCGATGTTTGTCGAAGACCAGGACAGCACCGACCTGGAAAAAGCAATTCAATTGTGCATCGATATGATGTGCACATCGGTTAACGTCGTCGGGGGACGGGGGACCGGCTCGACCACACGACGGGCACGCTGGGCTGCTTCAGGAAGTTCGGGAAAAAAATCCGGCTGCAACTGTTCGATACCGTGGGCGAGGTTTCTATGATAGTGAAAAAAATCGAGTTCACAGCGACGGTCGGTGAGAAAATATCCCTGATTCCACTGGAGCGATGCAAAGGGGTGACAACGCACAATCTCAAGTATCGGCTGCAGAATGAAAGTCTTGAGCTCGGAATCCGGGAAGGAATTAGCAATGAAGCGACAGGGCGAAAGGTGACCATTTCTGTGAAACGCGGAACTCTTCTCCTGTACCGCTTCCGTGGCGTGTCGGCAAGAACGAGATGATCCCTACTCTTCTCGCATTTCTTTATCCCCAAACCTCAAACCCCAAACCTCTAACCCCCAAACCTCTAACCTCCACATGATCCATCTTTCCATTCCCGATTTTGCCGTGATCTTCCTTTACTTCGGCGGCGTACTGTTTGTCGGTTACCGCTCGGCGAGGAAAACACGGTCGACGGAGGATGACTTTTTGCTCGCGGGCAGGACGCTGACACTGCCGATTTTCATCATGACGCTGGTTTCCACCTGGTACGGAGGAATTCTCGGCGTGGGAGAGTTTTCGTACCGTTGGGGTATCGCGAACTGGACGACACAGGGAGTGCCGTATTACTTTTTCGCCGCGGTTTTTGCGGTGTTTCTTGCAAAAAGGATTCGAGCGACAAATTTTTACACCATCCCCGATAAGCTGGAGTCGTCATACGACAAAAAGACGGCCGTGCTCGGCTCGATCCTCACATTCATCCTGATGACGCCCGCTCCATACATACTGATGCTCAGCGTACTCCTGCAAATGCTCTTCGGATGGAGCCTACTCATCAGCCTCATCGTCACGGCGATCGTTGCGGTGTCGTATCTGTTCTGGGGCGGGTTCCGTTCGGATGTCCAGACGAGCGTGCTGGAGTTTTTTCTGATGTTCGTTGGGTTTGCGGTCATTCTTCCATTTTGCCACATCCGCTACGGTGGGTTTGAATTTCTGAAGACCCACCTGCCGCCGCTTCATCTTACGTGGAACGGGGGGAATTCGGTACAGTTCATCCTCGTCTGGTTTTTCATTGCCCTCTGGACCCTTGTCGACCCGGCTTTCCACCAGCGCTGCTACGCGGCAAAGGACGGGAAAGTTGCCCAGAGAGGAATCCTTCTTTCGATCATCTTTTGGTTTTTGTTCGATGCGATGACGGCAACGGCAGGTCTGTACGCCCGCGCCGCGATCCCGCATCTCGACCAGCCGATAATGGCCTATCCGATGCTCGCTGAGATTGTGCTTCCTCCGTTCGCAAAGGGGTTATTTTTCGTCGGATTGATGGCAACCATCATGGCATCGCTCGACACGCTGGCGTTTGTGTCGGCTCAAACACTGGGCAGAGATTTGTACGGCAGATTACGGGGACTTGACCTCAATCCTCAATCCTCCATCCTCCATCCTCCATCAATTCCCAATCCGTCCCGCACTCCGTGCGGGATTTCCGCTTCGCTCCAACAATCAGCAATCCCCAATCCCAAATCGCGGGGAACGACCCCGTACACCCGGATCGGTCTGGTGGTCACGTTCGTTTTTTCCGTTGGTCTTTCGGTATACATGCCGAGCGTCATTCAGATGTGGTACACGATCGGGACGGTGATCATCCCGGGCTTGCTCATCCCTCTCATGGCCGGTTACTTTGAGTCGTTGAAAATTCCGTCGCGGTATGCGTTTCTCGCTATGTTGTCCGGCTGGCTAACATCGCTTGGATGGCTGATTGCCGGCTCGTTCAACGGAAGCGCCGGATTTTATCCTCTTGGGATCGAGCCGATGTATCCCGGACTGTTCGTGAGTTTGGTGTGGTGGGGGATCGGCAGAGCTCGCATCAGGGACATTTCCTGAAAACTGCTGCCGTGAGAAGGAGCGCGCGTTGGACTTTCGGAGAAATCTCGATATGGATCCGGAATGTCGAAGCTCCGTTCGAGAACTTCCTTCCGGAAATCGGAGACGTCGTGCGACGAGCCGGATCTACTGGTGGGGATGTTCATGATGGGGGGCGCGTGGGGAGTCGTTCCAGAGCCAGAACAGAGGAATGATCATGGAAAACCCGATTATCGTGATGAGGATGGAGGCGACCAGAAAGGGAACGGCTGCATAATACTCCGGCCCGATGAGCGCGATGAGGATGATGGGCAGCACGAGAACGGCCAGGGCGTTCGTCATCGCGATCACGCGCGCCCAACGCTGCCCTGCCATGACTCCGACCGCGCTGTACAGGGTGCTGACGCCGAATGGAATCAGCAGAACGCCGACAACGAGATGGTTCAATAGAAATGGAGCCGAAATGCCTGCGAGGGCTTTGGGAGTAAGTTCCCGGGCAAGCCAGTCTTTCAGCGGAAAAATTGATAGCAAATGTATGAATGCGACAACGATCAGGAGGACTCCATCGACCAGGAGAATCCGAGAAACGATCAGACGCTTATCGGCTATGGAAATCATGTCTAAAGATACTGAGTTTTGGAATATGGTGCAACGGGGGGGCTTTCGGATCCTGCAGGGAGAAAGCAACATAACGAGCCGGGCTGGCTGTAAGCGCCTTGTTAACAACTTTCGTCCGGAATCAGCGTATAATAGATGCGTGAGGTCCCAAGCCAACACGTCATTCCCGCACGTTTTAGGCGGGAATCCATTCATAGATGCCCGATTAAAGTCCCGCCTTCTGGATTCCGCTTACGTAGGCGGGATTCTGAAAAGCGGAACATTCGGGCATCACAGGCTTTTTTGATTTTTCAGATGTCTCGATTCAAGATTTTGATTGACAATCATGTTCCCATAGACATTCAGTAACTAGAAGAACACACTTATGGATCAGAATACGTTCGGCAAGAGTCGAGAACCCGGTCTCGGGAAAGTTATCCGTGACAATTTGCGCCAGAAAGACTTTCGGCGTACGCTACGCCGGGACTATGAGGAACTCAAAGAGCTTTTCATCGATGACGACAGAAAAAAAAGGTTGGAGGAGATGAGGCCCCTGAAACGGTGGCTCTTTACCGCAGGGTGGTTGCTCAAAGCCCTCATTAGGAAACTCACCCCCGCGCGGAGATTGATGCTCGTTGTGGCATTCATACTCGTGCTTTTTGCCAACAACCTGGAGTACAACGGCGAGAAGATTCATGTCCAGATTGATATGGGAGCCGCGGCCGGGGCGATCGTTCTCTTTGTCCTGATGCTTGAGTTGAAGGACAAATTGCTCGCACGCGATGAACTCGAAGCTGGCAGGGCCGTGCAGCTGGCGCTGCTTCCGGAGAGATCACCGAAAGTGCCGGGGTGGTCAGTGTGGCTATTTACGCGTACAGCAAATGAGGTGGGCGGCGATCTGGTCGATTTCCAGAAGATGGCCGTCGACCGGTTCAGGGTGACGCTTGCCGATGTTGCTGGCAAAGGGTTGAGCGCGGCATTGCTCACGGCGAAGCTTCAAGCCACGCTAAGGGCGATCGCTCCGGATAGTGACTCCCTGGGCGAGGTCGGGAGCAAGCTCAACAGGATTTTCTATCGCGACAGTCTTCGCAATGTCTTCGCATCGGTGGTCTATCTTGAGATGCAATCCGAAAAGGGAGAGCTGCGATTCATCAATGCAGGGCACCAGCCGCCGTTGCTTCTGAGGGGAACGGCAATTGAGGAGATGCCCAAGGGGGATGCAGCCATCGGCATCCTTCCTGAGGCAATCCCCACCGAACATCGCATTGATCTCCGCAAAGGCGAAATGCTGCTGGTATATTCAGATGGCTTGTCGGACGCAAAGAACATGGAAGGGGAGTTCTTCGGAACTCAACGGCTGCTGAAACTTCTCCCCGCTTTGAAGGATCTCGGCGCGCCCGAAGCCGGCGAAGGGATTGTTGCAGAAGTCGATCGCTTCGTAGGCGATGCCCGGGTGTACGACGACCTTTCACTGATCGTTTTGAAGCGTCTGGTCTGACCTTGATAGCCGGGGGAGTTTCCAGTCATATACTTGGGTCTTCGGCGTGGGGCTGGAGAAAGCCCGCCTTTCGGCTGGGAGAGTCGCGCAATGAACGGGCGCTGAGTTCTTTGATAGAAATACTGCACAAATAGGCCATTATAGCCAGATTTAGGATGGCCGGGAGGCATCTTTGCCCATATATATTCCGACCGGGGCTTGCAATCCATAGATTTTTCCGTTACCTTGTACCCTGTCTTGACATATGAGTGTGGTGCGGGATTCCTTTCCTTCCATGTGCTCGATATGCCAAACTTAATCACGAAGCGCAGCATTATTTGCGGGCGCATTGTTTAATCACTCTTTGAAGAGAAGGAGTCCAGTATGAGGATTTATGTCGGTAATTTATCCACCGATGTCACAGACGAAGATCTGCGCGCTGAGTTTGCGGCGTTCGGGCAGGTCGATAGCGCAAGCGTTATCAAGGATCGTTTCCGGGACGTATCCCGGGGATTCGCCTTCGTAGAAATGCCGGTGGACGAAGAAGGAAAAGCTGCCATTACGGCATTGCACGGAAAGCAGATGAAAGGCCGTTCGATGGATGTCAACGAAGCCAGGCCGCGTGAACAGCGCCACTCCGGCGGCAGGTCGGGTGGACGCGGCGGCGGCGGCGGCGGTTTCGGTGGACGAAAAGGCGGCGGCAGGCGATCGTACTAATCGCGCACTGGCCCTTCGTCTCATTCGCTTGTTTTTTGGACCGATTTGCGATCATGCGATTCATGCGATCGTGCAGAGACGGAGCGGTCGAGTAAGGTTTCCAGGGTCCGAAGGGTTCTTCTTCGGACCTTTTCTTTTGGGCTGGCGTAATACCGTTCTTTAGCTCTTGAAATATTCTGCTGTTGCCTAATTCACTTATTGTTAAATTCACGTGGAGAAGTGCTATGAGGTCAAGAACTATTGCTGTTATGATAATGCTGATACTGGCCATCGGGATTGCCTATCCGAATGGTTTGAGTTTGAACAGCATTGGTCCCAAAGGGTTTGGAATGGGAGGTGCCTTCGTCGGATTGGCGGATGACTACACGGCTGTGTACTGGAATCCATCAGGGCTTACACAGATGCAGAATAATTTTATCGGTGCGTTTGCCACGGATGTCATTCCAATGGGAACGTACAAGTTCCCGGCGGCCGGGATCGACGCCAAGGAGAAAACCAACAATTACATCTCACCGAATCTCATGGGAATGTACCATTTCGGCGCTTCAAATAATCTCACATTTGGATTAGGGGTGTACGTCCCTGCGGGGATAGGATCCGAATGGGAAGGAAATGATTTGAAAAACCTGGACAGCGGCAGGGTGTACGCGTGGATGAGCAAGATCGCTGTGGTAAACATTTCCCCGTCCGCCGCATATAAGTTTTCCGATAATTTCTCGATTGGAGTCGCCGTCAATATACTCTACGGGATGTTCGATCTGCAGCACCCCGGCATGCCGCTCGGACAGTTACCCCGGGCCGTCCCGGCGATGCAATTTACCGAGAGTTCCCACGGGTTTGGATGTGGAATGACAATTGGAGCACTGTACAAGGCCAGTGACAAATTCAGCGTCGGTGTGACGTTCAGGTCGCAGGCGATTGTAAAGATGTCGGGTACCATGGAAAATCCATTTATGGCAAGTGCGTTCGACCCTGTCCCGGGTACGCCCCCGAGCGCGGATTTCACGCGGGATATAGGCTGGCCTATGTGGATTGCCGGGGGCATCGCATTCCGACCGATCGATAATCTCGTCGTCGCGTTCGATGTTCAGTACAGCGCATGGTCCAAAACTGAAGACACTCTCAGGACAGAATTTACCGACCCGAAATGGGAGCTTCAAAAAAACGCATACAATCTCGCGCTCAACTGGAATGATGCAACGCAGATTCGATTGGGCGCCGATTATACAGCCAACCAGAATCTCGACTTGCGCGCGGGTGTCTACATTGACCCCGCTCCGGCACCCGATGAAACCTACAGTATTTTATTCCCCAGCATCAGCTATACCGGTATTTCGCTCGGTGCCGGCTACAAGGTCAGCAATTTTGTGATCGACCTCGGCATGGAGTACCTGATAGGCAAGGACAGGGATATTGCTGCGGCGAACAACGTCCTTCCCGGTACGTACGGGATGAATATTCCGGCCTGGAGCCTTGGAGTCGGATACGCGTTTTGATTGAACCCACTCTCGCGCCTTGAATGGCGCTGAGCAGACCAATTGTGAAAGGGCGAGCCGCCAGGCTTGCCCTTTCTCTTTGTGCCCTTCGTGTCTTCGTGGTAAAGTCTTTGATCGCAATGGACGCAAAGTCCCAAAATGACGGTCTGTTTTTCTCTTTGATAGTTTGTCCCTTTCTTTGTACATTTCCAGAAATACTCTTCATCGATCTCACTTACGCAAGGGACTACAATGAATCGAATGGCATTAATTTTTCAGGTGTTTCTGGCATTAATCGTCCTATCATTTAATCATCCATCCGGACTACTGCACGCGCAGCAACAGGTACCACAACATCGTTTCGGCATTGTTGTCCACGGCGGAGCAGGGACAATCACGAAGAGCAGTATGACGCCGGAAGTCGAAAAACAGTACCGGGAAAAAATGACGGAAGCTCTTCTCAAGGGATACACCATTCTGAAGAATAACGGAACGAGCATGGATGCCGTAGAAGCGGTCATCAACATCCTCGAAGATTCTCCCCTGTTCAACGCAGGGAAAGGCGCCGTGTTTACGCATGAAGGCACCAACGAGCTGGACGCCGCGGTCATGGACGGGAACACGCTCAAGGCGGGAGCGGTTGCGGGTTTGAAACACATCAAGAATCCCGTCAGTCTCGCCAGGATGGTGATGGAACAATCACCCCACGTCATGATGATCGGAGACGGGGCCGAGGCGTTTGCAAAGGCCCACGGTGTGAAACTGGTGCCGCAGGAGTATTTCTACACGGAGAAACGATGGAAACAGCTCCAGGATGCACTGGCAAAGGAACGCGATTCATCGAAGGGAAAAATGTCCACGCCGGATTCAACCGAGCAGAAGCACGGCACCGTCGGATGTGTCGCACTCGACAAAATGGGCAACCTTGCCGCCGGGACATCAACGGGTGGGACGACCAACAAGCGGTTCGGGCGTGTCGGTGATTCGCCGATCATCGGAGCGGGAACATACGCCAACAACAAAACCTGCGCAGTCTCAGCGACAGGAACGGGGGAATATTTTATCCGCTCGGTCGTTGGGCATGACATCTCAGCATTGATGGAATACAAAGGCATGTCGGTGAAGGATGCGGCAGAGACCGTCGTGATGGACAAACTTGTGAAGATCGGCGGCGATGGCGGCGTCATTGCCATAGATAAGGATGGCAATATGGCCATGCCTTTCAATACCTCCGGAATGTACCGCGCGTACATCGACAGCGCCGGCAATCCGGTCGTGAAGATTTATAAGGATTAGCCTCGCTGTAGGTCCGATCGCCTGATCGGGCCACCTGGCCAACCAACCGTAGGTCCGATTGCCTGATCGGACCACGTAGCCAACTTATGTCAAAATGAAAGGACGGAACCAATGAAAGTCATTGTCGACGTATGTATCATCCCCATCGGGATAGGAGTGTCTCTCTCAAGTTACGTTGCAGCGTGCGAGCGTATTCTCAAAGAGGCCGGACTGAAGTTCCAACTTCACGCCAACGGGACGGATGTTGAGGGAGAATGGGATGCGGTGTTTAACGCCATAAAGCGTTGCCATGAAAAGGTGCACGAAATGGGCGCCCCGCGTGTCTTCACAACCATCCACGCCGGCACGCGCACAGACCGCGATCAATCCATGGATGACAAAATTCGAAGCGTGCAGGAGAAACTTAACATCCTCTCCTCGTAGGAGAGGATTACAGGTGAGGTCTGGTCATCAAGAGGGTTAAGAGCCGCAGAACCTATCAACCCTCCCAAGACCTCACCCTGCCCCTCTCCTGAGAGGAGAGGGAAAAGCGTTTAAGACCCTTAGTTACTTTTCCCCGCGATTAAGTTCAACCCGAACTCGTATCCCCGGTTGAACGCCTTCAGGTTCAGCTCTTCGGTCCCTTTTGGAACGGAGGCAGTAACCGCCTTGCGCATTGCTTCGGGTTCCAACAATTTTGTGACCGCCGTGGTGAAGCCCATCATGACAATGTTCAGGACCATTTTCTTGCCGAGTTCTTCGGCGATCCGCGTCGCCGGAATCGAATAGTGCTGGACGTCTTTTCTGAGATTGTGTGGGGTTACCAGCTCTTCTTCCGTGATGAGAACTCCACCGCTCGCGAGCTCGGGCGTGAATTTCGAGTATGCTTCCTGCGACATCACGATCATCACCTGCGGTGAGGTAATGTACGGATAGGCAATGACCTCGGGTGAGACAATAATCTGTGAGCTGCAGGCGCTGCCGCGGGCCTCCGGTCCGAATGCCTGAATCATGGTAGCATGTTTGTTATCGTAAATCGAAGCCGCCCGGCCGAGGATATAACCGCTAAGAATGACACCCTGTCCGCCAAAACCGCCGATTTTTATTTCAGTCCGCTGCATGTCTGCACTCTCCGTAATTCAGATTCCTGTGCTTGTCAACTCTTGTACGCGACGTATTTGTCGCCAAATTTCTTCTTATAGTATTCCTGCATCGTGTCGATGTATGTCGGCCGCTCCTTGTCGACGAACTTGCCGACGGTTATTTTCCCCTGGAAATCGAGCGCGATGGTCTTCGTATCGGCGCCGTTGCGGATCTCACTGTTTTCCTTGTAGTACACCATTTGATCCAGGCCGTCGCCGAGCTTGTTCCTGCGGCTGTAAAGCGTCGGGCATGGCGCGAGGATCTCAACGAAGGAGAATCCTTTCTTGGCGAGCGCTTCTTTGATCGCTTTTGTTACATGGCGCACATGGTACGACGTCCAGCGGGCGACATACACCGCGCCGCAGGATTCCGCAAGATACGGCAGGTTGAACGGCTGCTCGAAATTTCCGTGCGGCGCCGTCGTCGCCGTTGCGGTTAATGGTGTCGTCGGAGCGACCTGACCGCCGGTCATTCCGTAGATGAAATTGTTGATCAGGATGACGGTCATATCGACATTTCGCCGGGCGGCATGGATAAAGTGATTTCCGCCTATTGCCGTGAGGTCGCCGTCGCCGCTGTAGACGACAACTTTCAAATCCGGATTCGCGAGCTTCAGGCCTGTTGCGAAGGGAATTGCTCTTCCGTGTGTCGTATGAAAGGAATCCAGGTCGATGTAGCCGGCGACACGGCCGGTGCATCCGATGCCGGAGACTATCGCGACCTTCTGGAGATCCAGACCGCTCGTCTCCAGGGCATGAGCGAAACAATTCACCGTCGTGCCGATGCCGCATCCGGGGCACCAGATGTGCGGCATGCGTTCCATGCGCAGGTACTCTTCCACCGTATTCGCGGGGATGGTTTCGTCTATATCATAGAGTTCTTCGGGCATTCAGCATCAACCTTTCGCGCTCTTTTTGATGGTGTTATAGATATCTTTGGGATTGTGGACTGAACCGCCGCCGTGGGGGACAAGCTCGACGCGGGCTTTCCCGCCCGCGCAGCGTTCGACCTCGAGCACCATTTGTCCGTAGTTGATCTCCGGGACGACGAATGCCTTCACGCGTGACGCGAGCTCGCGGATACGTTTCTCGGGAAAAGGCCAGACCACGACCATACGAAGATGGCCGACCCGCATTCCTTCCTTGCGCGCCTGCTCGATCGCGGGAATGGCAGTCCGGGAAGTGATCCCGTACGTCACGACAACCACATCGGCATTCTCAACCTGATCCTCCTTGTAGTCGACGATCTTGTCAGCGTTCAGCCGGATCTTGTTCACGAGGCGGTGGACCAGCTTTTCCTGGGTGGTAACCGTCATGCTCGGGTACCCCCGCTCGTCGTGGGTCAAACCTGTGACATGAATGTTGTAACCGTCTCCGGCCTTGACCATGTCGGGCACCATTTCACCGTTCGCTTTGAACGGGAGATACTCTTCCTTAGGACCTTCATAGAATCGGCGGGGATAAATTTCGATTTGATCGGCAGGGGGAACGATGACGCGCTCCGTCATGTGCCCGACGCATTCATCCATCATGAACAGCACCGGCACCCGGTATTGCTCGGAGAGGTTGAATGCCTTGATTGTCAGGTCGAAGCACTCTTGCGGCGAGTTCGGAGAGAGCGCGATGATGCCATAGTCGCCGTGCGAGCCCCAGCGCGCCTGCATCATGTCGCCCTGGCCGGGCTGGGTCGGCAGACCGGTAGACGGTCCCGCGCGCTGCACATCGACGAATACACAGGGGGTTTCGGTCATCGCCGCAAGCCCAATGTGCTCCATCATCAAGGAAAAACCGGGGCCGGACGTCACCGTCATCGACTTCCTTCCGCCCCACACGGCTCCCTGGATTGCGATGGAAGAAGCGATCTCATCCTCCATCTGAATGAATATTCCGCCGACGAATGGGAATCTTTCGGCAATGCGTTCCACGACTTCCGTCGATGGTGTGATCGGATAGCCGGCAACGAACCGGCAGCCCGCGGCAATCGCCCCCTCGCTGCAGGCATGGTCGCCGTCGATGAAGTGAGCGCCCGTCAAGACGCCGATGGGATCCGCTTTCAAATTCATCTCCTTGGTTGTTTCTTCACGTACATGAACCCATAGATGGCAAAATCAGGACACAACAAGCCGCAGATGTTGCAGCCGTTGCATAGCTCCTGAGATTTCAAAACGGGCGGATGATAGCCTTTTGTGTTGTACTGGTCGGAAAGCAGTAACGCGTCGGGCGGACAGAACTCGACGCAGAATCCGCACCCTTTGCATCGCTCTGCCGTGATAACGACCGAGCCTGTTCCCTTCTTTTTTGCAACTGTTGTCATGTGGTCTGATAAATTCATGGATGGTCTGGGTTCATTTCGAATACTACAATCATAAATCAAGCCAGAATTTGGTTCCCCAATTCCGCGAAATCCATGCGTTTTTTCTCAAAAATGAAATTTTTCGGCGAAGGATTTATTAATATTGAATATGAGGGGAGAAATCGGTGGGGATAACTACTGCCATTTTTCTTTGCGACCTTTGCGTGGTCTTTGCGTTCTCTGCGTTAAAAGATTTTTAAACGCAAAGTTCGCAGAGGACACGCAAACGCAAAGCCGACGCGGCTAATGCTCAGGGGTTAAGCCAGTACGTGACCTTCACCATGAAGATATTGTCGGGCTGGGACGAGAAGAGGTAACCGACATCGTGGCCGAACAGCATAGTCCCCGGGTCGTCGGAGTTTGTTCGTTCCTGTGTCCAGACGAGATAGAGTGTCGAACCCGGCGACCATTCCCAGCGAAGGACGGCGTTCCCCCTCAATGATTTGAAATTGAAATCGGGGTTCGAAAACGTGAAGGGTGCGGCGGGTCCCGCCCCGTCGGGGTCAACCGTGTAGACTGAATCATAGACGATCGTAGAACCGTTCGTGCCGTACTTCAAAAAATTGTATGTTTTCGGCTTGCTCAACTCTTTGAAGTTTGTGTAGTGTGCAACAGAGAAGAATGGTTGAATATACGTCTGCAGGCTGAGCTCCGGTGTAAACGCCCAGTTGATTCTGATGCCGGCGACCAGCGTCGTCTGGTTCATCTCGCCGTAGACGTAGCGGTTTCCGTATGTCGATGTTGCAGTCGGATCGCTGAACGCACCAACCCATTGAGAATACTCCCAGTCCTTGTCGAGTTCCGGACTGAAGACGATTTCGACGTTGGAGGATGGTTTCCAGTCGAGATTCCACATATATGAATACTGCTTACTCTGGAACGCCGTATAAATGTCAAAATTGAAGCCGGGAATCAGATTATCCCGGCTGTCCCCGCTGATGGATCCGTTGAATTCGTATCCCGGCGGGCGGAGCGCTTTGGGACCGCCCCGGGTGAGGTAGTCGTTGACCGTTTGAGGATTGTAAGCATACGAGACCGACACTTCATAGTAATTCGGAAATACGATATCCGTGAGGTGCCAGAGCCCGCGGGATATTACATCCCCGCCAAAATCGTAGGATTGGAACCCCGCAACATCCAGCCAGAGGCTGCGGTACCACGACGTCGGGATCGTCCACTGATATCCTGACGCGGCGTGCATATTGATGATGTCGGACCTGTACTGGTAGCCGAGGTCGTTCACATCAAATCCGGGGGAGATGATGCCCAGTGAGGCGTTTGCGATGACATCGCCTTTCTGTTTTGTAAGAAATAGTCTTCCACCGTATCCTGTGAGTGATGTTTCGGCGCTGTCAAGGTGGAGGTAGGATGCATCGGGCCGCTGAAAGTAATGCTGGGAGTTTTCCTCTAGCGCCAGCATTCTCACCGGGTCTGCCGTGATGTGCGTGAGCGCTCCCCATCCGGTGATGACCCATGTTTTGTCGTCGTCGAACGCCGTCCATCCGTCGATCCCCGTCACAAGAGCATTGTCATTGATCTGGTCCTTCAGCTGGGTGTCGCTGAAATCGCGCTGGGTGAAAGTGATGAGCGTCCCCAATCCCTGCTTTCCATCGTTCATTTCCTTTTGTGCCCGAAATACTCCATAGTAAGTCAACGGCTCGGCATCCTGCACCGTTTGAATGCCTGCTGAATCCACCCTCGCCGTTTCCCGGGAAGTAAGTGCGGAGATTGCACCGATGCTCCAATTGTCTCCCGTCTTCCCCGAAAGTTTTGCCGCTCCGAGTATGTGCGTTGCCATCGGCATATCCACGTAATCGGCGTTCGGAAAAGTTCCTTGCGGCGCTCTGCCGATTCTCCGGCTGTAAATGAGACTTGGTCCCGACCAGTTGAAACTCCAGTTGTTGCTCGCACCGCCCTGCCCGAAGGAGAAGATGCTGGATCCTTCCAGAAAGAACGGTCGTTTTTCGGTATACCGCGTTTCAACGTCGCTCAGATTCACGACGGCCGGGTCGACCTCGACCTGCCCGAAGTCGGGATTGACGGTTGCGTCGAGTGTGAGATTGCTGCCGATGCCGAGCTTGAGATCGGCCCCCAGTCCAGGCGTGTATTTTGATCCCGTGTTGAATGGGTCTCCCGGATCGTGAGGGGCGTACTCCGCCTTCTCGGTGACGTAGGGCAGGACCTCAAGCCGCCGCGGAGGATTGATGTCGTCGATGCCCACGAGGTTGATGAAGCGCGACACAAAACCGGAGCCGTTCCTGGGCGTGAATACGACGTAGTCGTTTTCATTAGTGCGGGCGATCACACGTTTGAAGTTCACAGCCCAATGATTGCCGTCTCCCTGCTCGAAACGGAACTGGGAATATGGGATTCGCATCTCAGCCGTCCAGCCGTTTGCATCCATGCGAACCTTGCCTTCCCATATACCGTCCCAGGAGTCATCGCTCCAGTCGTCGTTGTAGAGCACGCCGTCGTACAATGTGCCGGCGGCATTCACGCCGAAATAGAATCCGGCCCGCTTGTCGTGGTACCCGTCTATGAAAAACGTCAGCGCGTCGGCAAGAATCATGTTATCTTTGCGGGCAAGCCGTCGTTCGACCGAATCAGGCGCCGGGTCGTACATACGCGCGGCCACGTAGAGCGCTGCATCGTCGTAGGCGACCCACACTTCGGTGCGCATGGTGGGGGATGCTCCTTCGTGAGGTTCGCGCTGCACGAAATCCGAAAATCCTTCTCTCTGCCAGACGTGTTCGGAAAGTATCCCGTCAATTGTGATGGGTTCGGATGCTCTCACTGCTTCGATCTTCTTCGTTGATTGAGCAAAGAGAGAGCACGTGAATATGAAGAAGAGAAGGAATCCGGCGATGCAGGTGCGAGCGCTACTCATGGCTAGCCTCTCGGGTTGCAAAACCGGCATCTGCATGATCCCCTCGCTAAACCTGCGGTTTGACTACTTTTCTTTTAGTATTTCGATATCGCCGTCCACGGTCTGCAGGGAGATTGCTTGACCGCCTCCGTTGATCGTGTATCGTCCGCGGATTTCCTTTTCCTCCTTGTCTTTCTCATAGGAATCGGCTTTGAAATCGGAATGAATGCTGTAATCGTTCATCGAGCTCCAATGCCCGCCCCATCCGGACCCGCGCACCTTGATGAGCGCGTCGATCGTAGCTTTCGCATTCTCCGGCAAAGTGAGCTTAATATTTCCGCCGGAGGAAGTCAGCTTGCTCGTTCCCGTTCCACCGGGAGTCATCTCCACGGAGACATCGCCCCCGGCCGTCCTCGCTTCCACGCTGCCGAAGATTTCTTCAAGAACAACATTGCCGCCGCTGGTTTTCGCAATGACCGATCCCCTGGCTCCGCCCAGCTCAATATCGCCCCCGGCTGTTTTAAGGGTGGCTTTTCCCGTGATCTTTCCCGCATTAACGTTGCCGCCGGACGTGGAGAGATCCGCATCGCCGCCGATGTTCCCCACATCGACGTTGCCGCCGCTCGTCGACGCCCGCAGAGATTTGCCGACGTCGCCGACGGTGATTTCTCCGCCCGACGTGCGGATATCCAGCTCGCCGGTCGACGATTCGACGGTGATGTTGCCCCCGGAGGTTTTCAATGTGGCGGTGCCGTCCATTTTTCCGGTCCGGATATCGCCGCCGGATGTTCTCATGTCGACTTCACCGCCCACGTTGCCCAGGCGGATGTCCCCGGCGGATGTCGTGCCTTCCAGCCTGCCGATGAGCTCTCCTTTGATTTCAATTGTTCCCACGGAAGTACGGAGGTCAACATTGAACTGGGTCGGAATGCTGATATCGAACCGCACTTCTTCATCCGACTCCCACGTTTCCACGCGCACGGTGTTCTCGGATTGGGTTATTCTCAGGCGGTCGCGATCATCGTCTTCTTCGATCCCGCGAACCTTGACAGAGACTTCATTTTTTGTCCATGTCGTGATCCGGATTTCCCCGTTGTTTGTCGAAACCTCGAGCGTCCCGCCTTTGGTGACGGTGAAGGATTTGGTGGTGGCGGTCTTTTCGTCGTCGGAAGAATGGGCCCGCACTGTCGCGGCGAACGCCAGGATTACGATGAGATTGAAGATCAGTTTGTGTTTCATGGTTTTCGCATGTCCTCTAATAAGTTTTTGGTTTGAACACGTACGTATTTATTATCTTCTGATTGAGTTTTCTCCTGAAGCGTGCGAAGGACCGCCTCGTCCCAGATTTGCCCGGCGACTCTTGTCACGAGTCCGTCGATTGCCGCGATGCGAAGCCCGGGGTTGGGGTCGTTTGTCAGAACGAACAGGAACGCGTCCCGTACGGTATCGTCGAACGGAAACTTCTCGAGCGCCGTCAGCGCCTCTCTCCGGACTCCGGCATTCTCGTCGGACTTCAGCACCTTGATGAGCGTGGCTTTCATCTCTTTATCGGGAAAGGTGAACTTGAACGTCTTGATAAGATCGAGGGATTTTAGCCGGACGCCCGCGTTCGATTCGTTCACGAGCGCGTACGTCAGCAGTTTCTTCACGGGTTCATCGTTAAGACTCCCTTTCGTGCGGAGATGCTGAACGGCGTCAAAAGAGACCTCCACCTTTCCGTCACCCGTGTCGGGGTTGAGAAATTGGACGTTGGCGATGTCGTAGTTGTTTGCCTTGAGAAAATCTGCATCGATCGTGAATTTCGCTTGCGCCTGATTCGCGGAGGGGCGGAGCACAAATGCGGCGTATCCTAACAATCCGCCCAGAATGAACACGGTGATTCCGCCGAGCGCGTAGGCGTATCGCGGGGTCCGGCCCGGCGACTGGAGCGCTGAGAGTATGTCCCCGAATGCTCGAAGGATGCGTCTTCGCAACGCCGATCCCGACTGCTCGCGGAGGAGGGCTGCGTGAAGCTGCTGACGCGCCGCACTCAGCAATTCCTCCTGGGGTTCTGCCGGCTGCCGCTCGCCGATCTTTCCGAGGAGAACCTTCAGTTGCTCAAGTTCCGCACGGCATTCGTCGCATTCTTCGAGGTGTTCTGTAATGAGTTCGCGTTCCTGCCCGGTAACATCATCATACAGCAGGAGTTCGAGTAGCTTTTTCAATTCTTTGTGAGTCATTGTTTCGGTCCTTTTCTACGCAAGTTCTTTCAATTGCCTGCGCATCCTGCCGATAGCCGTGAATAGATGTTTCTTTACCGTTCCTTCGGCGCAATTCATCAGTACTGCAATCTCCCTGATTTTATACCCATGCAAATGTTTGAGTGTCAGCACCATTTTTTGCTGGGGGGAGAGCGAGTTCATGCTTTTGTGGATTTGCATCGAGATATCGAAATTGTTCGAGTTGTGCGATTGGTCGTCCATGATCGCGTCTGCCCACGAGCGCTGCTGCGCGCCGTCATTCTCACGAAGCTCGTCGAGTGAAACTTGCGGATGCTTCGTGCTCCGGGAATGATATGTCAGGCAAACGTTGGTCACAATTCTATACATCCATGTTGAGAATGCGCTCTTGAAACTGAACTTGGGAAGCGCCCGGTACACCCGCACGAAAACCTCCTGAAGGATGTCCTTTGCATCGTCTTCATTTCTCGTGTGCGTCAACGCGATGGACATGACACGCCTGTCGTGGCGATAAACGAGCTGTTCGAATGCTTCGAGATCACCGCGCTGAGCTTTCAGGATAAGCTCATCATCGCTTAACAATGGTTGTTCGTGCACTGTCGTTTCTTCTTCATATTAGACTTTGCCTGAGCGAATAAAGTTGGGGGCTGCTGAATGGTAGTACGTCAAGCGGGAATTGTTGTTACGGTGCGGAAAAGGGCATATTCCGGCCCGAAATGACCTCATCCGTGCCTGATGCCATGGCGCTCCGGACTTTTCCGGAGAGTAGGCGATCTTTGCAGGAGAAAAGAAAGGGGGATGGATGCTGATTCCCGCCCAATACGATTAAACCTGAAGCCTGCGCTGCGGTCTAACTTTTGACATTACGTGGTAGATTATAGGAGAGGGTGAAGGGGAGAAACGGTGAAGGGGGGAGGGGGCGAACCGGCGAGATGTACGATGGAGAAATGGATAATGAGTAGTTAGGTAGTTGAATAGTTAGATAGTTAAGTAGCTGAGATTATGAGATAGACAGGTAATGTCGGCGCTGAGATTATGAGATGCGCCATAACGTTTTTTACTTTTGACTTTTTAATTGATAGCTAAAAGCCAACAGCCAAAGGCCCTGAGCAATGACTAATGACTAATGACCAGTGACTAATGACAAAGAACCAAGAACCAAGAACTAACAACTAAGAACCAGTAACCAAGAACCACGAACCAACAACAAATCACTTGATTAGATAAAGGAGCATAATGAAATACACAATCATTGCGTTACTCGTCCTCTTTGTTTCGTTTGCGACCGCCCAGCAAGGGATGCGCGGGAAGGCCCATGCGCGCGCCGGGGGAGGAGATTGGGGAGCGGTAGGGAAGCTCAAGCTGACAGACGACCAACAGAAACAGTTTGACAAACTCTCTTCCGACCTCCAGAAGACGCAGATAGCGGTCCGGTCGAAAATCCAGACTGCACATGTCGATCTCCATGACCTCATGAAGGAAGATTCTCCCGACCGGGCGAAATTCCTGGCGAAGCAAGCCGAGATAAACAAGCTCGAAGGCGAATTGAAACAAAACCGGACGGGCTTCTGGTTCGAACGTCAACAAGATCCTGACTCCGGAACAGCAGAAGGATTGGAAGAAACATTTGAACATGCCAATGCAGGGAAGGCTTGGTCGCGGCATTCAGCATATCAAGGGTTGGCTGCAGGGACACGGTTTTGGCGGTCACCCTCAACAGCACGACAAGCCTGAGAACTAGAATTTTGTTTCCGAAATACATTTATTTAAAATTTGCGGCCATTAACCCTCACCCCTGTCCCCTCTCCCGCAAGCGGGAGAGGGGAATTGAAGGGGAGAGGGTAGCGAGTGACATGACGATCTAAGGACTTATTCAAACTCTTTAAGGACACATCGCTAAGGCGGCACACTTATCGACTGCGTGGCGGTTCCGGGGGAGGACAACTACGCAGTCACGATTTCCGACGCCCGATTTTCGGGCGTCTCTTTTTTTTCCAGCAAATCCATCTTTCTCGCATCAAATAACGCCATTGGCCGTCCACTCTGCCGTCTTTGCGCAGTACTTGACAATTGGTTACCGTAGTTGTAAATTATTCCATGATCTATCGGTGAGGGTAATGGCGACGTGGATTGAAAAGATCGTGCGGCTGAACATTGTTCTCTGGTTTTTGCTCCTGAGCGGCTGCTTCTACATCGGGAAGGACACCTATGATGATTTGGTGTTGCGCTCACCCGATACATGGTCAACCAGGGACTGCCTGACCATCGTCATGGCAGCTACAAGGAACAACTTTGATGACCCTGGCAGTCCGAATGTTAAGGTTGTCGCGACGGTTTACTCTCCAGCCGTCATCATGGCAAATTACCGCAGAGCTCACATCCTTGGACGCCATCGCAAAACTTCTCAACTGTCTCTCCCTGAATTACCATCCGGCGAATCTCTGGAGAGCATAGCGGATTCGGAATACACTTCATCTCTTGACGAACTCATGCAGGAAGAGGCTGGCCTTTATTACGATTGGCAGACGGAAAGGTACGTCGATGCCAAAGGAAACTATGTAAAGAGTTACGCTCAAATGGACTCTTTGACCTTCTTCATAGCCATTGAAAATAAATCATGGCCATGCGTGCCTCCGATATTCATGCCCGACAGCAAGACTCTTTGGGGCAAACTTGCCGATTACCCATGCTACCTTCCGGACATCAGCAATCTTGAAAACCAGATTTATCTTGTGAACGGCCAGAATAAATTCATCAGGCCCCTGATGGTGTGGGGCAAGCAGCAAAGTCAATTAATGAAGACGGAAAACCTCATAGCCAAGTTCCGGGTTCGCAAAGATGATTATCATTTTCTTGAACATTCCGACCACATGCGTTTGGTCATTGATGGATTCGACAGCAAGATCATGATGGATTTCCCGGTGGCGGTGTTGCGCTAGCAAGGATGCAAAATGATTCTAGTGTCCTCTCTCGGAAACAGAGTGATTAAGTCTTTTGCCTCGTAACCCTCACCCCTGTCCCCTCTCCCGCAAGCGGGAGAGGGGAATTGAAGGGGAGAGGGTTTCGTGCGACATAACGATCCGAGGATTTATCAAAATGTTTGAGTGACACAATACGATTGGCAATTATATACTTGACATTACAAGGAAAATGTTGTATATTATAGGAGTTGATAATCACAAAGGACTCCTATGAAAAACGAACCGAAAACTGTCGCAAACGAGCCAAAATTGAAGAACCTTCTGGACGTTGCCAAACGCTTCCCGACCGAGGAATCTTGTCGAGAATATCTTGAGTATATTAGATGGAATGGAAAGCCCGTTTGCCCACATTGCAATAACTCTGAAAAAATCTACCGTCTTAATGGCGGCAAACTTTACAAGTGCGGAAATCCAGAATGTTACAGACCGTTCTCGATAAAGATAGGAACGATCTTTGAGGACAGCGCACTTCCTTTGCAAAAATGGTTTCATGCGATGTTCGTTGTCTCTGCACACAAAAAGGGTATCAGTTCTTGCCAGCTTGCCCGTGACATTGGCGTTACTCAAAAAACTGCTTGGCACTTGCTTCATAGAATCAGACTTGCCATGCAAAGAAAATCTTTCAACAAAACGATGAGCGGCACGATTGAAGCCGATGAAACTTACGTCGGTGGCAAAGTGCGAGGCGGCAAACGTGGACGTGGCTCCGAGAATAAAACTCCTGTCTTTGGAATGATCGCCCGTCAAGGCAAACTTCGCACGTTGCCCGTGCAAGATGTGAAGGGAAAAACCTTGAAAAAGATTATCTCTCAGAATGTTGCAAAAGGTTCTACCGTGATGACCGATGAACTTCAATCCTACAACGGGTTGGCTCAGGATTATATCCACGAAAGGATTTCTCACCTCAAAAAGCAATACGTTATAGGTGGAATCCACACGCAGAATATCGAAAGCTTCTGGAGTCTTTTGAAGCGTGGCATTCTTGGCATCTATCATCATGTGAGTCCTGAGCACTTGCACCGCTATTGTGGTGAGTTTGAGTTTAGACATAATTCACGCAAGGCGGAAGATGCACAACGGTTCACCGCTCTTTTACGTCGGGTCTCTGGTTGTCGCCTGACGTATCAGGAGTTGGTTCTCTGTCCGTCGGCGTAAGCGAAGGGTCTAAAGCTGCTTGCTCAAGATTGAATTTAATATAGTTGATCAACAATTCCCTTATTTCGGTAGCTGCCGATTCAACATCTGAGGAATCAATCTCAGCCGACAAAGAATGAATTAATTCTGATGCGAACCCCCTTAATGTTCTATCATCTGGCAATAATAATTTCTTGTGTATGACTAAAGGCATTGTTTCTCCTCAAAGGATTGAGTTTTATACTGAACTTGGCAAAATGGTTTGCACGTTCAATGGTTTTACATACTGGCTTCCTACTTTCTTTGGAATTGTTGTGGGAATACACCCCGCACTTGCAATGGCTATCGTGGCTGGCGAAAAAGTGGAAGCCATATTAAAGATGATGCGATCCACGGGACTTCTGCGTCTTAATAATAGAAAACTTCGGGATGAATTTCGAGATATTGTAAAAAATCTCGGCGAGTGCAATGAGCGGAGAAATCATTATGTTCATACGTCTTGGATTTTCGTTGAAGACCCCCCAGTACTCTTTTTTGGACATGGGGTTTCGATGAAGAAACATAAACGAAGAGCCATAGATTTCAAAAAAGAAAAAGTTGACATAGAAGATCTGCGTAAACTCACTCAGAGCATAAATGATGCAAAACTCAGACTTTTCAAGTTTTTGGAACACTTTAAGGATTTGAAAGAACAGCAAGGGTATACCGATTATGATGATAAAGACGAAACCCCGACCATAAGAAAGACCCACTCGAATGAAAAAAACACAACTCAAACCCCGCAGAAAGACTAAAGACGAATCCAAGAAACAAGATGAACCGCTCATGGAGTTCCATGAACTCATGCGCCGCATCGTGCGAGTGAAGCCGCACGAGATTAAAGCGAAAAAGCAATGAACACAAGAACTGTTGCCCGTGAGTGGCTGTACTTCCTCGTTTTCTTTGCGCTCGGAATAATCCTTGAATTTTTGATTCTCTCGCAAGTGTTCTCGCCCTATAATTATTCTGGTATTCCAAGAAAAATACCGGTCATTCAGTTAGTCATACAAAGTCTGGTCCAATCTGACCACAAATTTTTTACGTGGTTAATCGTGCTTAGTCCGTATATGGGCTTCCAACTCATCCGTTCAATTCGATGGTCGATTCATCGGTTACAAACCAAGAACGGAATCTAATATCAAAACGTGCAACGCATTCTTGCTTTCCAGTATCAATCTACGAGAGGGATAAATCCCTCGAAAGGAGCACATCATGTTCAAAGCACTTTTGAGGATGCCACGCCTTGCCTGAAGAAGATGTGCCGACACTCCCGACACTTCGGGTTCATCTCCGAAAGACGGAACCGGCCATCAATTTTATTTCAGGTGTAGGGTAACCATTGGACTTGCCAACGGGCTGATGACCCGTTGGATACTCTTGTCCCGTGGCTCCCTCTTTTAGATTTTCAAGTTTATGCGTTGCACGCACGTTCATCTTGTAACGTCAGATATATAAGCCCCATACGATTTTAGTCAGTAAGGACAGAGTTTACCGGTTGACATTGGGCAAATTCTTCAATATCTTTTTGTACACTTTCTCTGAAGGCAAAACGGCGATGTTACTTATACTGAACGGCCACAATTCCTACAACTTTCACTTTCTATGAGGATAACCATGAACTATTACCGCTTCATTTTCTCCTTGATCCTTGTGCTTGCGATATCGCCAGCGCACGGACAAATCCTCAACGCAGGGTTTGAGAACTGGACGAACGGGACCCCAGATGACTGGTTGACAAACGACTATTCGGGCCTGAACCCAATTACTCAATCGACAAGCTCACATTCCGGCTCTTATGCGCTGAAAGGGGCGGTGGTAAACAAGTCCTTTACGGTAGCCTATCCAGTGCTCTTGTCTGGCGGGGATGGGAATGGCTTTGCTATCAGCACACGTCCGGCGGCATTGCACGGGTTCTATATGTTCGAGCCGGCTCCCGGCAGTATCATCGATACTCTCGTTATCGGCATTACGGTCTCGAAGCAGGACACGGTCATCGGGGTGGATACTCTTTATATCGGAAAGGCTACAGACTCCTATCAGGAATTTGTGGCAAACATCTATTACACCGCGAGCGGTACTCCTGACCTTATTAACATTACGGTGACCATCGGGCGATACGGTTACGGAATGCTCGGGACATTCTACTTGCTGGACGATCTTTCGTTTGGGCCAGCAACAGGTGTTGATCAACCGCGAACCGCGCTTCCATCCGGTTTTGAGTTATTGCAGAACTATCCAAATCCATTCAATCCAACGACGACAGTGTCATTTGCACTTAGTCATTCGTCATTTGTTACACTCAAAGTGTATGACGTTCCTTGGACAGGAAGTGGCGACGCTGGTCGATGGGATGGAAGCTGCAGGATGGAAGTCGGCCGTGTGGAACGCAGCGAACGCCCCCAGCGGCATCTATTTCTACCGCTTGACTGCTCACCCGACAGACGGCGGGCAGGCCGGGACCCCCTCGGCAAGCTCGGGGCAACGGTTCACCGAGACAAAGAAACTTTTGTTGCTCAAATAGGATTTTCCGGTGGCGGTGTTGCGTTAGTATCGTTTCACCTAAATAGTTCTAATAGGTCGTCGGATCGTTATTTCGTTCACAACCCTCACCCTCGCTCCCTCTCCCAGTGGGAGAGGGATGTCACGGAGTGACAGGGTGAGGGTAATAGACCCGAAAGATTAAATCAAAGTTTTTACGATACACGACATCAGGGAAAATGTAAATCAACTCATGATGTGTCAGTGAAGGCAATCTTGACGTGGACTGAAAAGATCCTGCGGCTGAACATTGTTCTCTGGTTGTTGTTCCTGAGCGGCTGCTTCTACATCGGGAAGGACGATTACGATGATTTGGTGAAGCGATCACCCGACACATGGTCGACGAGGGACTGCCTTACCATCGTCATGGCAGCCACGAGGAACAATTATAACGACCCAAGAAGCCCGAATATCAAAGTTGTCGCGACTGTTTATTCTCCCACCGTCATCATGGCAAATTACCGCAGGGCCCACATCCTCGGTCGCCATCAAAAACCTCTGCCGCCATCTGAAGTACCTCCCATCGAGTCGACCGAGAGCATAGCGGATTTGCAATATGTTTCGTCTCTCGACATACTAATGCAGGAAGAAGTTGGCCTCTATTACGATTGGCAAACGGATAGGTATGTGGATTCCAGAGGAAATTATGTGAAGAGCTACACGCAGGTTGACTCCCTGACCTTTTTCTTGTCTATCGAGAATTGGGGATGGCCATTGTACATGCCCGACATTAGCAACCTTGAAAACGAGATCTATCTTGTGAATGACCAGAGTAGATTCGTGAGGCCGCTGCTTGTATGGGGGAGGCGGCATAGCGAATTGGTTATGCCGGAGAACCTTATCGTGAAATTCCGGGTGCGCAAGGGCGATTATCATTTTCTTGAGCATTCCGACCACATGCGTTTGCTGGTCGATGGACTCGACAGCAAGGTCACGCTGGATTTTCCTGTGGCAGTGTTGCGCTAGGGAGGCTGCGAGAAGGAGTTCCAGTCACGGCATGGACGGCAGTGGTCAAGGGGCCCCTCTGGTCGCATTCCATGTCCCCGGCAACATGTTGGGAAAGGGGAATGTGGAGTCCGGTTCGTAACCGGACGACACGAATGCAGTGGGATTTTCATGAATGTCCGATTGCGAATCGGACTCTACAGCAGCTCTCCCCGAAGAACCGTTACGGCCTTTCCGCCAAGATACACCCGGTCATTGCCGCAGCGAACCCTCACAATCCCACCCCGCGCGGAAGCCTGGTGGGCAACGAATTCACTTTTCCCGAGGCGTTCTTTCCAGTATGGTCCCAGACAGCAGTGCGCGGACCCGGTCACCGGGTCTTCGTCAATGCCGGATCCCGGTGCGAAAAATCTGGAGACAAAATCAAACTCATCCGATGATGAAACACTCGTTACCATGACTCCGCGGATGCCGAGAGTGCGAAGAATCGAGAAATTGGGACGGAGATCGCGGACGATCCGTTCCGACTCAACTTCAATCAGGAAATCGAAACGGTTCTTGCCGACGTAGAGAGGTGTGACGTTGAGTCCTGCCAGCAGTTCGGGAGGCGCTGCGGCGGGCTCGGCGGGCGTCGCCGGGAAATCAAGCTCGATCCAATCGCCGTTTTTCTTTGCAAAGAGAACGCCGCTTTTTGAGTGGAACTTCGCCGCTTCGTCCGCTTTCAGATGTCCCTCCTCCCACAGCACATGTGCGCTTGCGAGTGTGGCGTGTCCGCAAAGGTCGACTTCAACCGCCGGTGTGAACCACCGCAATCGGTAGCCGTCCGCTTGCTTCATCAGGAATGCCGTTTCGGAGAGGTTCATCTCACGGGCAACGTTCTGCATCCATTGTTCATCGCGTGCCTCCGAAAGGATGCACACCGCCGCGGGATTTCCGGAAAAAGGTCTATCGGTAAAAGCGTCGACCTGAGTAATCTTTAGTCCCATAGTAATTCGCTAGAAGTGAGTTGGTGATGCTCCGCAGAACCAGGATTGCTACTAAAGAATTCTAAATTGAGACAACTGATTTACCAAACGAACCGTCATGTTGAGCAAAACACAACAAATAAAAGCAGTTGTCATTCTGAACGGAACGAAGTGGAGTGAAGAATCTGATCCGCGCATTGTCGGATCCTTCGCTCCGCTCAGGATGACAAGCACTTCTGATTCTTCAGGATCTCAAAGTTCTTTCAATATATCTTTCCGGATCAATACCAGAATGGCGGATTGCGGAACGATGAGATATTTCTTGAATTCAAACTCAATTTCGATTGCCTGGTCGCGGAGAAAAATCGCGTAGTCTCCCTGCTCTGCCTGAAGGGGAATGTACTTGACCGGCTCTTTCGGCGTGGTCGACCACGGTTCCTGGTCGATGAAATGCGGATTCGGCACGGGGTAGCCCGGACCCACTTTCACCACGTAGCCGCTGTGGACTTTTTCTTTTTCTCTGACGCTCGGGGGAAGGTATAGTCCGTGCTCGGTGCGCTCAGCGTCGCTCTCCGGCAGAACGAGGACTTTGTCCCCGACAACGATGAGTTCTTTTCTGGTGGGAAGTTCCATAGCCTTGTCATAAAATATACAAAAAAAAGAATCGTTGCACGCCAGAGCGGACGGGTCATCAAGTTGGACAGCATCTTCGCCTTCGCCGTCTTGCTGACACGCTTCTGGTCAGCATCTAAACCTGGACAACATGGTCTCAGTTCAGGTCCTGACTTAAAACATGTCAGGACGACGCTTCGCGTTGGATTCTGGCTATAATCATCCCGGGATGACGAAAAGAATGAAAATGCTGCATTCCCGACGCCGGAAGGCTCAGACAGGAAGACGGAAAAGCCGGGAGCCTGCCGGCTGTGGGGCAGCTAAAAGTCCTGGCCCAGCGAGAGATAGTACTTGGGCACTGAAACATCCTGGAAATCGAAAGCCCAAGCAACATCCATCTTTAGCAGGAATCCGAGAAAAACCATCCGCACGCCGTATCCGGTTCCCGCCAGGATGTCTCTCATGTAGACCTTGCCGTCGGCATTTCTGTCGAACCCTTTGAAAGAGGATCCATCCCACGCGCTCCCGACGTCAAGGAACAATGCTCCGGTAAGAGTCTGGAAGAAGACCGGAATCGGTCCGGCCGAGAGATATCCGAACAACGGGAAGCGAAACTCCATGTTCGTCATGGCGTATCTCGTTCCCTCTTCCGCCCCGTAATTGAAACCCCGGAGAGGAATTCCTGAGGTGAGGAACAAGTAGTCTGCCGCGCTATTTATGGGGATCCGGTCATTCTGAAATTGCCTGTTGATCCAGTTGTCCACGCCGCCAACCACGTAATTTTGCGGGTCCCCACCGAAGCTGCCCCCGCCGGCCATGCGGACGGCGAACGTATAATTCTTCCAGACCTTGTAGTATCTCCGGTAATCAGCCGACACAGCATAGAATCCGAGACCCTGGTCGCCGAGCTTTGGACTGGCCATCAGGCCGAAGTTGTAGCGTTCACCGTTCGCGGGAGCGAGCATTCCCCAGAGGATTGTATCGTGGACGTAGCTGATTGATGGAAGCAGTACGGTGCGCTGGTCTGAAGGCGTGTTGGGGTCGTCGAGGTTGTCCTGTGCGACATTGACCCACGCCAGGCCGAATTCATACCTGTTGAACTTGTCGATGGGCAGCGATGCGCTCAACGTCACGCCGTAATTCTCGAAGCGGTACAGGGAGTCTGTTGCAGCCGTTTCATTCTGCAGGTACAGGAACCGGGCGCTGTGGTAGGCTTCAATGCCGTAACCGATACGCTTCGGAAGATAGTAGTAGGCCATGGCATAGTCGCTGTTTCTCAGGTCGAAGAGAAGGTTCGTCAGGAGAAAGATCTGGTGATTCCCCAGCATGTCGCTGAACGCCATGAGCGTCGAACCTTGCACTCCGTAGAACGTGTTGTACCCGGCATTGCCGTAGACGATGTCGGGCGAAAAACTCAGCTTGTACTTGTTGACGATGTAGTGGCCGGATGAGTCAACATTGTTGGAGACCGTAAGAGGTTCGAGGGTGTCGTTGCTCTTCCCGAGTTTGTTCCCGAACGCCTCCCCGAAAACGTAATTCCGGAAATCGATCCTTGTTCTCTCGTCGTTGACTTCGCTCGAATCCTCTGTGTCAGTTTTGATGATCACATTGCCTGCGGCAACCAGCGTGTCTTTCTTCGTCTTTTCCGGTTCCGCCGGGCGCGGGGGTGCGGCGGAGCGCTTCAGGAATTCGGTCGGCTCAAGCTGGGCGACTTTCAGGTCGCGTTGCAGAGGCGTTCGCATCAGGAAGATGTCGAAGCCCCCGTTCACGAGAGAGGAAAATGCGACTTTGTTGCCGTCCTGGGAGAGCGAGAGCTGGTAGACGCCATTCAGGGAGTTGGTGATCGGATACACCGAATCGTGCACCAGGTCCTTCACATAAATATTATTGATTCCGTTCATGTCGGAAATGAACAGGAGACGTTTCCCATCGGGCGCCACGGCGGGGGAAGTCTGGTCGCTGTTCGGGAAAACGGTTATGCGCTTAATCGCAAGCGACGCAACGTCGATGTTGTAGATGTCATGGTACCGGGCGTTGTAGGTTTGCATCCTGAACGACGAAGTGATCCCGGAGCGTCCGATGTAATTTCTGCGGTCGGATGAAAAGTAGATTGATTTCCCGTCCGGCGACCACGCCGGGTCGGCATCGCTGAAGATATCGTCGGTGAGGTTTATCAGTTCTTTCGCCGTCAGGTCGTACACGTAAATATCGGATTGTTCCTTCTTGTTCCCGATGAACGCGAGCTTGTCTGCCGTCGGCGACCAGGCGATGGAGAAAATTCCATCCAATCCGAATTCGAATTTTTCCTCCTTGCCCGTATTGACATCAATGACGAAGACGGCATCCTGTTCTCCGCTCTTCGCGGCGAGCGCAAGCCGCTTGCCGTCGGGAGACCACGCCATGCCGGGCGTGAGAAGGTGCAGTTCTTCGAAGTCGGCCGTCCGTTGACCATTCACCAGTTTTTCCGCCATCGAGCCGTCGATTGCGTTCATGATGAAAACATCGAAATAATCGTCGCGGTTGGTGATGAATGCAACGCGGTCGCCCTGCGGAGAAATAGTCGGACTCGTATTATAGAACCCGCCGTCTTTTGTGTGATTCGTAAGCCGTGTGGCATAATCCGCCGGGTCCTCGCGCTTGGAGATGTCGGGCCAGTACAATACCTTCATTTCTTTCTGCCAGCGCTCGGAAAGTTCCTCGAGAGTTAAGCCGACAGCGCTGCGGAATCCCTGATCGACATTCCGCATGGTCTTTATGCGCATGAGAATCTCGCCGATCTTCTGGTCGCCGTACTTTGTCGCAATGTAGTACCAGAACGACTGGCCGCCGCGGTAGGCGAAGTATCCCTCCAGGTAATTGAGAGGAGGGAGGTTTTCATGGATCGTCGCGTCGCGGAGAAACATGTCGGAATTTGTTTCCCAGTGCAACGCTTCATACTCCGCCAGCCCTTCGTTGAACCATGTGGGAAGCTGCAGCGTGATGTTGTTTGTGATGATGGATTGGAGCGATCCGCCGTAAAACATGTCGTTGATCACCGCGTGCACCAGCTCGTGGTGGATGACGTGGCGGAATTTGCCGTAGTCCCCCTCAAACGGCAGTACCACGCGGTTCTTGAATAGTTCCGTCACCCCTCCGATCCCTTCTTCCATATATTCCGAGATGACGTTGGTCTGCTGGAAATCGTTGTGCGAATTGTACACGACGATGGGAATACGATTGACGATTTGGTAACGGAACGATTTGCTGATGGCTTCGTACGAGGATTCGGCGATATCAGCCGTATACTCTCCGAGGTAGTCGCCGCCTTTCGTGAAGTAGACGTCGAAGTGGCTTGACTGGATATAGTACCATTCAAAATCCCGGTACTGGACTTTGTTCTTGCCGAAGACCGTCGCCTGCGAAAACACCGGCGTCGTTCCGGCAGTGAGCAGGAGAACCGCGGCGATCCAGTGAGAAATTTTGTTCATGAGGTTAATGCTGTTTCCAAATCTTCCAGGATAAACTTACAAAACGTTTGATGGAAATGCAAGACGATAGTGCCATCGATTAAAGAACAAATTGAAGGGGCGGGAAGTGCCCGCGGCGCCGGCGAGTTTACGGATTCATGGGGCGAAAAGGCGGCTTTCCCGAGGATGAGGGGTTTGCGTGTTCGAGCCCCCGGGCTGTCTAATCCGCCGGAATCACGATCTCTGCCGGCTGATTTTTCTCAAAATTCCAGAGTGTTTTGCGGGTTAGGTCGGCAAGGCCCATCCGGTAGTCGATGAGCGCGACGAGATTGTTCAGTTTTGAGGTAGTCAGGCGTTGCTGCGCCTGGGAGATATCATTCCGGGTGGCCGTTCCGACGCTGAAGCGCTCAATGGTGATGTCATAGCTTTTTTGTGCCACCTCGACGCTTTTTGCATTGACCTGTATCCGCGATTCAGCGGCACTGATCTGCGAAAGGAGGTCGAGAATCTCCTGCTTGATCTGCTGCCCCGTGTAGACGTAGGTCAGCTCGGCGCTTTTCATCTGAGCTTCGGCGGCTTCCACCTGGCGGGAGTGTCTTCCCCAGTCGAAGATTGGAACGCTGACCTGGAGCGCAACCGCGCGGCTTCGGTCGAACTGCCGGAATGTTGATTCAAGATCGGTGTCGTTCTTGTTCAATCCGTAGCTTGCCGTGATGTCGAATCGCACATGGCGTTGCGACGATGCGATGTCCACATCCATCCGGGAGACTTCCCGTGCGCGTTGGGCGTTCAGGAGTTCGGCGCGGTTTTGAAGCGCCTTTGACACGGCCGTTGTCTCGCCGATTGCGACGTGAGAGAAGGTGAGGTCGGCGCTCAGCGCGATGTCATTGTCGAGAGGCAGACCGAGCATGATTTTCAGCGCGTTCTTTGCGCGGGCCGCTTCCCGCCGGTCGTTCAACCGTTGATTCTGGCTTGTCACCAGGTCAACTTCCGACTGGAGCATGTCGACTTCCGGGATGAGGCCGGCTGAGAATTTGTTCTTTGCGGTTTCATAGGAATCCTGGTTCTGTTTCACCTGGTCGGCGGAAATGTGCTCCTGCTCCGCAAGCTGGTACGCGGTGTAGAATGAGTTCGTCACATTATAGATGACGTTCGAGCTGGTCACGCTGAAAACTGGAAAACGTTTCTTCCAGCCGGAGAGAGGCCTGGTCGCGGTTTATTTTCAGGATGTTGGGATAGAACAAAGGCTGCCGCAATTGGACCTGAAATGAGCTGAAATAGTCGTTGATTTGCTCCGCGGTCCCGCTTTCGCCGCTTATCTGGTTTCTCTTGAAAAAATCTCCGGACAGCGAAACCGTTCCTCCGGTCATCGCGATCGGCTGAGTGATCGCAAGGTCGCTTCGCAGATAATTCGTCTGGAGCTGGTAAAATTCATTGAGATTGGTTGTCGAGTTGAACTGACTCGTCAGCGATTCACTGTAATCCGGAAGGCTGAACGTCAGGTCGACGGTTGTTGCATCGCTGAGCACCTGTGCTTCGAAGTTCTTCTTTGCCGACAGATATTGCTGGATCGTGTTTTGCATGGGGTAGCTCTGCTGAAACGCCAGCGCGATGCATTTCTTGAGGGTCAGCTCCGTAGGCTCCTGTGCATTCAGGTCGGGAGAAAAAAAACACGGAACGAGGAGAATGGAAATGGCGGAGAACTTCATGGTCGCTCCTTCAATAAATTAATCGAGGCGTCGGGATTACGTCATTCGTACCGGAGGGCATCGATCGGGTTCTGGTATGCCGCTTTCCGTGCGGGGTAGTAGCCGAACGCGACTCCGACTCCGCCGGAGACAAAGAACGAGATGACGACGGCCGGGAACGAAACGATCGTTCTCCATCCGGCGTAGAGAGTGATGATTTCCGTCAGACCGTACCCGAGGGCGATGCCGATGAGGCCTCCTGCGACACTGAGCACGACGGCTTCAAACAGGAACTGGCTGAGAATGTCCGCGCGCCGCGCACCCATCGCCCGCCGGACTCCTATTTCCCTTGTGCGCTCGAGGACGGATGCGAGCATGATATTCATGATCCCGATGCCGCCGACCACGAGGGAAATGCTCGCGATCGCTCCCATGACGACGTTGAAGATCCGCTGCGTTTTCTGACTTTGTTCAACGAGGACGTTGGGGACGACCACTTCGTAGTCATCGATTCCGTAGTGCCTGCGTTCGAGGATGTGGCGTATGACCGGAACCGCTTCGGTGAGGGCTTCGACCTGTTTGACCTTGACGACGAGTTCGTCGAGCCGTTCCTTCGGCACCGGCAGGTTCCTACCGCTGGACATGCTCACGCCATTCCCGAAGAAAATGGCGCTCGCGCCCGATTGACCTTTCGTGCGCTGCATTTTGAGCTGGGCGGTCGTGATGGGAATATAGACGTCCATGTTGAGATTGCGCAGGCTCAATCCGCCGCCGGCGGACTCGATTTTCTTCTGTTGCGCCAATTGTCTCTCCATGATGCCAATGACCGTGAACCATTGATTTTCGAGCTTTACCTGTTTGCCGATGGGGTTTTCAAAGTGGAAGATTTTTTTCTTCACCCCGTCCCCTATGACGCACACGTTGTCCAAGGCGTTGACGTGTGAACTCCGGAGAAACATCCCGTCGCTGATGGAATAATTGAACACGGAAAGAAAATCCGGGGTCGTGCCGATCAGTTTTACATCCACCCGGTCGGTGCGGTATTGCGCGGGAACTGTTTTCTCCCACTGCGGGACGATGCAGTCGACCATCGGGCAGATATCCCGGATGGCAAGCCCGTCGAGCATCGTGAGACCGGGCGAGAAGTTGGCCTTCGCTTTCGTGAAACTTTGCTGAGTCTGGTCCTTCGCCTGGATGATGATGTTGTTGACGCCCATGAGACGGATCTGTTCGAGAGCTTCACGCCGGGCGCCTTCACCGATGGACAGCATCGCGATGACCGCGGCGACTCCGAAGATGATGCCGAGCGAAGTCAGAACGGAGCGGAGCTTGTGCGTGAGAAGCCCCGTCAGCCCGACTGCGGCACTCTCGTTGAAATTCAAAGTTTGGTTTCCTTCTGTTCCGATGTCTCCGCGGGGGATTCCTCTTTTAGTGTCGGGTCGCGCAATGTCACTTTATCCCCCTCGCTCAGACCTTTCGTGATAATGATACTGTTGCTGTTCCGGATGCCGATCTCGACGACGATTTCCTTCGGGCTGGAATGGCCCGCTTTATACACGACCGTCTTGCCGTCTTTCGAGAAGACGGATTCCAGCGGGATGTAGAGCGCTTTGGCAACCGTCTCCACGAGAATCTCGTTGCTCGTGGTCATACCCGGTCGGAGGATTGGGTCGGTTTCATCGATGTCGACGACAACCTCGAAGGTTTTAATGCTGGAAGATTGGTCCGTCTGCTGGCCGATCGTGCCGACCGACGATACAGTACCGTGAAATTCGCGGTCGGGAAACGCATCCAGCTTGATCTTCGCCTTCTGTCCGTTCTTCACTTTGCTGACGTCCACTTCGTTCACGCTTCCCACCGTCTGCATGTGAGACATATCCGGGAGGCTGATGATGGGCATGCCGGCCCAGACCTGGTCGGAGACGGCGACCTTCTTCCCGGTCCTCCAATTCCTCTCGTAGACGACCAATCCGGGCATCGGGGCACGGAGCGTGAATCTCCCGAGGTCCCGCTTTGCCTTATCGACGTTGCCCTGGGCTTTTTGCACCTGCATGTTGATCTTGTCGGTCTCGGATTTGTTGATCTCCTCCTGGGTGACCATTTTCAGTTTTGCCTGTTCGACGGCAATGCTGTCTCTCTTGAGCTGGAGTTCTTTTTCACGTTGCTGGACTTCCGCTTCGAAACGGGCTTGCTGGTAGCTGAGTTTCGAGAGCTCGTACTGAAACTCTGAGTTTTTCAGCTCGGCTTCGAGTTGATGCGCGGTCGCTTTGTGGTCGGCCTCCATTTTTGCGAGGTCGGAAAGATTGATGTTGAGCTGTGACTGCTGGTCCTTCAGGAATTTTTCCACGTTGGCGGTATCGAGCCGTACGAGGATGTCGCCATCCTTGACCAGTGTGCCTTCGGGAATCAGCCACAGGATCTGGAAATCTCCGTAATCCCAGACGCCCGGACTCGACAGCGTCATGGATTTTGTAGCCCTCATCTCCGCGCTGATGGTGATGGTAACGGAGAATTCACCGTTTTTTACTTCGGTTGTGGGGACGGAACTCGATCTGGGGCTGAAGATCGCAGCAAGCAAAATCAGCGCGAATGCCCCGGCGGAAGGGTAAAGATACTTTTTTTCTTGAAAGCGCTTGAGGTTGGATAGAGATATATTCATATTGAACTCCTGTGAGCGACTTTTCCGATTCCCCAAGATATATAAATAGAGTGATCCGTGCAACTTGAATGGACCGGCATATGAGGGTTAGACTGAAATTACCGCGAAATGGTTGACAGATCGAATCCGGTTCCGTGTATTGTTGTATGACAGGGGGGAGTGCGACACTTCATTGCCAACGTCATTCCCGAATCTTGTCCCGCAATGTTTTTATGCGGGAGCTCTTGTCGGGAATCCAGTGCCGAGACAGACTGGAATAGGCTCACCCAGCCGATATGGCGCTGCCCCGGATGCCCGCTAGAGGCATGCGGGCATGACAAACGGAGAGGGAGGAGGACAGCACTCTTGTGGACCTCGACAATGTGCCGGTATGACAGGTAGGGGACGGCGGCTCAACGGTCCGGACGTCCGGTTACTGCGTGCGGTTGTGGAGGGATCCCAGTATCTTCAGCGCCTCTTTCATATCCTCCGGCAATTCCGACTCAAACTTCATTTTCTTGCCTGTCGACGGATGGATGAATCCGATCGTTTTCGCGTGAAGCGCCTGCCGGTTCAGAATCTTCAGCAACCGTTCGACCTCTTCCTTCTTTTTCCTGTCCGTGCTTCCCCAGGTGATGCGTCTTCCGCCGTACGTAGGATCGCCAAGGACCGGGTGGCCGATGTGATGCATGTGGACGCGAATCTGGTGCGTTCTTCCGGTTTTCAGTTTACATTTCACGAGAGAAAGATACTCGAAAGATTCAAGGACCTCGTATTCGGTGACCGCCGGTTTGCCATTTTCCACTACAGCGATCTTTTTTCTGTCCGACTTGCTTCTTCCGAGCGGTGCCTCGATAATGCCCATCATCCTTTTTTCATTTTTAATTTTTAATTGTGCATCATCATCGAACCTTCCCCACACAATAGCCCAGTATTCCCGGTCGATGTTCCTGCTGGAGAACTGCTCCGCGAGTTTTGCATGGGTGTTGTCATCTTTGGCCACCACCATGAGCCCCGAGGTGTCCTTGTCGAGCCGGTGTACAATGCCCGGGCGGGGAAATTCATTGACTTTTGATTCGTCCGTCTGTTGCTGACGGGATAGTTTCTCGCCGCAATAATGCATCAACGCGTTCACCAACGTTCCGCGATAGTTCGCGTACGCCGGATGCGTCACCATTCCGGCCGGCTTGTTGACGATGAGGAGCTGCTGATCCTCATAGACGATGTCGAGGGGAATTTCTTCCGCGACAACGTCGGGCGGTGGGTTTCCGGGAAGGGTGAAATGGATGCTTTCGCCCGGGGAGACTTTATAGCTGGGCTTGACCTTCTTGCCGTCGACGAGAACAAACCCTTCGCGAATTGCTTGCTGGATTTTTGAGCGGGTTGCATTTTCCACATGGTGACCGAGAAAAATGTCGAGCCGTTCGCGGGTCTTTCCCGGTGGGACGGTGATGTCGAATGATGAAGTCATGGGTTTATGACTTCCGGTTGGTTGCGGTGCCCGTGCCTACGTAAGGTCGGAGTCTTCGCCCGGAGCTGCTGCCTGGGCGGGAAAATTTGCGGGTGTGAAAGGTGTGGTTGAAGTGACATTCCCTGCGGGATCAACATTCACTGATTCCGGGACGAGGTCCTCCTCGTGATTTGCTCTGCGATGCGTGAGGAGCAGGAGAACGACGCCGCACGTCACCGATGCATCCGCAAGATTGAACACGGGCCAGCGAGTGAGGTGGTAGCCCCAAAGGTTGATGTTGAAAAAATCGCAGTCGATAAAGTCCACAACCTTTCCGTAGAAGAGGGAGCCATCGCCGTAGAGCACGCCGTAGAAGACGCGGTCGATGAGATTGCCGATCGCTCCGCCGAGAATCATTGCAAGGGAAATCCGGAACGCCAGGTGTTCGTTCCGTGCCTTGTAGAGATAGAGCGCGATGGCGATGCTGGCAACGATCGAGAAAATCGCGAAGAACCACTTCCAACCGAGGTCAATGCCGAAAGCCATGCCGGGATTTTCGATGTACGTCAACCTCAGAAAATCCCCGAGGATCGGCCGGCTCGTGCCGATCTGTAATCCCTGGAAGTTTATTCCGATGAATGGAATGCTGAGCCCCTTCACCAAGAATTTGGAGAATTGGTCGGCGAGAACGATCGTCAGGCTAAGATAGAGAATGCGCACGTTGCTGCTTTCACCTATGATGTTTATTTGCTGCGCCGGAGCTTGCACTGCAGGCATTGCTGGGCATGCGGGACCGCTTCGAGGCGTTCTTTCTCGATGAGTTTTCCGCAATCGGTGCATCGCCCGTAATCGCCTTTTGCGATGCGCGCCAGGGCGTCTTCGAGATGATTCAGGAACTTTCCCTCGCGGGAAGCAAACATGAACGTCTTCTCCCGCTCCATCGAATCGGTGCCTTGCTCCATGTGCGTTGAGTAGGTCGGATTTTCGCTGACGTACTCGCCCGTCGTGCTGTCGATCATCGTATCGCGGAGCGTTTCCAGCTCGTCGAGGATTTCCCTTTTCTTCGCGAGGATGATCGATTTGAAGTGCTCAAGGTCCTGCTTGCCGTAGGACATCTTCCGGATCGGTTCCTTGGGGGTTTCCTGTTTGGCCTTCTTTTGCTTCGCAGGAGCCTTCGCTACAGGAGGTCGTTTCTTTCTTGCAGCGGCCTTTGCTTTCAAGATTGCAAGGGTCTTCTCGGCTTCTTTTGAGAGCTTCTTTGTTCTTGGCATCGCTTATTCCCCTGATTGATTCAACAAATATAACATTAGTGTTCGTTCCCCGCGGGCCGGTTCTCTTCCGGGGTTTGTGCCCGCTCGATGGTGATGGAACAGTTCTCACCGTTGATATCCAACTCCGCAGAGTGGTCGCCCGGACGGTACGTTGGGCCGAGTTCGAGCGCCAATGTCTCATTGCGGATATATCTGCCGAACGCAGTTAATGCTCTTTCCAGTTTCTCGTTTCCCTTGTAGTAAATCCTCACCCGGTCGGTCACGTCGAAGCCGGCATCCTTGCGCATATTTTGCACCCGGTTGACGAACTCTCGCGCGAATCCTTCCTGGATCAACTCCTCTGTGAGCGTCGTATCGAGAGCAACCGTCAATTCATTGTCCGACTCAACGAGCCATCCTTTGATGTCTTCATGCAGAATATCGACATCCTCTTTCACAATGATGACCTGCGATCCGTTCACCGGAATGGTCACCTGTCCGTCTTTTTCGAGAGACCTGATCTCTGCCGGTCCAAAGCCTTTGATGGCTCCCGCAATTGCCTGTACCGACTTGCCATGCTTGGGACCGAGTGTTTTGAAATTAGGCTTCGCCCTTTTTTGAACAATCCCGGAATCGTCGTCCACAAACTCGACCTGTTTCACGTTGATTTCATCTAGGATGACGTCTTCCATCCGTTTGATGGCCTCTTTGCCGCGTTCGCTTGACACTGGAATGATTACCCGCATCAACGGCTGCCGGACCTTGAGGTTCGACTTGTTTCGAATCGCCCTTGCCAGCGATACGATCCTCTGAGCCTTCTCCATGCGCGATTCGAGGTCTTCATCCACCATGCTCGCGTCGATCTCCGGAACGGCCGCCAGATGTATGGACTCAAACTGTTCTTTGCCCGTGACCGAATTCAAGTTCAGATAGATCCTCTCGGCCAGGAACGGCGCGAACGGCGCCATGAGTTTCGTAACCGTTGTCAAACACTCGTACAATGTCTGGTATGCCGCGGTCTTGTTGCCCCCTTGCTCGTTCTTCCAGAATCGGCGCCTGTTCCTTCTAACATACCAGTTTGACAGTTGATCTATTGTGAAGTCGCTCACAGCGCGCGCGGCTTTGGTGACGTCGTATCCGTCCATCGCCTGGACATAATTCCTGACCAGCGAATTGAGGGATGATACGATCCACCGGTCGATTTCCGGGCGTTCATTCAACGGTACGGGCTTTTCAGAATATGTGAACCCGTCGATGTTCGCGTACAGGGCGAAGAACGCGTATGTGTTCAACAAGGTTCCAAGAAACTTTCTCTGCACCTCGGAGAGCCCGTCTTCGTCGAAGAGCGTCGGGCGCCACGGCGGGCTCGTCGTCACCAGGTACCACCGCGTAGTGTCCGCTCCGTACTTGTCGAGGATCTTGAACGGGTCCACCGTGTTGCCCCGCGTCTTCGACATTTTCTGTCCCTCTTTGTCGAGGATCAGCTCGTTGACGATGATGTTCTTGAATGCGGGCCGGTCGAACAGAAACGTGCTGATTGAGTGAAGGGAATAGAACCAACCGCGGGTCTGGTCGATCCCCTCGCAAATGTAGTCTGCCGGATGTTGCTCCCCGGAATCGATGAGCTCTTTGTTTTCGAATGGGTAGTGCCACTGAGCGAACGGCATCGCTCCGGAGTCGAACCAGACGTCGATGAGCTCCGGCGTTCGCCGCATCGTGCCGCTGCAAGTGCATGACCAGGTGATTTCGTCAACGAAAGGCTTATGTAGGTCAATTTCGGATTGGAGATTTGGGATTTTGGATTTGAGCTGCTCGATACTTTCGACGCACTCTTGCTTTCTGCACTTCTCACAAACCCAAATGGGAAGCGGCGTTCCCCAGAATCTATCGCGGGAAAGCGACCAGTCCTTGTTTTCTTCGAGCCAGTTGCCGAAGCGTCCTGTTCCGACTTCCGGCGGGTACCAGTGGATCGTCTTGTTCAGCTCGATCATCCGCTGTGCGTATTTCGTTGTGGCGATGTACCACGATTCCCGGGCATAATAGAGGAGAGGGGTGTCGCAGCGCCAGCAGTGAGGATACGAATGCACGATCGTCTCCTTCTTATAGAGGAGATGACGCTCTTTCAGATTCCTGATGATGTCGGCATCGGCGTCTTTTACAAACTTGCCAGCAAAATCAGTCACTTCGGGGCCGAACTCTCCGCTCTTGTTGACTGGATGGATGGTCGGAAGGCCATACTTTCTTCCAGTCTCATAATCGTCCTCGCCGTATGCCGGCGCCATGTGGACGATACCCGAGCCGTCTTCCGTTGTTACGAAATCTGCCTCCACGACGCAAAATGCTTTTTCCTTCACTGGATGGTAATTGAAAAGACGTTCATACTCTTTTCCGGCAAGCGATGTTCCTTTGAATCGTTCAAGAACGGTATACTCACCTTCGAGCGCGGCAAGACGCGCTTCCGCGAGTATGAGCTTCTCGGCTCTGTGCTCAACCTTTACATAATCGATGTTAGCGCGAACGGCAAGCGCCACGTTCGAAATGAGGGTCCACGGCGTGGTCGTCCATACGAGGAAGTACGTGTTTTCCTCACCTTTTATTTTCATCTTAACGTAGACGCTCACGTCTTTGATGTCGTCGTAGCCAAGAGCGACTTCGTGCGACGACAGCGGTGTTTCACACCGCGGGCAATATGGCTGGACTTTGTAGCCTTTGTATATCAGCCCCTTGTCGAAATACTGCTTCAGCGCCCACCAGATGGATTCGATGTAGGTGTTTTCAAACGTGACGTAGGGATTTTTGAGGTCCACCCAGTATCCCATGCGCCGGGTCATTTCTTCCCAATCGGCTTTGTACTTCCACACCGATTTCCTGCATTCTTCGTTGAACTTTGCTACTCCGTACCTGACGATATCTTCCTTGTGTTTGAAGCCGAGGGATTTTTCCACCTCAATTTCCACCGGGAGGCCGTGCGTATCCCACCCGGCTTTGCGATGGACCTGAAATCCGCGCATCGTTTTGTACCGGCATACGAGGTCCTTCAGTGTTCTGCTCATGACGTGATGGATACCCGGGCGTCCGTTCGCTGTGGGGGGGCCCTCATAAAACGTGAATCCGGGTTTTCCGTTGCGTGCTGAGACGCTTTGCTCGAAAATCTTCTGCTCCTCCCAGAATTTCAGAATTTCCTTTTCGAGCTCGGAGTAACTTATTTTATCCGTCAGTTCTTTGAACATAAATGTGATGTTATCGACTCGGCTTAGCTTGATTCTTGATTCTGACGACACTATCAAGTTTTTCCACTATTTCTCTATCAATTTGATCTACCGCAATCAATTCTGCTAGAATGTGATAGTCAGATTTCATCAAGAGATTTGGCAGGCCGAGTTTCTCAAAGAAGTGTTTAAAGAGCGGGTCAAGAAAGTCATCAGTTGCCTTGATTTCAGTGGACCAAGGATCCGGTTTGCCAAAAGTCCTCAGTGCATCGGCCACCTTCTCAATCGATTCAAGCATCGCACTTTCACGTCGGTGTGCTTCGGCTTGGCCAAAGAGGTCATCTGCTTGATTCCCTCTTGCATAAGCTAAAAGAACTTCTTTCGTGGACAGATAGTTTTCTAACTCTCTTCGACTCCACATAAGTTCAAGCAGAGGAGTATTGGTTTGCAGCTCCTTATCTATCCTATCAAATATTGCAAGACCAACGAGATTTGATTTGGCTTCCCTCAGAGCAAAAAAATGATCTCTTGCCTTTTGTGGCTGATTTCCGACATAATACACGAAAGGCCTTTCTTCAAGAACTTTCGCGGCTGGATGGCCGGTCTTAGTCGCTAGTTTTTGAAGAATGGCGAGGTCAGTCGATCCTTCCAAATAGAGGACCCATCCGGTTTGTTCAGCCTGGTAATACTGCTCAAACCCGATTTCCTTTAGAGCCTTCAATACCTGGCTCCCGCGATCGTCAATACGATGGGGTTTTCCAACAAACGCAATGACGATGTCTCTATCAGCCGCTTCATTCAGGACCACCTCGGAATGGCTTGCAGCGATAACCTGTGAACCCGCGTTTTCCGCAATTTTTGTTATTAGCTGGTACGTCTGTCTTTGCCGCAGTACCTCGAGGTGAGCATCCGGCTCATCAAGAAGTAAAATGGTTCTTCGGTTTGCATACAAATGCGCCAACAATAGCAAGGTTTGCTGGAGACCACGACCGGTTGATGAAATGTCTAGTGTGATCCCGCTCGCTTCCTTATATTCCATGCTGATCTCGCCCCGCTCTTTAATATATCGCGGCGCAATTAAGGTCACTCCAAACAGAACTTGAATGCTCCGGACTAATTCAGTCCAATCCGATTTAGGTTCAGGTTGGTCGCAGATCTGATAGCATAGATTACGGAGTACTTGTGCCGTTTGTCCTTCCCCGATGAGAACATTTATTCTACCAGGTTGCAATACAGGCTCAACAGCGGCTAGGCCAGACATTGGGGGCAAAAAGGCTACTCGCGTCTCGCTAGCTTCGGGAGGTATTGCCATTCTCTGAGGACTTTCCCCTTCGCTTAATCTCAGAGGACGGCAGTAAAGTGATTCATCGTTCGCGAAGTCAAATTCCAACCCGCAACTCCATTCCCTGTCGTTCGTGACCCCGTCAACAATAATGTCTATCCTGACATTTTGCGTCCGTTGCCCTCCGTTAACCCGCTCAACACTTCGAACGTGTAAATCTCGCCATAGCAGATTCGCACTGGGGACGGGGATAGCTATTAAGTCGTTTCTATTTATCGTGACGCCTGGGCGTTTCTCTGGTGAAGATTTCCCGTGCCACTTCTCATTCCATGACCTTAACCCGATATCCCAAAGTGCCAAAGCCTGCAAAGCAGTCGTTTTCCCAGAGTTGTTCGGACCGATGAGAACAACATTCTTCCCAAGCTCCACGTCTATAAACTCGAAGCGCTTGAAATTTCTTATCTGGATTCTTGTGAGCATTTTTTAGAATTGTTAAATTGGTCAACTATCAACTCTGTTCAGGAATTACTTCTTTGTTACACCCGAAATCAACCACAGTATGAATGAAACCACAACGCTCAGGACGATGCATGTCGCGATCGGAACATAGATTTGAATGTTATCCCTCCTGATCGTGATATCGCCGGGAAGTTTGCCGATAAAGGGAATCCTGTCGAAATACGTCAGCACGAGACCCATCCCAATTATCACAACCCCAAACGTTGTCAATAATTTCCCAAAAGCTTGCATGCGTTCAATCAAGTCTCAATCCACAAACCCCAATCCACAATCCGAAATCCATAATCCCCAATCCGCAATCGTTAATCCGAAATCCTGCCCCGCCCGTTTTCCTCAGTCACGTATCCACGACTGGATTCCCACTTAAAACGTGTCCCAAGGGGATCCCTTTGGGATGGGAATGACGTTTTGACTTTTGCATGACTGAGCCACTGCTCGAAGTCTCAAATCCGCAATCCGCAATCCGAAATCCATAATCCGCAATTCGAAATCCGCAATCTCTCCCCCGTCATATCGTGCGTACGACTTCCTTCATGATCTTGGTGAGCTTTGGCTCGGCTTTGGTAGCTGTCGCGATGATTTCTTCCACGTTCACCGGCTTGAGGGAATCGGGGAAGCATTCATCGGTAATAATCGAAATACCAAGAACCTGCATGCCCATGTGATTTGCGACGATGTTCTCGGGGACGGTCGACATGCCCACGGCATCGGCGCCGATGAAGCGGAGAAACCTGTATTCCGCGCGGGTCTCGAGGTTCGGTCCGGTCACTGCGACGAAGACGCCGCGCTGTATTTTTATTTTCAATCGAAGCGCGATCTCCTCCGCGAGCTGCGTCAGCTTTCTGCTGTATGGTTCCGACATGTCGGGGAAGCGGGGACCCAGCTCCTCGTCGTTCGGACCGATGAGCGGATTGTCGCCCAGCAGGTTGATGTGGTCGGTGATGAGCATGATATCGCCGCGACGGAAGTGCGGATTCATCCCGCCCGCCGCATTGGAGATGAGCAGCGTCTTAACTCCAAGTCCTGCTCTCTGCGACATGACCCGGACGGGAAACGTGACCTGCCCGAGCGAGTAGCCCTCGTACCGGTGGAAGCGTCCCTGCATGGCGACAACCTTCTTGCCGCCCAGGGTGCCGAAGATCAACTTTCCGTGATGGGATTCCACGGTGGAAACGGGGAAGTGCGGAATCTCATCGTAGTCGAGGACGATTTCCTTCCGGATCTCCTTGACCAGTCCGCCGAGGCCGGTACCGAGGATGATGCCGATCTCGGGACGCATCCGCGTATGTTTGCGGATGTAGGCGACCGCTTCGTCGATGTGTTCCCTCAATTCACTCATGGCCGGTTCTCATAGCTCCAGGCTTCTGATAATCTCTTCAATTTCCTGTCTCTCTTTTGAAAGTTCTTCCGGCTCCGTGGAACTCTTCGTCTGCAGTTCTTCATCAACCTCGAGCGCCCTGATGAGCTCGAAGCTCGGAGTTAAGGAGCATCTTCAGCCGGGCGACGATGGAGTCCTTTTTTGCCTTGAGGATGGTCAACTGTTCCTTCAGAACCATCAGGTCGTTCCTCGCCTTGTCCAGCATCTGGAACGCCTTCAGCTCGGCTTCCTTCAAAATGAGTTGCCCTTCCTGACGGGTGTTCTCCATCGATTTCGCGCTCGTCTCCTGCGCCTGCATCAATGTCTGCTGAATGGCCCTCTCGATGGATTTGTAATCTTTCAACTGGGTATCAAGTTCATTGACCCTGTCCTCCAGCGCACGGCGCTCGGTGAGGCTTTCGTCCATCTCGGATGCGATGGTATCCAGGAAGGCCGACACTTCCTCCGGGTTGTATCCCCGGAACACTTTCTTGAATTCCTGTTTCTTCACTTCGACCGGTGTCAATTTCATCGTAGTGCTCTTTCAGTTGTGATCGGGCTTTGTACGCTTACCGAATATTGCCGTACCGATTCGCACGAGAGTGGCGCCTTCTTCGACGGCAACTTCAAAATCGTTCGACATTCCCATCGATAGATGCGGAATGTGTATCGCATTGTCCTGAAGGCGGTCTCTCAATTGTCGCAGTGTGCGAAACGCCGGACGCGAGTCCTCCGGGTTCGGGAGGAAGGGGCCTATCGTCATCAGTCCTGCGATGTGAATGTTCGGCAGGTCTTTCAGTTCCCGCACGAAGGCCGGCGTCTCCTCGGGTCTGAGCCCGAACTTTGTCTGCTCGCCGGAGGTATTCACTTCTACTAGGATGTCGACCGTACGGCCGATCCTCGCTGCCTGATGTGATATTTCTTCCGCCAATCTTTTCGAATCAATCGAGTGAATAAGGTGAATCCATGATGTCAGTTCCTTCACCTTGTTTCTCTGCAAGTGGCCGATGAAGTGCCATCGGATTCTCTCATCGGTCAATTTTTCCCTTTTTCGATGGAGTTCTTGCGTATAATTCTCGCCGATATCGACAACCCCCGCATTCAGTACTTCGCTCACCATATCCGCTCCGAACGTCTTTGCGACAGCGATCACGGTTATCTCTTCGGGATGCCTTCCTGCACGCCGGGATGCAGAAACAATTCGCTCACGGATGGTTATGACGTTCTCTGCGATCATCTGCATTTAGAGTTCCAAATATACCTCATTTCTTGCAAAAATCAAAGATTGGAATCGGCTTCATCATGATCGTATTTGACTTCTGTTCGTTTTTTTATTTATATTGAAATGAGAATTTAGCAAGATGGGGATGTGTAATTTTTGAGGAATGAATGGACTCGTTTGATTTTGAAAATGCAGACGGTGAACCCGGAGAGTCAGGGCGCTCAAAGAGGAACTTTGATGATGAAATCAACGAACTGAAGGAGCGGTTGAAGAATAGCGGGGGCGGCTCCACCAATATCGAAGTGCTGGAGGAGATCGTGGCATTCTACTTCGAGCACGACAAATTCGAGGAGGCGCTTCACTTCGTCGACCTTCTCCTGGAGTACATCCCGTTCAGCGCCGATACCTGGCAGCGAAAAGGGGTCATTCTCAACAATCTTCAACGCTATCAGCAAGCGCTTGAGTGCTTTGAGAAAGGTCTCAGCATGAATCCCGTCGATACCGAGTTGATCCTCAGCCGGGGCGTTGCACTCGATAATCTTGGAAAGCACGAAGAAGCGCTCCGCTGTTATGAGGGAGTGCTGGAGAGAGACCCGTGCAACGAGGAGGCGCTGTTCAGCAAGGCCATCACACTCGAGAAGCTCGAACAATGGGAAGGCGCGCTGGGGATGCTGCAGTCGATTCTTTCCATCAACCCCGAGCATAGAGATGCCTGGTACGAGCTCGCATTTTGCTATGACCTCCTGGGAAAATACGACGATGCGGTCCGATCGTACGACACGTACATCGACCTTGACCCATTCAATCATATTGCTTGGTACAACCGTGGAATTGTCCTGAACCGCATGGGACAGTACACGAAGGCGATTGAAAGCTACGGCATGGCTCTCGCGATCAAGGATGATTTCGGTCATGCGTGGTACAACAAAGGGAACGCCTTCGCGAGCATGGGCCGGCTCCACGATGCCGTCGAAAGCTACAAGCAGGCAATTCGCATCGACTCGAAGGACGTCGCGGCCTGGCATAACATGGGAAATGCCTACGAAGAACTGAGCATGTTTAAGGAAGCTATCAAGTGTTTTACGCAAGCTATAAAGTACGACCCGCAGCACTGTGAATCGTTCTACGGCCGGGGGAGCTGCTACGATGCTCTCGAACAGCACCGGAAAGCGTACAACGATTATACGAAAGCGCTTTCGATCTGCAAGAACTATCCCGAGCTGTGGTATGCGAAAGCCGACGCGGCGTATACTCTCGGTAAGTGGCGCGAGGCGCTCATCAGCTACAAAATGGTGGTTCGATACGATGCCTCGAACTTCGAAGCATGGTACGATCTCGGTGAAACGCTGCTGGAGTACGGCTACTTCAAAGAATCCCTGAAGGCGTTCAACAAGTGCATCTCTCTCCATCCGAAATGGGCCGATCCTTTTTACAGCCGGGCGAAGGTGTTGTTCCTCATGCGCAAGACGTTCGACGCGCTCGATTCCCTGAAGACGGCGTTTGAGCTCGACCCCGAAAAGAAAAAACTCTTTGAAACGGAATTTCCGGGCGTCCGTTCCATAAAGGAGATCACAAATATTCTCGGAAAATGATTCCGGGTGGAGGTTGTCCGGCGCGGAGCCGGACTCTTCATCCGTCCGGGCAATCTGTTCGGCCCATAAACACCCAATGTTCTTTTAATCTGAATGACCCCTCAACTCGAATCGAAATACCACCGTCTTCAATCCATTCTCAAAGAGCTCGGCTCCGTCGTGATCGGATATTCCGGAGGCGTTGACAGCACGCTGCTCATAAAAGTTGCGACGGATTCTCTCGGAGACAGGGCTCTTGCCGTCATCGGGAAATCCGAAACGTATCCCACACGGGAATTCGAAGAAGCGGTTCGGCTGGCCGAGAGCTTCGGGGCGCGCTACGAAATTGTCCGGACTGAAGAAACCGATGACCTGAAATTCAGGGAGAACCCTGTCGACCGCTGCTACTTCTGCAAGACGGAGCTGTTCTCGAAGCTCAACGTCATCAGCAAAGAGCGCGGAATCGCCTGGATCGCCGACGGAACGATCACCGATGACATGGGCGACTTTCGCCCGGGGATGAAGGCGAAGACGGAACAGAACGTGCGCTCGCCCCTGCTCGAAGCGAATATGTCCAAGGCGGATGTGCGGGAGCTTTCGCGGGCCCTCGGTCTGCCGACGTGGAACAAGGGTTCGTTCGCCTGCCTGTCGTCCCGTTTCCCATATGGATTTGGAATCACAAAGGAGAATCTTATGAAGGTTGATGCTGCCGAGACGCTCTTTCGCGACCTCGGCTTCCGCTCATTCCGCGTCCGGCACCACGACGACAAAACCGCCCGGATCGAAGTCTCGCCGGAAGAAATCCCTCGCTTGCTGGAAAATGGACTCCGGGAAAAAATCGTGGACCACCTCAAGTCCCTCGGCTTCACCTATGTAACGCTTGACCTTCAGGGTTACAGGACGGGGTCGATGAATGAGACGCTGAGTGCGGAAACAAAACGGCAGTATGTGAAGTGATTCCTTTCCGGGACGGGGCTTTAAGTCAGTGGGAAAGGAAATCCCCTCCTTGAAGGGGTGTCGAGGAGTGGGTAGATGAGGATGACGCTTCGCTCTACGCCCTAGCTGGGAGGGAGCTGTGCTCCCGACCGTTTACGCAATGCCCGAGGTCGGGAGTAGGAACTCCCTCCCAGTGCATAGGCGGCGGACAGGTCTCGAGAGGGGACGTAATGTCGTAGCTTCTGTGTTATTTCGTTGTGTTGTATAATACCGTTAACCCTCACCCCTGTCCCCTCTCCCGCATGCGGGAGAGGGGAATTGAAGGGGAGAGGGTTGCGAGTGACACAACGATCCAAGGAATTACTAAAACTTTAGATGAAAAAGGAATACACAAAATGACACCTACGATCGCAAACAACGCCGCAATTGATCTTCGCTACCCCATCGGGAAATTCCAGCGGCCGGAGACCATCGATGACAAGCAGCGGAAGGAATTCATTCGACAAATATCGGATGCGCCGGCGAACCTCCGGAAAGCGGTCGGCGGTCTCACCGATGCCCAGCTCGATACTCCCTACCGTCCGGACGGGTGGACGGTGCGGCAGGTCGTCCATCATCTGGCCGACAGCCATCTCAACGCTTATGTCCGCCTCAAGCTCGCGCTGACGGAGCAGGTGCCTCTCATCAAGCCCTACAACGAAACGGATTGGGCCGAGCTTCAGGATGCGCGCAATGCTCCGATTGAGATATCACTTTATCTCCTCGAATCACTCCATAAGCGATGGGTGATGTGCTTGCAGTCAATGGATGCATTGCAATTTGCCCGCACGATGCGGCATCCGGAGCGGGGGATCATGAGCATCGACGCGCTTGTGGCGCTGTACGCCTGGCATGGCCGGCACCACGTGGCGCATATCATCTCGCTCCGTGAACGGAAGGGATGGAAATAAAACGGCAGGGGAGAGTGGCACGCTGTCGGGAGGCACAAGGCGAAAATTGGCGCCCTCCTCACCCGAATTTGCGGTAAGTGCGTAAGTCAGGTTAGGCGCTCGTTCTGGTGAAACCGTTGTCCGAAGAACTCCTTCGGAGAAACGGTTTGCAATCCGGATTTCGCGGGGCATAACCCACGACTTAAGTCGTGGGTTAGTTACACAGAGCTTTAGGTTCGAAGTCGTTTCAACGACTTCGAGCAGAGAGGGCAATGGGTTGGAACTGATCGATTCATCGGTCGGAGGGAATGTCAAGCTGTGAGGAGGTGGAGGATTTGAGAACAAAAACCAGCAGCGGACGCGTTCCTTTAACCGTTCTTCATCTTCGATAACCACGCAGAACAATTGCACGCGCTCGAGAATATCCGACTGCAACAACCATCTTCTGCGTCACACATAGCCCTTCATACGAACCGTCAGGCAGAGCCACTTCCGGATAACTTTTCCAGGAAACTCCATTAAAGTGTCCGCATAGCCCAAAGGCTCCGACGACAAAAACATCGTTGGCGCCTGTGCCTCGGATTCGGTTAGAGAAATATGGCGGGAGACTCAAAATGACATCCCACCAACTGGATTCGCCCTCCAACAAAGTACCTCCCCCAACGAATATCCGCTTTTGTGTAGTGAACCACACTGTGCTGATCGCATAAAGATTGTCCGGAAGTACTGTACCTACAGTCCCGTCGGCATTTATACTCAGAATCTTGTGGTCACCGGAAGTGTAAAGATTCGAAACAGCACACAAGATATCCACGGAATTATTTCTTGACACTCCCCAGATATCTTGAATATCCGCACTTGTCCCACTCTCCAAATTCGTCCAAGAGTTTCCATCGAAGCGGGCGGCACCTCCATTTACTCCGACTCCGTACAGGGATTGGCTTGGAGTTCCCCAAATTCTACTTACACCCTGGTTTGCTCCTAACACAGGATTTGGATTTCCCGGATATCCGCCGATCCAATAAGGTGCCAATCGTTCACTCTTCCCGTCCCAATGATATGCATTGCCATCAGCAAGCCAAATATCTGAAGGGGAGAAAGCAAAGATACCAGTAAGAGGTCGAATATTTTCATCAAATCCCTGCTGTGTTTGTGCAACGACCCTTTCAAGTTGCCACTTCTTGCCATTCCAAACGGCAACCCCAAAAGGTTGGGCCGTGAACTGTCCGCTCGAATCTCTTATATATAAGTCTCCCACTGCACAGACCAGAGTATCGTTGATAATTGCCACATCATGGAGAATACTTGAAGCGCCGTCGCCAAGTGTGTCGACCATCCATGTGAAATCTTGGCTTGTGGTATCAAGCGTGGTGATAGTCAAAACATCACTGGAGTCTTGCGCAGTAGAGTCTAATGAAACATAGGCTTTGAAACTATAGGAATGCTTGGGTAGAAATCCACCCGTATTAATGTCAGTGTCCGGACCCACATACGGGGTCGTCAGGATCGACTCGCCAAGGTTTGTAAGGCGAAGTGTGTTGTACGGTTTTCCCTCGTTAACAAGCACGCGTAGCCAGGCATCCGTTGAAGAGACATCTTCAGCCACAAGGTTTACTGCTCGCGTTGCAGGGCCAGTGCCATTATTGTTGCAACTGATAAGCAAACATGTCGTCAGCACTTCGGCAAGAATTTGTCTCATGCGCTTATTGGCCTCCGATGAACAGCAGCTCGAATGAGCGTCAATTCCATTTCTTGTAGATGTGTTCCTCCACATACCGCGTGCGGAGGATGAACGACGTCAACTCCCGCTCGCAACGCATCGGGCAGGCGAGGGTGTCGTAGGTCACTTCAATTTCTTCCAACACGCTGTCTTTCCCGACCGACGCGAAATGAACGGGGATAGTGATGTTCGTGTCCGGAAATGAATACCATCGGAACACTCTTTCTTCCCCTTTCCCCGGTGGTCGTTCTCCCGTAGAAAAAATGGGACTCGTGAAGCCCGGGATCTCGTCTCTTCCCGTCGAGTAAACCACGTTTACGGTATATGGCCTCAGCTTTGAACGAAGCGACAGCTCGACGTCGAAGAAACATGTGTCGCCGGATTGCCTCGTTTGTTCTTTGCGTGTGATAGCCAGCCATGTAGTATCAAATTCAGGGCCGGGAATCAGATTCGCCGTCTGGCTTTTCGATGCGATCATGGTATCGGAAGATCCGTAATGCATGCGAACGCCGCTGAGGTACTCCGGACTTTCGATCGAGATTTCTTTTGAATGCTTCCCCAAGTCGACCTGCTGATTCACATAAACATCCCGGTACCAGAGTTTGTTGTACGTCGGTCGTGGAATGAGAAACACGCAGAGAGCAGTGCAGATTGTTAAGGAACCAACCACCGTTTTCTTCGATGACAGAAATGCGCCGGCATTCCTCAGGCGGGCAGTGTCGCGGGCTACGGCGACAAGTCCATAGAGTACGGGCAGGAGAAAAAATGAATAGAAAATTATGATCCCGGCATTGACCCCGAATGCGACAGCGGAACTGACCGGCGGCATCCCCGCAAAGCTGTGCACGATGAGACCGAACCACTCGCTGAAGAGAAGAAGGACAAATCCAATCGGTGCAATCAATGCGAAAATCACTTTTGGGATCCAATGTCTGGTCAGCATGGCGAGGCTGAAGAAGGCCAGCGCGAATGCCGGGTACACAACGACTTTCACGCCAAGCAACGTTGATAGAACGAGAAGGAGCGTCAGAAAGAAAGCCGCTCGCTTGAAGAAGACAAACGGACATCGAGAGAGAGGAAATATCCGCGTCAGCTGTCCGGTGAGGCAAATTCCGAAGACGAGCGCAGCGGCAGCGAGCAGCTCGAACCACGGAAGGTCCGAGGTTGTCGGATGGCGAACCCCTTTGATGAAGCCGACAAGGTCGGATGAGAACCAGGCACAGGCGACAATGCATAGTGTAAACAGGATCATCTTTGTTCCCGACCAGCGCACGTGGTCCGGACTGTCGGGCGGCTCACGCCTCCGGCGGACGTCGGCGAAGGCCATAATCCCGAGAAGAATGCTCGCCGTGGCAAACAACCACAAGGCCCAGAGTGGAAGAAAGAGAGGTGTCGATCCAATGAGAAGCAGCCAGTATTGCCCGGTTTTCCGGTCGGGGACGCCTCCGTCGAATCGCTCCGTGAGTTTTTGAACAACGTCGCCGGAACGCTTCAATCCCCGGCGGTCAAAATTCTCAAAATTGTCCCTCGGTGTGTGGATTGGTTTGCTTACGTCGGTCGTAAAGTCGATCGCCGGAATTCCGGCGTGGAGAAACGATTCATGGTCGGAACCGGAACCGCTCGGGGTGGCATAATTGAATGAGAAGAAGTGCGTCGGATACCGGAGCCCGCTGTAACCGAGCTTGGAAAATTCTTCTATGGCAGCCCGGGTCAGCCATTCCGGGGCGCTCGCTCCGTGCGTGTCCGGGTCGATATCGATCACGCCGATTCCGTTTGCCATATCGGTTTGGAGCATAAGGACGACGCTGTCGATATCGTCAAAGTGGTCGACGAAATACCTGGATCCTTCGAGTCCCTGTTCCTCGCCTCCGAAACAGCAGAAGAGCAGTGTCGATTGCATGTGCCTTTTCCCGAAAACACGCGCGAGCTCAATGACGGTCGAAGCCCCCGATCCGTCGTCATCCGCTCCGGGGACTTCCGGTCCTGCGGAATCGATATGTCCCCCGATGCAGATCATCCGCTGGTGAGCGCCGCGTTTGATTCCGACGGCGATGCCGCTGGCGGTAATCGCGCGTGAGGAGCGATTCATCTTCATGATATAGGCGGTGTCGCATCCGTACTCCATGAATTTCCGGACGGCAAATTCCAGCGCTTTGTGCTCGGCGGGAGAACCCATCGGCCGGGGTCCAATGTCGACGCTCAGAACTTTGAGAATTTGCGTCGCGTTCTCCTGCGAGAAATCAGTTTGAGAATGAAGCGCCTGAGGAATGGAGAGGAGGATGGTAAGGAGGTACGCGAGTTTCATCGAAGGTATTTCCGGAAGAAATCCAACAATGTTCGCGAGTAGCGTTCTCCGGCAATTGTCCAGGTGTCGTTGTGCCTCGCCCCTTCGATCGGGAAAAGTTCTTTCGGTTTTCGCTTGCGCTCGTACAACATCATTGTGTATTTGTGGTCGATGAGATGGTTGTCGGTACCGTATACAAAGAGTATGGGGATGTCGATGCGCCCGGCAACGTTAAGCGGTGACACGTCATTCGCCTTGAAATGAGCCATGAACTCGGAACGCTTGATGACAATGTTGCGAAGGTAATGCAAGGGCAGTTTGATCATGCGTTTCTGGTAATTGTCGAAGATCGTTCTCAGTGTCGCGAACGAATTTTCCGCGACAACCGCGCCGATGCGTTCATCGATTCCTGCCGCCTGAATCGCCACCGCGGCACCCATCGACGTACCGAACGCGCCGATTTTCCCGAGGGTCAGGTCGGACCGTGTTTCCAGGTAGTCGATGACCTTTGAGACGTTCGTGCTTTTCGTAGTAGCCATAGGTGCAGTAGGTGCCGCCACTCAGACCGTGGCGGCGGGAATCGTAGAGGAAGACATTATAATGATCGTCGTGAAGCAATTTCGCAAGCCGGATTCCGTCGATCTTACAATCGGCGACGCCGTGCAGGTAAATGATCGTCCCTTCGACGGGAGGCGAACCTTTGATGAGCCAGCCGTACAGCTTGACATTTCCGTCAACGAGAATGTTGACATCTTCGCACGATAGTCCGGCATCGGAGGGAGCGAGCGGCTGTCCCAACGCGCCGTAAAAGTCGGCAGTCCGCCGCCGCGGTTGGAGCAGGAAGCGTCTGGTCCGACAAAAAAGAGGACGATCGTCGCGCTCAGAAGAAAAACAAACAGAGCCGTTGCAAGTGCAAGGAGAAGACTCATCGTGGATTCGTTGGTATATTAAATGTAATATACGCAGAGACGGTCTTGGAGTCAACTGTCCCCGTGCCGGCGGCGCGTCATTTTCGTTCTCGATTGCGACGCCAAACTCCCCTCGATTCTCCTTGGTCTCTTCGGGGTCAAAACCTCACCGCAAGGGACGCAGAGAGAAAACCCGCAAAGGTCGCAAAGGGAAATGGCAGTGGCCGATATTACGTTTTTCGTGTCTTCGTGCCTTCGTGGTTATTCTTTTGGGTGAGATTCCAGAACTAAAAACTTTACCACTAAGACACAAAGGCAGGAACGGATCTTGTGTCTTCGTTATTACATTTATCGTTGCCAGGGCCATTCCGATCATAGGCCCAGTCAGAACGCATCATTGTAATCAGCGTTATCAGCGGTCTCTTTGCGCCCCCTTTGCGCTCTCTGCGGTTTGTCTTTTCTTGAACAAGTCCCCTATTGGCACGCGCAAGTTCGTGACCGCGGGGCAGCGCACAATACTAGACAGCAACAACTCCTCCCGCGTTTTGAATACGGGGTCGTTCTTCGTATATTTTCATCCCGTATGAATACGCCAGGAAAAATTGCCATTGTCCATGATTGGATGGTCACGATGCGCGGCGGGGAAAAGGTGCTTGAAGTCCTTTGCGAGTTGTTCCCGGACGCAACCATTTTCACGCTCGTCCATCGCAAAGGCGCTCTTTCTCCGACGATCGAGCGAATGAAGATCGTGACCTCGTTCATCCAGAACCTGCCGTTCGGGAAGAGCGCCTACCAGCGGTATCTCCCGCTGTTTCCGGCAGCTGTCGAACGCCTGGACGTCCGCGATTTTGATATCGTAATTTCCAGCAGCCACGCCGTCGCGAAAGGTGTTCGGGTTCGAAACGATGCATTGCATGTGTGCTATTGCTACACTCCCATGCGTTACATCTGGGACCAGTACGATGAGTACTTTGGTCCGGGGAGGTCGTCGCTTGCCAACCGGCTCGCGATGAAGATGTTTGTCAATTATCTGCGCCGGTGGGATCGGCGAACCGCCCGGAATGTGAACCACTTCGTCGCGATTTCCCAGAACGTGCGGGAGCGGATCAAGAGAATCTACGATCGCGACGCAACGGTTATTTATTCCTCCGGTCGATGTTCAACGCTACAGATTGTCAGGAAAGGATGAAGGCTATTACCTGATCGTCTCGGCCCTCGTTCCATACAAGCGAGTGGACCTGGCGGTGGAAGCTTTCAACCATCTTGGTGAAAAGCTGGTAATCATTGGCACGGGCTCGGAGCAGAAGCGGCTCAAGTCCATGGCGAGGAAGAATATCGAATTTTTGGGCTGGGTCGATGACCAATATCTCCCGTCGTATTTCGAGGGGTGCCGCGCGTTGATATTCCCGGGGGAAGAAGATTTTGGAATAGTCCCGGTGGAGGCGATGGCGACCGGGAAACCCGTCATCGCCTATGCGAAGGGAGGCGCGCTGGAGACCGTCGTCGACGGTACGACCGGCATTCTCTTCCGGGAGCCGACGGTCGGGAGCCTGGAGCAAGCGGTGCGCGGTCTGGGGAAAACGGCATTCAAGCCCGAATCCATACGGTTCCACGCTCAACAATTTGACCGCGCCATTTTCAAGGAACGAATACGACAATTTATCGCAACAGCCGGCGGCGGGAAGAACTAGTTGTAGGGGCACCAGGTTTTCGCGGGATGGAACTTACTTTCCTTGACTTTCGTTGAAATTTCAGTTAATTTTCATTATAATTCAACGAATATCCCATCGATAAAGCAGGAATCGCAAAGGTGAGCACGCGCGGCGTCAAGCATGCGACTGGATCTGACAAGAAGTTGCAAGAGGACTTGATGCAGAGCGGAAACATCCCCGTGCATATCGCCGTCATTATGGACGGCAACGGGAGATGGGCAAAGCAGCGAGGCCTGCCGCGGATCGCGGGGCATAACGAGGGGGTGGAATCCGTCCGCGACACTGTGGAAGCGTGCGGTCAACTCGGTGTCAAACATCTTACGTTGTATGCTTTCTCCACGGAAAACTGGAAGCGGCCAAAAGAGGAAGTCTCCCTGCTGATGCGTCTCCTCATGCGCGCGCTACGCGACGAGACGGATAAACTGCATCAGAACAACGTATCCGTGCATGCCATCGGAGAGATCTCGGCCTTGCCGCAGGAAGTTCAGGACGAGTTGTTCGACGCAATCGAGAAAACGAAACACAACACGGGGTTGAGTCTCCATCTCGCTTTGAGCTACAGCGGAAGGTGGGATATAACGAACGCCGTCAAGAAGATCGTAGCCGATGCCAGAGAAAACAAAGTGTTGCCCGAACAGGTCGACGACCGCCTGATTTCCCGGTATCTGTCGATGAGCAACGCTCCCGACCCGGACCTGATGGTCCGGACGAGCGGGGAATTCCGTATCAGCAATTTTCTCCTCTGGCAGCTTGCGTACGCGGAAATTTACATCAGCGATTGTTACTGGCCGGAATTCCGCCGTAAAGAGCTTTACAAAGCCATCAAGGAATTCCAGCAGCGCGAGCGGCGCTTTGGAATGGTGAGCGAACAACTTCCCTCCGGCCAACACAAAGAGACATACATTCGAAAACTCATCAAAAGTGTATCGGGTTAACAGCATCGTACGTCCATTCATACTTCTCCTGGCAGGGATACTCCTCTCAAGCAGCGGTGCAAGTGCACAACAGGCGAAGGGGGTGACATACAAAATTCTCGGCGTTTCTGTCGAAGGGAACGATCCCAATAGCGGTACCGAGCCGGGCGCGATAATCGAGCGGTCCGGGCTGAAGGTGGGGGATGAAATCACTGTCCCAGGCGAGCAGATGCGCCAGGCGATCACCCGATTGTGGTCGTTAAAAATATTTTCCGATGTCCAGATTCTCGTCGAACGGAAGGTGGATAACGGAGCATACCTGCTCATCAAGCTGGCTGAGTATCCGAGACTTTCGCATCTGGACATTAGCGGCGCGGACGATGTCAGTCAGGATGATATCAATAAGAAGATTTCAATCGTCAAGGGACAGATTATCACGCCGAATGACGTCAATCACATTTTGCAGACTGTCAGGAAAATGTATGAGGAAGAAGGCCACCTCCTGGCGGAGATCAAAACGGAAATGGTGAAGGACGACTCCAGCAAATCGAGCCGGGTTATTCTGAAGCTTAAGATCGATGAAGGACCGCGCGTGACCATCGATAAAGTCCATTTTGCCGGCAACGTGGCAATCCCGGAGGATGACCTGAAAGGAGCCATGGATGACACAAAAGAGAAGTCATGGTGGCAATTCTGGTCCCGGCCGAAGCTTGAAAAGAAGAAGTTCGAGGACGACAAGGACCGTGTCCTGAAGTACTACCGCAAGCACGGTTATCTCGACGCTGAAATTGTGTCCGATTCAACCTGGTATAGCCAGGACAAAAAGAAAGTCACAGTGCTCATTAATGTTCGCGAAGGCCCTCAGTACAAAGTCCGTACGATCACGTGGGATGGAGCGACCGTTTATAAACCCGAAGTGCTCACGGAACGCCTCGGGTTCCATGCCGGAGATGTTTTCGACCAGGAGCGCTTCGACCAGAATTTGCGGAACAGCCCCGACCAGAACGACGTCGCTTCGTTGTATCTCGACAACGGGTACCTCATGTTCAGCCTTGAGCCCGAATTCATCCGTGTTCGTTGCGATAGCGCGAGCGCTGCGCCGGCGATCGGCGGCAAAGCCGGCCAGACTGATACACTTCCCGGGAGCGGTTGCCTGGACATCGCAATCCACGTGCTCGAGCGCAATCAGTTCCGGGTGGGGAAGGTCGACATCAAAGGAAATACCAAGACGCATGATTATGTGATCCGCCGGGAGTTGAAGACGAAACCAGGAGATTATTTCAGCCGGGCTGCGATCATGCGGAGTCTACGCCAGCTTTCACAGCTTAATTATTTCAATCCCGAAAAGCTCAAGCCGGATTACAGAATCGTCGACGAAAAAACGGTCGATCTGACGTACGAGGTGGAGGAAAAATCGAGCGACAATGTGAATGCCTCGGTCGGGTACAGCGGCGTATACGGAGTGACCGGTGCGATCGGATTTACCATCGCTAACTTCGCGTTGAATGACCCTCTGGGCGGAGGGGCTGGGCAGATACTGAGCTTTCAGTGGCAATTTGGAGAGGGTTCGCGGTTAAGGACGTTCTCGCTGGGCTTCACGGAGCCGTGGCTCAATAATACTCCCACAACGCTCGGCGTCAACTTGTTCGACACCCGGCAAATCTATGGCGTCGATCTGGAAGAAACAGGAGTCTCCGTTCGGGTCGGCCGGCAGCTGAGGTGGCCCGACGATTACTTCCGGGCTGACTGGACGGCGCGGTACCAGGACAACGATGTTCACAACAACGGCGGTATCCTGCTGTACCAACTCGGGAAAACGACCCAGTACGCCGTGAACCAGACGATTTCCCGCAACAGTACCGACAGCCCGATTTTCCCGACGATCGGATCCCTCGTTGCGTTGTCGATTGACCTCTCCGGGCCACCCATTCTTCCCGGAAATGTTTCTTATGTCAAAGAGCTTTTCAACGCGGAATTCTATACGCCGGTCATGGGCTCAAGCCGTCTCGTCATTTACACTTCCACATCGCTCGGTTACATCGACGGTCTTCGGCAAAACGCCAACATACCCTACCTGGATAAATTCTTCATGGGTGGAACGGGCATTGGCTATGCGGCGACAACGCCGCTCCGGGGATACGATGACCGGTCGATCGGCCCCAGGGACAACCTCGGGAATGAAATCGGTGGTAACGTGATGGTGAAACATACTGCCGAGCTCCGCCTCGCAGTGACGCTGAATCCGATGCCGGTCTATTTGCTGACGTTCGCCGAGGGTGGAAACGTCTTCGCGGATTTTACCCACGCTGATCTGTTCGACCTGAAACGGTCGTATGGATTCGGCGCTCGAATCCTCATCAATCCCATCGGGATGGTGGGATTTGATTACGGTTACGGCGCCGACCATGTCCTCTCAACGAACGGGGGACCGGACGGCTGGCGGTTTCATTTCCAATTCGGAAAAGGGTTTTAATCAAATCATCCACACTTCAACTTAACATGAAAAGGAACTACCGTGATACAGAAAATAGTTAGTGCCTGCGTCATTGTTGTGCTATCCGTGTTTCTCGCCGGGGCAGTGTACGCGCAATCGCCGAAGATCGGTTATGTCAACTCGGCAAAAATTCTCCAGGAGTATCCTGAAGCCCAGGACGCGCAGAAGCAGTTGGACGGCGTCGGCAAGCAATGGCAGTCCGAGCTGGAGCAGAAGAGCAAGGACCTGGAGCAGAAATATGAAGAGTTTCAAAAGAAGGAATCGATGCTCAGCGACCAGGCAAAACGCGACCAGCGGGAAGAGCTGGTGGCGCTCGAACAAAAGGGCGTCCAGTTCCGCCAGGAGAAATTTGGCCAGGATGGCGAGCTCGCTCGAATGACGGATTCCTTGCTCGCCCCGATCAAGAAGAAAGTCATGAAAGTCATCGAGGCCGTTGCGAAAAATGAACATCTTACGTTTGTTTTCGACCGCAACGAACAGGTTCTGGTCCTTCTGTATGGCGATGCAAAGTACGACTATACGCACGAAGTTATTGATTGGTTGAAGAGGGGAAAAGGTCTCGAAAAAGAAACTCCAAAAGGCAACTAAAATATGAAAAGCTTCGCAAGGTACTTACTGGCCGGCGCTCTTGTCATACTCGGTATGAACACGATGTCGGCACAACAAAAAATCGGGTGGTTCAATTCTTCATCCATCATGGACCGGCTGCCGGAAGCACAGGATGCCCAGCACCAGCTCGACAACGTCGTCGCGGAATGGCAGAACCAGCTCGCAAAAATGCAGAATGACTGGCAGAAGAAGTATGAGGAGTACGACAAGAAGAAACTCATTCTCACCGATCAGATGAGGGCGGAAACGGAGAAGGAGCTGCAGGACATGGACAAGAAGATCGTCGACTTTCGGACGAAGAAATTCGGACAAAACGGCGAATTGTTCATGAAGCAAAATGAGCTGATGAAGCCCGTGCAGAACAAGATCTTCAAGGTTTTGCAGGACATCGCCAAAGAAGATAACTATGATTATATCTTCGACAAGAGCGGCGAAGTTCTGCTTATGTACTCGAACGACAAATTCGACCTTACTGAAAAAGTTCTTGAGCGTTTGAAGACATTCACCAAATGACATGAAGCTGAGTGAAGTCGCCGGCATTGTGCACGGCAAGGTGGAGGGCAACGGCGATCCTGAGATTGAACGACTGTCCAAGATCGAAGAAGCCGGCACGGGCGATATTACTTTCCTGGCAAATCCCAGGTACTCGAAGTATCTCGCGACTACTTCCGCCTCCGCTGTTCTTGTGACTCGCGATTCCGTCTTTCGTGAGCTTGCGTTACGGACTTCGCCGGTTCATCTCGTCAGGGTTGACGACCCGTATCTCGCCTTTCTGAAGCTCATCGATATGTTCCACCCGCCGGCAGAGCCGTTGGCCTGCGGCGTTCATCCGACGGCGGTCGTTGCAGAGAGTGCCACTCTCGGGCACGGCGTGGCGATTGGGGCCCACGTCCATGTGGGGAAACGATGCAAGCTCGGCGACAATGTGGCCCTGCATCCCGGAGTAGTTTTGTACGATGATGTGGAGGTTGGAAGTGATTCGCTGCTGTATGCCAACGTGACCATCCGGGACCGGTGCCGGGTCGGGAAGAGAGCTATCGTCCATTCCGGTACAGTCATCGGCAGCGACGGGTTCGGGTTTGCTCCGAATCAGGACGGCACGTTTGAGAAAATCCCGCAGCGCGGAATCGTGGTCGTCGAGGATGATGTTGAAATTGGCGCTAATTGCGCGATCGACCGCGCCACCATCGGTGAAACCCGGATCAGGAAGGGCGTGAAGCTCGACAATCTTATTCAGGTCGCCCACAATGTTATTATCTCCGAAGATACCGTAATCGCGGCGCAAACGGGGATCTCCGGCAGTGCGAAAATCGGTAAGAATTGCGTGATCGGGGGACAGGTCGGTATCTCAGGACATCTCCAGGTTGCAGACCGCACAACCATCGGCGCCCAATCCGGGATCTCAAAAACTCTGGCGGAACCCGGGAAAACGTATTTTGCCACCCCTGCGAAGGAAATCCATCAGGCGCGACGGATGGAAGGCGCTCTGCGTCAGCTCCCGGAGCTTCTTGTCGAGATTCGCGATCTGAAAAAACGTCTTGAGGAACTCGAGGCGCAAATCCACGAACATAAACCTGTTTGAATAGAAGAAGGGGACCTTATGCTTGTACAGCAGCGGACCATCAAGCGGCCGGTATCCGTGAACGGCGTCGGCCTGCACACGGGTGTGACGACGAAAATGACGTTCAAACCCGCCCCTGTCGGCTACGGCATCAAATTCCGGCGTACTGATTTCCCCGACCCGCAGGAGATACCTGCGCTGGTCGACCTTGTCGACGAGGTTGCACGGGGGACGACGCTCCGCCTCGGTGAGGCAAAAGTGCACACGGTCGAACACGTCCTGGCCGCCATCGTCGGCCTCCAGATCGATAACATCATCATCGAGCTCGACAATATCGAGCCGCCGATCTGCGACGGCAGCTCGAAAGATTTCGTTGACGCACTTCTCAAGGCGGATTTTGAAACGCAGAACGCTCCCAAGGATTACCTGATCATCGACCAGACGGTCCGCTACACCGACGAAAAGAACGGTGTCGACATCGTAGCCCTGCCGACCGACGATTACCGCATTACCGTCATGATCGATTATCAAAACCCCGCGCTCGGAAGCCAGCATACCGGGCTCTTTAATCTCGAGAAAGAGTTTGTCGATGAATTCTCCTCCGCCCGGACGTTCTGCTTTCTTCATGAAGTCGAGTCGCTCCACGCCCAGGGACTCATCCGTGGCGGCACTCTCGACAACGCGATCGTGATCGTCGACCAGGACATTCCCGATGACAGGATCGAGCGCATCACCAAGAAGCTCGGCATTACCGAGGCCGTCATGATGGGAAAGAGCGGAATCCTGAACAACCGGCCGCTCCGATTCAAGAACGAGCCTGCCCGGCATAAACTTCTGGACGTGATGGGCGACCTGGCGTTGATCGGTGTTCCGTTCAAAGCGCAAATCCTCGCCGCGCGCCCGGGCCACGCAAGCAACGTTGAGTTCGCGAAGAAAATTCGCAAGCTCTATCTCCAGAAGAAGCTCGTGAAGAAATTTCAGTTCGAAAAACTTGAAGGAGTTGTCTTCGACATCAACGCCCTTCAGAAAATTCTCCCGCACCGGTATCCTTTCCTTCTCGTCGATAAGATCGTCGATTTCGCACTCGATGAAAAAATCGTGGGGGTGAAAAATGTGACGCACGATGAATGGTTTTTCCAGGGACATTTTCCAGGAAGACCGGTGATGCCCGGGGTGCTCATCGTCGAGGCGATGGCGCAGACCGGGGGTGTGCTTCTTCTGAACGGAGTCGAGAATCCGGACGGGAAACTGGCCATGTTCACGAGTATCAATAATGCGAAATTCAGGAAGCCCGTCATTCCCGGCGACCAGCTGGTGATGGAAGTTGTCATGCTGGCCCGGCGTGCCAGGTTGGCCCAGATGCATGGCAAAGCTTTCGTCAATGGCGCCCTTGTTGCGGAAGCTGACCTCAGCGCCGCGATTGTCGACCGCGATAACGGAACCCCCCAGCCGGGAGAATCGCAACGGCTTCAATCTCAGAAACAACCGGCCTCGGATTTATAACATCACACAAGCATCGCTATGAGCATTTCCATCGATCCTCTTGCCTCAGTAAGTCCGAAAGCCCAGCTGGGCGATAACGTCGGCGTCGGTCCGTTTGCCGTCATTGAAGAGAATGTTGTGATCGGACACGACACGCATATCGGGTCGCACGCGCTGATCGCCAGCGGGAGTCGTATCGGGAAGGAGTGCCGCATTCATCACGGCGCGGTTGTCGGAACCATCCCCCAGGATTTAAAATTCCACGGCGAGGAGTCGACTCTCGAGATCGGCGACCATACGACTGTTCGGGAGTATGTAACGCTCAATCGCGGGACCAGCGTGCGGGGGAAAACGACGATCGGGCACCACTGCTTTATCATGGCCTATGCGCATGTTGCCCATGATTGCTCGATCGGGAACCATGTTATTCTCGTCAATGCCGTGAATATGGCAGGCCATGTTGTGATCGAAGACTACGTTGTCGTGGGCGGAATGGTACCGATCCATCAATTTGTTCGTGTCGGCTGCCATGCCATGGTGGGCGGGGGTTACAGGGTACCGAAGGATGTCCCGCCCTACGTCCTCGCAGGCCAGGAGCCGCTCGTGTACCAGGGTTTGAATATGGTGGGTTTACGGCGCCGCAATTTTCCCGCGGATGTTCTCAGCAATATCGAGGCGGCCTACCGGTGTATTTACCATGAAAATCTCAACGTGAGTCAGGCGCTCGCGAAGATCAGGGCGGAGCTTCCAATGACGGAGGAGGTAACGCGGATCGTCGATTTCATTGAACGGAGTAACCGCGGAATTATCTGGTTCAAGAAATGATGTGGGATTTCCTGAACACGGGCTTTCACACGGGCGCGTTCAACATGGATCTCGATCAATCGCTCGCGGACAAACTACTCGGAGGCGAAGGAAACCCCACGCTGCGCCTCTATGGATGGAATCCACCGGCGATTTCCATCGGGTACAATCAATCCATGGATGACTTCGACATGCGAAAACTGCGTGAGGCGGGTGTCGACATCGTGCGGCGCCCGACGGGCGGTCGTGCGATTTTGCATGCCCATGAGCTCACCTACAGCGTAGTATTGAAAACGGGAAATCGCACGCTGCGTGAAATATACCGCTGGATCAACGAAGCGCTCCTGCGCGGACTTCACGTGCTCGGCATAGATGCGCAGCTCGTCGATGCGTCCTCAAGCGTCGACGCGATGTACCGCAGTCCTTCCTCGATACCTTGTTTTGCCAGTTCTTCGAAAAGCGAGATTCAGTTTAAGGGGCGAAAACTCCTCGGGAGCGCCCAACGGCGCTACACCGACGTTGTCCTCCAGCACGGCTCGTTTCTTCTGGGTCCGCAGCACCGCAGATTGATGGAATTCCTCTCCCGTCCGCCCGAGCGGCAGGCGGAGGAATCGCTGAGCGCACGGGCGATTGATGCAGAAACGATCCTGGGGAGACACGTCACCTTCGAGGAAGCCGCCGCTGCGGTGAAACTCGGATTCGAACGATCTCCCGGTATTGAATTTTCACAAGAGTGCGGGCATGTGTCGGAAAAAAGCCCGGCCGTGCTTCAACCTTCGATTCACTAACATCCAAATCGACTTTCCTATGAAAAATTCGCAGGGATCCAGATCACAGAAGGCAACCGCTCCGGTGAAGCCGCGCGTCGTCACGACGAAGACGGTGATGATGATGAAGAAGACCGGCGAGAAAATTGCGATGCTGACCGCATACGATTTTCTTGTGGCAAAGAATCTCGACGAAGTGGGAGTCGACATCATTCTCGTCGGCGACTCGCTAGGGAATGTGGTCCAGGGGTATGAGACAACTCTGCCCGTCACGGTCGACGATATGATCTATCATGCAAAGGCGGTCAAGCGTGCCGTAAAGAATGCTCTCATCGTGGTCGACATGCCGTTCATGTCGTTCCAGACAAGCATCGATGATGCCGTGCGTAACGCCGGGAGAATCATGAAAGAAGTCGGCGTCGGGGCAGTGAAACTCGAAGGCGGCGCTTATATTGCCGACATCGTCAAGCATCTCGTGAAGATCGGAATTCCCGTCATGGGCCACCTCGGGCTCACGCCGCAGGCCATCAACAAGTTTGGAACGTACGAAGTGCGCGCTCAGTCTCCCATTGAAGCCAAAGAACTGATCAACGATGCGAAAGTTCTCGCCGACGCGGGCATGTTTGCCGTTGTGCTGGAAAAAATCCCTGCAGCGCTTGCTAAAAAAGTCACTGAGTCCATTCCCATCCCAACCATCGGTATCGGCGCAGGGCCTTCGTGCGACGGGCAGGTGCTCGTGGTGTACGATATGCTCGGGTTGACCGAAGAATTCAAGCCCCGCTTCGTCCGGCGATACTCGGAACTCGGCCAAACGATGCGGGACGCTTTCCGGAAGTACATCGGCGACGTGAAGACGAAGAATTTTCCGTCGGGTAAGGAAAGCTACTGATGAATAAATTTCGGATCGCAGATTGGCGATTGGGGATTGTTGGAGCGAAGCGGAAATCCCGCACGGAGTGCGAGAAGGATCTGAGATTGCGGATTTGTGATTGGGGATTGCGGATGTTGTTCGGCTGTTGGAATCTGAATTTTTTCCCTTCGTGAATGAAGCGTACATCAAGATCTCCCCGGATTCTTGTTTGCAATGATGACGGTATCGACGCACCCGGCATCTACGCACTGGTGCACGAGCTGAAAAAGCTCGGCACGGTTACGGTCGTCGCTCCGGACAAACAGCAGAGTGCCGTCGGGCATGCCATCACGATGAATTACCCGCTGCGCGTGAGCAAGTTTGTCAAGAACGGAAAATTCTTTGGTTATGCCGTTGAGGGTACACCCGCAGACTGCGTAAAACTTGCCGCCCATACGCTCCTTTCGGAAGAACCGGATATCCTGGTCTCCGGAATCAATCTCGGCTCGAATACGGCGATCAATATCATTTATTCGGGAACGGTGTCTGCTGCAACTGAGGGAACTGTCCTCGGTATCCCGTCCATCGCGATCTCGCTGACGACCTACGACAAACCCGATTTCCGCTTCGCGGCAAAGTTTGCCCGCAAGCTGGCGGCATTCATCCTGAAAAAAGGCCTTCCGAAGGCAACCCTGCTCAACGTGAACGTCCCTCCGGTGAAAGAAAAAGAAATTCGCGGTGTTCGCGTAACACGACAGGGGAAAACGAGGTGGGCCGACACGTTCGATGTTCGCCGCGACCCGACAAACAAAGAGTACTATTGGTTGACGGGCAAGCTTGAGATCGTCGACTACTCGGAGGATACCGACCAGATTGCCGTGATGAATAACTACATTTCAGTTTCGCCCATCCAGTATGACCTCACGGATTACAAATCGCTCAAAGAAATGCGCAGGTGGGATGTTGACGCGCTTCTTTGACCGGCTAAAAGCTTGGTGTATCTGCGTTTTGCGCTTCCACCGATTGCAATAACGCATCGCATTTTTTCCATACACTAGATCGAGCAAAGATCCAGGTCGTTGTCATGAGAAAATCAGTCACAGAATCGACCGTACTGTTCATAAGCGTCATCAAGTGGGTTTTTCTTGCGACAATTGCGGGGTTGATTGTCGGCGGAGCTGTGTCTCTCTTTCTCAAACTTTTAACCTGGAGCACCGGACTTAGTTCGCAAGTCCCTCAGTTCTTCTGGTTCCTTCCTGTTTCCCTCTTCGTGAGTTCGCTTCTAGTCAAATACCTCGCCCCTGACGCAGAAGGACACGGCACAGAAAAAGTCATCGAAGCCATTCACAAAAGAGCTGGAAAGATTCCCGTTCTCGTGGTTCCCGTCAAGCTTGTCGCGACGATCATTACGCTGGCGACGGGCGGTTCGGCCGGCAAGGAAGGTCCGTGTGCACAGATAGGCGCAGGACTCACATCGCTCTTCAGTGATCTCCTCAAGTTCGATGACCATGATCGTAAGAAAATGGTGATCTGTGGGATCAGCGCCGGGTTTGCTTCGGTTTTTGGAACGCCGATTGCGGGTTCGATCTTCGGCGTCGAAGTTCTGTTTGTGGGGGCGATAATGTACGACGTTCTGCTGCCGTCGTTTATCGCCGGGATCATGGCCTATCAAGTATCGTCATCCTTTGGCATCACGTACTTCCACGAAGCAGTAAGCATACTGCCGGTTTTCTCGGAAGCATTCCTGATCAAGGTTTTGGTCTCCGGCCTTTTCTTCGGGGTCTGTTCGATCTACCTTATCGAAGTCCTCAAGTGGGGTGAGAAAATTTCGAAGCGAATTCAACTGTGGGTGCCGCTGAAAGGCATCATAGGAGGCGCAGCGCTTGTCGCGTTGGCATATATCTTCTCAACGCGCTACCTGGGTCTTGGCCTTGAGACAGTGGAATCGAGTCTGCATGGAAACGGAACCGACTGGTACGCATTCCTTGTGAAGCCCTTGTTCACCAGCTTGACGCTGAGCTTTGGCGGAAGCGGTGGAATTGTCACGCCCATTTTCTTCGTGGGCTCAACAGCCGGAGTGACGTTTGCCCATCTCATGAACTTGAATGCTTCGACATTCGCAGCTATCGGTCTCGTGAGCGTCCTAGCCGGTGCAGCAAATACGCCGATCGCTGCAAGCATCATGGCGGGCGAGTTGTTCGGACCGGCTATCGCGCCGTATGCGACCCTGGCGTGCGTGGTAAGCTTTCTCATCACCGGGCACAGGAGCGTGTACCCCTCCCAGGTGCTGTCAATATCAAAATCTCCATCGCTCCGTGTGGAGCTTGGGAGAGAGATCGAGGAAATTCAAACGACATTGAATCTTCGGCAGAAGGGTTTCATAAGCAGGGTGCTCCGGCTCATCAAGAGAATCGAAGAGACGGTCAGCAGAATTCAACATAGTATTACATCGACTGACGGCACAAATGGTAATAATTCCTCGCACGATAAATAATCACCGAGGAGATTCACTGCCCACCGCTTCCGAGGGGAGGCTGCGGTAAACGAGGTCAATTCTCAACAAATCTCACCATCATCTGGTGGAGTGATAATGATCTAGCGCGATGTTTCGGGAGCACATTGATTGAGTCTTGCGGTCATTAACCCTCACCCCTGTCCCCTCTCCCGCTCCTTCGACTTCGCTCAGGACGGGAGAGGGGAATTGAAGGGGAGAGGGTAAGGAATGACATGACAATTCCAGACTTCGTCAGACAATCAAGGTAATCCATTAATCATGTGAATCCTGGTTCAGACACGACTCGGCACGGGATGACGCGGGCGGTGACCTTCACCGCCTACCCCGTCATGCTGACACGCTTTAAGTCAGCGTCTATACGTTGGCAACGTGGCCAAGTTCAGATCCGGACCAGAGGTATTTCGGGACAACGCTTCGCGTCGGATCCCGACCTAAAGTGAGCGCCTTTGGCGCCATCCCGCTCCGCGGGACATGTCGGGATGACGCGGGGGTTGGCCTGATCTGCCATCCCAAACACGCCCACCCGTCGTGCCGATATTCTCCTGATCGGCACCTATGCAACGCCGGCTCAGACTAGGTCCTGAACAAAAGCGCTTCAGGACGACGGCGGGTTGGCTTATTTGCCGTCCCATCCACACCCTCTCCGTCTTAGGGTCGCAATTCATACAATTCTCTCCGCGATAAGTGGTCTTTCCGATGCTTCCGGGTGGCACGTCTTTGCTTATTTCAAAATTTATCCGGCCTAGGTCTTGACACTCTTTGCTGAATTGTTTACCTTATCGCTATCAACCAGAGGCCTCACAGGAGGGGTCCTGGAAGTTCCTGGTATACTCATTGCGCGATTGCGCAGTGGCCCCGTTTCTTGGAAAATATTTCCCGGTGCATAGTTCGCACATCTTCAGGAAGCGGTATGAATTCCGATTCGAGGGTCTCTACCCATCTTTCCGCTCACGGCATCATCGATGAGCAGACCGATCTGACAAGGGGCACTTTTCTTTGTCTTAGGACCTTGCCAAGATATTGAACTGAAGCGATTTGTTCGTTCAAGCAAAGGTCGCTATGATTAGATTGCTACGTCCTGCTTTCTGTTTCATTCCTTTCTCCTGCACACTCCCCGTCGCCAGGTGAATTACGATACCAACAAATTGCATTCCATAAATGATCTAATAAATCTTTCCAACAACAATCAAAGGAAAGGGTAAGCCATGAAGCGCTCACTCATGTGGTTTTGTTTTTCCGTCTGTTGTCTTACGTTGACGGTACAGGCACAGGTTCCTCAGGTAATATCATACCAGGGATACCTCGCCAGCACCACCGGTGCGGGGGTTAACGCCACGCTGCCAATGACTTTCATGATTTTTTCAGATTCCGCGGGAGCGACCGTACTCTGGACACAGAGTTTTTCGGGCGTGCAGGTGACAAAAGGTGTGTACAGCGTCAATCTTAATGTTTCATCCCTATCGTTCGCCGCGCCGTACTGGCTCGAAGTGCATGTGAGCGGTGAAGTGCTTTCTCCCCGCACGCGGCTTGCAAGCGCGCCGTATGCTCTGCATGCGCAGGCTTCCGACACGGCGGGTTATGCGAAATCGGCTCCGCCATCCCCGTATGCTGACAGTGCCCGCATCGCGGGGACAATTCCAGACAACATCGTTACAAGCTCAAAGATCGCCGGCGGAACGATCCAACGATCGAACGTTATTTCCACTTTCAAAGCTCCGTATGCGGACACTTCGGATTATGCCAAGGCTGCCCCGGCAATCACGCATGTTGACAGCGCCCGCATAGCAGGAACCATCCCCGACAATACCGTCACGGCCGCGAAGATCGCCAGCGGAACGATTCAACGATCAAACGTTATTTCAACTTTCAAAGCGCCCTACGCAGACACTGCAGATTATGGGAAGAGATCTCCGTATGCAGACACCGCAGGTTATGCAAAGGCGGCTCCGGGTATTTCATACGTCGACAGTTCCCGCATAGCCGGATCGATTCCTGATAACACTGTCACATCTTCAAAGATTGTTAACGGAACGATCCAGCGCGCCGACGTTCAGACAACGTTCAAAGCGCCGTACGCGGACACTGCAGATTACGGGAAGGCGGCGCCTCCTGCCGGCAATGCCGGTGGAGATTTGACAGGCACGTTCCCGAATCCGTCTATTGCCAGTGGCGCGGTCACGAGCAGCAAGATCGCCAGTGGAACGATCCAACGATCAAACGTTCTTTCAACATTCAAAGCGCCATATGCGGACACTGCCGATGCAGCACGGAACTTTGCCGGGATACTTCCGGTTGCCAACGGCGGCACGGGTTCAGGCACGCAGAACTTCGTCGACCTGAGCACGACGCAATCAGTAGGCGGCGCAAAGTCATTTTCTCTGGATATGAACGTTGCATCCGGTAAGACATACATGATAAACGGATCTAAAGTGCTATCAAATATCGGCTCATTCAATATCTTTGTCGGCGACAGTGCCGGTCGATCCAATACTTCGGGAGCTGAAAATTCATTTTTCGGATACCAGGCTGGCCTACACAATACGACAGTGAGTAACAATTCATTTATCGGGTACTCAGCTGGTTTGTCGAACACCACAGGAACTGCCAATTCATTTGTCGGGAGTCAATCTGGTCAGGCCAATACTTTAGGGGGTGGTAATTCTTTCGTCGGGTACCAGGCTGGCTACTCAAATACAACAGCGTGGAACAATTCATTCGTAGGCACCCAGGCTGGTGTGAACAATATTACAGGATGGGGTAATTCATTCATCGGATTCCAGGCTGGTTACAACAACACCGCGTCTGGTAATTCATTTGTCGGTGACAGCGCTGGTTACTCCAATACCACGGGGACTGGCAATGTATACGTCGGCTACCAGGCTGGTTTCTCTAATGCCTTCGAAAGCGGTAATTCATTTCTCGGGTACCAGACTGGTTACAACAATACTTATGGGTATTATAATTCATTTCTCGGTGAACAGACTGGTTACAACAATACTAATGGGGTTAGTAATTCATTTCTCGGTGCAGGGGCTGGATTCAGCAATACTACGGGGAATGATAATTCATATATTGGGGTCTTTTCCGGTTATTTAAATCAAACGGGGGGTGGTAATTCATTCCTCGGTTATGCTGCTGGTTACAAGAATACAGCCTCTGGTAATTCATTTGTCGGTGATAGCGCTGGCTACTCCAACACTACGGGGAGGGGAAATGCATTCCTCGGGTACCAGGCTGGCTACTTGAATACCGATGGGGTTTGGAATTCATTCCTCGGGTACCGGGCTGGTGCCAACAATACAGCAAGTGAGAATTCATTTGTCGGATGTCAGGCCGGGGAAGCCAATACTGGGGGGGGTGAAAATTCGTTTATTGGTGGTTTTGCCGGTTACGTCAATACTACAGGGGGTGGTAATTCGTTCCTGGGTGCAGAGGCTGGGGTTGCCAACACTACAGGGAGTTGGAATTCACTCGTCGGATCCCAGGCTGGGGCATCTAATAGTACGGGAAGTGACAACACATTTCTTGGCGGCAGTGCCGGTGTCAACAACACTACGGCGTGGGGAAATTCATTCCTCGGTTATGCTGCCGGTTACAAGAACACAGCGTCTGGTAATTCATTTGTGGGCGACAGCGCTGGTTTCTCCAACACCGCGGGGTTAGGAAATTCCTTCCTCGGCTACCAGGCTGGCGCTGCCAACGGTTCGGCGTCCGGCAATTCAATACTTGGGTACCAGGCTGGCCTCAACAATACAGTGGGCACCAATTCATTTGTCGGCTACCAGGCTGGTTACTCCAATACCGGAGGGCCCTATAATTCATTTCTCGGGTACCAGGCCGGTTATCTCAATACTGCGGGGAATGATAATTCATTTTTCGGCTACCAGGCCGGTTACAATAATACTGGGAGCAATAATTCATTTTTCGGATTCCAGGCCGGGCTCTCTAATACAACGGGGGGCGACCATAATTCATTCATCGGCGTAATTGCGGGTACAAACAATACTTCAGGGGCTGATAATTCATTTCTTGGATATGGAGCTGGCGCCACCAACCAAACTGGAAGCGATAACACATGTCTGGGATTTCAAGCTGACGTCGGCTCTTCGGCGCTATCGAACGCCACTTCCATTGGCTACAATGCCGTTGTCAATGCGAGCAACAAGGTTCGTATAGGAAATGCGGCCGTAACAGTAATTGAAGGACAGGTGGCATGGTCCTGGCCATCCGATGCTCGCCTTAAGAAGGAGATCAAAGAGAGCGATTTAGGACTGGATTTCATCAACAAATTACGTCCTGTTTCATTCAAGATGAAGAACGCATCGGACGATAGACTTAATTATGGATTCATCGCCCAGGAAGTTGAAACCGCACTGGAAGGCAGAAAAGCCAATATGGTATTGACCGGTGATGACTCACTTAAAACGAAGACAATGAGATATACCGATCTGATAGCGCCGTTGGTGAAAGCAATCCAGGAACAGCAGAAGGAAATTGATGAATTGAAAGCTCTCGTAAAATCCCTTGCCTCCGAAAAAAGCGGCAGCAAATCAATCGGCGAGACGAGATAACCCCGAAAACTATGGAGCATGAACAATATGAAAACCAAACATTTGTGTATGACGATACTGCTCCTTTTCCTGGCGGCCTCACCCGGCCTCGGCCAGGATTACATCCTGCTGCAGTCATTCACCGGCTCGGGCGGGACGAGCGCATCGTCTGCTTCCTACCAGATGATGAACACTGCGGGCCAGCCAATCGCCGGCATCGATTCAAGCGCTTCGTATCATCAGGGGCTCGGTTTCTGGGGAGAGTACAACGGACTTCAGATTTATCTCTCCACGGCGTATTCGTTTGCCTCGGGCTGGAACCTGATTTCCGTTCCCCAGCTGGTGGCCGATTACCGCAAGAGCGTTCTATTTCCATCTTCAACATCGAATGCGTTCGCGTATGCGGGGCGATATGTGCAGGAAGATACGTTGTCCTGCAGCGCCGGGTACTGGCTTAAATTCGGCCCTGCACAGGACGTCCTTGTGCTGGGCAGTCCGGTGCTGACGGACACGATCAGTGTCGTCGACAGGTGGAACATCATCGGATCGGTCTGCAAGCCTCTGCTTGTATCGAATATCGCCTCCGTGCCCCCCGGGATAGTCAGCTCGCACTACTTCGGTTACATGGACGGGTACGTTGTGGCGGAAACGCTGCAAGCGGGTGAAGGATACTGGGTAAAGACGATCGGCGGGGGAAAGCTGTCGTTGAGCGGCGGGTCGGGAATGAGCCCGTCTGCCAAGGTTGCGCAGAAGGATCCCGACCTGGGAAAGCTGAACGAAATCTTGTTCAGCGATCCGTCGAAGGAAAAGTCAAAAGAGATGACAATCTACTTCGGCACAACAGTCGGGGAGAATACGGTCGGTTACGACCTGCCGCCCGTGCCGCCTATCGGGGCGTTTGATGTGCGCCTTGCGACGAACCGGTATGTGGAAGCCTTGAACGAGCGGATGAGTGCTCCCATCGAGATACCGTTGCTCATACAAACGACGGCGAAGGAGCAATCCCTATCGTATGATATCAGGGAGAAGGCCCGGATGAAGTATTTCATTGTGGAGAAGAAAGGGGGAAAGGAACAGAGCCGCCACCGGCTGACGGATGCGGGTGCGATAACGCTCGATGGGTTAAATGAGAAGAACTACAGTCTGAGGGTGGAGCCGATACCCGCTGCGTATGCGTTATATCAGAATTACCCGAATCCGTTCAATCCCTCCACCACAATAAGGTTTGACCTGCCGGAAAAGTCACAGGTAACATTGAAGATCTACAACATTCTAGGCCAAGAGGTGAGCGTGCTTCTGGACAACGAGATGGTGGATGAGGGTCAGCAGTCGGTGGTATGGAATGCCGGGCAGGGCAGAGTGTCGAGCGGGACATACATCTGCAGGATGCAAAGCGCAGGTATGGATGGCAAGACGTACACGAGCGTGAAGAAAATGTTGATGATCAAGTGACGAAGTCAAATCAGGAGAATTGGAGTGATGGAGGAATGGAGCTTTTGAGAGAATGAGGTGTAGAGTTCCTGCCTGCGCGCCAACCTCTGGCAGGCTCGCCTAAGTCCCATTTTTTGGGACATCGGCGAGCAGGCAGGCGGTTCGTAATCGGACGACGCGGGTGTCGGGGATTTTCGCCGATGTCCGATTGCGAATCGGACTCTACGGCGGGAATTCCAGACTTCGTTACGCAATCGAGCTAATCCTTTAATCACGCGAATCCTGGTTCAGACACGACTCAGCCCGGATCAAATAGAAAAGCCATCCTGCGGGATGGCTTTCTCTTTTCTTGAACAGAAGGGAATCTTACATATTCTTCACAATCGCCTCTGCGAACTCCGAGCACTTCACTTCCTTCGCTCCCTGCATCAACCGGGCGAAATCGTACGTAACCACTTTCGACTTGATGGACGCCTCCAGGCCTTTCAAAATGAGGTCGGCCGCTTCCTTCCACCCGAGATAACGAAGCATCATCTCTCCGCTGAGAATCACCGAACCGGGATTGACCTTGTCGAGGTTCGCATACTTGGGAGCAGTGCCGTGCGTTGCTTCGAAGACTGCGTGTCCCGTCACGTAATTGATGTTCGCGCCGGGGGCGATTCCTATGCCGCCAACCTGGGCCGCGAGGGCGTCGCTCAGATAGTCGCCGTTGAGATTGAGTGTCGCGATCACGTCGAAATCCTCCGGGCGCGTGAGAACCTGCTGCAAAGTGATATCGGCGATTGAATCCTTGATGACGATTCCCGCACCCGGTTTTCCGGACGGGATCTTGCACCACGGTCCGCCGTCGATTTCTTCCGCGCCGAAATACTGCCTCGCCACCTGATATCCCCAGTCACGGAATGCACCTTCCGTGAATTTCATGATGTTGCCCTTGTGAACCAGTGTCACGCTCTTGCGATTATTCTGAATTGCATACCCGATGGCGCTCTGGATCAGACGCACACTTCCCGAGTAACTCACCGGCTTGATTCCGACGCCGATCATCACGTCGCTCGGAAAACTCTGCTCCCCCGCCAGCTTCCAGAATTCCGCGGTTTTTTCTTTTGTGCCGAACCGGATTTTCGCATATTGTTTCGGGAATTCCTTTGCAAGGAAGTCGAGGACCTTTTGCGACTCGGGCGTCCCACTCTGGTACTCTATCCCCGCATAAATGTCCTCTGTGTTCTCACGGAAGATAACCATGTCGACCGCCTCGGGCCGCTTCACCGGCGAGGGCACTCCCTGAAAGTACTTCACCGGACGCAGGCACACGTAGAGATCCAGCATCTGGCGCAGCGCGACGTTCAGTGAGCGGATTCCGCCGCCAACCGGGGTCGTCAGAGGTCCCTTGATGCCCACAAGATATTCCTGGAACGCCTGCACGGTCTCTTCCGGGAGCCATGAATTGAATTGCTTGAAGGACTTTTCGCCTGCATACACTTCCATCCATGCGATGCTCCTCTTGCCGCCATACGCCTTCTGGACAGAGGCGTCGAAGACGAGGCGCGATGCCCGCCAGATGTCGGGCCCTGTCCCGTCGCCTTCGATAAAAGGAAGGACCGGCCGGTCGGGTACGTTGAGTTTGCCTTTGAGGAGCGTGATTTTCTCTCCGTTCGATGGAGGTACAGGTTTTGCGTTCGTCATGGACACTTTCTATTGGGTTTTGTGAATGATGGTTGATGTGATGGATTGGCGAATTCGCTCGGCGTAGACGGAAATTTCGTGCCGGGGATACTTCTTTAACTTCAGAATGAATTGAATATTGTCGTCAAGATACCGCGGCGTTATGTGAAAGTGAAAATGGTAGACGGATTGTCCTGCCGCCTTCCCGTTGTTTGAAAAAATGTTGTATCCCTCCGGGGAGAGTGCCGTTACGATGGCTCTTGATACGATTTTTGCTGCCTGGATCAAGTCCGGAAGCTCTTCATCCGGGACCTCGATGAAGGTCTCGCAGTGTCTTTTCGGCAGCACGAGAGCATGTCCGAAATGGATCGGATTGATATCGAGGATTGCCACGGCCTTCTGGTTTTGATAGATGATCTCCGCGGATGATTGTCCGCGGATGATTTTGCAGAATTCACATTCTTTCATGTGGTTCAGGGAATACGGATCGATGGATGAACTTCAGCCCACAAAAAGTTAACGAAACTTTGGGTGAAACTCAAATTGTATGAACACCAAGGAAATAGTGCCCTTTAATGGCCGCAGCCATTTCACTTTGCGTGCGTTAAAGTTTTTTTTGACCGCAGAGAGCGCAAAGGAGGCGCAAAGAGACCGCTGATAACGCTGATTACAATGATGCGTTCTGACAGGGCCTATGATCGGAATGGCCCTGGCAACGATAAATGTAATAACGAAGACACAAGATCCGTTCCTGCCTTTGTGTCTTAGTGGTAAAGTTTTTAGTTCTGGAATCTCACCCAAAAGAATAACCACGAAGGCACGAAGACACGAAAAACGTAATATCGGCCACTGCCATTTCCCTTTGCGATCTTTGCGAGGTTTTCTCTGCGTCCTTTGCGTCAAAGCTTCTCCTGCGGCAAATCTTCTCCATCCAGCCAATTGGTTTTTCGGGGAGAATTTGGTACCTTCAAATCACCTGAATTCATGGCCTGCGCAGGATGACACTCCGTAAACTGGAAATATACCTCGGTGTTTCGATCTCTCTACTGGCGTTCGCCGTCTATGTCGCGACGCTGTGCCCGACGGTGGATTTCATCGACGCCGGCGAGCTTGCTACGGTTGTGACGACGCTTGGAATTGCACACCCGACCGGCTACCCGCTTTTCACCCTCATCGGCTGGATATTTGCACACCTTCCGCTTGGCTATCGGGTTATCTATAACCTCAATCTGATGGCTGCGGTCGAATGCTCGGCCGCGCTCTTTTTCTTCTTCCGGTTCCTTGTTTTTTTTGTGGGTGAATTCACGTTGAGGCGAGGCGCCGGCAGTTCCGGAATGGCGGTAAATGAAAAAGTGACGGAGAAGAACTTTGTTCATGTGATTGTCCCGGCGCTGTGCGGAACGCTCGCTCTCGCCTTCTCTGCGGTGTTCTGGTCGCAGTCGAATTCGATCGAAGTGTATCCGCTCCACACTCTCTTTCTGTCAGTGGTTCTGCTTCTGTTCACAAAGGCGGTGGTGTACGAGAATGCGGGTGGGAGGGAAGGGGAAACAGCCGATGCGCGTCTGCGCCGAAGTTTGTGGTTAGGATTTGCCTATGTCCTAGGACTGGCCTTCACAAACCATATGACGACGGTCCTGCTGGCCCCGGCATTCATGTATTTTTACTTTTCGATGTGTGGATTCGGTCCCGGAGCCTGGAGACGGATTCTCACGCTTGCGGTTCCGTTTGTGGCCGGATTGTCCGTGTACGTTTATTTTGTGATCAGGTCCTCGGGCCACCCATTGCTGAACTGGGGGAACCCGCAGTCGTTCGAGCGATTGATGTGGCACATGGGCGGCAAGCAGTATCGCGTATGGATGTTTTCTTCGTTCGAAAGCGCATCGAAACAATTAAATTATTTTTGGACGACGTTACCGAGCAACTACGCCTATATTCCGCTCGTACTCGCGCTTGCAGGAGTCTGGTCGTTCCTGGCCAGAGGCGTCAAGGTGTTCACGACTGTCATAGCTTTCAATGTTGCGGTCGGATTAATTTCGTACGTCGTTGCCCAAATGACGGAATTCACCCCGGAAGTGTTCTGGACCGCCTATTACATTTGCTTCTGTGTCTTCTGGATCATTCTCGCTTTGAAGGAGAAGCTGAATCCGTTCATTTTCACCTTACTGCTGTTTGAATCGTGTGTTCTGTATGCGATCAATTACGACATTCATGACATCGATTCATACTTCCTGCTCGCGTACTACGCGGTTGCAATCTGGATCGCCGTGGGTGCGGGGAGCGCATTGCGGTTGATCGCCGGGAAGGTCGCGATGCGTGCGCTGGCGGCCGTCCTCGTTGCCGGTGCTCTCGTTCCGCTTTTCATCAATTATGAGAAAGTGGACGGGAGCAAGAATTTTATGGTGGAGGATTACACGAAGAACATGTTCGCTTCGTTCGAGCCGAATGCGATCGTTGTATCGTACCAGTGGGATTACTTCGTGTCGTCGGCTTACTACTTTCAACTTGTCGAGCATTCTCCGTCCGGACGTCGTGGTCATCGACAAGGAGCTGATGCGGCGGTCGTGGTACTACGCACAGCTTGAAACCCGGTATCCATGGCTGGTGCAGCAATCAAGAAAAGAAATGGACGAATTCCTCCATGAGCTGTACAAGTTTGAGCACGAGCTGCCGTACAATTCACAGACGATAGAATACCGCTACGCGGCACTCATCAAAAGCTTCATCGACAGGAACATCACGACACGCCCAGTCTACGTAACGCATGAGATCGAGGATCAGTATATCGCAGGCTATCAGCGACTGCCCTCCGGGTTGGCCTTCCGGCTGAGCTCGGACACCTCGTTTCATGATCTTCCGATGCCCGACCTCAAGTTTCGAGTTCCCGCGAGGATGGATATTCTTACGCAGCAAATGATATTGATTTATGCCCGGGCATACACAAACAAGGCAATCTACTTGCACTATTTCGGCAAAAGGGCCGAATGTGTTGAATTTTTAAACAGAGCGCTGGAAATCTCGCCCGATTTTAAAGAGGCACTCGTCCTGAAAGGGCAGGTCATTCAGGGGAGGTAGGCGTTCCCATTTCTGAAAAAGTTGAAAATCCCGGGATGGAATAATTGACTTTTAATGGAAAAATCTTATATTAGTAGTCTAGATTTTTTTTGGAAATCCACCTTTACACCCAGGAAATGCACGAAAACCCAATCGACAGCATGAGGGTCGTGCTGCATTTGGTGGATTCTTGTGTTTGAAATGAAAAATTTGGGGGCGACATCGAAGGGAATTCTGCGTTCCAGCGAGGTTGTGAGCGCGGAAATCTTTGATGGTCCGGTATTTGGAAGCAGGAAGTCCGGATACCAAATGAGTGTACGCTGAAGTAGCTCAGTTGGTAGAGCAGCTGATTTGTAATCAGCAGGTTGTCGGTCCAAATCCGACCTTCAGCTCCACGAAATGAGTGAGCTACTGGCTCCCTCGATGAGTAGATTCGAAAGTGAGAAACGCCGTACGGAGCTGAGGGCAGGTAGCGAAGCGGTCAAACGCAACAGACTGTAAATCTGTCGGCTTCGGCCTTCGGAGGTTCGATTCCTCCCCTGCCCACGATAACCGTGAGGCGGTGTATCACTGACGGACAGGGTAAGTCGCGAACAGCATCGGTTCTGTTTGCGGGAGTAACTCAGTTGGTAGAGTCACAGCCTTCCAAGCTGTTGGTCGCGGGTTCGAGTCCCGTCTCCCGCTCTCGAAGATGTGAGTTGCTTCGTTGATCTGTTGAAGAGTACCATCGCCCGCGGAGTACCGGCGGAAGGGGGGACACCGGAATCTCCCGCTGAGTCGAGTCGCTTGCGTAGCTCAGTTGGTAGAGCACATCCTTGGTAAGGATGAGGTCATCGGTTCAAACCCGATCGCAAGCTCGCACTGTCAACAATTTATCAGTTAGGAGTTTTTACACATGAGAGAAATCATAACGCTGGAATGCACGGACTGCAAGCGCCGCAATTATACAACCACGAAGAACAAGAAGAAACAATCAGGCAGAGTAGAATACAAGAAGTTTTGCCCCTGGTGCAGTAAGCACACGCAGCATAAAGAGACGAAGTAGCTGTTTCTACGTCAGTAGCTCAATTGGCTAGAGCAGCGGTCTCCAAAACCGCAGGTTGGGGGTTCGAGTCCCTCCTGACGTGCATCTACTACGATGTTTGAATCGTTCTAAATAAGAGAAATCCATGAAAGACAAAATACTAGCATTCTTTACCGAAGCGGTCAAGGAAATGAAAAAGGTCACCTGGCCTCATAAAGATGAGCTCCGGGATTCGACCGTCATCGTGCTGATTGTCTGCGGTGTTATCGCGCTCTTTGTCTATGGCGTTGATCTGGTCGTGAGCAATGTGTTGAAGGCAATTCAGTGACGGAACTGGATGTGAACAATCCGCAGCCGCAAAGACGATGGTATGTCGTCCGGATCTACTCCGGCCATGAGAACAAGGTAAAGGCGTACCTGGAGAGCGAGGTCAAACTCGCTCACCTCGATGACAGGATATGCACCGTCATGGTTCCCTCGGAGAAGATTTTTGAAGTGCGTGATGGCAAGAAAAAGAGCAAAACGAGGTCCTTTTTCCCCGGGTATATTCTCGTCGAAGCCGTGCTCGACAAAGAGACGAAGTACTTCATCCTCAATGCTCCCTCCGTCATGGGATTTGTTGGCGGGATCAAAGGCGACCCGGTTGCCCTCCAGCCGGACGAGGTGAAACGCCTTATGGGCAAGATGGAGGAACGGAAAGACGTCGAAGTCCTGGCCGTGCCCTTCCACGTCGGTGAACCGGTGAAGGTCATCGACGGTCCGTTCAACAATTTCACCGGCATCGTGCAGGATGTAAACGAAGAGAAAATGAAGTTGAGGGTCATGGTGAGTATTTTCGGAAGGAAAACCCCGGTCGAGCTGGACTTCAATCAGGTTGAAATAGAAAAGTAATTATCCGGAAGGAACACATGGTATGAAAAAAATAACCGGTTTCATCAAACTCCAAATTCCCGGCGGCCAGGCGAATCCGGCCCCGCCGGTCGGTCCGGCTCTCGGACAAAAAGGCGTCAACATCATGGAGTTTTGCAAGCAGTTCAATGCGAAAACGAAGGAAAAGCCCGGCCTCATCATCCCCGTGGTGATCACCGTCTATTCCGATAAGTCATTTACGTTCATCACCAAAACCCCTCCGGCCTCGGTGCTGCTGCTGAAAGCATCCAAACTTGAAAAGGGTTCCGGCGAACCGAACCGGACAAAGGTCGGAAAAGTCACGACCCAGCAGGTGCGAGAGATTGCTGAAATGAAAATGCCCGACCTCAACGCTCATGACATCGAAGCGGCGATGGCGATGGTCAAAGGCACGGCGCGCAGCATGGGAATCACGGTAGAAGATTAATTTTCATCGTGGGAGTCTGAAGAGGTGCTCTCTCAACGACGTTACGACCACAACATTGGCAGGAAAGCAGAATTATGAACGATAGTAAACGATATAAAGCGGCTGCGGGAAAAGTCGACCCGTCCAAGGAATATACGGTAGAAGAAGCAGTCGAGAAGGTCAAAGAAATGGCATCGGCGAAGTTCGTCGAGGCCGTTGACGTGGCAGTTCGCCTGGGTGTCGACCCGAAGAAAGCCGACCAGGCCATCCGTGGCACCGTGGCCCTTCCCCACGGCATCGGCAAGGAAGTACGCGTTCTCGTCCTTGCGCGGCCTCCGAAAGATGAGGAAGCGAAAGGAGCGGGTGCCGACCACGCCGGTTTTCAGGACTATATCGATAAGATCAAACAGGGGTGGGCGGAGATTGATGTGATCATCGCGACGCCCGACTCGATGGGTGAAGTCGGAAAGCTGGGGAAAATACTCGGCCCCCGCGGGCTCATGCCGAATCCGAAAAGTGGAACAGTGACCATAGACGTTGCCAAGGCTGTGAAAGAAGTGAAAGCCGGGAAGATTGAATTTCGTGTCGACAAAGCCGGCATTCTCCACGCGACGATCGGCAAAGTGAATTTTGAGAAAGAGAAGCTGGTGGAGAACGTGAACGCGTTCCTGAGTACCGTCATCCGTTTGAAACCCTCGAGCGCAAAGGGACAGTACATCAAGAGCATTGCGATTTCCAGTACGATGGGACCCGGCGTCCATATCGATCGCAGCGCAGCCGGTGTTCATTAGAACATAGAATATTACGCACTCGGTTCATGGAACCATGCTCGCTGTTCCCCCCGCGGGGAAGCTTCTCAGTGAGCAAAACAATAACATGAGGAAACAATGAAACGTTCTGAAAAAGAACAAATCATTTCAGAAGTGAAGGAACAGGTCGCACGTGCGAAAAGCATGTTCTTCGCAGACTTCACGGGAATCACCGTCGAGGAGGTCAACGAGCTTCGTCGTGAATTCCGTAAGTCGAATGTCGGTTATCGTGTTGTGAAGAACACGCTCGTCCGCAAGGCCCTCGAAGGCATTTCGGGATACGACAAGGTGAACGAAAATCTTGTGGGTCCTGACGGCAATTGCCTTCGGGTACGACGATCCGGTCCTTCCCGCCAAAATCATCAAGAAGTTCCGGGACAAGCATCAAAAGCTGAACGTGAAGGTCTGCGTGCTCGAGAGCCAGGTGTATGAAGGACGTAAGCTCGACGAGCTGGCAAAGCTTCCTTCGCGCGCTGAGACTGTTGCGGGAATTCTTGGTACGATTCAGGCCCCGGTCACGGGGATCGTTGGCTGCATCGCGGCAGTTATGCGCGACCTGGTTTACGTCGTTGACGCCATCGAAAAGAAGAAGGCGGCTTAATTCGAATATCACTTCATTCATCTTAGAACAAGGAGAAACAAATCATGTCAGTTATTCAGGAAATTGTTGAGAAAATAGAGAAGCTCACGCTCTTGGAAGCCGCCGAGCTGAAGAAGGCGCTCGAAGAGAAATTCGGCGTTACAGCCGCTGCACCGATGATGATGGCCGGAGCCATGCCGGGCGCAGCCGCAGCCGCTCCCGTCGAAGAGAAAACCGAGTTCACCGTTCTGCTGAAAGCCGCCGGTGCACAGAAGATCAACGTCATTAAGGTCGTCCGTGCTGCCACCGGTCTCGGTTTGAAGGAAGCAAAGGATCTCGTGGACGGTGCCCCGAAGAACGTGAAAGAAAGTGTGAATAAGGATGAAGCCGAAAAATTGAAGAAGGAACTCGAGGAAGCCGGCGCCCAGGTGGAGTTGAAGTAGCCGGATCCTTCGATTTTTTCAAGAAAATCGGATTCAAACTTTTTTCACTCAATCGGTGTTTAAGAATAAGACCTCAACTATCAAAAATTACGATGGCAGCCGGTAGCCTCTTTGCCAAAAAAGAGGTTATCGGTTTGCTGTTTAATTTTCGTTCAGCCGCGCGCGCGGAAGTTACGCCTAACAGATCATTGACCGGTCATTGTACATATTACTATAGAGGAGAATGACTTTTGAAAAGTCAATCAAATTCTTCCAACGGACGCATAACATTCTCAAAGATACCCCAGCTGACGGAATACCCCGACCTGCTGAATGTGCAGTTGGAATCGTGGGAACATTTCCTCCAGACAGCCGCCGCTCCCGATAAGCGGAAGAACCAGGGCCTTCAGCAAATCTTCCGGATGAACTTCCCCATCACGGATGCCCGGGAAAACTATATCCTGGAGTTCGTGGAGTATTACGTCGAGAAGCCGAAGTATACCGTCGTAGAGTGCGTCGAACGCGGACTCACGTTTGCCGTTCCCCTCAAGGCGAAATTGCGCCTCTCGTCAAAGAGCGAAGACGGCAAGAGTTATGTCGATACGATCGAACAGGACGTTTACCTCGGCAACCTGCCATCGATGACGAACCGTGGAACGTTCATCATCAACGGTGCGGAGCGCGTGGTCGTAAGTCAGCTGCATCGTTCCCCCGGCGTATTCTTTGATGAGACCGTCCACCCGAACGGAATGTCAATCTACTCGGCCCGCATCATCCCGTTGCGCGGGTCGTGGCTGGAATTCACGACCGACATCAGCAATGTCATGTACATTTACATCGACCGCAAGAAAAAATTTCCGGTCACCACACTCCTGCGTGCCCTCGGATACTCTTCGGACGATGAGATCCTGCAGCTCTTCAACCTCGTTGAAGAGATCGATGCACACAAAGTTGACCTGAAAGACTATGTCGGCCGGGTCGTGTGCAGCGATGTGGTCGACAAAAAAACCGGCGAGATTTTCATCAGCAAGGATTCTCCGTTCACGGAAGACCTGATGAAGCGCGCGAAAAAATCCGAGCTCAAGAAAATTCGTTTTCTCAAGTATGAAGGGACGGGCGAAAGCTCCGTTATCGCGAATACTATTCAGAAAGACACCGCCCGCTCCGGTGAAGAGGCGCTCAATGCCATCTACCAGCAACTGCGCTCGGGCGAAGCCCCCGACCTGGAGACGGCCAAGAATCTCCTCGACCGCCTTTTCTTCAATGAAAAGCGTTACGACATAGGCGACGTCGGTCGTTATCGCATGAATGCGAAACTGAGCCTGTCAACCCCGGCGACTCTCACGACGCTCACCAAGGATGACATTATCGCGATCATCAACTACCTCATCGAGCTCCAGCAGGGGAAGAAGTCGGTGGACGACATCGACCACCTCGGCAACCGCCGGGTGCGGACCGTCGGAGAGCAGATTGCACAGCAATTCAATATCGGCCTCGTTCGAATGGCTCGAACCATTCGCGAGCGCCTCAGTCTGCGCGACCAGGAAAAACTCACCCCGCAAGACCTGGTGAATGCGCGGACGATCACGAGCGTCATCAATGCTTTCTACGGGACGAACCAGTTATCGCAGTTCATGGACCAGACCAACCCGCTGGCAGAGATCACGCACAAGCGGCGCATGTCCGCTCTTGGTCCGGGCGGCCTCACCCGCGAGCGCGCTGGGTTTGAAGTCCGCGACGTGCACTATACCCATTACGGCCGGCTCTGCCCGATTGAGACCCCCGAAGGTCCCAACATCGGACTGATCTCATCGCTGTGTATTCACGCCCGCGTGAACGAGTTTGGCTTCATCGAGACTCCGTACCGGAAGATCAAGAGCAAAAAGGTCACCGACGAAGTCGAGTATATGACGGCCGAAAGGGAAGACCAGTTCGTCATAGCGCAGGCTACGACCCCGGTCGATGACAAGGGAAGTTTCCTCACGGAGCGCGTGAAAGCGAGATTCCAGAGCGACTATCCGTTGTCGAAACCCGATGAGGTTCACTACATGGACGTTGCCCCGAGTCAGATCGTGAGTGCGGCGGCGGCGCTCATTCCGTTCCTTGAGCATGACGATGCGAACCGCGCTCTCATGGGTTCGAACATGCAGCGCCAGGCGGTGCCGCTCCTCAGGCCCGCGACGCCGATTGTCGGAACCGGGCTCGAAGAAAAAGTGGCTCACGACGCCCGCACTCTGATTGTTGCCGACCGGAACGGCGTTATCGAATTTGTCGATTCCAACCGGATCCTGGTCAACTATGACATCGACGAGGAGAGCGTCGAAGCGATCGTGAGTTTCGATGAGAAAAAGAAAGTGGAATACCGGCTCGTCAAGTTCTTCCGGACCAACCAGGATACCTGCATCAACCAGCGTTCGGTCGTACGGCCCGGACAGAAAGTGAAAAAGGGAGATGTTCTCGCCGACGGATGCGCAACGGATCGCGGCGAGCTCGCCCTCGGGCGGAATGTCCTCGTGGCTTTCATGCCGTGGCGCGGATACAACTTCGAAGACGCCATCGTACTGAGCGAACGTCTGGTCGCCGAGGACGTGTTCACGTCCCTTCATATCGAAGAGTTTGAGCTGCAGGTGAGGGACACAAAGCGCGGCGAAGAAGAATTCACTGCGGAGATCCCGAACGTGAGCGAAGAGGCCGTGAAAGATCTGGATGAAAACGGAGTCGTCCGCGTCGGAGCCGAGGTCCATGAAGGAGACATCCTCATCGGAAAAATCACTCCAAAAGGCGAGACCGAATCCACGCCCGAGGAAAAACTTCTCAAGGCGATATTCGGAGAAAAAGCGGGCGATGTGAAGGATGCCTCATTGAAAGCGCCGCCCGGCATGAAAGGCGTCGTCATTGCCACCAAGCTCTTCAGCAGGAAGAAACGGGATTCGGAATCGAAGAAGAGTGAGAAACGAATTTCCGAGCAACTCGACCGTTCCTTGAAGAACGACCTGAAGGAAAACGACGAGAAGTTGGTGAGAAAACTCACCTTGCTGATGAACGGAGAAAAATCTCTGGGCATCCGCAATTCATCGGGTGATGTTGTCATCCGGGGTGGCACGCAAATCAAGGAGGATACGTTCTCCAGTTTGACGGGTTTGGAGAAGCTGGATTCGTCGCAGGAGTGGGTGGAAGACAAGCGGAAGAACAACCTGGTGACGAGAATCTACCAAAACTATTTTAGAAAGCAGAACGAGATCAACGAGTTCTACAAGCATGAGAAAACCAAGCTCATGCTCGGTGACGAATTGCCCTCCGGCATCGTTCAGCTCGCAAAGGTCTATGTGGCGAAGAAACGGAAAGTCTCCGTTGGCGACAAGATGGCGGGGAGACACGGGAACAAAGGCGTCGTTGCGAAAGTCGTCCCCGTGGAAGATATGCCGTTCCTGCCGGATGGAACGCCGGTCGATATGGTGCTCAATCCGCTGGGCGTACCCTCGCGAATGAACCTCGGCCAGTTGTTTGAAACGGCTCTCGGCTGGGCCGGCATGAAACTCGGGACGCGATATTCCTCGCCGATATTTGACGGGGCGCGATGGGAAGACGTTCAAGCCGAATTGAAAAAAGCCGAGCTGGATGTGAATTCGAAGACGGTGCTTCGCGACGGCCGCTCCGGCGAAATGTTCGACCAACCCGTGACCGTCGGATGCATCTATATGATGAAGCTGTCGCACCTGGTTGACGATAAGATCCACGCACGCTCGATCGGACCGTACTCCCTCATTACGCAGCAGCCGCTCGGCGGCAAGGCGCAATTCGGCGGACAGCGCTTCGGCGAAATGGAAGTCTGGGCGCTGGAGGCCTACGGCGCTGCAAACGTCCTTCAGGAAATCCTGACCGTCAAGAGCGATGATGTGCCGGGACGTGCGAAGCTGTACGAAGCGATCGTCAAGGGCGATAATCTCCCCGAACCGAACGTCCCGGAGTCGTTCAACGTGCTCATGCGCGAACTCATGGGCCTCGGTTTGGATGTGAAGATTGAATAGCGATTCGTTCTTCGATCAATTGACCTTATACATAAAACGATTTTGGAGAGAGTATGCCATTCATGCAAAATGAACCGTTGATTAAGAAGAATTTCACGAGATTCACGATTTCTCTTGCATCGTCAGACCTGATTCTTTCCCGGTCGCATGGTGAAGTCACGAAGCCGGAAACGATCAATTATCGTTCGTTCCGGCCCGAAAAGGACGGTCTATTCTGTGAGAAAATTTTTGGTCCGGTTCGCGATTGGGAATGCCATTGCGGAAAATACAAACGCATCCGGTACAAAGGAATCATCTGTGACCGCTGCGGGGTGGAAGTGACCCAGAAGAGCGTCCGGCGGGAACGGATGGGACACATCTCTCTCGCCGTTCCGATCGTTCATATCTGGTATTTGCGCTCACTTCCCTCGAAAATCGGCGGCATCCTCGGCTTGAACGGCAAGGACCTCGAACGCATCGTCTATTATGAATCGTACGTGGTCGTCCAACCCGGGCTCACGGGGTTGCATAAGATGGATTTGCTTTCAGAGGAGCAGTATTATGAAGTTCTCGCATCCCTGCCCGAGAAGAATCACGACCTTGAAAACACCGACGAGCGGAAATTCATCGCCAAAATCGGGGGAGATGCGATCAAAGATCTTTTGAAACGTGTCGAGGTCAACGAACTTGGCAGGCAGCTGCGCGAAAGTCTGAAGGCCGAAACCTCGGTTCAAAAGAAGCAGGACACGCTGAAGCGGTTGAGTGTTATCGAAGCGTTTCGTGAGAGAGATGGGGTCGAGATCAACAAACCCGAATGGATGGTTCTCGATGTTATTCCCGTCGTTCCGCCCGAACTCCGGCCGTTGGTCCCCCTCGAAGGAGGACGCTTTGCCACGTCGGATCTTAACGACTTGTACCGCCGCGTGATCATTCGCAATAATCGATTGCGCCGGTTGATCGAGATTAAAGCGCCGGAAGTCATTCTTCGAAACGAGAAGCGTATGTTGCAGGAAGCGGCGGATGCGCTGTTCGATAACTCGCGTCGCGTCAACGCCGTGAGTTCCGATAATAATCGTGCGCTGAAGTCGCTTTCCGATATGCTCAAAGGGAAACAGGGGCGTTTCCGTCAAAACCTTCTTGGAAAACGCGTCGACTACTCGGGCCGGTCCGTGATCGTCGTAGGGCCGGAGCTCAAATTGCATGAATGCGGCCTTCCGAAAGACATGGCGGTGGAGCTGTTCAAGCCGTTCATCATACGGAAACTCATCGAGCGCGGCCTCGTGAAAACGGTCAAGAGCGCTAAAAAGATGGTTGACAAAAAAGGGCAGGAAGTCTATGAAATACTCGAAAATATCATCGACGGCCATCCTGTCATCCTCAACCGCGCTCCAACCCTGCACAGACTAGGCATCCAGGCCTTTCAACCGGTGCTTGTCGAGGGGAAAGCAATTCGGATTCATCCAATGGTCTGTACTGCATTCAACGCCGATTTCGACGGCGACCAGATGGCCGTTCACGTCCCGCTGTCATTCGACGCTCAGCTTGAAGCGCGTATACTGATGCTTTCGAGTCATAATATTCTCTCGCCATCCAACGGGATGCCAATTGTCCACCCTACACAGGATCAGGTGCTCGGTTGCTACTATCTGACAAAATCACGGTCCGGTGATATCGGCGAAGGAAAACAGTTCTCCTCTTCAGGTGAGGTTGTGATCGCGTACAACCTTGGTAAGGCCGGACTTCATGCTCACATTAAAGTCCGCATTGACGGTAAACTTGTCGATACGACAACAGGCAGGGTGTTGTTTAACGAAATTGTGCCGAAAGAACTTGGTTTTGTCAACGAATTGTTAAACAAGAAGCGACTGACGCAGATTGTTCATGAGGCGTTCCGAAGATGCGGCAATATTCGTACTGCTGAATTTCTCGACGACTTGAAGGAACTCGGATTCGCTTACGCCACCAAAGGCGGTTTGTCGGTGAGCGTCGGGGACGTCGTCATCCCGAAGGAGAAGGAAGAGATTATTGACAAAGCGACACTGGACGTTGAAAACGTCCAGAACCAATACTTCCGCGGGTTCATTACAAATGGCGAACGGTACAACAAGGTCATCGACCTCTGGACAAGAGCCACGAACAAGGTGGCCGAACGTTTGTTCGGTTCACTCCAGCACGACCGGGATGGGTTTAACTCGCTCTACATGATGGTCGATTCTGGAGCCCGCGGTTCAAAAGAACAGGTTCGACAGCTTGCCGGCATGCGCGGACTGATGGCCAAACCGCAGAAGAGTCTACTGGGGGCCACGGGCGAACTGATTGAAAATCCCATTGTCGCCAATTTCCGTGAAGGGCTCTCTATCCTGGAGTATTTTATCTCCACACACGGCGCAAGGAAAGGTCTTGCGGATACGGCGTTGAAGACCGCCGACGCCGGCTATCTCACGCGTCGATTGGTGGATGTCGCTCAGGATGCCGTCATTGCACTTCATGATTGCGGCACAATTCGAGGCGTACTCACCGGCGCGCTGAAAGAGGGCGAAGATATCAAGGAGCCCCTCTCGGAGCGCATCCTGGGTCGCGTTGCGGTCCATGATGTTGTCGACCCGTTGACCGGCAAAGTGCTGGTCAAGTCGGGTGAGGAAATTGACGAGGAGAGGGCGACGGCAATTTCGGACACGTCGATCGAGGCCGTGGAAATACGGTCTGTCTTGACGTGTGAGGCAAAGCGCGGGGTTTGCGCCAAGTGCTACGGCACAGACCTGACGAATGCCAAACTGGTGGAACCCGGAACGGCGGTAGGAATCATCGCGGCGCAGTCGATCGGTGAGCCGGGAACACAGCTGACTCTGCGAACCTTCCACACCGGAGGTACGGCGAGTTTGATCGCGTCGCAGTCCCAGATTATTTCAAAGTTCGACGGCTTCGTGAAATATCAGGGGATCAAATCGGTGAAGCAGGAAGAAGGTGAGGGGAAAATAATTGTGATCGGCAGAAGCGGTGTCGTCCATATCGTCGATGACGACAACCGGGTCCTCACAAAATACGACGTGCCATACGGCTCGACTCTTCTTCTCGTGGACGGCGCGCCAATCAAGAAGGGCGAGATCATTTACGAGTGGGATCCGTATAACGCTGTTATCATTTCGGAACACTCGGGCACTGTAAAATACCGGGATCTGAAGGAGAATCTCACCTACAGGGAAGAACCGGATGAGCAGACCGGGCATATTCAGAAAGTCGTCATGGACTCGCGCGACAAGACCTTAAGTCCTACACTCACCGTTACCAACACTAAAGGGCAAAAAGTCGGCAGCTACATTGTTCCGACTCGTGCGCACTTGAGCGTCAACGATGGTGAGGAAGTGAAGTCGGGGACGATTCTTGTGAAGATTCCGCGGGACCTGGGAAAGACGCGCGACATTACGGGCGGTCTGCCGCGGGTTACGGAGCTGTTCGAAGCCAGAAGTCCGGCCGACCCTGCCATCGTCTCTGAGATCGACGGTGTCGTCAACTTTGGACCGCAGAAACGCGGCTCGCGGGAGATCCTTGTCCGCAGCCATGACGGCAAAGATGAGCGGCGGTATCTGATCCCGATGGGCAAGCACGTTCTCGCGCAGGAACATGACATGATCCGTTCCGGCGAGCGGCTTTCGGATGGCGCTATCGACCCGCAGGATATCCTCCGGATCAAGGGCGTCGGCGCGGTGCAGGAGTACCTCGTGAATGAAATCCAGGAAGTCTATCGTATGCAGGGCGTGAAGATCAACGACAAGCATATCGAGGTCATCGTCCGCCAAATGATGCAAAAAGTTCACATCGTCGACCCGGGCGACACGCGATTTCTCGAGGATGACTACGTCGATATACACACCGTGAACGAAGAGAATGAACACATACAAGACATGGTTGTCGTGACGAGCAAAGGCGATTCGAAACTTAAGAACGCTCAGCAGATTTCGCGTAAAAAAGTCCGCGAGGCCAATGCGGATCTGCGAAAGAAAGCGAAGAAGGTCGTTGAAGTTCGTGATGGCGACCCTGCGACTACAGAACCGGTGTTGCTCGGAATAACCCAGGCGGCGCTGTCGACCGATAGCTTTGTATCCGCTGCCTCATTCCAGGAAACGACCAAAGTTCTCACGGACGCGGCTGTCGAAGGGAAGGTCGACTTTCTTTTGGGCCTGAAAGAAAATGTCATCATGGGTCATCTCATCCCGGCGGGAACCGGGTTGAAAAAGTTCAAAAGCCTCATTGTGATGAATAAAGACGAGAAAGTGCCCGTTGAGGAGCCGCCCGTGGAGCCTGAAGTGGAAGAAAAACCAAAGTTGAAACGGCGGGAAAAAGGGGCCGCTGCAAAATCGCAGATGATTTCCCTTGACAAAAAGTAAAAAAAAGGCTATATTGTAAAGCTTTGACTCAATTTTTGGACAACTCAATTGCCAACTGTAAATCAATTAATACGATTAGATCGCGTAAAGGTAACCTATAAGAGCAAAGCGCCTGCTCTGCAAGGTTCGCCCCAGAAAAGGGGTGTCTGTACGCGTGTATATACGACAACGCCGAAAAAGCCGAATTCGGCTCTCCGGAAGGTAGCGCGCGTTCGCCTGACGAACGGTATTGAAGTGACTGCCTATATCCCCGGCGAAGGTCACAACCTGCAGGAACACTCGATCGTTTTGATCCGTGGCGGTAGGGTGAAAGACCTTCCGGGCGTTCGCTATCACATCATTCGCGGAACACTTGACACTGCCGGTGTCACCGACCGTAAACAGGGCCGGTCAAGGTACGGCGCGAAGAAACCCAAGTAGCTTATGAGAAAGAAACGATCGACAAGACGGATAATCGCTCCGGACCCGAAGTTCAACGATGTTCTGGTCTCCAAGTTCATCAACAGTGTCCTGAGACGCGGCAAGAAGCACCTCGCACGGCGTATCGTGTACGACGCGCTGGACATAGCCGAGCAACGAAGCAAGACAAACGGATTGGAAGTTTTCAAGAAGGCGGTCGAGAATGTCAGACCACTCCTGGAAATTCGGGCGCGCCGCGTCGGCGGTGCGACGTACCAGATCCCGACCGAAGTCCGCCCCGACAGAAGCATCGCGCTCGCAATACGATGGCTGATCAACTACGCGTCGGAGCGTAAGGACAAGTCGATGTCCCTTAAACTGGCAGCCGAATTCGTCGCTGCCTCCACCAATGAAGGTAACGCCGTAAAAAAGAAGGAAGATACGCATAAGATGGCTGAAGCAAACAAAGCGTTTGCTCATTTTAAGTTTTGATGATCATGAATTTTGAAACGTATATCATATAACCAGATAGTATGGCAAGAGCTTTTTCATTAGATCGTGTTCGTAATATCGGCATCATGGCCCACATCGATGCGGGGAAAACCACGACAACCGAGCGTATTCTCTTTTATACGGGAGTCGTTCATCGTATGGGCGAGGTGCACGACGGTGCTGCCACAATGGACTGGATGGAACAGGAGCGCGAACGGGGTATCACTATCACGAGCGCGGCAACGACGTGTGAGTGGAACGATCACCGGATTAACATCATCGACACGCCGGGACATGTCGATTTCACGGCTGAAGTCGAACGTTCCTTGCGGGTGCTCGACGGGGCGGTGGCTCTCTTTTGTTCCGTCGGGGGCGTTGAGCCGCAGTCGGAGACCGTGTGGCGCCAGGCCGACAGGTATAATGTGCCGCGCATTGCGTTTGTCAATAAGATGGACCGCGTCGGCGCCGATTTCTTCAACGTTATCCAGATGATGAAAGATCGACTCGGCGCGAATGCAGTTCCTCTACAGCTTCCCATCGGAGAAGGCGATTTGTTCGTCGGCGTCATCGACCTCATTACCATGAAAGCGCGCGTGTTCAACGACTCGACCCAGGGCTCGACGTTCGAAGACATGCCGATACCCAAGGACCTTCAGAAGCTCGCCACGGAATACCGTACAAAGATGCTCGAAGCGGTGTCCGACGAAGACGATACTCTTCTCGAAAAATATCTCGAAGGAAAGGAAATCCTTCCTGCCGAGACACGAACGGTTCTCCGCCGCGCATGCCTGCACGCGAAAATCGTGCCGGTTCTGTGCGGCTCGGCATTCAAGAACAAAGGGGTGCAGAGCCTGCTCGACGCCGTTGTCGATTATCTGCCTTCTCCCGTGGACGTCGGGAACGGGGAAGTTGAAGGCCACCATCAGAATTTGAAGGATCATATCATCCGTAAGATTTCCGATGACGAAAAGTTTGCGGCTCTCGCGTTCAAGATCGTTTCCGACCCGTTCGTCGGAAAATTGACCTACTTCCGCGTGTACTCCGGCGTGCTCAAGCCCGGCTCCTACGTCTTTAATTCGATCTCCGGACGCAAGGAACGCATCGGGAGAATACTTCGCATGCACGCAAATCATCGGGAAGACATTGACGAAGCCTTCGCGGGGGATATCGTTGCTGCCGTCGGTCTGCGCCATACAAAGACCGGTGATACCCTCTGCGATGAAGACGATCCGGTCATACTCGAAAAAATGGAATTTCCCGAGCCCGTCATCTCCGTTGCGATTGAGCCGAAAACAAAGGCGGACCAGGAGAAGCTGGGTGAGGCTCTCTCGAAACTTGCGGATGAGGATCCCACGTTCCGCGTTTCCACAAACGAAGAGACCGGACAGACAATCATCAGCGGCATGGGCGAACTTCATCTGGAAATCATCGTCGACAGGATGAAACGGGAGTTTCGTGTTGCAGCCAATGTCGGCAAACCCGAGGTTGCGTACAGGGAAACGATTCGGAAGAAGGTTGAGCAGGAAGGGAAATTCGTGCGGCAATCGGGCGGCAGAGGACAGTACGGTCACGTCTGGATAGAAATTGAGCCCAATGAAAAAGGCAAGGGCTTCGAATTTGAAAACGATATCGTGGGCGGTGTTGTTCCGAAGGAATACATTAAACCCATTTCTCAGGGTATCCAGGAGGCCATGCGGAACGGCGTCCTTGGCGGATATCCCGTGGTCGATGTCAAGGTGAGGTTGTTCGACGGGTCGTACCATGAGGTCGATTCGTCCGAGATCGCATTCAAGATTGCCGGTTCGATTGCGTTCAAAGAGGCCGCGTTGAAGGCGGACCCCGTCATTCTTGAACCCATCATGGATGTCGAAGTCGTCACGCCCGAAGAATATATGGGCGATGTTATCGGCGACCTGAATTCCCGTCGCGGGAAGATCGGCGGTTTGCAGCCGCGCAAAGATGCCCAGGTGATCAAGGCAACCGTCCCGCTCTCCGATATGTTCGGCTACTCCACACAGCTGCGGTCGATGACGCAGGGACGCGCGATTTACACAATGCAGTTTGCCCACTATGATGTGGTGCCCCAGAGTATTTCTGACCAGATCATCGAAAAGGTCAGGGGAAAAGAAGCAGTTCTTTCATAATCAATTTCGAACTATAATTTTCTTCATATCCTGAACCAAATAGGAGACTAGAGAATGGCAAAAGAAAAATTTATGCGCGATAAACCCCACATTAACGTGGGAACAATCGGGCACATCGACCACGGCAAGACGACGTTGACTGCCGCGATCACGATGGTCCTGAGCAAGAAGGGACTCTCCTCGATCCGCACCTTCGACAGTATCGACAACGCGCCTGAAGAGCGCGAACGCGGGATCACGATTGCCGTCGCGCACGTGGAGTACGCAACGGAGAAGCGGCACTATGCACACGTCGACTGCCCGGGCCACGCCGATTATATCAAGAATATGATCACCGGCGCCGCGCAGATGGACGGAGCAATCCTGGTTGTCGCAGCCAATGACGGCCCGATGCCCCAGACGCGTGAACATATTCTGCTTGCCCGCCAGGTCGGCGTACCCCGCATCGTGGTCTTCCTGAATAAGGTGGATATGGTGGACGACCCCGAGCTCATCGAGCTCGTTGAAATGGAAATGCGCGACCTCCTGAAGAAGTATGAATTCCCGGGTGATGAAATTCCCATCGTTCGTGGCAGTGCGCTGAAGGCGATGGAGCGAGCGATCCTTCCGGATTCAAAGCCGGATGACCCCGCATTCAAATGCATCTACGAGTTGATGAATGCCGTCGACAGCTATATCCCGCTTCCTGTGCGCGATGTCGAAAAGCCGTTCCTGATGCCGGTGGAAGACGTCTTCTCCATCACCGGTCGTGGTACCGTCGGAACCGGGCGCGTCGAACGCGGCCGGGCGAGAGTCGGCGATGAAGTCGAAGTTATCGGACTCGGGGCACACAAGAAGACCGTTGTCACGGGCGCCGAGATGTTCCGCAAGGAACTCGACGAGGTCATCGCGGGCGACAACGCGGGCCTTTTGCTGCGCGGTGTTGAGAAGAACGAGCTCGAACGCGGGATGGTTATTGCCAAGCCCGGTTCGATCACTCCCCATACGAAATTCACGGCGCAGGTCTACGTTTTGAAAAAAGAAGAAGGCGGTCGGCATACCCCGTTCTTCACCGGGTACCGTCCCCAGTTCTATTTCAGGACAACGGACGTGACGGGTGTTGCGACACTTCCCGCCGGCACGGAGATGGTTATGCCGGGGGATAACCTCGACAGCATTAGCATCGAGTTGATTTCACCGATTGCTATGGAAGACGGTCTCCGTTTTGCTATCCGTGAAGGCGGACACACCGTCGGAGCCGGAGTCGTAACGAAGATTCTTGAATAACGCGTAGCGTAGATTTCAAGTAGAAAGAAGGCTGCATGGCTGGACAGAAAATACGCATCAAGCTCAGGTCGTACGACCACAATCTGATTGACAAATCGGCCGAGAAGATCATCAAGACGGTCAAGTCGACCGGCGCGGTGGTATCGGGACCCATTCCGTTACCTACAAAACGCACATTGTTTACCGTGCTGCGCTCTCCGAATGTGGACAAGAAATCCCGTGAGCAATTTGAGTTGAAGGCTCACAAACGCCTGATCGACATATTCAATTCTTCCAATAAAACCGTCGACTCGCTCATGAAGCTTGAGCTTCCGGCGGGTGTTGATGTGGAAATCAAAGTCTGAAGTTTAATTCCTTCGGTATTCGCTTCAGCTGCTCTTTTACATTCTTAGACAACTATCGCATTTGAGGTGTGTCTCGTAGTATGCAAGGTATTCTTGGGAAAAAAATAGGCATGACAAACGTCTTCGACGACAAAGGCGAGGCAATCCCTTGCACGGTCATCGAAGCAGGCCCGTGCGTCGTCGCCCAGATCAAGACGAAGCAGAAGGACGGCTATGAAGCGCTCCAGCTCGGGTTTGATGAGAAGAATGAGCGCCGCGTGAATAAGCCCATGAAAGGACATTTCGCGAAAGGCGGAGTGAAACCGAAGAAAGTTCTTCTGGAGTTTCAGGGCTTCGACGTCGAAAAGTTCAAGGCGGGCGACGAAATCAAAGTCGACGCGGTATTCGCGCAGGGAGATGTCGTTTCCGTCGTCGGAACGTCGAAGGGAAAAGGATTTCAGGGCGTCGTCAAACGTCATCATTTTGGCGGCGGCGTTCGTACCCACGGCCAGAGCGACCGCGTACGCGCACCGGGATCCATCGGATCAAGCTCGTATCCTTCGCGTGTTCTCAAAGGAATGCGAATGGCGGGCCGGATGGGCGGCGAGCGAAGAACGGCGAAAAATCTCCGCGTTGTCCGTGTCATTCCTGAATCAAATCTGCTCCTCGTTCGGGGGTCGGTGCCCGGCTACAATAATAGTTATGTTCAAGTCCTCAAAGAGCGGTAATCAAGACGGGAATTTTCATGGAACTCGAAGTATTTAAAAAAGACGGAACGCCGACGGGTGAGAAAGTGAAGCTCTCCCCCGACATCTTTGAGATTACGCCGAACGATCACGCCATCTACCAGGCAGTGACCGTCTACCAGGCGAATCAACGGCAGGGGACTCACAAGACGAAGACGTACGGTGAAGTGAGCGGGAGCGGAAAGAAGCTGTGGAAACAAAAACATACCGGCCGGGCCAGGATCGGCGCCGTCCGTTCTCCCTTGTGGAAAGGCGGCGGCACGATTTTCGGACCCCAGCCCCGCGATTATTGGTCGAAGCTCCCGAAACAGATCAGGCAGCTTGCCCGCAAGTCCGCGCTGAGTCATAAAGCGAAGGACGGCGGCATCAAGATTGTTGAGGATTTTTCCTTTGATTCGCCGGCGACGAAGGAATTCGCCGGGGTTCTCAAAGGGCTGGGCCTCGCCGGGAAAAAGGTACTGCTGCTGGTTCCCAAATCGGACCTTACGGTGGTGAAATCCGGAAGAAATATCCCCGGGGTGAATGTCGTTGAAGCGTCGAAAGCGTCGACGTATGAAATTCTCGACAATCACTGCATCGTGTTTCAGAAAAGCGCTGTTGAAGTTTTGGAAAATACATTTCACGATTGATCGTCTATGGTCGGCATAATCTATCGCCCTATTGTTACGGAAAAGTCCACAAAGCTGCAGGACAAACGCCAGTACGTGTTCGAAGTGGATTTGAACGCGAACAAGGTGGACATCGCCCGCGCCGTTTCGAAAAAATTTACTGTCACGGTAATGAACGTCCGAACGGTCAACTACCGCGGAAAAACGAAGACCCAGCTCACGAAGAAGGGGAAGTTCTCCGGCAAGACGTCGAAATTCAAGAAGGCGATCGTGACAATTAAAGAAGGCGAAAAAATTGAGTTTTTTGAAAACGTGTAACGACAGAAACGACTCGCAGCCATGGGAATTCGAATACTAAAACCAGTTACGCCCGGCACCCGTTGGATGACGATTCCAACGTTCGAGGAGATCACCAAGTCAAAACCGGAAAAATCTCTCCTGGAACCGCTGAAGAAGTCCGGCGGCAGGAACACCAACGGGCATATTACCTCGCGGCACCGCGGCGGCGGCCACAAACGCTTCTACCGCGTTATCGACTTCAAGCGGGATAAGGTCGGCATTGAGGCAAAAGTGACGGCCATTGAGTATGACCCGAATCGTTCGGCGAGAATTGCCTTGCTGATGTACAAAGATGGCGAGAAGCGCTATATGATCGCTCCCGACGGTTTGAAAGTTGGAGAAAAAATCATTTCGAGCCCCGATGCGGACATCAAGGTGGGCAACTCGATGCCGCTATCCAATATACCGGTGGGAACATTCGTCCACAATGTCGAGCTACGCCTGGGAAAGGGCGCTCAGATCGCGAGAAGTGCCGGAACGTCGATCCAGGTCATGGCGAAAGAAGGGAAATTCGCACAGCTGCGATTGCCTTCCGGTGAGATTCGTAATTTCCCGAGTGAGTGTTACGCGACTATCGGAATTGTCAGCAATATTGATCATGAGAACATAAGCGTCGGGAAAGCAGGCCGCTCGCGGTGGATGGGTATTCGTCCCCAATCGCGCGGTGTTGTAATGAATCCTGTCGACCATCCGCACGGCGGCGGCGAAGGGAAATCGCCTCAGGGTAATCCGCATCCCGTTTCGCCCTGGGGATGGCATACGAAAGGCAAGAAAACACGTCGCCATAAGTTGCAATCAAACAAATACATTGTGAAACGTCGATCCTGAGGATGTCATAAGAGAGTATGAGCCGGTCAATTAAAAAAGGTCCCTACGTGGATGCCAAGCTTCTCGGGAAAGTGGAAGCGATGAGCAAATCCGGACAGAAAAAGATCATTAAGACATGGTCGCGTTCGTCCACGATCACGCCCGATTTCGTCGGGCATACGTTTGCCGTTCATAACGGCAATAAATTTATCCCCGTCTATATCCACGAAGGTATGGTCGGCCATAAACTCGGTGAATTCGCCCCGACACGAATCTTCCGCGCCCACCCGGGATTGAAGAGTGAAGAAACAACGTCGGCGGAAGGTTGATGCACATGTTAGAAGCGCGAGCAATATGTCGATATATCGGTTCATCACCGCGCAAGATGCGATTGGTGATCGACCTCATCCGCGGCAAGTCCGTCGATGAAGCTTTGACGATTCTCCATTTCTCGCCGAAGCATTCTGCGCGGGCGGCGGAGAAGGTTCTGCGTTCCGTGGTCTCGAACATCCACAACAAGGATGAAGGAAGTCGTTTGGAGACGAACGAAATGTACGTGAAAGAGGCGTTTGTGAATTGCGGTCCCTCGATGAAGCGCATTCTCCCCGCGCCCATGGGACGGGCATATCGGATGGTGAAGCGTTCAAATCACGTGACAATTGTCATCGCACAGAAAGCTCAAAAAGTGAAAAAGTCTGTCGCGCTGAAAGCCAAAGAATCTACAAAAGAAGGTAAGCCAGAGAAAGTATCTGCAAAAGAATCTAAACCAGTCAAAGAAACAAAAGAAAGTTAGGAGATCGATTGGGACAAAAAGTACATCCGCTTGGTTTTCGTCTCGGGACGATACGAACCTGGGATTCAAATTGGTATGACGAAAGAGATTTTGCCGACAAGCTTCAGGAAGATATCAAGATTCGAAGTTACATCCATAACCGTTTCAAGAAGGCGGGCATTTCCCGCGTCTTGATCGATCGGACGCCAAAGCGCGCCACCATCACGATTCACACATCCCGTCCCGGTGTTGTGATCGGGCGCAGCGGAAAAGAAATTACTCAGTTGGAAGAAGAGCTCAAGAAAGTGACGAGCAAAGAAATCAAGATTATGATCAACGAAATCAAACGCCCGGAACTCGACGCGTACCTGCTCGCGGAGACAATCGCGACACAGATCGAGGGGCGGGTTTCGTTTCGCCGGGCGATGAAGACTGCGATCACCTCCGCCATGCGTATGGGCGCGGAAGGAGTTCGCGTCATGTGTGCCGGCCGTCTCGGCGGTGCTGAAATTGCACGTACCGAACAATATAAAGAAGGTCGCATCCCTCTTCACACGATCCGCGCCGATATTGATTATGCCCAGGCGACGGGGATGACCATCTATGGCACGATCGGCGTCAAGGTGTGGGTGTGCCGCGGCGAAGTTCTCGACAATTCAGTAAAATAAAAACTCTGAACGCAAGTGCTACTACCAAAACGTGTAAAATACAGAAAAACGCAACGCGGCAGGATGAAGGGGAAAGCAACACGGGGCGCAACCCTGTCGTTCGGCGATTATGGCCTGAAAGCGCTGGCGCCGGGATGGATAACTCAACGGCAGATTGAAGCGGCGCGCGTCGCGCTGACCCGCCTCATGAAGCGCGAAGGGAAAGTCTGGATTCGTATTTTCCCGGACAAACCCGTTACAAAAAAACCGGCCGAGACCCGCATGGGTAGCGGAAAAGGGAATCCGGAATTCTGGGTGGCTGTCGTGAAGCCCGGAACGATTATGTTCGAATTGGGCGGCATTAACTACGCCGCCGCCGAGGAAGCGATGAACCTCGCCTCCCACAAGCTGCCCATCAAAACGAAGATGGTCGTGCGTCCGTCAATCATGGGTATGTGAAGCTGAAAGTGAAACATGAAAATTCATGACATCAGAGAACTACCGGAACAGGAACTGCGCAAGCGCATCTCCGAGGAAGAAGAAAATCTCGCTCACTTGCGGTTTCAGAAGGCGACGAGTCAACTGGAGAGTCCCATAAAGATACGAACCGTTCGACGCATGATTGCCAGAATGAAGACCGTCTTGAACGACATCGAATCGGGAAAACCTCGGCCACAGGCACCCCCGGCGGTCCGTGCCCCACAACCTGAAGAGAAGAGCAAAGTACAAGCATGAGCGAACGAATCACAAAGCGCAAACTGAGAATCGGGAAAGTCCTGAGCAACAAGATGCAGAAGAGTATCGTTGTTGTGATCGAACGGCGCATCCAGCATCCGTTGTACAAGAAATACCGGACTCTGACAACGAAACTGATGGCCCATGACGAGAAACAGCAGGCGGGCATCGGCGACCTCGTCAAAATAATGGAAACAAGGCCTCTAAGCAAACAAAAACGCTGGCGCCTGGTTGAGATTCTTGAAAAGGCGAAATAACTATGATCCAGGAAGAAACGAACTTAGTCGTCGCGGATAACTCGGGCGCGAAAAAAGTCCGCTGTATCCGTGTCCTCGGCGGACACGACAGGCGGTACGCGGGTCTCGGGGATGTGATCGTTGTTTCCGTCAAAAGTGCCATTCCGGGGGCGACGGTGAAAAAAGGGGAAGTCTCGCGGGCGGTCATCGTCCGTGCGACAAAGGAAACGCGGCGCAAGGATGGCTCGTATATCCGGTTCGATGAAAACGCGGCCGTGCTTCTTAACCCCCAGGGTGAACCGCGCGGTACCCGAATTTTTGGTCCGGTTGCCAGGGAGTTGCGTGATAAGAACTTTATGAAAATTATCTCTCTCGCGCCGGAAGTCTTGTAACTCAAACTGAGAATCGAAATGAACGTTCATAAAAATGATAGTGTCGTGGTGGTCGCCGGAAACGCCCGGGGAAAGACCGGCAAGGTGCTGAAGGTGTTCCCGGATGTCGACCGTGTGATCGTGGAAGGTGTCAACATCATCAAACGGCATTCACGACCGTCGCAGAAGAATATCCAGGGCGGCATTGTCCAGAAAGAAGCCCCGATCTCCGTCGCGAACGTCATGGTGGTGTGCCCGAAGTGTAACAAACCGGCGCGCGTGGGCCGCAAACCCGTGATCGACACCGCCACCGGCAAGACGCGCAGAATGCGCATCTGCCGCAAGTGCGAAGAAATGTTTTAATCCTGATATTGATGCATGGCAAAAGAAAAGAAACCAGCAACCGAAAAAAAAGCTCCTGAGAAGAAACCGGCGAAGCAGGAAGCCGGCGTAACGCCGCGTCTCTTTGAGCTGTACCAGAAGAACATTGTCCCCGAGTTGATGAAGAGGTTCCACTACAAGAACCCGATGGAGGTCCCGAGGCTTCATAAGATATCCATCAACGTCGGCGTCGGTCAGGCAACCCAGGACCCGAAACTCCTCGACGCCGTCGTCAAGGACCTGGAGCAGATCGTGGCGCAAAAACCGGTCATCATGAAAGCGAAGAAGGCGATTTCGAACTTCAAGCTGCGGGCCGGCGTGCCGATCGCGACCAGGTTGACCTTGCGCCGGCAGCGGATGTATGAGTTTATGGACAGGTTTATTAATATCGCAGTCCCGAGAATTCGTGACTTTCGCGGAATGTCCGACAAGTCCTTCGACGGGCGCGGGAACTATACGATTGGCGTGAAGGAACACATCATCTTCCCCGAGATTGACGTTCGACAAAGTGACGAAGGTCTTCGGTATGGATATAACATTCGTGACGACCGCGCGGACGGACGAAGAGGCCTACGAGCTGCTTAAGAATTTCGGCATGCCGTTCGTCAAACGTCAGGAAGTCATCCCTGAGCAAGCCAGTTAGTTTCAACGGAAAAACGGAGAAGACATGGCACGATTAGCAATGGTGGTCAAAGCAAACAGGACTCCGAAGTATGCGGTGAGAAAGCATTTTCGCTGCAATATTTGCGGACGCCCCCGGGCGTACATGCGAAAGTTCGGCGTGTGCCGGATTTGCTTCCGAAAAATGGCGCTCGACGGAAAAATTCCGGGCGTGCTTAAAGCAAGTTGGTAAGGAACAACAGACTATTATGACATCAACAGATCCAATCTCAGATTACTTGACGCGAATTCGCAACGCAGTCCGCGCCAAGCACAAGAAAGTCGATGTGCCTGCGACAAACATGAAACGCGCATTGTCGAAGATTCTTGCAGAGCATAAATTCATTTCGGGTTATACTGAAATCGAAGATAACAAGCAGGGCCTTCTGCGGATAGCCCTCCGGTATACCGACGGAAAGAGCGTGATCGGCGGACTTAAACGGATCAGCACTCCCGGCCGCCGCGTCTACGTTTCTTCGAAGGAATTGCCCCGGGTGCTGAACGGCCTCGGGATCGCGGTGATCTCAACGTCGAAGGGAATCATGACCGACCGCCAGGCAAAAGAACAGCATTTCGGCGGTGAAGTTATCTGTCATATTTGGTAACGATTTTTTAGGAGACAGCTTTGTCACGTATAGGACGAAAACCAGTTCCCCTCGTCAAAGGGGTGAAAGTCGAACACAAGGATGGAACAATCCGGGTCAGCGGTCCGAAAGGGGAGCTGTCTGCGGTGGTCCCTTCTTCCATCGGTGTTGAGGTGAGCGCAACCGAGATAGTCTTGAAGCGCTCAAAGGATGAGAAAGCGCTCAGGGCTCTTCATGGAACATGGCGCGCGCTTGTGAACAATATGGTCAAAGGCGTCACGGAGGGATTTCAACGGAAGCTCGAGATCGTCGGAGTCGGATACAAGGCGGAATTGAAAGGCAAAAAGCTCCAGCTAGCGCTCGGGTACTCCCATCCGATTCTGTTCGTCCCGCCGGCGAACATCAAGATTGAAGTTCCCCAGCCAACGAACATAGTCATTTCCGGATTCGATAAACAACTTGTCGGACAGGTCGCGGCGAAAATCCGTTCCTTCCGGCCGCCGGAGCCGTACAAGGGCAAAGGTGTGAAGTACGCAGGCGAGTACATCCGACGTAAAGCTGGAAAGGCTGCGGCAGCGGCTGGTGCAGCGGGAGCGAAGGCATAATATGATCAAGTCAACGAAAGAAGCGCGCAGACAGCGCATAAAGAAACACATCCGTAAAGAAGTCCGGGGAACAGTGGATCGGCCGCGCCTGACGGTGTACCGGAGTTTGAAACACCTCTATGCTCAAATCGTGGACGATTCTCAGAAAAAGACTTTGCTGGCGGTATCAACTCTGTCGAAAGATGTCCGCGATGAGCTGAAGCAGGTCAAAGGCAACAAGAATCTCGCGAAGCAGGTCGGAGTTCTTGTCGCGAAGAGAGCTCTCGGTAGTAACATCCGCAAGGTAGTTTTTGATCGGAACGGGTACCTGTACCACGGTATCGTTAAGGCACTGGCCGATGGTGCACGCGAAGGTGGATTGGAGCTGTAGTACCGGTGCCGGCGCGGGCATTGCCCGGGGCGGGAGCGGCACTCCGGTGGTTATTCTTGCCGGGTCGTCTAATGGCAGGACAGCGGCCTTTGGAGCCGCCAGTGGTGGTTCGAATCCTCCCCCGGCAGCAGCTTATTCGACAGAGCAAACCGGTGTCGGAAGCAAGTGTACAACAGACAAGCACTCACAATGACAGATTTGGAGCTTAGATAATTGGCGAGAATCAGAACAAGCGAGTTGGAACTAAAGGATAAGCTGGTCTACATCAACCGTGTCGCGAAGGTCGTCAAGGGCGGCAAACGGTTCAGCTTTAGCGCCATTGTCGTGGTCGGCGACGGCCGCGGGCATGTGGGAGCCGGACTCGGCAAGGCGAACGAAGTCCAGGATGCCATCGCCAAGGGCGTCGACGATGCCAAAAAGAATGTCGTCAAAGTGAACATCGTCAAGGGAACAATCCCTCACGAAATTGTCGCGAAGTTCAGGTCGTCAAGAGTTCTCCTGAAACCCGCATCTCCCGGAACGGGACTCATCGCCGGCGGCGGCGTTCGGGCAGTTCTGGAAATGGCAGGAGTGAAGGATGTCCTGACAAAATCCGTAGGGTCGACCAACCCGCACAACGTCGTGAAGGCGACGATGACGGCGCTGCTGGCTCTTGCGGATGCCCGGACCGTGGCGGAACGCCGGGGTATTTCACTGCATGAATTGTTTGGAACTCAAGCGACTACGAATTGATATCCGATATGTCAAAACAAATCCGAATAACGCAAGTTGTTAGCCAGCTGGATTGTCTGAAGAAACAAAAACTGACGATCAAAGCGCTGGGTCTTGGCCGGCCGAATTACTCCGTTGTGAAAGGCGATTCGCCCCAGATCAGGGGTATGATTGAAAAAATAAAACATCTCGTTAAAGTCGAAGAATTAAAAGAAGGATAAAACCGAAGAGTTCCTGCGGAACGACTCGGTCCAGACTCTATGGCAAAATCATTTTTGAATAATCTCAAATTCGCGGAAGGTTCCCGCAAGCGCACGAAACGGATTGCGCGCGGCCAGGGCTCCGGCCATGGCGGAACCTCGACGCGCGGCCACAAGGGACAGCATTCACGTTCCGGGGCCAACTTCCGTCCGTGGTTCGAAGGCGGCCAGATGCCGTTGATACGCCGGGTTCCGAAATTTGGCTTCACGAGTCCGTTCAGGGTGGAATACCAGGTGGTCAACGTCAGCACGCTCGATGTTCTGGTCGCAAAAGGAAAACTACCGGGCGGGACTGTGAGTCCCGAGGTCCTGTTTGCGGCAGGCGCCGTGGCGAAAAGATCGGTTCTCGTTAAGATCCTGGGAAATGGTGAGTTGAAGTCCAAACTGGACGTAAGCGCCCACGCGTTCAGCGCGTCGGCGAAGAAAAAGATTGAAGCAGCGGGCGGTACGACAAAAGTAGTACAACGTGCAACAGCCTAATCGATTATAAGGAATGGCCAAACTTAGCGAAAGTTTTCGAAACATATTCAAGATTCAAGAACTTCGTCAGCGCATCCTTTTCACCGCTGCATTGCTGATCGTCGTGCGATTCGGGTCGCATGTCACGCTGCCCGGCATCGACGCAAAAATTTTGGAGCAAGCTGTCCGCTCGCAGGCCTCCAACACGTTATTTGGTTTGTACGACCTGTTTGTCGGAGGGGCATTCAGCAATGCGGCTATCTTCGCCCTGGGCATCATGCCCTACATCAGCGCTTCCATCATCATCCAGCTCCTCGGCGCGGTCATTCCGTATTTCCAGAAGCTCACGAAAGAAGGAGAGGAAGGGCGGAAGAAAATCAACCAGCTGACGCGCTACGGCACCGTGCTCATTTCCATGCTTCAGGCATGGGGTGTCAGCGTCAAACTCGCGAGCATGACGGCGGCAGGCGTTCCCATCATTTCCCCCCAGGTGTCGAGTTTCCTGTTCCATTTTGCAACGATGATCATACTGACGGCCGGAACGATCTTCATCATGTGGCTGGGCGAGCAGATCACCGAACGGGGCATAGGGAACGGTATCTCTCTCATTATTTTCATCGGTATCATCGCGAGGTTCCCGCATGCCGTCCTCGATGAATATCAGCTGGTAAGCTCCGGCGCCCGGGGGATTATCATCGAGTTGATCATTATCGGACTGATGGTTGTTATCGTCGCCGGCATTGTTCTGGTGACCCAGGCCACGCGCCGCATTCCGGTTCAGTACGCGAAGCGGGTCGTGGGACGGAAAGTCTACGGCGGTGTCACGCAGTATATTCCGATGCGGGTCAACACGGCGGGCGTCATGCCGATCATTTTTGCGCAGTCAATCATGTTCATCCCGAACACGATCCTGACGTTCTTCCCCGACAGTGAATTCATGCAGAGCATTGCGCATTATTTCGATTATACGTCGGTGACGTACTCGTTCGCATACGGATTGATGATTATCTTCTTCACGTACTTTTACACTGCGGTGGCGTTCAATCCGAAGGATGTCGCCGAGACAATGCAGAAACAGGGCGGGTTCATCCCCGGCATTCGCCCCGGAAAGAACACTTCTGATTTTATCGACAATGTTCTGACGAAAATTACGCTGCCCGGTTCGATCTTTCTCGCTATCGTTGCCATCCTGCCGGCATTTATGGTCAGAATGGGCGTTACCTCCAACTTCGCCAGTTTCTTCGGCGGCACGAGTCTCTTGATCGTCGTGGGCGTCGGGCTTGACACTCTTCAACAGATCGAGTCGCATTTGCTGATGCGTCACTACGACGGATTCATGAAGAGCGGGAAAATTAAAGGCAGAAGATTCTAGTCGGGATGATGAAGAGCCTTCCTTGGGAAAGGAAATAATAAAATCGTCTCACGAAATCGGATTGATGCGAGAAAGCTGCCGGATTGTGGCGGAGGTATTGCGATTGCTGAAGGGGGCTCTGCGACCGGGTGTCACGACAAGAGAATTGGACAAGCTTGCCGAGGAGTTCATCCTGATGCAAGGAGCTGAACCTGCGTTCAAAGGTTATGGTTTCGACAAGAACAATCTGTACCCGGCAAGCGTATGCATATCGGTCGACGATGAGGTTGTGCACGGCATCCCCGGTGCCCGTACTCTTCGAGAAGGCGAAATCGTCTCCGTTGACGTGGGAGTTCGGAAAAATGGATTTTATGGCGACGGCGCCTGGACTTTCGCCGTGGGTAGAGTTACCGAAGAAAAGCTCAGGCTCATGAGGGTTACGGAAGAATCGCTCCACAAGGGAATCGAGCAGGCGTGCGCCGGAAAGCACGTCCGCGATATTTCTGCGGCGGTCCAGCAGCATGTGGAAAGCGCGGGCTTTTCGGTGGTCAGGGACCTGGTGGGGCACGGCGTCGGCAAAAACCTGCACGAAGAACCGCCGATCCCGAATTTTGTGGATTCAACGGCGAGCCCGAAGCTGAAGAGCGGCATGACGATAGCGATTGAACCGATGGTGAATGCAGGAACGTTTCGCGTTCGCGTCGATGCTGACGGCTGGACGGTACGAACGAACGATGGACAACCGTCGGCGCACTTCGAGCACACGGTGCTGGTCACGGAAAACGCACCGGAAATTCTCACACGATAGCGGGCGGCATGGCGAAGCAAGGACCGATCACGATGGACGGCATCATTACGGACACATTGCCGAACGCGATGTTCCGGGTGAAGCTCAATAATGGTCATGAAGTGCTTGCGGTGATCTCCGGAAAAATGAGAATGAATTATATCAAGATTTTGGTGGGCGACAGGGTCACCATTGAAATGTCGCCGTATGATCTAAGTAAAGGTCGCATCACGTACCGGTACAAGTAAGGAAACCTATGAAAGTTCGCTCATCTGTAAAGCGTATTTGTGATAATTGTAAGATTATCCGTCGCAAGGGTGTCGTGCGGGTCATTTGCAAAAACCCGAAGCATCGTCAGCGTCAGGGATAAGGACATCCACTTCTAAAGGATCGAAGAAAGGAAACATGCAGTGGCTCGTATTGCAGGCGTAGATTTACCGAAACAGAAGAGAGCTGAGATCGGTTTGACCTACATTCTCGGACTGGGAAGAACCAGCGCCAAGAAGATTCTCACTCAGGCCGGAATCGATTGGGGAAAGCACATTGGCGATCTCACGGACGAAGAGGTCTCGAAGATCCGCGCAATCATCACCAGCGATTACAAAGTGGAGGGAGCTCTTCGAAGTGAAGTCCAGATGAACCTCAAGAGGTTGATGGACATCAACTGTTATCGGGGATTGCGGCACCGCAAGGGCCTGCCGGTTCGCGGACAGCGAACACGAACCAACGCCCGGACGCGCAAAGGAAAGCGCAAGACAGTTGCCGGAAAGAAGAAAGCAATCGCGAAGAAGTAATATTCGGAGACCATAATGGGAAAACAAGCAGCAGGAACGCCCGCAGCAGCGGCAACGGTAAAAAAGAAAAAGAAGATTCACATTGAGCTGACGGGAAAAGCGTACATCAAAGCGACGTTCAACAACGTGATCGTCACGATCACGAACGTTTATGGAAATGTCATCAGCTGGTCGTCGGCCGGACGGAATGCGTTCAAGGGTTCCCGGAAGAATACGCCCTATGCCGCCCAGGTGACAGCCGAGGCTGCGGCGAAGGAAGCGTACGACCTCGGATTGCGGAAGGTGGATGTGTTCGTCAGAGGTCCGGGATCCGGACGCGAGGCGGGCGTTCGCTCACTCCAAACCGTCGGGCTGGAAATTCTGAGCATCCGCAACGTCACCCCGATTCCTCACAACGGGTGCCGGCCTCCCAAACGCCGTCGCGTCTAACAACGGTGGGTCGACACTGTAATATTCATTAACTCAAGGATTGTATGGGAAGATATATCGAACCAAGTTGCAGACTGTGCCGGCGTGAACGGCAGAAACTTTTTCTCAAGGGAACAAAGTGCTTTACCGAAAAATGCCCCGTGGAGCGGAGAGGGTATCCTCCGGGCCAGCACGGCCAGAGCCGGAGACAGAAGATTTCTGAATACGGCGTTCAGCTCCGCGAGAAACAGAAGATTCGAAGAATGTACGGCCTGATGGAAAATCAATTCCGGAACTATTTTGAGGAAGCTCTTCACCAGACCGGCCGCACGGGCGAAAGTCTGCTGAAATTGCTCGAAAGCCGCCTCGATAATGTCGTGTACCGGCTGGGACTCGCGCCCTCCCGGAAAGCCGCGCGTCAGCTTGTCACCCACGGCCATTTGATGGTCAACAATCGTGTCGTGAATGCACCGTCGTACCTCCTGAAGCCGGGCGACGCGATTCAGGTATGCGAAAAAAGCAAGAAGTTTGAAGTCATCCACTCGTCGATGAAACGCATCAAGGATAACATGCTGCCTCCCTGGCTGAACCTTGACAAGGCTTCGATGGTGGGAACGTTTTTAAATGTGCCGGAGCGGGCTGATATACCGCTCAACGCGAACGAGCAGCTTGTCGTTGAGCTCTATTCAAAGTAACAATTGTTGGATCAATTTGGGAAAAGGCAAGATATGGTAACACCAAATATTCAGATGCCGGAGAAGATTCAACTGGACGAAGCGAGTTATACGGATACGTTCGGCCGTTTTGTACTGCAGCCGCTGGAAAAAGGATTTGCCGTCACGATCGGCAACGTTTTCCGGCGCGTGCTCCTGTCTTCACTGTCCGGAGTTGCAATCAGCGCGATCCGGATCGAGAGCGTCCTGCACGAGTTTTCAACGATCCCCGGCGTTGTGGAAGATGTGGCAGAGCTCATTCTGAACCTCAAGGGCGTCCGGATGAAACTTGTCAATAAGAAGGTGGGAAAGGTTGAGATCTCGCTAAAAGGACCCAGGGAATTCACGGCCGCCGACATCCAGAAGGCAAATCCCGAAATAGAGATTCTTAATCCCGGGCTTCACCTGGCCACCTTGAACGGCGGCGCGGAACTGGAAGTGGAACTCTACATCGGCCGTGGAAAAGGATACGTCCCGTCGGAAGAGAATAAGAAATCCGACTATCCGGTCGGTACCATCGCGATTGACTCAATTTATACGCCCATCAGAAACGTTCGGTACTTCGTCGAACAGACAAGGGTCGGCCAGCAAACGGACTACGAAAAGCTGATCCTGGAGGTTGAAACGGACGGCTCGGTGGCGCCCGACAACGCGTTGGCGGAATCGGCAAAGATCCTCGACAACCACGTGCAGTTGTTCCTGAAGTTCAACGTGGAAGGCGAGTCGACGGAAGAGATGAAGGAGAAAGACTCCGAGTTTGCCCGTGTCCGGAAGGTTCTCCAGATGAGCATCGAGGACCTGGAGCTTTCGGTGCGGTCGCACAATTGCTTGCGCGCCGCGAATATCAAAACGCTCGCGGACCTCGTCAGGAAAGAGGAGCCCGAGCTTCTGAAATTCCGCAACTTCGGACGGAAGTCCCTTTCCGAGCTCACCGAGATCATCGAAGGGTTCGGGTTGAGCTTCGGCATGGACGTTGACAAGTATCTCAAAGACAGTACGAACTAGTCGACAAATAATAATTGAAACAGTATTAAGAGAAAATGACAGTATGCGACACCGCAAAGCAGGACGAAAACTTAAACGAACGGCAAGCCATCGCAAGGCGACATTGATCGCTCTTTCGACGGCTCTGCTGCGTCACAAGAAGATTCGCACAACGCTCGCGAAAGCGAAAGAAACCCGGGTTGTCGTCGAACAGATTATTACCCGCGCCAAGAAGGCCGCGAGCGCGGAAGGTGACAAGAAGAACGTCCATGCCCGCCGTGAGGTTGCCAGGTACATCAAGGACCGGGAAGTGATCAAGGAGCTCTTTACGGAGATCGCTCAGAAAGTTGCAAACAGGAACGGCGGGTACACGCGCGTGGTGAAATTAGGCCAGCGCCAGGGCGACGGCGCCGACGTTGCGGTTCTGGAGCTTGTGGATTTCAACACCGGTCAGGAAAAAGCTGCGCCGGCGGAGAAGAAAAAGAAGAAGGAAAAAACCGCCAGGGGCGCCAGGCAAGCGAAGGCAGCCAAAACGAAAGATGAAACGTTGCCTCCTGCCGTCGAAGAAAAGAGAATCTGAGCGGTTCACACAGTTGTTCTTGACTCCCCTCCCGGCTATGTCGGGCGGGGAGTTGTTGTTTAAGTCTTGCGGCTTCTTACCCTCACCCCATTCGAGCCTTTCGAAAAGTGAGCAACCCGTCATTCCCGAATGTTTCTATCGGGATTCCCTGATCGTTCGCCCGATGTTCCAATGCAAATTCCGTATCTTCTCATCCGTGACGCGCAGTCGATTTTGCATTAACAACTCTGAGAAAGGCCGGAAATCCGACTGCCTCCTTCTGTCGAAAATGGCTACTAATCAGAACTGATCACCGGCACGATTATTGCTGTGTTCTCGCCAGGAAGTATTGCGAACCTTCGATCGGATGGCTGGAGTTTGCACGATGTGGTTGCGTGCAAGGACGGGGTTTCGGGTGTGTTTCAAACGGCAGTGAGGACTTAATTTTGGAAGGGGCTGTCTATGTTTGGGTCTAAGCGCTGTATTCTCATCTCGAGTGTTGTTTCCACATTGCTTTCTTCATTTCTTTCTCCCCATCTTGTCGGGCAAGTGACGATCAAGGAAAAGTTATCCATTTCCACGCACTCCCTGAAGCGGGCAACTTCTGAGCCGACAGATTTGACAATAGTGTTTTATTGGACGAATGCCTCCAGCTACGATTTGGGGACGGGCAAAACTCCATTCCATCTAGGTATCTACGAACCAAACGAACAGTTAATGGGTTTCAATGAATTTACTGATTCTATCAGTGGAACCTATTCCGACTCAATAACATGGATCGAGTATGATGGGAATGGAGGGGTAGTCTTCTACGAGGGCCAATCGACATACGTTGAGAGCAATCCACAACCTGGATACTATACTCTTTATGCAATTGCCGATACCAATGCGAGCCCTGACCTGGAATGGGGCATGAATGTCGCAGAAGTGTACGTACCTGGAGTACTTGACACGATGATTATTTTCGATTTTCGGTTATGGGCAGGCCGAGTGTTTGGTACGCGATACAACGTTGTCGTGGGTGAGTTCTCCCTACCAGGTCCACCGTGTGTGCCTGTAGGTGCACCATATTTCGCTCTCGATAATATCTTGGACTTGCCGCATGGTCTAACAGCGTCCATAAATGCCTCAATTCTAAATTCATGCGGAAACTCTGTTGACAATCCCCCGGAATCTTATTTCAAGTTCGAGATCAGTGGCGATACGCTTGCGGGAGAGCTCTTCGATCCCATTACGTTCAGAACAGGGGCGGTGCTCGACTCGGTAAATTCCACATACATTCTGTTCAACGCTTGGCGAAGGGATCCCGATTCGCCTACACAAATAACAGTGACAATTAGCGCGGATAATAGTTCCATATCTCCGGATAGTACCACTTTTTCGGTGCTGCCATCAGAAGTGCGTGTTGTTGCTGGGGAAGCAATGCTCGGAGATACGACCGTTTTATCCTATGGGGACACGACCTCGCTCACTATGCAAGTGCGGGAGCCCGGCGGTCCCTGGATGGACCAACCAGACAATTGGTGGCCATCGTGGAGTATTGTGCAAGGGGACACATTCGGTTCAATGTATAGCATGGATAGCAGCCAGGCTGGGTCGATGATCAACGGAGTTCCAGTCGTATTCTATTCCGCCAATTCTGAGATAGCTCCCGATTCGACCGAGGTGTTGATTCAACTCACGTCTCAAGAGCCGGCTTCACTCCCTGCCAGCGTGGTGTCGCCAGTTCCTGGAAGCAAGGTGGCACAGGGACAAAAGACAAACACATCCCGATTCACTCCGAGTTCGATCACACCGCGGCAAGGGATCCGCGCGCCCTTAATCCACGGCGGCGGCGGCGGTGTCGTGCATTATGGCCTTGCCCGGCTGCTGCTGAAGGGGTCCGGGATTTTGTTGGGTCAGACGAAGTACTACCAGGCAGCCCTTTGCAACGCAGGTTCACAACAACAGTTGACGATTCAAGAGACCACTGAATGGCCCACCCAGCCCGCATCGGTGCATGCCGAATGGGGTGTGGAAAAAGAATATCCTCCGGATAAATATGCAGCATACTACGAATACAAGGATCCAGACGGAGATCCGTTGCCGTCGGGTTGGATTCGCCTAGTTGGAAGATACTGGGAGCAAAGTTCTACTACCCCTTTCAGCGTAAAACTGACTGCGCGTTACGGGGGTCAAACTGTCGCGGAGGTCGTTCAAGTGGAGAAGCCGGACAAATTGGGAGACAACTATGGTCCACTTTCAGGTGGTGGAAGAAGAACTGAAGTCCACACAGTATTTGATGCCACCAAGGCCTACAACCTGGATTCGACTATCATTGTGTATGCCGGGAGGTATGGGATCGCTCCCCAAATCATAAAAGGCTGGATACAGAAGGAAAGCAATTTTGAACCCTCGTACAGATACGAGCCATTCATGGAAGCGGAATCTCAGACAATACATGGCGAGCACGGGATTTATTATGGATCAAGGTATCGGATCGAAAGCGAGTCAGACCTCGGTTCACCTACAATTCCTGCATCCCATGTCAATGTTCATCCGCATCCATATTTGGGTTATGTCGGGACAATGGGGGATTTCATCTGGGATGGCTGCACGGACATAAACCCAGAGGCAACGAATGACTCATATGACATCTATAACAGCAAGGGGGAAATGCTATGGTATTATGATGCTGCGGAGACGTATTTTGAAACATGGGATGTGATAGCAAAGGACCTGTATGCTCTTGGACCTGAGACTGAAACGGCTGCTCGAGCAGCGAAGCTTCAGGCATTCGAACAATTCAAAAATGTTTATGCCGTCGGGACATTGAATGAGATCGCGCAAACTCGTATTGCAACATCGTACGGACTGCTTCATCCTTTGTATACCACAGCAGTGGAGAAAGTGCAGTATGACACGACCGCCGCACGACTACCTGAGGACTTGATGGAAGTCGATATGAATTTTAGCAATGCGCTATCCTACTTCTTGAATAATTGTTTAAGACGTGAACTCTGGTTGCAGAAAACTACCCGGCAATATGAATGGCCCAGCGGGTTTGAAAAGACAATTGTTGCTGCAATGACTTTTTATAATTCTCAGGGTGGGTATGGAACTGATATCATCTCAAACGCTAAAAATTTTCAGCCGAAGAAGAAATAGGAGACGCGAAAATGGTCAACCACATAAAGCGATGTAATTACAATCTTTTTGTAAGATGGGTTCTCTTGCTTGCCATACTTTTCCCTGCCTGCTCGACAGTGTTACTATGCCAACCATCCAAGCACAGGCATCCGCTAGCATGGCACAGGCTGAAATGTGAACTTTCCTCGAAAGGAATCGATACTTCGTACGTCGACGGTGATGTGATCGATGTCGACAGTTCGATTGGAACAAAAAGGGTGTCCTGCTGCCCAATAGGCGATCCGTATGGAACACTACGGGGTTGTTTTGTATTTGCCATTCGAACTGCCAATGCCAGTGTTGACACGAATGCGATGATCGTCATCATGAAGAAAGGACAGATTATCTGGATGTCGGAACGTTTCGATGGTGAGTTTGGCGGGAGGAATTGATGCTATCATGGATATGAATAGAGATAGCACTGTCGATATCATAAGTCATTGGATTTGCGGTACGCAGCAGGTTGACAGGATGTTGTGGATTCACAGTTGGGACGGAAAGCATGGTAAAGCAATCAACGCCCTCGATAGTACAGAGGAAGGACGAGTATCTATAATCTCGGGTCTCAATTTTCACTTTGTTGATACTGGCGATGGTGTACTGGAAATCCGAGCTGAGCAAGGCACGTATGAATCTGGGGAAGGATTTACAGAGGAGGGAACCGTCATCTACCGATGGAACGGTAGCCAGTACGTGGAATGGAAAAGACTAAAGGGAAGAGAGGAATAGACGTATGAAGCGTACGATGATTACACTCTTCTTGGTAGCATTGATTCATTGCTGTGCCGTCGGCCACGGCAGGCCCGGACGAATCGACCTTGCAAGGACACAACTCAATCTCGAACTTTCGAGCCGAGGAATTGACACATCGAAAGTCTATGGAGACATCATCGACGTTGATAGCTCCATCGGTGTGATGAAGGTTGAACTCGGTGGTATTCGAGACCCGTATGGTACGCTCCAATCGTCTTTCGTATTCGCCATTCACATTAAAGATGACACAACGTATGAGGTTTGGCCCGACAGCAATTCAACTGTGGGAGTCATGAAGGATGGTCGAATTCTTTGGATGTCAGAGAGGCTCCCCGGCGGAGTCGGTGGCAGAATCGCTGCTACGTTGGATCTAAACAAAGATAGTACTGTCGACATTGTGAGCGAATGGGATGTCGGTTCTCGCGATGGACAGATGATGCTCTGGATTCATAGTTGGGATGGAACTCAAGGTAGAACAATTAATGCAACCGATTCAACGGGTACTGCACTAGTGGGATTAGCATTCAATATTGCTGACCTCAACGGTGATGGTATTATGGAAATTGTCGCACCAATAGGAGGTTACGATGAAACAGAGGAGGCGATTGTTGAAGAAAAGATAGCTACGTATACCTGGAATGGCAGTCTATATGGCGAGTGGCCCGGAGGGATGCAGGTTGGTAATTAGGTCTATACACGCGCCAACAACCTTCTCGCCAATGTTCGCAGTGAGGTTCACAAGGATACTGATTCTCTTGTCTATCAATACACGGTTTCTAATAGCGATACCAGCAAGCAAAGAATGAAATATTTTTTCATCAAGGGCTCCAATTCGGCAGTTGCTAATGCAGATGGTCGAGGTTGGAGAGTCCGATATTTGGGACAGCGGAGTCTTATTGCTATTTCGGCTGGAAACGATTCATTCTCAATTGGTCCGGGGATGTCTCTTATTAGTCCTCCCGCAAAGACTACTGGATTACCCGCTCCCACTTCATTCTACATCCAATCGGATTATGAGCTAACGAATCCAGCCAACACCCGATTTGAAACATGGGAGCAGAACTTTTTCGATAATATATATTCGAACTCATTTCGTGGGATCACCGTTGGCCCAGAAGATTCTCCCTCACCGTTTGACTGTATGAACTTTTCGGATAGTCTTAGGTCCTACATCAATCAATCCCGCACACTTGGCTGGATAAAGGACCAACCAACTGCGGATAAATATTCAGCCCTTGTTGATTCTGCCAAGGCACAGCTTCAGCGAACTGACAGCGCCTCGGCTCTCGCGACTCTCGATACCGCAATGCAGCGGAGCATACAAGACAGCAGCAGCTCGCTAACGAGCGAGGCGTTTGCGCTCATCTACTTCAATGCACAATACCTTGCTGGGCTATTACCCGCACAGCAACAGAACTCTTTCATAATAACATCTTCCGAAGGACAGAATGGCTCCGTCGCTCCCTTGGGGGATAACACGGTGAATGGCGGAGACAGCATCACGCTTACCATCGCACCTGCAGTCGGTTATCACATTTCAGGAGTGTTTATCGACAACGCCGACACGTCTGTCGGATCAGTACCCAGTTATACGTTCAGAAACGTGATATCCAATCACTTGATCAGCGCATTTTTTGCGATCAATCAGTATATCATCACTGCGACAGCCGATTCGAACGGGCACATCGACCCGCATGGGGACAATGTGGTAAACTATGGCGACAGCATCACTTTCAGAATCAACCCCTCGACCGGGTATCATGTCGCCAGTGTCTATGTGGACAGTCTAACGCCCGTTGGAGCAGTGGCGAGTTACACATTCAGATATGTCACAGCTAATCACACGCTCGATGCGTTCTTTGCGATCAATCAGTATACTCTTTCAACCTACTCCATAAACGGGGTAGTCTCAAAGTCTCCAAACAAAGCTACGTATGATAGCAATTCGGTGGTGACGCTATCGGCAACTCCGAACACAGGTTACCACTTTGTGGGTTGGAGCGGCGACGTCCCGCAGGGCGGGAGATCAACGAATCCCTTAAATGTTACAATGCTATTGCCCCGTTTCTTCGGACAGTGAATTAAGTTCTTTGCTTTTTTGTAATTCATAACTCTCGATCTTCATCAACGGTGTAGAGTACCCCAGCGAGGAATGCAATCTCTTTCGGTTATAGAAGATCTCGATGTAATTGAACAGCCGTTGGTGTGTGGCCTCTCGTGGCAGATATGGCTCGCCGTGAACGCACTCGGTCTTCAAGGTGTGGAAAAATGATTCCATGACCGCGTTATCGTAGCAGCTCGTCCCATGACTGGAAATGAGCGGTAGATGATGATTCCTTGCCAGGAGCTTCTCGATCATTGCACTGGTGTATTGGCTTCCTCGGTCCGAATGGAAAATGACTTCGGTTGTTGGTCTGTGAGTTACGAGAGCGCTGTTGATTGCGCGACATACCAGTTCGGCATCGATTCGAATGCCGGTTGCCCAACCGACGACCATCCGGGTGAAAAGATCCAGGACAACGGTCAGATACAGCCATCCTTCTACGGTCCAGATGTAGGTGATATCGCTCATCCACACTTGGTGAGGACGCGTGGCGATGTCAAATTGCCGTTGGAGTTTATCCGGGGAATAGCGTGCTTTTGGATCTTTACGCGTTGTCACCCGAAACCGACGATGAACACGGGCTACAATGCCCCCTTTGGCCATTAAACGAGCAATTCGATGTCTACCGCAACTCTCACCCTTGGCCTTCAACTCCCGGAATATCCGCGGGCTGCCGTAGGACTCACGGCTATCGTTATGAACGCTCCGGATCTGCTCCAGGAGTTTCTCATTGGCCATCTCGCGGGCACTCTTATCACCCCGCGCAAAACTGTAATAACCACTCCGGGATACTTTGAGTACCTTGCACATCAAAGCGACGCTATGCACCTGTGCATATTCGGCAATGAATTCGTACTTCATCCGGGCCGTCGCGAGAAGACGGCCAACGCTTTTTTTAGGATTTCGCGCTCCTCCTTCACCTGCAAGAGCTCTCGGCGCAGCTTCTCGTTCTCCATGCCTTCTGCCGTTGTTGCCTTACTGGGCTTCACAGAGCCAAATTTGTCTTGCCATCGTCGAAGCTGGTTCCCACTGACGCCTAAGTCCCGCGACAGCTCGGCGATGGTTCGACCGCCCTCTTCCACCAAACGAACTGCATCAAGCTTGAATTGGCGATCGAATCGACGACGGGCTTTCTTTTCTGTTTCCATGGTTCGGACACTCCTTTCGTTCCAGAGAATATATCATTTTTTTTGTGTCCGAAAAATCGGGGGAAGATCACAATGAATACAAACAAGAATGACACTGCGATCTTTGCCGAAACCAGTTTCATCATCACCGCCTCCTCCGGAGGGAACGGAACGATCAGTCCTCCCGGAGACAACAGTGTAAATTATGGTGACAGCATTGCTTTCTCTATGACCCCTGCACCGTGCTATCATGTCTCGGGCGTGTACAGGGATGGCACCGATTCGCTGGGAGGTCTGTCAAGCTACGCCTTCGATAGTGTAAAGGCAAATCACACCATCGACGCGTTCTTCGCAATCAATCAGTACACGATCACAGCATCGAACGGTCCGCATGGGTCGATCTCCCCGCATGGAGATAACGCGGTGAATTGCGGCGACAGTGTCACATTCACGATTGTCTCTCTTACCGGTTATCACATCTCGGGCGTGTTTGTCGATAATGCAGACACTTCTATCGGAGCAGTATCCAGTTATACGTTCAGAAACGTGACAGCCAATCACTTGATCAGCGCGTTTTTTGCCGTCGATCAATATCAATTGACCCTCAACTCTTTGCCACAATCAGGAGGGACTACTCATCCGAATGGATCAGCCCCCTTCGACAGCAATACTGTGGTTAGCGATACGGCGGTTCCCAATGCAAACTATCGTTTTGGCCATTGGAGTGGGGATATCTCGCCATCGGACAGCTTTACGAATCCCATCAACGTAACAATGAACAGGGCAAAGAACATTACAGCAAACTTTGTCGCCACAGTTCAGGACACGGTCGGAACAAATCCTCCGGGATTATCATTTTCAGTAGATGGAAATTCACCGCCATCGACTCAAGTTTACACTTGGGATCTGGGCTCAGTCCATACCCTGGGAACGGCGCGGACACAGCCTGGAGGAACCGGTCGGCAATTCGTTTGGACGGGATGGAGCGACGCAGGAGATTCGTCTCACTCGATAACAGCAACTACATGCAGAAGTTACACGGCTATCTTCAAGACACAATTTCAATTCACGTCTGCTTCAAGCCCCGATACGACCAAAGGGACTACCTCCGCACAGGGCACGACTTGGTTTGACAGCGCATACGCCGTCTCGGACACCGCGAAACCAAAGGCCTGTTACCACTTCGTGAATTGGACGGGTGATGACACTACGACCGCAAATCCCGCCGGATTTTTGATGAACAAGCCAAAGAATGAAATTGCTCATTTTGCATTAAATGTCGACACGATACTTGCTTCGTGTGGAGCAAACGGGACTATTTCACCCACGGGCAATGTCATTGTAAACTGTGGCAGCGATACTACAATCAAAATTCATGGCAATCTTGGATACAAGGTTGCCACATTGACCGTGGACGGCAATTCAGTCACCCCTGACACGAGTTACAGATTTACGAACGTCACGATAAATCATACGATCTCGGCGACCTTTGCAATCGACCATTATCTTACCGTACCTGCCAATTTTTCCACAATACAGTCTGCCGTCAACTTTGCACGATACGGAGACACGGTCGCCGTTAGCGCTGGAACGTACTCCGAAATCATAGACCTGTCCGGGAAGGACTCCGTCACGATTATATCTGTCGGCTCAGTCGATGGAACGATTGTCCATGGATTTACGGCAAGTTCGACGGCCAGGCTCATCACCATCAGGGGGTTTGTTGTCGATGCTACCGGGACGGGTGTGGATGGAATAAATTTTGGGGACTGCGGAGAGTGCCTGCCAAATTTTGCATATATCTGCATCGATTCCTGTCTGGTCAAAAACAGCAGCCGAAGCGGTATTGCGATCCTTTCTGGCGTCTACGTCCGGATAGCGAATACCCGGATATATAGCTGTAAATATGGCATAGAATTCTCGGGCGTCGGCGCACTGTACATTGTCAACAACACGATCGTCGATAACACTCAAACGGGAATCGAATCCGATAACCTTATGGACTATGTCTACCTCGTGAACAACATTATCAGTTACAACGGAGGCTATGGCGTATATCGCACAAGTTCCGGCGGTGGAGGACTAAGACCGCAGACTCCGTCTCAGCCGTGCGCTAGTTGTATTAGGCTCATTAATAACTTGGTCACGGGGAACAACGGGACGGTGCACGGTGGCAGTCCGCCAAGCTCCAGGGATATCGCGAACTACACTCAGGTCCTTGATGGAACCGATAGCGGCAATTGGACGACGGCGGGAAGCGAGGGTACGGGAATTGCCGGAGCCACAACCGTAAGCTTCTCGAGCGTGTTCGCATCAAGTTCACCGATTGACCTGCATCTCAAGTCGGGCTCGTTTGCCATCAACCGGGGAGTGAATAGCTGGAGTCCGCCGGACGGACCGATAGGAGCGATTCCCACGTCGGATTTCGAAGGGACGACGCGGCCGCTCGGTGGAACAGTCGACATGGGAGCGGATGAAGCTCAATGAAATTTACCTGAAGTCTAAATGTATGATTGTGTGCAACAATGGATATGAAAGAGGAAACAATATGTTCACCTCTCATCCGGGATGTCGTAGACAACTGGTCAGGAACAATAAACTGACAACCACAATGATCGCCTGTCGAACATTTCTGTTGCCATCTTTGCTGACCGCTTTTATCGTGGTACAATGTGTTCAGGCCAAGGGTGTCAAGAAGCCCCCCCGACCAGAGCACCAACAAATCGTCCAGAAAGATGTCAGCGTGAGGTATCAGGACAGTCTCACTATGCTCGTGCATAAACTGCGGCAAACTCACGATAAAGCTGCAAGGCATAAAATCGTGGACGAGATGAAAAGGGTGTACCTGGAGCTATACGGGCCTCCGCCGGAGAAGAGCCATGTGGCGAACAAGCATAAAGGCAATCCTGTTGATAAATCCCGTGTGAGAAAGGTGCTGGACATGCAGTCACAGGAGAGCGGACCCAGTATCGTGCATCATGTTCCTTTTGCTTCTACAAAAGACCATCTAGTGCTTACGGTCGATAGCAGCCAAACAAGCCTTCTTGCTGGGGCGAAAGCTACAGGGGTTTCCATGCCTGGTTGGATACAAATTGGAACAAGTGCTCAACTAACGCAAAATGTCACTGCCAACATTAAGGAAACAGGGTTCCGCTTTGATTTCTCTCTTGATAAAACAGCCCCCGTCAATAAGGAGACGGACCTGAACTTTGCGGTCACCTCGGTGGCAGGCGATTCGTGGATGAAAAACATCACGATCGTCGTCGATCCACCGGATCGATTCGAGCTGTTCCAGAATTTCCCGAATCCTTTCAATCCTACGACAACAATTTCGTACTTACTGCCGAAGCAATCCCTGGTGACACTGAAGGTTTACAACATGCTGGGCCAGGAAGTGGCCACCTTGGTCAACGAATTGCAGGAATCTGGATACAGAACTGCAATTCTTGATGGACGGAACTTGGCCAGCGGGGTTTACGTCTATCGAATCCAGGCGCAGAATTTCTCCGACGTAAAGAAAATGATTCTGCTCAAATAACATCCCCCGGCGTGCTGTCCTAACAGGGCCCTCCCCTTGGCCTGAACCTGAGTTCTGCCGGACGACCATCCCAGGTTGTGAAATCAACCTTTTCGCACTCATATCTCACTTCTCAAACCTCCTCGCTCATCGCTCACCGCTCCTGTTTGTTTATCCCTCCCAAATTCCGTATTTTTCCTCTATTCTCATGCTATTTTCATCATAGAAATCCACCAGCAGGCATTGAATTATCCATTTTCCGATATCGAACGCAAGTGGCAGCAGTACTGGGACGGCCACGAGACGTTCAAAGCAGTTGAAGACCCGTCGAAGCAAAAGCTTTTCATCCTCGACATGTACCCGTACCCGTCAGGGGCAGGATTGCACGTCGGCCACCCTGAGGGGTACACGGCCACTGATATCTACTGCCGTTACAAACGGATGTGCGGTTACAATGTGCTCCATCCGATGGGCTGGGATGCTTTTGGCTTGCCCGCGGAACGCTACGCGATGCAAACGGGGATTCATCCACGCACCACCACCCAGCAGAACATCGCGACGTTCAAACGCCAAATCAAGATGCTCGGTCTGTCGTATGACTGGAGCAGAGAAATCAACACCACCGACCCGGCTTACTATAGATGGACGCAGTGGATTTTCCTCAGGATCTACAATTCCTGGTACGACGCAGAGAAGGGGAAAGCGCGCCCAATATCAGAATTGCAAATCCCGGCAGGATTGAGCGAGAAGGAAAGGTATCAGTACATCGCGGACCGGCGGCTCGCGTATCTGTCGGAAATGCCCGTCAATTGGTGCCCCGAGCTCGGAACCGTTCTCGCCAACGAAGAGGTCGACGAATGGGTCGGAAAGGGATACACCGTTGAACGACGCATGATGCGGCAATGGATGCTTCGTATTACGGCGTATGCTGAACATCTCGCGAAAGACCTGGACGAGCTGCAGTGGTCGCCCGGCATCATCGAAATGCAGCGGAACTGGATCGGTCGTTCGGAGGGCGCTGAGGCTGATTTCCCTATTAAAGGATCTGCAAAGACTCTTCGCATCTATACGACCAGGCCGGATACAATGTTTGGAGCGACGTACATGGTTGTCGCGCCGGAGCATCCTCTTGTCAACGAGATCACAAGCCCCGATTATCGATCAGCCGTCGAACGATACCGTGACGAGACCAGGCAGAAATCTGAACTAGAGCGCACAGCGCTTGAAAAAGAAAAATCCGGGGTGTTTACAGGCGGATATGCGATCAATCCCGCAACAAAGAAGGAAATTCCCATCTGGATCGCCGATTACGTCATGTTGACATATGGCACCGGAGCGATTATGGCAGTTCCGGGCCACGACGAACGCGACTATGATTTTGCGAGAAAATATGGTCTGCCCATCGTAGAAGTTGTCGCCGGAGGCGACCTGGGAAAAGCGGCTTTCACCGAAGACGGCCTGGCAGTGAATTCGGCGAATGATGAAATTTCCCTCAACGGGCTCCCGACATCGGGAGCACAGAAAAAAATGACTGCATGGCTGGAGCACAAGGGGATAGGGAAGCAAGCTGTCAAGTACAAGCTCCGGGATTGGCTATTCTCCCGCCAGCGGTATTGGGGAGAACCATTTCCTTTGATCTATCTTGACGACGGGACAGTTAAAGCTTTACCTGAAAGTGAACTGCCGATCTTATTACCAGACATTGAGTCATATAAGCCTACCGGAACGGGTGAATCGGCTCTGGCGACCACGACGGAGTGGCTGAATACACTCGACCCCGAGACCGGCAAGCACGCGCGGAGAGAAACACACACGATGCCCCAATGGGCTGGATCATGCTGGTATTACCTTCGGTATCTCGACCCGCACAACGAAAAAGAGTTCGTCTCGCTGGAAAAAGAACGTTACTGGATGCCTGTCGATCTCTACGTCGGCGGTGCGGAGCACGCCGTGCTCCACCTGCTGTATGCGCGATTCTGGCACAAAGTGCTGTATGACCTTGGCTTTGTCTCGACAAAAGAGCCTTTCCGGAGATTGGTGAACCAGGGGACGATTCTGGGCGAAGACGGTCAGAAAATGTCCAAATCCCGCGGCAATGTTGTGAATCCCGATGAGGTGGTGAGGGAATACGGCGCTGACGCGATGCGGTTGTTCGAAATGTTCATGGGGCCGCTTGAGGATACAAAACCATGGTCGACGCGGGGAGTCGAAGGCGTCTACCGTTTTCTCAATCGTGTCTGGAGAATGATGATTGATGAGGATGGGAGGTTGCATCAGTCCATCAGGGAAACCCCGCCCGATGCGATGCAGGAACGCCTTCTTCATCAGACTATAAAAAAGGTCACGCACGATATCGACACGCTGAATTTCAATACGGGTATCTCCCAAATGATGATTTTCGTCAACGAATTTCTGAACGCGGACCCGAAGCCCAAAAAGGTGATGGAAACATTCGTTCTTCTGCTCTCGCCGTTCGCGCCGCATATTGCGGAAGAATTGTGGGAGAAACTCGGGCACACGAAGACGCTGGCGTATGAGCCCTGGCCGCAATACGACGAAGCCAGAGCAAAGGTCGACACCGCCGAATTGGTTGTCCAGGTCAACGGCAAAGTTCGCACCAAGTTCGAGATTGCGCTGGGTTTGGATGACGAAGCGGTGAAGGAAAAGGTGCTGGCGGATGAGAATGTGAAACGTTACCTCGACGGCAAAGAGATACTGAAAATTGTGGTTGTGAAGAACAAACTTGTGAACCTGGTGGTGAAGTAAGCCTGATGTCGAAGCTCTCGGTCATCGTCGTTACCTTCAACGAGGAAAAGAACATCGAACGGTGTCTCCGTTCCGTCCGGTGGGCTGATGAAATTGTGGTGGTTGATTCATTCAGCGCTGACAGGACGATTGAGCTGGCGAAGAAGTACACGAAGGCGGTTTTTCAATTCAAGTATCCGGGCTACAGTAAGCAGGTGGAGCGGGGGATGGAACGGGCAACGGGTGATTGGTTTTTCATCCTCGATGCGGATGAGGAGGTTTCAGAAGAGCTTGCGTCGTCAATCAAAATGACGGTCGCCGACCCGGCGGCAAAAGACGGATATTATGCGAGTCGAAAGATCAACGTCTTCGGGAAATGGATCGAGCACGGGGGCTGGTCTCCCGATTGGCAGTTCCGGCTGGTGCGGAGAGACAAATGCGTTGCCGAGCATCAGGAAGTCCATGGGGCATTCACGACCCGCGGCAGCAAAGGGCATCTCCAAGGTGTGTTGTACCACTACACCTACCCGACCATCGAATCGTACCTGGAGAAGCTCAACGATTATACATCGCTCCACGTCTCCAATAAGTTGAAAGAACATCCGGCTCTTGAGGTTCGCTGGCACAAGATTGTTCTAAGTCCCGCATCGGAGTTCTTCAGGACGTACGTCGTGAAAAAAGGATACAAAGATGGGATGGAAGGATTTATTCTTTCCGTGTGCTCGGCGCTGTACACGCTGGGCCTGTACGCAAAGGCCTGGGAATATCGCATGAGGGAAAAGGAGGGGAAGGGGCATTTGCCGCCCATCACGAATGCAGCCCTGCAACACTCTCGACGATGACTTTTCGCATGGTCGCGTTGTGAAACAATCCCTCTCTCTCATGGTCGCAGTGTACAATGCGGTCGGTTACCTGGAGTTCATCTTTGCAGGACTTCAGCGTCAAACATTGCGGGACTTTGAGCTGATCGTGGCCGACGATGGATCGGGTCCGGCGATGAAGGAACTGGTCGACCGCATGAAGAAGCAGGTTTCATTTCCGGTACGACATCTCTGGCAGGAAGACGTGGGATTTCGGAAGAATATAATGCTCAACAAAGCCATCGAGGCGTCGCACACGGAGTATTTGGTTTTTATCGACGGTGATTGCGTCCCGCATCGCAAGTTTCTCGAGGACCATTGGAGCAATCACAGGGAAAACAATGTGCTGTGCGGCCGGCGCGTGAATCTCAGCGAGCATATGACGCGTCGGTTGACAGCACAAACCATTGCCTCCGGGGCACATGAGAAATTGTCCGTCCCCATGCTGGTGGATGGTCTGCTCGGCAGAAGCAGCAATCTGGAAGACGCGATCCGCATTGAGAATGCTGCTCTACGTCGCCTGCTGCATCGGAATAAGGTTCGCATCCTGGGATGCAATTTTTCAGTTGAGAAAAGACTTCTCGAACAGATCAATGGTTTCAATGAAGATTACCAGGCGCCCGGAAGAGGCGAAGATTCGGATATTGCATTCCGGCTGGGATTGATCGGCGCGCAGTTCAAAACATTGCGCTATCTTGCGGTTCTGTATCATCTGTATCATCCTCCCACGAAAGTCGGCGAGGAGAACAAGCGGATTCATGAACAGGTAATGGAAAGCAGAAATCCGGTATGCGCGAATGGACTCCGCAAACTTGAATCCACTCCACCGGCACCGAACTCAACAGATAAGAAAACAAAGTGAAGAATTTCAAAATATACCTCCGCATTGTTAGATGCGCCAAGCCTTACTGGCGGCATGTTGCTTCCTCAATAGCGTTTACGATTTTCTATTCGGTGTTCAGCGGACTCTCTATCGGGCTGTTCATCCCGCTGCTCGACCTCTTATTCCATCCCGAAAAAATGAAGGGAGCGGAGAGCGCGGATACACTTAAGCTGCCTTTCTCCGATGCCCTGCAGGGCATCAAGAAAGGGTTATTCGACTATGTCTTCGGCGTTTCGCAGATCGATGCGCTGGTGAAGATCTGTGCCATAATCGTTGTCGCGTTTTTTCTTAAGAATCTCTTCGGTTATTTGCAGTCGTTCATGATGAACTATGCCGAAGAAGGAGTGGTGAAAGACATTCGCAATTCGCTCTATCGCCATCTCCACGACCTGCCGCTGGCTTATTTCACCAACGAGCGCACCGGGGAGCTGATATCGCGGATCACCAACGATGTCTCTATCATCAACGGAGGCATCAGCGCGTTCTTTGTTACCCTTGTCCGCGAGCCGCTTCTGATCATCGTTTTCCTCGGGCTGGCGATTGCGCTCAGCTGGAAACTGACGCTGATTTCCATCCTCGTGTTTCCCTTTTCTTTATCGATCATCGGGTGGATTGCCGTTCGATTGCACAAGGAACGCATGGTCTCGCAAGAGCGGCTGGCCGACATCACGTCCGTGCTGCAGGAAACGATTTCCGGGGTAAAGGTTGTGAAAGCGTTTGGAATGGAGGAGTTCGAGAACAAGAAGTTCACGCGCCAGACCGGCAGGTACTTTGCTTCGCTCATAAAGATCACAAGAATCCGCGATCTTGCCTCACCGGCGACCGAGCTTCTAAGTATCGCCGCGGGGGCTGTTATTATCTGGTTTGGCGGAAAAGAAATTCTCATCGAGCACACCTTGAGCGCGAGTCAGTTCCTGTATTTCCTGTTCATCATTTTTCAGGTCATGCCGCCGATCAAGGAGCTTACGAATGTCAACAATCGTGTCCAGGAAGCCAGCGCCGCCGGCAAGCGGATATTTGAAATTCTTGACACGAAGCCCTCGATCTCCAGCAAGACCAACGCGCAGAAGTTGTCGCAATTTTCTTCGTCCATTGAGTTTAAGAATGTGTGTTTTTCCTACAATGGGCAGGATCAAGTGTTGAACAGTATCAACCTGAAGTTCAATAAGGGGGAAGTTGACGCCATCGTTGGGCCGAGCGGGAGCGGCAAGACGACGCTCGTTGACCTGATCCCTCGCTTCTACGATCCCACGTCGGGTACAATCATGTTCGACGGTATGGACCTGCGCGAGCTGGAAGTGAAATCCCTCCGCGAAAAGATTGGCATCGTGACACAGGACACCATCCTGTTTAATGACATCGTGCGAAATAACATCGCGTACGGCCTCGACAACTGTCCGTTGGAAAGCATCGTCGCGGCGGCGAAGGCGGCGAACGCTCACGATTTCATCATGGCGATGCCCCAGCAGTACGATAGCACCATCGGAGAGCGCGGCGTGAAGCTCTCAGGCGGCGAGCGACAGCGCATCTCGCTTGCGCGGGCCATTCTCAAGAATCCTCCGCTCCTCATTCTTGACGAAGCAACCTCCGCGCTTGATACCGAATCGGAGATCCTGGTCCAGCAGGCAATCGACCGCCTGATGTCGGGAAGGACGTCGATCGTTATTGCGCACCGGCTTTCCACCGTTCAGCATGCCGACCGCATCATCGTTCTCGACCATGGAAGCGTTGTGGAAGTCGGCACGCACGCGACATTGATCAACAATCCAAACGGGCTCTACCGCAAACTCTATGAGCTTCAGTTCCGAATCTGAAGGCGCTTGAGGCACACGTCCATGCTTCGTAAATGGAGATCGCGGCGGGAGAGGAAATTTTCTAAATTTGTCACACAAACCGCCAACGTTCGGAAAATCCTCGTGCTGCGCAACGGTCTCATCGGCGACGTTGTGTTCATCACGCCTGTATTGCAGCGGCTGCGGGAGTCGTTCCCCGGCGCCGTCATCGACGCTATGGTGAGTGAACGCGCAGTCGAAGTTCTCAGGAGTTTTCCCTCACTCAGGATGATCCGTTCGCTCGGCGAGAACGATTCCCTCATGGATCAGATCAGGATATTCCGCCGACTGCGGATCGAACGGTATGACCTTCTGGTGATCCAGGAAACGAATTCGCATTACAGTGCGATGTCCCTTCTGACGGGAGCCAGATTCTGCGTCGGGTTTGGAAACTCGCTCGATGTTCTGCTGGATAAGGCGGTCGCGTGGCGCGACAATGTGCACGCGGTGTCGGCGGAAATGGATACCGTGCTTGGATGGACCACGGAGAATCCGCGGAACCCCGTCGGGCTCCATCTGTCGACAACTTCCGAGGAGAAGAAACAAGCTGAGCTGGCGCTACGGCAATCCGGCATCAATCCACATGAGCCCATTGTCTGTTTCCATCCCGGTTGCAGCGACGTTCGTTCTGTCCGTGAGTGGATCGTTCCCCGCTACAGTGAAGTGGCGGACCAGTGTCATAAACTGCACCATGCCCAAATCGTCTTCACCGGCCTCGCCAGAGACGGTGAAATGATTGAGGCGATCCGAAAAGGAATGAAATCGCCGTCGGCGAGCTTCGCAGGGAAAAGCCCGCTTCGCCTGTTCATGGCGATACTCGGGCACGCCGGAGTTGTCATCGGGTCGGATACCGGCGCCCTGCACATCGCCACGGCTCTCGGAACGCCTGTTGTAATGCTGATGGGATTCACCGGACCGGATGACACCGGTCCGTTCGATGCGAGTCACCGCTCGCGCGTCGTAAGGGTGGAGCTGCCGTGCAGCCCCTGCATTCACCGGAACCCGAAGCCGCAGCAATGGGAAACATGCAAGAATATCAGACCGGTGATGTGTATGGATAAGATTACGAGCGAAGCGGTTTTCACGGCTATTAATGAAGTTCTTGGATCACCGATTACCTCTGAATTGGGAATGGATGGAAGTAGGCGCTGAAAATACAACGTCTCTAACCGGAAACCGGCTGCGATCGGACAGTCCCGGCAACGCGAAGTTGTTCACGGTCTATCACATCGGGCTGCAACTGCTGCTGGCGAGTCTCGCAGCCTCAATAGTCGCTGCGGAAATTCTTGCCGGCTGTCTCTTCGTGCTGTGGGTTGTTCTCATGGCGCGCGGCGTGCGATACCGGCGGACAGCGTTGGATATGCCCGTTGTGATTTTCATTTTTGTGCGCTTGCTCTCCATTGCTTTCTCTGAATATCCATCGATGAGTTATGTTACCATAACCCGGGAATTGGTTTACTACGCGGGTTATTTCTTTACGGTTTTCTACCTGCAAAATGTGGAGCGGCAAAAGATCGAGAGTCTCCTGAAAGTTCTATTTGTCGCAACCGGAGCGGTAACGGTCATTGCAGTCATTCAGTTTCTGCTCGGCTATACGCTGCGGGTCAACGCCCTGAGCGGCGGCGGGATGCTTTCCACCCAGCTGGCTTTCGTGATGCTTGTTGCGCTTGTCGCCAAGGACGTGAAGAGCATTTTCCGGTCGCCGGTGGTTTTCTGGCTGATGATGTCTGTTTGCGCGATTGGATTAGCCCTCAGTATGACACGGGGAGATTGGATAGCGACCGCCGCCGGGATTGTTCTGTTCAGCGCTGTATTCAATCGGAAGGTGTTGTTCGGAATGATCGCTTTTTGCCTGATCCTGGTGTTGGTGGTTCCTTCCGTTCGTCACCGCATGACGACGCTGGAGAATCCCCTGCAGAATACCAGCGACCGTATCACGCTGTGGCAAAACGCCGTCACGCTTATCGGCGTTCATCCCGTTCTTGGATTCGGTCCCGAAACGTTTCATGAAGTGTTTAAGGATGTGGAACATCTCGAAGACAAGGATGTCGGCGCCTGGCATAACGATGTCCTCCAGTTGTACATGGAAAGCGGAGCTGTCGGCGTCATTGCCTTCGCTGGGTATATGGGTACTTTGCTCTTCCTTTCTGTCAGGTTGATTAAGCGTTCTCATTATCGCCGGGGGGACCTCAGCATAGGATGGATGGGATTATTGCTTCTTCTCGCCTACCTGATAAGTGGAATGTTTACGATGCCGACGATTTCGATCACCAACGGAATGCTGTTCCGTTTCTTGATTGCTATCGTTGCAGTTGAGCATCAGCGCGTTTTCGGAAAAACCGGGGAGGTTTGAGGCGATGGAACATGCAAAAGTCCCGCTCTCGGTCATCGTTATTACGAAGAATGAAGAGCACAACATTGTCGATTGCCTGCAGAGCGTGATATGGGCGAACGAAATCATAATCGTTGATGCGGAAAGCAAAGACCGGACAGTCGAACTTGCACGACAATTTACGCCGGAGGTTCATGTCAGGGAGTGGATGGGATATGGACCGGCAAAGAATTCCGCTCTTGACCATGTGACGAATACATGGGTACTGTGGCTGGATGCGGATGAGCGGGTGAGCCCCGAGCTTGCACGGGAAATCCGGACGGCCATCCAGGATCAATCAACTTTGCACACTGTCTTTGAGGTCGCTCGCCGGGCGTATTTTCTCGGGAGATGGATACGGCACTGCGGCTGGTACCCGGGATATGTGGTCCGCCTTTTTAAGAAAAACTCGGCCCGGTTCAGCGATTCGAGAGTTCATGAGGGGTTGGAATACACGGGATCGGTGGGACGGCTGGAGAACGATTTGATTCATTACACAGACGATACCCTGTATCATTACTTTTCAAAGTTTAATCCTTACACGTCGCTGGCCGCCGCAGATGTGATGGACGCAAAAAGAAGATTTTCGCTGTATGACCTCCTGGTGCGGCCGCCATATCTCTTTTTCAAAATGTACGTTCTGCGATTCGGATTTCTGGACGGCATGCCTGGGCTGATTCTTTCGCTTCTTTCAGCCTCGTATGTCTTCATGAAGTATGCAAAGCTCTGGGAGCTTGAATCCCGCAAAGCGAAAGCCATCCATTGACAGCACAACCAGGGAATCGAGTGTCTCTCATCGACCGCTATCTGAAGCCGAGTGTTTTGCGAATGCTGGAGAGGTTGTTTTCGAAGGCTCCCGTTTCTCCACACGAGCCGCATCACTCGGAAATAAAACGCATCCTCGTCATCCGTCAGCACGACCAGCTCGGTGATTTCCTTCTTGCCACACCCGTCATTCGAGCGCTGAGGGAGCACTATCCCGATGCGAAGATAGGATTGCTCGTGAGGGACTACTTTGCCGATGTGGCTTCCTTGGTACCGGGTATTGACGAGATACTGGTGTTCAGGGCAAATCTGTTTCATTGGACATTCAAGCGGTTCACGACACTCTGGAATCAGCTGCGAAGAAGATGGGATATGGCCGTAGTTCTCAACACCGTTAGTCACTCCCTTACTTCCGATGTCCTTGCCTATCTGTCGGGCGCGCGGTACATCGTGGGTTCTGAAGCGCACGTTTTTTCCGGATGCAGCAGGAATTTTTTCTATAATGTTGTCGCCCCGTTGCACGGGCCGCCCCGGCATCAGACCGACCGAAACCTCGACATCGTACGGATTCTCGGAGTCGACACGCACAACCTGTCCGAGGAGATACGGATTCCCGAAAACGAGAGGATTCCGGCGCTTGAGCGGATGTCGAAAGCAATCTCGCCCCCGCGGCCGCTCATAGGAATGCACATCGGTGCCGGCAAGAAACTCAACCGCTGGCCCGTCAGGAATTTTGCCAGTCTGGCCGAACAACTTCGTGAGAAGTTTGGCGCCGGAATTGTTCTTTTCTGGGGTCCGGCGGAAGGAGAATTGTACCGGGAGTTTTGCAGTTCCGTGAGTTTCAGTCCGATGAGCGTGGAACCTTCTCCGTTGCTGCAACTTGCAGCCTGTTTTTCCCAGTGTGACGCGATGGTGTGCAACGACACGGGTGTAATGCATCTTGCGGCGGCAGTCGGAGTTCCGCTCGTCGCGATTTTTGGGCCAACAGACCCGGCGGAATGGATGCCTATCGGAAAGAACTGCGTGTCAATTCGCGGAGAGAAGGGGATCACCGGAAATGTGAATCCCGGGAATGTTCTTCACGCCTTTCAGAACCTCCTCGGTGCGAAACTCGGCAGGTCACTGGAGAACAAATCCAGCGTTTGATTTTTACCGGCAGATTGATTACTATCGTTCATCCACCAATGGCTTGGGATTACAATGGAGAATAAAGAAAAAGACCAGTTACTTTTCATACAACTTATCCTCATGTTCCAAACGGCGGCGATGCAGCATATGGGCAAGCTGAAGAATCCGCTGACGGATAAAGTCGACCAGGATTTGCCCCAGGCGCAGATCTCCATCGATATGCTCGAGATGCTTCACAAGAAGACCAAGTCCAATCTCTCTCACGAAGAAGACAGAATGCTCTCGATGGTTCTCCAGGAACTCAGGTTGAACTACGTTGACGAGGTTGCCAAGGCGCAAAAACCCGGGACCACGTCGACAGAATCGACAACTCAACCATGACATTCGGTATTATCGGCAATACTGCCAAGCCGGCAACAAACGACGTCACGAAACGTCTCATTGCATATTTGTCGAAGAAGAACCTCTCGTTTGTTCTTCATGAGGATTTCGCGAGATCATTGCAGGCGTCGAACGTCCTCCCGGCGAAGCAAAAATTGGTGTCGGCTCCGGAGAGCGAGCTCGCAAAGAAATGTGATTTCATCGTTGCCCTTGGAGGCGACGGGACCATGCTCGCTGCCGCGCGTCTGGTCGGCGAGCAGGAAATTCCGATCCTGGGGATTAACCTGGGAAAGCTGGGATTTCTCGCAGAGGTTTCCGTCGAGGAAATGCAGCAGTACATCGATGAGATTCTTGACGGCAACTATCTCGTTGAGGAACGCATGGTGCTTCAGGCAACGGCCGGAAAGGATAACAAGAAGTTCTACGGTTTGAACGAAATCGTGGTCGACAAGGGCGCTTCACCGCGCGTGATCGACCTGGAAACGTACGTCAACAATGATTATGTGGTAACGTATGCCGCCGACGGAATAATGGCGGCGACGCCGACCGGTTCGACGGGATATTCGCTGGCAAGCGGCGGACCTCTCGTCGCACCGCAAAGCAGCGTCATCATCATCACTCCCATGGCGCCGCACACTCTGACGGCCCGGCCGATCATTGTTCCGGACACGTGCACCATCAAAGTGAAGGTGAAGTTTGCTCCGAAACCTGTGCATATCACCGCCGATGGACAGATGGAAGGTTTTTATGAGGCGCCGGCAGAATTCGACATCAGCAAAGCCGAATACAAGATTAAGCTCGTCAAGAAAAACAAACACACATTTTACGACCTCCTCCGGACGAAGTTGATGTGGGGGAGAGACGTGAGACTCGGGCCAAGAAAATAGGGTGGCGAAAGTCCGTTCCAAATACGTTTGCCAGTCGTGCGCGTACGAATCGCCTCGCTGGATCGGGCGTTGTCCGAACTGCGGCGAGTGGAATTCGTTCGTCGAAGAACTCTCCCAGAAAGTCACCGCGCGGAAAGCGGTGAAGGATACAAACATCAAAGCGATTCCGCTCAGCGAGGTCGACCTGACGGATGACCACCGGATACCGTCGTCCATGTCCGAGTTTGACCGCGTGCTCGGCGGAGGCGTTGTTCTCGGCTCAGTTGTTCTTCTCGGCGGCGATCCCGGCGTCGGCAAGTCGACCCTCATGATGCAGCTCGCATCCCAGATGAAAGATCAGCTTGTCCTGTACGTCTCCGGAGAGGAATCAACAAAACAGATCAAACTGCGGGCTGAACGACTGGGCCTGAAGACCACGGACAAGCTGCTGCTTCTCACGGAGACGAGTGTGGATGTAGTAGCGGAAGTTGTTGACCGTGCCGCTCCCGATATCATGATCGTCGATTCAATCCAGACAATGTTCCGGCCCGAGCTCGAGAGCTCGGCGGGGAGTGTCGGCCAGGTTCGAGAGTCGACCGCACTCTTCACCCGGATCGCAAAAAGCAAGTCTATCCCCATTTTTCTTATCGGCCATGTGACCAAAGAAGGCGCCATCGCCGGCCCCAAAGTCATCGAGCACATGGTGGATACCGTTCTGCAGTTCGAAGGAGAACGGCAGTATGCATACCGCATCCTGCGCGCCCTCAAGAACCGTTTCGGCTCGACGAACGAAATCGGCGTGTTCGAGATGCGCGACAACGGCCTGCAGGAAGTGAAGAATCCTTCGGAAGTATTCCTGTCTCAGCGGTCGTTCGGGACTTCCGGCTCGACAGTTGTTGCGAGCATTGAGGGTACGCGTCCGATCCTGATCGAAGTCCAGGCGCTGGTTACGCCGACGAGTTATGGAGTTCCCCAACGAAATACAACCGGGTTCGATTATCGCCGCCTCAGTTTGCTTCTCGCCGTTCTCGAAAAAAGAGCAGGGGTCATGCTGGGCCAGTTCGATGTTTTTGCGAATATTGCCGGCGGTGTCCGCATCGATGAACCTGCTGCGGACCTGGGAATCGCTATTTCCATTATTTCCAGTCTCCGCGACAAGCCGGTGGATTCACAGAGTGTCGCAGTCGGAGAAATAGGGCTCAACGGGGAAGTGCGCACCGTTAGTCAGATTGAGAAACGCGTGCAGGAAGCCGCCAAGCTTGGCTTCCAGCGAATCGTTCTGCCGGCGAACAATACCAAAGGAATTCAGCGCGACACAGGCATCCAGATTGTCGGCGTCGAGCGGATTGAGGAAGCGATTGGCGCATTGCTGTGATGGTCCGTGTGTGTACGCAATCGCGCCAGAGTTCAACCTTCCGTTTTGCGCTGGGCTGTAGATGCACCGGAGCTGAAAATTCATGATCAGGATTGTTGTTGCCACCCGCAACAAAGGAAAACTGAAAGAGATTTCCGTTCTCATGAGCGGACTTCCGATTGAGATGCTTTCCGCATTTGATTTCCCGGAGCTGCCGGAAGTTGACGAAGACGGCGAAACTCTTGAAGAGAATGCGCTGAAGAAAGCCCGGGCGCTGTTCAGCGCCACGCGCCTGCCCGCCCTCGCCGATGATTCGGGATTAGAAGTCCATGCCCTCAACATGCGGCCTGGAGTCCTCTCAGCGCGCTACGCCGGTGAAAACGTCAGCTACGAAGCAAACAACGAGAAGCTGCTGCTGGAACTGAGGGATGTTCCGGCGGGCCGCCGGAGGGCACAGTTTCGCTGTGTCGCCGCCTTTGTCGCGGAAGGCCTGGAGAGAACGACAACAGGAATCTGTCCCGGAAGAATCATCGATGCTCCGCGGGGGGAGGGCGGATTCGGCTATGACCCGTTGTTCGTGCCCGATGGTTACGATGAAACATTTGCCCAGCTTCCATTGGGGACGAAAAACACCATCAGTCATAGAGCGAAGGCCTTCGGGATGATGAAAACTTTCCTGGGCGGCTATCTGATCGAGGTGGAGCGCTGATTTTCAATCAGGGTGCCGAATCCCCGTGCCCTCCCACAATCACTGCATTTCGCCTGCGTTGCTGAACTTCGAAGCGTGTGTCGTACTACTCCACCGGGATTCGCTGCACGTTGTGCGCGAGCCACTTATCGAAGGTTTGAAGTGACGGGTTCAAGGATCGCGATACATCGAGATTGCGAACGTTGCAGAAAACCTGCTCAAAGTCCCGGTTGAACTGGAACATGTTGCCAAGATCTTCCGCTCCGGGAAAACCGAAACTGCGGTATACTTCCGGAGTGATGGCGTTGTACCGGACTTCCCGACCCATTGCTTTCGTCAGGGCTGCTGCAAACTGGGTGCCCGTGAGATGTTCCCCCGCGATGCTGACGGTCCTTCCGATGAGTTCATTGCCCTTCTTGAAGATTCCATAAGCGCATTTGCCGATATCTTCAGCCGACATGGATGGAAGTTTCTTGTTGCCCATCGGGAGGGTGAACACCAATGTGCCATCGGGCCCTTTTTTCGGTCCCATTCCGAAGTAGATAAGGTTGTCCCAGTAGAACGATGTTTGCAGGAAAGTTGTCGGGAGGCCGAGGGACGTGAACACCTGATTGGCTTCGCCCTTGGCATCGAAATGCGGGACCTTGTACTTTCCCATCAGCGTCGGCATGCGGTTGTCGCTGATCGGCACCCATCTGCGGGTGTCTTCGAGCGTTGACCAGATAACGTGTCGGACTCCGGCATGCTTTGCTGCCCGAGCCATCGCGGTTGCATGGGCGACCTCTTTCTCGGGTGAAAAATGCGCCCAGAAAAATGTAACGCAGTATGCCCCGTACGCCCCTTCGAATCCTCTTTTCAAACTTGCTTCATCATCGACATCGGCCCGGACGATTTCGGCGCCAAGTTTCGCCAGCTCCTTCGCCTTATCGGAGTTGGTATCTCTTGTGAGCGCCCGTACCGAAAAACCGCCGTTCGGGTCATCGAGGATGGCGCGTACCAATCCTCCCCCTTGCGCCCCGGTTGCACCGACAACCGCGATAATTTTCTTTTCTGCCATGTACTTCTCCTTGTTAAGTTGGATGGGATTTGTCCTACGTAGAACGATAGATTGCGGAAATAGTTCCCTGTTTGGGATGGGATTGTCTGAATTTGGTAATGTCTCGCCTGCTGCGTATCTTGGACTGAATTTTTTGTCGGACATCTTTGTGAAACTGATCTCAAATTTTTTTGCCAGAAACCTTGTACCGGAATGGGAATTTACCACGAAAGGGATTCTCTGGCGGCTCCTTCCATCCGACAATGACTACTTTGTCGGAGAGGACCGGGATCTTGCCAGGAAATCTGTCAGATTCTTCTGCATCAACCCGACTTCAGGGAAGGCCTGTTGGCACGACGTGCAGTTTCATGAGAAGTGGTGGATCGGTATTGAAGCAATACATCGTGACATTGTTTTCTTTCACGAGTTTGCATCTCCGGACCTCCCCGGCCACAAAAAAATCTATGCGGTGGAGCTTTCGACGGGAAGAATTTTGTGGTTCAATGAGGAATTGGAATTCCTGTTCGCGTACGAGGAGAAAGTGTACGCGGCCAGCATCACAGGCGAGCAACGCATGTTCCTCGAGCTGGATATGCACAGCGGTGCCGTTCTCGCTGAGCCCGATTTCTCAGCCGTAAATGCGCTCAGGGATACAGCGCTCAATGTGTCTGTCAATGTCCAGTTTCCGCACCCCTTTGATGCAAGCATCGATGCACCGTCATCCATAAAAAGCGTTGAGCAAGCCATTACAACGGCCAGGAACCCTGGGTCAATTGAATATCTTGAAATAGGCGGGAAGATGGTCGTGGGATACCATGACAACCTCAGCCCCAAAGCGGGGGAGCAGGTTTTCCTTCAGAACATTGTCATCGTTGACACGAACGCCGGCAGAATTGTCTACAGGGATTATTTGAATTCGACCGGCACAGCCGCCTCTATTCCCGTCCCCGACTTGTTCTTCGGAAGGGGAACTTTCATCTATTACGTCAGGGAGAAAAAGACCTTGACGGCTATAGATTTGAAACCTCAGCGAGTGTGAAATAATCGACACCAGACTGCCACTTTTCATGACAACACAGTCGATCGTTTTTCTCATAATTCTCGTCGGTTCCTTTGTCTTCTTCGGGACCAATATCTTCCGGCTTATTTCCTACCTGCAGATTGGGAAACCCGAAAATAGATTCGATAGCCCGCGCGAACGAATTCAGAATGTGCTGACCATTGCTTTTGGACACAAGAAGCTCCTTCGCGAGCCGGCCGCTGGAATCATGCACTTTTTTATCTTCTGGGGGTTTGTGATTCTCCTCCTGGCGATTCTTGAGTCCATGGGCGAGGGATTGTCTGAAGGGTTTTCATTTGCATTCCTTGGACCGCTTTATCCGCCGCTCATGTTTCTCGAAGACCTCATCGGCGTGCTCGTCGTCGGAGCTGTCCTGTATGCATTGTACCGACGTTGGGTTTCAGGGCCAAAACGACTGGAAGGTGACCGTCATGCCAGGATGGACGCCACGGTGATCCTTGTGGCAATCCTGTTGATTATGTGCTCCATGTTCGGTCAGAACGCTGCCCGTATCGGCATGGCCCCGGGGGACATGGATGGAGCGCGTATCTTCTCAAATGCAATGTCCGGAATCTTCGCCGGCCTTAGTCCCGAGCAGCACGACTTATGGTTTCATGCGCTGTGGTGGATTCACATCGGACTTGTGCTCGGTTTCATGAATTATCTTCCATACTCCAAACACCTTCACATAATCTCCTCCATCCCGAACGTGTATTTTGCCAAGCGGCAGGTGAGGGGAACTCTTAGGCCGTTGAACCTCCAGGATGAAACCGCCTTGAGGTTCGGCGCGGCTGACGTTGAGGACCTGACGTGGAAGCAGCTGCTGGATGGATACTCGTGCACGGAATGCGGCCGCTGCACCGCGTCTTGCCCCGCCAATCTCACCGGGAAGATACTCTCTCCGAAGAAAATCATCGTCGATATCCGGCGCAGGCTGATGGAGAAAGCTCCGGTTGTTGTCACTGGTCAATTGTCATTCGTCAACGGTCAATGGCAAAACGAGGCGGGACAACCGTCAACCGAGAAATTGCTAACCAATCAGCTTGTCGGCAACTACATCACCGAGGATGAACTCTGGGCGTGCACGACGTGCATGGCATGCGTTCAGGAATGTCCGGTACAGATCGAGCATGTCGATGCGATTGTCGATATGAGGCGGTATCTCGTATTGAACGAATCGCGGTTTCCGAAAGAGATGCAGACAACATTTCAGAATCTTGAACGAAACTTTACTCCGTGGGGCTTCAGCCACTCTTCCAGAGCCGATTGGGCTGAAGGCTTGAACGTGCCGCGCCTGTCGGAGAAACGCGACGCGGAAATCCTGTTCTGGGTCGGATGTGCAGGAGCATATGACGCCCGGTACCAAAAGGTCACACAATCGTTCACAAAATTAATGCAGATGGCGAACGTGAATTTCGCAATTCTGGGGACGGAAGAAAAGTGCAATGGTGATCCGGCACGGCGAGCCGGGAACGAGTACCTGGCTCAAATGCTCATAACGGAGAATGTCGCTACACTGAACAAGTATGCCGTCCGGAAAATTGTGACCACCTGCCCCCATTGCTTCAATATATTCAAGAATGAGTATCCACAATTTGGCGGCAACTTCGTAGTGGTGCACCATACCGACTTCATCATGGAACTCATAAACACCGGCAGAATCAGTTTGACGAAGGAAAAGCGCGCGAAAATCACGTACCACGATTCGTGTTACCTTGGCAGGTACAACCAGTTGTACGACCAGCCGCGGAAGGCCATTAAATCAATACCGGGCGTTGAAACTTCGGAGATGAAGCGTTCGCGCGATAGAGGTTTTTGTTGCGGCGCGGGCGGCGCGAGAATGTTCATGGAGGAAAACGTCGGCAAGCGCGTGAACATGGAAAGGACCGAGGAAGCCCTGGCGCTCAAACCAGATGTGATCGGCACCGCCTGTCCATTTTGCATGACCATGATGAGCGATGGAGTGAAGGCAAAAGAAGTTTCCGACCGGGTTCAGGTGAAGGACATCGCGGAGTTGGTGCTGGAGGCAGTAAGCGAGCCAAAGTGAGAGCCGCGAGCATTGTTTCTTGTGGGGGGATTCTTCTAAGTCTTATTTTTACATTTCTCATTTTCCCCAGAATTCAAGATCCGCTCAATCTGTATCTTGATCCGGATAGGCACGGAGAACTCGGGGCAAACCTCTATCTTGGAAATGGGTTTGTATACAACGGAAGCTCCACGCCGGCCGTTGACCGCGGGCCAATCTATCCCTGCATTCTTGCATGTATATTTTTTCTGACCGGTGGAGCACACCCGGCAGCCGTTCAGGTATTTCAGGCCTTTTGTCTGGGTTTCACGTGTTTTCTCGCATTCCTGATAGGCAGAAAGTTATTCAGTGAAAAAGCGGGAATAGCGGCGGCATTATTGTGTGCGTTCCATCCGATGCTTGTCTGGTACTCGGCGCGCATCTGGATTGAAACAGTTCACACACTATTGGTCGCGTTGATTTGCCTTGCCATAATCCTTTTCTATGAACGTCCGACGAAGCTGCGAGCTTTATGGACGGGGATTGCATTTGGAATTGCGATATTGACAAAATCAACCCTGATCCTGTTTCCCGCTATCTTCGTGATCTTGCTCGCGTTAAGGCATAAGAAAGAAATCATCGGATCCGTCGCTCTGATGTTTGGAATTATGTTGGTCGTCGTATCGCCGTGGACGGTACGGAATTATGTGGTTTCGAATTCGTTTGTTCCCGTTCATGTATCATTAGGGTTGAATCTCATCCAGGGCGATGCTGTGGGAGAATACTGGACACGAATGCCGTACTCGACGCTCGAACTGTGGTCGAAGGGAAAAGAAAAGGCCGATTCATTACTTGCGGGCACGCAATGCACTCCAACCGACCCACGGGGAGACCGTCTGCTCGCGATGGCTTCCTTGCGAGGAAATTTTTCTCACCCTCCTGTTTTTATGAAGAGATCATTGATCAATTTTCTTACCTTCTGGTATCTGGGTGAGTCGAAGCTGAAGTCTATGTTCCTGATGATCCTTCAATTCCCTCTTTTGATCGTCGCATGTGTCGCCTCCGTGCGATTGTGGAAAGGGTCGGAGTTGGCCCGCCCGATGATTCTTCTTGTCGCATATTATATTGTTATTCATGCGCTGATCGTTGGCTGGGCGCGGTACTCGGTACCGATTTTGCCACCGTGCATGATCTTGGCGGCGAGTCTTTTCTGGCAAAGGGTTGGGGATGTCGGAAATGAAAGATCATGATTGCGGACTTTTCCCTAAGTATCTTCCAGCAATAATGTCCCGCGAATTTCAGCTCGCGGCGGGAAGTCTCGCAACTGAATTTTCACTACAACGTTAAACTCCTCATTTATGAGGCTGTCCTGAAAGTCCCAGCGTCTTGCTGACATTCTTCTGGTCAGCATCTAAACTAAGCAGGCAACGCACAGATCCCGACCAGAAGTGAGCGCCTCTGGCGCCATCCCGCTCCGCGGGACATGTCGGGATGACGAATAGTTTGGTTTCTGGACAGCCTGGGACCTTGTTCCAGTTCGGGAAAGTTGGCGAGTTCATTACTTTTCCCTTTACAAGGCTTGTCCTGAGCGGCAGCGGAGGATGAGGTCTAAAAAGGAGAAGACAATTTAGCAATGTGAACTAGCCTGCCGATGACTTCATGGGGATTTCCCACCTAAATAAAGGAAACTCTTCAGTTCGTCAAAGCCAGAGAATGTTCTGGTCACGCACCCCAGCACCCAGCCCGGCAGCTCGCCCAACGCGAAGGATGTCACAAGGTACACTGGTTTGCCAAAGAACTTTGCCATTGTCAGCTCACCCTTCGTGCCCGCCCCTTTTGCTGCTCCCTCATCCCAGTAACAGATAACATAATCGGAGCGTTCGGCAATTTCCTTGCAATCGAGCTCGACCAGCTGGCGGGCGATTTCCCGATACAGCGGGAGATTCTGTGTCTTTAGCTTGCGAAAATCGATTGAGGGATATTTTCTCGAAAAGAACCGGGTGCTTTCGACGTTAGGATTAAAGACGCTCTGGCCAAGAGTGTTTTCCAGCCAAGGTTGTAGTTCGCCTCGCCATTGAGCGCCCTCACCAGTGGCGTACTCCATGCCGCCGGAAAGATACACCCGCGCCGGTTTAACCGAAGGAGTAGACATTCAACCCCGGCAGAAAGTAATGGTACATAATCCACAGAGCAAGGCCGACCGTCAGTGGAATTGAGAGGTTATCATCGACTTCGACCGACATCGATTCGATGACTGTTCCCAAAGCTACACTCAGCATGCCGATCGCGTACTCTGTGGACTCGTAACCGACCTTAGGCGTGAACAAAATGACAATGACACCGCTGGCAAAAAAACCGAGGCTGCCCTCCAAAGTCTTTCCGAAGAAGCGATGTTTGCCGAACCGCTTCCCGACGAGTGCGGCGGTCAGGTCGCAAATGATGAGGATGGCGAAACTTGTAATCGCAATGATCTTGGGAAAAACAAGAATGCAGATTGTCGCGGAGATGAGCACATACGAAGCGCCATTGAGACGTTTCTTCTTATCATCGCTTTCGTGTTTTCGCAGAAGCCAGCCGAACCATTTGTAGAACCACTCCTGGATCGGACGATGATAATAGCGCGCCACATCGACAAGGAGAAATGCGAGCGTCAATGGAATGAAGATTATGAGCGCGACACTTCGCGGAACGAAGAAATATCCGATCGGAATAGAAAGAGAGCAGAAGTGAATTGCCTTACGGACCAGCTCGACCCGGTAATCGCTATCAATATGCGATAGCTCTGTGTTCAAAGCGATGGTGCTGCTCCACCGCCCCCGGGTAACGCCTGTGGCACGGTTACCGTGACGACGTCCTTGTTCTGGTTATTTCCGTTGTTCTGGCGCTCAACAGGAGGGAGTTCCTCGCCTCGCAGAAGCTTGTCGATTTCTTCGCCGTCGAGAATCTCGCGTTCCAGCAATGCGTTGGCAAGTCGGTGGAGTGCATCCTGGTTTTCGCTCAGGATGGATTCTGCCCGGTCCATGCCGACGGTGACAATTCTCTTTATTTCTGCGTCGATCACCATTGCGGTCTCTTCGGAGAAATTCTTCGTTCGGGTGATTTCCCGGCCGAGGAAAATCTCTTCTTCTTTTGCGCCGTAGGCGAGAGGACCCAGGCGTTCGCTCATTCCCCATTCGCAGACCATTTTCCGCGCGAGACCGGTCGCCCGTTCGATATCGTTGCCGGCGCCGGTTGTCAGCTCGTTGAAGATGAGCTTCTCTGCCGCCCTGCCGCCGAGTGCATAGGCGATCATCGCTTCCAGATACTCTTTGGAATATGTGTGCTTTTCATCTATCGGAAGATACGTCGTGACACCGAGGGCCCTGCCGCGTGGAATGATCGTGACCTTATGAACGGGATCGGCTTCGGGAATTTTTCTGGCCACCAGCACATGCCCCGATTCATGGTAGGCCGTGACTTTCTTTTCGCGCTCGGAGATGATGAGACTCTTTCGCTCAACGCCCATCATGACCTTGTCCTTGGCTTCCTCGAAATGCGCCATGGTGACGTGCTTTTCATTTCGCCTCGCCGCCAGAAGCGCTGCTTCATTGACAAGATTGGCAATGTCGGCGCCCGCCAAACCGGGGGTTCCCTTCGCGAGCGTTTCCAGTTTGACATCTTCGGAAAGAGGAATGTGTTTTGTATGAACTTTCAGAATTCCTTCGCGCCCCTTGACGTCGGGCCTGTCGACAACAACCTGCCGGTCAAATCGCCCGGGCCGCATGAGGGCGGGGTCGAGGACGTCAGGACGGTTCGTCGCAGCGATGATGATCACGCCGCTGTTTTGTTCGAACCCGTCCATCTCGACGAGTAGCTGATTGAGAGTTTGTTCCCGCTCATCGTGGCCGCCGCCAATTCCCGCCCCACGGTGTCTGCCGACGGCGTCTATTTCATCGATGAAAATAATTGCGGGCGCATTTTTCTTCCCGGTTTCAAAGAGGTCGCGCACGCGGCTGGCTCCGACGCCCACGAACATCTCGACGAAGTCTGCACCTGAAATCGAAAAAAACGGCACTCCCGCTTCTCCCGCGACCGCACGTGCGAGCAATGTCTTCCCGGTTCCCGGTGGGCCTAGCAGGAGAACGCCGCGCGGAATTTTGCCGCCGAGTCGCTGAAACTTCGTCGGCTCTTTGAGGAACTCAATGATTTCCTGTAGCTCGACCTTCGCTTCGTCGGCGCCTGCGACATCCTGGAAGGTGACCTTCAGGGAGGATTCCGTGAGCATTTTTGCCCGGCTTTTTCCAAACGAAAAAATCCCCTTCGTGCCTACGCCCTGCATCCGGCGCATGATGATGAACCATACCACCGCAATCAGAATCCACGGGGCCACGCTGAGAAGGGCGCTCACCCAGGTGTTGTCCTCCTTCGTGATGTTATAACGAATGCCGGCGGTATTCCAGTCCTGGATCACGGTGCCGTCAAGATAGGGGAGCGTGACGTGAAATTTCTCCACCTTTGCGTGTTTTCCAACCGCCGTGGCAATATCCATCGGCTCCTTGAGTGTTCCGTGAAAATCAAAATTGTTCAGGTCGGATTTCTTGATGATGGCCTCACGGATCTGACCGTCGTGGAGAATCTTCAGATACTCGGGGTAGTCCACTTCGTATTCGGCGGCTTCCGTTGCTCTGAACAGCGTCATCACAATGAACACTCCGAGGATGATCGCAGACCAGCTCAGAACGACTCTCAGCAGTCGTCCCCAGTTGAAATCGTCATCGTTGCGAAATTGGTTCCGCGACTGGCGGCTTCTCTTGGGCCGTGTAGCCTTTCGCTGTCGTGATCCATCGCCCGGGCGTTTGTTATCTCGCTGATTCTCTTCCATAGTGTGTCACATTCCTGTAAGAATAATTTACGCTTCTACCGTACGATAAATTCCCCTGAGATTCCTGGCCTTCTGCGAGTAATCCAGTCCGTACCCGATGACAAAATAATTGGGGATCGTGAATCCAATATAATCAATTCTCGTGTCAATTTTCAGAGTGCCTTTCTTGTACAACAGTGATACGGCTTTCAGCGAGCTTGGTTTCTGATTCAGTATCAATCGTTTCATGAAGTCCATCGAGAGACCGGAGTCGACGATGTCTTCGACGATGATGATGTCGCGCCCCGTCACCTGGCAGTTCAGATCCTTCAGCATTTTGACGTCGCCCGAGCTGATTTTCGCGTCGCCGTAACTCGAAAGCTTGAGAAAATCTATCTCACAGTCGACGGTAATATGGCGGATGAGGTCGGACATGAACACGAAGGCCCCGTTCAATACGCCGATGAAGATCGGCACCTTGCCGCGGTAGTCTGTGCTGATTTTCCGTGCAAGTTGCTTCACGCGCGCCTGCAGTTTCTTTTCGCCGATATAAATTTCGAAGTGTTCGTTATTGAGTTTCAGGGATTTGGCCATTCACCGTCCGGGATTATTTGGTTCATACTGTAATTTGAGAATTTGTTTTGTCGTCGGCATGACTTTCCACCGGTCGTCAAGTCTCTTGCCGCAAATCCACACGATGCTTCCCCCGGATTCGAGAATGGGGATCGTATGTTTTTCGTAGACCGGGACTTTCTGTTCGATGAACAGATCACTCACCTTTTTCTTCTGTTGCATGCCCAGCGGCACAAGCCAGTCTCCGTTGTTCCACGTCCGGAGAACGAGGTCTCCCGCTAATCGGCCTGCATCGATGTACTCAATATTGGGATTGTCGGTAAAGTTCGCCTTCTCGACGAAGGACGAAGTGAAATGAAATCCGGAAAACTCATACGCCTGGTTAGGATTCACCGCGTGACGAAAGAGGGGTTCGTTTGCCTGGCGGCGCAGAACGAGGCGGTCACGATCGCGGCAAAAAACAACATCCCTTGCAACGGAACACGACGACCCAGTTTCGGCCTCCGCCACTTTCAGCATCTCTCGCACCGTTGAAAATTCAATTTCTCCGTGCGCGAAGTCCTTGGCCGTCTTGTGGAGGATGTATTCCTGCAGGAACAGAGGTTCCGAGCGCAATGTCGTCAGGCTGAGAACTATTTCGCGTTCGGCGGTCTCAACGATTACCCTCGAAAGAAAGTGTGACGCTTCCACATGCAGGTAATCCTCGAGCTGATGAGACAACTCCGCGCATCGCCTCAGCGTCCCCATTAAATTTGGATTGATACGCTCCTGGAGTTGCGGGATGATCTGGTGGCGGAGAAAATTCCGCGAGTAGTCGATTTTTTTGTTTGACGAATCCTCACGGTGCTCGAGGTGCCGTTCAGCGGCGTAGCGTTGAATTTCTTCGCGGGTTGCAAACAAGAGCGGGCGAACGAGTGCCATGTCCTTTCTCGTGACGGGGATCCCGGTTAATCCGTGCACTCCAGCGCCGCGCAGCATGTTGAACAAAACTGTTTCCGCGTTATCATCGCCGTTATGTCCGACCGCGATCCTCTGGAATCCCAGCGATGTCCGCAGTCTCCTGAAGAAGTCGTATCGCAAATCCCTTGCCGCCTCCTGAATCGAGAGCTTCATTGATTCGGCATACGCGTGCGTATCGGCGCGATCGGCATGAAATTGAATCCCCAGCCTGTCGGCGGCTTCGTGCACGAAGGCCTCGTCACCCTCTGATTCTTTTCCGCGCAGTTGATGGTTGAAGTGGGCCACGGCAAGCTCAAGGTTCCATTCCTGCCGGAGCCGGCCAAGGACGTCCAGCAGGACGATTGAATCGATGCCGCCGCTCACAGCGGCGATAATTCTGTCATCACGCGCTACGAGGCTGTGCTCGCGGATGAATTCTCTCAGTGCGCGGATGAATGATGCATCGGACATAGTTTCATTCGTTAAGTGGATCAAAAGAACTGTAGCGGAGGAGGGAGTCGAACCCCCGACACACGGATTATGATTCCGTTGCTCTAACCAACTGAGCTACTCCGCCGTTTGAGTTGTGAAGTTGACGAATCGTCATGCAATCGGTGAATTCAGTCACATCGCGACCGAGCCACTCCGCGGAAACTTCACGGTTGATTGAGGCAAATCTGCCGTAAATCATTGAAAATATACGATAAAAGCGAGTGAATTCCAAAACATGACATTGACTTTCCTTCAACTCTTTCTTATTTTAGTACTCAACCCCGATGATGAACATTGAAACCATTCCGACCGGCGCCGGGAACTGTACCCCGGACGAAGCATTTTCTTATTGTGCCGCTATAACGAGCGCGCACTATGAGAATTTCCCGGTTGCTTCCCTCTTCCTGCCGGAAGAGAAACGACCGTACATCCAGGCAATCTATGCCTTTGCGCGCATAGCCGACAACTTCGCGGATGAGCTTAAACGCCCCGCGGAAGATCGTCTGCGCGATCTGAATCTGTGGGAAGAAAAACTCCGCCTGTGCTATCTCGATACTGCAGACCATCCCGTGTTTGTTGCCCTTAATGAAACAGTTAAACGAAACGGTATCCCCATCGAACCGCTCCTGAACCTGCTGACGGCGTTCAAAAAGGACGTGACGCAGAACCGGTATCAGACATTCAACGACCTGCTCGGCTATTGCTCGTGCTCCGCCAATCCGGTGGGCCGGCTCGTGTTGATGATTTTTGGACATCGGGACGAACGGCTGTTCTCTCTGTCCGACAGTATTTGCACGGCCCTCCAGCTCACAAATTTCTGGCAGGATGTTTCCGTCGATATCCAGAAAGACCGTTTGTACATTCCCATCGAAGATATGACGCGATTTGGATACCCGGTGGAGAAATGGGAAACGGGAGTGGCGGATGAAAACTTCCGACAACTCATGAAACATCAGGTGGAGCGAACCAGGGAATTGTTTTACCGGGGGGCCGAACTTCCCTCGCTGGTCGAGAAGGAACTGCAGCTTGAGCTGAAGCTTGTCTGGTTCGGCGGCATGTCGGTATTGAAGCGACTTGAAAAGATTCAGTACGATGTATTCCATCGGAGGCCGGCGTTGAAGTGGAACCACAAACTTCAGATTTTGGCACGCGCGATGCTCACAGGTGATTTGGCCCGACCGCGAAAAAGGAAGAAGGCATGGGATCTGACGTAGCGGGTGCGGTTTTGAAGGGAAGCCATACGAGTTTCTACTACTCCTTCTCGTTTCTGCCGAAATACCAGCGCGATGCACTCAGCACCGTCTATGCTTTTTGCCGCACGACGGATGATATCGTTGATGAAGGGAAGGATGTGAGAAGCAAGGTCGAACGCTTGCGTACATGGAGAATGGAACTCGAAAAGGCCCTCGGCGGTGAATCCGAATACCAGATTTTGAATCAGCTCAGCGCCATCGCAAAGCGTTTCAAAATCCCGGTCATCCATTTTTACGAGTTGATCAAAGGTGTGGAGATGGATTTGGTCAGGGACAGATACGATACATTCGACGAATTGCGGGAGTACTGCTACCTGGTCGCTTCGTCGGTCGGGTTGATGAGCCTGGAGGTTCTCGGGTCGCGGAGCGAAAAGACGAAGGAGTATGCAATTAATCTCGGCATCGCCCTGCAGCTCACGAACATCCTGCGTGATGTGAGCATCGATGCGAAGTACGGCAGGGTTTACCTGCCGCAGGAAGACTTGCGTCGATTCGGTTTTTCAGAGGCGGATTTGTTTGCACACCGTTACACTCCGGCGTTTCGTTCTCTCATGGAGTTTGAAGCCCGGCGCGCTGAAGAATACTTCCGCAGGGCCCAGGATTCCCTTCCCGCCGAAGATAAACGAGCGATGTTTGCAGCAAAGATCATGGAACGAATTTATTTTCACATGCTCCTGCGCATAAAGAAAGCCGGCTACAACGTTTTCGACCGGTCGGTCAAACTCCCGAGATATTTGCAGTTCCTGATCGCGATAAAGTACTGGGTCAAACAGCGGCTGTTCGGGAAGTGACATTTGCATCTCGCTTGAACAATCCGAAATATCGGAATCCCAAGAACAAGTCTGACGATGTTGCATCGCCACACTTCGACGTTGCCGTCCTGGGAGGCGGGCTGAGCGGGCTTGCGGCAGCCGTGAAACTCTCTCTCGGCGGCGCGCACGTCGCTCTCATCGAGAGGGCGGGGAAACTTGGCGGCCGGTGCTACTCCTACGTCGATGATGCGACGGGCGATGTTGTCGATAACGGCCAGCATGTTCTCGTCGGGGCCTACCATAACACCCTCCAATATCTTGAGCTGATCGGAACCCGTAGGTTCCTTCGCCGGCAACCGAGGCTGAGTCTCCCCCTGCATCATCCCACAAAAGGATTCTGTAACTTTGAGGTTTCTTCGCTCCCGAGGCCGTTTCATCTGAGCGCCGGCATGCTCACATTCAAGCTCCTTTCACTTCGTGAGAGGCGGCTGCTGCTTAATGTCGGGCTGGCACTGGGCTCGTGGACCTCAGCCCTCGAACGGGAGCTTTCTCTGCTGACAATCGAAAAATGGCTCGATACGTTGAATCAATCGGCCGAAGCGAAGAGATGCCTGTGGTATCCCGTGGCAGTTTCCATGATGAATGAACATCCGGAGCGTGCCTCGGCGCTCCTTTTCGCCCGCTCGCTTCGAGCGACATTTCTCGGCGGGAAATCGGATTCCGCGATTCTTATCCCGCAGGTCGGACAGACCGAACTGTATGCACGGGAAGCCGAGAGGGTCATTTTGGAACACAAGGGGAGTGTCTACCCAAACGCCGAGGTGGAAAATGTGGAGTTGACGGGTTCTAAGGTGACCGGTGTCAGGTTGAAGAATGGCCGGCACGTAGATGCCGGCCACGTTATCAGCGCACTGCCGTATTTCGCGTTGAAGAAGATCATGCCTTCCGGGGTGAGAAACGAAAAACCGTTCGCCGACCTTTCAAAGTTCGAATCTTCACCGATTGTGTCCCTTCATCTCTGGTTCGACAGGGACTTCATGAATGTCGACTACGTCGGATTGATCGGCCGGACACTCCAGTGGGTGTTCAACCGGAGGAGGATTGTCGGCGATAGCAGGAGCACGGGATATATCTCTGCGGTTTTGAGCGGCGCCTACGCTATAGTTGACGAACCGAAGGAGAAACTGATCCTGGTCGCGCTTCATGAATTGAAGGATGTTTTCCCTGCGGCCCGGCAGGCAAAACTCATTCATTCGGTGGTCATAAAGGAAAGGCGGGCGACGTTTTCTGCGACGAATGAAATTGAGCCGTTTCGGCCTGCGCCGGAGACGCAGGTCAGAAACTTCTATCTTGCCGGCGACTGGACCAACACGGGGCTGCCGGCGACAATCGAAGGTGCCGTCTTGAGTGGTTTCAGGGCGGCGGAATTGGTGAAGAATGCACTGACGTAGAGTGCTATTCCTTGTGTGTATCTCGGGAATAGACAGCTTCTGTATCGTGGCTGTTAACCCTCACCCTGTCACTCCGTGACATCCCTCTCCCACTGGGAGAGGGAGCGAGGGTGAGGGTTAAGAGTGGCATAACGATCCAACGTCTTGTTAAGACAATTTGAGTGACACGACACTAATTCCTTAACAGACGCTTTGCCCGTTTTGTAAAGGGATTCTTCGGGAAGGATTTTTCAAGTACGTCGAGATATTCCCGAGCGCGGATTTCGTTCAATGCCTGCAGGTTCAATCCTGTGAGCAGAAAGAGCTGCTCCGCACGCAGCGGGCTCACGGGATACTTATCCAGCATGCGTTCCAGCACGTCGATGGCAGCATGGACTTCATTGAGGGCAATGTAGTCTTTTGCCATCGACATATCGATACGTTCTGAAAGTTGCCGGTCTCTTTTGACGGTGTCCGTATGAATGCTCTCCCTGTAGTAGGCGTTGCTCACGTCGTATAATTTCAGTTGTTGAAAACTGTCGGCGGCGGCGATCCGCTTGCAGACGCTGTTGGGTGACTTTTCCAACTCGGTGAGGAGCGAATACACGCTGGAGAGGTCGGTCGGAAGAGCTTCCATTTTCTCCAACATCTCGGGAACTCGGACACGGCCTTCGACCCGCAGAAACACATCCCCGGAGATGTCGATGAAGACGGTTGTGGGAAAGTAGCTCACTCTGTAGCGGACGGCCAGCTGCTGGTACCTGTCGTTGCGAATCAGATTGCTGCTCAGGCGAATCTGTTCGAGATCGAATTTGACGCACTCGAACCTCTGTAACATCTTGACAACGGCTGGCTGGTTCAAGGTTTCACTGTCCATTTCGATGCACTGCTCATCGGATGACGATTCGAAGTAGAGGAGGATCAATTTGCCTTTGGCAAGGGCATCGACTTTGGCATCGTCGAAGTTCCTCCGCCATTCCGCCTGCTGGCAGTGTGCAACCGCCGGCAACAAGAACGCGACGGCAAGGATGAAGGTCATCCGACGCATAAATGAAAGATAACACATTTGTACTTGTAGGGCAAAAAGAAACGACACGCTGTAGATTACAACGTGTCGTTTCTCTATTCTTGATCCGCTAAGAAAGGATCGGATTCTTTCCCGGATATCAATCGCTACGGGTTGTTTCCTCGCTTCTCAATGCTACGAGCATCCGTTCGTTTCCCCGTCCCGCCAGAAAACAGCGGGATGTTCGCAGACATTAGGAACATCCTGAGGTCTCTCCACAGTTCACGCATTTGTAGCAGCTTCCACTGCGCACCATGATGCTTCCGCACGCGTGGCAGGGAGGAGCGTCGGACTGCGCTTGAAACACCTCGCGTTCGGCCTTTTCGTTAATCGTGCTGGAGTGAAAAGAGGGCTGCTCCTTTGCCACGTGGGCCGAATCCACGGTTGTGACAGGGAACTCGTTTCCGTTGTCCATGTTTGTCGGCTGATCTTCGGGAGGCAGAAACTTCTTTCCCAGCCATCTGAAGATATAGTCGCAGACGGATTTTGCGATCGGGATGTCCTTGTTTCCGGTGAACCCGCTCGGCTCGAATCGCATATGGGAAAATTTCTCGACGAGAACACGCAGCGGTACGCCGTACTGCAATGCCATCGACACGGCTGTCGCGAAGGCATCCATCAATCCGGAGATGGTTGAGCCTTCTTTCGACATCGTGATGAATATCTCTCCGGGCGTTCCGTCTTCGTACAATCCGACGGTAATGTAGCCTTCGTGGTTGGCGATTGACAATTTGTGCGTGATAGCCTGCCGCTCGTCAGGAAGCCGGCGGCGCACGGCGCGCCGTTTTCCCGTGCCGGCGGAGTGGTCAAGGCTCGTACTCAGCGGTTGCGTTCGCTTGCAACCATCCCGGTATATGGCAATTGCCTTCAGGCCGAGTCGCCACGCCTCAGCGTACGTGTTGCCGATGTCTTCGGGTGTCACATCCGAGGGCATGTTGACGGTTTTTGAGATCGCACCCGACAGGAACGGCTGGGTGGATGCCATCATTTTCACATGTCCCATATAATGAATCGTGCGCTCACCCTTAGCCGGTTTGAAAGCGCAATCGAAAATTGGGAGATGTTCGGCCTTCATGTGTGGAGCGCCCTCAATGGTATCGTTCTTGTCGATAAAGGCAATGATGTGTTCGATTTGCTCGTCGATGTAACCGAGTTTTTTTAGGGCCAGTGGCACAGTGTTATTCACGATCTTTATCATACCACCGCCGACGAGCTTCTTGTACTTGACCAGGGCAATATCTGGCTCGACACCGGTGGTGTCACAATCCATCATGAAGCCGATCGTGCCTGTCGGTGCAAGAACCGTGGCTTGTGAATTGCGGAAGCCGCGCTCCCGGCCGATCGCATACGCGTCGTCCCACACCTTGCGGGCAGCGGTCAGCAAGTCTCCCGGAACATATCGATCCTTGACTTCGTCCGCGGCCAGGCCGTGCATCTTTATCACACGAAGCATCGGCTCGCGATTCTTATCAAAACCATTGAACGGTCCGACCTCTTTTGAAATAACAGCCGATTGTTTGTACGCCTGTCCGCACATCAGGGCTGTGACTGCCGAAGCGTACGAGCGTCCTTCATCGCTGTCATACGGGAGGCCGCGTGCCATGAGCAGGGCGCCAAGGTTTGCGTATCCTAATCCGAGAGGTCGATAGTCGTGACTGTTCTGCGCGATCTTCGGCGTAGGATAGCTGGCGTTGTCGACTTCGAACTCCTGCGCAGTAATAGTGATTGTGACTGCATGGCAGAATGCTTCGGTGTTAAACTCGCCGTCCTCGGTCCGGAATTTCATCAGATTGAGTGACGCCAGATTACACGCGGTGTCGTCGAGGAACATGTACTCGCTGCAGGGATTCGACGCATTGATGGGAGCGGAATTCGGGCAGGTGTGCCAGTTGTTGATGGTTGTGTGAAATTGCATGCCGGGGTCGCCGCAGACCCATGCAGCTTCCGCCATTTCCTTCATGAGATCGCGCGCCCGGTACGTATCCATTAGCTGGCCGCCGTTGACCGATCTGGTCGTCCAGCTCTTGTCCTCGAGACTTGCACGCATAAACTCGTCGGTTACGCGAACTGAATGATTCGCATTTTGATAAAACACCGAATCATACGCGCCGCCGGGGACGTTGAATCCGCCGTCGTAGCCTGCGTCGATCAGAGACCACGCCTTTTTTTCTTCGTCGGCTTTGCACTTGATGAAATCAAGAATGTCTGGATGGTCGGCATTGAGGATGACCATCTTCGCCGCGCGACGGGTTTTGCCGCCGGACTTGATGACTCCGGCAAAGGCATCATAACCTCTCATGAACGAGACCGGGCCCGAAGCCGTACCGCCGCCCGAAAGTCCTTCGCGGGACGACCGCAGCGTGGAGAGGTTCGACCCCGTTCCGGAACCCCATTTGAAAAGCCTTCCCTCGGTCTTCGCGAGCTCCAGAATGGAATCCATCGTGTCCTGCACGGAGTTGATGAAGCAGGCAGAGCACTGCGGCTTCTCTTCGATGCCGCAATTGAACCATACGGGACTGTTGAACGACATGTACTGGTTGACGAGCATGAAGGTGAGTTCTGCATAGAAGGTTTCGGCATCTTCTTCTGAAGTGAAGTAGCCGCCGCTCCGTCCCCATCCCGTCATCGTGCGGGCGACGCGCTCAACTATTTGCTTCACACTGTATTCCCGATCCGGCGACCCGAGAGGGCCGTGGAAGTATTTTGAGGCGACAACGTTGGTTGCCGTTATCGACCACGATTTCGGAACCTCCACATCCTTCTGTTCAAAAATCGTCTCGCCTTTTTCGTTGCTGATAACCGCGGCGCGAAGCTCCCATTCGATTTCGTCGAACGGATGCGTACCCGGTTTTGTGAATAACCGTTTGAATGATAGTCCTTTTGTCCGCCGGCCGGTCTCCGTTTGCTTCGAACCTACAACTACGTTTCCTTCAGCGCCTGGACTTGTTTCTGGACTTGCCATTAATTATGCTCTCCTATTGCAGACTGGTTTGTAAACTCGCTTGGATTAACTTCAGTAATAAGCCGGGCCTGCGAACAGAGCTACTGCCCGGCAAAATTAACACAAATTTCATGATGCTGTTTCCGCTCCATTTTGGGAGAGCGACGTCCCCTGAATCCCCTTGTCCTCGTTCTTAGTGCAACAAATATATTGAGTTGTGGACAAGAAGTCAAGTGAAAAATGAAAAAAATTTTCTGAGCGATGGATAATTCAACACAATGTTACTGTGTAACTCCAAAAGCGACAACGAATTTACCGGTTTGACAACATTCAAGCACGAACAAGAATTCGCCACAAGAAAATTGGGGCATGATGAGTGTCCTCTTGCTTTTCATCCTGAAGGAAGTTAATTTGGACACAATTAAGCGATACCAGACAATAAGAGGAATGATGGGACTAGCCGCGGAGTTTTCTACAATTACTGAGATGTTCGACAACGTCACAAGGACATTTGCAGGCGCGCAGCGACCGGCGCTGAGGCATAAGAAGGGGGAAGAATATGTCGGGACTTTCCTACGCCGCGTTACGCAGGAATGTGGAAACTCTCACCCGCGGGCTGTCGGTGCTTGGCGTAAAGAGGGGCGATCACATTGCCCTCATATCGGAAAATCGACCCGAGTGGATAATCTCCGACATGGCGATGCTGTCGCTGGGAGCCGTCAACGTTCCGCTCTATACGATCCTCAGTCCCAAACAGATTGAGTTTATTCTCAATGATGCAAAGGTGAGTTACGTCATAGTCTCGAATCAACTCCAGCTCAATAAGGTGACCGCTGTTTCCCGGAACGTGAAAACGCTGAAAAAAATAATTTTGATGAATGACCAGGAAGACAACGAAACCGGAGGAGTACTCGCCTACGCGAAGCTGATGAACCTCGGGAACAAAGCCGGCACGGAACATCGCGAAGCCGTCGAACGGGAGCGAGAGCGGATTGGGCCCGATGACCTCATCACAATCATCTACACCTCCGGGACGACTGGCAACCCAAAAGGTGTCATGCTGACGCACAAGAACCTGGTGAGCAATATCCACGCTTCGGCTGCGGTGATTCCCATTACGTCCGAAAGTGTCCTGCTGTCATTTCTTCCGTTTTGCCATTCCTTTGAGCGCATGGCAGGGTACTATACTGCCATGGCGTGTGGAGCTACGATTGCATTTGCCGAGAGTATTGAAACTGTCCCACAAAACCTCCTGGAAATCCGTCCAACCTTTGTCACTGCGGTTCCACGGTTCTTTGAGCGCATGCACACGCGACTTCAGAAGCAAGTTGCCTCCCAGCCCGTTTTTCAAAGGCGGATTTTCGAATGGGCAGTTGGCATTGGCAAAGAATATGTTCATGCGAGAAAGCAAAAATCCTTCTCATGGATGCTGAGGCTGAAACGCGGGCTCGCGGAAATCCTGGTTTTTCGCAAGATCAAAAGCCGGCTTGGAGGCAGAATTGAGTACTTTGTATCGGGCGGCGCGGCATTGTCGCACGAGCTGGGTGAATTTTTTGATGCGCTCGGCATCCTCGTCATTGAAGGATATGGTTTGACTGAATCGTCTCCGGTAATCAGCGCCAATCGCGTTGAAAATTACCGGCACGGGACTGTCGGTTTTCCCATCCCGGGTGTTGATGTGAAGATCGCAAGCGACGGGGAGATCCTGGCACGCGGCCCGAATGTGATGAAGGGATACTGGAACAATCCGCAGGCGACGGCGGAAGCAATCGGCGCCGGAGGATGGTTGCACACCGGGGACATAGGCCACTTCGACAGCGACGGATTCCTGGTCATCACCGACCGCAAGAAGCACATTTTTGTGAGCTTCGGGCGGAAAAAACATCGCGCCGCAGCCTATTGAAAGCCTGTTCCTGCAGAGCGAGTACATCGACCAGATTGTGCTCATCGGCGACAGGCGCATGTTCTGCAGCGCGCTTGTTGTCCCGCACTTCGACGTTATTAAGGAGTACGCTTCCCGGCATAACATTTCGCATTCCTCCAACGAAGATCTCGTCCTCTCTGATGAGATCCACCGGCTTATTCAGGAGGAAATAAATCGATTCCAGAAGGACCTCGCGCAATTCGAGCGGGTTCGGAAATTCACCCTGCTCAGTCAACCGCTCACGATTGACAACGGTGAAGTGACCCCGACCCTCAAGATCCGGCGCGGAGTGGTGGAGGAAAAATTCCGGCAACAGATTGAAAAAATGTATGAACAGGTGATGTGAGAAACGGGTGCCGTCCCGCTCTCACGAACGCCACGCGGTGACGAACCCCCGCCTGCCCAAAGCAATGTTTTGTTGCGGCGGGCAGGATTTCGTGACCGAAGATGTTGGTGTCACGGTGCGGACCGCGACACCAACGTACAGGCTTTTTGATTTTATGAATGAAGTAAGAGCATCTTTGGAAAAGATCACGCAATGAATCAAGCGTACACGCTGGCGGGAGAGGCACGTACCGGCCTCGCGACAGAAAAACTCTGGCTGAGAAGCAAGAGTTGGGACCTGTCGTTCATAAGTTTGAGCTCCGTTCTGGTTGCAGTTCCCATTCTCACCTATCTCTTTGCCAACCAGGCGACGCCCTCGATCAATAGCTTGCTGGCTACGCTGGGAATCCACTATACCTGGGACGATGATGCGAGCCGCAATCTGGTGAACGGCACAATCGCTCTCTTCATTGGCGGTCCACATATGTACGCAACATATACCAGGACTGCCCTGGACAAGAGCTTTTCGAGGAAGCACAAATTGTTTCTTCTCCTCTCGTTGATCATACCCTGTTGGAGTGATCGTTCTCGGGGTCTGGAATTTTCAGTTCCTTATTTCATTTTTCTTCTTCTGGGCGTCGGTGCACGTCATGCATCAAATTGCCTTCATCATGGAATGCTACAACAAAAAGGCGAAAGTTTCGTTGTCGAAAATGTCCCGAATCATCGATTATGCCGTGGTGTTTTCAAGCCTCGCTCCGATTGCGACGTACAAATTCGTCCGCGGCGAATTCATCATCGGGGCCAATGTGATCTTCTTCCCTGATTTCCTCAAAACGGATTATCTGTTCTACTTTGTCACGGCATTTTTTGTCGCATCGCTGGTTATGTTCGTCTGGAAAACGGCGAACGAAGTCAGGGCAGGGGCGGCAAATTATCCCAAAATCCTGTTAATGTCCATCACTGTTGTCATCGCATTCTTTGTCCCCGCATTCCCAAACCTGGATGTAGCCTTCCAGGGATTTAATGCGTGGCATTCATTTCAGTATCTGGGACTGACCTACTACATCAATAGGTTGAGGCACGAGCGGGGCGAAATCGGCACAAGATTCATCGACAAAATGTCGCGGGAAGGGAAGACGTGGATGTACTACTCCTTCCATGTCGGGTTAACGTCCGTGGCGGTCGCCATTATCGCTATCCTGATATACTTCAGCCGGGGGCTTGGACTGTCGTTTGACCAGTGTTACTACATCGTTGTCCTCTCGTTCCTCCTCATGCATTATCTGCACGACCATCTGCTGTTTACCAAGCCGGAAGCTATTCTCGTGAATTGATGCTCGCTCGCGGGTCTCCATATCCCGCCAGTTGCTGCCCGCATCGTTCTTCGCTTCGGGATTCGATGTCATCAGTCTCTTTGATTCCTCCTTCAATGTTCATATATTTCTCACCTCAGAAGCGTTGTCACAGGCACATGGAAAGCGGTGATTACAAATCTCATTGAAGTCGTTGGTCGTTGGATCATTGATGTTATCTCGAACCTCGGATACCCGGGGATCATCCTCTGTATGGCGATTGAGAGCGCGTGCATTCCGTTGCCGAGCGAAATTATCATGCCGTTTTCCGGTTACCTGGTCATTGCGGGCAGATTCAATCTGTGGTGGACCGGTATCGCGGGGGCGATCGGCTGTGTCATCGGTTCAGTGATCGCTTATGCCGCCGGCGTGTACGGCGGCAGGCCATTCATTGAGAAGTATGGGAAATATGTTCTTGTTTCCCACCACGACCTTGATCTTGCCGACCGCTGGTTTTCCAGGTATGGGGATTGGGCGATCTTTTTTTCAAGGCTTCTTCCCGTCGTTCGAACCTTCATTTCTCTTCCCGCCGGCATCGCGCGGATGCCTTTCTGGCGGTTCGTGCTGTATACATTTCTCGGTTCCCTCCCGTGGTGTTTTCTGCTTTCCTGGGTCGGGATCAAGCTGGGTGAAAACTGGGGCACGTTGCGGGATTATTTCCATCAGGCGGACATTGTCATTGGTATCGTTATCGTAATCGGGGCGGCCTGGTGGGTTTACCGCCACGTAAGGGGGATACGGAACGGAAATTCGTAAATCCAGTCCCCGGATCGTGAAGAACTTCTCTTGAATCCTGAATCGTGAAAGGCGCGGCCATACGCGATGTCAGTCTGGCGCGAGCGCTTTCCAAACTCGGATTTTGCTCGCGGACTCAGGCGGTTGAACTGATTCACGCCGGACGAGTTTCCGTCAATGGCCGGATCGTCGCTAGCGCGTCGTTACGATGCTCGTTGCGAGCGGATAGAATCGAGGTCGATGGGAAAAGAAGCCAAACGAAAGAACTCATCTACATCATGATGAACAAGCCGGAAGGGGTCGTCACGACCCGCTCCGACGAGCGGGGAAGGGAAACCGTGTACGACATCCTCGGCGATGTCGGTCAATGGGTGTATCCGGTGGGACGGCTCGACAAGGAGACGTTGGGATTGCTGCTTTTCACCAACGACCATCGGCTTGGAGAACGATTGACGAACCCTCGCTCGGGTGTCCCCAAATCGTATCGGGTCATTCTTGATCAACCACTTTCTTCCCTGCATAAGAAGATCTTTGAGGAAGGCATGACCCTGGATGGCGAGCAACTGCGTCCTGCGAAAGTTTCGCAATCCACGGGACTGAAAAAAGGAGCCGGCGACTACGGGATGCAATTAACAATTTTCGAAGGCAGGAACCGCCAGGTCCGGCGCATGTGTGAAGCATTCGAATACAAAGTTCTCAGCCTAACCAGAACGAAGATCGGCGGTTATGATCTGAAGGATTTGAAACCGGGCGACTGGAAGAGACTCACATCTCGTGAGGTGGAACTTCTGATCCCTGGCGCTCCCCAGAAGGCCCCAGGAAAGCGGAATCGCACATCGTGCACCCCTCACCACAAATCGCCAGGCAGTACATCTTCAACGCAGTAATCGTTCCTGGAGTACAGTCTGCACATCCCGTCTCCCATCTAAGATGCAATGGACATAAACTGAAGTCGACTCGATTGAGTAAATGACTCGATAAGGTTTGCAATGCAGCTCTTGAAATTCAGTTACTCCAGGTTATACTCTTTCATTCTTGAATGCTCTGATTCGTTTCTCCAGGCACGTGAAAGTGTCATCCAACGTCTTTACCTTCCCGCGCTTCATATTTTGCTTGCTGCGGGTTAGGATCTTCAGCAACGCAAATGTCTCCAACATACGCTCATACGACCGTATGTCTTGGACGACGACCTTTGCCTCACCACTACGGGTTATGACCAGAGCTTGCCGGGTGTTTGTAATATCCCGGATTAGTTCTGACGCGTGTGCTTTCAAAGAGGAAGATGCCATATCCCATTACCATTAGTTCCGACAAAGATATTTGAGCCGCTAATACAAAGTGCAATAACTGCCGATGAGTCGACCAATGAACCGGTCGACAGGTCTGCCCAGCTCGTCCCGTTGTTCGTGGAAAGGAATACTCCGCTATTCGTCCCGGCGAAGAGGTTCGTGCCGCTCGCGACAAGAACATTGATCATCTCATTTGTCATACCAGTATCGACGGCACTCCAGTTTGCCCCATTATTGGATGAAAGAAAAACACCACCTGCGGAATCTCCGGGGAATTTAAAACCTCCCGCAAAGAGATTCGTCCCAATCGAGGCAAGACCATAAATAGAAGTATTGGTCAATCCATTATTGACCGCACTCCAACTCGTGCCGTTATCGGTAGAAAGGAAAACTCCTTCACCTGTTGTTCCTGCAAAAAGCTCTGTCCCAATCGTTGCAAGTCGCATAACCTGGTAAGACATTCCCGAATTAGCCGAGGTCCAACCTGCACCATTATTGGTAGACAGGTAAACGCCATAATCTGTTCCGGCAAAAAGATTGTTCCCGATGACAGCAAGACTATTAACGGCCGGAGCAATTGGGTTTGCCGAGGAATAAACCAATCCAGAATCCATTTCGGTCCAGCTTGTGCCGTTGTTGGTGGAAAGGAACACGCCACCCCATGATGCATATCCGTATGCAGCATAAATATCAGCGCCACTGACAAGAATTGTGTTGACCTGAGAATGGTAAGCGCTATTGGTATGAAGTGAGTTCGTGTTGCCTGGGATCTTAATACTCAATGTATCCAGTATTTCCCAACTTGATCCGTTATCGACGGAGAGTAAAACCGTGCCCGCATAAGTACCGGCAAAAAGATCAGCTCCGCTTGTGGCAATACTTGAAATTGTCGAACCTTGCAAGGCATTGACCCAGGCCATAGAGCCGCTGGGTCCAACTGGGTTCTCATTTTTCTTACAACCATGGGATGCGGCGATAGAGAGAATTATGACGGAATAGATTATGATGTGCTTCATGGATTCCTCCATTTTTGTATTGCAAGTGCGTCTTGTCGAATCGGGACTAAGGCTCATGGTATGTGTGCTTGTTCGCATCTGAACAACCTCTACATTTGGACCCTCCAACCGGCCGTTCGGGAGAGCGAAGGGCAATAACATTGCGCGACCATTGTGGCCCGATCGGTTGTAGAACTTTACGAAAACAACTTCAGAAAGTCAAATATTGCCACACCGCGAGAACTCCGCCATGTCAACCGGTTTTCGCTTCGACGAGTTTAATGGACCTGTGGATTCTTGCTCGTTCCCAAATTCCATCTGGGAGCGACCTATGCCACCGAAGATCGGTTTGAGGTATTCTCAGAAACGGTAATGATTCCCCCGCTAACCGGAAGCGGCATATTTTGATCGGTCTTTGTCCGTACGACCGACATGGGGGAAGAGAAACGCCATTACGTCCCCTCTTGCCGAAGACACTCCCCCGCCCGAGAGGGGACTATAGGGGTGTGTTATGAACCGGTTGCATTCTGAAGTGTGAAAGAGTGCCAACCCCGGTTACCCACCCCGTCGACTTCGTCGACACCCCTCCAAGGAGGGGATTTCCTTCCAACATTCTGGCCCACGACATTATTTTGTAATCATCCCCAATATGTTATATTAACTGAGTTTCCGCATTCGTCGCGAGAATAATTCGTTTAATTCGTTGTTTCGTTTGATTCGTTTAATTCGTTGTGTCGTTTGATCCGTTTAATTCGTTGTTTTAGCTCACTCTTCTCAATAATTCAGGAGATTTTGTGATGAAGCATTGTTTGGTTTGTTTGTTGCTCGTCTCATTTCTTTGTGTGCAAGGTGCATTTAGCCAGGCGCCCCGGGAAAAGTTTGATTCCGTGGCGGTTGCGAAAATCAAGGATGAGGGCACGAATCACTCAAAGGTAATGGAAATCCTCAGCTATATTTCCGACGTTTATGGCCCGCGATTGACCGGTTCACCGCAGTTCATGCGCGCGGCAAATTGGGCGCTCAAGGAGATGTCGGAATTCGGACTGTACAACCCTCATCTTGAAGCGTGGGGACCGTTTCGGAAAAGGCTGGTCGCTCAAAGCCTTCTCCGCCACCATGACCGAACCATCGGTGTCGCCCATCATCGCGTATCCCAAAGCGTGGTCGCCCGGGACAAACGGAAAAGTCAACGCTGAGGTGGTATTTCTGGACGCCAAAAAAGATTCAACGCTTGAGATATATCGCGGGAAATTGAAGAACAAAATTGTCATGCTCAGCGACCCGCGCGAGCTCAAAGCCCATTTCACACCGGAAGGCTGGCGGCTCGCGGATTCAAGCCTCCTCGACCTCGCGAACGCGGATATGCAGGGTCGGCGCGGCGGCTTCAGATTCCAGATGCGCGGCGACCAGCGAGCCAGGGCGATGCTTTCCTATCGCAAATGGCAAATGTGTCAGGAAGAAGGCGCTGCGGCGACGCTTGAGATCAGCTTTGCCGGGGACGGAGGAACTGTGTTCGTTCAGGGCGCGACTGTTCCGATGCATCCCGATACTCCGTTCACAAGAAGAGTGCAAGTGTACGATCCCAAGGCTCCGAAGATTCTTCCGCAGATCGTCGTTGCGGCGGAACACTACAACCGCATCATTCGCATGCTGGCGAAGGGCGAACAGGTGAAAATGGAGATCAATCTCGAAGTGAACTTCACGAAAGCGGATTCGAGTTATGACATCATTGCCGAAATCCCCGGAACCGATTTGAAGGATGAAGTTGTCATGATCGGCGGGCATTTTGATTCGTGGCAGGGCGGCACGGGTGCAACGGACAACGGCACGGGCAGCGCTGTTTCTCTTGAAGCGATGCGAATTCTGAAGGTGCTTCGACCTGAAACCACGGAGAACGATCCGGGTTGGATTGTGGAGTGGAGAAGAAGAAGGAATCCTCGGCTCAGCTGCGTATGTGAAGCAGCATTTCGGGCAACGGGAAGGAGCTGCCAATGACCCGACAAGCAAGATCGCGCTAAAACCCGAAGCCGACAAGTTTTCCGTGTACTTCAATAACGACAACGGGTCGGGTAAAGTTCGCGGAGTCTTCATGCAAGGCAATGAGGAAGTACGGAAGATCTTCCGTGCGTGGCTGGCTCCCTTTAAAGACTGGGGTGCGTACACGCTTTCCATTTCCAACACCGGTGGAACAGACCACCTGTCGTTTGATGGTGTCGGATTGCCGGGGTTCCAATTCATCCAGGACCCGCTCGAGTACGAGACCCGCACGCACCATTCGAACATGGACGTGTACGACCGGGCACAGGAAGAAGACCTGAAGCAGGCTTCGGTTATCATGGCTGCATTTGCGTACAATGCCGCGATGCGTGACGAAAAATTTCCGAGGAAGCCTCTCCCGCAACCGCCCGCTCCGTCCGGCGGCAGATAAAGGACATTATAAGCGATTCTTCATTCTGAGGTTTTGGACTTCCCGAAAGTTGTGCGGCTTTCGGGAAGTTTTTTTATGCCGGATGCGATGCAAGGCATGAACACTCGGCTTTACAGCTTCCCGTATTCATGGATTGTCTCGTACAATGCAAGAATGTTCTCGGTTCGTGTGATGGGCTGGAGGTTATGGCAGGGAGCGCATATCCAGCGAGCGGAAGAAAATATTTCGATATTTTCAAGAACCTCGACACGCACATCCTTTGCGGTCCCAAACGGGAGCGTCTGCTGGTTGTCCATCGCGCCGTGAAAAATAATCCTCTGGCCAAAATCGCGCACGAGCGCTTTCCGTTCCATTGAGGGGCACCGCCATTGAATAGGGTTGAGCACTTCGATACCGGTTACGTCCATGAGGTCGGGTATGATGGGCCGTACGTCGCCGTCGGTGTGATAGAAAATGTGGATCCCAAAGCTTCGTGCTAGGTCGGCCATCTTCTTCTGGTTGGGAAGGATGAACTGTCGAATCTGCGGCACGCTGAACAGCAAACTGTTTTGACCTCCAAGGTCTTCCGCAATGTACGTCATGTCGATCCGGTGCTTTCCTGCTTCGAAAGCGCGCTGAGCGACCTGATAGTGATAATCAAAAATGTGATCAAGTGAAGCCTGGAGTATCTCCGGTGCGTTGAGGAAATCCATCATCGCTTGCTCGAGACCGCGCAGCGCCGCGTACAGGAGAAACGGTTCAAAATCTCCGGTTCTTACAAGACGATGCTTCGGGGCCTTCTTGAGCAGATTCACGTATGCTGCGTAATCGCAGTCGTTGGCGTCGGGCCAAAGGTACTTGTGCACATCTTCGACAGCTGTTGCATCGGCGAGCGGATGATTGTCGAATTCATCGTATTCTCCTGCCCCGTAATTGATCCATTTCCGCCGCAGCCCCCAGATATCGGCAAGGGGGTCTTTGGGGTGATGATTGGTCCTGTGAGGCGGCTCGATTTTCACAACTCCATCGATGTGAAGCCGCTCGTACAGCTCCTCAACGTCGGCGCACTTCAATTCCTTCAACAGGCGATTCGTGACTTCAGGGGTTGCCCAATAGTCTGTTGGGATGCGGTCGGGTTTCTCGCCTGCGAAGAGGGCCAACCATCGTTCGCGTGGTGTCATGCTTGTTTGCCGGAAAATGTTCGATGATGGAGGGTAATGTACATCAATTGGGAATATATTTCAACAGGCATCTTCGCCATTTTTGACCTGATCTGCTCATGAGTCCAAATACTCATATACTTATGGCTTCTGTTGCACTTCGTCCCTTCTTTTTGTACATTAATCGGTCGATTTCCCCATTATTTCTGAGGTCTTTCAGTGAGTCTTCTGGTTGTCGGTTCGCTTGCTTTAGACACGATTGAAACGCCGTTCGGCCGCGTTGAGAACGCACTCGGCGGTTCGGCGACGTACATTTCGACGGCGGCAAGTTATTTTGTCACGCCCGTCCGGCTTGTCGGCGTCGTAGGCGGCGATTTCCCGAAGGCGGCCATGCAGTTACTTGAGAGCCATGGCGTTGACCTTGAGGGTTTGGAAGTTGTAAAGAACGGGAAAACATTCCGCTGGGGTGGACGATATCACTACGACCTCAATATGCGCGACACACTTTTCACGGAGCTTAACGCTTTCGAGAAATTCGATCCCAAAATCCCGCAATCGTACCGGAACACCACGTATGTTTGCCTCGGGAACATCGACCCCGTGTTGCAACGCCGGGTACTCGAACAACTCTCCAAGCCGCGTCTTGTCGTCGGCGACACAATGAATTTCTGGATCACGGGGAATAATGCCGAGCTTCTGCGAACGCTGAAACTCCTGGACGTGTTGATCGTGAACGATTCCGAGGCGCGCCAGCTCGCGGGCGAGCACAATCTCATCAAAGCCGCGAAGGCAATCATCCGTTTAGGCCCGAAGACCATTATCATAAAAAAGGGAGAGCATGGCGCTGTGATGATCACGGAGCGTACAATGTTTTCCGCTCCCGCCTATCCGCTGGAGGACATTTACGACCCGACAGGGGCGGGCGACGCTTTTGCCGGTGGTTTTATCGGATGGATCGCGCGGACGGACGACCTCTCGGAGGAGAATTTCAAGCGGGCCGTGATTTATGGAAGCACTCTGGCGTCATTTTGCGTCGAGCGATTCAGCGTGGAACGCTTCAAGGATCTGACATCGCTGGGGATCAAGGACCGGTTCCATGAGTTCAGGGAGTTGTCGAGATTTGAAGAAGTTGCTTGAAACCATGCCGTATGAAATCCATCGAATGGCTGGGAAGCTCTGTCAGGTTTATCGACCAGGCGAAGCTTCCATTGGAAGAAACGTACATCACAACCGATGACCATTCGGTTCTTGCCGAAGCGATCCGGACGTTGAAAATTCGCGGCGCCCCCGCAATCGGGATTGCCGCTGCGTACGGTGTTGCACTTGCCTCTTTAAAATTTACTGATTCCGATGTCCGGACATTTCGTTCGCATGTCCGGAAGGCCGCAGACGAACTCGCGTCGACGCGTCCGACCGCGGTGAACCTCTCCTGGGCGTTGACCAGAATGCAGCAGGTGGCCGTCCGCGCCCCGGGCGTAAAGGAAGGCCGGGAGAGGCTTGTTCAGGAAGCGATCACCATTCACCATGAGGATGCCGACAAATGTCGGCGCATCGGCGAACACGGGCTCACGCTCATTCCACAACGAGCTTCCATTCTCACGTATTGCAATGCCGGCGCGCTCGCGACCGGCGGCGAAGGCACGGCGCTGGGGATTATCACGACCGCGCATCGATCTGCGAAAGTCGTCCGTGTCTTCGCATGCGAGACGCGCCCCGCGCTCCAGGGCGCCCGGCTCACAACCTGGGAATTGATGAAAGCAGGGGTAGATGTAACGTTGATTACCGATAATGCCGCAGCGTCGCTCATGCAACAGAAGAAAATTGACCTGATCATTGTGGGGGCGGACAGGATTGCGGCGAACGGCGATACGGCAAATAAGATCGGCACCTATAGCCTTGCCGTTCTTGCCCGCCATCACGGCATTCCACTGTATGTTGCTGCCCCGACAAGTACCATCGACGCTTCGATGAAGTCGGGGAGAGAGATTCCTCTCGAGCAGCGTGACGGGCGGGAAGTCACGGAAGTTTTTGGAAAACAAATCGCGCCAGAGGGGGTTCAGACTCTCTCGCCGGCGTTCGATGTCACACCGTGCGAGTTGATTTCAGCCATCATAACGGAGGACGGAATTTATCGCCCGCCGTTCAACCTCAGCGGGAGTCCACCGGGCAGCACCATCTTGTCGACATAATCGAACCCCCATCCGATGAGCGAAATTGTTTCGACGGAAGCCGTCGTTCTCAAGTCAATCAAGTACCGTGAGACCAGCAAGATAGTCACCTTTTACTCCCGGGAGTTGGGCAAACTCAGCGCCATCGCCAAAGGAGCACGCCGGTCAAAGAACAAGTTCGGCTCCTCTCTGGAGCCGATGTCCTATGTTGCACTCGTCGTTTACAAGAAGGATGGTCGTGAGATCCAGACGGTGTCCGAGTGTGAGCTCAAAGTTGGTTTTCGTGGCATACCGGAAAGCCTGGAGAAAATGGCGGTCGGCATGTGCCTTATTGAGCTGGTGAGCTGCGTGGCGCATGAAGAAGAGCAGAATGTTCAGTTATTCAATCTGCTCGTTCAGTCGTTGACAATTCTCAACGATGCAACTAAAAACTTTCTGAATTTGTTATATAGCTTTGAGATTCATCTTGCCGGCATCCTCGGTTTTGGGATTTCCATGAAGAGGTGCGTGGGCTGCGGGCGAAATATACTAGCGGAGAGTGAAGGGCGCCCAACCGTTGAGTTTCATCTGGACAAAGGCGGTGCGCTGTGCGGTGTATGCTCCGGAGTCAACGGGCAAAAGGTGAAATTGTCCAGGCAGGTCTGCATGATTCTTGAACATATCTCGTCGGAAGGAGATTTTGAGAGATTGCTCAATCTTTCCGTCGAGCGAAGGCTCCATGAGCCGATTCAGAGCTTCCTGTGGAGTTATCTGAAGTTTCACGCGACGGGAATTCGGCCACTCAAATCGAAAGAGGTTTTTTCCGCGGTTATGGCAGGATCGTAGGCGCTCATCATGCCGGTTGTCGTAACCGCCGGGTGAAACAAATTTTTGATGTTTCAAGTATATCAGTATGTCCAAAGAACAATTTACAATCAAAAGGAGACGTATGTCAAAGAAGTCTGTTCTTGCTGCAATCTTTCTGATTTTCATCGGAATCGTTTTTGGCGCTGTCCTGGTATCCAGCTTCAAGGGAGGTGTCGAGCTCGGCTTTGCCGGCGATCAGACGGTCACCCTTGGCGCTCCGGGAAAGATTCACACATCATTTGACCCGAAGGCAGCCGGCAAAGCATTCGTAGAAGTGGCCAAAGCAGTAACCCCGACAGTGGTCAGCATCACGGTTACAATGAAAGGTAAAGGGAGCGCGGAAGACTTCAAGGATTTCTTCCATTTCTTCGGGCCGGATTTCAAGTTTCAGGAGCCTGCCCCCGAGCAAGCCGGCGGGTCGGGGGTGATTATCAATCCACAAGGGTATATCCTGACGAACAACCACGTTGTCGATGAGGCGGAGGAAAATAGCGTCGAGGTTGTCTTGAATGATACGCGCCGGCTGAAAGCAAAAATTGTGGGCAAGGATCCGACCACCGACATCGCCGTTATCAAAGTCGACGCCAGCGACCTGCCCACTGCCGCCTTTGGCGATTCGGATAGTCTCGATGTCGGAGAGTGGGTGCTCGCCGTCGGCAATCCGCTGGGCCTGCAATCGACAGTCACAGCGGGCATAGTCAGCGCTGTCGGCCGCAACATCGGCATTATCGGGACGGAGAAGGGATATGGCATTGAGAATTTTATTCAAACCGATGCCGCGATTAATCCCGGGAACAGCGGCGGCCCCCTGGTCAATTTATCCGGTGAGGTTATTGGAATCAATAGCGCGATCGCGACCACCAACGGGCGATATCAGGGCTACGGCTTCGCCATACCGATTAATCTGGCGAGGGTTGTCGCGTCGGATATCATCAAGTATGGCAAGGTACGGCGCGGTTACATCGGCGTACAGATTACAGCCGTGGATGAAACTACGGCCAAGTCGGTCGGCCTCAGCAAAGCGGAAGGAGTTTTTGTCCAGCGTGTCGACAAGGGTGGCGCCGGCGAAGCTGCCGGGGTCAAGGAAGGAGATATCATTCTCTCGGTTGACGGCAAGGAAGTGAACAAACCCAATGAACTTCAGAGTTTCGTCGCACGAAAGCATCCCGGCGATGATGTGGTTCTCAGGATCTATCGCGACGGAAAGACCTTTGAAAAAACCGTCACATTGAAGTCTCATGCCGGGGAAGACGTCGCGGAGAACAGCGGGCAGGAAAATAAGGATAACACCGCTGCCGAAAGTGAAACCTCGCCGAAGACGTTCTCGTTTGACAACCTCGGGATGACCGTTCAAGCGCTGACGGCGGAGCAGAAGGAAAAATACGATGTCCGTTATGGTATTCTCGTTGCAGACGTAAAAATGTACGGCGAAGCGTTCAATCGCGGAATTGAAAAGGGGGATATCATCCTGGAAATTGACAAGAAGGAGGTATCTTCTCCGAAGACTCTCCGCTCGGTTCTCGACGGCCATAAGGCGGAGGACGCCGTCCTGCTCAGGATCAAAAAGACAAACCAGGGCGGTCAGACGATGTTTGTTGCTGTCCAGATCCCGAAATAGCGACTGCACAGGGTGAGAGTGAAATCCGGGGGGTCTGGCGGGAGATAGTGCCCTAATTTCAGTGGCTGTTCAGGTCCACACCGTGACAGAATCACATTCCGGTCACGAAATTGGGATATCACCCGCCGGGATGGAGAGTTGACAAGAAAAGGATTTTATCCTATATTCTGTAATAGTACAGGAATTAGATATTGTCCGAAGGAGAGAATTGAGTCTTCAGTTATTACTATCAACATAGTCTGGGGGGTTCCCTCAACAGCAAAGTGCTCATCCTCAATCAGAATTATGAGCCGATGACGATTTGCAATGTGAAGAAAGCGATCGTGCTGTTGTATCTCGGGAAAGCGGAACTCATCGAAGCACATCAGAGCAAGCGGGTGCGCTCCGTATCCATGAGCATGCCGTTCCCAAGCATTGTGCGGCTCGGTGTCTACATCCAAATTCCGTACAAGAAAATCATTCTTTCGCGCAAGAACATACTTCGTCGGGATGGTCACCGTTGCCAGTACTGCGGCCGGAGTGATGTATCGCTCACCGTCGACCACGTGGTGCCCAAATCGAAGTCGGGAGAAGAAGCGTGGGAGAACCTTGTAACTGCCTGTGTCGAATGCAATAACCGCAAAGGTGACCGTACCCCCGAAGAGGCGCAGATGAGAATGTTGCGCAAACCGATGCGACCCAACCACCTCATGTTCATCCGTCATTATGTCGGAAAGATTGATGAACGGTGGAAACCCTACTTGTTCATGAATTGACTCCATCCCGGTACTGCCGGGGCCGGAAGTAGATTCACTGTATCATACGAATTAACCGGAAAGGCCGATTCTCCTTGTCAACAAAAAAACGAATCTTGAGCGGGATGCGCCCGACGGGCAAACTCCATCTGGGCCATCTTGTCGGGGCGCTTGAGAATTGGGTCGCCCTCCAGCAGGACTACCAGAACTTTCATCTCATCGCAGACTATCATGCGCTGACGACCAATCTCGACACGTCGCGCATTTATCAGAATTCCATCGATATGTTGATTGATTGGCTGGCCGCCGGCATCGACCCGGGAGACAGCCCCATGTTCCGTCAATCGCAGATCAAAGAGCATGCGGAACTTCACCTGCTCCTGTCGATGCTCATCACCTCCGCGAGACTTGAGCGCAATCCAACGGTGAAGGAACAGGTCCGGGACCTGAATATCGAAAATATTTCGTACGGACATCTCGGGTATCCGGTTCTGCAGGCGGCCGATATCCTGTTATACAAGGGCGAGGTCGTGCCCGTGGGTGAAGACCAGTTGCCCCATATCGAGATCACCAGGGAGATTGCCCGCCGATTCAACGCGCAGTACGGCGTCGTATTCCCGGAGCCGGAGGGAAAGGTCACAAAGTTCGCCCGGCTGACGGGGTTGGACGGCAAGCGCATGAGCAAATCGCTCGGCAATACCATCCTGCTGTCGGATTCTCCGGAAGAAATCAAAAAGAAAATGAGTCAGGCGGTCACGGATCCGCAGAAGATTCGGAAAACGACGCCGGGCATCCGGATGTCTGTCTGGTATTTTATGCCTATCACCACAAGTTTAATCCTGCAGAAGTTCCGC